>NZ_LR131955.1:0-9355 GCF_900634595.1 Thiomonas sp. OC7 | reverse complement strand
ATCACGTACCCTTCAATGCGATACTATCTGCGTGATCGATTGCAATATTGAACGCATGCAAAACACTGACAAGATTCAGCGCCTGGCAGAGGCTAGGCAGGCGCTTACAGACTCTGGAAAAACCACCCGGGAGCTCGGCCGTGAGCGTATCCGGCTCGCGCTCGATTGGGTCTATCGCTGGGGCTGGAGCTCACCCAGTACGATCGATCTGCTATCCGGAGCCCAGCGCCGCGGGTTATCGGCCAAGCTTGTTAAGTCGGGCTTGATGGTCGAAACGAAGACGGCAGCGGGCAGCATCGTAGAAGATATTCCCGCCAAGATCGTCACATTGTCGGATACGGGAATTGCAGAAGTCGAACGTTTCCGAGAAAATTTATTAGATTACAACACAAACCCGTATAAGGTGAATCAGGCTTTATTAAGGCATGACTTGCTTGCGCAAAAGGCCACCATCAAGAATCTGAATTCCGGTGCTATTCAAGACTTCAAAACGCCACAAGAGTTATCCGAAAAATCAGAGCGCCAATTAAAACAACCGGATGTTTTGTGGAACATTTCAGAGAGTAGAACGATGGCCGTTGAAATCGAATTAACGGCAAAATTTGAACGCAAGCTGGATGATTTTGTCCTTGGAATCATTCTATCTCTTAAAGCAACCCAAGAAAAACCGGCGAGATTTAATAGTTGCGCAATTATCAGCGATTCTGATGCGATCCTAAAACGATATAAAGCGGCATTTGAACCCGGAAAAAAGGTGCATGCCTGGAAAAAAGACGCGCAATCAAAATGGCATATTGACCGGCAATACGAGGTTCCGGAGTGGGTTAGCGGGAGAATACAATGGCTAAAAATAGAATAGTCGTCCTCCTGCTTCTGACGTTCACCCTCACCCTGTCCCTCGCGGGATGCGATAACACGCAAGACCTGCAAGACCAGGTCAAGCAACTGACCCAGCAAAACGAAGAATTGCAGCAGCAAATCGCCAGTCTGACGGCCAAGACTGCCCAATATCAGAACGCCGCCAGCCTGTACCAAGGCTGCATGGCCCTTGGGGTGTTCGCAAACCTCTGTCCTGGAAACATCATGACTGAGGGAAAACAAGCGATTGATGCCGGCTTTCCCGGCGGCGGGTGGCCTTACTGGATAGCGTTATCTGGGAAGTTATCGGTTGTGCTGATGTCCGCAGGCCTAGGATTCTTGGTTTTTTGGCGGGGCGTCATTGCTTGGATCGAACCGGCTCAACAGAAACTCAATCAAGCCAAACAAACCATCGAGCAGGCCGAAGACCGTGCCCAGCAGGCACGATCAAGGGAAATGGATGCCGAGGCTAAGCACGAAAGAATCCGTCAGCAAATCCGAGCATCTCAAAACGAGCTGGAATCCTTGAGAGAGACCATTGGCGAGCGCCAGGAAGAATTGGACCAGCTCGACGAAGAAATCCAGCATAAAAAGCAGGACCTGAACGCGCTAGGAGGCTTCCTGTGACCGAGCCACTGCTGACGAACGCCCGAGCGGAGAGGGAATGGCAATGGATTCTGCGACAGGTGGGCCCAGAACGCGCCCTAGCGGCCCTGGAGCATCTAGGCAATAGAAAGCCCTATCCCGTCAACGTCGCCCGCCTCTTGGGCCTGGAATTACCCTCTGCGCTGGCCAACGACGCAACACCGCAGCCGCAGGCCTGCGGCCCATCACCGGAAGTCAAACAGCGCCTCGAAGCGCTTCAACGGCGCTTGAACACCAAATCCTAAAAAGTGTGGGCCTACGGCCCATGAATGGGCTGCGCGCAACGCGCTTGCCCAGGAGGGCACGCACGCTGAGGCGTGCTCTGCGGCTGAGGCCGCAGGCCCAGCTCGACGCTGAGGCGTCGAGCTAACTGAGACCTTTAGATCAAAACCCACAAACCCACAAACCCACAACCCTGCTAAGCCGTTTTTGGTTGCGGGGGGAGCCAGTGCGCAAAGCGCGCTGGGGGGCTGCTAGGCCCCCGGGGGTCGAGTCCGCGCCCACCGGGCGGAGAGGGGGCGGCACGCCCCCTGCGGACCGGGGTCGTCAAGGCGCGAAGCGCCGTGATGTCCCCGCTTGCGGGGGCACTTTTAGTTCCTCTGTTCGCGCGGGAAAACAAAGAGAGAGAAGGGAAATCGCTGCAACCCGCGTGGTTGCTAGAGCGTCGAGACAACTTTGAACCCTCGAAAGACAAACGCAGGACATTCCGGGACAAAAAATAATGTTTTTTTGTCTTTAGGTCGTTTATGCTACGTCCACCGATAGACAACTGAGCCACGAAAAATGTCCGATCTTCCCTCAATCAATCTCAGAAATTTGGACTACAGCCCGACCGTGAATCCCCTCGTCGAGTCCCAGGCGTTGACGATCAAGCGTCGGCTGGTACGCGCAGGGCGGGGCGAAGACCTGATCAACTCAAGAACTGGCGAAATCGTTGGGGTGTCCGCCATTCATCAAATCGAAGAAAGAGACGATGCTGAGTTCGTGAAGGTCTTCGCTGCCGGCGTGAGTGCCGCCTACGGACTCAATAGAACGGCACAGCGAGTCTTCCAGGCCGTCCTCGACGAGTATCAGAAGACACCCATGCGAGGCGGCTATGCCGATAGCGTTGAACTGTTTTGGTTCGATGGCGGGCTGTCTGGCAGAGATATCGGCATGTCCGAGAAGACTTTTCAGCGCGGTCTTAAAGAGTTGCTTGCCAAAGGTTTCATCGCTGCAAAAACCGCCAGCTCGTTCTGGGTGAACCCGGCACTGTTCTTCAAGGGAGATCGTGTCATGTTCATCAAGGAGTACCGCCGCCGTACGACTTCCGCCGAGGCCTCTACCCTAGAGCACCAGAGCCAGCTCAACCTCGATACATAAATATCCAACACACTTTCCGAACAAGTCCTCATATACTCATATCTTCAAACACTCAGGTGCTCACATACACCGATGAAGATCATCGCACTGCTCAATGAAAAAGGCGGCACCGGGAAGAGCACGATTGCAACCAACCTAGCCAGCGCCCTGCATCTTCGGGGGCGGCGCGTCGTCCTGGTCGATGCTGACCCCCAAGGCACCAGCAGGGATTGGCGCAGCGCATCGCCTGAAGGCATCGATCTACCCCCCGTCGTCGCCCTGGATCGCCCTGAAATGTTGCAATCTCTGGCCTCGATCCAGGCCGACCTGGTGGTCATCGACACCCCCGCAAAGGCCGAGAAGATGACGGCGGCTGTGGTGCGTATTGCGCAAACCGCCCTCGTTGTCATTCAACCCAGCGGAGCCGACATCTGGGCCTCTGCCGCTGCGGTCAAGCTCATTCAACAAAAGATCGATGTTGGCGGACGGATCGATGCGGGGTTTCTGGTGAACCGTGTGAGTGGCATCTCAAAACTCTCCAAGGAGGTTTTGACCGGGGAATGGAACGATTACGGCGTTTCCATGCTGGAGCACTCAATTGGCAATCGCGTGGTCTTCGCGCAGGCGCTCACCGACGGGCTGAGCGTCTACAACTTGGCCGATGCCCATGCGAAGCAGGAGATGAATCAACTGATAGAAGAATTGGAGATGAAATCATGGCTCTGAAATCCAAGCCGCTGCATGAAGTGCGCCCGACTCTTCCACTCGCAACCGTCACGCAGGAAGAAATCGTCCGCATCAATCTGAACGTGCCCAAGCGCGTGCGGCAAGTCTGGAAAACGCGCGCTCTGCGGGAAGAAAAAACGCTGACCGAGCTCATCATGGAAGCGATGAAGCCATACTCACATGAAGATGTGAGTGCATGAAGATTGATGTTGGCCCGCGTAGCCTGGCGACGCGGGACAGCGGCCCCGGCATGGGCTAAAGATGCCGCTCGACGTCCTGTCGTTGATGCAGAACGCGGATCACGTCCAAATGATCGGGGTAGTCTAGAAAATAAATCACGTGCGAGCCGCACAGGTACTTTTGGAAGTCGGGCAACACCTCGGAAGGGCGACCGTGCCTTGTCCCTTGGGCCAACGCATCGCACGCATCCCGAATGGCATCGATGTAGTCGTCGGCCTGGTCTGGCCCCCATTTATCGGCGCTGTAGTCCCAAATCTCGCCCAGGTCGGCCTCTGCCGCTGGCGAGAACGCAACCGCCTTCATTGCGGCGAAAGCCCTGCCCGCTTACGCGCCTTGAACGCCTCGAAGTCAACCGTGCGCGGCTCGCCGGATTCAAGACCTGCACGGAGCGCATCTTGCAGCGCCTTGACCTTGAATTCGTGCTCCTCCAGCAGCCGCAGACCTGCCCTGATCACATCGCTGGCCGTGCCATAGCGCCCGCCTTGCACTTGGGAATCGATGAAACTGACGAAGTGCGTCCCGAGGGAGACGGAGGTGTTTCGGTTCATGAGAGCAATCTCCTGTTGAGGCACTGAATGTACCAAATTTTGGTACATTCAGTGCCTGGTTGGGCTGCCCCCCCCAAAAAGAGAGCCGTTTCTTCTGCGCCTACTCCCGCGCGAACGGATCAGCCTGCAGGATGAGTTTTTCCAGCACCTCGGCCCGCGTGGCCTGGCGGCGAATGCCCAGCTCGGTGAGCCGGTCTGTGGCTTGCGGTGAGAGATACACCGTCACCGCCACCAAGGCCGCGTTGCGCGCCTTGGCCCGTTTTCTGGCCGNCACGATTGCAACCAACCTAGCCAGCGCCCTGCATCTTCGGGGGCGGCGCGTCGTCCTGGTCGATGCTGACCCCCAAGGCACCAGCAGGGATTGGCGCAGCGCATCGCCTGAAGGCATCGATCTACCCCCCGTCGTCGCCCTGGATCGCCCTGAAATGTTGCAATCTCTGGCCTCGATCCAGGCCGACCTGGTGGTCATCGACACCCCCGCAAAGGCCGAGAAGATGACGGCGGCTGTGGTGCGTATTGCGCAAACCGCCCTCGTTGTCATTCAACCCAGCGGAGCCGACATCTGGGCCTCTGCCGCTGCGGTCAAGCTCATTCAACAAAAGATCGATGTTGGCGGACGGATCGATGCGGGGTTTCTGGTGAACCGTGTGAGTGGCATCTCAAAACTCTCCAAGGAGGTTTTGACCGGGGAATGGAACGATTACGGCGTTTCCATGCTGGAGCACTCAATTGGCAATCGCGTGGTCTTCGCGCAGGCGCTCACCGACGGGCTGAGCGTCTACAACTTGGCCGATGCCCATGCGAAGCAGGAGATGAATCAACTGATAGAAGAATTGGAGATGAAATCATGGCTCTGAAATCCAAGCCGCTGCATGAAGTGCGCCCGACTCTTCCACTCGCAACCGTCACGCAGGAAGAAATCGTCCGCATCAATCTGAACGTGCCCAAGCGCGTGCGGCAAGTCTGGAAAACGCGCGCTCTGCGGGAAGAAAAAACGCTGACCGAGCTCATCATGGAAGCGATGAAGCCATACTCACATGAAGATGTGAGTGCATGAAGATTGATGTTGGCCCGCGTAGCCTGGCGACGCGGGACAGCGGCCCCGGCATGGGCTAAAGATGCCGCTCGACGTCCTGTCGTTGATGCAGAACGCGGATCACGTCCAAATGATCGGGGTAGTCTAGAAAATAAATCACGTGCGAGCCGCACAGGTACTTTTGGAAGTCGGGCAACACCTCGGAAGGGCGACCGTGCCTTGTCCCTTGGGCCAACGCATCGCACGCATCCCGAATGGCATCGATGTAGTCGTCGGCCTGGTCTGGCCCCCATTTATCGGCGCTGTAGTCCCAAATCTCGCCCAGGTCGGCCTCTGCCGCTGGCGAGAACGCAACCGCCTTCATTGCGGCGAAAGCCCTGCCCGCTTACGCGCCTTGAACGCCTCGAAGTCAACCGTGCGCGGCTCGCCGGATTCAAGACCTGCACGGAGCGCATCTTGCAGCGCCTTGACCTTGAATTCGTGCTCCTCCAGCAGCCGCAGACCTGCCCTGATCACATCGCTGGCCGTGCCATAGCGCCCGCCTTGCACTTGGGAATCGATGAAACTGACGAAGTGCGTCCCGAGGGAGACGGAGGTGTTTCGGTTCATGAGAGCAATCTCCTGTTGAGGCACTGAATGTACCAAATTTTGGTACATTCAGTGCCTGGTTGGGCTGCCCCCCCCAAAAAGAGAGCCGTTTCTTCTGCGCCTACTCCCGCGCGAACGGATCAGCCTGCAGGATGAGTTTTTCCAGCACCTCGGCCCGCGTGGCCTGGCGGCGAATGCCCAGCTCGGTGAGCCGGTCTGTGGCTTGCGGTGAGAGATACACCGTCACCGCCACCAAGGCCGCGTTGCGCGCCTTGGCCCGTTTTCTGGCCGCATAGCGGCGTGCCCGCTCCGCATCCGACAGCGGTTCCCGCACCTCTCCCTTACGCGGCCTTCCGGGAGGCTGCGGGGGTGGGGGCGGCGCCTTGCGCGTCTGCGCCATTTACCCCGCCTGTCGGGCGGCGGCGCCCGATGCCAACTGCTGCACGGCCAAGTCCCGCAAGGCTGAAGTCTGCGCCTGCGCAATGACGTGGCCAAGTGCTGCCGCCTTGTGCAGCCACATCATCGCCAAATTCTCATCCCGCTCGATCCCCAGCCCCTCGCGGTAGCAGCGATACAGCCAGTGCATCGCCTCCGGGTCATCCTGGCGCGCGGCGCGCTAGAAGAAGGCGACAGCGGCCACGGCCTGGCCTTCCTGCAAAAGCGCCAGGCCCAGATCGGTTTCCGCCTCGGCGCTCCCCGCATCGGCAGCCTCGATCAGAGCTGCAAAGTCTGGCGTGGAATACGGCCCGAAAAACTCCAGCACCTGCGCCAGATTCACCAGTTGGCGGCTGCCCCTGCGCGCATCGCGGTGCACCACCTGCAGCGTGCGGTCCTCGCACCATCGCTGCAGCGTGCGTTCGCTGCGATCCAGCAGCAACGCGGCGGTTGGCACACTGCAGGCGCGGATTCTCTCGGTTGTTTCGGTCATTTTGGGCTCGCCTCAGAAAACGGAAAAAATCGTACGTTAAGAGACTCCGTGCGCCGCGCCGTCCTCGGAGTCGTCTTGCAGGATCGTTTCGTAGTCTTGGCCACCGTAGAACACGCCAAGGATAGACACCAGCTCGGCGTCCACATCGAAGGCGATGACGGCGCGTTTCTTGTAGTGGGTGATGCGTAGGCCGGGCCGGACGTCATCGCGCAGGGTGCCGCGCAGAGGGAAGGTGCGCAGACTCTCGCAGTAGCTCACAATCGCCTCGGTGTAGCGCGCTGCTATGTCGGCAGAGGCCGCGGCGGCGATGTAGCCATACAGGGCTGCAAGCTGTTCCTCGGCCTCGGGCGAGAAGACCACGCGATAGCTCATCGCACCTTGGCGTGTTCGGCGGCAAGGCGGGCGCGCACCTGGTCAACCGTGACGGCGCGGGAAGGGTCTGCTTTGAGCGCATCGTAGGCCGGACCGACCTGGTGATGCAGCCAGCTTTCAACGGCTCGATCACGCGCCAGGAGGGCGCGTAAGCCGTCGCGGATCACTTCGCTTTCGGTGGCGTACTCGCCCGTCCGCACCTTGGTTTTCACCACATCCGCCATGTCGTTAGGTAGGGTGATGCTCAGTTGTTGTGTGGTTCGCATAGCGGCCTCCAAAGCACATGAATAGGATTTAATCCTATTCTGATGGTCGCCTATCGTCCAGCTTCTCGAAACTCGGCGTTTCGCGTTGCCACCAGCGAGCGCCGCTTTTGAGCAGCCCAACCGCATCGGTGCAGGGTTCGCAGCCGCGGATCGTCGCCGGTTTTCTCCGCCATGTCGGGCTATTAGGCCGACACCACCTAGGCCATGTCGGTCAAATCGGCCGACACCCGAAGTTTTGTCGCCCAAATGCCGCGACGGACCGCCCGTTCACTCCGCGCGGCTCACCTAATGTGTGTGGTATTTCACGAAACGGGTTTGGCACGGCGTGTGCTCTATCCCTCCTGCCCATCGGGGGGTGATGTCAGTCCACCGCAGCTCGGGGCACGCAGCATCTCCAGACTTTGTTTCGCCCCGGCTGCGGATTTTTTACCCTACCGTTCTTGATTTACAGCACTTTCACTCTCAGGAGTTTCAGATGAAAAAACAACTGCAACAAGGCTTCACGCTGATCGAATTGATGATCGTCGTGGCGATTATCGGTATTTTGGCGGCCATCGCGATTCCGGCGTATCAGGATTACATTGCCCGTGCACAAGTTTCAGAAGCTTTCAGCTCAGTCTCTGGCGCAGAAACGACTATCGCTGAATACGCTCAGAACAACGGGGCCTACCCCGGCGCAGCCACGAAACCGACTGCCGCTTCTCTTAACATCACGGGGAAATATGGTGCTGCAACCGTAACCGCCGACACCGGCGCAATTGTCTACACGTTTAATGCAACCGGCGTGAATGCAAACATCGCTGGAAAAACAATCACCTTCACACCGCCTGCTCTTGCGGCAACCGGTACTACCGCCGACAATACGTTCGTTTGGACATGCACATCGACCATCGCGCAAAAATATTTGGGCTCGGCGACAACCTGTACGGGTACCTAAGCTAGATGAAATAACAGGGTCCGGTTTAGTTTCTTAGCCAGCTCTTTCTTCACCCAGAAACCCGCCGCGAGGCGGGTTTTTTTCACCCGGAGGCCACATGCGCAGCCATCGCGGTTTCACCCTGATTGAGCTGATGATCGTGGTAGCCATCATCGGTATTCTCGCGGCAATTGCGATTCCGGCTTATCAGACCTACGTCATCCGCGCCCAGCTCACCGAAGGTCTGAGCCTGATGGAGGGGGCGCGGATCGGCATCTGGGATTACTACGCGCAGAACAGCCGCTTTCCTGCGAATAATGGCTCCATCGGCCTACCCTCGCCCAGTTCAATTTCCGGCAACTATGTGTCGAGCCTGAGCGTGAGCAATCCCGGCAGCGGCGTGCTTGTCACCGTGACCTACGGCGGCGCCAAAGCAAACTCCGCCATTCAGGGCAAGACGCTTTATCTCTCCGGCGTCGGCGGTGCGAATTCAATCACCTGGAGTTGCACCAATGCCCCAGGCGGCACGACCCCCGCCACCGCAGTGCCTACCCCATACCTTCCGGCGTCTTGCCGTTAAGTGCACTCCCCGCATTATCCCAACGGAATATCTCCTCGATCTGTCTAGGCCTGGCTTGATGAGCCGCAGGCGAATGCTGTTGGGGAACCGCGAAGCGGGGGCGGGGCGTCCAGCCCCGACCTCCCGAGCCCCTAGGCGAGGGATTGGGGGGAGCCAACCCCGAATGAGTCGAGCAAAGAAAATGACGCAAAGGGCGTGAACATAATCGCAACGCGATTATGGGCGCGCCGTTTGCTCATTTTCTGCGCCGAGGCGAAAGGGCGCCCCAGCGCCCGGTCGGGGTTGGGGGGCGAAGCCCCCCCTCGCCGCTG
>NZ_LR131954.1:0-31833 GCF_900634595.1 Thiomonas sp. OC7 | reverse complement strand
TGTCATTTTCAGAAGACGACAGCACGGAATATCAGAAGTCAGCCGCACGACCTTCTCCGATGCCAATTAGGCAGGCCGCTCACGAGCCCAAAATCGCAGGCCAATGTCGGCGTGCGAGACACTTCATGCTATGCGTTGCATCCCGGATGATCGCAATCTGATAAACCTTGCAAGATGCCACATGCCTCTATTCGTCGAGCGCCCGAGCATTTTTCACGCAGCGAGAGCAAGTGCCGCTTCAATTGCAACAGCGCTTCCACGCGCTCTTCGGTCTGACGAATATGGACATCCAGTAGTGCATTGACGTCGCCGCAGTCCTGAGCAGGGTTATCTCGTAGGCCCAGCAGTATCCTGATTTCGCTCAGCGTCATGTCAAGCGAACGGCAATGACGAATGAACTGCAAACGCTCGATGTGCACATCGCTGTACAACCGAAAGTTGCCACCACTTCGCGCTGGCTTCGGCAGCAGCCCTTCCTTTTCGTAGTAGCGGATGGTCACGACCTCGCACCCAGAGCGCTTGGCGAGGTCGCCAATTCTGATTTCCATGCCTCAATCTCCATTTTTCACTTGACTCTATAGCGACTATAGAGTTTTTAATGGAGGCTGAATAGACGATTTGAAGGAGTTATCCATGAGCGAATGCGCTTCAAAGGGGTGTGGCTGCTCGACTGGGCCAATCATCCAACCCACGGCACAAGCCCCGCTGGCAACCGGATCGGCTCAAGCGGTGTACCGCATCGAGAACATGGATTGCCCCACGGAAGAGGCGCTGATCCGAGGCAAGCTGGCTGGGCTGGCGGGTGTGGTTGGTCTTGAGTTCAACCTGATGCAGCGTACCTTGGCCGTGCGGCACGAATTGCCTTCGCTGTCTCCCGTTGAGCAGGCACTGAAGGCCATCGGCATGCAAGCTGTGCGCATGGATGAGGCGTCGGCCGGGCAGACGACCAAGCTGTCCATTGCCAAGATGGATTGCCCGACCGAAGAGGCGTTGATCCGCAACAAGCTCGGCACCGTGGCCGGGGTTGCCAATCTCGATTTCAACCTGATGCAGCGCACGTTGTCGGTACGCCATGCTGACGGGGTTCTGCCGGATGTGCTTGTGGCACTACAAGCACTCGGATTCGAGGCGCAGGTCGAGGACAAGGCCGTGGCCGCGTCGCCATCCGCGTCCCCTGTGACAACGCCGACCAACTGGTGGCCGCTCGGCATTTCCCTCATCGCTGCATCGGCGGCCGAAGCGGTCTACTGGTTCCACGACGGCAATCATTGGTCAGTCGTCATTCTGGCGCTTGTCGCGGTCTTGACGGGGGGGCTGTCCACCTACAAGAAGGGCTGGATCGCGCTCAAGAACCGTAACCTCAACATGAACGCCCTGATGTCGATTGCCGTCACGGGTGCTATGTTCATCGGCCACTGGCCCGAAGCTGCGATGGTAATGGTGCTCTTCGCGCTGGCCGAGGTGATCGAGGCCAAGTCATTGGATCGCGCCCGTAACGCCATCCGTGGACTGCTCGACCTGACCCCGGAGCAGGCCACGGTGCAGCAGCCTGACGGCACTTGGCGAGAGGTAAGTGCCAAGCAAATCGCCATTGGCAGCCGAGTCCGGGTCAAACCGGGTGAGCGCATCGCGCTCGATGGCGAGGTGCTAGACGGACGCTCCACGGTCAACCAAGCCCCGATCACGGGCGAAAGCCTCCCGGTCGAGAAGTCCCCCGGCGATCCGGTGTTTGCGGGCACGATCAACGAATCTGGTTCCTTCGAGTACCGCGTCTCTGCCTTGGCCAGCAACTCCACTTTGGCCCGCATCATTCACGCAGTAGAGGCTGCACAAGGTAGCCGTGCACCGACCCAGCGTTTTGTCGATCAGTTCGCCCGTTGGTACACGCCTCTCGTGTTCGCCCTAGCCATTGCCGTCGCACTGCTACCCCCGCTTCTCATGGGCGCGGCATGGATGGACTGGATTTACCGTGCACTGGTTCTGCTGGTGGTTGCCTGCCCATGCGCCCTGGTGATTTCCACGCCGGTCAGCATCGTCAGCGGCTTGGCCGCCGCTGCCCGCCACGGCATTCTTGTCAAGGGCGGTGTCTATCTGGAAGAAGGCCGCAAGCTGCGCTGGCTGGCTCTGGACAAGACCGGCACGGTCACTCACGGCAAGCCCGCACAAACCGATTTTGTCGCATGGGGCAACGCACTCGCCTCCGATAGCCGCTGTATCGCTGCCAGTTTGGCGGCCCGCTCCGATCATCCTGTATCCAAGGCGGTGGCACAGGCTGCGCAGCGGGATGGAGTTGCCTTGCTCGACGTGGCCGAGTTCAGCGCGCTGCCCGGTCGGGGTGTGCAAGGCCAAATCGACGGGGAGACCTACTATCTGGGCAACCACCGAATGCTTGAAGAGCTGGGGCAGTGCACACCAGAGCTGGAGCAGCGCATCGCGGCGCTGGAAACCGTAGGCAAGACCGTCGTGATGTTGGTAGGCGCAAAAGGGGTACATGCCTTATTCGCCGTTGCGGACACCATCAAGGACAGCAGCAGGAGAGCCATCGCCGAGCTGCATGCTCTGGGCATCAACACCGTGATGCTGACCGGCGATAACCCCCACACGGCCCAGGCCATTGCCGCACAAGCTGGCATTGACCGTGCGCAAGGCAACCAACTGCCTGACGACAAACTGCGCGAAGTGGAGCAATTGTCCAGAAATGGCAAGGTTGGCATGGTCGGTGATGGCATCAACGACGCACCGGCCTTGGCGCGTGCGGACATTGGCTTTGCAATGGGAGCGGCAGGCACAGATACCGCCATTGAAACCGCCGACGTGGCCCTGATGGACGATGACCTGCGCAAGATTCCGACCTTCGTGCGTCTGTCGCGTGCGACAGCACAGGTGCTGATGCAAAACATTGTGCTGGCCCTTGGCATCAAGGCGGTATTTCTGGTGCTCACTTTCACGGGTCACGCGACCATGTGGATGGCTGTGTTCGCCGATATGGGTGCCAGCTTGCTTGTTGTCGGCAACGGCTTGAGGCTGTTGCGTCGATGAGCTGGAAACTCTTTCTCTATGACTGGGGTGGCCTGAACATCGCGTTGTTTCAAGTCATTAACACAGGCACGCCCGCCACGCTGGAACCACTGGCATGGTTCTTTAGCCTCGTGGGAAGTTACTGGACAGCGCCGCTGATGCTGTTGGGTCTGTGGTGGTGGTCGAAATCGGCTACTAACGCGGCGCGTGGCACGGCCGTTCGGCATCGCCTTATTGGTTTTAGCGCGGCCTTCTTGCTGGCGTTATTGGTCGCCACCGTCTTGAAGCTATGGTTCGACTTTCCACGCCCGCCTGCCGTCCTTGGCGAGCTGGTGCGCGTCATCGGGGACAAAGAGCTTCACTACAGCCTGCCCAGCGGGCATGCCACCTATGCCGCGCTGGTGGTCGGTGCACTCTGGCCGTTGATGGGCCGCCATGGTCGCGTCGGCTTGGTGCTATATGCCACGTTGGTCGGCTGGTCGCGCATCGCTGCGGGAATGCACTTCCCGGCGGATGTGTTGGCGGGGTGGGCGCTGGGATGGAGCTGCACGGCACTCGCCCGGTGGCTGCTTCCGCTGGCCGCCTCTGTATGGCAATCGGCTCGTCGCACGTCGGCCTGGATCTGGTTCACCGTGGCCGCCACTATTGTCATGACAGATCAGCTTACCAAGTTCGCCATCATTCGCACGTTTGCCTACGGTGAGCAAGTCGAAATCACTCCGTTTTTCAACCTCGTTCACGTCCTGAATCCGGGTGCGGCGTTCAGCTTTTTGGCGAACGCTGGCGGCTGGCAACGTTACTTTTTCATCACGTTGGGTCTGGTTGTTTCTGCTTGGCTGGGTCGCATGCTGTGCCAGCAACGGCCACGTCTCGAAGCGATGGGCTACAGCCTGATCCTTGGTGGTGCGCTCGGCAATGTGGCGGATCGCATGTTGCGTGGACAGGTGGTTGATTTCCTCGACTTCCATTGGCGGCTCGCGCACTGGCCCGCCTTCAACCTCGCTGACGTGGCGATCACGTCGGGCGCTGCTTTGCTCATCATGCAGATGCAGACCCGGGAAAAGAGGATGGACACAGGATCAATTGCGAATTATAATCATTCTCAATGATTTAACCAGAGAATTCCCATGCCCTGCCGATTACCCTATCGCTGGCTGATGGCTTTGCTGTTGGCGATTTGCTCGTTAATCGGCGGGCCAAGCTACGCAGCCAACACCACCGAACTCAAAGCCAAACAGATTTGGCAACTTCTGGACTACGTCGCCGTCGATTACGGCGGCGCGGTAGCCAACGGTGTGGTCCTGAAATCGTCGGAGTACGCTGAAATGCAGGAATTTTCAGCGACAGCCGAACGTCAACTGGGAGAATTACCTGACCAGACCGACAAGGGTCGCTTGTTGCAACAAGCGACCGCTTTGCGTGCTGCGGTAGCTGCCAAAGCCGATCCGGCCAGCGTAGCAAAACTGGCGCACGCGCTGTCCAGTGCGGTGCAAAAGGCGTACCCGTTTCCAGTCGCACCGACTGCCATGCCGGTCTTAGCGAAGGGAGGGCAGTTGTTTCAGGCCCAGTGTGCGGCCTGTCACGGTCAGCAAGGGCGCGGTGATGGCCCCCTAGCGGCATCCCTCAACCCCAAGCCGACCGCGCTGGCCGATCACATGCGGGCGCGCGAGCGCAGCTTATTCGCGCTACACCAAATTATCAGCAACGGTGTCCAGGGCACCGCTATGCAGGGCTTTGGCGCGTTGTCGGATGAAGACCGATGGGCATTGGCGTTCTTTGTTGGCACGCTACCTTATACGCAAAGCGACAAGGACGAAGGAGCCAAGCTCTGGCAAGCCAACGCGCAGGTTCGCCAGACGCTCGTCAGTCTGGATGTGCTGACGCAAACATCTGAGCATGTCTTGGCGGACAGGCTGGATGAGCCTTCCGCCAGAGCCCTGACGGCCTATTTGCGCGCCAATCCGAGCGCGCTGAATATCAGCAGTCCGAAGGGCACCGCGATTGCCAAAGCCAAACTCAGTGAGAGCGTGACGGCATTGCTGGCTGACGACCGTGCAGGTGCGACCAAGCTAGCCTTGTCTGCTTACCTCGATGGCTTCGAGCCGGTCGAACCGGCGTTGGCCACTCGCAATCGGCCGCTGTTCGAGAAGATCGAAGCCGCGATGGTGTCCTACCGGGCATTGATAGCCAATGGTTCGCCTGCCGATGTGCAGACAGCGGAGCTGCATTTGCGCGGCTTGCTGGATGAAGCGGACAAGGTGCTTGCTCCCTCCGACGACGATGCCGTGGCGGCCTTCATCGGTGCGTTAACCATCTTGCTACGTGAAGGATTGGAAGCCCTGCTGGTGGTCGTTGCCATGCTGGCGTTTCTCAAGAAAGCCGAACGGAAAGACGTATTGATCTACGTGCATGCAGGCTGGGCATCCGCGCTGGCCGCAGGCGGCATTACATGGGCAGTGGCAACTTACTTGGTCGGCGTCAGTGGGGCAAGCCGGGAGCTAACGGAAGGCTTTTCGTCACTCTTTGCCGCCGTGGTCTTGCTGGGTGTGGGCATGTGGATGCACCAGAAGAGCGTTGCCGGTCGTTGGCAGGTCTACCTCAAGGAAAAGCTGTCGTCGGCGCTGAACAAGCGCACGGCATGGTTCTTGTTTTCGCTGGCCTTCGTCGCCGTCTACCGTGAGGTGTTCGAGACGGTGCTGTTCTACGCAGCGCTCTGGACAGAAGGAAATGGCTGGCCCCTGCTGGCGGGCTTGGGCACTGGCATGGGAATCCTGGCCCTGCTGGCAGTCATACTGCTGCGCACCAGTGCGCGCCTGCCGATTGGCCAGTTCTTCGCTGCCAGCTCACTGCTGGTGGCCATACTTGCCGTGGTCTTGGCAGGCAAGGGCATCGCAGGTCTGCAAGAAGCAGGGTTATTGCATACCAGCCCAATATCGATCCCACGCATTGATCTGCTGGGCATCTATCCGTCGTGGCAAACACTCTCAGCGCAATTCGCTGTGTTATTCATCGTTGTGGTGGCCTTTACAATCAATTTGCGGTCATCGCGTCAAATGGCAGTACAAAAAAGCTGATTTGACGGCGTGAATAGGTGAATTGATGCCGCGATGAGCGCCTTCATCCTCGAATCCGTGCTGACCATGTAGAGGCCAGTTTTTCTTTTACACCTTGGACAGCAGTCGTATTCCATCCGCGCGCAATTCCCCTTTGGGAGAAATATGCCGGTACAAGGTCTGTCGCGTGATACCGAGCTCTTGGCACAGGTCGCCGACATTGGTTTCAGTCTGCCCCATTGCCGCCATCGCCAGGCGCAGCTTGGCGGCCGTCATTTTGAAAGGCCGACCGCCTTTCCTGCCGCGCGCCCGCGCCGAGGCCAAGCCCGCTACTGTGCGCTCTGCGATCAGCTCGCGCTCGAATTCGGCCAGTGCGGCGAAGATGCCGAAAACCAGCTTGCCAGCAGCGGTCGTCGTGTCGATGGCGGCTCCGTGGCCGGTCAGAACCTTGAGGCCAACGCCGCGCCCGGTCAGATCGTGCACGGTATTGATCAGATGGCGCAGGTCGCGCCCGAGCCGGTCGAGCTTCCATACGACCAAGGTATCCCCTGAACGCAACGCCTTCAAACAGCTCGCCAAGCCGGGACGATCCTCGCGCTTGCCGGATGCCTGGTCTTCGTAAAGATGCGCCGGATCGATGGCGGCAGCGATCAGCGCGTCGCGCTGCAAGTCAGTGGCCTGGGAGCCATCCGCCTTCGATACCCGCATGTAGCCGATCAGCATGTCATACCTGTCACATATACGTTCGATTATGTGACAGTGTGCGCCGGAAAGCTCAGGCCGTCAAAAGTTGTCACTTAACCCGTCATTCTGTCTAAGACATGCAAAGGGTCCATCAGGCTCGTAATGTGACAGAAATTCCGGCGGGATGCCTTCCTTCACGAAGGTGGCTCGCAACCGTTCCAGGGAAGCTGGGTCGCGCCGACCATAGGAAGCCAACGCGAACAGCGAGCGTGCCGTCTCGGGGTTGTGCCGCGCTTCAATGATGGCTTCATCGATGGCCTGGACTGCACGTTGCCAGTGATTGACGGGTTCGGGCTTCGGCGCTTTCGCCGGCAGGCCACTGGTGAACTCGGTTTGGGGCTCGGACCAGAATAGCTTTGCATGCTCGCCAGGCGGGCTTATATCCCTCACCTCGATCAAGCTGATTGCCGTTGCCGCAGCCTCCAGCATCTGCAACCCTACTGCTAGGTTCAGGGTTTCATACGGTCGCCACAGACTTTGCCCAGCACGCAGCGGATACCCACAGCGTTCCCAGATCAGGCGGAGATACCCCGCGTAGGTTCCGCACGCCGAAAGCGGGGTGTTCAGCTCATCAAGCAGCGTGCGTAGCAGCCGAAACCACAATCCGGCGTGGATGCGTCGGCGCGGCAGCTCAACATGGCCGGTCGTCAGTGCCTGCCAGGTACGCCGGTCCATCGTCGCAATCGCGTCGCTGGCCGTGCGTGGGTCGGCGTCGGCGTTTTCCCAGCCGAGAAACCGCCCAGGCACGCCCCAATACGATTCCAGCCAGCACCCATGCAGCGGGCAGCTCAGCATCAGGGGCAGCTTCCACGCAAGCAATACGGCTTGGTTTGCCGGATTGTTCAGGCAGAGTGGACAGGCGCGATGTAATGGCTGGCTGGGCAGCCAGGCGCGCCAGCTCGTGATAGATCGCGTCCTACGGCGGAGTTTCGGCAGCAACACCGAGAGCTGGAACGTATAGGTTTCTAAAGCGTCAGGAATCTGATCATCAAGGCTGTCCAGTAACCAAGGCACCCAGCCGGCGAAACTCATGCAACGCAGCCGATCCAGCTCGATGCCGCTCCGCCGGGAGAGCATTGTCAGCAGCGACTGTGGTGGCGCGGTATCCATGTCATCAGCCTGGCCGTGACCAAGATCGTGCTCCAGCAGCTCGGACACTTCCATGTGATAGCAAAGGGCCACGCGGTTGAGCCACGAAGACAAGGCTTCGCCTTCTCTGGGAGCCGGATGCAGCGGCCAGCGCGGCGCTGGCTTCACATCAGTTCCCGCTCGAACTGTCGTCGCCGCTCGCTTGGGCCGGTGTAGTCGGCCATGCTGAGCGTGCGGTGGTTGATTGCTTCCTCACCGCTTTCCACGGCAGCGACAGCCGCCGCCATCAACAGGTGCGCCAGTTCGCCGATGGTGCCCTCGCAGCGTGTGAGCAGGTAGCGAGCCATGTCTAGCGTGGCAATCGACGAGGGGCGGCGCAGCGGGAGCGAAGCCGTGAAGCTGGCCAGCAGCGAGCAGCAATCATCGTTGGCCTCCCACACCGGCAGCATCATCGGCTCGAACCGATTTTCCAATTGGTCATCCGAGCGGATGGCCAGGTAGGCGTCGCGCGTGCCGACTCCGACCAGGGGGATGCGTAGCTCGTTGCCGAGGAAGCGCAGTAGATTGAGGAATTCCCGGCGGTTGACGCTGTTACCGGCCAAGACGTTGTGTAGTTCGTCGATCACCAACATACGCACACCGACCTTACGTAACAAGGCCAATGCCAATTGCTCCATTTCCGGCAACCGTGGGCGTGGGCGCAAGGGCGCGCCCATCGCAGCGAGCAGCGCGACGTAGAAGCGGATCACCGACGGCTCGGATGGCATCTGCACGACCAGCACCGGGATGTGCTCCTGGTCGGCGTCGGCACTGGCCGGATGCGTGCGCCGGAATTTCTCGACGATCATCGACTTGCCGTTGTTGGTCGGGCCAACCAGCAGCAGGTTGGGCATGCGTTGTTTGTTCGGCCACGCATACAAGGTTTCCAGCCGGTTCAGAGCCTCGACCGCACGGGGATAGCCGATCCAGCGGTCGGCGCGAAGGCGTTGGATGCGCTCGTCCGCCGGCAGCCGGGCCAATCCCTGCGCCGCCTGTAAGAGGTGCGACAGGTCGATGATGGGATATTCGTCCACGGCTACCACTCCTCAATCTGGTCGAAAGGTTTTGCCGGAGGCTGCTTGTCTGCCTGCGGGTCGGAAACATCAGTTTCCGGCGGCGTCGGCTTGTTCGGCGGAACCGACGCCTTGAGATGCTGGCGTCGATCCGTGTCGCGCCGCGCCTTGCGCGTGGCCTTCTGCGCGGCAGTCACGATCTCGCGCATCTGGCCGATCATGCGGAACAGCGCCGATTCATCCACTTGCTCGCGCCCTTGCTGACGCAATTTCGCCAGAGCTTGTCGTTGTTCCCACAGCGTGACCGCCGGGTGCGACAAGGTGCGGTAGGGGATTTCCAGGTAGTGCTGCCCTTCCGGTTCCAACACCCAGATACGGCTGATGTCGCGCGGGTCGCGCCGGATCAGGAACGCAGGCAGGCGGTCGCGCCGAGCTATCCACGGCTTGAGCGCATCGGCGTAGTAGTGGATGTGGTCGATGACGAAGCCGGTGCGGGTCAGCGTACGACGGAGGATGGGCAGGAAATCAACCAGGAACGCCGTGGCGCGGGTGACGACGGCCGGCACGCCGACACGCGCCACGGCCTCGGCCCACCGCGCCGCCGGTGGTTGAAGCAGGCCGTTGTGCACCGAACCGTGGTAGGTGCCTACCGCCAATGTGAGCCAGCGCTCCAGCTCGCGCAGCGTCAGGGCAGCCTTGTTTTCGGAATCGTAGTCGCCGCGCTGGTCCGGGTTGGAGAAGGTTGTTCCCGGTAGATCGTCGTGGATCATCTGCATCGCCGTGCCGATGATCCGTTCCACGATGCCGCCATAGTGCGGCTGTCCCAGCGGACGATAGTCCAGCCGGATGCCATGCTGCTCGCAACCCCGGCGCAGGGCCTCGCTCTTGAACTCGGCCGCGTTGTCCAGGTAGAGCAGCAAGGGCTTGCCGCTCATCGGCCAATCCATTTCCACCTTCAGCCCTTCCAGCCAAGGACGCTTGTCGCAGGCGACATGCACGAGGCACAGGCCAACCGAAACGGCAGACGGTGCTTCCAGCGTGACGACCATGCCGAGCACGCAGCGGGTGAACACGTCGATGGCGAGGGTCAGGTACGGGCGGCCAATCGGTTGCCGGTCGCGCTCATCGACCACGATCAGGTCGATGACCGTATGGTCGATCTGTACCTGCTCCAGCGGCGC
This sequence comes from Thiomonas sp. OC7, assembly GCF_900634595.1. Classification (NCBI taxonomy): domain Bacteria; kingdom Pseudomonadati; phylum Pseudomonadota; class Betaproteobacteria; order Burkholderiales; genus Thiomonas; species Thiomonas sp. OC7. The sequence goes on along the minus strand of NZ_LR131954.1, from coordinate 21,696 downwards.
GGTCACGGCAGGAGGCTCGCCGCCAACACCTTGTAGGTCACGAGCGGCATCCTGGCCTTCCCGCCGGCGAATGACCTTGCGCGGGTCAAGGCTAGCGATCCGTAAGGCCACGGTATTGCGCGCCGGCACTCGCAGTTTTTGAGCCTTGCACACCTGAGTGACTTCGCGGTGAAAGGCCGCCAGGCTGCGCTTCTGCTTGGTCAGGAACCGCCTTTGCAGTAGCTCGCGGATGATGCGCTCGACCGGTTCCGGCAAGCGCCCCTTGCCTTTCCCGCCACCGGACTGGCCGGGCACCAGATCCGTCACGAGGCCGCTGCCTTGCCGGGCACGCCGGATCAGAACGTACACCTGCCGCCGAGATAAGCCCAGCGCCTGAGCCGCCGTATCGGCCGCTTCGTGCCCGACCGTCTCCGACTGCGCCAACGGGCCGATGATCTCCGCACGACGGCGCGCACGCTCCCAAGCCTCATCAGGCAGAGTGGCCACGCCTTGCTCGGGAATCCGTGGGGTGTCGGTCGCCATGCTCACCTCGCTTTGGTGCACACGAGTATTGAGCATAGTCGAGATTGGTGCAGATCACTTCTGATATTGGACTGTCAGGAGCTGGCCGCACAACAGCCGCCACACCTAATTAACTGGTGCATTCGTCTTCTGAAAATGACNGAGATTGGTGCAGATCACTTCTGATATTGGACTGTCAGGAGCTGGCCGCACAACAGCCGCCACACCTAATTAACTGGTGCATTCGTCTTCTGAAAATGACATCGCGCACGCGTCCCCGATCTTGTCCAACTTGGTTTCGCGTTCTTGCTCCGCGAACAGACTGACCTTGATCATCTCCACTTCCTCATGCCCCCGACACAGGCAACATCATGCCAGCGTCCGGGCGGTTTTTCGAGGTGCCCGCTTGTCCCGGTTCTCGACCGCCACCAGCACTGCGGACTTGCCCGCGGCGCCGCGTCCGCGCTTTCCGCTGCGGCGGCCGCCCACCAGGGCATCGTCGATCTCGATCAGGTCGTGCAACCGATAGATGCTGTCCCGGTGTCCCATGGCCATGCGGATCTTGCGCAACATCCGGCTGGCCGTGATCCAGGAAACCTCGATTTGTTTGGAAAGACGCACGGCGGAAATGCCACCCTTGTCCGAGGCCGCCAGGTCGATCGCCCAGAACCACTTGGCCAGGGGCAGATTGGTGGAGTGAAACAGCGTCCCCGCCGTGAGCGAGGCCTGGTAATGGCACTTGGAGCATTCGCAGGAATGGCGCGTGCTGATGACATAGCCATGATCATGCCCGCAGCGCGGGCAACGGAACCCTTCCGGCCAGCGTTGCCGCGCCAGCGCTTGGGCGCAGGCTTCTTCCGTTCCATACCGTTTCTGCCACTCCAGCAGGTTGGTTTCTGTCGCTTTCATGATTCAACCCCTTATCACATTGATCATGAAGGGTTAGTCAGGAAAAACTGAAAACGGTTCAGAGGCATATTTCGATTTGATCGGCCAGGGCTACGGCAGCGGGTTCGTTGCGCGCGGCGATGAAAGCAGTGATGGTGGCTAAGCCCTCGAGGGCAGATTCCCTCCAGTAGATCGGCAGCATGCCTAGCTGGCGTCTTTGGCCTGGCGGCGTGCCGCTGCATCGGCAATCACCTGATGGATACGGGCCATGGCCTGATCGTGCGGCACAGCCGGGCGCGTGTCGGCCAGGCTTTCCAAGACGCGCTGACGAAACCAAGCATCATGCGCCTGCGCCTCTTCCTGCGTGGCGAACTCAGATTCAATGGGGGATAGGACGGCATTCATGGCCCACAAGTTACGCCAGAATGGCTCGCAAATCCAGTACGACGCGCTGCATGGGACTTACGCGAACAAGACAGAAGGAATCGAACTGTCCAATCATGCGGATTCCGCCGCTCGCCAAGCCGCGCTGCCACCGCGCTGACCGGCCTTTCCATCGCGCCGGCCGTCCCGACCGCTCCAGACTGTCCCCAAGCCTTCCTCGTCTTGGTCGTCTTGGCCGCTTGAACCTCACCCACCCCGCCCCATCCCCGCCCCGCGCTGTGGCGCATCCAGGCCCTGCTGACGCTCGGACTTGCGCTGCCGCATAGCCTCACGCTCGGCCTGCACAATGGCCTGCAGGTCAGGATCCGCAACCCGGATGTTCAGACGGGCCGCCTCACGCGCGGCGCGCGCCCTGAACTCGGCGCTGCCCTCGATCTTCACCACCCCATAGCGCTGCTCGGCAAGCTGCAGGGCCGCTTGAAGGGCGTCCTGGGCGGTGTCGACCACCTGGATCGTCGGGCCGGTGTCGATGAAACCGATCCGGCCGTCCGTGCTGCGCGTGTAGCGCACCACGTTGCCGTGGGCCTCGCCCTGGTAGGCCAGCATGCCGCGCGGTGTGGGCGGCTCCAGCTCCTCGCCGGCTGCACGCAGGACACCGACCTGCTCGCCACGCCGGTAGTCCTGCGCGGCCTGCTGGCCATGTTGCTGCCGCAGCCAGTCCTCGATGCTCGGGAACGCAGGCGCCCTCGCGACCTTCCGCCGGGCTTTCTGGTCCTCGATCATCCGGGCCTTCGCGCGAGCGTGCTCGGCGGCCAGAAGACTGCGCATGACGTTCAGGGCCACGCCCTTGCCCCTCCAGTCGCCGCCCAGAACGTCCTGGCGTTCGGCGGCGTGCGTCTTGGCCAGCGCACGGCGCTCGGCAACAAACTCGGCGTTGACTCCCAAGCGCAAGCGCTGGGCGTGTTCCTGAGATTCCCGGCGTGCCTTGGCGTAGTGCGCAAACGTCGCCGCCGGGGTCGCTGCAGGCCGGATGGGCTCGGGCGCGGGTGCGGCGGCGACCTGCAACCCAGGGGGCGCAGGCTGATAGTCGCCCAGGCGTTTCTGCAGCTTGCCCAGGCTGAACGGGCTGCCCACGTCGCTGGCCTTGATGGGCTGCTCCCCGACGTAGAGCAGCGCGCCGGAGCCTTTTTTCTCGTACCGCATGCCGATCGCGGCCAGCTCGCGGTGCAACTGCTCCCAGCTCGCGACGCGCTTGAGCATCGGCGCGGCCCGCTCCTGCGCCTGGCGCACGGCGGATTTCTCGCCGGTGCGGATTTCTTGATCGCGCATCGGTTGCGGCAAGGGCGGGCGGGGGTTGGCCGGATCGACTTCGGTGAGACGGCTATTCCGCACGGCCCAGCGTGCCCCTGGCTCGCGCATCCAGCCGTGGTCGTGGTCGATCAGGGCGCTGACCTGCTGCATGGCCTCATGCGTCCAGCCGTGGTGGATCTGCTTCGCGCGTCCCGTCAACGGATCAACGCGGTTGAGCATCACGTGCAGGTGCCGGTTGTCGGTGTCGCTGTGCAGGCCGTAGAACGCCTGGTGCTGCGCCATGCCGAAGTGCTGGAGCAGGGTCTGCACCACGGCGTCGCATTGCTGCGGCGTGGGGCGCTCGAAGGCGGGCCAGGAGACGACGAGGTGCTCGATGGGATCCAGGCTGCGCTTGGCGTCTTGGGCCAGCGCCAGCATCTCGGCTTGCTGGGCGGCATAGTCGTCGCTGAGGAAGCCGACGGCGCCGAAGTGGAGGCATGTCTCGCTGCTGCGCGGGTCGCGTTCTTGGCCTCCTCGAATGTAGTCGGACAGGCTGCGGACACGGGCGCCCTTGCCGGCGGACTTCTTGGGGTTGGGGACTTGTTTGACGATGGTCATGACGGGCCCCGGCTGAGGTGTTCGATGGCACCGACGATGGCGCGCAGGGCCTGCGCGGCGGTGGCGGTGTGGGCGCCGCCGGTCTCGTAGACGTGTTTGATGAGGCCGCCCTGGCGCCGGAGCTCGCGGATGAGGGCGGCGTCGGCCGTGGCAAGGACGGGGCGGCCGAGCGCGCGGCGACGCACAAGGTCGGAGACCGTGAAACCGGCGGCATCGGCGATGGCGGTGAGCTCGGCCCACTCGGCAGGGGTCAGGCGCACGCGCAGCATGTGGCTGCGGGGGGCGGCTGCGGGGGCGAAGGTTCCGTTGGGGCGGCGGGGCATGGCGTTTCTTCGGGGTCAAGGGGCGGCGCCCTGTGCAGGATGGATGGCATGGAAGAAGCGGAGCGCCGACCGTGGCGCCGTAGCTGGGGCGAAAGTGGCGATAGCCGCTGTAGCAACAGCTACCATCCTGTATACAACTACAATGTACTAGATAATTGGTATTTTTCCAAATGCTGATTAGAATGTTTTGCGTCACAGTCTTGGACGAATGAAACGATCCATCTGAACAGGTTGGCAACAAACTGAGGGGACGATATGGAACGGTTTGACATCGATGAATACGCAAGCAAGGCTAAGAATGCATTGGCGAAGCTGGAGCAGTCGCAGAAGCCTGGGCAGGTTGTCGGTGCGGGCTCGAAACTGGATGTGCTGCGGGTGGTCGAGGCGGAGATCAAGGCGCTCTTGGAGAAGGGTTATACGGCTAAGCAGATTGCTGAGGCTTTGAAGCAGGATGTGTTCAGTATTTTGCCGAAATCGATTACACAACTCACGCATGCGATGGATCAACATGCGGGGAACAAACCGAAGAAAAAAGTCGCACGCAAAGCAGCGACAGGGGCGGTCATGGAACAGCAAGTTGGGGCGGCAGAGGTGAAGAAGAAGTCGCAGCCTCCGATTGCACAACCAGGGTCTTTTGTCGTGAAACCGGACACCAAGGATTTGTGAGCATGAACAAGGTCTTGATGGTGGGTGGTGGCAAGGGTGGCGTGGGGAAGTCGTCGGTCGCCATGGCGCTCCTGGATACGCTCAAACAGGCAGGCCATTCGTGTGTCTACGTGGAGACGGACGATAGCAACCCGGATGTTTACAAGGCGGTCCATGCATCCGTCCCAAGTGAGATCTGTAACCTGGACAGTGAGGCGGGATTCATCAAGTTGGGTGGCCTGGTCGAAACGAACAAGAGTGGTTGTATCGTGGTCAACACGGCGGCGCGGGCAACGGATGCGCTGGTGAAGTTCGGCGGCATTCTTTGTGATGTGTGCGCGGAGCAACAGCGGGAGCTGGTGATGCTCTGGGTGCTGAACCGGCAGCGGGATGGTCTGGAGTTGCTGCGCAACTGGATGGACAGCGAACAGCCCTACAGCGGGGTCTATGCGGTGTTGAATACGTACTTCGGGGAGGCGTCGAAGTTCGTGCGCTACAACGACAGCAAGCTCAAGACACGCCTGTCGGGAACGATGGTGTTCCCGGAATTGAATGACCTGGTGGCCGACAAATTGGTGGATTGCCGCGCGGCGCTTTGGGATGAGGCTCGGGCGGCGATGTCGATTGCCGAGCGCTCGGCGCTCAACCGCTTTCGCATCGCGGCGCGTGACGCGCTGGGGGGAGTGGTGTGAGTGACCTGCGCGCATCGATCCAGCTCATCACGGGTGCGGAGCCCACGCCGCAGACGCTGCAACGGGTGCAGGCGATTGCGCACGCGCTGGGCATTCCAGCGAATGACGCGATGTTTCCGATCCTGGTGATGCTCGATAGCTACCACGGGGCGTTCTCGAAACTGCCAGCAGACGTCGCTGCGTCGAACAAGCAGGCGGCTGAACAATCGGCCAGGCAAGCGGCGGCGCAGGCGCAGGCGGAGGTGAACAAGGCGGTGGCGGCCTTGGTGCCGACCGTTGAGCAGGCCGTCGGGCGTGCCGCGGCGGGGGCCGTGCGGCGTATTCAGTTCGGGCGCTCGATGTTCTCGCTGGTGGCGGCCATGCTGGTGCTCGCCGTGGCCTTCGGCCTGGGTTGGGTGGCGGGCGCGCAGATCCTCTACACGGCCGAAGCGGGAAAGCTGGCCTGGTCGATGTTTTTGACGCAATCCGGCAGCGGCATCGGCCTGGGCGTGGCCGCGGGGAGTCTGCTGCTCTACGCACTCACCGGCGCGGGCGAAGGCGAAGGCACCGGGTGGCACGCTGCGGCTGGTTTGGCCGGCTTGAGCCTGGTGGGCCTGCTTGGCTGGAGGATTTTTGCCCACTGACCTGGCACGCTGGGCAACCCAGTCGCTTGGCATGCGCTCGAGCGCTTCAAACGTGGGCGGCTGGCACACGCCTGGGCTGCACGCAGAGATGCAGACCCATGGCTTTGAGGATCGCCGAAAAACTGCTCAAGGCCGGATTCCCCTCGGGCGACAAGGTGCGGTAAAGCTGGGTTGGATTGAGATGCGCTTGTTCGGCGATCGCTTGCACGCCGCCGAAGGCTTTGGCCATTTGCCGCAGCACAATCAGGAGCTCGCCTTGGTCACCGTTCTCGTCTTCGAGAATGCTGTTGATGACTTGCCGGGCAAACTCCGGGTCTTGCCGATAGAGCTCGGCCATCGCGTCGTCATGTGCTCGGCTTTTCATGGGGAAGCTCCTTGTTGCCACTGCCGCCAATAAGCGCAGGCACGACTGATGTCCGCATCCTGCGTCCGTTTATCACCACCACAGAGCAGCAAAACGATCTCTTGGCCTGCCATGGCGCAATACACCCGATACCCGACCCCCACGTCGATGCGCAACTCCCACACGCCATCACGACAAAACCGATGGTCGCCGAAGTTACCCAGTTCCATGCGGGTCACGCGTCGCACGACGGCAATCTTGGCGGTCGTGTTTCGCAAGGTTGCCAACCAATCCACGTACACGTCGCGTCCATCGCTGAGCGTGAGGTAGTGTTGGATCGCGTACATGACTAATTTTCGTCTATAAACGAGTGTCAGTCAAACCCGCCTGTCGCGCAACTTCTCACTCGCGCGACGGCATCAACCAACCATCGACACACAAACGCTATCTCGCTATCATTCTGGTTGTTTCATCCCCAACCCGTTAGCCGACATGTCGCAAATCCTGGTCCGTCACCTCGATCCTGGGGTCAAGCAAGCGCTGCAGCGCCGTGCGCGTCAGCATGGGCGCAGCATGGAGGAAGAGGTGCGCAGTATCTTGCGCGCCAGCATCGTGATGGATGCGCCTCCCGCCCTCCCTCTGGGTCAGCGCATGGCTGCGCGGTTTGCCCAGGTTGGGCTGTCTGCGCCGATTGCCGAGATGCGCGGCTTTGCTGCTCAGGCGGCGGACTTGAGCGGTTTGGGCTGAGATGCATTTGCTCGACACGGGGGGCACCTCGAAAAACCGCCCGGACGCTGGCATGATGTTGCCTGTGTCGGGGGCATGAGGAAGTGGAGATGATCAAGGTCAGTCTGTTCGCGGAGCAAGAACGCGAAACCAAGTTGGACAAGATCGGGGACGCGTGCGCGAAGCTGGCGGAGCACGTGGACTTTGCGGCGCTGGCTGAGGAGATCGACGAGGCCGCGCCCCGGCCTGGCCGCGAGCGCGGCGGCCGGCCGCCGTTTCCGACCGAGATGATGGTTCGGGTGCTGGTGATCCAGCAGATGTACAACCTCAGCGACGAGCAGATGGAGTTCCAGCTTCTGGACCGTCTGAGCTTCCAGCGCTTTGTGGGGCTGAGGCAGAGTTCGCAGGCGCCCGACCGCACGACCATCTGGACCTTCAAGGAGAGGCTGATCAAGGCCGGGGCTTCCGAGCGCATCTTCGAGGCGGTGAATCGGCAACTCGATCGCCACGGCTACATCGCGCGCGGCGGGCAGATGATCGATGCCAGCATCGTGCCGGTGCCCAAGCAGACGCTGAACAAGGACGAGAAGGCCATTGTTCAGCAAGACGCGATGCCGGCCGAGTGGTCGCCCTCGAAGCGTCGGCAGAAGGATGTACAGGCGCGCTGGACGAAGAAGCACGGCAAGAGCGACTTCGGCTACAAGCTCTCGACCAGCGTGGACCGGCGGCACAAGCTGGTGCGCAAGATCCACGTCAGCACGGCCAGCGAGCACGACACGCTGCACTTCGAGCCGGTGCTCGACGCGGGCAACACCAGCCGCGATGTCTGGGCCGACAAGGGCTACGTCGACGGCGAGCGCGAGCAGCGCCTGACGGCCAAGGGCTGGCGTATGCACATCCAGCGCAAGGGACAGGCTGGCAAACCGTTGTCGGACTGCCAGGAGCGGCGTAACCGGCGCATCGCCAAGACCCGAGCTCGCGTGGAGCACATCTATGCCAGCCTGGAGCAGATGGGCGGCAAGGCGTTGCGCTCGATCGGTCTGGATCGGGCGACGCTGCATCTGCACTGGAAGGCGGCGGCCTACAACCTGCGCCGTCTGTGCACGCTGATGGAGGTCGGTCCGCAGCCGTTCTGAGGCCCGAAATGGGCGTGGACCGGTCGAAAACGACCGGATCGGGGCCAGAGAAGGCGGAAAAGCTGGCCAACCAACCCCGAAACCACCCATAAATGCACTCGATCGCAGCATGGTCACGTCGTCATCAGCTCAGAAACCTGGTAATTCGAGGTGCCCGGGGTCGTCTCAGAAAACGGAAAATAAAGCACGCTAAGCCGATTGCAGCGGCCATAACGTGTTCTGCTCGACTACGAGGAAGTTTGGGACACAACAGGATCAGGGCCACCGAGTTTGGCGATGGCGCGCACATAGACCAGCTCGCTGAGTAGCTCGACAAGAGTTTGCGTAACGACGATGGCTGGCAATACGGGTATGGCCCCAGGCACAGCTAGAGCAAGCGGCAATACAACAAGGGAATTTCGAGTGCCTGCGCTGAAAGCGATGGCTCGGCCGGCAGGGGCATCAAGGCGGAACAGTCGGCTGATGCTCCATCCGATCAGGGGAGCGATCACAGCAAAGGCGATATAAAAGGGAATCACACCCAAGGCCGCCTCGGTCGCCGCGCCGAGCTGCGGCACCACGGCCGCAATGACCACGAATAGGACAAGGGCGGTCGCTGGTACTGGCAATAGACCAAGTGCCGCCGAGGCCTTTTCACCGGCCCGGCTTCGAGCTGCCCATAGCTGCACAAGCCCGGCAAGGGCGAGTGGAACCGCGATCAACCAGACGAAGGCATGAACGAACGGGCCGGGCTGCACGAGGGTTGCGGCATCGTTCCCGAGAAGCAGGCCGAGATAGACCGGCAGCAGCAGCATTTGCACAACCAGGAGCGTAGGGGTGGCCGCCAGTAGCAGACGCGCATCGGCACGACCGAGGTGCGAGAACGTAACCACGTAGTCAATGCAAGGCGTCAGCAACACCAGCAGCACGCCAAGTCTCACCATAGGGTCCGATGGTAGGAATTGCACCATTACGGCCACTAAGAGCGGCGTTACGACGAAATTCGTGATGAGCAGTGCGGCAAGGAACCGGCCGCGACCAAAGGCCCGGCCAAGGTCGGCCAGGGGCACTTGCAGGAATGTCACGAACAGCATGAGTGCAAGCGACGGGTTGACGCCACCCTCAAGCGCTGCGGTGCCGGGGACGCTCAAAGCGACAAGCGCAGCCAACACAACTGCCCCGAAGTAAATGCCGACTTGGTGCTTCTCGAGTATTTCCCGGATGTTTTGCATGTCTCTACTTCGCTCACTTGTGTCAAATTAAGCTATACCCTAACGCAACGTCAGGGAAGCGACTGCAATCGCGTCAGAATAGAGTCGAATACTAAATTTATTGACACAATCAGTCAAGAGTAATAGATTTCACCCTGACACATTTCCCTTTGGAGGCACCTTGTACGGTCAACGCATCGGCTACGTTCGCGTCAGCAGCTTCGACCAGAACCCGGAGCGGCAATTGGAGGGCGTCCAGGTGGCGCGGGTATTCACCGACAAGGCATCCGGCAAGGACACCCAGCGTCCCGAGCTGGAAAGGTTGCTCGCCTTCGTGCGCGAAAGTGACACCGTGGTGGTGCACAGCATGGATCGGTTGGCACGCAACCTGGATGACTTACGCCGCATCGTGCAGGGTCTGACCAAGCGCGGCGTGCGCATTGAATTCGTCAAGGAAAGCTTGGCCTTCACCGGCGAAGACTCACCGATGGCGAATTTGATGCTGTCGGTGATGGGCGCGTTTGCCGAGTTCGAGCGGGCCTTGATCCGCGAGCGGCAGCGTGAAGGGATCGCGCTCGCCCGGCAGCGGGGTGCCTACCGGGGTCGCAAAAAGTCACTGAACGATGAACAGATTGCCGAACTGAAACGGCGCGTCGCGGCGGGAGAGCAAAAGGCCCTGATCGCCAGAGACTTCGGCATCAGTCGCGAAACCTTGTACCAGTACCTGCGCGAGTCCTGAACATGCCGCGTCGTTCCATTCTGTCCGCCACCGAGCGCGAAAGCCTGATGGCATTGCCCGATGCCAAAGACGATCTGATCCGGTACTACGCGTTCAGCGAAACCGACCTGTCGGTGATCCGTCAGCGGCGCGGGCCTGCGAATCGGCTTGGCTTCGCCGTTCAGCTTTGCTACCTGCGTTTCCCCGGGGTCATCCTGGGCGCTGATGAGCCGCCATTTCCGCCCTTGCTGCGCATCGTGGCGTCACAGCTCAAAGTGCCGGTCGAAACCTGGAACGACTACGGGCAGCGGGAGCAGACCCGGCGCGAGCATCTGGTGGAACTGCAAACGGTGTTCGGCTTCCAGCCTTTCACCATGAGCCACTACCGGCAGGCCGTGCACATGCTGACCGAGCTGGCCATGCAAACCGATAAGGGCATCGTGTTGGCCTGCGCCTTGATTGAGCATCTACGGCGGCAGTCGATCATCCTGCCAGCGCTCAACGCCATCGAGCGCGCCAGTGCCGAGTCCATCACCCGCGCCAATCGGCGCATCTACGAAGCCCTGTCGGAGCCACTGGCGGACACGCATCGCCACCGCCTCGACGATCTGCTGAAACGCCGCGACAACGGCAAGACGACCTGGCTGGCCTGGTTGCGCCAGTCGCCCGTCAAACCGAACTCCCGCCACATGCTCGAACACATCGAACGCCTCAAAGCCTGGCAGGCGCTCGACCTGCCTGCCGGCATCGAGCGGCTGGTTCATCAGAACCGGCTGCTCAAGATTGCCCGTGAGGGCGGCCAGATGACACCCGCTGACCTGGCCAAGTTCGAGCCGCAACGACGCTACGCCACCCTTGTGGCACTGGCCATCGAGGGCATGGCCACCGTCACCGACGAAATCATCGACCTGCATGACCGCATCCTGGGCAAGCTGTTCAACGCCGCAAAAAACAAGCATCAGCAGCAGTTCCAGGCGTCCGGCAAGGCCATCAATGCCAAGGTGCGTTTGTACGGGCGCATCGGCCAAGCGCTGATCGACGCCAAGCAATCGGGCCGCGACCCGTTCGGCGCCATCGAGGCCGTCATGTCCTGGGATGCTTTCGCTGAGAGCGTCACCGAGGCGCAGAAGCTCGCGCAGCCCGATGACTTCGATTTCCTGCACCGCATCGGCGAGAGCTACGCCACTTTGCGCCGCTACGCGCCGGAATTCCTTGCCGTGCTCAAGCTGCGGGCCGCGCCCGCCGCCAAAGACGTGCTTGATGCTATCGATGCGCTGCGCGGCATGAACACCGACAACGCCCGCAAGGTGCCTGCCGACGCGCCGACCGGCTTCATCAAGAAGCGATGGGACAAGCTGGTGATGACCGACACCGGCATCGACCGGCGCTACTACGAGCTGTGCGCGCTGTCGGAACTCAAGAACTCGCTGCGCTCGGGCGACATCTGGGTGCAGGGTTCACGCCAGTTCAAGGACTTCGAGGACTACCTGGTGCCGCCCGAGAAGTTCGCCAGCCTCAAGCTGTCCAGCGCATTGCCGCTGGCCGTGGCCACCGATTGCGACCAGTACCTGAGCGAACGCTTGGATCTGCTGGAAGCGCAACTTGCCACGGTCAACCGCATGGCGCTGGCCAACGACCTGCCGGACGCCATCATCACCGAGTCGGGCCTGAAAATCACGCCGCTGGATGCGGCGGTGCCGGACACCGCGCAGGCGCTGATCGACCAAACGGCCATGGTCCTGCCGCACGTCAAGATCACAGAATTGCTGCTTGAAGTCGATGAGTGGACGGGCTTCACCCGCCACTTCACGCACCTGAAATCGGGCGATCCGGCCAAGGACAAAAGTCTGTTGTTGACCACCATCCTGGCCGATGCGATCAACCTGGGCCTGACCAAGATGGCCGAATCCTGCCCCGGAACGACCTACGCCAAGCTCGCCTGGCTGCAAGCCTGGCATACCCGCGACGAAACCTATTCGACGGCGCTGGCCGAGTTGGTCAACGCCCAATTCCGGCATCCCTTCGCCGGGCATTGGGGCGACGGCACCACGTCATCGTCGGACGGCCAGAACTTCAAAACCAGCAGCAAGGCCGAGAGCACCGGGCACATCAACCCGAAGTACGGCAGCAGCCCAGGACGGACGTTCTACACCCACATCTCCGACCAGTACGCGCCGTTCCATACCAAGGTGGTCAATGTCGGCGTGCGCGACTCGACCTATGTGCTCGATGGCCTGCTGTACCACGAGTCCGACCTACGCATCGAGGAGCACTACACCGACACGGCGGGCTTCACCGATCACGTTTTTGCGCTGATGCACCTGCTGGGCTTCCGCTTCGCGCCGCGTATCCGCGACCTGGGAGACACCAAGCTTTACATCCCAAAGGGCGATGCGACCTATGACGCGCTCAAGCCGATGATCGGCGGCACGCTCAACATCAAGCATGTCCGCGCGCATTGGGATGAAATCCTACGGCTGGCCACCTCGATTAAGCAAGGCACGGTGACGGCTTCGCTGATGCTCAGGAAACTCGGAAGCTACCCGCGCCAGAACGGCCTGGCCGTGGCCCTGCGCGAGCTGGGCCGCATCGAGCGCACATTGTTCATCCTAGACTGGCTGCAAAGCGTGGAACTGCGCCGCCGTGTACAGGCCGGACTCAACAAGGGCGAAGCCCGCAACGCGCTGGCCAGGGCGGTGTTCTTCAACCGCTTAGGCGAAATTCGCGACCGCAGCTTTGAGCAGCAGCGCTACCGGGCCAGCGGCCTCAACCTGGTGACAGCCGCCGTTGTGCTGTGGAACACGGTCTACCTGGAGCGAGCAGCGCATGCGCTGCGTGTAAACGGCCATGTCGTCGATGACGCGCTGTTGCAGTACCTGTCGCCGCTGGGCTGGGAGCACATCAACCTGACCGGCGATTACCTGTGGCGCAGCAGCGCCAAGATCGGCACAAGCAAGTTCAGGCCCCTACGGCCGCTGCAACCGGCTTAACGTGCTTTATTTTCCGTTTTCTGAGACGACCCCAGATCCAGAAAGCGCTGCGGCGTTTCAAGGCCAGCAGCAACTGTCCCAGCAGACCACAGACCACGGCAACGATCTGCAGGGCGGTCACTAGGCCGGCATGACTGGACAGGAGAGCGGTGGGATTGGGCAGTGGCATGGATGAGGGTCAGCAAAGCACACCGGCAAGGTTCAGGCCACCAGCGTAGCAAGCCGCGGGCCAGCCTTGGCGGCCAGCGCGCGCTCAATGTCATTCATCCCATCGAGCAGATCGCGCGTCAGCGGATCGCGCCAAGGAGCTTCGATTTCGGCCTGGGCCCACAACCGCAGCACGGCGCGGTGATGCCGCAGGCGCCGTGCGGTCAACCCCACCCCAAACACCGCATCCAGGTCCCACGTCAGCCGCCGCCCTGCCCTGGTGCCGGTCACCAGAATGCCCAGGCTCTGCAGCCGCCGCACACAACTCAGGATGTGTGAGGTTGCACGGGGGGCACAGCAGTGATGGACAAGGACGCATTGTGCCCCGGCCCGAGGTCGGCGCGCACACCTGGCGAGGGCGAGACCTCGAGAAAACCCCGCAGGATGCACCAAAACGGTCCAGGAGCGGCGAACAGGTTGTGCCGAAGGGAGTTGCTTTCGCCGTGCCCAATCAAGCCACCCAGAAACCGTGCCTGCCTTGCCACATCACACTTTGCAAAACCGCCTTGGATTTTGGCGAGCATCGCAGCCCGCGGGGTCATCGCGGGCAAGACGCGCAGCTTGGGGGTCTCAAGCGCGTAGCGCGTTTTTTCCCCGCGTAGCGGGGGCACTTGAAGAGGTTGTGTTTAGTGCCGATGTGTCCCGGATGCCGTGCGCGAGAAGGCTACTTGTCCACAGCCCCCGAGTAAGGATAAAGATCTTTTAAAGGTTAAAACAAGGATAAAAGGATAAGCCGCACAATTGGGCTGTTTTTTTCAAGGCGCGATAAACACTTAGAGAATCGACCCGCGACCTGGATAGCCTGCTAGGGGGTGATTTCAGGGGGCAAATCAGCCCCCTCTTGTGCATTTTCGAGGCTTCGGTTGCCATGTTTCGCCGACCCGCGACCTGGATAGCCTGCCTTTTCGCCGACCCGCGACCTGGATAGCCTGCCTTTTCGCCGACCCGCGACCTGGATAGCCTGCCTTTTCGCCGACCCGCGACCTGGATAGCCTGCGACACGCGACCTGGATAGCCTGCTGGAAGCCGCGACACGCGACCTGGATAGCCTGCCTCTAGCGCGCCCTGTTGGCTTTATCCACAATCGCGGCCAAGATGCGGGAGTCTTTGCCTTGATCCAACAACGGCGCAAGGCTTTGCTGGTGCGAGGGGCTGATGGTGGTCTTGGCGTCGCTCTGGCGCCGATTGGCGGCCCTCTGTTCCGAGGCGAACTCACGCGACGGGAACAGCGTGTAAACGACTTCCGCCACCTTCCCCCGCGTGCCCCGTTCATCGTTCCGCTTCACGATGGACAACGCTCCCAATTCCTGGACATCCGCCCATGCCTCGTCGAGCGCGGCTAGGGCGTCCCTCTGTCGGGTGTAGCCATTGAGCAAACCGCTGTCGCGCTTGATCGTGCTGAACCGCATTTGAAAGCTGTTCGTGATGGCGGCCTGCGTGTACTTCAAGACAAGTTGACTAATCAACCAGCGCGCAAGCTGCGTGCTGCACTTCATCAGCCGTTGGTAGTTGAACTGGCGATAGGTGATCTGGTTGATGCTATCAGTCACCAAGCCGTGAAACTGCACGAACCACTTCGCGTCGGGATCGGCTGCTCGTCCCTTTCGGTTGACTTTCGCCAAGGCAGGCAAATAGGGCTGCGAAATCATGCTCGGGTCGTCAGGATCGGATGCTGCGTCAATCACGGCCAGAAAGGCGTAGTGCAGCACTTCCAGGCCTTCGGCCAGCCCTTCGTAGGTCATGGCGTGGCCCTGGCTAGCAAGCTCCTGCCGCAAGCGGTGCAGCGTGAAGGCGACGCCGCTGCGAAAATCGGGCCGGTCGAAAAATCCTGCGTACTGCTCGACGGCCAACTTGCGCAAGGCGTGCTCGATCAGTTCTTCACGCGCACTCGGGTAGTGTTCCAGCGTCTCGCCGGTCGGCCTGCCGTCCTTGTCTTTCACTTCAAGGCGCGCGGGGCGGATTTGCGCTGTATAGGACTTGCCGCGATACTGGAAATCGACCCTGCGCACGGGCAGAAACCCGCCCGCCATGCGCAGCTCGTCCTGTTTTTTGCGCGGCACGGTGTAGCGCGGAATGCTGTCCCAAAGGTCGATGGCATTCGATAGCGCGTCGCGCTCGTCGTCAGTGTTCGCCAGGAAGCCTTGAAACAGGTTGAGTTGCTGATTGGCGAAGGCGTCCACGGGGACAGGCTTGAGCGCACGGCGGCGCGGTTTTTTCTTTTCTATGGTTTCGTCCGTCATCGTCCCTCAGCTCCTTGTTGCCTTCATGCCTGAGGTCTAGGCTTCGCCGTTGACTGCGGACAGTGCAGCAATCTGCGGCTCGTGGCGACGCGCGAAAACCGCGTTTATGCCTTCGGCCAGCAACGCCTGAATACTGCTGCGCTCTTTGGCGGCAAGTATCTTGAGCGCGGTCTGCACCTCCGGTGCAAAGTGCCCGCCAACCAGGACGCGCCCCTCGCGCGACGGCGCAACGCGCGGCGCAACCCTGTTAGCCACTGCAGGCACGTTCTTGGCGTCGGCGACTGGCACTGCTGCGGCTGGTATCGGCCTGCGGGCTTGATTGAGCCCTAGCGAGAGCGGGTTTGGCTTAGCCATGATGGATGTCTCACTTAGTTAAAAGTTTTATTGTATACATGTATAGCTGTATAGATTCTTCGGCGGCCTTGCCCTTCGGCTCGTATTCCTGGGCTGTCTGCCCGACGTTTCCGGCATGACGGTGCGCGGCGCGCATATAGACGGTCACGGGACACACGACGAAGCCCTGCTCCTTGATGTAGGTAGCTGCGTCATGTGCTTCCTTACCTTGAATCGGGGCCTTGCTAAGCACCACAACCACAGGCGTATCACCGGCCAGCTTCAACATGTCGGCGACCTTTGGCAGTGTTTCGAGGCTGCTGATATGCGGCTCCACGGGCACCAGCACAAGGTCAGCGCGCCGCGCAGCTTCCACGCCGTCCGCGCCCGCATGTGGTGGTGTGTCAATGACGATGAAATCCACGTCCTGCCCCTTGGCGTTCGTAAGCGCGGCATCTAGACGTGCGGCAGGCGTAGCGACAACCCAAGGAAACTCCGCTTCGCGGCGGTCTGTCCAGTTGGCGGCGGTGGCCTGGGTGTCAACGTCGAAGATTGCCACCTTACGGCCTGCCTGCACGGCGGCAACCGCGAGAGTCAGCGCTAGGGTGGTTTTTCCGCATCCTCCCTTTTCGGCCACGATGGCGACTATGTGTTGCTTTGTCGTCATGTATACACCTATTCATGTTTGAATGGCGCAATGTAGCCGCGCTGCGCCGAGTCTGTCAAACGATGTCGCCCGTGAGGGGCGTTTCTCTGCCCCTTTGTGTAAACAGCATGAATAGGGGTCGTCTCAGAATTCGGAAAATAGCGTGGCGCGTCTTACGCTTTCATCACGGGCGTGAAGTCCGACCACTGCTCGATGCGGAACGCTCGAACGTCACGCACGGACTTGGGGAACCATACCTGCCCTTTGAGAGCTTGCATGGCAAGGAACAGATTCGCCATGTTCTCGTCGTCGGTGACGTACAGGCTGCCCTGGACGCGCCGGAAGCCAAACTGGGCAAGCGTGGCTCCGATCTCGGAATAGGCTTGGGACACACCCCTGGGGTGGTGCTGCTCGGTGTCGGCCACCACCAGGTCAAAGGCAATGGCGTACATCAGCGCGCCTGCGGGTCGTCGGCCAGGTGACTGTAACGGTACTCGGCCTCTTCGCCGGTTTCGACCATCTTGATCTTGACCATCCAGTCCCCGTCATCGAGGGCACGGGTCGGCTCGCCAATCTCATACTTCGGCCCAAAGGCTCCAAAGCTCTTGATTTGCCCGGTATGAACCTTGGGCGGGGTTTGCAGTGTCGGCATGGCTGCGTCCTGTTGCTCGTCGAATGGGTACAAGGCTAGTATGGCACAGACTCTGTGGCACATCGTTCAGCTTTTTGTCTTGTTTTCGACAGTGACCTGTACCCGGTTTCCCCTCTATGGCGTCCACCAGGCGGCGATGGAAACGAGACACTTTGGCGCAAAAGGTCTTGTTTTGGACCGTTGCACTTCGCACTTAAAACCACCGCCTCTTTTTCATATTTTAAAAATTTGGAATATATCATGTACGTTGCTAAAATCGAAGGCGCTACCGTTAAGTTTTATGACTCACATTCGGGCGCATTAAGAAAAACTTTTAGTTGCGCATCATATAAAGGGGCAAAATCAGTCAACATTGAAGACGACCTCGCAGCAATTGTGTGTGGCGATGGAAAGACGCGACTTTTTGATGTACACACCGGCACAGTAAAAAGGACATTTTAATCGTGGCGCAACACAAATCAAACTCTTCAGTGCAAAAATGGGCCGAACAATTAATTCTCCAAACCGTTAAGGATGAATTGAATCTCAATTTCTCACCCTGCGAAGAATGCGAAGAAATCGCCAGATTGGGAGTTTGTCCTGACGGCGTTGATGTCAACAATAAGACAGTTATTGAAGTCTATTCGCATGTTGGAAAGTTGAAAGGCGCCCAGCTTCACAAAATAAAGGGCGATATACTAAAGCTTGTGTATATTGATAAATCTCTTAATTCGGAATGGAAGAAATTAATCTGCTTTTGCGATAATGAAGCTGCTAATTTTTTGCTTGGCGATTCATGGGCTGCGCGAGCCGCCAAAATATTTGGAATACAAATACATATAGCCGAAATTGACAGTGATGCAAAGAAAAAAATAACTGATGCGCAAACCAAGCAACTCATGGTGAATGCATAGTATGCAGATCGAAGCCACCTGGTCGAATCCCGTCTACCTCAGGAAATGCAAGCCAGGCGGGCTTATTTACGAACTCGACCTAAACGAACTGCCAACAGAACCCGGCGTCTATGTATTTTGCAGAACCCACGGTCAGAAAATTTCGCCAATCTACATCGGAGAAACGCTGAATCTTCGCTCCAGAATAAAGAGTCACTTGAATTCACTGCCGTTAATGCGAGCAATTGAGAACGCCGCGACTGGAAAGCGATTATTGATCTACTGCACTGTCAAGGCCGGATCAGATGCGAAGGCGAAAAAACACGTGAAAGTAATTGAGAAAGCGCTAATTCTTCATGCACAAGGCGAAGGCCATATCCTGTTCAACAAGAAGGGGACCAAACTACCCACCGACGAGATCAGCTTCACCGGCAATCGCACGTCCGAGGCAATTGCACCAAGAAGCATGTTTATCAAGAAGGCTCTCACCTGAGACCAAAAACTGAATCTTCGCCATTTGCAGAAGCTTTCTGACTTTAAACGCTACCACGTTAAGTAAATCCTGCAAACCACCGTTTGCGTGAATTTTGAAAATGGTCGGCGTCCTTAAATCTGAAGTGCAACACACCATCTCCGCGAACCAAAAGGAGAAGTTTTATCTATGCCCATGCTGCGGATGGCCGTATCAGCACTTATCGCCCTCGGCCTCGACCTGTTTTCCGAATTCTTCATTATCCATTGGCTCGATTTGCCGTCGGTGCACACTATCCACGTGTGGCCACCCTATCTCAATTTTGTGATGTCCTGGAATACAGGCATCGATTTCGGCCTCCTGAGCAACTACGGCGGTCGCTGGTTGCTTGTTGCGTTCCCCATCGCTGTCTCACTGGTGCTGACAGCATGGGTGCGCAACAAGCGCGGCTGGATCCTGCCGCTGGCGACCGGCGCAGTCGTCGGCGGTGCGCTTGGAAACGCCTTCGATCGCGTAATCTATGGTGCGGTGGTGGATTACCTCAATATGAGCTTCTGCGGAATAAACAACCCGTATTCGTTCAATGTTGCCGACGTCTTGATCACCTGTGGCACAGTTTTGATCGCAATTGGCATAGGCAGGGCGGCTCCAAACCCGAACTGCAACGCCACAAACCACCGTTTCTGAGAATTACAGCGCCTCGGCGCAGAACGCGGCCGGGGTCACGATGCGTGAGCGTCCGATGCTGCCCCGTTGCAGCAGCCCGGCGCGGCGATCTCCCGTCACCGGGTAGTCCACTTCACCGGCCAATGCCATCGCGAGCAGGAAGGCATCGTTCGGGTCGCTGGCATCAACGCCCTCGGGCAGAGTCGGCAGGCTTTCCAGCACGATGGCGCGCTGCATGTTGTTGACCATCGCGCCGATACGGTGCGCGGGCAAAATGACCTTGAGCTTCGGGTAGCGACTCACGCGACGCAGTTCATCGAGCTGCGCCAATGATGTCACCAGCTCAAACCGCGCCGCGCGCCAAGCGCGATAGATGGCGTCAGGCGATCCATGCGGCGAAATCAGTGCGCCGAGCAGCACGTTGGTGTCCAGGATGACACGCATCAGTGCTCACGCACCCATTGCACAGCCTCGTCGATGAGGTCAGTCAGTTCCGTCTCACTCATGCCAGCCGCAGCGGCCTTGGCTTGATCGACAGCCCGGTCCAACAGATAGGCGCGCACGGCCTCCTCGATGAATCGCGACAAGTCTCCCTTACGACCGCCGCCCTGCGCGGCAAGAAACATGCGCACGGACTGATCCACGTCCGGCGACACGGCGATGTTCCAGCGAGTGGTATTCATGCTCTTGATGCCGTCCATAAAGGTGTTTTCGTGTCACAGTGTTTATACACTGAATGAACTGCTTTCGCAATTTTCTGTTTGATGAAACCTTGATCGTCACCCCACTGTTCGCAGCGGAGATGCTGCCACCCGCGCGCGCGGCCTTGGCACCTGACCCCCGGCGGTGCTTCAAGAAACCCCCACCTGCACCCAGCGATACAGCGTGGGCACCGACACCCCAAGCGTGGCCGCCACATCCTTGGCCGGCGTGCCCTGCGCCATGAGCGTCCTGGCCGCATCGATCTTCGCCGGCGTCATGCTGCGCTTTCGGCCCCCGATGCGCCCCGCCTTGCGCGCGGCCTGCAATCCTGCCTTGGTTCTCTCCGCAATCAGCTCCCGCTCCATCTGCGCCAGGCTGGCCATCACATGGAAGAAGAACCGCCCGGAAGGGGAGGATGTATCGATGGCATCCGTCAGGCTCCTGAACTGAATACCCTGGGCCTGCAGGGACTCCACCAGTTCCACCAAGCCTTTGACGGTACGCCCCAAGCGGTCGAGCTTCCACACCACCAGGGTGTCACCCTCGCGCAATTGCTCCATGGCTGCTGCAAGGCCTGGGCGATCAGCCCGCAGGCCGCTCATCGCATCCTCATAGACCTTGGCACAGCCGGCAGTCTGCAGCGCCTGGCGCTGCAGCTCCAGGTTCTGATCTTGGGTGGAAACACGGGCGTAGCCGATCAGCATGCGATGGTCCCCATGAGATCAAGACAGCGAGGCATCCCGCGCCCAGTTCTCCAGCACAAGCGGAGCCGTGATGCGTCCGTCATGCTGGGTGTTGTTGGTCACCAGCACAGCGCCGATGGCCAGCGCGTGCGCGGCCATCATCATGTCCATGTTGACGATGGGTTGCCCTTCGTCTCGAAGTCGTCGGCCTGGATGTCGCGCCCACTGTGCAGCACCCGTACGATTTCGATGCCGTCAGGTTGCGCCATGAAAAACACGACGTAACGGGCATAGGGAAAGCTGCGCATTTCGGCCAGAAGATCGGGGCGCTCGCGCCCCATGCGTGGCTGGGTGGCGAGCAACTTGAGCTTTGTTTCCAGCTTGGCCAGGAAGTGGTCAGCGTTGGCTTCGCTGTCGTCGGCGATGAAGGACCAGATCTCGGCCAAGTCGGCCAGTGCGAGAGGCCGTTTGGCGACGTTTGCCATGCCTACGCCTGCTGGTCAGCAGCAAGACGTTGGGCGCGCAAGCGCTGCCCTTCCGCCCTGACTTCGGCCATGTCGAGCGGGGTCACAGGGCCGCTGCTGAGTCCCTTTTGAAGTTCGGTGCGCAGCCATTCGAGCTTGGCGCAGCGCAAGTCTTCCTGGTCTTGCAACAAGCGCAGACCGTCACGCACCACTTCGCTGACGTTGTTGTACCGGCCAGACGAGACCTGGACCTTGACGAACTCTTCAAAGTGGGTGCCGAGGGCAACACTGGTGGGCATGGGAATCTCTTATCAACTAACAGTTACGATCCATTATTAGCCCATCCGGCACCCCAAGGCAAGTTTCAACATGGCTTGCCGGGTGCGTTGCTCCAGCCCGTCTGGCCAGCTTCTCCCGGCCGGCTTGGTCGAAACCTTGCCGGTGCGCCTTGCCTTCGATGTAGCCGGAGCTGAAGGCCAGGCCATCGAGTTCAGGCGGATGGATGCTGGACTTGCCCTCCAGGCCAGCGGCATAACCCGCCTGCCAAGCCTGGTGATCCATGCTGACGACAACGTGATGATTCGACATGAATGTTCTCCTTCTCGAAACTCACCAACATCCTAAGCAATCGAGAAAGAACAATCAAGACAGGATTTCGAGAACGAAAATCCCGCCCAAGTCCTTGATGGATG
>NZ_LR131953.1:2123734-3891617 GCF_900634595.1 Thiomonas sp. OC7 | reverse complement strand
AGCGCCGGTTGCCTTGGCGGGCTTGTCACAAACCTACGTTTTCAAGAAGAAGGAAACCGCATGCCCCGCCGTTCGATCCTCTCCGCCGCCGAGCGCGAAAGCCTGCTGGCGTTGCCGGACACCAAGGATGAGTTGATCCGTCACTACACGTTCAGCGAAAGCGACCTCTCCATCATCCGGCAGCGGCGCGGCCCGGCCAATCGGCTGGGCTTCGCGGTGCAGCTCTGCTACCTGCGCTTTCCCGGCGTCATCCTTGGCGCTGATGAGCCACCGTTCCCGCCATTGCTGAGACTGGTCGCCAACCAGCTCAAGGTCGGCATCGAAAGCTGGGACGAGTACGGGCAGCGTGAGCAGACCCGACGCGAGCACCTGGTCGAGCTGCAAACGGTGTTCGGCTTCCAGCCGTTCACGATTGGCCACTACCGGCAGGCTGTCCAGTTGCTGACCGAGCTGGCCATGCAAACCGACAAGGGCATCGTGCTGGCCAGAGCCTTGATCGAGCACCTGCGGCGGCAGTCGGTCATTGTGCCCGCCCTCAACGCCGTCGAGCGGGCGAGCGCCGAAGCGATTACCCGCGCCAACCGGCGTCTCTACGACGCCTTGGCTGAGCCGCTGACGGACGTGCATCGCCGTCGCCTCGACGATCTGCTCAAGCGCCGCGACAACGGCAAGACGACGTGGCTGGCCTGGCTGCGGCAATCCCCGGTCAAACCGAACTCGCGGCACATGCTGGAACACATCGAACGCCTCAAGGCGTGGCAGGCGCTCGACCTGCCCTCCGGCATCGAGCGGCTGGTTCACCAGAACCGGCTGCTCAAGATCGCCCGCGAGGGCGGCCAGATGACGCCCGCCGACCTGGCGAAGTTCGAGCCGCAGCGGCGTTACGCGACCCTGGTGGCGCTCGCCATCGAGGGCATGGCCACCGTCACCGACGAAATCATCGACCTGCATGACCGCATCCTGGGCAAGCTGTTCAATGCCGCCAAGAACAAGCATCAGCAGCAGTTCCAGGCATCCGGCAAGGCGATCAATGCCAAGGTGCGGCTGTTCGGGCGCATCGGCCAGGCGCTGATCGAGGCCAAGCAAGCGGGCCGCGATCCGTTCGCCGCCATCGAGGCCGTCATGTCCTGGGATGCTTTCGCCGAGAGCGTCACCGAAGCGCAGCGGCTCGCGCAACCCGAGGACTTCGATTTCCTGCACCGCATCGGCGAGAGCTACGCCACGCTGCGCCGCTACGCGCCGGAATTTCTCGACGTGCTCAAGTTGCGGGCCGCGCCCGCCGCCAAGGACGTACTCGACGCCATCGAGGTGCTGCGCAGCATGAACAGCGACAACGCCCGCAAGGTGCCCACCGACGCGCCGACCGAGTTCATCAAGCCGCGCTGGCAGAAGCTGGTGATGACCGACACCGGCATCGACCGGCGCTACTACGAACTGTGCGCGCTGTCGGAGCTGAAGAACGCGCTGCGCTCCGGCGACATCTGGGTGCAAGGCTCGCGCCAGTTCAAGGACTTCGAGGACTACCTGGTGCCGCCCGCGAAATTCGCCAGCCTCAAGCAGGCCAGCGAATTGCCGCTGGCCGTGGCCACCGATTGCGACCAGTACCTGCATGACCGGCTGACGCTGCTGGAAACGCAGCTCGCCACCGTCAACCGCATGGCGCTGGCCAACGAGCTGCCGGACGCCATCATCACGGAGTCGGGCCTGAAGATCACGCCGCTCGATGCGGCGGTGCCCGATACCGCACAGGCCCTGATCGACCAGACGGCGATGATCCTACCGCACGTCAAGATCACCGAATTGCTGCTGGAGGTAGACGAATGGACGGGCTTCACCCGGCACTTCGCCCACCTGAAGTCAGGCGACCTGGCCAAGGACAAAAACCTGTTGCTGACCACGATCCTCGCCGACGCGATCAACCTGGGCCTGACCAAGATGGCGGAATCGTGCCCCGGCACGACCTACGCCAAGCTGGCCTGGCTGCAAGCCTGGCACATCCGCGACGAAACCTACGGGGCGGCACTGGCCGAGCTGGTCAACGCGCAGTTCCGACATCCCTTCGCCGAGCATTGGGGCGACGGCACCACGTCATCGTCGGACGGCCAGAACTTCCGCACCGGCAGCAAGGCCGAGAGCACCGGCCACATCAATCCGAAATACGGCAGCAGCCCAGGGCGGACGTTCTACACCCATATCTCCGACCAGTACGCGCCGTTCCACACCAAGGTCGTGAACGTCGGCGTGCGCGACTCGACCTACGTGCTCGACGGCCTGCTGTATCACGAATCCGACCTGCGGATCGAGGAGCACTACACCGACACGGCAGGGTTCACGGACCACGTCTTCGCGTTGATGCACCTGCTGGGCTTCCGCTTCGCCCCGCGCATTCGTGACCTGGGCGACACCAAGCTCTACATCCCGAAGGGCGATGCCACCTACGAGGCGTTGAAACCGATGATCGGCGGCACGCTCAACATCAAGCACGTCCGCGCCCATTGGGATGAAATCCTGCGGATGGCCACCTCGATCAAGCAGGGCACGGCGACGGCCTCGCTGATGCTCAGGAAGCTTGGCAGCTACCCGCGCCAGAACGGCCTGGCCGTCGCCCTGCGTGAGCTGGGACGCATCGAGCGCACACTGTTCATCCTGGACTGGCTGCAAAGCGTCGAGCTGCGCCGCCGCGTGCATGCCGGGCTGAACAAAGGCGAGGCGCGCAACGCGCTGGCCCGCGCCGTGTTCTTCAACCGCCTGGGGGAAATCCGCGACCGCAGCTTCGAGCAGCAGCGCTACCGGGCCAGCGGCCTCAACCTGGTGACGGCGGCCATCGTGCTATGGTACACGGTCTATCTGGAGCGGGCCGCGAACGCCTTGCGTGGCCACGGTCAAGCCGTCGATGACGGCCTGTTGCAGTACCTGTCGCCGCTCGGCTGGGAGCACATCAACCTGACCGGCGATTACCTCTGGCGCAGCAGCGCCAAGATCGGCGCGGGCAAGTTCAGGCCGCTACGGCCGCTGCAACCGGCTTAGCGTGCTTTATTTTCCGTTTTCTGAGACGACCCCATGAAGATCAACATTCGTCACAGCAACTGGCATCGCCTGCGCTGGCCTGCCGTGGCGGGCATGATTGCGGCGTCCGCGATCGGCACAGCCTGGGCGACCGGCTGGCGGTTCAACACCACACCCAGCGAGCCGCTGGGCCTGTATCGCCTGACGCCCGTTACGGCGCAGACCGTGATTCATCGCGGCGACCTGATCTCCTTTTGCCCCCCGGTGACGCTCTATCCGTTCATGGTTCATGGCGCGTGCCCCAACGGCGGTGCGCCGTTTCTGAAAACCGTTGTCGGCGTGCCGGGCGATGTGGTGGACGTGTCCACAGCGGGGGTCTCTGTCAACGGACGTCTGTTGCCGCAGAGCAAGGTGATCGCGCGACCGAAGGCGTGGCCAGGGCTGACGCTGCCCGCTGATTTCGGTGTACACCGGCTTGCGGATGGCGAGTATTGGACGTTTGGTTCTGGCGATCCGAAGGTGTCGTTCGACAGCCGGAATTGGGGGGTGGTGCAGCGGGATCGGGTGATTGCACGGTCGGCGGGCTGAGTTCGCTACGCTTGCGGTTGCACGATTGATTCGACACCGCCCATGCCTAGCCCTTCCGCCCTCGACATCCGCCGCCGCCTCACCGCCTTCGCCAAGGAATGGGCCAACGCCCAGCGAGAGGCTGCCGATGCCAAGACTTTCTGGCTACGCTTCTACGAGTGTTTTGGCATTCGCGCCGAGTCGGCCACCATCTACGAAAAGGCCGTGGACAAGCTCGGCGGCGCGCGCGGCTTCATCGACAGCTTCATCCCCGGCAAACTCATCGTCGAACACAAAAGCCGGGGCAAAGATCTCGACAAAGCCTTCGATCAGGCCGCCGATTACTTCATCGCCCTGCCCGAGGCCGAGCGCCCGCGCTACATCATCACCTCCGACTTCGCCCGCATCCGCCTGTACGACCTGCGCGAAGGCAAGCACTGGGAAACCACGCTCAAAGCTCTGCCGGGCAAGGCCAACTGGTTCAGCTTTTTGCTCGAAGACGAAGCCCCGCAGATCGTCGAAGAATCGCCCATCAACCGCAATGCCGCCTACGCCATCAGCAAGCTGCACGAAGGCTTGCTCGACATCGGCTTCAAAGGCCGCGACCTCGAAATCTTCCTCACCCGGCTGCTGTTCTGCCTGTTCGCCGACGACACCGGCATCTTTGGCGACAACGGTATGTTCCGCCGCCTGGTGGAGCGTACCCGCGCCGACGGCAAAGACCTGGGGGCCACGCTCTCCGAACTGTTCGACGTGCTCGACACCGCCGAAGACCAGCGCCAGACCACGCTCGACGACGACCTGCGCGCCTTCGCCTATGTCAACGGCAGCCTGTTTGCCGAGCGCACCCGCATCCCCGCCTTCAACGCCGAATTGCGCGCCGTGCTCATGCGCTGCATCGACCTCGACTGGTCGGGCATTTCCCCGGCCATTTTCGGCGCCATGTTCCAAGGCGTGCTCGAAGCGCATTCCCCTGACGAGCGCCGCCAGGCCAGCCGCCGCGAACTCGGCGCGCACTACACCAGCGAACGCAACATCCTGCGCGTACTCGGCCCCCTGTGCATGGACGACCTGCGCGACGAATTCGCCGCCGCCCGCCACAGCAAACCCCGGCTGCAAGCCCTGTACGACAAGCTCCCCACGCTGACCTTTTTCGATCCCGCCTGCGGCTGCGGCAACTTTCTGGTCATCGCCTACCGCGAACTGCGCCGCCTGGAAAACGAAGTCATTGAACTGCTGTTCAGCAAGGGCGGGCAGACGCGCGGCCTGCTCGACGTATCCACCTTGTCGCGCCTGCGCGTGAGCCAGTTCTATGGCATCGAGATTGACCAATCCGCCGCGCACATCGCCCGCGTGGCGCTGTGGATCACCGACCACCAGATGAACCTGGAAACCGCCGAGCGCTTCGGCACCACTCGGCCTACCGTGCCCTTGGTCGATAGCCCGCACATCCACCACGCCAACGCCCTGCGCACCGACTGGGCCGAAGTGCTGCCGCCCGAGCAGTGCAGCTATGTGCTGGGCAACCCGCCGTTCGTGGGCCACCAGTGGCGCAACGCGGAGCAAATGGTTGATATGGCATCAGTGTGGGGTCATGAGGGCCGATTCGGTCGCCTTGATTATGTGACCTGCTGGCATCGCCGAGCAGTCGAATACTGCGCACCGAATCGTGCCATTGCGGTTGCGTTCGTATCCACCAACAGCATCTGCCAGGGTGAGCAGGTGGGCACCATGTGGCCTTGGATGCTCTCCAAGGGCGTTCAAATCCGTTTCGCTCACCGCACGTTCAAGTGGAGTAACGAGGGCAAGGGCAAGGCCGCCGTGCATTGCGTCATCATCGGGTTCGCATTACATGCCCCGAGGCATTGCACCATATTCGACTATGGCGACGACCCCAAGGGCGAGGGGGTGAGAGTCGAGGCCAATCGGATCAATCCATACTTGGTTGACGCGCCGGACGTAATTCTGCCGTCGAGGACCGATCCGCCACCTGGCATGCCACAACTGCTCAAAGGGAGTCAGCCGACAGACGGCGGGCACTTGATCCTGACTGACCAGCAAAAAGCCGAGCTTCTCGCGATCGAGCCCCGTGCGGAGCAATGGCTTCGCCCTTACGTTGGTGGCGAAGATTTTCTCAACGGCACGTGGCGATGGTGTCTTTGGCTAAAGGGGGTTTCACCATCGGAGTTGCGCTCGGCACCCGCCGTCATGCAACGGGTCCGCGCAGTCGCTGAGACAAGGCTCAAAAGTCCGACCAAGAGCGTGCAGGAGTTCGCGGCCCAGGCGACACTGTTCACGCAAGATCGTCAGCCTGAAACCGACTATCTGGCGCTGCCTGAAGTGTCATCGGAAAACCGACACTTTATTCCGATGGGCTTCTTGCCCAGCAGCGTGATTGCGAGCAACAAGCTGCAAATCATCCCAGGGGCGACGCGCTTCCACTTTGGTGTCATGATGAGCACGATGCACAACGCATGGATGCGTGCGGTGTGCGGTAGGCTGGAAAGTCGTTATAGCTACGCGCCAGCCGTATACAACAATTTTCCTTGGCCGCAGCCAACCGACGCGCAGCAGGAGGCCATCGAGCACAACGCGCAGGGCGTCCTTGATGCACGGGCGCTGTATCCCGGCGCCACCCTGGCCGATCTCTACGACCCGCTGACCATGCCTGCCGAACTGCGCAAAGCCCACCAGGCCAACGACCGGGCCGTGGACGCAGCCTACGGCTACAAGGGCGACAAGGCCGACGCCCCGCGCGTGGCCTTCCTGTTCGGCCTGTATCAGCGGCTTACGAGCTTGCTTCCAGCCCAGAAAACGCGGAGTCGGCGCGAGGTGTCGGCATGATCCGCTCTGAACTGATAGACGGCTTGGCGGCAAGCCACCCGCACCTTTCGCGCAAGGATGCCGAAGACACCGTTGAGGTCATCCTAAACGCCATCGTGCAGGCGGTGGCCGACGGCAAACGGGTGGAGATTCGCAATTTCGGCGTGTTCAGTGCTTCGCTGCGCAAAGCCCATCTGGCGCGCAATCCGAGGACGGGCGAGCCTATGCAGAAGGCAGCGACCCGGTTTCCAAAATTCAAACCGGGCAAGCCATTGCAGGGGCTGGAGCCGTCCGCGTCGTCGGACAAGTAAAAAAAGAGCGGCCTCAGCCGCCCTTCCCTGCGATGCTCTGCTCTCAACTCCCCGAGTACGGCGGCAGAATCATCGTCCGGTTGACCAGCACATTGAACGTGTAGCCAGGCCGGATGTTGAGCGTCGGCTGAATGTTCAGGTTCTTGTTGAGCAGGTTCGTCCCGACGGTATCGATCTGCTGCGACAAGGCTCCTGCAGCCTGCTGGCTGGCACTTGGCGTGGTGAGTGCGCTGCCGGTCTGCGGTTGGCTCAACTGCGCCCCCACCCCCAGCATGCTCATCAGAATGGCGCTGCCGAAGATGCGCGCGTAGTGGTTGTCCACCTGATCGGACAAGCCGCTTTCGCCCTGCCCGTCCGCGCCGATCATGCCCTTGAGGTCGATCATCGATCCGTTGGGGAAAATCAGCCGGTTCCAGGCCACCAGCACGCGGCTCTGGCCATAGGCCACGTCGCTGCTATACGAGCCGATAACTTTGGTGCCTTGCGGAATCAGGACAACGCTCGGGTTCAGGCTGTCGTACACGGTCTGCCGCACCATGCCGGTGATCGTCCCCGGCAAGTCGCTATCAATGCCGGTTTGCAACACGGCAGGAATGACCGAGCCGGCAAATAGTTCATGGTTGGACGCCTTGGGCTGCACAGCGGCTTGCAGATAGCCGTTGCCGTCCTTGTTCTGCTGCACGTCCAGGAAACCTTGATTGCTGGACTGCGCACCAGCGCCGCCCATCCCGCTCGCCCCATTCATCCCACTCAGCGCAGCCATCAATTTGCGCACATTGGGATCGTTCGCGGCCTGCGGGTTTTGCGCCATGGCTTGCGACAGTTGATGCTGCAACGCCAGCAAGTCTTGCGGACTGGCCTGGTTCGTCCCGGCAGTCTGCATCAAGCCCTTTCCGCCGACGCCGGTCTCCGCCAGGTTGGCGCTTTGGTCCGCCAGCACAAGCCCTTCCAGGCGCTTGTAATGCTGGTCAACCAGCCACTGGTGATATTTCTGCGCGGGCGTCAAAGCCGTCGGTTGACCCGGTTGCAGCGTGGCGCCCTGCGGATGTGCCAGTGCAGCCCCTGCACCGCTGGCTGTAGGCGCGGGAGCGGATGCGGCGGTCGCCTGTGTGACAGCGCCGCGCACGGTGAACGCGCTCGTTTGCGCCGCGCTCGGTGCGGGCGGCGTACTCATGCCGACCTGATCCGTGCTGCTGGCTGACAAGGCTTCGGAAGGAGCGGACTTGTTGCCCGATGTGGCGATGCCGATCAGGATCAACGCGCTGAGCACGGTCAACCCACCGAACATCAGCGTCTTGCTTTTCTTGGACAGGCGCTTGCCTTGCTTCGGGTCGGCCTTGAGCTTCATGCCCTTGCCCTTTCCGTCGCCTTTGCCCCCATCTTTTCCGCCCTTGGTCTTTCCCGGCCCGATCACGTCAGCGATCGGGGGAAGTTCTGCGGCGGGCGCGGTGGGGACGGGCAGCGCTGCCCCTTCAATTGCGCCTGCGGGTTGGTTGTCGTCATTCATGTTTCTTGCCTCTGTGTTGGGGGCTCGCTGCCGCAGATGGATCAGCGCGCCCAGCCGAAGAAGCCGGCGCTGCTTTGCCCGCCGTGCTGGCACACCACGGTGTGCGCGTTCTTTCCGACACCCAGCGTCAGGTTGAATTTGCTCGGCAGGCCGTCAAGAACGTAGTAGCCATGCACCAGGCGACTGTTCATCAGTTCGGTGTTGCCATTGCTGGTGTTGAACACAGCGGGCGCATCGGTGAATTTCATCGACTGCGGCATCTGCAGGTAGGTGTGGCCGCCACCGGCAAACACGCGCACCGGCAGCATGTTCGTATCGTCATTGCCGTTATCCGCGGTGCAGGTGAAATCAAAGTCCAGCTTGGCCGGGTCGATGTTGCCCAGCGGGGCAACCACGGCCTGCTTCTTGGCTTCGGCTTTGGCTTGTTCGGCGGCGCGTGCTTGTGCGGCCTGCTGCTGCATGTTGATGACCAGTTGCTGCGGGTCGTAGTAGCCGACCAGTGGCACATAGTCGTGCGCATCACTTTTCAGGGTCATGTAGTAGACCCGTCCGGCATCGGTGGTCACGACCAGATTGGTGACCAGCCCGGCTTGCGTCGGCTTGACGATCACAATGGGTCGCTCCCCGGCATTCGTGGGTTGCACCAGCCAGCGCACCGAGTCGCCGATGCTCAGGCTGGTGATGTGCTCGCCGGTCAGCAGGTTGATGACGCAGACATGCAGCGGGGCGCAGGTGATGGTGGGGCGACTTTGGCCGTAGGCGTACATCACTTGCCCGTTCGTACCGATGATGTCATTGGCGACGCCGGTTTGCAGCCATTGCTGTGCGGCGGCGTCGGTCGCCCGGTACGACAGCGGCACGGGCGGGGTCTGGTTCACCAGTTCATGACTGGTGCGCCCGTTGTCGGGCGTGCCGACCGGGATCGCCCGGTGGACGACGCGAAAACGCTGGAGTTCATGGCTGACGCGCCCGTTGTCAGGCGCCGACCCGCCAGCAAAGGCAGGGGCAAAGAAAGAGGCCGACAGGGCGACGGCAAGAAGAGTGCGTTTCATGGGGGTTTCTCCGGGGGATGGAATCGGGGTGGATCAGGACACGCTCTGCGTCCAGTTCAGGGACTGAATGAAAATGCCCAGCGGGTTGTCGAGCATGACTTGCGGCTTGTCGGCCAGCTTGGCGTCCACGCCGACGGTGATCTGCGCTTTCCAGTGCGTCGTCGTGCTGTTCTGCCCGGGGATGGCTTTGACTTCCGTCCAGTTCACCTGGTAGGTGTTGGCGCCCGTCGGCAACACGCTGTTGACCTGCGGGTTGACGGTGTAGGCCGCACCGAACGGGCTGTTGGCCTTGAACCAGTCGCTGACCGTGCTGGCGGCATTGCTGGACAGCATGGCGTAGCTGCGGTTGAGCAGCGTTTGCTGCGCGGTCTGGTCGGGCAACACCATGCGGGTGTTGACGATCCAGTTGGCAAGTTGCGCTTCGATGATGCGCTGAGTCACGCCAGAGCCGTTGCTGGGTTGGGCCACTGCAATCGGGCTGCCCATCTTGTCGATGGCAACGACAAAGGGCTTGATCTTGCTCTGCGCGCCGATGTAGGCCACACCCGCTACGGCGACGGACGCCACGGCAAGTGCGGCAATGGCGGCGATGCGCCAGGACTTGGCGCGGGCGATCTGGTCGCCGTAGCGCTCGTCCCACTCGCGGCGGGCATTGAGGTAAGGGTTGGCTTGAGCCATGTCGGGTTCTCCTTCAAGGATGGGAACTGCTTGAGTGGATATACGCAGGGGCGGCACGGCGTGAGGACGCGGGGCGGATTCCCCAGGCGCGCTGCAGATCGAGGCCGACAGTCCAGCCGAGTTCTGATGAGCGGCGAAGGCTGCGCACAAAGTGATGCACGGCCTTGTTTTGTGGCGGCGGCACTTTCGTGCGCGCGGTGATGGGCGGGCTGCTGCTGGACATTTCGGCATCTCCGAATGTGTTGGGATGCTGGGATATACGCAGGGGCGGCAGATCGGTGATCAGAACGTCAGCGCGTAGCCGATGCGGTACTCGGCAGTCCGGATGTGCAGACCACTGTCCTGGCTGATCGGCAAATTCATCAGTCGCGCGCCGACGGTCAGCGCGCCAGGGCCAAAGCGCAGGGAGGCGCCGATGTCGGCTGCGGTGTAGAGCCCGCCGATGGTCGGGCGCTGCGTGTATTGGGTCGCGAAGTTGCGGCCAAACTCGAACGCAGCATGTAGCGAGACATCCGAGGTCGGCGCGTACAGATAGCCGATGCGCGCGCCGGCGTAGCCGCTCGCCATGCGCCAGCCGGGGCCGTCATGGAAGTAACTGCCGCTGTAGTCAATGCGGGTGTAACCCGTCACCAGGCCGGGCTGAATGGTTCCGATTGCCAGTGGCAAATTTCCGTTGATGGCAACGTGGGCGTCCGTGTCGCTCGCCGCTTCGCGTTTGCCGTGGGTGACGCTGGCGGTGACGTCGTACCCGTCAGGTAGCTCTGCTTGAGCGGCCAGGTGCAGCGCGGGCACGCTCGACGACAAACCGTTTCCGGTGTTCAGGCTGACGTTGGCGTAGCCCACGGTCAGTGTGGCGGCGTGGGCGGTGGCGAGACTGGCCGCGAGCAGGGTTGCGGCAGCGTAGATTGCGGTGGGTGTGCGCATGACGGCATGTCCAGGAATGGGAGATACCGGGATATGCGCGGGGGCGGCACTTTGCTTTCTTGCCCCCTGGTCTTATCTCGCACGCAACGCGGGTACGTTTGCCGATTGATTTGGCGTTCAAGGCGCAGCCGAGAACGCTGCCTTTCGGGTCTCGGGCGGAGCCTGAGCAGGTGGGGACGGGGCACAAACGCAGAAACCGACAAGCGAAGCGCGGGCGGTTTCGAGGATTGTGGCCACGGCCCCCTACCCTGCACTTGTTTGTTGTCCACTGGCTTGAATTGTTACGCCTGTCAGATCGTTTTTGTTCGCTGTCGATACGCCTGT
This sequence comes from Thiomonas sp. OC7, assembly GCF_900634595.1. NCBI lineage: Bacteria > Pseudomonadati > Pseudomonadota > Betaproteobacteria > Burkholderiales > Thiomonas > Thiomonas sp. OC7. Next base: position 3,880,425 of record NZ_LR131953.1, on the reverse strand, counting down.
CAGAACGATTTGCGCCGCTGTCAAATCGCTTTTGAATCCTGTCGATACGCCTGTCGGATTGCTTTTGAATCCTGTCGAGACGATTTGCGCACCTGTCGATGGAATTGTTACGCCTATCAGATCGCTTTTGAAACATGTCAGTACGCCTGTCAAATCGCTTTTGAATCCTGTCGGCGTGTTTTTGAATTCCTGTCGCGCCGGCTGTCAGATCGAATCTGCCGCCTGTCGCCATAACCATGCATCAGCCCACAGCGAATGCTGAGTACGATATGGATACTGCGAACACGGAAGATTTCATTGAAGACCCTGTTGAACGCATCCGCCAGCGAGCGGACGCTACATTGACGCGGCGACTGCAAGACCCGCAACGCCTGTCGCCGAGCTCGCTGGTGCGTGTCCTTTTCCCCGTCATTGAGAAGCACCTGGCAGCTGGACTGACGCTGGAAGACATCGCAGCAGCCTTGCGGGATGACGGCTTCGCCATCAAAAGAACCCATCTGGTTCGGCATCTGGGCATCATTCGCGCTGAAAATGGGCTGCCGCCGCTGCAACGGGGTGTGAAAGCCGCACCCCAACCCCAAGGGGCAAAGAAAAAAGCCGACGGCCCGCACCCCGAGGTGCAGCCTTCCGCGCTCGCACCCGCTCTAGCCCAGCCACAGACCCGACCCGACCCACCCGCATCACCCCGACACAACCCGCCCTCACCCGCCCCGTTCCCGGAAATTCCACACGGTGAGTTGACCCACACGGAACGCTCGGAGCTTGCCAAGAAGTGGATTGCCGAACAATTCGGCGACCGGCATCCGACGCAGGTCAAACCCGATGAGTTGACCCCCGCCGCGCAGGAATGGCTGGAAAAGCTGTGGGACAAGCCCGCGCCAGTCAACCCGAAGACCGACCAGCCGTATGCGTTCAAGCGGTTCACCCCGGACGGGCGGATCACCTACGATGAACCGTGGTGGCCACCGGAAGCGATGCCGATGGAAAACAGCAAAAACGGGTATCACCCGGTACACGACGCGGCAACGCGGGAGACCCTCAAGAAGTATGGGCTGCGCCTCATTGCCACCAGTGAGCGGCTGATGGAAATCAGGGACAAAAACGGCAAGTATTGCGTCGGCGGGTTCGGGCAAGATGACGCGGCTTGCCTGATCAGATCGGTGCGCGAGACGGCGCAAGACATCGAGGAAGAGCGCAGGAACGGCATCCCCTACTGATTTGATTTGCCGCCCCTTCGCATATCTGGTTGTGTACCTACCAACTGGAGATCGTGATGATCAAAACCTATTTCGTTGACGGCGACAAGGGCGGCGTCGGCAAGAGCTTCACCGCGCGTGCCCTCGCCGACATGCTGATGCAGTCCGCGCGTTTCAAATTGCCGCGTCCGGTCAAGCGCCTGTTTGTCGTTGACGCGGATGCGTCGAATCAGGACGTGTGCGGCAAAGGCGGGTTCAGCCCGGAGCGCGTCGGCGATTGTGATGTTTCCATTCTGATGCGCGGCATCGAAACGCCCGAGCAGTGGGTGTCCGTCGGGAATGAAGTCTTCGACCTGATTCAGGACTGGCCCGAAGACGAGGAAAACCGCATCGTGTTTTCCCTGCCTGCAGGGGCGGGCCTGGCGATTGCTCAGGCGGGTGAAGTTACCGAGGTCATGAAGGCGCTGAACGCCGTGCATGTCTGGGTGATCGGAACCGATTATGAGTCGGTGCGGCAGTTGCAGGATCGTTTCAACCAGTTCCCCAAGTTTTATGAACGCGGGTTCGTCGTCCTGAACATGCGTCACGGCACGCGCGACAAGTTTGCGCACTGGGACAAGAGTGGGACGCGCACGCAGGCCCTTGCGAGTGGCTGGCGCGAAATCGAAATGCCGGTGCTCACCCCGTTTGTGTCCGCCGAACTGTCGCGCACGCCACTGCACCATGCCGTCCTGAATGGGGCGGTCAACGGCGGCAAGAAGCTGGGTCTGGGGTCGCTTATCGCGGTCAAGACCTTTCGCGGCGCTGCGGGCGCGCGCCTGGCCGAGATGGAGCGGGAAACCGCCGGCGAGGAAAGCCTGGATGATGAAGCCATGGATGATGAAGTCCCTTCGTCCGGCAGCTTTACCGTCCGCCCCGATACGGCAGACATTTAAGGAGCGCGCCCATGAGCATTTATTCCGATCTGATCGAGCGCTTTGCGCCGGACGGACTGTCCTCGCAGCAGCAGGCCGAAATCGACTCCATCCGTCTGGCGACCCAGTTCGACGACAACGACAGCCAATGGGGCGTGATCCTGCCAATGTATTTCTTGTCCAACCGCAGGGAGCAGGCCCGCGTCGATCATGAGGCCCTGCTGCGGGCCGTCCAGAACGTCACCACGGGCGGCATTGACGCGGAGAAGCTGGGCAAGCTCATTGGCCCGCACATCGACGCCAGCGAGATCAATGTCCCTGTGCCGGAGATCAACGCCAACAAGATTGCGCAGGCCATCGCAAAGGCCGCGATGCCGGCCTTTGAGTCGGCCCTGGCTGACCGGGTGGTCAAGATGGACGCAAAGGAAGCCCATGAGGCGATCCGCGGCGCGGTGTCCGACACCCTGTTTTCCTGGCAGGTGGGCGTAGCGGTCGCCGCTGCATTGCTGGTCGCGATCGCTGGGTACTGGTGGGGCGGCAAGCAAGTGGAGTGGAGGGATCAGCCGGTCATGATCCAGATGCAAAGCCAGATTCATCAGTTGCGGGCCGAGTTGGTTGGCCAGCGGCACTGAGTTTGCCGCCATTTTGTGCCGCCCTTTTGTATATCCCATTGCAACGAACGCCCAGCGGCAGGTGGCAGTTGCTGGGGCGAAAACACCCCCAAAACCTCCGCAGGCGGTGTGAGTTCGCCATCTCGCTCATGAACCGCCCGGACGCCGGAGTCCGTGACTCAATCTCGCCGTGGCCGCGCCCACGGCGTTTTCATTTCATCGCGCGGCGCAGGTCATTCCAGTCTGTGCGCACGCGCAGCAGCCCGCCGCTGAGTCTGGCGCGAAGCATGTGAAAGAGGCTTCCGAAAATAGGCCGCGCCATGCCCCACAACTCGGGAAAGAGAATCACCCACAATCGCCATTGCTTGCGAAACAGCAGCAGCACGGCTCCCGCACCCATGATGCCCATCCAGATGTCGCCGGAACCGTTACCCAGCCCCATCGCCAGATGGAACACCCAGGCGGCGAGGAAGAACGGAAGCAGCAGGATCAGCGTACCCAGCGTGTTGCGAAAGTAGCCCCAATACAGCTTGATGGTTTGCCACATCATGGTTCTCCAGTTCAACGGTGCGCTGTGGCGTCCGCGAGCACCTTCGCCGCCCACTTGTTCATGCTCTGCCCCTCCCGCGCTGCGGCCTTAGCCGCCGCCGCATGAATGCTGGGGTCGATCCGCAGCATCAATTTGCCGGACGCCGGTTTTTCTGGCGGTTGTTTCAGCTTCGCGCAGGCGCCGATGTAGTCGTCGATCGACGTATGGAACGCTGTCTCGAACTCGGCCACGGATTCACCGTGGAAAGCGATGATGTCAGCGATGTCCAGCACGCGCCCGACCAGGATCTTGTCCTCCGGGTCATAGGTCATGCTGGCCGCATAACCCTTGTAAGTCATCACGTTATTCATGGGGTCACTCCAATCTTTTCCAGATACTCCCGCGCCAATTTGACTCGGTACTTCAACGCCTCTTTTTCCGGGTGGGGCCGGTGGAAGTAGGCGCGCAATCCATCTTTCTCGAAGGTCACGGAGGATCCACTTCCCTCGATGACGCGACACCCTGCCGCCACAAGCAAACCTTCAATACGCGCCCGCTCCAGATTGCCGTTGACCGGGTTGGAGAAGATCGCCTCAAGCGTCTTTTTATGCTTGCTGTTCATTATTCGATGATATCACAGTTGATAACTATTTAACCAATACTGCTATCAATATATTTGCCGCTGCACCGCATATCCGTGTGTCCACGCCACACCGGAGATCGTCGTGCATCCCCCTACTTTTCTTGCCACTGCCCTGCCCTCGTTACGGCGAATCACAGCCCGCCGCCTGTTGTCCGTCTTGCTGCCTGCTCTGGCGGGGCTGGCCTGGACACTCTCCAGTCAACCTTATGGGGTTGGTTTGTCGCCGCTGCTCATCGTTGGCGTCCTGCTGGCCGAGAGCCCGCTGGGACGTTTCCTGGCTGCGCTGGCCTACTTCGGCGTCGGCAGCGCGGCGCTGCCGTCTGAAGTGCAGAGTTTCTTCGGTTCTGGCTGCATCGTTGGTATCGGCCTGTGGGTGCTGTCGAGCACGCTGCTGGCTGCACCATGGGCCTGGGCATCGCGCGGCTGGCGTGTCGTTGCGGTGCTGTTGATCGAGGCGCTGCCGCCGCTCGGGTTCTTCGGCTGGCTGTCGCCGTTGGCGGTGGCCGGGGTTCTCTTTCCAGGGATGGGGGTTGTCGGCTTGCTGCTGTGTCTGGCCCTGTTCTGGGCGCGTGCAGAGTCCATGTGGACGGACGATCAACAGATTTCAGCACCTTCCTTTCTTGCCCCTGTCAGCCGGGGTCTGTTTGTCCTGGTGGTAGTGGCGAACGCCCTCTATGCGCCGCCCGCCGCACCCTATGGCTGGATCGGGGTGAACACCCGTGTCGATCATGAAACGGATGACGTGATCGCCGAGGTTGCGCGCAACCAACAGTGGATCAACCAGGCTGCGGCTGCGGTCGCTGCAGCACCGCAAGACCACGGCACACCCGCTGCGCGGGACGCCAAAGCACCCGCCTTCGGCGGCGCACAGGCAGGGGCAAAGAAACAGGGAGGGGTTGTGGTGGTTCTCCCCGAGGACGTCGCGGGAACCTGGGGGCCGGGCACGGCGGCGCAGGCGCGAGCCGCGATGCGTCCAGGCGACGTGTGGCTGGTCGGTGCGTCGGTGCTGGCGGATCGGGTGCGCTGGGACGGACGCTACCTGAATGCCGTGGTCGGCCTTGGCCAGCGCGGCGACGCGCTGCTTTTTGCCTCTCCCGTGCCGGTGCCTGGCGGGATGTGGAAGCCGTGGAATAGGGAGAAGTCCTACACGGCGTCGCACTGGTGGGAGCCGGTGCGGACCATCGCCGGGGTGCGCACCTGGGCCAGCATCTGCTACGACCAAGGCTTGGCGTGGCCGTGGCTCCAGGCGCTTGTGCAGCGCCCTGCGGTGGTGCTCCGTGTGTCGAACTATTGGTATGAGCCTGCTGGGGCTGTGGCGCCCCGTGTCGAGGCAGCCACGACGGCCGCCTGGGCAAGACTCATGGGTGCTGCGGTGGTGACGGCGGTGAACCGGGGTTAGCGCTTGATGCCGGGGTCGCGGTCTGTTCGCCGTGCCCTTTTCGGTGGTCGCTGGATTGACTTCATCCATGCCTTGTCTTCGAGGATGGCTTGTGTTGCGATACGAACCTCGTCGTCATCCATCACAGCGGAGGGAAGCCGATAAGCAATCGTTGGCATGGACAGAATGCCAGATTCGAGTCCGGCCCTGATCCATTCTCGATCACGCGGATCGCTTCGTGCGTATTTCGACACCGCCGCGTCGTTGGGATCGAGAAACCATGCCGTTACGCCTGATTTGAATTCAACAGGAACCAAGCGCTCCTGCCATCCGGTCGGCAACGCAGGCAGGCGGGGAGATACGGCGTCTGCGTAGAAGCCATGCAGTTGCTCGAAATCACTGCCAAGACCCAATTGGCGGGCAATGTCTCCAGCGCGCCCTGGATCGTCTCTGGGGTAGAGGTCAACATCAACAGACATCGTCATCGAAGGCGGCGGTGAATCTATCGCTCCCAAGATCGACAAGCTGCCGATGATGACGTAGTGGCTGTGATGGGTTGCGGACTTGGCCTGCTCCAGCAGCAACTCAATGTCTTGCCGATTCATCGCCTGGCAAGAAAGCCAAAAGGCGTGTTCTGCCGCAGGGCAACGCCCTCGGCATCTGTGCGCAGCACTTCAGCTTGGAAATCTTTAGGATCCAACCCAAGAATTCGCTTCCATGCGGCGATGTAACGGGGGCTGCAAAGATGGCCCCGCTCCCATTGATCGACCTGCGACTGCGCACGATGACGAACAGCTTCGCGTGCATCTGGCAAAGCAAATTGCTCGCAGGCAATGCGATGGATGTCAAACAAGCGCGCATCGATCGCAGCCTTTTCGGCGATTGCTTCTCGCCGAAGAGCTAACGCCGCATCCCTGTCCGATTTCATGGCCGATCCGATCCCCTTTTTCAGATTTTATCTGTGCATTCAGCGCGGCGTCACCACTCCGCATAAAACCCTTCGCTGCTGCCGCCGGTCATTTCTTCCAGCCTCTTGTCTCGCCACTTCTGTTGCATGGCGTGCAGTGCGGCGCCGATGGTGTCGTGCCGCTGAAAAAGGATAGGTTTCTCGCGCCCGCGCTCCCAGCAGGCAACCAGGTAGGTTGGGTCTTTCAGCATGGGTTCGCGCAGGTAGAAGAACAGGCCCATCTCCTGGGCGGTCGGCTCGCGCGCTTGCATCATCTCCGCCCGCATTTCTTTGCAGGCTTTGGCGGTCTCGGGATCGAGCCATTTCCTCTCGCCGATCATGCGCAGGCCCTCGTCGCGCACGTCGGCGTTTCGCGCCTTGCGTGGGGTGGTGGGAAGGACTGCGTTCGCCGCCCCCGTGGTTTCTTGGTCAAGTTCAAACATTTCTGATCTCCTGTGCGCATCCGGCATCAAGCGCCGAGGTTGTCTACCGTTGTTTGCTCATGATGGCGGCGCTCCGTCGCCTGGGTTGTTGTAAGAGATATGCGCAAGGGCGGCACTAGTGCGCTGCGCTGCAGAGGCCGCAGCCGCGATGTCCGGACACCGGTCACACCCATCGCGCCCTCGCGGCTCACGCCGCCCGCCTGACGGTCCCTTCGGGCCGGGTTCGTCTGGGTCGGGGTCGTCGTCTTCGCGCGCCAGGTCGGCCTCGATCTGCGCGGCTACTTCCGCGAGCATGTCAGCAATCTCGTCGTCCGGCTGGAGTCGTGGCGAGTCCAGCGTTGCCGCGCCAGCGGAAAAGTCAAAAGCAAAGTCAAAGTCAAAGGCAGGGGCAAGGAAAATCTTTTCTTGCCCCTGTGTTTGGGGGTTTGGATTGCCGCAGCACTGCGCCGAGTTCCCACTATTAGTTTCTTTATAGGAATTCGGCGCAGTCGCATCCTCTGAGCGGGTGATCTTTTCTTGCCCCTGCTTTTGGGGTTCGGTGTGTGCAGAAGCATCTTCGGCATCAGCCTCTGGCGCGATGGAAGCAACCGACTCTGCATAGTTATCGGAATGGGCGGCACAAACCGATTCCGCCGTATCGGCTGCGTCACTTCGCTTCACCCGCGTTGCCGCCGGAATCGCACCGCTGGCGCGCATGTCGCGAATGCGGGCGCGGATCGATTCAGTTGAAGCGCTGCGCTGTAGACCGACCAGCGCGCCACGCACGCTGCGCTCACTCACCGCGCCGCCGGTGGCCAGTACCATCTCGATAGCCTCATCCACAGCGCCAACGTCCACCTTCGGCCCCGGCGCGCTGTTAGGGTTGCGCATCCGGTCATGCACCACGATGCCGTAGCACCGCATCGCTGCGTCCATTTCAGCGGTCTGCAGCCCACCCCAAAGGTGAACCTGCAGCGGCTTGCAGCCGCGCGGATGGTTAACCGCCCGGTTGCGCCCAACGGCCTGCGCAACCCCCTGGGCATATTCGTCCACCAGCCAGGCGCGCACCTCGGGCATGACAGGCATGGGCGGGCCGTCTGCGTCGGCTTTTTCCTTATCCATGACCTGATCCCATTCGGGCATCGGTATTCCACAGTCGATCATGGCCGCGCGGGTGCAGGCATAAGCCCCTGCGATGGATTCCTTGCTCAGTAGGGGCATGCCCACAAGCGCAATGTTGCGACCGCCCCATGAGTCCAGCCCGCGATCGTGCTTGCCAAACCATCCGATGGGGATGCCAGTCGCGGACTCGAACGCCTGAGCGGCCACCTCCGCCGCATCATCGGCCTGGTGGGCCTCCTGCGAGTATTTGAGGTACGCCTTGTGAGTAATGATTGCTACCGGACTGTCAAGCCGCGGCACAATATTTTGACGAATGTCATCCATCCGTGCGCGCGCCTTGGCCGGGTAGTCGTCCTTCCTCACGTCGCCACGGCTGTACAGTCTGCCGGTGACCCGCGTGACTCGCATGTTCTGGTCTGCCGTGGCATTGTGGATGGTGCCGCCCTTGGCCTCGATGAACCGCCGCATGGACTGGCTCATGGTCGCATCCAGAAACATGACGCTCCCTTTGTCCCTCGCCCACTCGATGACCGGGCTGGTTTCGTAGGCGAACAGCACGCCCTTCTCCTGCCTGGCCGATCCTGCCGCAAGGTTGCGTGCCAACGTTACAAGCGCGCGCAGTGGGATGAAAAAGTCGTCTTCGTCGCGCTGGTATCCAATCTTTTCCCACGTCGCAGTACCCGCGACCGACCCGCCCGCCTTGACGACCGATTTTTGCAGCTTGATGATGCGGCCTGCGTCAACCCCAATGGGAATGTCGCCCGCGATTTTTGACGCCAGAGCGCGGAAAGTCGCGTCAATTTCAGGGGTCAAGGCGCGCATGGCGCGCGCCTGCTCAAGCTCTTCGGTCTCCGCCTGGGTCGGAGCATTTTTGCCTTGCAGAAACTCGATTTGCCGATCCAGTCGTTCGGCCATTCCATCAACGCGGTTTCGCCAGACCTGGATATCGCCAGCGCCGACCTCAACCTCGGCGGCCATTGGAATGTGCTCATCAACGATGACCAGCCGTTGGGTTTCTCTGGTCAAAAAACTGGTTTCTGGGTCGACCTCGCGCCACATTGCCATCGCTTCGCTGAACGCCTGCACTGGCGCAACCAAAATCGGCGCGGCGAGCTGATCCGGCAGCCCCTTGTACAGAAATTGGCACGGTGGCACAGTCGCCGGGTTAATACCAGATGTTTTGAAAAACTGCTCGGCGCGCTGCCGACGCAGTTCGTCGCGTGTGACGTATTGCAAAACGGCGGCCATCCCGTTCGGGCACTTGCTGCAAAGCCCCTGGGCAGGTCGATGGTTCTGGTCGCCAGCCTTGCTGACTTGCACCAGTCGGTAGCAGGCATGTGGTCCTGGATCAACCGGCGGTCCGTTTGGCTCGCCCGCTGCCGGTTCGCGCCGCCCCCGATACACCACGGCGCCCAGGTGGGCCAACCGTTCGGCATGTTCCCAGGCGAGCTTGTGGTTTGGCACAAGGATGACTATGGGCAGGCCTTGCGCATGGGCCGCTTCGGCGATCGGCATGACCCCGTGACTTTTACCCAAGCCCACGGTTGCCACCACGCCGAACTGGGGCAGCGGCGCGGGCATGGGTACGGTCTTGCTGCCATCGGCGCGTGCCTTTTTGTTAGCTTCGCGCACGCCGTCGATTTCCGCGATCTTCCGTGTGTGCTGTTGAAAGTAGCTGGACATCGCCGCAGCCATGGCTGCGCGCGTGGGCTGCAGCTCGGCAATTCGCCGGGCAATTTGCGTTTGGGTTGGGGTGGCCATGTCCTTCACCTGCTGTTGCTGGTGAATGGATATGCGTGGGGGCGGCACGGCGGGCGCGGCGACGGCCACGCCCGCCGCTTGGGCGGCGGCGGGCATGGCGATCACCCCTTGCAGCGAACAGCGCGCTTCGCGCCGCGCCACGCGCGGTCCAGCTCGGCGGCGGGGTCGGCCGCCGGGGCGGCGGGTGGCATGGGCATTGGGAGCGTGCCCTCATCGATGGCAAGCCAGCGGGCGACGCGGGCGGCCGGGACGAGGTGGGATCCCTTCCTGATCGTCGAGCTAAACGCCAGCCACTTCGGGTGTCGCTCTTTAACTCCACGCTCAAGGCTTGCAGCCAGGCTTCGCGCGTTTCCGAGTCCAGCGACCTTGGCGATCTGCCCTCGGTCAAGTCGATCCGGCGCGGTTGGCAGATCCAGCTTTGCAGCGATCTTCCGCAGTTCGCGGTCGATAATCTGAATTTCGATTCCGTCGGCGGGGTTCATTGCACACCTCCTGCTGGGCCTGCGAGCGGCGCGCCTTTGCGCGGCCGCCCGGGTCGGCGTGCGGCGGGTGGGGTCGGCGCCTCGGCGGGATCGGCGGGATCGGCGGGATCGGCGGGATCGGCGGGATCGGCGGGATCGGCGGGATCGGCGGGATCGGCGGGATCGGCGGGATCGGCGGGATCGGCGGCGGGCGGGTTGATGAGCGCGGCGACATCGGCGGCGCGCACCAGCCAATTTTTGCCGCTCCAGCGGAAAATCGGCAGATCCACGTAGCGCAGTCGCACCGCGCCCCGGCTGGGGTCGCGCGAGTCAACGACGACGCTATTTCGCAGCGTCGCGTAGGAAAATTTAATAACAGGAGCAAGCTCCTGAAGCGTAAAAAGTTTTGTCGAATCCATGATTTGCCTCGAAAAATCGGGGCGCTCAAAAATGGATTCAGGGCGTCACTCCAGCGTGCCGGGCGGGGCGAGCGCAAAAAGCCGCCGGCGCGATGCGCGGGCGGCTGGGGGGGGGATCGTTTGTTTAGATCAGATCGTCAATGCAGCATGCCCGCGCAGACGCGGGCGGCATAGGGGCGTTGCGCGACGAGGCGCGGGGTGAGGCAGACAGTAGCAAGGCCGCTAACAGAGGCCTGTGGGTCTTCGTGGGGGGCGATGCGCAGCACGGCGGCGGCGAGGCGCTGTGCGGTGGCGGCGTAGCGCTGCACCGCGCGCGCAAGCTGCGCGGCATACGTTTGCAGCGCGGCTGCTGCGGCGGAAAGCTCCGCTATGCGGTGCAGGCGGTCGCTGCGCAAGCGCAGAGCAAAAGCGCCGACAAACGCGGTGGAGGCGACGATCGCGAGAGCCTGGGCAATTCCTACTAGATCGAGGTGAATGTGCGCGTGCTGTCCGGCGGTCAGCAGCAGGTCTAGGCCCACGATGCCAAGCAGCAATGCAACGAACGAGTCCGGCGTGCGCGCCAGGCGCGCCAGCCGAGCTAGCGGCTGGCCGACTTGCCTGCGAGCGATGCGGATGTCACGATTGCACATAAGGGTGAATATAGCCTGTCAGTGGCGCAATGTCAAGCGTAGCGCGGTAGCTGCGGGACAAAAAACGCAAAACAGAATAAGAATGAAAACAAAGGCCGGTTGGAAGCGTGTGGGAATCCAGTGGGAAGCCTAAACATGCAAAAACTAGCAAATGGCGGCGAAAAATGGGAATTGAGTGGGAATGCGCTCCCACAAAGCGCAAAAAAAGCCCGACTTTTTAGGTCGGGCTTGTTCTGTAAGTGCTTGATTTACTGCGTTTTATTGGCGGAGTGGACGGGACTCGAACCCGCGACCCCCGGCGTGACAGGCCGGTATTCTAACCAACTGAACTACCACTCCATGCAGATTCGGTTTGTTGAATCTGGCGTCCCCTACGAGATTCGAACTCGTGTTATCGCCGTGAAAGGGCGGTGTCCTAGGCCTCTAGACGAAGGGGACTAAACCTTCAAATATTGCTTGAATTTACTTGGTGGAGGTAAGCGGGATCGAACCGCTGACCTCTTGCATGCCATGCAAGCGCTCTCCCAGCTGAGCTATACCCCCGAAAGCAAACCAGCATTCTATACCGATTTTTTCCGTCGTTGCAAGCGCTATTTCGTTGAGCTTTTGGTGACCCGCTCAGTGACGCGCGGTCTCAGAAACCGGCGTATCCACAGGCGCGACTGACACTTCAACGGCCTTGGCGGGAATTTCGTCTTCCAGTGCCACAGGAACGCGCTCAAGCGCCAGGTCTAAGACCTGATCAATCCATTTCACCGGGATGATGCTCAGGTTGGCTTTCACGTTTTCAGGCATCTCCTGCAGGTCCTTGACGTTTTCTTCGGGAATCAGCACCGTCTTGATCCCTCCTCGCAGCGCCGCGAGGAGTTTCTCCTTCAGGCCGCCGATTCCAAGCACCTCACCTCGCAGGGTGATTTCGCCGGTCATGGCAATTTCAGCCTTGACGGGAATGCCCGTCATCGCGGAGACGATCGCAGTCGTCATGGCAATACCGGCGCTCGGACCATCCTTGGGCGTCGCGCCCTCGGGGACGTGAATGTGCAGATCGCGCTTCTCGAATAACTCGTCCTTGATGCCAAGGCGTCGTGAGCGAACCCGCACCACCGTGCGAGCGGCCTCGACCGATTCTTTCATCACATCGCCCAGAGATCCGGTGCGCAAAATGGCGCCTTTCCCAGGCATGGCGGTGGCCTCGATGGTCAGCAAATCGCCGCCGACTTCGGTCCAGGCCAAGCCCACCACCTGACCGACTTGATTCTGCTTTTCGGCGATGCCAAAGTTGAAACGCCTCACGCCGATGAAGTCGTGAAGGTTGTCTTCGGTGACCACAACCTGATCGGTGTAGGTTTTCAGCAAGCGTCCTTTGACGGCTTTGCGGCAGATGCGCGAAATCTCACGCTCCAACGAGCGCACCCCGGCCTCGCGCGTGTAGTAGCGAATCAGGCCTCGAATGGCACTTTCCGTGACGTCGAGTTCGTCTTTCTCTACCCCGTTGTTCTTCATCTGCTTGGGCAGGAGATAACGCTGGGCGATGCTGACCTTCTCATCCTCGGTGTAGCCGGCCAGACGAATGACCTCCATCCGGTCGAGCAGCGCTGGAGGAATGTTGAGCGAATTCGAGGTGGCGACAAACATCACATCGGACAGGTCGAAATCAACCTCGACGTAGTGATCGCTGAAGGTATGGTTCTGTTCGGGATCGAGCACTTCCAGCAAGGCAGAGGACGGATCGCCGCGGAAATCCATGCCGAGCTTGTCCACCTCGTCGAGCAGGAACAGAGGGTTGCGAACCGCCACTTTGTTCAGGCTCTGCAGGATCTTGCCGGGCATGGCGCCGATGTAGGTGCGGCGATGGCCACGAATCTCGGCCTCGTCTCGCACGCCGCCCAGGGCCATGCGCACGAACTTGCGCCCAGTCGCGCGAGCGATGGATTGACCCAGCGAGGTCTTGCCCACCCCCGGAGGGCCGACCAGGCAAAGAATCGGCGCCTTGACCTTGTCCACGCGCTGCTGAACCGCGAGATATTCCAGGATGCGTTCCTTGACCTTTTCGAGACCGTAGTGATCTTCCTCCAGCACCGCCTCGGCAAATGCCAGATCGTGGCGTACCTTGCTCTTCTTGGACCAGGGCAGGCTGATCAACACGTCGAGGTAGTTGCGCACCACGGTAGCCTCAGCCGACATCGGGGACATGAGCTTGAGTTTTTTGAGCTCGCCTTCGGCCTTCTTCTTGGCCTCTTTGGGCATGCGCGCAGCCTTGATCTTTTTCTCGATCTCTTCGATGTCCGCGCCGTCTTCGCCCTCGCCCAGCTCTTTCTGGATGGCCTTGACCTGTTCGTTCAGGTAGTACTCGCGCTGGCTTTTTTCCATCTGGCGGCGCACCCGACCGCGGATGCGCTTTTCGACTTGAAGAATGCCGACTTCACGTTCGAGTTGTTCAAGCAAATTTTCCAGACGCGCATGCACGTCGTGCAAATCGAGCACAGACTGTTTCTGTTCCAGCTTGAGCGGAAGATGTGCTGCGATGGTGTCAGCCAGACGGCCCGGATCGTCAATGCCGGAAATCGAGGTGAGAATTTCAGGCGGGATTTTTTTGTTCAGCTTCACATACTGGTCGAACTGCGCCACCACCGCGCGCCGCATCGCTTCGGATTCCGCGCTGGTTTCCGAACTGGATTCGATAGGCACAGCTTCGCAGGCGAAATAGTCGCCGTTGTCCCTGATGTTCAGGGCGCTGGCCCGCTGCGCGCCTTCAACCAGCACCTTCACCGTGCCGTCGGGCAGCTTGAGCATCTGCAAAATGCTCGAAAGACAGCCCACATCGAACAAATCGTCGGGCTTGGGCTCATCTTTGGCCGCGGCCTTCTGCGCGACCAGCATGATCTGCTTGCCGCTTTCCATGGCCGATTCCAGCGCCTTGATCGACTTGGGACGCCCCACAAACAAGGGAATCACCATATGGGGAAAAACGACCACATCGCGCAAAGGCAGCAGCGGCAACGCAGTGAGGTCGGTGTTTTGCTCAGGGGTATCTGACATGTAGGTCACCCGAAAATAAGTTGGTGTGCAGATGGGGGCTCAGGCTGAATTTACAAGCCGGCGATACTGGCGACCCCCTGCGCTTGCAACCGCCCGCTGGCTGTCGTCAGGCTCAGGACGCCTTCGCCGCATCCTGGTAGATGAGCAGCGGCTTGGCGCCTGACGTGATCACGTTTTCGTCAACGACGACGCTCGCCACGCCTTGCGCATTGGGCAGATCGAACATGAGGTCAAGCAACGCCTGCTCAACGATGGAGCGCAGCCCGCGCGCACCGGTCTTACGCTCAAGCGCCTTGTGCGCAATCGCATCGAGTGCGGCCGGGCGAAACTCCAGCTTGATGCCATCCATCTCGAACAGCTTCTGGTATTGCTTGACCAGCGAATTCTTGGGCGCCGTGAGAATTTCGACCAGCGCGGGCTCGTCAAGTTCTTCGAGCGCAGCCACCACCGGCAGACGGCCCACCAGTTCGGGAATCAGGCCGAACTTGACGAGATCGTCCGGCTGGGCCTGCAGAAAAGTCTCGGAGACACTGCGCTCAGACTGAGTCTTGACCGTGGCCGAAAATCCGATGCCCGACTTCTCGGAACGATTGCGGATCACCTTTTCCAGGCCGTCGAATGCTCCGCCGCAGATGAACAGAATATTGGTCGTATCGACCTGAATGAAATCTTGATTGGGGTGCTTGCGCCCGCCTTGTGGCGGCACCGAAGCCATCGTGCCTTCGATGAGTTTGAGCAAAGCCTGCTGCACGCCCTCGCCCGACACATCCCGCGTGATGCTGGGGTTGTCCGATTTGCGGGAGATCTTGTCGATCTCGTCGATGTAGACAATGCCACGCTGCGCCCGCTCGATTTCGTAATTGCAGTTCTGCAGCAGCTTTTGAATGATGTTCTCGACGTCTTCGCCCACATAACCGGCTTCGGTCAGTGTGGTGGCGTCGGCGATCACGAAGGGCACGTTGAGCAACCGGGCCAGCGTCTGCGCCAGCAGGGTCTTGCCGGAACCCGTGGGCCCCACCAGAAGTATGTTGCTCTTGGCCAGCTCGACATCACTGGTCTGGCCGATGTGCTTGAGCCGTTTGTAGTGGTTGTACACCGCGACGGCCAGAATGCGTTTGGCCGCCTCCTGCCCGATCACATACTGATCGAGAATGGCCTTGATTTCAGTCGGCGTCGGCAAATCGGAGTTCACCACCTTGCCATTAGCGTCCGTTGCAGTCACTTCATCGCGAATGATCTCGTTGCACAGGTCGATGCACTCATCGCAGATGAAGACCGAAGGGCCGGCGATGAGTTTCTTGACCTCGTGCTGGCTCTTTCCGCAGAACGAGCAGTACAGGGTCTTTTCACCGGAAGATGATTTTTTCTCAGCCATGGGCGTGTATCTACTTGGAGGGTGAGGATCAGGAGCGCTTGGAGATGACTTCGTCGATCAGGCCATAGTCCTTGGCCTCGTCGGCCGACATGAAAAAGTCGCGTTCCGTGTCGATGCCAATTTTTTCAAGGGTCTGGCCCGTGCGCTCGGCAAGAATGCCGTTGAGTCTTTCGCGCAGATAGAGAATTTCGCGCGCCTGAATCTCGATGTCCGTCGCCTGGCCCTGCGCTCCGCCAGAGGGTTGATGAATCATGATGCGCGAATTGGGCAGCGAGTAGCGCTTGCCCTTTGCGCCAGCCGCCATCAGGAAGGCGCCCATGCTGGCGGCAATGCCGGTGCACAAGGTGGACACGTCGGGTTTGATGAACTGCATGGTGTCGAAAATCGCCATGCCGGCAGACACCGAGCCGCCGGGCGAATTGATATAGAGCGAAATGTCCTTGTCGGGATTTTCCGACTCGAGAAACAGCAATTGCGCCACGACCAGATTGGCCATCTGATCGTTGATGGGGCCGACCAGAAAAATCACCCGCTCGCGCAGCAGCCGCGAGTAAATGTCATAGGCGCGTTCGCCGCGGCCGCTTTGCTCGATGACCATGGGCACTAGGCCCAGGTTTTGAATGTCAGTAGCGCTCATGGAAGAAAAAAACGTGAAGGTGGACACAGATTAGCACGCACTTTGCTCTACCGATGCCAGCGTGCGGGATTTCCGCACCGGGTTTGCGGTGGGCGCAACAGCGGCCCTAAAACACAAAAGCCGCTGCACGCCTGGGCGCACAGCGGCTTTCAAGGAAACGCAGGGTCGCTCCAAGTTTCCTTGACCCCTGCCTGCGGGGGCGGGCTGGGCGCAGCCCGGCCATGGGGCGCTCATCAGTATGGCCAACGGGGTCAGTTCTGGCCCATCAGCTCATCGAAACCGAGCGATTTGTCCGTCGTCTGTGCCTGTGCGAACACGAAGTCGGTCACGTTGTTTTCCATGACGATGGCTTCGGCCTGCGCCATGCGCTCCTGATCGGCGTAATACCAGCGCACCAAATCCTGTGGCTGCTCGTAACTGGCGGCGAGTTCTTCAACGTAGGCGCGCACCTGTTCGGGCTTGGCTTGCAGGTCGTGTTGCTTCACCAACTCGGAAACGATCAGGCCCAGACGCACGCGGCGTTCAGCCTGCTCCTTGAACAGCTCGGGCGGCAGCGGGGCTTTGTCGGCATCTTTCATACCGCGCTCGGCCAGATCCTGACGGGCGCTGGCCATCAACTCATTCACTTCGTTTTGCACCAGCGCGCTGGGCAGATCGACCGCAACGGCTTTTTGCAGCAGATCCATGACGGCCAGCTTGTTGCGCTGCGTCAGACGCGATTTGACTTCGCGGCTCAGATTACTGCGGATATCGTCGCGCAGACGCTGCACGTCGCCATCTTCAACGCCCAAGGCCCGGGCGAAATCGGCATCGACTTCCGGCAGCAGCGGCCATTCGACCTGGGTGACTTTCAGGGTGAATTGCGCCGTCTTCCCGGCAACGGCGCGCCCCTGATAGTCCTCAGGGAAGTGCAGTTCGAAAATCTTGCTTTGCCCGGCCTGCAGCCCTTTGGTGGCGGCTTCGAACTCGGGCAGCATGCGGCCTTCGCCCTGAACGAAAGTGAAACCTTCGGCCTTGCCGCCTTCGAAAGCGGTGCCGTCGATGCGACCTTCAAAATCGACGGTGACGCGATCTCCGTCTTGCACTTCCAGCCCTTCGGACGTTTGACCGTTCGGCGCGGCTTCGCCACGCGTCACAAACTGGGTGCGCTGCTTGCGCAACACTTCGATGGTCTTGTCGATGGCGGCCTCGTCCACTTCGGCGGTCACGCGTTCGATAGCCTGGGTGGAGAGATCCGGGATCTGCACGTCGGGATAGACCTCGAACACAGCGTCGAACGCCATCACGTCCGCTTCGATCCCTTCGGTCTTGGGGCTGAATTCCGGCGCCCCCGCCACGCGCAGACGGGCGCTGGTGGCGATGTCGTAAAACGCGTTGCCGATCTTGTCTTGCAGCACTTCCATCTCGACGGACGGCGCGTAGCGCTGCGTCACCATGGACATCGGCACTTTGCCCGGGCGGAAGCCGGGCAGGCGCAGCGTGCGGCTCAGATTCTTCAGGCGGGAATTGATTTCGTTCTGCACAGCGGCCTTGGGCACGGTCACGGTCACACGGCGCTGCAGTTTGTCCAGGGTTTCGACAGTCATGGGGAAAGTCCAGTGTTCAAAAAAGGGATCAAAGACCGCCAAGCCTGCGCTTGCCGGTTGGTGCGAGGGGGGGGACTCGAACCCCCACGCCCGTGAAGGCGTCAGGACCTAAACCTGGTGCGTCTACCAATTTCGCCACCCTCGCGGGGTGATCTGTCGCCAAAAACTTTACGCTCGCGCCTTATGTTTCAACTCGGTCTCAACTGAGGCTCACCTCGGAAGGCGGCTATTCAGTGTGGCCTATTCACTGCGGCTTTGATTTTTGGGCAATCGGCTATTCTAGCTGCCTCCAGCCTGCCTGATGCAGCGCTCAACATGCACCCGCCTCAAATCCCTGATTCCTGCGCCAAACCGCCCCCCGGCTCGTCGACTTATTACGCGCTGCAACGCTGCCCGCCCGCGCGCCGTGCGGCGCTGACGCTGTTGCTGGACGTGCATGTGCGGGTGCGCAGCATCGTCACCACGGTCAGCGACCCGGGTGTCGCACAAGCCAAGCTGGCCTGGTGGCATGCGCAGATGCTGGCGCTCGATCAAGACCAGGCAGAGCACCCTTGCCTGCGTGCTCTCGGGAGATGTTTTCGGGATCAGGGTCTGCGGCCACAGGCGCTGCTCGGTCTGATCGAAAGCGTAGACATCGATCTACGACAGAACCGGTGGATGGATCGTGCCGCGCTCGTGCACTATTGCCGGGCGGGCAGTGGGCAGACGCTGCGCAATGCGGCAGCGCTGCTGGGGCTGACCGCGCGCCCCGCCCTGGACGCTGCGGAGGAACTGGGCGTGGCGCTGAAATTGACCAGCCACATCCGGCATCTGGGGCGTGATGTCGCGCAGGACCGGGTGTATCTGCCGCTCGATGCCCTGCAGCGGCATGGGGTCAAGGCCGTGGACTTGCAGCAGCGACTGGTCAGCCCGCCCATTCGTGCCTTGCTGCAGGAACAAACCGCACTGGCCCGCGCGGCTTTGAGCACAGCTCGCGGCGCACTGGCGCCCTACCCTGCCGCACAGACCGCACCTCTACTGGCTCTTGGCGCCATATCGGAGGCGCTGCTGATCGAAATCGAGCGGGCCGACTTTGCGGTACTACACCAGCGCATCAGCCTGACGCCATTGCGCAAGCTCTGGATCAGCCGCACCAGCACCTTGCGGCGCAGGACTTAGCGCAAGCGTTCAAGCCCGCTCAAGTTCGGAACGCAAGGCGCGGTATTCGTCGAGCGCCTCGGGATTGGCCAGCGCCGAGACGTTTTTCACCGGGTCGCCGTGAATCAGGTTGCGCACCGCGATTTCCACAATCTTGTTGCTCTTGGTGCGCGGAATATCGTGCACCTGCACGATCCGCGCGGGCACATGGCGCGGCGTGGTGTTGTTGCGAATCTCACGCTTGATCGCGTCGATCAGCGCCTCGTCGAGCACCAAGCCGTCGCGCAGACGCACGAACAGGACCACGCGCACATCGCCGTAAGTACCGGGTGGCCAGTTCTGGCCGATCACAATTGATTCGAGCACCGCATCGATGCGCTCGACCTGGCGGTAAATTTCCGCCGTGCCGATGCGCACGCCGCCGGGATTGAGCGTTGCATCCGAGCGGCCAAAAATGATGTAGCCGCCATGCGAGGTGCGCTGAATGTAGTCGCCATGCCACCATACATTCGGGAACTGCGCGAAGTAGGCGTCAAAGTATTTTTGGGCGCCTTTTTCCAGACTGCCGTCCACCAGAAAACCCAGCGGCATGGAGGGAAAGGGCTTGGTGCAGACCAACTCGCCTTTTTGCCCGTCCGGCAAAGGCTTGCCGTCGTCACCCGCCACGATCACCGCCATGCCCAGAGCGCAGGCCTGAATCTCGCCGCGCCAGACGGGGTTCATGGGCGACCCGGCGATGAAACAGGCCACCAGATCGGTGCCGCCCGACAGGGAACTGAGGCAGATGTCGGCTTTCACCTTGCCGTAGATGTAGTCGAAGCCTTCGGGCGCCAGCGGCGAGCCGGTCGACATGAGGGTGCGAAGATCGCTGAGGCGGTGCGTGTGCATCGGCGCGATGCCCGACTTGCCCAGCGCCTCGATGAACTTGGCCGAGGTGCCGAGATGCGTGAAGCCCACCGCATCGGCGTAGTCGAACAAAATGGCGTTGTCGCGCACACCGGGCGAGCCGTCGTAAAGGCAAACCGTCGCCCCCTGGCTGAGCGCAGACATCAGCCAGTTCCACATCATCCAGCCGCAGGTGGTGAAAAAGAACACGCGGTCTTCGGGATGAATATCAGCCTGCAACCGCATCTCGGCCAGATGCTTGAGCAGCACGCCGCCCGCGCGATGCACGATGCATTTCGGCGCCCCGGTGGTGCCGCTTGAATACAGGATGTAGACCGGATGATCGAAGGGCTGCGCCGCATATTGCACCGCCTGCGGGGTCAATGGCGCGAGCGCATCCTCCCACACCTGAGCGCCGGCAATCGCCGCCACGCTCAAGCTCTGCCCGCGCGCCTGCGCCACATAGGGCACGACGACGGTTTTCACCAGCGAGGGCAATTGCGGCACGAGTTCGGCCAGCTTCTGCAGGTTGGAAAAGGTTTTGCCGTTGTAGAAATAGCCGTCGCAGGCGATCAGCACCTTGGGCAGGGTCTGGCCGAAACGATCGAGCACGCCTTGCACCCCGAAGTCGGGCGAGGCGGAGGTGAAGGTGGCGCCGAGGCTGGTGGCCGCGAGCATGGCAATCACCGTCTCGGGCATATTGGGCATATAGGCCGCAACCCGGTCTCCGGGCTGGACGTCCCAATGCTTCAAGGCCTGCTGCAGCCGAGAGACTTCGGCGTGCAATTCGCGCCAGCTCAGGCGGCGTTGCACCTGATCTTCGCCCCAGAAATGCAGCGCAATGGCGTCGTCATTGCGGCGCAGCAGGTTCTGTGCGAAGTTGAGGCGGGCGTCTGGGAAAAAGCGCGCACCGGGCATACGGTCGGCGTCGATCAGCACCCGCTCGCCTTTGTGCTCGGCGATCACGCCGGAGGTTTCCCACACCGCGTCCCAGAACTGGGCCTGCTCGGCGATCGACCAATCGAGCAAGTCTTGATAAGTCTGCAAATGCAGACCGTGGCGCTCATTCACCCAATGACGAAATGCCTCGACGTGCGAAGCGGCGATGCGCTGCGGAGAGGGCAACCAAAGCGGCTGGTTGGTTTCGGAATCTGGCATGACGCAATCTCTCGAATAGAGGTCAGTTTGAGTCGGCATGCTGCGTGAGCAATTCACGCAGCCTATCGGGCAAGGGCGCGCTCTTGCGCCGCGGAAAATCCACCCAGACCACGCGCGAACCGCCACTGGCGTAGATCGTGTCGGGATCGTCGGTGCGGCTGAGCAAGGTGTAGGTGTCGAAGCTGGTACGCCCCACATCGGTGGTGTAGAGCCGCGCCAGCACCTCGCCCGGATACTTCAATTCGATCTGAAAATTGCAGAAAGCGTTGACGATCACCGGCCCCAGCCCTGCGGGGTTGGCGGGTACGCCGGTTTCGCGCAGCCACTCCAGGCGGATGATTTCCATGTAGCGGAAATAGATCGTGTTGTTCACATGGCCCATCACATCCATATCGCCCCAGCGTATGGGCAGGGTCAGGGTGTGAACCAGTTGTTTTTGTTCAGGGATTTCGAATCGCATCGGGCTTTTCCTCAGATGCCAAAGCCATCATCAGCCGTCAGGATGGCGCCGTTGACCAGGCTGCTTTGCCCGCTGGCGAGCATGACCAGCATGGCGTCGAGATCTTCGGGCTTGCCCAGGCGTTTGCGCGGCAGCATCTGCATCAGACGCTGGCCCGCCTCGGTCTGCCAGTGATGGTGGTTCATCTCGGTATCGATATAGCCGGGACAGATGGCGTTGACATTGATGCCGTACTTGCCCCACTCCACCGCCATCGCCCGCGTCATGTGAATCACGGCGGCCTTGCTCATGGCATAGACCCCCAGCTTGGGTATGACTCGCAGCCCGGCCACCGAGGCCACGTTGATGATGCGCCCGCCGGCCCAGGTGCCCGGCGTCACGCCCAGCGAACGCGCCACCATGCGCCGCGCCACCTCCTGCGCCACAAAAAATGCGCCGCGCACATTGGTGCCGAAAACGTCATCGAAATCTTCCGGTGTGGCGTCGAGCAGTTTTTGCTGCGCAGAAATGCCCGCGTTGTTCACCAGGATGTCGATCGGCCCCATCTCGGTCTCGGCATGCGCCACCGCCGCGCGAATGCTGGCGCTATCGGTGACATCGAGTTCGACCACATGGGCGTCGCCCCCCTGCCCTTCGATGCGGGCCCGCAGTTCCTTGAGCCGCTCCATGCGCCGACCGCTGAGCACCACGGCGGCCCCCGCCTGCGCCAGTACCTCGGCAAATCGCCAGCCGAGCCCGCTCGATGCTCCGGTGACCAGGGCGACGCGGCCCGAAAGTTCGATGGTGTATGCCATGTCTATCCTTGAGAATAAAGCGCAGCAGGCCGTCCGTCGATTCCTGGCTGACTGCCTTGCGCTGATGACACAATGGTAGAGGCAGCCGAGATGCGCGTCGGCTCAACCGTGGCTAAGTCTGCAGTGCAACAATCTCGCCACGCCTCCACCATCCCGCAACAGCGCCCCAGATCAACCATGCAACAGCGACAGCCCAGCCTGCTTCAGCGTTATCTGCAATGGGAAGAAGGCTTGACCCTTGCGGCCAATCGTTTGAGTCGGCAGGCCTGGGTGCGCCGCTTCTTTTCCGCCATCAGCCGCCTTGGCAACGGCTGGGGCTGGGCGGCCATTTTGTGTTTGCTGCTCTGGCTCGATGGGCGCGAGGCGATCTCGCCGATCCTCTGGTTAATCGTGACCACGTTCATCGGCACCGGCCTGTACTGGTCGATCAAGCGTCTGGCGGCCCGTCCGCGCCCGAGCGAACATTGCCATCGCATCGTGCTCAGCGAACCCCCGCTCGATCAGTTCAGCTTTCCCTCCGGCCACACCCTGCATGCGGTGAACTTCACCCTGCAGATCCTGTTTTTCGCCCCGATACTGGGCTGGATCGCCGTGCCGTTTGCCCTGTTGATCGCTGCTTCGCGGCTGATTCTGGGGCTGCATTACCTCTCCGATGTCCTCGTCGGCGCAGTGCTCGGCATGCTGCTCGCCACCTTCGCCCTGGCCTTGCGAATTTCCGTGATGTGAACAGGCCCGAGGGCCGAAACAGCGCGGCGCCCGCCCGCTTTGTCGATAATGGCGATATGTCCGAACGCATCATTCCCATCGTCGACCATCATTACGCGACAAGCGTGCCGTCCGTCCCTGCCGACACCGGCAGCGCGCCGCAGCAGCCGACCGACCGTTTTCACCGCCCTCTGCACGATTTGCGGATCTCGGTGACCGACCGCTGCAACTTTCGCTGCACCTACTGCATGCCGAAAGAGATATTCGACAAGCACTATGAATTCCTGTCGCATGCCGACTTGCTGAGCTTCGAAGAAATCACCCGCGCAGCCCAGGTTTTCATGTCTCTGGGCGTGCGCAAAATCCGGCTCACTGGCGGTGAACCGCTGCTGCGCAAAAACCTCGAACGACTGGTGGAGATGCTGCACAGCCTGCGCACCCCGGAGGGTCTGGCGCCCGAACTGACGCTGACGACCAACGGCTCCATCCTCGCCCGCAAGGCGACCTTGCTCAAGGAGGCGGGGCTCGATCGCATCACCGTCAGCCTCGACGCGCTGGATGATGCGGCCTTCCGCCAGATGAACGATGTCGACTTCCCCGTGGCCGAAGTGCTGCGGGGTATCGACGCGGCCCTGGCCGCGGGCCTCGGGCCGGTGAAAGTCAACATGGTGGTCAAGCGCGGCACCAACGATGCGCAGATACTGCCGATGGCCGAACATTTCCGCGGCACCGGCGTGGTGCTGCGTTTCATCGAATACATGGATGTGGGCAACACCAACGGCTGGCGCATGGACGAAGTGCTGCCGTCGCAACAGGTCATCGACCGCATTCACGCCGTCCATGCGCTGCATCCGCTGGAGCCGCACAGCGCCGGCGAAACCGCCCAGCGCTGGGCCTACGACGATGGCGGGGGTGAGATCGGCGTGATTTCCAGCGTGACCCGCGCCTTTTGCGGCGACTGCAACCGCGCCCGGCTGTCGATGGAAGGCAAGCTCTACCTCTGCCTGTTCGCCACCCACGGCCACGACGTGCGCGCCCTGCTGCGCGGCGATCCGCGCAGCGGCCTGGCCCCGGTCAGCGACGAGCAGCTGCGCGCCGCGCTGGCGCAGGTCTGGACGGCGCGCGATGACCGATATTCCCTGCTGCGCGGCACGGCAGCAGGTCTGGCCCAGCGCGCCGAGCGCAGGGTTGAGATGTCTTACATCGGCGGCTGAAAGCGGCCATGTGCGGCATTGCGGGTCGCCTGAACTGGAACGCGCCCATCGATCCCGCGCAGCTTGCCGCGATGATCGGCCAGCTGCATCACCGCGGGCCTGATCAGCAGGGGTTCTACAACAAAGGACCGATCGGTCTGGCCCACGCCCGCCTGGGCATCATCGACCTGTCCGGCGGCGACCAGCCGATGTGCAACGAAGACGGCACGGTGTGGGTGGTCTTCAACGGCGAGATTTTCAATTACATCGAACTGCGCGCCGAGCTGCAGCGCCGCGGCCATCGCTTCGCCACGCAGTCCGATACCGAAGTGCTGGTGCACCTGTATGAAGACCACGGCGATGCGCTGGTCGATCAACTCAACGGCCAGTTCGCCTTCGCCCTGTGGGACGTGCCGCGTCAGCGCCTGCTGCTGGCGCGCGACCGCACCGGCATCCGGCCGCTGTTTCACACTCGCGTGCCGGGCGGTCTGGCCTTTGCCTCCGAGGTCAAGGCCTTGTTCGCCCTGCCCGAAGTGCCGCGCCGTCTGGATGCGAAAGCGCTGGGCGAAGTCTTCACCTACTGGGCACCCCTGCCGCCACACGCCGTATTCGAGGGCATCGAGTCTCTGCCGCCCGGCCATGTGATGTCGGTCGACGCACGCGGCACGCAGACGCGCCGCTATTGGGATTGGAGCTTTCCCCCAGCCCCGATCGAAGACGGGCGCTCGGCCGCCGCCTGCGCCGACGAGCTGCGCGACCTGCTGATCGACGCGGTGCGGCTGCAACTGCGCGCCGATGTGCCCGTGGCCGCCTATCTCAGCGGCGGCCTCGATTCTTCTATCGTCACCACCCTGATCCGCCACTACACCGACACGCCGCTGCGCACTTTTTCCCTCACTTTCGACGACGCCGAATTCGACGAAAGCCCCTGGCAGCAGCAACTCGTGCGCCACCTGGGCACCGATCACACCACGGTGCACTGCACACGCGCCGACATCGCCGCCGCCTTCCCGCGCACCATCGCCCACACTGAGACACCCATCGTGCGCACCGCCCCCGCGCCCATGATGCTGCTGGCCGCAGGGGTGCGCGCCGCGGGCTACAAGGTGGCGCTCACTGGCGAAGGCGCCGACGAAGTCTTCGGCGGCTACGACCTGTTCAAGGAAGCCCGGGTGCGCCGCTTCATGGCCCGGCAGCCCGCGTCGCGCTGGCGCCCTCGCCTACTCGAACGCCTCTACCCCTATCTCAAACACTCCCCGGCCGCCGGCCGCGCGATGACCGAGCGTTTTTTCCGCGAAGGCGAAACGCATTTCCGCGAGCCCTGGTTCGCCCACCTGCCGCGCTGGACCACCACGCGGCGCATCACCGGCTTTCTGTCACCCGAATGGCGCGCCGCAGCCACGGCGGCCGACCCCATCGCCACCCTCGCCGCGCAACTCCCCGCCGACATCTCCCGCTGGGAGCCGCTCTGCCAGGATCAGTACATCGAGGCGCATACCCTGATGTCGGGCTATCTGCTGTGTTCGCAGGGCGATCGCATGGCCATGGCGCAGTCCATCGAGACCCGTTTTCCCTTCCTCGATCACCGGCTGATCGCCTTCGCCAGCCAGCTTCCTCCGCGCTACAAACTCATGGGACTAGTGGAGAAATACCTGCTCAAACGCAGCATGGACGGCCTGCTGCCCGACGCGCTGCGCCATCGCACCAAGCAACCTTACCGCGCCCCCGACAGCCAGAGTTTTTTTCACAATGGCGAACCCGTCGATTACGTGGCCGACCTGTTCAGCGCGGCGCGCCTCAAAGATGCGGCCTACTTCGACCCGCAGGCGGCGATCCGCCTGTTCGACAAGGCACGCGCTGGAAAAGTCATCGGCTTTGGTGACAATATGGCCTTTGTCGGCATGCTCTCCACCCTGCTTCTGCACGACCAGTTCATCCGGCGCTGACCCTTCGCGAACTCGCGCTCCCCCATGACCGCAGCACCGTCCAGTTACGCCGCGTTGCCCGCCGACCTGCAGACCGATCGCAGCATCATCGTGTCGCTCTGGGTGACCAATCTAGGGCACCCAGAACGTCGCCAGGACAAATACGATTGGTTCTACCTGCGCAATCCGGCCGGTTTGCCGCAGGTGTTGCTCGCCCATTCTCCGGCCGAAAACGGAACAGCCGTGGGCGTCATCGGCCTTGCAACCCGGCAGATGCGTTTGGCTGGCCAAGCCTTGAACGCGGGACTTCTGGCTGACTTCGGCGTGACGGCGGAACATCGCACGCTGTATCCGGCGATGCTGCTGCAAACGTCGCTGCGCGATCGTTTTTTGCCGCAGTGCGGGCTGATCTACGGCTTTCCCAACCCGAAGTCGGAACCCGTGGTCAAGCGCCTGGGCTACAAGGTGGCGGGGCGCATGGTGCGCTACGTTCGCGTGCTGCGCAGCGCCAACTATCTGCCTGCGCAAATCCCCCACTTGGTGCGCCGCGCCGTCGGGCGCACCGCAGACTGGTGGCGGCATACCCTGCGCAGAACCCGGTACACCCACGACTTTCGTGGCCGACGGGCTCAATGGATGGACCAGCCCGATGCCCGCTTCGATGCGCTGTGGGCCGCGCAGAAAGACCCGGCCTTGCTCATCGGCGTGCGTGATCGCCATTACCTGGCCTGGCGTTTCGAACCGAAGCCCTGGAGAAAATTCCGCTTCCTGACCTTGAGCGCCCAAAACGACGGGCTCATCGGCTATGCCGTCTGTGAGGTCGTCGGCAAGGTGTTGCATGTGCGCGATCTGCTCTGTCACCCAGAACATCCGGACAGCCTGAATCTGCTCTTTGACACCCTGTTTCGCGACGCCTATGCCGACGGTCGCAGCAGCGTATCGTTTGAATTCCTCGGCCCTGCCGACATCCAGAGCAAGCTGCATCAGCTGGGCATGTTGGCGCGTGATGCGCGCAATGTGTTCTGCACCATGACGCCCGAACAAGCCCAGGCGCTTGAGCAGGTGCAGTGGTATCTCACCAGCGCCGACGAAGATTATTGAGCCGTATCGCGCAGGCCGCTGCAACCGCCCGCACAGAGAAAATTTTGGTCACATGCACGGCACACCCCACACCCAATCCCACGGAACTGTCTGCTCATGTTGAGCACTCACTCTTCAAGACTTGTGCGATTTGGGCGCTCTTGAAGGAGAGAGAAGATGTCTCTGGCTGAACTGGTGCTCTACCTCTTGGCGATAGGCGTGATCGGGCTCGGCGTCGGGCTGCTGGTGCAGTTCTGGCGGGAGGCGCGCTCGACGCCCCGCGATTCATCCCTGTGAACTCACAGATTTCACTCACAGATTTTCCGCACCCAGTGCCTTGGCCCGTTCGCGAGTTTGCGCGAGTTCTTTGGGATCGGCGGGCACGGTTGTATTCCAGCCCTGCAGATGAGAGGTCAGCAGACGGCTGAAACCCTGCGCCCAGTGCGCCTCGGCGTTCAGGCAGTCGATGTAATGAAAGACCTTGCCGCCACTGGACAGAAACGCTTCCTTGCCCTCCATGGCGATTTCTTCCAGCGTTTCCAGGCAATCGACACTGAAGCCCGGGCAGGTCACATCGACCCGAGCCACACCTTCTTTGGCCAGTTGGCGCAAGGTGGGTTCGGTGTAGGGCTGCAACCACTCCTGCTTGCCAAAACGCGACTGAAACGTCACCGCGTAATCAGCAGCGGCCAACCCCAGGCGCTCGGCGAGCAGGCGCCCGGTCTTGTGGCACTCGCAGTGGTACGGATCGCCCAGCTTGAGCGTGCGCGCCGGCATGCCGTGAAAGCTCATGACGAATTTGTCAGGCCGACCCTGCTGCTGCCAGTGCGCCTCGATTTTTCGCGCCAGGGCCTCGATGTAAAGCGGCTCGTCGTGAAAGTGATTGAGCACCCGGAGTTCGGGCATGCGTCGGCTGCGCCGCATCCAGGCCGTCACTGCGTCCAGCGTGGAGGCCGTGGTGGCCGCGCAATATTGCGGATAGAGCGGCACCAGCAGGATGCGAGTGACGTTTTGCTTGGCCATCTCGTCGAGCACACTGGCCACAGACGGGTTGCCGTAGCGCATGGCATATCGCACTTGCACATGATGACCCAGCCGAGCCATTTCAGCGGCAACGGCTTGCGTGAGGTCGGCCGTGCCCGTCTGCAGGGGCGAGCCGCGCTCGGTCCAGACCGAGGCGTACTTGGCCGCGGATTTGGAGGAACGAATCGGCAAAATGATGCCGTTGAGGATCAACCACCAAACCGGCTTGGGAATTTCGACCACCCGAGGGTCGCTGAGAAACTCACCGAGGTAGCGACGCAAGGCCGATGCGGTCGGCGCATCGGGCGTGCCCAGATTGACGAGAAGGATGGCAGTTTTCGGTGCGGAACCGTGCGAATACGCCGTAGGATCGGACAAGGGCATGAGAACCTGAGTTCAGTGAGGATGGATCTGGAACATCACCGTGGGCGCGGTCGGGTCGGACGGCTTGGCGCCCAGGGTGATTTCGCCCTGGCCATGCAGCACGCACTCGTTGCGCCGCAGGGCCAGCGTGGTGTCATTGCCCGTGTAGCGCACCCAGGTGCCGTTACTGCTGAGGTCAGTCAGCATGAAATAGCTGCCGCGCCAGTCGATGCGCGCGTGCTGGCGCGATACCCGCAGATCGTTGACCGGAAAGTCCGCACCATTCGTGCGCCCGATCACGATGGGCATCTGATCGGCGCCATAGTCTACGCTGGTATCGAGCCAGGCGAGATTGAGCAACTGGCTGCTGTAGTCGATGCGCGAGGGCACTTGGGGCATGGTCTGGCCCATATCGACCTGCGCCTCCCAATCGACCTGATGCACCGGAACCGGCACGTCGTAGCCGCGCAGAAAAATGGCGCCGAGGCTGCGCAGCCGGGCCAGCAACTCCAGCGGCAGCGCTTCCATCACGGCGTCGCCGATGAGAATTTGTCCGGTTCCGGCCGAGTCGGACAGGCGCGAGGCCGCATTGACCGGATCGCCAAAACAATCGCCTGGCGCCAGCACGACCACGCCGCGAGCGATGCCGATTTTCAGAGGTAGTTTTTGTCGGGCGCCCGTGGCATCGACCGCGCCTGAGGTGGAGCAGGTGCGCTGAATGTCGATGCAGGCGTTGAGCGCTGGGGTGTTGTGCTCGAAGGTGGCGAGTATGCCGTCCCCCAGCGTTTTCACCACATCGCCGCCCGCCGCCTTGAAGCTGCGGGCCATGTTCGACACGACCTGAGTGACCAGCGCCGTGGCTTCGGTATTGCCAAGAGATTGGAACAATGCCGTGCTGCCGACGACATCGGCAAACACGATGGTGCGGACAGCCGTTTTTCGCGCGTTGGTCATGCCCGAAGTCTAGCGTGTGCTCCTGTCCGCCGCGTGGCGGACAGGAGCATCCGGATCAAAGCGTGTCGAGAAAGCTGCGCAGCTTGTCCGAGCGGGTGGGGTGCTTGAGCTTGCGCAGCGCCTTGGCCTCGATCTGGCGGATGCGCTCGCGGGTGACGTCGAACTGCTTGCCCACTTCTTCGAGCGTGTGGTCGTTGGCCATCTCGATGCCGAAGCGCATGCGCAGCACCTTGGCCTCGCGCGGCGTGAGCGAATCGAGAATCTCCTTGACCACGTCGCGCAAACCCGCCTGCATGGCCGCTTCGGTCGGCGCCAGCGTGCCCGAGTCTTCGATGAAATCGCCCAGGTGTGAATCGTCATCGTCGCCGATGGGCGTTTCCATGGAGATCGGTTCGCGCGCGATCTTGAGGATCTTGCGCACCTTGTCCTCGGGCATTTCCATCTTCTCGGCCAGCACGGCGGCGTCGGGCTCGGTGCCCGTCTCCTGCAGATGTTGGCGCGAGATGCGGTTGACCTTGTTGATGGTCTCGATCATGTGCACCGGAATCCGGATGGTGCGCGCCTGATCGGCAATCGAGCGGGTAATGGCCTGACGGATCCACCAAGTGGCGTAGGTTGAGAATTTGTAGCCGCGGCGGTATTCAAACTTGTCCACCGCCTTCATCAGGCCGACGTTGCCCTCCTGAATCAGGTCGAGGAACTGCAGGCCGCGATTGGTGTACTTCTTCGCGATGGAGATGACCAGACGGAGGTTGGCCTCGATCATTTCGCGCTTGGCTTCACGCGCGGCCTGCTCGCCCAAGCTCATCTGGGTGTTGATTTCCTTGAGGTCGTCGAGCGGCACCACCACCCGGGTCTGGATGTCGAGAAGCTTTTGCTGCAGCTCCTTGATGGCCGGCACATTGCGGCTGAGGATGACGGAATACGACTTGCCAGAGGCCACATGCTTGTCCACCCACTTCAGATCGAGCTGATGACCGGGGAAGGACTTGATGAACTCCTCCTGCGGCATACCGCAGCGATCCACCGCATAACGCCGGATCTCGCGCTCGTAGCGGCGCACTTCGTCCACCTGGGCACGCAGCAGATTGCAGAGCTTCTCGACGGTCCGCGCGGTGAAGCGCACTTCCATCAGCGCAGCGGAAATCGCCTCCTGCGCCTTCAGATAGCTGGCAGAACGGTAGCCGTCCTTGTCGTAGGCGCGGCGCATTTTCATGAAGGCGTCGTGCACGTCGGCAAAGGCTTCCAAGGCTTTGCCCTTGAGTTCCTCGAGCTTCATGGAGGTGGCGCCAGCGCCACCGTCCTCGTCTTCTTCGCCGCTCTCGTCGAGCGAGTAGTCGACGTCTTCTTCGGCCACGTAGTCGTCGGATTCGTCGTCCGACACCATGCCGTCCACCACTTCATCGACCGGCAATTCGCCGTTATGAATACGCGCGGCCATGGCCAGGATCTCGGCCACAGTCGAAGGCGAAGCCGAAATGGCCAGCATCATCTGGCGCAGGCCGTCTTCGATGCGCTTGGCGATAACGATTTCGCCTTCGCGCGTGAGCAGCTCGACGGTGCCCATTTCGCGCATATACATGCGAACCGGGTCGGTGGTGCGGCCGAATTCAGAGTCGACGTTGGACAGCGCCGCTTCGGCCTCTTCCTCCGCTTCCTCTTCGCTCGACGCGGTCGGGCCGTGCTGGTTGAGCAGCAGGGTTTGCGCATCAGGCGTGGTTTCGTACACCGCGATGCCCACGTCGTTGAGCATGGAAACAATGGTTTCCATCAACTCGGGATCGGCCAGATTGTCCGGAATGTGATCGTTGATTTCCCCGTAGGTCAGGAACCCACGGGTCTTGCCCATTTTGATCAGGCTCTTGAGTCGAGCGCGCCGACGGCCCAACTCTTCATCGGTGATGTTGGAGTCGTCATAGCCGAACTCCTTGAGCAGTTGCTTCTCACGAGCGCGCGAGGCCTTGCGTGTTTTGGGCACGGGCGCGGCGGCCACTTCTTCCACCACCTCGACTTCGGCGACTTCGGCAGCGACATCGACTGCTTCGACCTCTTCACTCAGGTCGTCCGACAAATCATCGGCCGACTCTTCCACCTTGCTCTTGCGGCCACGGCGCGCGGCAGACGTCTCGGCCTCGGCCGTCACAGCGCCCGCCTTGGGCGGACGACCCCGCTTGGGCGCTGGGCTGGTAACCGATGCGGCCAACTTGGTGGCTGCCTTGGCCGCATTGGCCTCCACAGCACCCCCTTCTTTTGCCGCTACACGATGGACCTTGCCACGCGGCGCGTCCACAACGGGACGCACCTCGGCGGGACTCACCTCGGCGACCGCGGCCTCTTTGCGGGATGCGCCCCGCGGGGTGGGAGTCTGCGTTTTGGATGATGCTTTTGTCATGGTGGACCTCAACCGACCGTTGGTTCGGAAGGAAATATAGAAGGGGGATTGCTGACAGTATGTAGGGTGAATCGCCAAAATTCAAAGAGCCCGAGCGAAACGGCCATTTCGCACCAAGCCCGCACGGCAAGGGCACTATCGAGCCGAATCAGCAAACGTCTTGGCAGCTCCAAGAAGGTTTAATCGCTTTGACCCGCATCGCTTCGACCCAAATTCGTAGCCTCGGTTCGATTGGGTTTTCCTTGATGACCGCGCCCCCACGGCGCTTATGCCTTGCTGCCGAACCCATGCCCTTGAACCTGCGCCCCTGAACCTATGCCCCTGAACTCATACCCGGCAGTCTGTTTTGGCAGATATTCACCCCAAAGCGGTGGATTTTACAAAAAACCGAGTATTGTCTGCCTGCGCGCCAAAACCGTCAACCTCGCGGCGCTTGGTCGATCTCTTTGAGTCGTAGCGCCAGACTGCGGTATTCCGTCCGGTCGGCGTCTGCTACCAGGCCACCGGCAACCAGTTCGTCCTGCCGTCTTTTCAGCGCGGCGCGCTCCAGGCGCGACAGAATGGCCAGCAAATCCTGTTTGGCTGCGGCTTGGTCCAGTTCCAGCGGATCAGGCGACTCGGCCAGCACCTCCTCAGGCGCGTGCCCGGCCGCGCGCAAGGCTTCCCATAGCGCTGCGGCAGACAGTTCGGGCTGATCTTCCAGAATGGATTCGAGCGTCAGCACCAGCCCCTGCAGCGGCCCGGGCTCCAGCGAGAGCAGCGCATGCTGCGCCGGGTTGATGCTCCACCACAACTCGGGTTGCGACAGCAGCAAAGGGAGCAATTGCCGCAGGGGATCTTTCGGTACTGCAGCAAAGGCCCGCAGCGCCTCGCGACCGCCGCGCACGCGCGGCGCCGTCTTCATGCCACGCATGCCGAACGACTCCACCGGGGCGGATGGCTTGCGCGAGGGCAAAGACAGGCGAAGCACCTCGCGCAACTCGGTGGCGGGCATCTCCAGGCGGCGTGCCAGATCGGCCACCAACTGACCGAGCAAAGCAGGCGCCGTGATTTGCGACAACAACGGCCCGGCCTCGTGGATGGCCTGCGCGCGCCCCTCGGCGGTGGTCATCGCCACGCCATCGAACAGGCTGGAAAACAGAAATTCCGACAAGGGCTGCGCCCGGCCGATCTCGCGCTCGAAGGCTTCCGCGCCTTTTTCGCGCACATAAGAATCCGGATCGTGCTCGGCGGGCAGGAACAGGAACTTCACCACCCGCGTATCGCTGAGCAAAGGCAGGGCCTGCTCCATCGCCCGGCGCGCGGCGCGGCGGCCCGCGGTATCGCCGTCGAAGCTGAACACCACCTGGCCGGTATGCCGAAACAGCTTTTGCAGTTGCTGTGCCGTACAGGCGGTACCCAGCGTGGCCACGGCCTGTTCCACCCCGAATTGGGCGAGCGCCACGACGTCCATATAGCCTTCGACCACCAGCGCATAGCCCGCGCGCGAAATGGCGCTGCGGGCTTCGAACAGGCCGTACAGTTCCTCGCCTTTGTGGAACACCGCGGTTTCCGGCGAGTTGAGGTATTTCGGTTCACCCTGGTCGATGATGCGTCCGCCAAAGCCGATGACTTCGCCGCGCAGATTGCGAATCGGAAAGGTGATGCGGTCGCGCAGCCGGTCGTATCGACGCTGCGCCGAGGCAAACGACTCGGCTTGCGGATCGAGGGTGTCGCCGGCCGCGTCACGGGCCACCACCAGGCCGGACTGCACCAGGGCATCGGCGTTGTAATTCGCGAACGCGCCGACCAAAGGCTGCCAATCGTCCGGGGCGTAGCCCAGGCCAAATTTTTTGGCGACCTGGCCTTGCAAGCCACGGGCGATGAGGTAGTTCTTCGCCCGTTCGCTATGCCGCAGGCGGTGCTGATAAAAACCGTCGGCCGTCTGCAGGGCGTCGACGAGCGTGGCCTGCAGACTGCGCTGCTGTTGGAGCTGGCGGAGTTGCTGCGGGTCGAGATCGGGCTCGGGCACGGTCATGCCGTAGCGCCCGGCCAGTTCCTTGACCGCATCGACGAAGCCCATGCCCGCGTGCTCCATCAGGAAGCCGATAGCCGTGCCATGCGCGCCGCAACCGAAGCAGTGATAGAACTGCTTGCTCGCACTCACGGTGAACGAGGGCGTCTTCTCGCCGTGGAAGGGGCACAGGCCCTTGTAGTTGGTACCGGTCTTTTTCAGCTCGACATACTGGCCCACGACCTCGACGATGTCGGCGCGGGCGAGCAGATCCTGAATGAAACCGGGCGGAATGCGTTGCTGCATGGATCGGTCGTCGTCATCGTGGCGGCTGGGGCGGCGGCCGCGAAACGGCTGGATCGGGCGAGACTACTTGGGCTGCATGCGAATAGCGCCATCGAGCCGGATGACTTCGCCATTGAGCATGCGGTTGGTGAGGATGGATTCGACCAGGGCCGCGTATTCCTCGGGCCGTCCCAGACGCTGCGGAAACGGCACCATCTGTCCCAGCGCAGTCTGCACCTCGGCAGGCATGCCCATGAGCATCGGCGTCTCGAAAATACCGGGCGCGATGGTCATGACGCGGATACCGTCCCGCGAGAGATCGCGCGCCAGCGGCAGGGTCATGCCGGCGATGCCGGCCTTGGACGCGGCGTAGGCCACTTGCCCGATCTGCCCGTCGAACGCCGCCACCGAGGCGGTGTTGACGATCACGCCGCGCTCGCCATCTTCCAGCGGCGGCTGCTGCGCCATCGCGGCGGCGGCAAGGCGGGCGAGGTTGAAGCTGCCAACCAGATTG
This sequence comes from Thiomonas sp. OC7, assembly GCF_900634595.1. NCBI lineage: Bacteria > Pseudomonadati > Pseudomonadota > Betaproteobacteria > Burkholderiales > Thiomonas > Thiomonas sp. OC7. Next base: position 3,845,896 of record NZ_LR131953.1, on the reverse strand, counting down.
ATGTTGATCACCCGCTGGAAAAGCTCCAGGGCATGGGGGCCTTGCTTGCCCAGCGTGCGCGCAGCCGGGGCGATGCCGGCGCAGCTCACCGCCACCCGCAGCGGGGCCAGCGCGTTGGCGGCTTGCACCGCCGCTTCCACGTCGCCTGCCTGCGTCACATCGCAGCGCATGAACTGGCAGCCGATCTCCTCCGCCGTCGCTCGCCCGGCGTCTTCTTGCAGATCGGCGATGAGCACCCGCATGCCCCGTGACGCGAGCAAGGCGGCGGTAGCGCGGCCCAGACCCGATGCGCCGCCGCTGATGATCGCGCTGTGTCCAGAGAGTTGCATAAGGCGCTCCGTCCGTTCAGCCCTGCAATGCGGCGAAGATGCGCTGCTGCACTTCGGCCACCGGCCCGACCCCGGAAATGGTGACCAGACGCGGCGCGCCGGGCTGGGCCATGCGCTCGGCGTAGAACTTCACCAGCGGCAGGGTCTGGGCGTGATAGACGTCCAGGCGTTTGCGCACCGTGTCTTCCTGATCGTCGGCGCGCTGCACCAGCGGCTCGCCGGTGAGGTCGTCCACTCCAGCCGTCTTGGGGGGATTGAAGGTCAGGTGATAGGTACGTCCTGAGGCCGGGTGAACCCGGCGGCCGCTCAAGCGCTCGATGATGTCGGCGTCGGGCACGTCGAATTCAAGCACTACGTCGATGCCGATTCCCGCTTTCTCCAGACCTTCGGCCTGGGCGATGGTGCGCGGAAAGCCGTCGAGCAGAAAACCCTTGGCGCAGTCGGGCGCCGACAGGCGCTCACGCACCACGCCCAGCATGATCTCGTCGGGTACCAAGGCGCCCGCTTCCATGATTTTCTGTGCCTGCTGGCCCAGCGGCGTACCGGCCTTCACCGCGGCGCGCAGCATGTCTCCGGTGGAAATCTGGGGGATGCCGAAGCGCTCGGTGATGAAGGCGGCTTGCGTGCCCTTGCCCGCGCCCGGTGCACCCAAAAGTATCAATCGCATGAAGGTCTCTCAATCGTAAAAACGCACATTTCAGAATAGCAGACCGCTCTGCCAAGGCGCTGACTCGGCGTCCTGTTCAGTGCTCAAGCCACATCGCCCGCACGCGCTCCAGATCGGCCAGCGTGTCGACCCCGGGGCCGGGCGCCTGTTCGGTCACATGCACCGCAATGGGGTGCCCGTGCCAGAGTACGCGCAATTGCTCCAGCGCTTCGGCCTGTTCCAGCGGCGCTGGGGCCAGCTTGGCGTAATCGCGCAGAAAACGGTGGCGATAAGCGTACAGCCCGATGTGACGATAGACCGGATGCGGGGGCTGCCCCTGCATTGTCCATCCGCCTGAACCCGCCGTGTAGGCGTCGCGCTGCCACGGAATCGGCGCGCGCGAAAAATACAGAGCCCTGCCCTGCGCATCGAGCACGACTTTCACCACATTCGGGTTGAAAATCTCGGCCGCTTCGGTGATGGCATGCGCGCAGGTCGCCATCGGGATTTGCGGAGTGCGCTGCAGCAAGGCCGCGCAGGCCGCGGGCAACTTGGGGTCGATCAGCGGCTCGTCGCCCTGCACATTGACCAAGATGGCGTCTTCGGGCAGACCCAGCGAATCGGCCGCCTCGGCCAGCCGGTCGGTGCCGCTGGCGTGATCTTCGCGGGTGAGAACGGCGCGAACGCCGTGCGCCGCACAGGCCTGCGCAATCAACGGGCTGTCACAGGCCACCACCACTTCCTGCGCGCCGCTATGCGCCACGCGCTGCGCCACGCGCACCACCATCGGCGCCCCGGCAATGTCCGCCAGGGGCTTGTTGGGCAGGCGCGTGGAAGCCAGCCGGGCCGGTATGAGCACCCAGAACGCAGCCGCCATGCTCAGGCCGCCGGTTCGGCAGTGGTGGTGTGGGACGGACTCGGCGTTGCGTCGGCGGGCAGGGTCATGTCGCGGGCGAGATCGACCAGCATCAGCGGAATGTCGTCGCGCACCGGGTAAGCCAGCTTGTCGCGCGGGCAGATCAGCTCCTGCGCGGCGGCGTCGAATTGCAGCGACCCTTTGCAGATGGGGCAGACGAGCAGGTCAAGAAGTCGGGAGTCCACGGGCTTTCTCCAATTGTTGGTGCAACCAGGGCAGCAGGTCGGCGGGCAGTTGCAGCCGCAGGCCGACAACCCAGAGACGCTCGCGCAAAACAGGCGGCAGATGAGCCGATTTTATGGCGTCCTTTTCCGTCAGCAGAATGGGGCCGTCTGGCGGCAGACCGGCCAGTGCATCGGTGCTCAGAGGCTGATGGTCGCCCAGCGCCCGGGTCTGCACCGTCAGCCCGAGAGCTTGCAGCATGGCAAAAAACTGCCCCGGGTGACCGATTCCGGCTACCGCGCTCAGCGGTTTCACGCCAAAGCGCTGCACGAACTGCGCAGCGCTGAGCGTTTGCCCACTAACCGGATGCGTGATGTCGCCCGGGCTGCGCACCAGCGCGAAGTGCCGCCCCCCGCCGGACACCTGCTGCAGCGCCGCCTCGGGGCCGAGCGTAGCGTCGCGCCGTCTGCCGGGCGATTCGCGCAGCGGCCCGGCAGGCAGCAGCCAGCCATTGCCCCAAAGGCGCTGATCGACCACCACCAGTTCGATATCGCGAGCCAGCGCCAGATGCTGCAGGCCGTCGTCGCTCAGAATCACATCCACATCGGGCCAGGCGGCCCGCAGGGCGAGCGCGGCCTGAGCGCGCCGCCGTCCGACCATCACCGGGCAGCCGGTCAAGCGGGCCAGCAGCACGGGCTCGTCGCCACACTCTGCCGGATCGCTCTGCGCGTCCACGCGCAATGGAGCGTCGTCGGCTGAGCGGCGACCATACCCGCGAGAAACGATCCCCGGCCGCCAGCCCGCCTGCTGCAAGCCGCGCGCCAGCTCGGCGATCAGCGGCGTCTTGCCCGCGCCGCCCACAGTGAGGTTGCCCACCACGACCACCGGCACGCCCACGCGCTCAGCACGCAGCACACCCGCGCGATACAGGCTGCGGCGACCGGCGCTCAGCAGCGCGAACAACCGGGAGAGCGGCCACAGCGCCCAACTCAGCAGGCTGCGGCGCACCCACCAGTCCGGCCAGCCGCTCGGCCCAGCGGGTTGCGCCATCAGGAACCGGGAGACTTCTGCGTGGCGAAGGTCAGGCGGCTCAAGCCTGCGGCGCGCGCGGCCTCCATCACATTCACCACCGATTGCTGCGTGGCCTGGGCGTCGGCGCTGATCACCACCATGGTGTCGGCCTTGCCTTTGGACGCATCGAGTAGCGACTGGGTCAGCGCACTCACCGTGCGGCTGGGGAGCAACTGCTTGTTCACCGCGTACTCGCCGCCGCTGCTGACGGCCACGATGATTTCCTGAGGATGGTTCTGCAACTTCTCGGCGTCGGCCGTGGGCAGAGTGATCTTCAGCTCGGTGAACTTGGAATAGGTGGTGCTGATCATCAGAAAAATCAGAATGACCAGCAACACATCGATCAGCGGAATGAGGTTGACCTCGGGATCTTCCGTGGTCTGGCGTTTGAAATTCATGGCAAGCGGCGCAGGTCGGAGGCGCGGTTCATTTCAGCGGCGCGGCAGATAGCTTTGCAGATGCGTGGCCAGACGCCGCGCGGCCTGCTCGAGTTCGACCGTGTAGTCGTCCACGCGGCTGCGGAAGTAACGGTAGAAAATCAGCGAGGGCACCGCCACGATCAGCCCAAGCGCCGTGTTGTAAAGCGCCACCGAAATGCCATGCGCCAGCACCGTCGGATCGGTTCCGGCCGTGGACTGCGAGCCGAAAATCTCGATCATGCCCACCACCGTACCCAGCAGACCGAGCAAAGGCGCCGCAGAGGCCACGGTGGCCAGCGCGTTGAGATACTTCTGCAGCCGATAGACCTGATTCCTCCCGGCGTTTTCCAAGTCTTCCTGCAGCCCCGCCGCGCTGGCATGCGGCCGCGCCACCGAGCGGAACCCGCTGGCCAGCACGGCGCCCAGCGGCGAGTTCTGTTCGAGCTTGTCGATCACATCGGCCGCCGGCAGTTGCTTGGCCGACACATTCAGCGCCTCGTCCAGCAATTTGGTCGGCAGAATGCGAGCGCGACGCAGCGAGGCCAGCCGTTCGAAAATCACCGCGAGGGCCACAATCGAGCACAGAATCAACGGCCAGATCGGCCAGCCTGCGGCTTCCACCATCTGCAACATGGGTCTTTTTCCTTTGCGTCTTTGCGCTGCAAAATCAGTCGCCGTGCGTGCCCAATCCGCCACGCACGATCCTTCAGCGCCGCATTATGCCGGGTCAGAGAAGTGGCGGACAATGAAACAGCGGGCGCCGGTCAAGAGTCAAGATCGCGGGCTTCGAAAGTTATCCCGCCTTTCTGTGGACAACTCTGTGGGAAAGCGCTGAACGGCGGCGCCAAATCGCGCAAAATCAAGCACCCGGCTTAATGTGACGCTTTTTTAATCAATAACTTCTCATTGTTTTTCAATAACTTGGCATGCAAGCACGTTACCTTCGGGCGCATTCTGGCAGCGAAAGCATCTGCAGGCAAAGTGTGCACATCCTCTTGACGTTTCGCACCTGGCGACTCGATATCCACCTTGAAAACTTCAACTAACGGCGTCCTGGTGTGGACAGTTTCTACTCTGGTTCAGGCCTTCTCGGATGCCCTCAACGCCCGCTTCAACAGCCTGAGCGTGCGTGGCGAAATCTCGGGCCTGGTTCGGGCCGCAAGCGGCCACCAGTACTTCAACCTCAAGGACGGCACGGCGCAACTGCGCTGCGTCTGGTTCCGCCAGCGCGCAGGCTCTGCCGCCACCGCGCTGCGCGACGGCATGAGCGTGCGGCTGCGCGCCACCGTGGCGATTTACGAACCCCGCGGCGACCTGCAACTCATTGTTGAGAGCGTGCAGCCCGACGGCGAGGGCGCGCTGCTCGAAGCTTTTTTGCGCCTCAAGGCCAAACTGCAAATCGAGGGCCTGTTCGACCCCGAGCGCAAACGCCCGCTGCCGGCCCTGCCGCAAGCCGTGGGCGTGATCACCTCGCTACAGGCCGCAGCCCTGCGCGACGTGCTCACCACCCTGCGGCGGCGCAGCCCCCATGTGCGCGTCGTGGTCTATCCCGCCAGCGTGCAGGGGGCCGCGGCGCCCGGCGAGCTGCTCGCCGCCCTGCAGCGCGCACAGGCGCGGCGCGAAGTCGATCTCATTCTGCTGGTACGCGGCGGCGGCAGTCTCGACGATCTCTGGGCCTTCAACGACGAGGCGCTGACCCGGGCGATTGCCGCCAGCACCCTGCCGGTGATCAGCGGCGTGGGCCACGAGACCGACTTCACCCTGGCCGATTTCGTCGCCGATCTGCGTGCGCCCACTCCCACCGCCGCCGCCGAACTCGGCGTGCCCGCCCAGGCCGCTTTGCTCGACGCGCTCACCCATACCGCGCACCGCGCCAGCAGTGCACTCAGCCGCCATCTGCAGCGCGAACAGCAGCGCTGCGACCGCCTCGCCCTGCGCTGGCCGCAACCTGCCGCGCTGCTGGCCGCACCGCAGCGCCACCTCGCGCAGTTGCAGTGGCGACTGCGGCAGGCCTTGAACGACCTGCCGAGGCTGCATGCGCAACGGCTGCAACTCTTACAGCACCGCCTGGCCCATGCGCTGCGCCAGCGCGCGCCCCGGGAACGCGAGCGCCTGAACCGATGCGAGCGCAGCCTGCCAGAAGCGCTGTCGCGCCAGATTTCCAACAGCCAGCTCCGCCTTGACCGGGCCGCGCAGCACCTGCAACTCCTCAGCCCGCGCGCCACCCTCGCGCGCGGCTACCTGCTGGGCATGAACGCGAACGGCCAAGTGCTGCGCGACCTCACGCAACTCGCGCCACAGCAGCCCCTGCTGCTGGCCGACGCGCAACGCGCGGTGCGGATCGACATCGGCCGCATCGACGCGCAGCCCCATCCTCTCGAAGCAGACATCCCGCCGAATTGAGCGCCCCCAGGGTCGGCTCGCCGACCCGTCCCCCGCGGGGGATGAGGCCCGCGGCTCCAAGCTGCCCTGCGGCAGCTTGGACGGAGCCGAATCCGAGCAGCTTGCAAGCTGCGAGGTGGACAAGGAAACTTGGGGCGGCCCTGCGTTTCCTTGAGTGAGCAAAGTCAAACGGCTGTTCCTAGAATGGCCTTGGTTTGATTTATGCAACCGCCACTCACTCAAGGAGAAGCCCATGCAACACGAACTCCCCCCCCTGCCCTTTGCCCCCGACGCGCTCGCGCCGCATATGTCGCGCGAAACGCTGGAATACCACCACGGCAAGCACCATCAGGCTTATGTCAATAACACCAACAACCTGATCAAGGGCACCGAGTTCGAGAACATGTCGTTGGAAGACATCATCAAAAAATCCAGCGGCGGCCTGTTCAACAACAGCGCCCAGGTGTGGAACCACACCTTCTTCTGGAACTGTCTGAAAGCGGGCGGCGGCGGTGAACCCAAGGGCGCGCTGGCTGCGGCCATCAACGCCAAATGGGGCAGCTACGCCGCGTTCAAGGAAGCCTTTCACAAGTCGGCCGTCGGCAACTTCGGCTCGGGCTGGACCTGGCTGGTGAAAAAGGCCGACGGCAGCGTGGACATTGTCAACACCGCCAACGGTCAGACCCCGCTGACCACCGCCGACAAGGCCCTGCTGACCATCGACGTTTGGGAACATGCCTACTACATCGACTTCCGCAACCGTCGCCCCGACTTTGTCACCACCTTCCTCGACCACCTGGCCAACTGGGACTTCGCCGAAAAGAACTTCGGCTGATCGCGCCCGAACCCGTGTCGCAGAAAAGCCCGCTGTGCGGGCTTTTCTTTTTGGGCGACGAGCGCCCCTCACACCAGCCGCAGATCGACTGGCCGTGCCCCCGGAAAAATGGTCTGAATCTGCGATGGCCTCAGCCCCCACTGCCGCTGGAACAGGCCGCCGAGCAAGTCGCGGTAGTCGGTCAGCACCGGGTCGTCGCGGTTCTGGTTGAGGGTGGAGGGCGATTGCACGATCTGCTCACCCGCGATGCGCCCGCCCCGCACTGCGCCGCCCAACACCCAGTACACGGTGCCGTGGCCGTGATCGGTGCCGCGATTGCCGTTTTCGCGGAAGGTGCGGCCAAACTCGCTGAGTACGACTACAGTGGTCTGCTGCCAGGCGGGGCCCAGCGCCTGCGCCATGCCGGCCAGCCCCTGGCCGAGCGCGGCGAGTTTGTCGGCAAGCTGGCCTTTTGCGCCGTTGTCGGTGGCTTCGTTGACATGGGTGTCCCAGCCGCCCACGTCGATGAAACCGACGTTGAAGCTGTCGCGCATCAATCCGCCGATGCGCACGGCCTCGGCGACGAAGCCCTTGGGCGCGACCGCGCCGCGGCTGGCGGCCACCATCTCGGCCTGCCAGCCGGAGGCCTGCATATCGTCGGCGACGGTCTGGTGCACAGCGAAGCCTTCACGCACCGCCGCGCCCTGCGACGAGCCGTTCCACATGCTTTCGATCAGCGCGCGCTGGCGGTCGTCTATGCCGGTGTGCCCAGCTTGGGCGATGGCGAGATTGGGCACGCGCTGGGCGCCGCGCAGCGAAAGCGGCAGCTGCGCGGTAAAGGCCATGGGCTGGGCGCGCGCGCCCAGCTGCTGCACCAGACGGTTGAGAAAGCCGTCGTTGAAATTGCGCGTCTGCGGGCCCTGGCCGAGTTCGATGTGATCTTGCGTTTCGAAGTGGCTGCGGGTCAGATCGCGCGTGCCGGCAAAGGGCACGAAAGCCAGTTGCCCGGCCTGCCACAGCGGCAGCAGGGATTCGCGCAGCGCCGGATGCAGCGCCCAGTCGGCATTCAGCGCGATGGACGCGTCGGCGCCCTCCCCCGGCCGGGGCACGGCGATATGCGGGCGCGACTCGTAGTAAAAGCTGTTGGCATGGGGCACGAGCAGATTGGTGGCGTCATACGCGCCGCGCAGAAACACCAGCACGAACTTGGGCTGCCCCTGTGCGGCGGGCGCGGCCCACAGGCGGGTCATCGGCGCGGCCAGCGCGGCGGCGGTGGCGGTTTGCAAGAAATGGCGGCGTTGCATGGCAGTTTCTCCTGAGCAATTCACCGGGCCGCACCAAGAATTTCTCGCCCCTGGGGGGAGAGCCGAGTGCGGCGAGGCTTCGGGGGGCATTCACGCGTTCATGAATTCGGGCGATGAGAGCCACAGCGTGTTCCAGCGCAGGCGGTCGTTGGCCTGCGCCAGCGCGCGCAAGGTGGCGATGCTGAGCTGGTTTTGCTGGGCGAGATAGACCGGGCTGCGCGCGAGATCGGGCGGGGGACGGAGGGGCGGCTTGGGCGCGGCTTGGGAAGCCGTCATCGCGGCCATTGCTTCGTCAGGTTCTGCGGTCACCTGCGGCGCGCTCTGCCGCAGGAAGGCAGGCGGCGGCTCGAACATCGCCGGTGCGCCACTGCCGATCTGCCGCGCCACTTCGAAGCGCGCGGTGAGCTGGCCCGAGCCGTCCCAGGCGCTGGCGTTCAGCGGGTAGCCGTCGGGCGTCTGGCGTCCGAACAGCGGCTCGCCCAGGCGGGCCAGCATGCCGAGCACCGGCTGCGGGTTGCGAATCGGTTCGTCCCCCAGAGTGGCGCGCAGCGCCGACAGCACATAGCGCATCGGGTCTTTGAACTGCGGCTGGCGCAGACTGGCGATGAACGCCGCGCTGGTGAACATCGCGCGCAGCACTTCGGCCATCTGCCCGCCGCTGGTCTGCCAGCGCCGCACCATGACATCGACCAGAGCGGGCGGAGCGGGATCGGCGACGAAGTACTGCGCCAGTTGCGTGCTGATGTGGCGCGCCGTGGCGGGGTGGTCGGCCAGCAGGGTGATGACCTCGTCGATCTCTTCCAGGCCGTGGCCTTGCAGGGTGTAGCCCAGCACCGTCTTGGGGTCGGGGTCGTGCCGCGCGGGGTTGAACACCACCAGTCCCTGCCGCCACACATCGGCGCGCAGGGCCGGGCGCACCCGCACGGGCTGGTCCATCAGGTCGACGCCCAGGCCGGTGAGTGCGCGGGCGAGGTTGGTCACATCGGTCTGGGTATAGCCGCTACCTACGCCCAGGGTGTGCAGTTCCATGACTTCGCGCGCATAGTTTTCGTTCACATGGCCACGGGCGTTTTGCGCGTTGTTCAAGTAAAGCAGCATCTGCGGCGAAAACATCGTGGCGCGCAGCAAATCACGGAAGCGCCCCAGCGCGTGCGGGGCGATGACGCGCTGGGTGTAATCGCCCATCATCGGGCCGATATTGCCACCACGGAACACATTGAAATGATTCAGCCAGAACCAGCTCAGCCGCTGCTGCAGGGCATTGGGGGCGTACAGACCGAGCCACACCTGTTGCGCCGCGGCCTGTTGCGCCAGCGCATATTTGAAGCGGTTGAGCGCCTTCAGCCGGGCCTCGGTGTCGGCAGCGGCCTGCGGGTCATTCTTGCGGGCCTGGAACAAGGCGCGTTGTTCACGCATGATGGGCGGAATGAGCGCTTCGAGCGGCTGATTCACCGGCAAGGTGGCTAGCTGCGCCGCCAGATCGGACGGCAGCGCTGCATTGGGCTGAACGCGCAGTTGCAGGTCCAGATAGGCCGTGGCGCCCAGGCGGGACAGCGCCTGCAGTTGCTCCGCACTGGCGCCCCAGCTCACGCGGTCGAGAAAGGTCACCGGGCTGACCTGCGCAGCGGCGTCCAGTCCGGCAGGGCCAGCCTCGCCAGCGGCCTGCAAGTTTTGCGACAGGGCAGCCGGCGCCAAACCCCACAAGCCCAGCCCCGCAACGCCAAGCCCCCCGATGAAACGGCGGCGCGAAAGCCGCCCGGCCGCGTGCAAACGATGTTCCATGATCGACGCTCCGTTCAGCCGCACACGCCCCAATGACCGGGATGCCAGGCGCCGTAGGGGCCGCGCCAGCCGTGATGCCAGCAGCCGCCGCCCTCCGGCCGCACGATCACCGCACCGGAAACCCGCGCCGGGGCAAGAGGCGCCACATAACACCCGCCGAGCAGCAGACTCCCTGCGACCGCCGCTGAAACCAGTTGCAGGCGGCGCGAGCGTGCGGCTTGTCCCAAGGCTTTCATGGCGCGCGTCATGGTGCGATCTCCCGGCTGATGGCGTCTTCCTGACGGTTCAGCGCCCAATACTGGGAACGCACCAGCGCGCCGCCCTGACGTCGCGCCAGCATGTTCTGCCGCCAGCGCACCTGCGCCACCTGGTGTTGCAGCGCGGCGGCCCGCCAGGGCGCGAGGGCGCCGGTCCACCTTGCATAGGCAATGCGGTGATCGAGATGATTGGCGCGTTGGAGCACTTCAGCACGCGCCGGATGGGCGGCCTGCCAGGGTGTTTCGGCCATGGCCAGCGGCGCGGTGAGCAAGGCGCTGGCAGCCAGCAGACCGAACGCCAACCGCTTCCAGTGCCCGGCGTTTGCTTGAGAGCGCCCCCAGGGTCGGCTCGCCGACCCGCCCCCCCCGGGGGACGAGGCCCGCGGCTCCAAGCTGCCCTGCGGCAGCTTGGACGGAGCCGAATCCGAGCAGCTTGCAAGCTGCGAGGTGGACAAGAAAACTTGGGGCGGCCCGGCGTTTTCTTGAGAGTGATGCAGAAAAGAATGCATGATGGACTTCCTTTGAAATTCGACGAGAACAATGGCGGCCGTGTCGAATCAACGAAAGTCCTGCCTGCCCGGTGACAACTGCACCGCACGCAGTTGTCACCGCTTGTATCGCGTCAGCGGCTTGCTGCGGGCAGCCCCAGCACGCGCGCACCCGGCCGGATGCCGTGCTGCGCAAACCAGTGCAGCGGGGTTTCCAGCGCATAGCGCACATCGGTCTGGCCGCAGTGCACGTCTTCGGTCTGCGGCTGCATGTCGGCGATATTGACAATGTGGCCATCCGTGGTGATGAAGGCGACCGACAGGGCAATGAGCGTGTTTTTCATCCACATGCACACCGGCTGAGACTGAGCGAACACGAACAGCATGCCGTGATTCCTCGGCAGACTGCGGCGGTTCATCAGCCCGGTCTGCTGCTGCTCGGGGGTAGAAGCCACTTCGGCGGTGAGGGTGTGGCCGCCGATCTGCAGGCGCACCAGCGGCAGGCCGGTATTGACCTCGGGCTGCGCGGCCCAGGCCGCGCTGGAACTGGCCAGTAAAAAAGCCAAGGCGATGCGGTGAATGAAACGAGACTTGTGCATGGTTCGGTCCTTGTTCGGTGGCGTTCGTCAATCGCGCTGCAGCAGGCACACCGCGCTGGCGGCGATGCCTTCGCCCCGGCCGACAAAGCCCAGACGCTCGGTGGTCTTGCCTTTGACGTTGACCTGCGCCGCGTCCAGTTCCAGCAGCGCGGCGATGCGCTGGCGGATGGCGTCGCGATACGGTGCGAGCTTGGGCGCCTGCGCGATCACGGTGCAGTCCACATTGCCGATCGCCCAGCCCTGTGCCAGCACGCTCTGGCGCGCCTGCCGCAGCAGTTCGCCCGAATCTGCGCCCTGGTAGCGCGCGTCGGTATCGGGGAAATGCTGGCCGATGTCGCCCAGCCCGGCCGCGCCCAGCAAGGCATCGGTGATGGCGTGCAGCAACACGTCGGCATCGGAATGGCCGAGCAGGCCGAGGGGATGGGGGATGGTCACGCCGCCGATGATGAGTTTGCGGCCGGGAACGAGAGCGTGGACGTCATAGCCCTCGCCGATACGGATTTGCGTCATGTCGATACTCCTGCGCGCGCGGCAAGCAAGGCCTGCGCGAGTTCGAGGTCGGGGGGATAGGTGATCTTGAAATTCCACGACGCGCCAGGCACGAGCAGCGGTCGCGCGCCCTGGCGCTCCATCGCGCCAGCTTCGTCCGTAGGTGGGGATTGTTGCCCCCACGCTCCCGCTGCGCGCTCGCTGCCCCCCGAGGGGGCTGCCCCCGCCTTGGGGCGGCCCGGCGGCGCGAATTGTTGCCCCCACGCTCCCGCTACGCGGTCGCTGCCCCCCGAGGGGGCTGCCCCCGCCTTGGGGCGGCCCGGCGGCGGGGGCGCGTTAGCTTCAATCGCCGCCCGCAGCGCCTCGCGCAGCGCGCCGATGCGGAACATCTGCGGCGTCTGCGCCAGCCAACGGCCCTCGCGCGGCTCGGTGCAGGCCACGCGGCCTGCGGAATCGGCGACCTTGAGGGTATCGGGCAGGGGCAGCGCCAGCAGGCCGCCGACGTCATCCTCCAGGCAAGCGTCGATCAGGCGGTCGATCAGCTCGGGGGTAATGCAGCAGCGCGCGGCGTCATGCACCAGCGCCCAGTCGTCATGCGCCGCGCCCGCGTCTAACAAGGCCTCCAGCCCGCCGAGCACGCTGTGCGCCCGAGTCGCGCCGCCGCGTGGCACCAGATGCAGCCGGGGATCGGGCTGCAAGGCGTCGGCCACCCAGACGTCGCCCTCCTGCATCACCACCGATACCGAGGCGATGCGCGGCGTCTGCAGAAAAGCCCGCACCGTGTGCTGCACCACCGACTCGCCCAGCAGACGCCGGTATTGCTTGGGTGCATCGCCAGGCAGGCGCGAACCGCTGCCCGCGCTCGGAATCACGGCATGGCAACGGGAGGGTCGAGCGGGAGAAGCGGGCGGTATTTGCATCAAGACACACGGGCGCCCACGACTTTGGGCGAAAATTTGAACAATGTCTATTGTCCATGCCCTGCGCGCCCAAGTGCCCGCGCTCAAGCCCGGCCAGCGTGTGAGCTGGCCGCTTCCCGCCGGAAGTGCCGATGCCCTGCTGCTGGCCGAGTTGTGCGCGCCGCGCGATGACGCCGCGCCCTGGCTCGTCGTCACCGCAGGCGCAGCCGATGCCCAGCGCCTGCTCGGCGAGTTGCAGTGGTTCGCCCCGCAGTTGCGCGTCGGTCTGCTGCCCGACTGGGAAACCCTGCCTTACGACAGCTTTTCACCGCACCAGGATCTGATCTCCGAGCGGCTGGCCACCCTCTGGGCCATCCACAACCAGCAGATCGACGTGGTCATCGCCCCGGCCAACACCGCCATCCAGCGGCTGGCCCCGCCCGAGTTCCTCGCGGCCTACACCTTCGATTTCCGCCAGGGCGAAGCGCTCAACGATGCCGCGCTGCGCGCCCAGCTCGTTCTGGCCGGGTACAACCACGTCAGCCAGGTGATGGCCCCGGGCGAATACGCGGTGCGCGGCGGTCTCATCGACCTGCATCCCATGGGCTCGCCCGTGCCCTACCGCGTCGATCTGTTCGGCGACACCATCGACGCCATCCAGGCCTTCGACCCCGACACCCAGCGCAGCCTCTACCCGGTCAAGGAGGTGCGGCTGCTGCCGGGCCGCGAATTTCCGCTCGACGATGCGGCGCAGAAGCGCTTTCGCGCCCGCTGGCGCGAGGTGTTCGAGGGCGACCCCAGCCGCAGCCCGCTCTACAAGGACATGGGAAGCGGCGTAGCCGGGCCCGGCATCGAGTACTACCTGCCGCTGTTCTTCGAGCACACCGCCACTCTGCCCGACTATCTGGGCGAACGTACCCGCGTGGTGCTGCACGGCGACATTGCTACCGCCATCCAGAAGTTCTGGGCCGATACGCAGGAGCGCCACCGCCTGTTGCGGCACGACCCGGAGCGCCCTGCCCTCGCTCCCGACCAGCTCTTCCTCAGTGAAGAAGCGTTCTTCAGCCGCATCAAACCCCTCGCCCAGCTTGCGCTGCGGCCCAAGGCCGATGCGCCGCAGACCGACAAACCCACCAGCGCCGAGCTACCCGACATCAGCGCCGACCGCCGCGCCACCCGCCCACTGGCGCGCCTGGCGCAATGGTTGGAAGAGGGCCGCCCGCAACACCGACGCGCGCTGCTGCTGGCCGAATCCGCCGGCCGCCGCGAAACCCTGCGCGAGCTGTTGCAGGAGTCCGGCTTGTCGGCCCAGCCCGCGGAGAGCTGGGACGAATTCGTACAGGGCACCACCGGCTTCGCCCTGGCCGTCGGGCCGCTGGCGCGGGGCTTCGCGCTGCCCGCCGACCGCTTGGCCGTGCTCACCGAGACCGAGCTGTTCGCCCTCAACCCGGCCCAGCGCAGGCGCCGCAAGCAAGAGCAGGCCAGCAATGTCGATGCCCTAATCCACGACCTCGCCGAGCTGCAGCCCGGCGACCCGGTGGTGCATGCCAACCACGGCATCGGCCGCTATCAGGGCCTGGCCGAGCTCGATCTGGGCGACGGCCCCGCGGAGTTTCTGCATCTGGTCTATGCGAACGATGCGGTGCTGTACGTGCCTGTGTCGCAACTGCATCTCATCGGCCGCTACAGCGGCGCGGCGCAGGAAGACGCGCCGCTGCACACCCTCGGCTCGGGCCAGTGGGACAAGGCCCGGCGCAAAGCCGCCGAACAGGTGCGCGACGCCGCCGCCGAGCTGCTCAACATCTACGCCCGCCGCGCCGCGCATCAGGGCCATGCCTTCCGCTACTCGCCGCAGGACTATGAAGCCTTCGCCGCGAGTTTCGGTTTCGAGGAGACGCCCGATCAGGCCGCGGCCATCCATGCGGTGGTGCAGGACATGATCTCCCCCAAGCCGATGGATCGCCTGGTCTGCGGCGACGTCGGCTTCGGCAAGACCGAAGTCGCGCTGCGCGCTGCGTTCGTGGCGGTGATGGGCGGCAAGCAGGTGGCCGTGCTGGCCCCCACCACCCTGCTCGCCGAGCAGCACTGCGAGACCTTTCGCAACCGCTTCGCCGACTGGCCGGTGCGCATTGCCGAGATGTCGCGCTTTCGCAGCACCAAGGAGATCAGCGCCGCGCTCGACGGCTTGGCGCGCGGCACGGTGGACATCGTCATCGGCACCCATAAGTTGCTGTCGCCCACGGTCAAGTTCGACCGGCTCGGCCTGGTCATCGTCGATGAGGAGCACCGCTTCGGCGTGCGCCACAAAGAGGCGCTCAAGGCCATGCGCGCCTCGGTCGATTTGCTCACGCTCACCGCCACGCCCATTCCGCGCACCCTGGGCATGGCGCTCGAAGGGCTGCGCGATCTGAGCGTGATCGCCACCGCGCCGCAAAAGCGCCTGGCGATCAAGACCTTCGTGCGCAGCGAAAGCGGCGCGGTGATGCGCGAGGCCATCCTGCGCGAAATTAAGCGCGGCGGTCAGGTGTACTTCCTGCACAACGAAGTCGAGACCATCGAAAACCGCCGTCGCCAGCTCGAAGAACTGGTGCCCGAAGCGCGCATCGAAATCGCCCACGGCCAGATGCACGAGCGCGATCTGGAACGGGTGATGCGCGACTTCCACGCCCAGCGCTTCAATATTCTGCTGTGCACCACCATTATCGAAACCGGCATCGACGTACCCAGCGCCAACACCATCGTCATGGCGCGGGCAGATAAGTTCGGCCTGGCGCAGCTGCACCAGCTGCGCGGCCGCGTCGGGCGTTCGCATCATCAGGCCTACGCCTATCTACTGGTGCCCGATGTGCAGAGCCTGACCAAGCAGGCCGGACAGCGGCTCGAAGCCATTCAACAGATGGAAGAACTGGGCTCGGGCTTCTATCTCGCCATGCACGACCTGGAGATTCGCGGCGCCGGCGAAGTGCTGGGCGAGCAGCAATCGGGCAATATGCAGGAGATCGGCTTCCAGCTCTACAACGACATGCTGAGCGAGGCCGTGAAGGCGCTGCGCGCAGGCCGCGAGCCCGACCTGCTCAACCCGCTGGGCGTGACCACCGAGATCAATCTTCATGTGCCCGCCCTGCTGCCCAACGACTATTGCGGCGACGTGCATGCCCGGCTATCGCTCTACAAGCGTCTGGCCAGCGCCGCCACCAGCGCCCAGCTCGACAGCGTGGCCGAGGAAATCGTCGATCGCTTCGGCCGCCTGCCGCCGCCCGCGCAGGCGCTGGTGGACACGCACCGCCTGCGGCTGATTGCGCAGAGCTACGGCATCACCAAGATCGACGCGGCCGAAGAAGTGGCCATCCTGCACTTCCGCAAGGACGCCCCGGTGGACGCCGCCCGCATCATCGACCTCATCCAGAAGAACCGCCACATCAAGCTCACCGGCAACGACCGACTGCGGATCGAACGCCCGACGAAAGACGCCACGCAGCGCGCCCAGTTCATCCGCGACACCCTCAAGCAACTCGGCGCGCCGCGGACCGAGGTGGCGATTGCCTGAGGCGCTGGCGTAAAGTCCGACGCAAACCTCCCAACAGCCCTATCGCATCCGCACACGCACACACCATGTACCACCTCGTCATTCAGCGCCACACCGCCCCGCTCTCGCAAGAAAACCTCGATCATCTCTGCCACATCGCCGCGCCGATCAGTCTGGAAAAATTTGCCGACGATCACGGCCCCAACAGCGGCCACAACGGCGCGCGGCTGCGGGATATTCGTGCAGCAGGCCCCGGCATGCGCCGCGCACTCGATGCCTATTGCCGCGAGCACCATATCGACTGGGCCATCGTGCCCGCCGGGTTGCATCTGGGTGATTTCAAGCTGCTGGCGATGGACATGGACTCCACGCTGATCAACATCGAGACCGTCGACGAAATCGGCGCCGCCGTCGGCAAGAAAGACGAGATCGCCGCCATCACCGCCGCCGCCATGCGCGGCGAGATCGCCGACTACGCCACCAGCCTGCGCCAGCGCGTGGCCCTACTCTCCTGGGTGCCGCTTGCCTCACTCGACAAGCTCTACACCGACACCCTGCGCCTGAACCCCGGCGCCGAAACCCTGCTGTCCGCCGCCAAGGCCGCCGGACTGAAAACCCAGCTCGTCACCGGCGGCTTCACCCACTTCACCGACCGGCTCAAGCAGCGCCTAGGCTTCGACCGCGTGGCCGCCAATGTGCTGGGCGTGAAGGGCGAGGCGCTCGACGGCACACTCATCGGCGACATCATCGACGGCGAAGCCAAGAAAAAGGCCGTGCTCGCCTTCTGCGACGACCTGGGCTGCGATCCCGGCGAAGTGCTGGTGATCGGCGACGGCGCCAACGACCTGCCCATGATGAATGCGGTGGGCTTCAGCGTGGCTTACCACGCCAAACCCAAGGTACGCGAAGCCGCCACCGCCGCCATCGACCATGGCGGCCTCGACAGTCTGCTGCACTGGTTCGAATAAACGGGCCTCAAAGCCGCATTACGGCGGCATCACGGCAGGCTGACTGCCGGATACTGCGATCCCGCCATCGCCCCCACTGCCGCGCCCAGCGCTGCCGCCGCCGTCTTGCCATTGCCGTGGCCGAAGCGTGATCCCACCAGCCCGCCGACCACCCCGCCGATCACCGTACCCGGCGTGATCTGCGTGGCATAGGGATTGGCCGCATTGGCCCCCACCACCGCGCCCAGCGCCGCGCCCGTGGCCGCCATGGCCGTACGGCCATTGCCCGCACCGAAGCGCGAACCGATCAACCCGCCCGCCACCGCCCCCAGCGCTGCGCCCGGCAAAGCCGATTGCGCCACAGGCGCGGGTGCGTAGCCCGGCTGCGCCGCGTAGGCAGGCTGCTGCACATAGGCCGGTTGCTGCGCATACTCGGGCGGCGCCGACGCATAAGCCCCGGCATACCCCGGCTGGGCATACGGTGCGTAGCCCGGCTGCTGATAAACAGGTTGCTGATCGCTCGGCTGCTGCGCAGGCGCATACGCCGTGGAATAGGACGGCGGCACGACAGCGCAACCACCCAGTAGTGACAACAACACTGCGCCGCTCATCAACAGACTTAGCCGAAACATGATGGGTTCCCCGTAAAGTTAGGTTATGCAGCCTCAACGGAGTTTGGGCGCTGTTGGGTGACAACGCTTAGAACATTTGTTGCATCGCTTGCCGCAAGTCGTCGATCAGGTCTTGCGGGTCTTCGAGGCCGATGGCCAGTCGCACCAGACCGCCAGCGTGTGACCAGTGGGTCGACGGGCGCATCAGTTGCACGTCGTAGGGCACGGCCAGGCTGACCGGGCCGCCCCAGGAATAGCCGATCTTGAAGAGCTGCAAGGCGTCGACGAAGGCATCGACCTGAGCGGCGGTGTAGCGCGCATCGAACACCACGCTGAACAACCCGGCGGCGGCGGTGCAGTCGCGCTGCCAGTGCGCGTGGCCGGGGCTGCCGGGCAGCGCCGGGTGGAGCACCTGCGCCACCTGGGGCTGGTCTTGCATCCACAACGCGATGCGCCGCGCGCTGGCGTCGTGCGCGGCATAGCGCAGCGGCAGGGTATGCAGGCCGCGCAGCACGCGGGCGACGTCGTCTGCGCCCACGCCCAAGCCGAGCCGCATGTGGGTGAGCAGCAGGCGTTCGTGCAGGGCATCGTCGCGGGTGGTCACGCTGCCCATGAGCAGGTCGGCGCCGCCGCTTTGGTATTTGGTAAGGGCCTGCATCACCACATCCACGCCGAGATCGAAGGGCTGCAGCGCGATGCCGGCAGCCCAGGTGGCGTCGATGGCGGTGTGGAGGCCGTGCTGCCGTGCCACGGCAATGAGTCCGCGCAGATCGGGCATTTCCATGGTCACCGAACCGGGCGCTTCCAGCCAGAGGAGCTTGGTTTGCGGCGTGATCAGCTTGGCGAGTTCTTCAGGGGTGCAAGTGGCTTCGTAGATTTGGTGCTGAATGCCCCAGGCCCCGAGAAAGCGCTCGGCCAGTTCGCGGCTCGGGCCGTACACATTGCCCGGCAACAGCACCGTGTCGCCTTGCTTCAACAAAGCGAGATCGACCAAGGCGATGGCCGAAAGACCCGAGGGGCAGAGCACGCAGTGGCGCCCGCCATCGAGCGCGGCCAGACGCTCTTCCAGGATGAACGTGGTGGGGGTGCCGTGCAGCCCGTAGGTATAACCGGCCTTGCTGCGCCAGTCGCGCGCGCGCATGGTCGCCACATCCGGGAAGATCACGGTGGAGGCATGGTGCACGCCGGGCTCCACCGCACCAAAACCGGCTGGAGGTTGATACGGGTGATGTTGCAAACGGGTAGACAAATGTTGCATTTCGGAGGGCGACTGGGGTTTTTGGTCTAATTGGGGCTCTTGTTGACTCGACATGGAATGGGCTCCGCGATGTTTGGATCTTGTTTTGCGGGTTTGCGTGGGCGATCAGCCCGCTGCGCAAACCAACGTGAAGCATAGGCCGAATGCCAGCCCGCTCCGACACCCACTCCTTGGATCCTGACCCTGCGTCTTTGTTACCCGGCCCTTTGTTCCCTAAGCTCTGTGCCGGGTTTGCAACCACCGCCCAGCGCTCTGCGCAGCCCTTGCGCACCCGCCGCCCCGCCTGCCCGATCTTGCCCTGTGCCTCTTTGCATCTTCGCTGGACCGCTGCACAGGCGACTGCTTTTTTCCGTGTTTCGTCCGCTCTGGAGCGCCCGTCATGGAAGTGCTGATTCTGTTCGGTCTAATTCTGCTCAATGGTCTGTTCGCCATGTCGGAGATCGCACTGGTCACGGCGCGCCGAGCTCGCCTGACCGCGCTGGCGGAGGCCGGCAATGAAAACGCCCGCACCGCGCTGCATCTGTCCGAGCAGCCCACGAGGCTGCTGTCCACGGTGCAGATCGGCATCACCTCCATCAGTGTGCTCAACGGTATTTTGGGCGAAGCGGCGTTTTCCGAGCCGGTGGCCAACTGGCTGATCTCGCTGGGTCTGCTGCCCAAGTTTGCCGGGGTGTCGGCCACGGCCATCGTGGTGCTGATCATCACCTTCGCCTCCATCGTCATTGGCGAGCTGGTGCCCAAGCGGCTTGGGCAACTCGCGCCCGAGCGCATCGCCATGGTGATGGCGCGGCCCATGACCTGGATCGCCCGCGGCGCGGCGCCCTTCGTCAAGCTGCTGTCCATTTCCACCGACCTGCTGCTGACCTTGCTGCGCGTGCGCCACAACACCATGCCGCAGATGACCGAGGCCGAGATCAACGAGGTGCTCGAAGAAGGCTCGGACGCCGGGGTGATCGAGGAGCAGGAGCACGAGATGGTGCGCAATGTGTTCCGCCTCGACGACCGGCAGATCGCCTCGCTGATGACGCCGCGCAACGAGATCGAATATCTCGACGTCGATCAGCCGCTGAGCGAAAACCTGAACAAAATCGCGCAGTCGACGCATTCGCGCTTTCCGCTGGTCAAACGCGGGTTGGAGGAAGTGGTCGGCATCGTCTCGACCAAGGATTTGCTGGGCCGTTTCATCCGCCGCGAGGGTATCGACGATCTGAGCAAGGCCGCCGTACCCGCGACCTTCGTACCCGAAAGCCTGACCGGGCTGGAGCTGCTGCAGACCTTCCGCCAGAGTCCCGAGCACACCGCCGTGGTGATCGACGAATACGGCCAGACCATGGGCATCGTGACCGTGCAGGACTTGATGGAGGCCATTGCAGGCGAGTTCAAGTCGCATCCGTCCGAAGAACCCTGGGCGATACAGCGCGAAGACGGCTCTTGGCTGATGGACGGCCTCATCACCGTGGAAGACCTCAAGACCCGCCTGGGCCTGGCCCGTCTGCCCGACGAGGAAAAGCAGCGCTACAACACCCTATCGGGCATGCTCATGCTACTGCTCGCACGGCTGCCGGCCACTGGCGACATCGTGCAGTGGGGCGACTGGACTTTCGAGATCGTCGATATGGACGGCAAGCGCATCGACAAGGTGCTGGTGCAGCGCCGCCCCACCGAAGTCGCAGACGAATTCTCCGACCCCGGCGAAGGACGCGACTCGCGGCTTTGAAAATCGGTGCGGCTCCCGCCGTCGTGGGCTGCCGCACCTGTGCTGCCTCTGACCCCACCCCATGCTGCACGACGCCCTGCTCCTGCTGCCGGACTTCATCCTGATCGTGCTGGGGCTGCTGCTCGTGCGCTTCACCGCGCTCAAACGCAACGTGTGGGACGGGGTGGAACGGCTGGTGTATTTCGTGCTGTTTCCGGCTCTGCTGTTTTCCACCACCAGCCGCGGCCATGCCAGTCTGGGCGACACGCGGGACTTCGTCATCGCGGGAGCGGCCATGCTGCTCATCGGCATCGGCCTGTCGTATCTGGCCTTCTGGTCGCGCAAGGCCGACCGACGTTGCGTGGCCAGCGGCGTGCAGACCGCCTTTCGCTTCAATTCCTACATTGCCCTGGCCGTCGCCGATCGGGTGGGCGGCCCGCCCGCGGTGTCTTTGGTCGCGGTGCTCATCGCCGTAGGGGTGCCGCTGTGCAATGTCGCGGCGGTGTGGGCGCTGGCGCGTCATGCGCAAAGCAATGTCTGGCGCGAACTGTTGCGCAACCCCCTGCTCATCGCCACCGTGGCCGGGCTGACGGTGCACAGCCTCGGCCTGTCGCTGCCCGAGCCCATCGTGCCCGCGCTGGATCGGCTCGGCCATGCCTCCATCGCACTAGGGCTGATGACCGTGGGCGCCGGTCTGCAATGGCGCGGCCTGCACCGGGAATTGCCGGTGGGCCTGTGGTTTTTGAGCATCCGGCACCTGCTGCTGCCCCTGTCTGCGATGGCGCTGGCTTGGGCGTTTGCACTGCCGCCGCTGCAGGCCTTGGTGCTGGTGCTGTTCGCCGCCATGCCCACCGCTTCGAGCGCCTACGTGCTGGCGGCCCGCATGGGCGGTGACGGCCCCTACGTGGCCGGCTTGGTCAGCCTGTCCACCGTACTCGGCGCCTTCTCCATTCCGGTCTTTCTCGCCGTGATGCAGCATTGATTTATTTCCGATTTTGAGCCTTGTGATGTAACGCATACTGAGTGTTTCAGTGTGGTTTACAGTGAGATGACATTTTTGCCATGTATCCTTCAAGGATTGAAATGACACTCACTTCCCTGTCTAACATGCCGAATTTCCACGTTATTTTCTGGCGACACGCCGAGGCCGAAGACGCCGCGGGCTCAGCGCAGGGCGACGAGGTCGATCTGCGCCGCAACCTCACCAAGCAAGGCCGACGCGACGCGGCCCAGGTCGCCGGCTGGATCAAATCGCAGTTGCCCAAACCCTGGACGGTGATTTCCAGCCCCGCCCAGCGCGCGCGCCAGACTGCGCAGCATCTCAACGACTATCCGGTGATCGACCCGCGCCTGCGCCCGGAATCGTCGATGGAGGAACTGCTCTCGGTGGTGTCCGAATTTCCGCGCGAAGGCGGTGCGCTCGTGCTTGTGGGCCATCAACCCATCCTCGGCCGCGCCGGGCTTTACTGGATCACCGGCTGCGACCAGCAGTTCTCATTGCGCAAAAGCGGCCTGCTCTGGGCGGTGGAACGCAGCCGCGAAGTCGGCATCCAGCGCAGTCTGCGCGCCTGCGTCAGCGCGGATTTGCTGGGCGATTGAGGCCCTGCTCACAACTCGTCAGCTTGCTTGCACTGTCACACCAAATTCACGAGACCTTCACTGAACTGTCACGGCGCGTTCTTATCTTTCACTCAAGAAAACGCAGGGCCACCCCAAGTTTTCTTGACCCCCACGGGGGGCGGGCTGGGCCTAGCCCTGCCCTGGGGGCTCCTATCCGATATGGAGGAAAGACCATGTTCGACGACGAACAAGCGCGTCCGCTGGACAGGCGCACTGAGCACAACGCGGCGGGCCTGAACGCCGCAGCCGGACAAGCCTCGCAGAGTCTCAGCGTTGCCTGGGCGCGTCATGGCGATGAAGTGCGCGAGGCGCAGCGCCTGCGCTACAAGGTGTTCGTCGAAGAAATGGGCGCGCAGATCAAAACGCCCGAGCCCGGCCTCGACATCGATCTGTTCGACGCCTACTGCGACCACCTGCTGGTACGCGACGGCGACGGACGCCTGATCGGCACCTACCGCGCCCTGCCCCCGCATCAGGCCAAGCGCGTGGGTACGCTCTACACCGAAACCGAATTCGATCTCACCCGCCTGTATCACCTCAAGCCCCGCCTGCTTGAAATCGGTCGCTCCTGCGTGCACCGCGACTATCGCAGCGGCGCCGTCATCATGGCGCTTTGGGGCGGCATCGCCAACTATATGCAACGCCACGGGCTCGATGCGCTGATCGGCTGCGCCAGCATGTCGATGCGTTGCGGCGGACATACCGCCGCCAGCCTCTGGGCGCAACTGCAGAAAAGCCATCTGGCCGCGATCGAAGACCGGGTGCACCCGCGTCTCGCCCTGCCGGTGCAGCACCTGCGGCAAGACCTCGCGGTGGAGCCGCCGCCGCTGCTCAAGGGTTATCTGCGTGTCGGCGCCAAAGTGTGCGGCGCGCCCGCCTGGGACCCGGACTTCGGCGTGGCCGATTTCGCCTTACTGCTGCGTCTGAGCCAGGTCAACCGGCGCTACGCGCGGCATTTCCTCGGCGAGTAAGCGCCGCGTCAACTGGTTCTCACCATGTCCTGCGGCCGCACCCAGCGGTCGTAGTCTTCCGCACTCACCAGCCCCGAGGCCAGCGCTGCTTCGCGCAGGGTGCTGCCGCTGTGGTGGGCCGATTTGGCAATGGCCGCCGCCTGGTCGTAGCCGATGTGCGGCGCCAGCGCGGTAACGAGCATCAGCGAACGCTGCATCAACTCGGTGATGCGCGCCCGGTCGGCCTCGATGCCGCGCGCCAGATGATGATCGAAGCTGTTCATCGCATCGGCCAGCAGCCGCAGGCTTTGCAGCACGTTGTGCGCGATCAGCGGCTTGAATACATTGAGCTCGAAATTGCCCGAAGCCCCGCCGATATTGATCGCCACATCGTTGCCGAACACCTGCGCGCACACCATGGTGAGCGCCTCGCACTGCGTGGGGTTGACCTTGCCCGGCATGATGGAACTGCCCGGCTCGTTCTCGGGGATGCGAATCTCGCCCAATCCGCTGCGCGGGCCGGAAGCCAGCCAGCGCACGTCATTGGCGATTTTCATCAGTGCCGTCGCGAGCGTTTTGAGCGCGCCGTGCAGGAACACCAGCGCCTCATGCCCGGCGAGCGCGGCGAACTTGTTCTCGGCGCTGGTGAACGGCAGCCCGGTCTGCCGCGCCAACTCGGTGGCCACGCGCACGCCGAACGACGCATGGGTGTTGAGCCCGGTGCCCACCGCGGTGCCACCCACGGCCAGTGCATAGACCGGCCCCAGCGCGGCGTCGACGGCGCGCCTTGCCAGATCGAGTTGGGCGACGTAGCCCGAAAATTCCTGCCCGAGGGTGAGAGGCGTGGCGTCCTGCAAATGGGTGCGGCCGATTTTGACGATGTCGGCGAAAGATTCCGCCTTGGTCTGCAGGGTGGTGCGCAGGGCGATGAGTGCGGGCAGCAGATATTGCACGGTCTGCGCAGCGGCGGCCACATGCATGGCCGTGGGGAAAATGTCATTCGACGACTGCCCCATATTGACCTGATCGTTGGGATGCACGCTGCGTGCCAGACCCACGCCACCGCCCAGCAGCACCGAGGCGCGGTTGGCCAGCACCTCGTTCATATTCATATTGGTCTGCGTGCCCGAGCCGGTCTGCCAGACCGCCAGCGGAAACTCGTCAGGATAGCGTTCGGCAATGACCTCGTCGGCCGCCTCGATGATGGCCTGCGCGGTACGCAGATCGAGTTTGCCCAACTCGGCATTCACGCCGGCGCAGGCCCGCTTGACCAGCGCCAGGGCGCGGATGAACTCGCGCGGCATCTGCTCGGTGGAAATGGCGAAATGCTGCAGCGAACGCTGCGTCTGCGCCCCCCACAGATGCGCCTCGGAGACTTCGATGGGACCGAACGAGTCGGTCTCGATCCGGTTGCCCTCGCTGGGTTCGATCAACTGCTGTGTGGTGTTGCCGTTACGGTTCATGCGTCGTCTCCCGCGTGTATTTCTAAGTTTGTAGCGCCTGCGGCCCAGCATTGCCAGTGGCGAGGTTGTGACCGCATCATTCAGCCATCTCGCTGGGGTAAAGTTTGGTCGTCCGATTTGCGTTTTGAAACGGATGTCAGCTTGACCCTTTTCGGTTTGAACTCCTAGACTGCACAGCAACCATTAAGGCGATGGAGTTCGCCAAAACCGCGTGGGGCTGCCCCCAAGCTAATGACTCCTACCTGCCGCAAGCCATGCAATCGCTTGCGTTTCACGACAGGGAGGAGCTATGCGCGGTGACGTCATCTTGCAGCAAGTGTGCCAGGTACTGGCCATTGTGTTGCTCTCGCCCTTGCTTCACGGTTTCATCGTCACGATGGAAGAGAAGGTGCAGCGCGGCCGCGGCCCCAGCCTCTTTCAGCCTTACCGCGATCTGTTCAAGCTGCTGCGCAAAGAGATCGTGGTGCCGCAAACGGCTTCGTGGATTTTCTGGGCCGCGCCTATCGTGGCGTTCTCGGCCATGCTCACGGTGCCCATTCTCATCCCGGTGCTGACCAACTATCCGCTGCCGCTCTCCGACATGGGCGACATTCTCGGCGGCGGTCTCATCCTCACCTTGGGTGGCTTCGCCATCCTGCTCGCCGGGCTGGACAGCGGCCATCCCTACGGCGGACTGGGGTCGAGCCGCGAGGCCATGCTCTCCATCCTGGCCGAGCCCACGCTGATCATGGTGTTCGTCGGCATCACCCTGCTGGCGCAGGCCATGCTGCCCTTCGTGGTCAACCATCTGCTGGTGGCCAGCCCGGCGGTGTTCTGGAGCCCGGCGCACTTATTCCTGGTTGCGGCCTTTTTCATTTTGCTGACGGTGGAAACCGAGCGCCTGCCCATCCATTCGAGCATCCACTACGAGATCTACATGATCGGCGAGGCGCGCATCCTCGAATACTCCGGCCCACTGCTGGCGCTGCTGAAGTGGGCTTCGTGGATGAAGCAGGCCATTCTCTACACCATTTTTCTCAACGTGCTGACCATTCCCTGGGGGCTGTCCATCCAGGGCACGGCGCTGGGCATTCTGGGCGCCACCCTTGCGCTGCTGGCCAAATGGGCGGCGGTCGCGCTCATCATGGTGTTTGTCGATACGGCGCAGTCGCGCCTGCGCTTCTACCGCTATCAGGAGCCGCTGGCGCTCTCTTTCCTGATGGCGATTCTCGCCATCGTGGCGCGGCAGGTGTGAGGGGCCAACCATGCTGATCTTCCACCTCGGCGGCGTGCAGGCTTCGCTCTTCAGCCTGCTGACCATCGTCGCGCTCATCCTGGCGTTCGTCATGCTGGGCTCGCACTGGATCAAGAACCACATTCTGGCGTTCGCCGCAGAATCGTGGGTGATCGCGGCGCTGTCGGCGGCCATCGGCATCAGCGGGCATTACCCGGAGTTGATCTTCATCGCCGCGCTTACCGCGCTGTTTCGCGGCACGCTGCTGCCCTATCTGCTGGTGCGTATCGTCAACGGCCTGGGACAGAACCGCGAATTCACGCCGCTGCTGCAACCGGCGTCGAGCATCGTGCTGGGCGGCTTTTTGGTGCTGTTTTCCTATGCGCTTGCGCACAAGCTGGGCGTGCGTATGAATCTGGTGGACAACATCGCGGTGCTCGCGCTCACCGCCATGTTCTCGCTC
Organism: Thiomonas sp. OC7; assembly: GCF_900634595.1. Lineage (NCBI taxonomy): Bacteria > Pseudomonadati > Pseudomonadota > Betaproteobacteria > Burkholderiales > Thiomonas > Thiomonas sp. OC7. The sequence goes on along the minus strand of NZ_LR131953.1, from coordinate 3,819,592 downwards.
AAACTCATCGGCTTTCTCATGCTGGTGCTGCGGGCGGAGGCGGTGAGTTCCATCCTCGGGCTGCTGGTGATCGAGAACGGCATCTTTCTCGGCTCGCAGATTCTGGTGCCGGGCATGCCCCTGCTGCTGGAAATGGTGATTCTGTTCGACTTGCTGATCGTCGTCTCGACCTTCGGCATGCTGATTCGTTTCCTGCACAAGGAAGTGGGCACCACGAGCAGCCGCGAACTCACAAGGCTGGTGGGGTGAGGCGATGATCTGGAACGTCTTGTATGCCATCTGGATCGTCACCGCGCTGGCGATGGCGGGGAGCTGGGTGTCGCGTCGCAGCCGCGTGGCCGAGGCGCTCAACCTCGCCGCGGCCATCATCGATTTCGTGCTGGTCGTCGTGTTGCTCATCGCCACGCCAAGTCAGCCCATCACCACGCTGAACCATTACCTGCTGCTCGACACCTTCGGCGTGTGGGTGATGCTCTGCCTGGCCATCGTGTACCTGCTGGCCAGCGTGTACGCCATCGGCTATATGCGCTGGATGCACGGCGAAGAGGCGCGGCTGCACCGCTTCTATTCGTTGTTTGCGGCGTTCGCGCTGACCATGTTCTTCGCCCCGGCGCAGAACAATCCGGGCCTGTACTGGATCGCCATCGACCTCACAACAATAGTCAGCGCCTTTCTGGTGGGCTTTCAACGCGCGCCCGAAAGCATCGAGGCGGCGTGGAAGTACATCGTCATCGTCTCCGCCGGGCTGGGTTTGGCGCTGCTGGGCACGGTGCTGTTTTACTGGGCCGGCACCTTCATCCTCGGCCCGGTGTACGACATGACCTGGGCCAATCTCGCCGCCATCGCCCCCAAGGCCGAGCCCTTGCTGCTGATGCTTTCTTTCCTGCTGGTGCTGGTGGGTTTCGGCACCAAGGTGGGCCTGGTACCCATGCACACCTGGCTGCCGGATGCGCACAGCGAAGGCCCGGCGCCTGTCTCGGCCATGCTCTCCGGCGCGCTGCTCAACTGCGCCATGCTGGGCATCGTGCGCTATCTGCACATTCTGCAAGCCACGTCCATTGAAACGATGGCGCGCACCGCCTTGGTCGTGCTGGGCGCCTTCAGCCTGCTGGTGGCGGCGCTGTTCATCAGCCGCCAAACCATCGTCAAACGGCTGGCGGCGTATTCGAGTATGGAGCATATGGGCGTGATCGCGCTGGGCTTCGGCTTCGGCGGCCCGCTGGGGGTGATCGGCGCGCTCTATCACATGCTCAACCACTCGCTGACCAAATCGCTGGTGTTTTTCGGCGCTGGCAACATGATGCACGCTTATGAGAGCAAGGAGATCGCCAAGATTCGCCGCGTGCTGCGCTTTTTTCCGCGCAGCGGCGCCATATGGCTGGCCGGGGCGGTGGCCATCACCGGCGCGCCGCCGTTCGGGCTGTTTCTTTCAGAGCTGTCCATTCTGCGCGGCGGCATGCAGAGCGCCAACCCCTGGGCGGTTTGGCTGATGGCGGTGCTGCTCATCGTCATATTCATCGGCTTTCTCAATCACTTCCGCGCCATGTTCTTCGGCCCGCGCCCCGACCATGCGCCGCATCTGAAATTGAAATTCGTGCATGTGGCGCCGATGGTGGTGGCGCTGGCCGCCATCCTGCTGCTCGGCCTGTGGTGGCTTCCGCCGATCTGGAATCATCTGGCCGGCATCGCCACGCAACTGGGAGGGGTGTGACATGCGTTTTTGCGACACCACCCGCCTGAGCCCCGCCGAATTGCCGACGGCGGCCGACAGCCTGCTCACCGAACTGGGCGATACGCCCAGCGCCCACGGCCGCATGCAGATGGCCTACGCCTGTGGCTGCGCCGAGGGCGACATGGAAGTGATCTACGTCAGTAGCGCCCCCACGGCGCCGCAAGCGGCGCCTGCCCCCCAAGGGGGCGAGCAAACCTTGGGGCGGCCCGACGGTTTGCTCAGCCAGGGCGCGAACCAGCCCTACAAGATCTGGCGCGTCAGGTCCGATGACCGAACCCTGCCCTCGCTGGCCAACAAGCTGCCGCTGCTGGGTTGGTACGAACGCGAGATGATGGACTTGTACGGCCTGCGCTTCGAAGGTCATCCCGAGCCGAACCCGCTGGTTTTGCACGAGGGCGAGCCGCGCGATCCGGCGCCCCTGGCGTCTGGCTTCGACCCCGCGGCCCCGGCAAGAGACTATGCGCCGCTGCCGCCCATCGTGCCGCAGGTGCAGGGGCCGGACATCCAGCGTCTGCCTTTCGGCCCGGTGCGGGCCGACATTGTGGAGTCGGCGCAGTTTTTGTTTTTCTACATCGGCGAAGGCATCCTGCACTATCACCCGCGGCTGTTCTACAAGCACCGGGCGATGGAAGGGCGCTTTGAAGGCGCCACGCTGGCGACGGGCGCGGTGCTGGCCGAGCGCGTGAGCGGTATCGACTCGGTGGCGCATGCGCTGGCATTTGCCCAGGCTGTGGAGGGCGCCATGGGCTGGCGCCCACCGCCGCGCGCCCGCTATCTGCGCGTCGTCCTGGCCGAGCTGGAGCGTCTGTACAACCATCTGCATTACCTCGGCCATCTGTCCAAGACCACCACGCTCAAGGTCGGTGAGACCGAAGGCCATCTGCTGGAAGAGAGGGTGAAGCAGATCAACGGCAGACTCACCGGCAGCCGCTTTCTGCGCGGGCTCATCACCCCCGGCGGCCTGCGCCGCGACCTCGACATAACCGGGCTGGACAAGGCGCTCGACAGCGTCAACGACGAGATCGACCGCTATCTGCAGCGCCTGGAAAACACTCGCAGCCACCTCGACCGGCTGATGACCACGGGCCGCTTGGAGCGCCAGGTGGCCTTCGACCAGGGCGCTTGCGGCCCGATCGAGCGCGCCAGCAACCTGGACCGCGATCTGCGCCGCGATCATCCCTACGCCCACTACGAAAAAGTGCGTTTCAACGTGCCCGTGCAGCAAGGCGGCGACGCCCACGCGCGCTCACTGGTGCGCATGGAAGAAATCCGCGAATCGCTGGCCATCATTCGTCAGACCATCGGCCGCACCAAGCCGGGCGGGGTGCTGCGCTTCGACGTGATGGAAGACGCCGATCCGCAGGGCGAAGGGCTGGGCTGGGTGGAGGCCACGCGCGGCGGTCTGCTTTACGCCGTGCACCTCAGCGCAGACCGCACCCGGCTGCAGCGCGTGAAAATCAAAGAGCCGTCGTTCTCGAACTGGCGGGTGTTTCCATTCACTGTGGAGGACAGCAACATGATGGATTACGCCATCAACGAAGCCAGCTTCGGCCTGTCCATCGCTGGCGCTGACCGCTGAAAGAGGAGAGCCACCATGCCTGTATGGACTTGGTTTGGCCTTCAAAAAGGCCGCGCCACCACCCCCTGGCCCGAGCGCCCCGGCCCGGACGGGCAGGAGGGCGTTCTCGGCCTGCCGCGCTTCGATGCCGCGCGCTGTTCCAGCGAGCAAAGCGGCTGCAGCGATTGCGTCGCGGCCTGCCCGGCCTCGGCCATTACGCGCAGCGATGCGGGCGCGATTCAGCTCGACTACGCCCGCTGCGTCGGCTGCCAGCTCTGCACCGAGGTCTGCCCGGAAGGCGCTTTCAGCGTCAGCCACGACTGGGCGTTTGGCGTGCGCGACAAGGCCGATCTGCTCAACCCCGCCCAAGCCGCCCCCACGAACCCCGACGCCGCGAAAGAAGCCGAACTCGCGCAAGCGATGAAAGGTTTCGGCAAAAGTCTGCACATCCGCCATGTGGACGCCGGTTCGTGCAACGGTTGCGAAAGCGAGCTGCAGGCCCTGCTCAACCCCTTCTACAACCTGCACCGGCTGGGCGTTTTTTTCACACCCTCGCCGCGGTTTGCCGACCTGTTGCTGGTCACCGGCCCAGTGACTGCCGCCATGCGCGAGCCGCTGCTACGCACCTATGAGGCCATGCCGCAGCCGCGCTGGGTCATGGCCGCCGGCACTTGCGCCACCGGCGGCGGCACCAATGGCGGCGGTTATGCCTGCCACCAGGGGCTGGACGGCATTCTGCCAGTGGACGTGTGGCTGCCCGGCTGCCCGCCCAATCCGGCGGCGCTGATCGAAGCCCTGCTATTGCTGCTGCGGCGCAGTCCGCAGCGGGTGCACGGAGGCGTTTATGAATCTGCCTGATTCCGTCTCGTTGACCGCTTTCGGCCTGGCCGTGCTGGCCTGGTTGCTGGCCCTGCTCGCCGATCTGCTCATCGGCACCGCCCTGCCCCGTCTGCTGCTGGCGGCAGGCTGCGCGTTGGCGGCGCTCGGCGCGCTGTGGGGACTGCCCGACGGCGGCGCCAGTCAGACCTTGCTGCTGTTGGGCAACTCGCCAGTGGTGTTTCAGCCCGATGCCGCCGCACTGTGGCTGATGCTGCCCGCGCTGCTGCCCGCCTTTTTTGCCAGCCTGCTTGGCGGCACGGGGCACGCCCGTGGCTGGGCCGCTGGTGCGGCGCTGTCGCTGCTCGGGGCGCTCGGGGTGTATGGCTTGCAGGACGGCGCGAGCTTTCTCATCGCCTGGGAAGTGATGGGCTTCGGCGGCGCGCTCATGCTGCTGGCCGACCATCGCAGCGTGCAGGCCGGGCGCGACAATCTGTTCATGCTCGCGCTGCTCGAAGTCGGCGGCGTGGCGCTGCTGCTGGCCGTGCTCATGCTGGGCCAAAGCCTGGCCTTCGGCACCTACGCGCTGCAATGGACGCAGTGGGGCGTGGCTTCGGCCTTTTTCCTCGGCCTGCTGTGGCTGGCGGGCTTCGGCGCCAAGCTCGGGCTGCTGCCGTTTTACGAGTGGTACCCCGGCGCCTACGGCAGCGGCAGTGGCGCCAGCGGCGCGCTGATGTCCGGGGTGGTGATGAACGCGGCCTACTTCGCCCTCGGCCGCGCGCTGCTGCAGTGGATGGGCCATCCGCCCTGGCTGGCCGCGTTCGGCGTGGTGGTGCTGGCCGCAGGCACGTTCACCGCCATTCTGGCGATTCTCTATGCCTTCCAGCAGAGCGACTGGCGGCGCTTGCTCGCCTTCTCCTCCGCCGAAAACGCCGGGGTCGCCGTCACCGCGCTGGGGGCTGCTCTCATCTTCCGCGCCGGCGGACAAGACGCCCTCTCGGCCCTGGCCTGGACGGTGGGCATGCTGCACCTCATGGGCCACAGCCTGGCCAAGGGCACGCTGTTTCTCAGCGCCGATGCCGCCGCCGCGCTGCAGGGCGACCATCACTTGCGGCAAAGCGCCATCCTGCGTCATGCGCCGCTCACCCTCGGTCTAGGCGCGGTGTTCGGCGCGATGAGTCTGGCGGCCATGCCGCCCACCGCGGGTTTCGTCAGCGAGTGGTATCTGTTCCAAAGCCTGTTCCACGACTTCACCCTCAAGACCGATGGTTCGCGCATCGCCCTGGCGCTGGCTGGTGCCGGCATGGCGCTGACCGCGGCCATTGCGCTGGCGACGATGGTGAAGCTGTTCGGCGTCGGCCTGCTCGGGCAGAACGAGGAACACGCCGCGCAGCACCGCAAACACCAGACCGCGCTCACCTCGCTGCAACGGGGAGCCGTGCTCATCACCGGCCTGGCCGTGCCCGCGTTCGCCGTCAGCCTGGTGTTCTGGCTGCCGCAGATGGCCGCCTCGGCCTGGCCCGCCGCGCAAGCCCCGCAGCAGATGACGCACGACTGGCTGCTGGTGCCGCTGTCGGCCGGGTTCGCCTTCATCTCCCCGGCCATGCTGGTGATCGTCGTGCCCTTGCTCGCCCTCATTCCGCTGGCCCTGGTGTGGGGGCGGCGCCGCTATGCCGTGCGCCGTGCGCCGCTGTGGTGCGGCGGCGAAGACTACGCCGCGCACGCCGGGGCGACCACGGCGCTGTCGTTCTCCAACGCGCTGCGGGTGTTCTACAGCTTCATCTACCGTCCGCAAAACGCGGTGGCGCGGCAGTTCGAGGGCAAGGCCTATTTCTTGAAAGAATTGCAGTTCGACTATTCGCAGGCGCCGCTGTTCGGCCCGCTGCTGTTCAACCCTGCGGTTCAGGCAGTGCAATGGCTGGCGCGCAAATTGCGATTCCTGCAGAACGGGCTGATGAACGTCTATCTGGCTTATATCGGCGTGTTGTTGCTGGTGATTTTCGGCTTGGTGCTGGTGTGGACGCCAGGCTGAGCCGGTATTTCCCGCTTTTGGGCTGTGTTGATGTCACAGCAGTCTTTTCGTCTTCGCCTTGTTGGATCTATCTATGACTTATGTGTATATCGCCCTCTTCGCCATCATCGGCGCGTTCGCGCGCTACGGCCAGAGCATCGTCGTTCAGGGCATGCTGGGACGCTCGTTCCCTTTTGCCACGCTGTCGATCAACGTGCTCGGTTCGTTTCTGATGGGCTTTTTGTTTTTCGAAACCCTGGAGCGCATCAACGTCAGCCCTGAGTTGCGCACCGGCATTCTCACCGGCGGTCTCGGGGCTTACACCACCTTCTCGACCTTCTCGCTGGAATCGCTCAATCTGATCGAGAACGGCGAGATGGTGAAGGCCGGGTTGTATATCGGCGCCTCGGTCGTGCTGTCGATCGCAGCAGCCATTTTCGGCGCCTTTCTGTCACGCAATATGGGAGTCTCAGCATGAGCGCCAAATCCGTCACCATGGTTCGCGTCTATATCAAAGAGGGCGACAAGGACACCGATCATCACGACCTGATGCGCTCGATCTTCAAGCTGCTGCACGAACAGCACAAAGTCCACGGCGTCACCGTGTTTCGCGGCGTGGCCGGTTTCGGCAGCAAGGGCGAAGTGCATGCCGACGACCTGCTGCGGCTTAACGTCCATCTGCCGCTGGTACTGGAGTTTTTCGATGAGCCGGAGGTGGTCGAGTCGGTATTGCCGCGGATTCAGGAAATGGTGCCGCCGGGCCACATCGTCTATTGGTTGGCGCAGTGCGGCTGTCAATGAGGCGCCGAGTTCAGCCGAGAAAATTCAACGTCGTCGACCCGCATATCGCGTTCTGGCCTGGAGCGTTTTTCATGGGCGAGCGCAGCGCTTTTCAGTATTGCACCTGGTGCTTTGCCGAGATTCCGCTCGATGCCCAGGTCTGCCCCGACTGCGGCACCAACCTCGACGATTACGCGCGGCACACGCCCTACCCCGACCGCCTGATCCACGCCCTGCATCATCCCCTGAGCGAAACGCGCATGGGCGCCATCATCGCGCTGGGCAAACAGGCCGATCCGCACACCATCGGGGCGCTGGCCGACTGTGCGCTGGAGCATGACGGCGATGTGATCGAGGGGCTGGAAATCCTGCATAGCCTGGCCGAGATGCCCGCGGGCGACCCGCTGCTCAAAGCCGCGTTGCAGCGGCTGGCTGAGCAGCATCCAGCGCACGCCGTGCGTACCCGCGCCCAGTCCCTGCTTCAAGCCCATTGCCAAGCGGACAAGGCCGATTGACAGGACGATCAGGATTCATCCGGCCCGAAGACTTCGGCGTAAAGATCGGCGCCGAAGCTGGTCTGTAGCGCCTCACCCGCTTCGAGCCGGAAGCTGCGGCCGCCGTCGTCGCGGCGCTGCGCGCGCAGCATCAGCACCTGATCGGCGTTCTGGCCTTGCAGCCGTCTTGCAGCGTCGAACAGGTGCGTAACCAGCGCCACCTTGATGCCGCGCTGACGCAGCGCATCGACCGCCTGCAGCAGCAGTTCGGAGCCTTCGCGTTCGTTGGTCGAGGCAAACGATTCGTTCGACAGCCAGAGCGCGCCGGGGCGAATCTGATCGGCCATCACGCTCATGCGGTCGAGCTCTTCGTCGAGTTTGCCGCCCTGCATGGCAGCATCCTCCTCGCGCTTGTAGTGGCTGAACAGACCGCTGGCCAGCTCGCCGTCATACGATTCGGCCGCGACGAACAGGCCGGCGTGCAGCATGAGCTGGGCCAGCCCGACGGAGCGCAGAAAGGTGGACTTACCGCCCTGGTTCGCCCCGGTCACGGCGATCAGGTTCTTGCCGTTTGCCTCGAGCGTATTGCCCACTGGGGCGCGTTGCAGGGTGAGTGCCAGAGTGGGGTCGCGCAGCGCCTGCGTGCGCAATTGCAAGGCGCCGATCGGCTTGAACGTAGGGATGCACAACGGCACGTCCAGCGCCGCCAACCGCTGTTGCAGATTGAGGCAGGCGACGTAAAAGCCCAGTTCGGCGCGCAGCAGCTCAAAGAAACTCAGCACATGATCGGTGGCCTGCGCCATGGCGTTGGCCACGTCGTTGATGCCGCGATCGACCAGTTCAGACAGCGCCTGCGCGCCCGCCTCGTCGCGCTCGGCCAGGCGGAAGGTGTATTGCGGCGGGGCCTGGTGCAGCAGCCGCACCAGCCAGCCGGGACGGCTGCCATTGCCCGCATGCAGCACATAGCCGCTGCCCGCATTGCCCGGGCCAAGGCCCGAGCTGAGCAGCACGCCATGCCGGAATCGCAGCGTCTCCAGATGCTCCTGCACCGTGTCGAAATAGTCATCGCTGATGTCGCGCTTGAGGCTTTCGAACAGCGTGCCGAAGGCCTCGGAGCGGAAGCTGCCGCTCAGCGCATCAGCCTGCTGGCGCAGGCGGCGCAGGTATTGCACAAAGGTCTGCAGCAGTTCGACCGCGCCACGCAGGTTGAAACTGGGATAACGCCCGAACAGCCCCAGGCCGAACAGATGCTTCTTGCGGCTGTCGATGGCTTCAACCACCAGCGCGTAGAGCGCCCTCACCTGTTCGGGGTGGTCTAGCGCATCCTGCAATGCGGCCTGCCGATAGGAGATGACGCGGGCATCTCCCGCGCCGCTGGCGGCCATGAGGGTGCGCGCCGCCACGTCGAGCAAAAAAGCGTCACCCTCGGCCATGGCGCCCAGCAGGGTATCGACCTCCAGGTCTTGCGCCAGCTCGGGCCATTGCGGCGGCGGATCGGCCTTGGGATCGAAGTCACGATCGGGAAACAGCAGATGGGCTTTCATGGGGAAATACGCTCAAGCAGTTGTTGCCGGGTGACGCCGAATTTCTGCGCCAGCGCCAGCGCGTAAGACTTGCCGTCGGCGGCGCGTCGCACCACTTTGAAGGTGCGCAGGGTCGCGTCTTTAGCATCGACCGTGCCGACCATGCTCACGGTGTGCGCATCGAAAGTGGAGAGTTCGTCGAGAAAGGTGACGAATACGCAGGCCGCGCCGATGGCCGCGAGCCGCGCCATGACGCGCCGCGCCAGCCAGAGCGCATCATCAAGCGTGGTGGACGAAAAAATCTCGTTCATCAGCACCAGGCTGTGCGGCGTGGCCGCGGCCAGAATGCGGTGCATGCGCACCAGATCGTCCTGCAGCTTGCCGCGCTGATTGTTGATGTCTTCGACCCGCTCGAAGTGGGTGAACATCTGGTCGGGCAGCAACAGGCTGGCGCTGCGCGCGGCCACGGTCAAACCCAGCGAGGCGATGTAGTGCAACTGGCCGAAGGTGCGCGCCAGTGTGGTCTTGCCGCCGTGGTTGGGGCCGGTGACCACCAGCATGCGCTCGTCGCCCTGCAGCGCCATGTCGTTGCACACCACCGGCTTTTGCGAATCCAGGCATTGCCAGGCCAGCGCCATGTCGTAGGCCTCGCGGGCGTCGATATGCCCCTGTTCGAGGTGGAGGGTGGGAAAACACAGCGGCAGTCCGGCGCGCTCGAGGCGCTGGGTGTAGTCGATCCAAGACAGATACCAGGCCAGCTCGCGGTCCAGCCGCACGATGCGGGCCTCGGCAAACCCTTCCTGCGCGCTGCGAAACTGCGCCAGCCGCTCGAACACCTGCGGGTGCAGCAGGGCGACACGGTCGAGGATCTGCCCTTCCACATGGTTCAACCGCGAAGCCGGGTTGAACTGCACACGGTAGTCTTTGACCTCGCCCTGGCGAAAGCACGCGAAAGTATCGGCGATGGTGGCGCTGTAGTCCGGCTCCTGCGGGTCTTGCAGCACGGTGACTGCGGTGCCGTCCACGCGAAAGGCATAGCGCACCTGCGCCAGCGCTTGGATCAAAGCCTGCGCTTCCTTCATGCGCGCGGTGTACGCGGGCGAGACCAGCAAGTCGGCGACATGACCCTGCAAGGATTGCAGCGCCTGCGACTGCAGATCGGCGCCGACCAGCGTCTGATGCAGGGCTTGCAGCGCATGGCCGTAAATCAAGGCGGCGTCCACGAACCAGCGCTGTCCTTCAGCGGCGTAATCCGCCTTTTCTGCGCGACGCAGCGAGGCGCGAAACTCTTGCATGCCGCGCTGAAACGCCCGCATGCCCTTGAGCAGCGGCGCCTGTTTCAGGTCGCGTAGTACGGCCTGACGGTACTGCACCACGCTCAGCTCATGCAAGGGCGTGCCGAACAGCGCCTGCAGCAAAACCAGCACCTCGGCACGATAGGGTGCTTCGTCATCTCCCTGATGGACCACATAGAGCGACGGCTTTTCGCGCGGGGCAAAGCTGCCGTAAGCCCCCATGAAAATCGCCTCTAAGAACAGGTCGTGGAACACATCGCGCAGATCCGGGCGAGACTGCGCGACCTCCTGCTCCGGCGTGGGATGGACGATGCTGTGAAACCCCGGCGCACCCGTCATACCAGACCTCAACGGTAGGGGTTGACGAACTCGGCCCGATCACCCAATTCGGCTTCGATCTCCATCAGCCGGTTGTACTTGGCCAGCCGCTCGCTGCGCGCCGTTGCGCCCGACTTCATCTGCCCCGCGCCCACGGCCACGGCAAAGTCGGACAGGAAGGCGTCTTCGGTCTCACCGCTGCGGTGCGACATCACCGTGCCCCAGCCCACTTTCTGGCACAGACGCACCGCGGCGATGGTTTCGCTCACCGTGCCGATCTGGTTGAGCTTGATGAGCGAGGCATTGGCCGTGCCTTCGTCGATGCCGCGCTGGATGATGCGGGTATTGGTGACAAAGTTGTCATCACCGACGATCTGAATCTGACCGCCGAGTTGGCGCGTCATCGCAGCAAAGCCGGACCAGTCGTCCTCGGCATGGCCGTCTTCGATCGAGACGATGGGAAAGACGTTGAGCCAACCTTGATACAGCTCGACCATCTCCTGGCTGTCGAGCACCTGATTGCCGCTGCGGCTCAAGTGGTAGCGGCCATTTTTGTAGAACGAGGTCGAGGCCGGGTCGAGCGCAATGGCGATATCTTCTCCCGGCCGATAGCCCGCGCGCTCCATGCTCACCGCCAGCAGCGCATTGGCGCCCAGACGCGCCTTGTTGGGCGTGCCGTCGAGGGCGATGAGTGCCGCGTCGATCGCGGCCTGATCGCACACATCCCGCCCTTTGAGCGCCTCGGCGATTTCGCCCTCGATGTGAGCAATCACCTTGCGCACCCCTTTGCCGAAATAGCGCTTCGGGTCGCCGTCGCGCAGTTCCACCGCCTCGTTGCTGCCGGTGGAAACCCCCGAAGGCACCGCCGCCGAGGCGCGCGCCCCCGACTGCAGCGTGATCGTGGCCTTGACGGTCGGCGTGCCGCGGGAATCGAGAATTTCCTGCGCGCGAATCGAAGAAATAAGAGCGTCTGAAGCAGGCATGGCCTCTCCTTGAAGGGTGGACATCGACGGCGCGAAACCGCGCCGCCGCACTCGCAAAATGACGCGCAACTACGCCGTCTGCGCTTCGACCGGCGCCGCAACGACTTGCGGCTTCTCCGCGACTGCCGAGCCTGCGCTTGTCTTGCCCGCATACTGGTAGCTACGGTTGAACGGATACTCGGACTGCCGGGCCCGCAGCAGGCGGTCGCAGTCGATGCGGTCTTCCACCACACCATCCGGGCGGCTTCCAAGAATCTGGAACAGCGAAATCCATCCCTGCTCAAAGCCCATGGCCGATCCCGCGAGGTACAGCCGGTAAGCGCGCAAGGTCTTCTCCGCATGCTCGCCCAGCACGCGGCGAGCTTCGTCGAGATGGCCTTCGAGCGCATCGACCCAGTACCACAGCGTTTTGGCGTAATGCGGCCGCAGACATTCGAAATCCAGCGGCTCCAGGCCGCCGCGCGTCATGGTCTCGGCCATTACGCTGACATGCACGAGCTGCCCGCCCGGGAAGATGTACTTCTCGATGAAGTCGCCCATGCCGCCGGCGAGCTGGCTGTTGTCCACCCCGCCGGCGGTGATGCCGTGGTTCATCACCAGCCCGCCCGGCTTGAGCAGGCGGCGGATTTTGCTGAAATACAGCGGCAGATTCGGGCGGCCGACGTGTTCGCACATGCCCACCGAAGCGACCTTGTCGAAGGGCTGCGATTCGTCCACATCGCGGTAGTCCTGCAGCAACATGCGCACTCGTCCCTGCAAGCCTTTTTCGACGATCAGCCGGTTCACATGGTTGTATTGATTCTTCGACAGGGTGATGCCGGTCGCGTCCACGCCGTAGTGCTCGGCGGCCCACAGCAGCAGCCCGCCCCACCCTGCGCCGATGTCGATGAAGCGCTCGCCCGGCTTGAGCATGAGCTTGGTGCAGATGTGATCGAGCTTGGCTTCCTGCGCCTGCGCCAGGGTCATCGACGGCTCGGCGAAATAGGCGCAGGAATACACCCGGCGCGGGTCGAGCCACAGGGCATAAAAATCGTCGGACACGTCGTAATGGCTCTGAATCTGCGCGGCATCCTTTTCGCGGCTGTGGTGGCTGTGCTCCCACAGGGTGCGGCGCAAGCCGTGCCACATCCGCGCGGTGGCGGCCGAAGGCTCGTTGCGCGGGTCGTCGTCGAGCAGCACCGGGGCGATGCGCATGAGGTCGCGCAGATTGCCCAGAATGTCCACCATCCCCTCGACATAATCTTCAGCCAGTTTGCCGATCTGCCCGGTGGTGATGTGCCATAGCGCCCGCTTGTCGCGCAGGCGCATTTCGATTTGCGCGTTGCTCGGGCCCACGCGCTGCCCGCCCGGCAGCACCACACTGCAGGGCAGCGGAAGATGGGACAGACGCGCGTCAACCCGGCCAAGAAGAGAAGATGAGATCGAAGACATACGGAACTCCTTTCAGATGTTGGCAAGCACGAACCGACGCACCAGCAGACACAGGCGCTGTGAACAAAGCGGGAGCATGAGTTGTTTTTGCGCGGACCGAAAGCGCTGGGCGGAAGCCCCGTCTTGCGCCTGCGGCAAGACACTCCTGATCAATGGGGATGTAAACATCCGCGACTCCTCCCTGAAGGCGGCGCCTGCTGCACAGGCAGCAGGTCAACCGGAACATGGGTAGGAGTCATCAGCCTGGGGCGAAACCCCTATTGAGGCAATTGCACGGCGAACTCCATCGCCGTTTGTTGATTTGAATTTAGGCCATGAAATGCGCAGGGTCAATGTCCGGGGCGCTCAAGGTTGCTTCGAAATGCAATCGCTCAATACTTCTGCCGCGCCGGAATCACGCCGCGCACACCGCCCAGCGGCTCGTCCATGTCGCCGTCGTAACGCGGGATGAGGTGCAGATGCACATGGAAAATGCTCTGCCCGGCCGCACGGCCGCAATTCACGCCCAGGTTGAAACCATCCGGCCGGTGCTCGCGCAGCAGCAGAGCGCGGCCTTGAGCAGCTAGTTCGAGCAGCGCCTGATGTTCCTGCGGGGTGCAGTCGAACCAGTCGGCTACATGGCGAAAGGGAATGAGCAGCAGATGCCCCGGGTTGACGGGCGTGCGGTCATACACCGCAAAGCCCAGTCCGTTGCGCAGCACCCAGGGCATGTCCTGGCAGAACGGGCACTGCGAATCGCCGCCGGATTTCATGCCAAGCCTCGCAGATGCGTGGTGTCGTTGACGAGTTGCAGCGCGACCTTGCCTTGTGCATCCACGCTGAAAAGATTGAGGCAGCAAGGCTTTTGCGTGATGCGCCAGTAGCCCGATAGCGGCAGATCGAGCGCGTGCAGCAGCAGCGCGCGGTTGACGCTGTCGTGCCCGACCAGCACCACGGTGTGCTCGGCATGACGCTGCAAAAGCGCCCTCAGGCCGTCGGCAGTGCGCTGCGCCAAGTCCTGCAGCGACTCGCCGCCGGGAAAGCGCACCCACTGCGGCGCGCTTTTCCATAAGGCGTAGGTCTGCGGATGCGCTGCCTTCACCTCCTCGTGCGTCTTCCACTGCCACTGGCCGTAGTCGAGATCGTTCATCCCTTCGAGCACCTGTGCGCTCAGGCCGCAGGCCGCGGCAATGTCGGCGCTGGTTTCGCGGCAGCGTCCCATCGGGCTGGTGTAAACCGCCTGCGGGGAAAACTCGGCGGCGATGCGCTGCGCCACCGCCTTGGCCTGATGGCGACCGAGTGCGGTCAACTCCAGTTCCATACGCCCGCGAAAACGCTCGGGATGAATGCCTTCAACTTCACCATGCCGTGTGAGGATGATCTGCATCGTCAGCTCCAGTTTGTAGCTCAGTACCGCTTTTGCGGCCTCTGCTCAAACATTACGCGGCAGGCATGACGCGATCAAGAAGGACTTTGTAACGCGACGTTCCAGTTCAGCCGCGTCCACTCGGCGGCCTCTTGCCGCAGGCTGTATTCGGTCAGCGGATTGCCTTTGAGCCAGGGCTCCGGGGCAACGATATCGAGCGGCGGCCGCAGGCCCGAGAGCTTCACTCCAGCCGGTTGGTAACGCAGATGCAGTCCATCGATGTCAACCGCGGTGCGGTTGCGCGCCAGAATGACCGCCAGGCGCAGCGCCAGGACGGCGTCGAGATCAATGTTTTCAAGATCAGTAGCGCTGAGTTTTTTCAGTTTGCCGGTGTGAGTCAACACCAGTTGCGCCAGCGCCGCCTGCTCGCCGCGCGAGAAACCCGGCATATCGGCGTTGGCCGCGATATAAGCCGAATGCTTGTGATAGGCGCTGTGCGAAATCGACAGGCCGATTTCGTGCAACTGAGCGGCCCAGCGCAGCAGGCGCTGATCGGCTTCGGTGGCGTTGGGGCGCAACTGCGCATAGAGCCGCAGGGCCAGTTCCGAGACCCGTCGCGCCTGTTGGGCATCGGCGCCATAGCGCTGCGTGAACTGCAGGGCGGTGACTTCGCGCATGTCTTGCGACTGCTCGCGCCCCAGCAGGTCGTAGAGCACGCCCAAGCGCAGCGCGGCATCCGTCACTTCCATCGACTGTATGCCCAACTCCTCGAAGACGCCGAGCATGATGGCCAGCCCGCCGGCCGCCACCGGCACGCGGTCGGGTTTGAGCCCCTCCATGCGCAGCTTGTTGAGATTGCCCGCCCGCACGAAGGTGCGACGCAGTTCGCGCAGCCCTTGCAAGGTGATGTCGCCCGGCTGGTCGGGCGGGTTGAAACCGCTGCCGCCGATCATGTCGGCCAGAGCGCGCGCCGTACCGCTGGAACCCACCGCATGGTTCCAGCCATTGCGCTTGAAGTCGGCGGCGATGATCTGAATCTCCTTGCGCGCCGCAATCTCGGCCGCGCGCATGGTGGTCTCGTCCACCTGATTGCCCGGAAAGAAGCGCTGGCTCATCGACACGCAGCCGATGTAGAGCGACTCCATCATCCCCGGCTCATAGCCCTGGCCGATGATGAACTCGGTCGAGCCCCCGCCGATGTCGACCACCAGGCGCTTGCCCTGCACCACCGAGACCGAATGCGCCGCACCGATATAGACCAGCCGCGCCTCTTCCCGCCCGGCAATGACCTCGATCGGAAACCCCAGCGCCGCCTGCGCGCGCTGCAGAAACTGCGGGGCATTCTTGGCCACGCGCACCGTGTTGGTGGCCACGGCCCGCACCCGGTCCGGGTGAAACTGGCGCAGGCGCTCGCCGAAGCGCTGCAGGGTTTGCAACGCGATTTGCTGCGCGGCTTCCGACAGATACTTTTTGTCGTCCAGCCCCGCTGCCAGACGTACCGGCTCGCGCAAGGAGTCGATGGCATAGACCTGCACCCCCGCCGCACTGTCCTGCGCCCGTCCGATAAGCATGCGAAAACTGTTCGATCCAAGATCGACGGCGGCAAGGTGTTGATTGAGCAGGTTGGGCATAAGCAGCAATTGAACGTTGGTTTGATGACAGGTTTTTGAAAAATGTCATCAAGATTTCATGCTAAACCGTCATTCTCGCTCGGTTTGTTCCCGGCACTGGCAAAATGCCAGTCGCTTCTCCGCCAGAGTTATTCATGTCCCATCCCGCCACCGCACCTCGCCTGCTCAATCGTGAGCTGGGCACTCTCGAATTCAATC
Organism: Thiomonas sp. OC7; assembly: GCF_900634595.1. Lineage (NCBI taxonomy): Bacteria > Pseudomonadati > Pseudomonadota > Betaproteobacteria > Burkholderiales > Thiomonas > Thiomonas sp. OC7. Next base: position 3,803,477 of record NZ_LR131953.1, on the reverse strand, counting down.
GCCGTGTGCTGTTTCAGGCGCTCGACGACACCAATCCCCTACTCGAACGGTTGCGGTTTCTCAGCATCGTGTCGAGCAATATGGACGAGTTTTTTGAAACCCGCGTCGCCACCCTGCAAGACATGCTGGAAGCCGACCCGGCTTCACGCACGCCTGATGGCATGCTCGTCAGCAAAGCCCTGACCGAGATTTCCGAACGCGCCCACGCCCTGATTGCCGACCAGTACCGCGTGCTGCAACAGGCCGTGCTGCCGGCACTCGACAAGCAGGGCATCCGCCTGTACCGCCTGCCCGACTGGACCGATGCGCAGCGCGCCTGGGCGCAGCATTATTTCGAGACCGAAGTTTCGCCCTTGCTCACGCCGATCGGCCTCGATCCGGCGCATCCCTTCCCCCGCGTCATCAACAAGAACCTGGTGTTCGCCGTGCAACTCGGCGGCACCGACGCCTTCGGCCGCAATATCGAGCTGGGCGTGGTGCAAACCCCGCGCACCTTGCCCCGGGTCGTGCCCATGCCGCCGGAGCTGTGCGACGCGCGATACGGGTTCATGCTGCTGTCGTCGTGCATGCAGGCGTTTGCCGGGCAACTGTTTCCGGGACTCGAAGTGCTCGGCGTGCATCAGTTTCGCGTCACCCGCAACAGCGAACTGTTCATCGACGACGACGACATCACCAATCTGCGCGCCGCACTGCAAGGCGAACTACGCGCCCGGCACTTCGGCGATGCGGTGCGGCTGGAAGTGGCGGCCGATTGCCCGCACGCCGTCATCGACCGCCTGCTGCGCGAAAACAATATCGTGCCGCAAGACTGCTACCGGGTGGACGGCCCGGTGAACTTGGTGCGACTGCAGGAAATTCTTGACTACGTCAACGAGCCGCAACTGCTGTTCAGCCCCTATCTGCCCGCCCTACCGCGAGACTGGCCCGGCGTGGATACCGAGATCTTCGATCGCATCCGGGCCCGCGACATCCTGCTGCACCATCCCTACGATGCCTTCGCTCCCGTGGTCGATCTGGTGAGGACGGCCGCGCGCGATCCGTTCGTGGTCGCCATCAAGCAGACCATTTACCGCACCGGCGGCAATTCCGAGCTGATGGACGCCCTCATCGAAGCGGCGCGTAATGGCAAGGAAGTCACCGTGGTGCTGGAACTGATGGCGCGGCTAGACGAAGAAACCAATATCAACTGGTCGTCGCGGCTGGAGGCGGCGGGCGCGCATGTGGTCTTCGGCGTGGTCGGCTTCAAGTGCCATGCCAAGATGCTGCTCATCGTCCGCCGCGAAGCCGCCGAGGGCACCGGCCGCAAGGTGCTGCGCATGTACGCACATCTGGGCACCGGCAACTATCACGCCCGCACCGCGCGGCTTTACACCGACTTCGGCCTGATGACCGCCAACCCGGAAATCTGCGAGGACGCGCGCCGCGTGTTTCTGCAAATCACCGGCTCCAGCCAGGCGCAGGAACTCAGGCGGCTGTGGCAGGCCCCGTTCACCCTGCATGCCAATGTGCTGGCCGCCATCGCACGAGAGGCCGACCACGCGCGCAGCGGCAAGCCCGCGCGCGTCTGGGCGCGAATCAACGCACTACTCGAACCCACAGTGATCGAGGCGCTTTATGCCGCCTCACAGGCGGGTGTGGAGGTGCGACTGCTGGTGCGCGGCGCCTGCATGCTGCGCCCGGGCGTGGAAGGTTTGTCCGACAACATTCGGGTGCGTTCGACCATCGGCCGCTTTCTCGAACATTCACGGGTGTTCTACTTCCACAACGGCGGCGAAGCCGAGGTCTATATCTCCTCAGCCGACTGGATGGAGCGCAATCTGCTTCGCCGGGTCGAAATCGCCGTGCCCTTGCTCGACAACAAGATCAAGGCGCAGGTCATCCGCGAGGGTCTGCGCATGCAGTGGCAACACCCGGGCAACGCCTGGGAGATGGACAGCGAGGGCAATTACCACCGTCCGCGCGGCTCACGCAGCCGCCTGAGCTGCCATCAGGTGCTGATGCACTCGCGGATGGAACGCAAAAATTAGACGGCGTTTCAAGCGGCCTTGAGCGCGCCTTCTTTGGGTGAAACCTCCGCGGCACGTCCTGCAGAGGGTGTGCCTGCGGGGGCCAGCCGGGCGGCCGGGAAGCGCACCACAAACCGGCTGCCCTTGCCGGGGGTGCTGTGCACCAGCAGTTCGGCCTGATGCCGCACCAGCACATGCTTGGCGATCGCCAGCCCCAGCCCGGTACCGCCCGACTCGCGCGAACGTCCACGATCGACACGGTAGAAGCGCTCGGTCAGCCTCGGAATATGCTCCGCGGCAATGCCGATGCCGGTGTCGCTCACGCTGAATTCTGCGTAGCGGGGCTGGCCGTCGATCAAAACGGCGTCCCATGCCAGGCTGATGGCGCCGCCGTCCGGGGTGTAGCGCACCGCGTTGCTGACCAGATTGGAGAGCGCGGAATGCAGCTCTTGCGGGCTACCGCGCACCCACAGATCGGTACGCGCTTCCATCTTGATCTGATGCCTTCCGCCGGACAGCGCCAGCGCCTCGTTCTGGTACTGCGTCATCATCGACGGCATGTCGATGACCATTTCGGTCGGAGGATAGGGATCGCCCTCCAGCCGCGCCAGCACAAGCAGATCATCCACGAGATGCCGCATGCGGTCGGACTGGGTCTGCATCATGTCGAGCACGCGCAGGCGCTGGGTTTCGTCGAGCGGCATGTCGCGCATGGTTTCGACGAACCCCCCCAGCACGGTCAGCGGGGTTTTGATCTCATGCGACACATTGGCCACGAAATCGCGGCGCATCGACTCGGTGCGCTCGAGCTGCGTGATGTCTTGCGACAGCAGCAGTTTCTGCTGATCGCCATAGGGAAAGACCTGCACGCTCAGCGTGAACTGCGACCGAGAACCTGCGCGGTGCATGTGCAAGGGCTCGTGAAAGTGCGCCGCCTGGAGATAGGCGACAAACTCGGGGGTGCGAATCAGGTGCACCGCATGTTGGCGAAGATCGCGCTGCGCGTCCAGACCGAAGTGCTGCGCCGCAGTGGCGTTGCACCAGTCGATCTGGTTGTTTTCATCGAGCAGAATCACCCCGTTGGGCGAGACCTGCAGCGCCTCGATGAAGCGGTGCAGCTTGGACTCCTCGTAGCCCAGACGCCCCGTCCACAGCCGCAATTGACGCGATGCCCGGTAAAACACTTCGGCCCAGGCGCCAGAGCCATTGGGCACCGGTGTCACTTCGGGCGCCTTGAGCCAGCGGATCAATCGCGACAGCGCGATGGAATCACGCGCCACCGCGCCGATGAGCACCAGCAGCGCCGCCACCATGGCGCCAGAGCGCCCGTCGATCAAAGCCCCAACCCCTGCGGCCACCAGAACCAGAAGCAGAATAAGGGAGATGCGCCAGGCGACAGAGATCATGGGAAACGCGCGAAAGGCTGCGCTCAGGTGTCGTACTTGTATCGATTCACACTGTAAAGCAGACGAAGCCCTTTTCGGCCGGGCGGCATCAAGCGGCGACCTGGGCGGGCTACCTCAGTGGGGAACCTGAGTGTGGCTATCTCAGGCAGCCGAGACCTGCGGTGAGCGCGACTGTGCGGTAAAGCGATAGCCCGCTCCGCGCACCGTTTCCACCATCTCGGCGCATTGCACCGGAGACAGCGCTTCGCGCAGACGCTTGATGTGCACGTCCACCGTGCGCTCTTCGATGAACACGTGGTCGCCCCACACCTTGTCCAGCAGCGCGCCTCGGCTGTGCACTCGCTCGGGATGCGCCATGAGGTAGTGCAATAACTTGAACTCGGTGGGCCCCAACCTGATTTCCAGAGGCTCGCTTCCCGGCTTCTTGAACAAGGCGCGACGGCTGGACGGATCGACCGACAACCCGCCGATCTGTACCTGCTCGGCAGTGAGCTGCGGCGCGCGACGGCGCAGCACCGCGCGAATGCGGGCCAGCAGCTCCTTGGGTGAGAACGGCTTGGTGATGTAGTCGTCCGCCCCGGCGTCGAGCCCCTGCACTTTGTCGCCCTCTTCGCTGCGGGCGGTAAGCATAATGATGGGAATGGCCTTGGTGCGCGCATCGGTGCGCAAGGCCCGCGCCAGCGCCACGCCCGACATGCCCGGCAGCATCCAGTCGATCAACAGCACATCGGGCAACACGTCGCGAATGACCCGCAGCGCCTCTTCGGCACTGCCAGCGCGAATGGGGCAATGGCCGGCATGCTGCAAATTCATCGCCAGCAATTCGGCGATGGCGGGCTCGTCTTCGACGATCAGAATATTGCTCGACAGACTCATGGCAGGGTGCTTTTCAGAACAAAACGCTGAATCAAAGCGCGGATCCAAGCGAGCCCGCCACTTCGCGGAAGGCTTCCTTGTTGTGCCGCACATCGGTGCCGCGCACGATGTAAATCACCAACTCGGCGATGTTCTTGGCATGGTCGCCAATGCGCTCGATGGCCTTGGCCACGAACATCAGATCGAGCATGGTGGAAATGGCGCGAGGGTCTTCCATCACATAGGTGATGACCTTGCGGGTGAAGCCATCAAACTCCTCGTCAATGCGGAAGTCGGATTCGACGATGTCAACCGCCGCTTTCTCGTCAAGACGCGCGAAGGCGTCGAGCGATTTGCGCATTTGCTCGATGGCGAGATCAGACGCGTGCTGCAGATCGCTGATGCCGATGGTCATGGGCGTGCCCGATTCGACAATGTCGCGCGCCATGCGGGCGATGCGGGCCGCCTCGTCACCAGCCCGCTCCAGATTGGCGATAGCCTTGGAGATGGCCACCAGCAAACGCAGATCACGCGCCGTGGGCTGGCGCTTGGCGATGATTTGCGTGATGTCGGCGTCAATATCCACCTCCATCTGGTTCACCCGCTTCTCGACCTGCAGCACGGTGCGCGCGGCCTCGACATCGAGGTGGCGCAGGGAATAGATGGCCTGCGCCAGTTGCGATTCAACCTGCCCGCCCATTTCAAGCACACGGGTGGATACAGCGTTGATTTCAGCGTCGAACTGTGTCGACAGATGGGGTTTATCATCCATGGTACGAAATCCTTTATTGGAACTATCTGGGCTTGAGGCAAGGGTTCTGCCAAGTATGGAAGTGCTTTTAGTACCAGATCATCCGAAACGACCGGTTATGTAGTCCTCGGTCTCCTGCTTCTTGGGTTTCAGGAAAATCTGATCGGTTTGCCCGAATTCAACAAGCTCCCCAAGATACATATAAGCCGTGTAATCTGAAACACGAGCCGCTTGCTGCATATTATGCGTCACAATAACGACCGTGTAGTCCTTTTTCAACTCGGTGACCAACTCTTCGATCTTGCCAGTTGATATCGGATCGAGCGCGGAAGTCGGTTCATCAAGCAGCAAGACCTCCGGTTTAATCGCAATACCCCGTGCAATGCAAAGCCGCTGCTGCTGCCCGCCGGACAGTCCCATGCCACTTTGCTGCAATTTATCCTTCACTTCATTCCACAAACCGGCCCTGGTCAAACTTGTCTCGACTCGCTCATCCATCTCCGAACGAGACATACTTTCATAAAGTCGAACGCCAAACGCGATGTTTTCATAGATTGACATCGGAAATGGCGTAGGTTTTTGGAACACCATACCGATTTTCGCGCGAATCAGCGAAACATTTTTTTTGCTGGTGAGGATATTTTCGCCATCAATATTAATTTCACCCTCTGCGCGTTGACCCGGATAGAGTTCATACATCCGGTTGAACATACGAAGCAGGGTTGATTTTCCACAGCCAGACGGCCCGATAAATGCCGTAACTTGATTGCCTGGAATATCAAGTTCGACGTTGTTGATGGCCTTAAAGTTGCCGTAGTAAAAACATAGCTTCCTGGTCTGAATCTTGACGGGGTTATCTGACGGGCCAGATTGGCGGGTCGGAGTAACGGAAGGGCGAGGAGGGGCGATAGTCGTTTCCATAATTAATTCCAATATGATAGTTTCAGGTCAGGATTTCACACCGCCGCGGCTGATTAACCACCGTGAACCCAGGCTGAGAATCAGGATGAACACCACCGCCACAAACGCGCCAGCCCAAGCCATTTGTTGCCAGTTCGCATAAGGACTCATAGCAAACTGAAAAATAACTACAGGCAAATTCGCCATCGGATGCCACACATCTGAACTAAAGTACTGATTGTTGAGCGCCGTGAAGAGCAGAGGTGCCGTTTCACCGCTGATTCGCGCTACCCCAAGAATCACACCCGTCAAAATTCCGGTAGAGGCGGCTTTCCAGGTGATCTTGGTCACCATTTTCCAATAGGGCGTGCCGAGGGCTATGGCCGCTTCACGTAATGAACCCGGCACAAGACGCAACATTTCATCTGTCGTGCGCACCACGACCGGGATCAGAATCAGTGCGAGAGCAACACCACCTGAAAACGCCGAGAAATGGCCTAACGGATCGACCAAAATTGCATAAGCGAACAAGCCAACGACGATGGAGGGTGCGCTCAGCAGAATGTCATTAAGAAATCGCACTACCCCACCGAGCTTGCGCTTGACGGCAAACTCGCCCAGCCAAGTTCCCGCCAGAATGCCGATAGGCGTTCCGATCACTACAGCAATACCTAGAAGAATGAAACTCCCGACAAAGGCATTGCGCAATCCGCCACCTTCTGCGCCCGGAGGAGGCGTATCCTGCGTAAAAAGGTGAAGATTTAGTGCTGGCAAACCATACCGTGCGGTGGTCCAGAGAATCCAGATCACCCAAAAAATTCCGAATGCCGTCATCAATACGGCAATAATCATATTGATTTTATTGATCAATTGGCGGCGTGTGTAAAGCGACATCATGATTTTTTGCCTTCTTGGCTGGACTCAAGACGCATCAGCAGTAGCTTTGCCAAAGCGAGCACAATAACTGTAATCACAAAAAGCACCAAACCCAAGGCGAGCAGTGATGACTTATATAAGCTTGTCGTCGCCTCGGTGAATTCGTTTGCAATAACCGAAGCAATCGATGCACCGGGCATCAAAAGACTCGCGCTCAGGTTATTGGCATTGCCGATGATGAAGGTGACCGCCATGGTTTCGCCCAGCGCCCGACCTAGGCCTAGAAAAATTCCGCCTGTCACCGCCGTGCGTGTGTAAGGGAGAATGACATTACTGGCAACCTCCCAAGTCGTCGCACCCAGCGCATAAGCGGACTCTTTCAAGGGCGGTGGAGTAATCAGAAAAACATCGCGCATAATCGAGGCGATGAACGGAATGATCATGATGGCAAGTACGATACCCGCCGTCAACATACCAATGCCCATGGGCGGGCCCTGAAACAAAATACCAATTCCAGGTATTGCACCTAGATTATTGTTGATCCAAGGCTCTATATTTGCAAACCAGGGCGCAAAAACGAGCAAACCCCACATGCCATAAATAATGCTGGGAATGGCGGCCAGCAGTTCAATGGTTGCGGAAATCGGACCGCGCATCCAGTTTGGCGACAGCTCAGAAATAAACAGCGCAATACCGAAACTCACCGGAACCGCGATCACCATGGCGATCGCCGAACTGACCAGCGTGCCCACAATGAAGACCAGCGCGCCGTATTCATTGGTCACGGGGTCCCAGGTTGAAGTGACAAGAAACTTCCAACCGAAGGTGTGAATGGCTTGCCAGCCCTCGATAATGAGGGAAATCATGATGGCGATCAAAGCGATCGCTACGATGAAGGCAATGAAACCCGTCCCCTTGCGGAACAAAATATCTGCAAAAGAAGAGCCAATCTTCTTCGCAGGATTTTGCTCCGAAGTGTTTTGGTCAAGTGATTTGCTTGCCGCCGCTCCGGATGCGCTCATGTCATTTCACTTTCTGATCTCTTATGAAACAAACCAGGCACTCCAAAGCTTTTTCGCTTGAAAGTGCCTGGTTCACAGCCATCACGCTGAAGACAACCTCAGGCGAACTCAGATGCCGAGGTTTTTCTTCCAGTAAGTCTTGATGACATCAACCGTGCTAGTCGGCAATGGGCCAAAGGCAATCGACTCGGCCATTTTCTGACCATGTTCGAAGCCCCAAGTGAAGAATTTGGTGACTTCCTCATTGGTCGCCTTGGGAGCCTTCTTGCTCAGGATCTGCCAGGTGCAGCCCGAAATCGGCCAGGTGTCCGGGCCAGTGTGATCAGTCAGAATGACGTAGAAGTCTTGCGCCTTGTTGAAATCAACGTGGGCAGCGGCATCCTGAAAGCCCTTGAGACTAGGGCTCACGACCTTGCCATCACGATTGATCATGCGGGCATAGGACATCTTGTTTTCGAGAATGTAAGCATATTCAACGTAACCAATGGAGCCGGAAATGCGCTGCACATAAGCTGCCACCCCCTCGTTGCCCTTACCGCCTACCCCGGTGGGCCAGTTCAGCGAGGTGTTGGCACCGACTTTTTGTTTCCACTCAGGGCTGACCTTGGAGAGGTAGTCAGCAAAAGTGAACGTGGTACCGGAACCGTCCGAGCGGTGCACCACGGTGATATCCATGCTGGGGAGCTTGAGGCCGGGGTTGAGCTTTTCGATCGCCGGATCATTCCACTTCTTGATCTTGCCAAGATAGATGTCAGCAACGACGGGGCCGCTAAGAATCAACTCACCCGGCTTAATGCCCGGCAGGTTGTACACCAGGTCTTCGCCTGCAACCGCTGTAGGGAACTGAATCAGTCCATCTTTTTCCAGTTCTTCAGGTTTGAGGGGCATATCGCTGGCGCCAAACGCCACCGTGCCGGCCTTGATCTGAGCAATACCGCCACCAGACCCGATACCTTGATAGTTGACCTTGGTGCCAGTCTCCTTGTCATAGGCGACGGACCATTTCACCACCAAGGGGTACACCCAGGTGCTCCCGGCGCCAGTCAGGCTGGTAGCGGCAAAAGCCGTGGTCATGATGCCGGTGCTCAATGCACCAGAGACGGCAATGGCCAGCGCAGCCTTGCCAAAAGATCGACGATTCCAGTTCATGTGTCATTCTCCTTGAGAGGGTTTCAGAAATGGCTTTCTGCCACACAATGGATCGTAGAAATCGATTGTGACAATCATATGACGTTGTCAAGCATGCTGGAACAGACCCAATCAACCAAGAGACTGGGCAAGTTCTCTAGCGATGCGCTCCCCTGCCTGTGCGTCGCGGTGTTCGACCATGATGCGCAACACGGGCTCGGTGCCTGATGGGCGGATGAGCAGCCTGCCACTCCCATTGAGCTGAGTCTCAGCGGCAGCGCGCGCACTCGCAAACTTGGCATGTGTTTTCCAGTCGAGCCCGGGCGGCAGCTTGACGTTGAGCAGCGTCTGCGAAAACAGTTGGACGGCCTGCAATTGCTCACCCAGGCTGCGACCGGTTCGCACGACAAGCTCAAGCATCTGCAGCGCGGCGACGATACCGTCGCCTGTCGTATGCCGATCGAGCAGCAGCATGTGACCAGAGCCTTCGCCGCCAAGCTGCCAGCCGCGTGCGAGCAGTTCTTCGAGCACATAGCGGTCGCCAACGGCCGCGCGCACGAATTCCATGCCCTGCTGCTCAAGCGCTTTTTCCACCGCGAGATTGGTCATCAGCGTGCCAACCACACCCGCGGGCTTGCGATCCATCGCCAGCAGATAAAGCAACTCGTCACCATTGAACAGGCGGCCGTGGCGGTCGACGAGTTGCAGGCGGTCGGCGTCGCCATCAAGGGCGATGCCGTAGTCGGCCTGGTTGGCGCGCACCGCGCGAATCAGCGCATCCGGCGCCGTTGCACCGACCTCTTTGTTGATATTGAAACCATCGGGCTGCGCCCCGATGGAAATAACCTCGGCCCCCAGTTCATGAAACACCGCGGGCGCGATGTGATAGGCCGCACCATGCGCACAGTCCACCACCAGCCGCAGGCCCTTGAGGGTGAAGTGATTGGGAAACGTGCTTTTGCAAAACTCGATGTAGCGCCCCGCGGCATCATCGAGTCGGCGGGCCTTGCCGAGTTGCTCGGAGGGCACGCAGCCCTCGGCCTCGGGCAGGGTTGCTTCCACTTCCAGCTCCCAGACATCGGGCAACTTGCTGCCGCCCGCCGAGAAAAACTTGATGCCATTGTCGGCAAACGGATTGTGCGATGCACTGATGACCACGCCCAGATCGAGGCGCAGTGCGCGGGTGAGATAGGCCACTCCGGGCGTGGGCAATGGGCCGACCAGCACCACATCGCAACCGGCGGCAATGAAGCCGCACTCCAGCGCAGCTTCGAGCATATAGCCCGAGATACGTGTGTCTTTGCCGATCAACACCGTCGGCCGACCGACGCCTTGGCTGCGCAACACCTTGCCCGCGGCATGCCCCAGGCGCATGCCGAACTCTGGCACGATCGGGCTTTTGCCCACATGGCCACGGACGCCGTCGGTCCCGAAATACTGTCTGCTCATTCCTTCTCCCAAAGGTTGTTATGCGGTTGTTGTGCGCGCTTGAGCAAGCCCGAACTTAGGCGCGCATGGCGCTCCACACTTTAATCGCGTCGCATGTCGGGCCAACGTCGTGGACGCGCACGATCTGCGCACCCGCTGCCACACAAGCCAGCACTGCGGCCAAGCTGCCCGGCAGACGCTCGCCCACATCGCGCCCCGTCAGTGCGCCGATCATCGATTTACGCGAAAGTCCCACCAGCAGCGGGTATCCCGATTGCGCGAGCTCAGGTAAACCTTTCGCAAGAGTCAGATTGTGTTCCAGCGTTTTGCCAAAGCCAAACCCCGGATCGAGGGCGACGCGGGATCGGTCGATACCCATCGACTCGGCCGCAGCGACACGGCTCCACAGAAATTCCCTGACTTCGCCTAAAACGTCCGCATAGTGCGGCGCCTGCTGCATGCTGGCGGGATCGCCCTGCATGTGCATGAGACAGACCCCGGCCTTTGAAGCGGCGACCACTTCAAGGGCGCCCGGCCGCTGCAAAGCGTGAATATCGTTGATGATGTCCGCGCCCAGATCGAGTGCACGGCGCATGGTTTCGGGTTGGTAAGTATCCACCGAAACCGGGACGTTCCAGCGCACGGCCTCCTGTAAAACCGGGGCGATGCGCGCCCATTCCTGCGCATGGCTCAGCCGCGGAGAGCCCGGGCGGGACGACTCGCCGCCAATATCCAGAATATCGGCCCCCTGCTCCACCAAAGTCTGTGCATGTCGCAAGGCGAGCACCGCATCCGCATGCTGCCCGCCATCGGAAAATGAATCCGGCGTGACGTTGACGATGCCCATGACCAGGGGCCGATGCAATTGCAGGGTGAAGCGCCCTGCTTGCCAATGACTTGCCATCGGAGATGATTCCTAAAAAAAACGGCCCGGTTTTAGACCGGGCCGTTGCTGAACTCGCTGTGGCGAGCTGAATATGAATACCGCCAGTGAAGCCCGAAAATCAGGCCGCCGTCGCTGAAGGGGCGTCAGGCGCAGCGCCGGTTGCGGGCGCCGAGGGCGTACGCGGGGCGGACGTCGGGCCGCTGCTGGGCGGCAGCTTGGGTGGACGGGGCTCGCGGCCCGCCATGATGTCGGCCAGTTGATCGGAGTCGATGGTTTCCCATTCGAGCAAGGCTGCCGCCATGGCGTGCATCTTGTCCTTGTTTTCTTCGATCAGCCGACGAGCCAAGGCGTACTGCTCGTCGATGATGCGACGGATCTCCGAATCGACCTTCTGCATGGTCTGCTCCGAAACATGCGTGGTCTTGGTAATCGACCGTCCGAGGAACACCTCGCCTTCGTTCTCCGCGTAAACCATGGGGCCCAGCGACTCGGTCATTCCGTAGCGCGTGACCATGTCGCGTGCCAGCTGCGTGGCGCGTTCGAAGTCATTGGAAGCGCCCGTGGTCATCTGATTCATGAACACTTCTTCGGCAATGCGGCCGCCGAACAGCACGGAGATCATGTTGAGCATGCGGTCACGATCCATGCTGTAGCGATCGGTCTCAGGCAACTGCATAGTGACGCCTAGTGCGCGGCCGCGCGGAATGATGGTGACCTTGTGCACCGGATCGGTCTTAGGCAGCATCATGGCAACCAGCGCGTGGCCCGACTCGTGATAGGCCGTATTGCGGCGCTCTTCTTCCGGCATGACCATGCCCTTGCGCTCCGCACCCATCATGATCTTGTCTTTGGCGCGTTCGAAGTCTTCCATTTCAACCACGCGCGCACTGCGGCGAGCGGCGAACAGAGCGGCCTCGTTGACCAGATTGGCCAGATCGGCGCCAGAGAATCCGGGAGTGCCTCGCGCCAGAATGTCGGCCCGGATATCGGTGCCCACGGGAATCTTGCGCATATGCACTTGCAGAATCTGCTCGCGACCGCGGATATCCGGCAGCGTGACATAGACCTGCCGGTCGAAGCGGCCAGGACGCAGCAGCGCCGGGTCGAGAATGTCGGGCCGGTTGGTCGCCGCGATCACGATCACCCCGAGATTGGTCTCGAAGCCGTCCATCTCCACCAGCATCTGGTTGAGGGTCTGCTCGCGTTCATCGTTGCCGCCGCCCAGACCAGCGCCACGATGGCGACCCACAGCGTCGATTTCGTCGACGAAGATGATGCAGGGTGCATGCTTTTTCGCGTTCTCGAACATGTCGCGCACACGAGCCGCGCCCACACCGACGAACATTTCGACAAAATCAGAACCCGAGATGGTAAAAAACGGCACTTTTGCTTCGCCCGCAATACTCTTGGCCAGCAGCGTCTTGCCGGTACCGGGCGGGCCGACAAGCAGCACGCCCCGGGGAATGCGCCCGCCAAGTTTCTGGAATTTCTGCGGATCTTTAAGAAAGTCCACCAGTTCCTTCACGTCTTCCTTGGCCTCGTCGCAACCGGCGACGTCGGCAAAGGTTACGTTGTTGCTCGATTCATCGAGCAGGCGGGCCTTGGACTTGCCGAAGCTGAACGCACCGCCACGGCCACCGCCCTGCATCTGGCGCATGAAGTACACCCAGACGCCGATCAGCAACAGCATCGGGAACCAGGAAATGAAGATCTGCGTCAGGAACGATTGCTCCTGGCGCGGCGCGCCGACGACATCGACACCGTCTTTCACCAGATCGCCCACCATCCACAGGTCGCCGGGCGAGGTGAGATTGAAACGACGCCCTTCCGTGGTCGTGACGTCCAGAATACCGCTCTGGTGCACGATGACTTTTTTGATGCGCCCGGCTTTCGCGTCTTGCATGAACTGGGTGTAGCTCACGGCATCTGCGGTCTGCTGGGGACGATCGAACTGCTTGAACACCGTGAACAGTACGAGACCGATCACCAGCCAGATCGCAATTTTGGAAAACCATTGATTATTCAAAACCAACCTCCTGAAACAGGGCAAGCGCAGATGCAAGACATGCAGCGCATTTTAGGCATTTCAAGAGGCGGGGCGCAGCGATTGTGGAAAACCGATCCGACAAAATGGGCTATTGATTCCGTCAATCTGATCGAATTTGACAAATAGCAAGTCTGTCGCGGTGGCTGCAATCACGTTGAGCGCTTACGCAGCCGACTTTTTCAGCGTTCGCGCCAGGATGAAAGTTTCCGCCGATTTGTCTCGCGATGCTTGCGGCTTGACCGCCTTCACCTGCTGGAATACCAGCTTGAAAGCCTTCACGATCTGACTGTAATAACTGCCGTGAAAGGTCTTGATCACCATCGCGCCCTGGGGTTGCAGCCAGCGCTGGGCAAAGTCCAGGGCGAGTTCGCTCAGATGTTCGATTCGGGCCGCATCAGCCGACGGAATGCCGGTGAGATTGGGCGCCATATCGGACAACACCACGTCGACCTTGCGCCCTTCGAGAAGCGCCTCCAACTGGTTCACCACCGCCTCTTCGCGGAAGTCACCCAGCAGAAAATGCACATCGGGCACGGGCTCCATGGGCAGCAAATCCAGCGCCAAAATAGTGCCCTGAACCGCGCCGCCACGCATCAGCCGGTTGCGCGCATATTGCGACCACGAGCCCGGCGTGCTGCCCAGATCGACCACGATCTGCCCGGGCCTTAACAGCCCCTCGGCCTCGTCGATTTCCTTGAGTTTGTAGGCGGCGCGGGCTCGATAGCCCTCACGCTGCGCCAGCTTCACATAGGGATCGTTGAGATGATCCTGCAGCCAGGCTTTGCTGAATTTGTTTTTCTTCGCACTCGACATGGGTTCTTCAAGGACAATAGCGGATTAAGACTTCAAAATGCGCGCGCAGAGATGACGCGACGCGCTTGGCAATCATGACCCCATTGGAACTCACTCCGCCCTTTCGCAGCAGCCTGCGCGCCCAGGCACATGGGCTCAAACCCGTCGTGATGATCGGCGAGCAAGGGCTCACTCCGGCCAATCTGGCGGAAATCGACGTGGCGCTCAAGGCGCACGAACTCATCAAGGTGCGCGTGTTCGGTGACGATGCCGCGGCGCGCCTAGCCATGCAACACACCATCTGCGACACGTTGGGCGCCGCTCCTGTGCAGGCGATTGGCAAACTGCTGGTGTTGTACCGGCCACGCCCGAAAGAAACCCGGCAGGCGCCTGGAGAAGAAACGCAAGTTGCCAAGCGCGGCAAATCGCCCCGCACCGTCAAAGTGGTCGTGCCTGCCAGCAGCCCGACACACCGGGCCAAGGTCAAGCGTGTCACCCTGCTGGGCAATCAGCGCCTTTCGGCCACGGGCAAGGTCAAGCGCGCCAAGCCGCGCCAGACCAGCGTGAAAAAATCGTCTCGCGGCTGAAACGCATTCAAAAGAGGTTTCAGGCCGTTTTGCGGCGTGTTGGCAGCCGCCACACATACGCCGCCACACACAGGGCCTGCAGGGCGAACACCAGACTGGCGATACCGTGCCACATGCCTGCTTGCGGCGAATGGCTATAGGCGGCCTGCAGCAACCGAGGCACCACGCCGAACTCGCCCAGGACGGCAAAAGACACGCCACCCAGCGGCAACAACAGATCCGCTGACATCGTCCTTTTGTCGGCAAACCGTTCGAGCGCGGCAATCAGCACGCCGAAAACGATGGCGGCCAGCGCCATGAAGTAGAACATGCGACTGGCCACGGCGGCGGCGATCATTTTTTCGGGCACCGTGGCGAACGCCGTAGGTGCGCCGATGAGGCCGACGGCCACCATGCCGCCCAGCCAGAGCGCGGCGAGAAACCAGCGGGTGCGCAGACTGCTCATCGGTAGTGCACGGCAAGGATTTCGTAGTGGCGCACGCCACCCGGCGCGGCGACCTGCGCAACTTCACCGGACTCTTTGCCGATCAGCGCCCGAGCGATGGGGGAGTTGATGGAAATTCGTCCCTGCTTGAGATCGGCTTCGTCGTCACCCACGATCTGGTAGGTGATTTCGTCGCCGCTGGATTCGTCGCTCAGTTCCACCGTAGCGCCGAACACCACGCGGCCGTCGGCCTGCAGTTCGCTCGGATCGATGATCTGCGCTGTGCCGAGCTTGCCCTCGATATCGGCGATGCGGCCTTCGATAAAGCCCTGCTTGTCGCGGGCCGCGTCGTATTCGGCGTTTTCAGACAAATCGCCTTGCGCACGCGCCTCGGCGATGGCCTGGATCACCGCGGGTCGCTCGATGGTCTTGAGACGATGCAGTTCTTGCTTGAGTTGTTCCGCGCCTTTGCGCGTCATGGGGGTCGCCATGATTGGGCCTCCGTTTAACCAGGAAAAAAACGAGCACCGCAGCCTGCGGCGTCGAATCGCCTGGGTGCGGTGCTCAGATGAAACTGATTTTACGCGTTTGCGAATGATTGCAAGGGGTAAACCGCGATTTTCTGCAGTTGTTTCATCCCCTCGACCGCGGCAAGTGCGCCGGAAATGGTGGTGTAGGTCGTAACCCGCGCGGCCAGTGCCGAAGTACGGATGGCGCGCGAGTCGGTGATGGCATTGCGGCGCTCTTCCACCGTGTTGATCACCAGCACGATCTCGTTGCTCTTGAGCATGTCCACGATATTCGGGCGCCCCTCGGTGACCTTGTTGATCACCTGCACTTCCACCCCCGCCTCGGCGATGGCGGCCGCGGTTCCGCGGGTGGCTACTACGCCAAAACCCATGGCCACCAACTGACGCGCCACTTCAACGGCGTCCGGCTTGTCGCTTTGCTTGACTGAAAGGAACACCTTGCCGCCGGCCTGCGGATCGGGCAGGCGGGTACCGGCCGCGAGCTGCGACTTGACGAAGGCCTCGCCAAAGGTTCGGCCCACACCCATGACTTCGCCCGTCGATTTCATTTCAGGCCCGAGGATGGGATCGACACCCGGGAATTTGTTGAACGGAAACACCGCCTCTTTCACGCAGTAGTAGGGCGGCGTGATTTCCCTTGTAATGCCTTGCTGCGCCAGCGTCTGGCCGGCCATGCAGCGTGCGGCGATTTTGGCGAGTTGCAACCCCGTGGCCTTGGAGACAAAAGGCACGGTGCGCGAAGCCCGCGGGTTCACTTCCAGCAGGAAGATGCGATCTTTGCCGTCGAGTTGCTGAATGGCAAACTGCACATTCATCAGGCCAACGACCTTGAGGCCATGCGCGAGCTTGACGGTCTGCTCCTTGATGCGTGCCACTGTGGCGGCCAATAGCGAGTATGGCGGCAGCGAGCAGGCCGAGTCGCCGCTGTGCACACCGGCCTGCTCGATGTGTTCCATCACCCCGCCGATGAACACCTCAGTGCCGTCGCAGATGGCATCGACATCGCATTCGATGGCGTCATTCAAAAAGCGGTCGAGCAGCACCGGCGAATCGTGACTCACCTTCACTGCTTCGCGCATATAGCGTTCGAGGTCGCGCTGTTCGTGCACGATTTCCATCGCCCGCCCGCCCAGCACATAGCTGGGACGCACCACCAGCGGGTAGCCGATTTCCTCGGCCTTGGTCAGCGCCTCGGCTTCCGAGCGCGCGGTGCGGTTGGGCGGCTGCAGCAGGCCGAGCTGCTCGACCAAGTGCTGGAAGCGCTCACGGTCTTCGGCCATGTCGATCATGTCCGGGCTGGTGCCGATGATGGGCACGCCGTTGGCTTCGAGATCGAGTGCGAGCTTGAGCGGCGTCTGCCCGCCATACTGCACGATCACACCCGTCGGCCGCTCCTTATCGACGACTTCCAGCACGTCTTCCAGCGTGAGCGGCTCGAAATACAGTCGGTCGGAGGTGTCGTAATCGGTCGACACCGTCTCCGGGTTGCAGTTGACCATGATGGTTTCATAGCCATCGGCCCGCATGGCCAGTGCCGCGTGCACGCAGCAATAGTCGAACTCGATGCCCTGGCCGATGCGGTTGGGCCCGCCGCCCAGCACCATGATTTTTTTGCGCGTGGTGGGTGCGGCCTCGCACTCTTCGTCGTAGGACGAGTAGAGATAGGCCGTTTGCGTGCCGAACTCGGCCGCGCAGGTATCGACCCGCTTGAACACCGGTCGCACCTGCAGCGAACGGCGGCGGTTGCGCGCCGCCGTCTCGGTGGTGTGCAGCAGCTTGGCAAGGCGGCGATCAGAGAAGCCCTTCTGCTTGAGCGCGTAGAGATGCTCGCGATCGAGCTGATCGAGGGTGAAGTTGCGCTCCAGCTCCAGCTCGGTCTGCACGATGTCTTGAATCTGCGCCAGAAACCACGGGTCGATGCGGGTGAGCTGGTGCACTTCGTCCAGGCTCATGCCCTGCGCGAACGCGTCGCCGACATACCAGATGCGCTCGGGGCCGGGCTCGCCCAGCTCCTTCTCCAGCACCTCGCGGTCTTGCGTCTTTTCGTTCATGCCATCGACGCCCACTTCGAGCCCGCGCAGCGCCTTCTGGAAACTCTCTTGAAACGTGCGGCCCATGGCCATCACTTCGCCGACCGACTTCATCTGCGTGGTCAGACGCGAGTCGGCTTGCGGGAATTTTTCAAAGGCAAAACGCGGCACCTTGGTGACCACGTAGTCGATGGTCGGCTCGAATGAGGCCGGGGTGACGCCGCCGGTGATGTCGTTACGCAGTTCGTCGAGGGTATAGCCAACCGCCAGCTTGGCGGCGATCTTGGCGATCGGAAAGCCTGTGGCCTTGGACGCCAGCGCCGAAGACCGGCTCACCCGCGGATTCATCTCGATGACGATGAGGCGGCCGTCAGCGGGATTCACCGCGAACTGCACATTGGAGCCGCCGGTATCGACCCCGATCTCGCGCAGCACCGCGATGCTGGCATTGCGCATGATCTGGTATTCCTTGTCGGTCAGGGTCTGCGCCGGGGCGACGGTGATCGAGTCGCCGGTGTGCACGCCCATCGGGTCGAGGTTTTCGATCGAGCAGACGATGATGCAGTTATCGGCGCTGTCGCGCACCACTTCCATCTCGAACTCTTTCCAGCCGATCAGCGATTCCTCGATCAGCAGTTCGCTGGTGGGCGACGCCTCGATGCCGCGCTTGCAGATGGTCTCGAATTCCTCAGGGTTGTAGGCGATGCCGCCCCCAGTTCCGCCCAGGGTGAAGCTGGGTCGGATGATGACCGGAAATCCAATGGTCTTCTGCACGCCCCAAGCTTCTTCGAGGGTATGCGCAATGCCCGAACGCGCCGAACCCAGACCGATGCGGGTCATGGCCTGCTTGAACTTCTGGCGGTCTTCGGCCATGTCGATGGCCGCGGGCTTGGCGCCGATCAACTCCACCCCGTACTTGCCCAACACCCCGTTGTGGTGCAGATCGAGCGCGCAGTTCAGCGCGGTCTGCCCGCCCATGGTCGGCAGGATGGCGTCGGGCCGTTCTTTCTCGATGATGGTCTCGACCACCTGCCAGGTGATGGGCTCGATATAGGTGACATCGGCCGTTTCCGGGTCGGTCATGATGGTCGCCGGATTGCTGTTGACCAGAATGACCTTGTAGCCCTCTTCGCGCAGCGCCTTGCAGGCCTGGGCGCCGGAGTAGTCGAACTCGCAGGCCTGGCCGATGACGATGGGGCCGGCCCCGATGATCAGAATGCTTTTAATGTCGCTGCGCTTGGGCATGGGCGAGTCTCTTTATGCGGTTGAATCAGGTGAAAAATCAGTGTGTTCTTGCGGTAGCCGCCAGCGCCAGTTTCACGCCGAAGCCGAAAAATCCGGCCCCGGTCGCGCCCATCGTCAGCGCGGAAAGGCGTCGGCGGCGGCGGAAGGCATCCGCCACACGCACGCCGCCAAAGATCAGCACCGACAGATAGAGCAGGCTGAAGAACTGGACGATAAGTCCCAGCAGCAGAAACGACAGCGCCGGATGCGGGTAATGCGGATCGACGAACTGGATGAAAAACGACACAAAAAACAAAATCGCCTTGGGGTTGAGCAGACTGATGAACAAGGCTTTTTGAAACGGGTTTTCCAGCCTCTTTCCGGCCTGCGCGGGGTGGGCATGAGGCTGCGGCGCCTGGGCATGCAGGCCGGTATCAGGCGTATGCCAGCGCTTCCAGGCCGCGCGCAGCATATTGATGCCCAGCCAACCCAAATACAGTGCTCCCGCCGCCTGAACCAGGTGATACAGGGCCAGATTGGTTTCCAGCAACGAGGCTGCCCCGGCTGCGGCCAGCACCATCAACACCGTGTCGCCCAGAAACACCCCGAACGCGCCCCGATAGCCTTGGCGCACCCCGCGCTGCGCCGCCACACTCAGCACATAGAGGGAATTCGGCCCCGGCAGCAGGACGATAAAAATCACCCCGAGCACATAGGTCCACAGATTGACGACGCCGAACATGTGATCCATGGGCAGTCTCAGGCGCGATCCATCAGAGCGACAAAACGGTCGAACAGGTAGCCGATGTCATGCGGCCCGGGACTAGCTTCCGGGTGGCCCTGAAAGCAGAAAGCCGGTTTGTTTTTCCAGGCCAGCCCTTGCAGCGTGCCGTCGAACAGCGAGACATGCGTGGTGCGCACGGTGTCGGGCAGGCTGGCCGCGTCCACCGCAAAACCGTGGTTCTGGCTGGTGATGGACACGCGGCCGCTATCGAGGTCTTTGACCGGGTGATTGGCGCCGTGATGGCCGAATTTCATCTTGAAGCTCTTGCCGCCAGCGGCCAGCCCCATGATCTGATGACCGAGGCAAATGCCGAAGGTCGGCATGTCGGCGGCGATGATGCTCTGGGTCGCGGCAATGGCGTAATCGCAGGGTTCGGGGTCGCCCGGGCCGTTGGAGAGGAACACGCCGTTGGGCCGCAGCGCCAGCACGTCAGCGGCAGAGGTTTGCGCGGGCACCACGGTGACGCGGCAGCCGCGTGCCGCCAGCAGGCGCAGGATGTTGAACTTCACGCCGAAGTCGTAGGCCACGACATGACGCAGGGGTTGGGCCATTTCGCCATAACCTCGCTCCAGCGACCAGTCGGTCTGCGTCCACTCGTAGGGTTGCGGCGTGGTGACGACGCGGGCCAGATCCATTCCGGCCAGACCGGCAAAGCCGCGCGCGCCATCGAGCGCCGTCTGAATCACGGTATCGGTGATGTCTTGCCCCGCCTCTAGGGCAATGACGCAGCCGCTTTGCGCGCCCTCGGTGCGCAAGTGGCGCGTCAGCCTGCGGGTGTCGATGCCGGCGATGGCGACCGTCCCGTTTTGACGCAGATAGGCGTCGAGCGTCTGTTCGCCGCGATAGTTCGACATCTGCAGCGGCAGATCCTTGATGATCAGCCCGGCGGCATGCACCTGGGCCGCTTCCACGTCCTGTGCGTTGGCGCCGACGTTGCCGATATGCGGATAAGTCAGGGTGACGATCTGGCGGCAGTAGCTGGGATCGGTCAGGATTTCCTGATAGCCGGTCATCGCGGTGTTGAACACCACTTCGCCAACCGTCTGTCCACTCGCGCCAATGGAGAGGCCGCGAAAGATCGAGCCGTCGGCGAGAACCAGAACGGCTTTGGGCAGCATGGACAGCATGAGAATTCTCCGGTGAGCGCCCGGATATTGGAATGGATCGCCAGCCTGGCCGACAATCTGGGGCGCGGCGCGCAAATAGCTGTGAGGCCAATTTGCCCGACCATCACGCCCCTTGGGGGTCACCGCAGGGCGGCAACACTTCAGGCGCACAAAATTTGTCAGATTATATTCATGAGGTTTGTCTGCGCAGCGTCTCAAGGAAACGCTGGGCCGCCCCAAGTTCCCTTGACCCCCACGGGGGGCGGGCTGGGCCTAGCCCGGCCCAGGGGCCGCTCAAAGCGCCCGGACACGCCGACTTGCCGTAATGAATACCCTTCCCTCTCTGACGCCCCCGCCTCGGCCCATCCCTCTGCTCGCCCTCGCGTTCGGCGTTCTGCTCGCGCACGCCTTGCTGCTCGCCTGGCTGGTGTTCACGCCCACCCAGGCGCCCAACAAGCCAGAACAGCGGATTGAATGGATCACCTTGCAGAAAGCGCCGCTGCCTGCCGCGCGGCCCCCTGCGCCACCCCAGGCGACAGCGGTCGTGCCGCCACCCGAAAAAACGCAGCCCGCCCCACCGAAAAAGCACTTCACCCGCCCCGCTCCGCCGCATCCGACCTCGCAGATTCCAACGATATCCCAGCGCCCGCAGCCGCCGAAGCCCGTCTTGCCACGCGCGAACACGCCGTCGATCGAGCCGACCGTAGCGCCTGCGGTCCCTCCTGCTCCCGACCACTCGGGGAAAACTGCCGCGCACAGTGCGGCCCCGCAGGTCGCCACGCCGACAGTGGCACCTGGCCCGCCCCATCCCGCGGCGGCGGCCTCCGCTGCGCCCGAGCCCGTCGTGGAGACTGCGGCCTCGTACAAGGCGGAGTATCTCGACAATCCGCCGCCGCCTTATCCCCGGCTGTCGCGCCAATTGGGTGAGGAGGGCACGGCCCTGCTCAAGGTGCAGGTGGGCCCGAATGGGCGCCCGCTGCAGATCAAGCTCATGTCGTCCAGCGGCTATTCGCGGCTGGACGAAGCCGCCGAAACCACCGTGGCGCAATGGCGCTTTGTGGCCGCCACGCGCAACGGTCAGTCGATCACGTCCTGGGTGCTGGTGCCGATCAAGTTCCGCATTTTGAATTGAGACCACCCCGAAAACCTTCGCTTCGCTCGGCTCTCCCCTCAAGGGGCAAGAAGCTCTAGGGGCGGCCCGGCGAGCTTCTTGAGAGCTCTGCTCACGCCGATTGCAGCGCCCGACTGAGCAGCAGATCGAAATCCGTCGCCTTACTCAAGGTGCCGAAGCCCCCACCCCACTCACCCCCGAGCCGGGATGCGCAGAAAGCCTGGGCGATCGGCTCTGGCGCGTGACGCAGCAGCAAAGCGGCCTGCACGGCCAGCACGAGGTCGTGGGTCAGCGCCCGGGCGCGCGATTGCTGCGCGTCGGTATCTTGCAGAGCCGCCGAGAAGCGCTGCAGGTGCGCGTCGAAATGGGCGTTGCGCCCCTGCGCCTGGGCGAGTTCAGCCATCAGGGCATCGGCGGTGCGCGGATTTTTGCCCAGGGCGCGCAGCACGTCCAGACACATCACATTGCCCGATCCTTCCCAGATGGAATTCACCGGCATCTCGCGGTAGATGCGCGCCTGCACATCCTCTTCGACATAGCCGTTGCCGCCCAGCACCTCCATCGCCTCGGCGGCGAGTTCGGCGCCGCGTTTGCAGATGCGAAACTTGCCCGCCGGCGTGAGCAGGCGCCGCAGCAGCGACTGCGCCTCGTCGTGCTGC
Source organism: Thiomonas sp. OC7 (assembly GCF_900634595.1). NCBI lineage: Bacteria > Pseudomonadati > Pseudomonadota > Betaproteobacteria > Burkholderiales > Thiomonas > Thiomonas sp. OC7. The sequence continues at coordinate 3,780,925 of NZ_LR131953.1, read as the reverse complement.
GAGTCGAAGGCCTGCGCCAGCCGCAGAGCTAGCGCGATGGCAGCCTCGACCTCCAGCGCCATGTCGGCCAGCACATTGCGCATCAGCGGCTGATCGATCAGCGCGGCGCCGAATGCCTGGCGGTGCCGCGCGTAGTGCACCGCCTGGCTCAGCGCCTGGCGCATCAGCCCGGTGGTGCCGAGCACGCAATCCAGCCGGGTATAGGTGCCCATTTCCAGAATGGTCGGCACGCCGCGCCCTTCTTCGCCGAGCAGATGCCCCCAAGCCCCCTGAAATTCCACTTCGGATGAGGCGTTGGAACGGTTGCCCAACTTGTCTTTGAGCCGCTGGATCAGCACCGGGTTCTTGCTGCCGTCCGGCGCCCAGCGGGGCACGAAAAAGCAGCTCAGGCCGCCCGCGGTCTGCGCCAGCACGAGATGGGCATCGCATTGCGGCGCGGAAAAAAACCACTTGTGCCCGGTCAGGCGGTAGCCGCCCGCGCCGTCGGGTTCGGCGCGGGTGGTGTTGCTGCGCAAGTCGGAGCCGCCCTGCTTTTCGGTCATGCCCATACCGATCAGGCCGCCGCGTTTTTGCGCCAGAGGCAGATCGCGCGGGTCGTATTCCGGGCGCATCAGCGTGGGCAGCCAGTCGCGCGCCAGCAGGGCGTCGCGCGACATCGCGGGAATCGCGCCGTAGGTCATGGTGGTGGGACACATCGACCCGGCTTCGATCTGCGTTTGCAGAATGAAGCCCGCCGCCCGCGCCACATGCGCGCCCGGCCGCGGTTGCGCCCAAGGGCCGGTGTGCAGGCCGCGCCGGGCGATGTCGCTCATCAGCGCATGCCAGGCCGGGTGAAACTCGATCTGGTCGCGGCGAAAGCCCCTGGCATCGAAAGCGTGCAGAACCGGCGTGTTCTGGTTGGCCAGTCGCCCCTGCTCGTAGCTGGCGGCGGCGCCAAGCTCCGCGCCCTGCCGCGTGAGTTGCTCCTCCGCCCAGCCGCCGCCAGCACGGGCGAGCGCCTCGCGCAGCGCGGGATCGGCGGTGAACAGGTTGTAATCCTGCAAGGGCGGGGCTTGATTGGTCACATCATGGGTGGGCCAGGTCATGAGAGTCTCCGGTTCAGTTTCGTGTGCTCTGCATTGCAGCACCGACCCTCAGTGGCGTGCAAGGAACAGCCCGTTACCATGCTCGGCTATCCGCCAGGCTCCCAGCCTTGCACAGAACACGCTTGCTCCATGTCGCAATCCACACAAGACTTTTCCGATTCAGACACCGGCCCCGGCCGCGGCCTGACCTGGCTGCTGTTTGCCGCCCTCGTCGTTCTTTGGCTGGGTACGCTGGGCTGGCGCGATCTGGTTCCGACGGACGAAGGCCGCTACGCCGAAATTCCGCGGGAAATGGTGGTGACGGGCGACTGGGTCACGCCCCGGCTCGACGGTTTCAAATACTTCGAAAAACCGCCGCTGCAATACTGGGCGACTGCGGTGACTTATGAAGTGTTCGGCTTCGGCGAATGGCAGGCGCGTCTGTGGACAGGGCTCACCGGCCTGCTCACGGTGCTGTTCACCGGCTGGGCCGGAACACGGCTGTTCAACCGGCGCACCGGGGTGTTTGCCGCAGGCGTGCTGGCGAGCATGTTTTACTGGAACGCGATGAGCCACATCAACACGCTGGACATGGGCACCGCAGCCACCATGTCCGCGAGTCTGATGGCCTTTCTGCTGGCGCAGCGGCCAGGCGCCAGTCGCGCCCAGACCCGTTGGTGGATGTGGGCCACCTGGGCCTTCATGGCGCTTGCCGTGCTGTCCAAGGGACTGATCGGCATTCTGCTGCCCGGCGCCGCGCTGGTGCTCTACACCCTGATTTACCGCGACTGGAAGCTGTGGACGCGGCTATATATCATCAGCGGTCTGCTCATTTTTCTGGCCATCGCCGCGCCATGGTTCGTCTGGGTGCAAGCGCGTAATCCCGAGTTTTTCGACTACTTTTTCATCTATCAGCAGTTCACCCGATTTCTCACCAGCGAACTCAAACGTCCCGGTCCGTGGTGGTACTTCTTTCCCATCCTGATCCTGGGCGTGCTGCCCTGGCTGGGCAGTCTTGTTCCCGCCCTCTGGCGCGGCGCGGCGCGGCCCGCGCTGCGCGGTGCGGCATTTGGCAGCGCACAGGGGCGCACCCTGCATGCACAAGGCATGCTGGTGATTTGGGCGGTATTCATTTTTGTGTTTTTCAGCATTTCCAAATCCAAGCTGCCGTCTTACATCCTGCCCATCTTCCCGGCCATTGCACTATTGATCGGCGACTATCTCGACCAAGCGCGGCCCAGAGTGCTGCGCTGGCAGTTTGCTCTGCTGGCGCTGCTCGGGCTGGCGGCGGTGATCGGCTTCACGCAGTTGCACCGATTGGGCAACGCCACCACGCCCGGCGCGCTGTATCAGCAGTTCGGCTGGTGGCTCGAAGGCACCGCAGCGCTAGCGCTGATCAGCGGGCTTGTGGCTTGGCGCTGGGAGGCGCAGGGCCGGCGCACTGCGGCCGTGCTGCTGGTCAGCGTGGCGATGACGCTGGGGTTCTCGCTGGGCATCCAGCAGTTCCAGATTCTGGGCCGCACCGCATCGACCAAGGATGTGGTCCACGCCATCCGGCCCTGGATTCTGCCGGGTCAGCCGTTCTACGCCGTGGGCACTTATGACCAGACCTTGCCCTTCTACCTCGACCGCACCGTCACCTTGGTCGAGTATCAGGGCGAGCTGCATTTCGGCATTACGCAGCAGCCCGGTCTGTGGGTGCCGACCTACGCCGATTTCGCCCGGCGCTGGAACGAGGACAAGCAGCCTCTGGCGCTGATGTCGCCGTCCACCCTGCCCGCGCTGCAGGCGCTGCATATGCCGATGACGGTGATCTACCGCGCCCCGCGCTTCGTCGTCATCGCCAAACCGGGGCAAGACTACGGCGCGGCCGCCCAAGCGGCAGCGGCGCGGCTGCCGGCGGACTGGAACGCAGGGCCGTCGCTGGTTTCCCCGCAAGCTGACGCCGGAGCCCAGCGATGAGCGCGGTCGCCTTTGGCCTGGTGCTCACCGGCGTGCTGCTCAACGCGGCGGCGCAGTTGCTCATCAAATCGGGGGCCGAAACCGTGGGACGCTTCAGCTTCACCGCAAGCAATATCTGGCACGCCGGACTGCACTTCGCCCTGCAATGGCAGATTCTGCTGGGGTTGACGTTCTACGCGGTCTCCGTCGTAGTGTGGATCCTGGCGCTCACCCGGGTGCAGGTCTCCATCGCCTATCCCATGCTGTCGCTCGGCTATGTGGTGACCGCCTTTGCCGCGTGGTGGCTGTTTGGCGAAGCGCTCACCGCGCAGAAACTCGTCGGCATTGCCGTCATCATCGTGGGTGTCATCATCGTCGCCCGAGCCTGAATTCACCTGTATGAATCCGCAAGACATTCTTCCCTTCACCCGCCCGGAAATCGACGAAGACACCATTGCCGGTGTCGTCGAAGTGCTGCGTTCGGGGTGGATCACCACAGGCCCCTGGTGCGCTCGCTTCGAGCAGGCGCTGTCCGATTACTTCGGCGGACGCCCGGTACTCGCCTATTCCTCCGGCACCGTCACCATGGAGATCGCGCTCAGGCTGCTGGGCGTCGGCCCGGGCGATGAAGTCATCACCACGCCGCTGTCCTGGGTGGCGACGAGCAATGTGGTCCTGGCGGTGGGCGCCACGCCCGTGTTTGTCGACATCGATCCCGCCACCCGCAATATCGACGCCAACCGCATCGAAGCGGCCATCACGGCGCGCACCCGGGCGATCCTGCCCGTTCACCTCGCCGGCTTGCCCGCCGACCTGGATGCGATCTATGACATCGCCGCCCGCCACGGTCTGCGCGTCATCGAAGACGCGGCTCAGGCCATCGGCAGTCTGTGGAAACACCAGCGCATCGGCAGCTTTGGCGACTTTGCCTCTTTCAGCTTTCATCCGAACAAAAACATCACCTCCATCGAGGGCGGCTGTCTGGTGCTTCCCGCCGACGCCGACGTCGATCTGGCCCGCCGCCTGCGCCTGCAAGGTGTGCAGCGCAGCGGCCTGGACGGCATGGACGTCGATGTAGTGGGCGGCAAGTCCAATCTCACCGATGTGGCCGCGCGCGTGGGCTGGGGACAGTTGCAGCACATCGAACGCTTCAACGCCCGCCGCCGAGATCTGGCGCAGCGCTATTTCGCCGCGTTCGATGCGCTGGGCGTCGAGGCCAGGGGCGTGCAACTGCCGCCGCGTGATTTCATCCAGAGCAACTGGCATATGTTCCAGATCGTGCCGCCGCCGCAAGTGCAACGCGCCGCCCTGATGCAGGCGCTCAAAGACCGCGGCATCACTACCGGCGTGCACTATCCGCCCATCCACCTGTTCAGCCTTTACCGCGAGCGCGGCTTCAAACCCGGCGACTTTCCACACGCCGAAACCGTGGGCGCTTCCATTCTCACCCTGCCGCTTTTTCCCGGCATGCAAGACAGCGATGTGACCCGGGTAACTGACGCCCTCGACGCCGTGCTGCGACAATTCGGCCTATGACTCTGCATGCTCACCCCGCCGTTTCGGTGGTCGTTCCCGTCTACAACGAAGAGGCCGGACTCGCCGCGTTGTTCTCCCGCCTCTACCCCGCTCTCGATGCGCTGAACGAGCCCTACGAAATTCTGTTCGTCAACGACGGCAGCCGCGACCGCTCGGCCGCGCTGCTGGCTGCGCAGCAACGTCTGCGCCCGGATGTCACCCGCGTGGTGCTGTTCAACGGCAACTATGGTCAGCACATGGCCATCCTCGCGGGTTTCGAGCACACCCGCGCACCCATCGTCGTCACCCTCGACGCCGACCTGCAGAACCCGCCCGAAGAGATCGGCAAGCTCGTCGCCAAAATGCGCGAGGGCTACGACTATGTCGGCACCATTCGCCGCATGCGCCAGGACAGCCGGTTTCGCCGCTATGCCAGCCGCGCGATGAACTGGACGCGCGAAAAAATCACCAGCGTGCGCATGACCGACCAGGGCTGCATGTTGCGCGCCTATGGCCGCGACGTGGTCGATACCGTCAACCGCTGCACCGAGTCCAACACCTTCGTGCCCGCGCTGGCCTACACCTTCGCGCTCAAACCCACCGAAATCGAAGTGGCGCACGAAGAGCGGCAGGCGGGCGAGTCCAAATACTCACTGTTCAAGCTCATCCGCCTGAACTTCGATCTGGTCACCGGATTTTCTCTGGTGCCGCTGCAGCTCATGTCTTACTCCGGCATCTTGCTGTCGCTCGCCTCGGGCGCGCTGTTTCTCTACCTCATGGTGCAGCGCTTCGTCGAAGGTTCGCAGGTACAGGGGGTCTTCACCCTGTTCGCCATCACCTTCTTCCTGCTCGGCGTGGTGCTGTTCAGCATCGGCCTGCTGGGGGAATACATCGGCCGCATTTATGAGCAGGTGCGCGGACGTCCGCGTTATCTCGTTCAGGCCGTGTTGCAGGATCTGCCCCCCGAGCCCGGCGTGTTCGTGCCGCATATCGCGCAGGCGGCCAACGCCGCGCAACAAACCCCCGCCCCGCTGCCGTGAACGCCGTCGTCTTCGCTTATCACAACGTCGGCGTGCGCTGCCTCAAAACGCTGCTCGCGCGGGGTGTGCAGGTGCAACTGGTCGTCACCCACCCGGACAGCCCGACCGAAACCCTGTGGTTCGATCGCGTGGCCGACGTGGCGGCAGAGGCCGGCATTCCCGTGGTCTATGTGGACGACGTAGTTGACGCGGCGCTGATCGACCGGGTCGCGGCGCTTTCGCCCGACTTTCTGTTTTCCTTCTACTTCCGCCGCATGCTGCCCGCGCGGTTGCTGGCCGCCGCAAAAATCGCCGCGCTCAATATGCATGGCTCGCTGCTGCCCAAATACCGCGGGCGAGTTCCGGTGAACTGGGCCGTGCTGCACGGCGAAACCGAGACCGGCGCCACGCTGCATCTGATGGAAGCCAAGCCGGATGCGGGCGATATCGTCGCGCAGCAGGCCGTACCCATCCTGCCTGACGACACCGCCAAGGAGGTGTTCGACAAGCTCACCGTGGCCGCCGAAATCGCGCTGTGGAACGTCCTGCCGCAGTTGATGCGCGGGGAAGTGCCGCGTCGCCGCAACGATCTGTCCGTCGGCAGTTATTTCGGCGGTCGCAAGCCCGAAGACGGTCGCATCGACTGGAACCAGTCAGCGCAATCGGTTTACAACCTCATCCGCGCCGTGGCCCCGCCCTACCCCGGCGCATTTTTCAATCACCTGGGCCGGCGTTTCATCGTGGCGCGCGCCCGCATCGCATCACCATCACTGCGTGCGCGAATCGCCGACAAAAGTACGGTCGGCCTGCATATCGCAGAGGGGCAACTATTGGCCCGAACCGGCGATGGCGGCGCACTTCACATCATCGAACTATGGGATGCCGGCCAACCTGGCATTCCCCTGAACGATCTACAAATTTCGGAACTCGCAACACAGCAATCATGAAAAAAGTCCTCATCCTCGGCGTCAACGGTTTCATCGGTCATCATCTCTCCATGCGCATCCTCGCCACCACCGACTGGCAGGTGTACGGCATGGACATGAACGCCGACCGCGTGGAAGACCTCACCGCCAACAAGCGCTTCAAATTTTTCGAAGGCGACATCACCATCAACAAGGAGTGGATCGAGTACCACGTGCGCAAATGCGACGTGATCCTGCCCTTGGTGGCCATCGCCACGCCGGCGACTTATGTGAAGGCGCCGCTGCGGGTTTTCGAGCTCGACTTCGAGGCCAATCTGCCCATCGTGCGCGCGGCCGTGAAGCACAAGAAGCATCTGGTGTTCCCGTCTACCTCCGAGGTGTACGGCATGAGCGGAGATGCTGAATTCGACCCGGAGAACTCGCCGCTGGTCTACGGCCCGATCAACAAACCGCGCTGGATCTACGCCTGCTCCAAGCAGTTGATGGATCGCGTCATTGCCGGTTACGGCCAGCAGGACGGCCTGAACTACACCCTGTTCCGCCCGTTCAACTGGATTGGCGCCGGACTGGACAATATTTTTTCGGCGAAGGAAGGCAGCTCCCGCGTCGTCACCCAGTTCCTGGGCCATATCGTGCGCGGCGAAACCATCAGCCTGGTCGATGGCGGTCACCAGAAACGCGCCTTTACCGACATTGACGACGGCATCGACGCGCTGATGAAAATCATCGAAAACAAGAACGGCGTGGCCAGCGGCCAGATCTACAACATCGGCAATCCGGCCAACAATCATTCGGTGCGCGAACTCGCCGACATGATGCTGCGCCTGGCTGCCGACATGCCCGAATACGCCGAATCGGCCAAAGACGTGAAGGTGGTGGAAACCAGCTCGGGCGCGTATTACGGCGCGGGTTATCAGGACGTGCAGAACCGCGTGCCCAAAATCACCAACACCATGCGCGACCTCGACTGGGCGCCCAAGGCCGACATGCAGACCGCACTGCGCAAGATTTTCGAGGCCTATCGCGGCCAAATCGCCCAGGCGCGGGCGTTGATGGAAGAAACGGGCGATTGACTCAGCCCCCCGCCACACGCGCTGCAGTAATGGCCCTGCGATTACCCCTACAATGTCAATTGACGGGCCGCCCCGCATCGCGGCGCGGTGAACTTGGTCAGGTCGGGAACGGAGCAGCCACAGCCGTTTACCGTGAGTGCCGGGGGAACGGCTCGTCATCCCAACACTCTGCCTGCCCGCTGCGTCTGATGCGCGCTTGTTCATCGGCAACCCAAAGGCTTTTTGTCGCAGCGCTGATTCCGTAACCACCACACGCGTTCAGCGCCACAGCGGCAACTTGTGTCAAAATCCCCATCAAATCTTTCTATCGAGGTGACCATGGCTAGCGAACTGATCAAACACACCAATGACGCCGATTTCGAGCAAGACGTGCTGAAGTCCGGCGTTCCCGTTCTCGTGGACTTCTGGGCCGAGTGGTGCGGGCCTTGCCGCATGATTGCGCCCACGCTCGACGAGATGGCCAGCGAATACCAGGGCAAGCTCGCCATCATGAAGGTCAATGTGGACGAGAACCGCAGCATCCCCGCCAAGTTCGGCATTCGTGGCATTCCCACCCTGCTGCTGTTCAAGAACGGCGAACTGGCTGGCAACAAAGTGGGCGCTGCCTCCAAGTCCCAATTGACGGCTTTCGTCGACGCCCATCTATAATTTTTTATCGCGCGGTGCAGTTCGCAATCCTCAAGCGTCGCACCGCGCAACAGTCAGGTTGAACCGCCGCGCCAGGCAATTCAATCGCCGTGACACCCCGCCGTGCACCCTTGGCACGGCCCACATTCCCTCACGATTCTTTTAGCTGCTTGCGCGTGCTGCTCTGATGCACGCACCGTCTGACGACGGATATTGCGCAGCCTCCCCTTCCCGAGTTTTTCATCATGCATCTGTCCGAACTCAAAGCGACGCACGTCTCCAAGCTGCTTGAAATGGCGCAGTCGTTCGAGATTGAAAACGCCAGCCGCCTGCGCAAGCAGGAACTGATGTTTGCCATCCTCAAAAAGCACGCGCGCACTGGCGAGCAGGTGTTCGGCGACGGCTGCCTTGAAGTTCTGCCAGACGGCTTCGGCTTTCTGCGGGCGCCCGAGTCGAGCTATATGGCGTCACCCGACGACATCTACATCTCGCCCAGCCAGATCCGCCGCTTCAATCTGCACACTGGCGACTCCATCGAGGGCGAGGTGCGTGTACCCAAGGATGGCGAGCGTTACTTTGCCTTGGTGAAGGTCGACCGCGTCAACGGCGTGACCCCGGAGGAGAACAAGAACAAGATCATGTTCGAGAACCTCACGCCGCTGTTCCCCACGGAGCACATGCGTCTGGAGCGCGACATCAAGGGGGAAGAGAACATCATCGGCCGTGTGATCGACATCGTGGCCCCGATCGGCAAGGGGCAGCGCGGCCTGCTGGTCGCCCCGCCCAAAAGCGGCAAGACCGTGATGCTGCAGGCGCTTGCGCATGCCATCACCAACAATCATCCTGAAGTGGTGCTCATCGTGCTGTTGATCGACGAGCGCCCGGAAGAAGTGACTGAAATGCAGCGCTCGGTGCGGGGAGAAGTGGTCAGTTCCACTTTCGACGAGCCCGCCGTGCGGCACGTGCAGGTCGCCGAAATGGTGATCGAAAAGGCCAAGCGTCTGGTAGAACTGAAAAAAGATGTGGTCATTCTGCTCGACTCCATCACTCGCTTGGCGCGGGCTTACAACACCGTCATTCCAACCTCCGGCAAGATTTTGACCGGCGGGGTCGATGCCAACGCCCTGCAACGCCCCAAGCGCTTTTTTGGCGCGGCACGCAATATCGAAGAGGGTGGATCGCTGACCATCATCGGCACCGCGCTGGTCGATACCGGCAGCCGCATGGACGAAGTGATCTACGAAGAATTCAAGGGCACCGGCAATATGGAAATCCATCTGGATCGCCGTCTGTCGGAGAAGCGCGTTTATCCCGCCATGCTCATCAACCGCTCGGGCACACGCCGCGAGGAACTGCTGCTCAAGCCCGAAATCCTGCAAAAAGCCTGGATTCTGCGCAAGCTGCTCTATCCCATGGACGAGATTCAGGCGATGGAATTTCTGCTCGACAAGATGAAGCAGACCAAGAACAACGCCGAATTCTTCGATCTGATGCGCCGAGGCGGTTGATCGCCCGAAAAATCTGCGACAATGTTGCGTTTTGCCAAGTACCGACAGTTTGCAACAGCCGTATGCAGCGCTCGTTTGCAACAAGCCCAGGCGTCGGCGGCTAGCGTTTGATCGTCAAGATCGTTACCCAAGGAACCCCCATGAAATCAGGAATCCACCCCCAGTACCGCGAAGTCTGCTTCCTCGACCTGTCCACTGGTTCGCAGATTCTCATCTCGTCCACCGCGCAGACCCGCGAAACCATCAAGCTCGACGACGGCCGTGAGGTTCCCCTGTACAAGGTGGAAACCAGCGCCGAATCGCATCCGTTCTATACCGGTCAACAAAAGAGCATCGATACGCTGGGCGGCCGCGTCGAGAAGTTCCGCCAGAAGTTCGCCAAGGCCGCGGGCAAGGCCTGAGGCGCATCGCGCGCCTTTCGCGCCACGGGGTTGTACACAGCAACCCCTGAGTTTCACCGCACAACGGGCAGCCTGGCTGCCCGTTGTTGTTTCCCACGCATCCGCCCTTCTCATCCGCCATCGCACTCGCCATGAGCTCGCCGTTTTCTCACGGACAGACCCGCAGACCGCCGGTGCGCCCCTCGCTGCAGCCCGGTGCGGTGGGCAAACTGTCGCGGCCGCTGCTTTTGATTCTGTGTGCGGCCTACCTTCTTCCGGGATTCATCGGTCGCGATCCCTGGCGCACGGATGGCCTGAGTTTTGCGGTGATGTGGCAGATGGCGCAGGGTCTCACGTCCTGGTTTCATCCCACGCTTTACGGGCAGGCGGTCAGTGGCGGCTGGCTGGCCCACTGGCTGGGGGCGGGATCGATACAACTCCTGGGTTCCTGGCTGGGGCCGGTGCTCGCGTCGCGGCTGCCGTTCATGCTGGCATTAGCGGCGAGCATGAGCCTGACGTGGTACGCCGCCTTTCACTTCGCCCGCCACGACGACGCTCAACCGGTGCGGCCCGCGTTTGGTCCGCCCATCGCTCCCAACGACTATGCCCGCGCCATTGCCGATGGGGTGCTGCTCACCTTGCTGGCCACGCTGGGCCTGTTGGGGCGCGGTCACGAAGCCTCGACCCAGGTCGTGCAACTCGCCGCGGTGAGCGGCGTTTTGCTGGGGGTATCACTGCTGCCGCGAAAACCCTGGAAATCGGCCAGTCTGATCGCCACGGGCTTGCTGTGTCTGGCGCTGACGGCGGCGGGATGGTTTGCCCTGCTGCTGAGTTTCACGCTCGGTCTCGTGCTGTGGGGCAGTCTGCGCCGCGCCAACTGGGCACTCATGCTGGCGTTGGCGATCGGTGTGTTGTCAGCGCTGTGGGCCGAATCGCAGATGGGGTGGATGCTGCGAGGCAAATGGCCTGATCTGGATACTCTGGCCAACTTCTTTCGCATCGGGCTGTGGTTCACCTGGCCGGCCTGGCCGCTGGCCGCGTGGGGTTTGTGGCGCTGGCGTGAGTCCCTGATGGCCTGGCATCTGCGGCCCGCCTGGGCTCTTGCAGCCCTGGCCTTGCTGAGCGCACTGGCGCTGGGCAACAACGACAAGGTTTTTCTGTTGGCCCTGCCGCCCCTGGCCATTCTGTCGGGATTCGCGCTGCCGGTGTTGCGCCGCGCGGGCCTGGCAGCGATCGACTGGTTTGCCGTGCTGTTCTACAGCCTGCTGGCCTTGGTGGTCTGGGTCATGTGGCTGGCCATGTTTATCGGCTGGCCGGCCAAGCCGGCCGCCAATATTGCACGGCTGGCGCCGGGCTTTCAATTCAGTCTCGACCCAGTCGCCCTGGCGATCTCGCTGTTCGCCACTCTGGCCTGGGGTGCAGTGGTTGTTTGGCGTACCGGCCGCCACCGTCACCCCTTGTGGAAGGGCATGGTGTTGTCGGCCAGCGGCGTGACCCTCGCCTGGGTGCTGGTGGGCAGCTTGTGGATGCCAGTTCTGAACTATGCGAGCACCTACCGCAACGTGGGGCGCGAGGTCGCGCATGCAGTGCAGAGCGCCAGCGCGCTGTCGATGCAGGTCGGCTCGCCCTGCCTGCAGCCTGTGGCCATCGATCTGACCACGCAGGCGCTGATCGGCTACTGGAGCCGACTCGATTTCTCCGCCTCGCGAACGGCGCAATGCACCTATGCGCTAGGCGCCCGCGCGCCGCTGCCTGCGTCGCAGTGGCGTCTGATCTGGCGCGGCGGCCGTCCGGGGGATCGCGGCGGCACGCTCTATCTGTACCAACGTCTCGCGCCTTCACGCCCCTGAGCCGTTTCCCATGCGTCCTCTGCGCAATCTGTTGCGACTGGCGGTGAGTGTGCTCATTGGCCAGCTTGCCGTCATCGGCTTCGGTGTGGCCGATACGGTGATGCTGGGGCACTTCGCCTCCACGGCCAGTCTGGCCACTCTGTCCATCGGGCAGGCAATTTACATCACCTTATTCGTCTCGCTCTCCGGCGTCACCCAATCCCTCTTGCCCACGCTCGGGCGCGGATTCGGGGCGGGTCAGCCCGGCGCGGTGGGGGCCAGTTTCCGCCAGGGACTCTGGCTGGCCGGAGGTCTTTGCGTTCTAGGCATCGCGGTGCTGCTCTGGCCGCAGCCACTGCTGGCGTTGACCGGGCAGGCGCGCGATGCGACGGTTGATCGCTATCTGGCGATTCTCGCTCTCGGCCTGCCGGCGGCTCTCGCCTTTCGGGTGCACGCCGCGCTCAGCCAGGCCATTTCGCGCCCCTTGCTCACCGCCGCGCTGCAGATCGGGGGCCTGGGCGTCAAGCTGTTGCTCAATGCCGTGTTTCTACTGCCCGGGCAATTTGACCTGCATGGCATGACGCCGCTGGGTGCGCAGGGCTGCGCCGCCGCTACCGTGCTGACTCAATATGGGCTGCTTGCCGTGGCGCTGCTGCAGCACCGCTACAGCGCCGCGCTGCGCCCCTATGCCGCGCTCTCGCGGTGGGAGTGGCCGGACTGGAAGGCGCAAGCGCATTTGCTGCGTCTGGGCGGGCCGATCGGCTTGAGCCTGCTGGTCGAAGTGTCGGCCTTCACCTTCATGGCGCTGTTCATCGCCCGGCTGGGAGACACCGTGCTGGCGGCCCACCAGATCACCGCCAACTTCGCCACCGTGCTCTATATGTTGCCGCTGTCCATTTCCATCGCTACGGGCTCGGTAGTGGCCCAGCATCTGGGCGCCGGCCATACCCGGGCCGCGCGGCACACGGCCTGGAGCGGCGTGGGGGCTGCTGCGCTGCTCTCCGTCATCATCGGTCTGGTCGTCTGGCTGGAACGTGGGCGCATCATCGGCTGGTACACCTCCGACCCGCAGGTGCAGGCCGTGGCCTATCACCTGTTCCTGTTCATCGCGCTCTATCAGGTGTTCGACGCGGTGCAGTCCACCAGCGCCTTCATCCTGCGCTCGTACCACATCGCTCTGCTGCCCAGTATGTTGTACGCGCTGTCGCTATGGGGGGTCGGCCTGGGGGGCGGCTATCTGCTGGGATTCAACACGCTGGGCATCACCCCGCCCGCGCTGCAAGGCGCCGCCGGATTCTGGATGGGCAACACCACCGGACTGGCGATCGCGGCAAGCTGCTTTGCCGTGCTGTTGTGGCGCGCTGCTCGCAGGGCTCCAGGGTAGTTTTTCGGCACACAAAAAAACGCCGCGGACTTCGCAGTCGCGCGGCGCCTTGGTCAGGCTGAAAGGGCCGGAGCTGACATCAGTCTTTGTTGTGCAGGCCCTTGGTCCAGGCTTCCATGGCTTCGTTGGCAGGAGCCATCGGCGCCTCGAGGAAGGTGACTACAAACTTGTCGCCCATATCGGCAATGCCGATGGAACGGGGACGCACCGCCAGCACCATGGGGTTGGGCAGCGCGATGCCGAAGCAGAAAATCACTTCGGCTGCGGCCTTGATCTCCGGCGCAATGGTGCCGCCGATGTTGGTGGTGTGTTCGAAATGGTCGAACACGGCGATGAATTTCACCTTGGGGTTGGCCGCGATCTTTTCCTTGAAATACGCCACCACTTCATCGACCGTGGTGTAACGCGTTTCGGATTTGGAAACTTCGGCAACGTAAACGGGATATTTTTCTTGCAGCAGGGTTTGTTTCATGGGTACTCCGGGATGGCGCGCAGACAGGTCGGCGCTGAGGTGAATGAACAACCGAGTAATTTACTCGGATAGAAACGTTCGCATATCAGCATGGATCAAATTTCGCGGCGGGCGCTCATGAGAAAACGTAGGGCCGTCCCAAGTTTTCTCATCCTCCTCGGGGGGCCTGGCGCGAAAGCGACAGGTCTGGGGGCTCTCAAACCGATTGCAAAGACTCCAGCTGTTCGCCCAGTTCGAGCCAGCGCTCTTCCAGCGCGCCAATGCGCTCGGCCAGGGCGTGATGCCGTCGACCCTGCTCCACCCGTTCGGCGGCTGGCGTATCCGGATGCGCCAGCGCGGCCTCGATAGCGGTGCGCTCGGCTTCGAGCTGACGCAGCTCTTGTTCGACCCGAGTGAACTCGGCCTTGACCGGCTTGAGCTGTTGCGCGCGCTGCTGCCGCTGCTCGGCCTGCTGGCGGCGCGCTTCTTTGCGGTCGGCGGCGGGCAAGGGTTCGTCTGCGGCGGTGCCGGGCGGCTTCGGCTTGTCTTGCGCCGCGCTTTGCCGCTGCGCGGTGCGCGAGAGCGCCCATTGCTGATAGTCGTCGAGACTGCCGTCGAAATCTCGAACCTGACCGTCGGCCACCAGCCAGAAAGCGTCGCAGGTGGCGCGCAGCAAGGCCCGGTCGTGCGACACCAGCAGCACGGTGCCCGCGAAGTACTGCAAGGCCATGGCGAGCGCCTCGCGGGTGGGGAGATCGAGGTGGTTGGTCGGCTCGTCGAGCAGCAGCAGATTGGGTTTGCGCCAGATCACCAGGGCCAGCGCCAGCCGCGCTTTTTCGCCGCCGGAAAAGCTGCCGCAGGCGCGGGTCATCATGTCGCCGTCGAACTGATAGCGTCCGAGCCAGTTACGCCATTCCTGCTCCGAGGTGTTGGGGGCGATGTCGCGCGCCAGTCGCTGCATGTGCTGCAGGGGCGACTCATCCAGCCGCAGCACATCCACTTCCTGCTGCGCGAAGTAGCCGATCACCAACCCTTTGCCTTCTCGGCGGTGCCCGGCCCGCAGGGGTAACACCCCGGCCAGCGTTTTCACCAGCGTGGACTTGCCCTGCCCGTTCGCCCCCAGAATGCCGATGCGCAGCCCACCGGTGATGTCGCGCGCCACCGAGCGCAACACCGGCGGATCGCTGTAGCCACAGTCAGCCTCGCTCAAGGTGAGCAATTGCTGCGGCAGGCTCAACGGCTCCAGCAGTTCGATGCGCAGCGCCCCGCTCAGATAGACCGGCGCCAGCCGCTCCATGCGCTCGAGCGCTTTCATGCGGCTCTGCGCCTGCCGCGCCTTGGTCGCTTTGGCGCGGAAGCGTTCGACAAAGCGCGTCAACCGCGCGATGTCTTGCTGCTGGCGGGTAAACGCCGCTTGCTGCTGCATGAGTTTTTCGGCGCGCTGCTCTTCGAACAGGGTGTAATTGCCGCCGTAGCGGGTGAGCTTGCCGCCGTCGAGATGCACGGTGACGCGGCACACCGCGTCGAGAAATTCGCGGTCGTGCGAAATGACCAGCAGCAGACCGGGATAGCGCGCCAGCCATTGCTCCAGCCAGACCAGGGCGTCGAGATCGAGGTGATTGGTCGGCTCGTCGAGCAGCAGGCAGTCGCTGGGCGCGAAAAGCGCCTGCGCCAAGGCCAGCCGCATGCGCCAGCCGCCGGAGAAATGCATCACCGGCTTGCGCAACTCGGCCACGCTGAACCCCAGGCCGAGCAGCAAGGCTTCGGCGCGGGCGCGGGCGGTATAGCCGTCGGCCAGCTCAAACGCATGCTGCGCTTCGGCCAGCGCATGACCCGAGGCTTCGTCATGTTCGGGCGCGGCCATGGCGGCCTGCAGCGCCTGCTGCGCGGCTTGCAGGGCCACATCGCCTTGCAGCACGAAATCGGTCGCGGTGCCGTCGGAGTCGGGAACGTCTTGTGCCACCGTGGCCAGGCGCCAGTTCGCCGGCTTTTCCAACTTGCCCGCATCTTCATGCAGGCCGCCGAGCAGCAAGGCGAACAAAGACGTTTTCCCCGCCCCGTTCACTCCCACCAGGCCGACCTTGTCGCCGGGGTGCAGGGTCAGGCTGGCGTGATCGAGCACCACCTG
Source organism: Thiomonas sp. OC7 (assembly GCF_900634595.1). Lineage (NCBI taxonomy): Bacteria > Pseudomonadati > Pseudomonadota > Betaproteobacteria > Burkholderiales > Thiomonas > Thiomonas sp. OC7. The sequence goes on along the minus strand of NZ_LR131953.1, from coordinate 3,765,080 downwards.
AATGCCACGGCGCAGAACGATGTCGGTGAGCCGGATCATGCTCCCGCTCCGGGCTCGAAGGCGAGCCGCAAATCGTCCGCCGTCAGCACGCACACGCCTTCAGCATGCAGTTCGGTCTCCAGCCAGATCGCGGGTAGCGTGGGAAACGCGGCCTCGAAAGCCGCGCGCTCGTTGCCGACTTCCAGCACCACGATGCCCCGCGCTGAAAGGTGCGCGGGCGCGTCGTGCAGAAAACGTCGCACCAGATCCATGCCGTCCGCACCGCCCGCCAGCGCCATCTCCGGCTCATGGCGATATTCCTCGGGCAGGGCCCGCATGCTGGCGGCCGGCACATACGGCGGGTTGCACAGCACCAAGTCGTAGGCCTGCGACGGCGCCGCAGCGAGCGAGGCCCAGAGGTCGGAGGCGATGAGCCGCAGCCGGTGCTGCAGGGCGTAGGCCTCGCGGTTGATCTCGGCCACGGCCAGCGCGTCGGCAGAAAGATCGACGGCGTCCACCTGCGCATCGTTCCAGACGAGCGCGGCCAGAATGGCCAGGCAACCAGAGCCGGTGCACATATCGAGCACGCGGTGAGGCGGTTCAGTCAGCCAGGGATCGAGCGCGCCTTCATCAAGCAATTCGGCAATGAAAGATCGCGGCACGATGACGCGCGGATCGACCACGAAGCGCAAGCCCACCAGCCACGCCTCGCCCAGCAGATAGGCCAGGGGCTGTCGGGTGGCGATGCGTTGCGCCGTCACCGTCTCGATCTGAAGCGCCTGCTGCGCGGTCAGGGATTGATGGGCGTAAGTAGCAAAATCACCAGCCTCGCTCGCAGGCAAGCCCGCGGCGTGCAGCGCCAGCCAGGCGGCCTCGTCTTCTGCGCCGGCGCAGCCGTGTCCGTAGTCGAGATCAGCGGCTTGCAGCGCCTGAGCCGCCAACGCCCAGGCTGTGCCCAAGGTGCGAGCGGCTGAAATCGCCCCCGTTCGTTGCTCTGGCGGCGTCATGCCACCAAGGCCTCGAGGGTGCGGCGATAGATATTTTTGAGCGGGTCGATGGCGTCTACTTCGACCCATTCGTCGATCTTGTGAATGCTGGCGTTCACCGGCCCGAACTCGACGACTTGCGGGCAGATCTTGGCGATGAACCGGCCGTCGGAGGTGCCCCCGGTGGTGGACAGCTCGGCCGCGATGCCGGTCTCGGCGTGAATGGCCGATTGCAGCGCGGCGGAGAGCGCGCCGGGCGCTGTCAGGAAGGGTTCGCCGCCCAGCGTCCAGTCGAGCGTGTAGTTCAGCGCGTGGCGGTCGAGGGTGGCGTGGACGCGCTGCTTGAGCTGATCGGGCGTGGACTCGGTGGAAAAGCGAAAGTTGAAATCCACCACCAGTTCGCCCGGAATGACATTGGTCGCCCCGGTACCCGCATGAATATTGGACATCTGCCAGGAAGTCGGCGGGAAGTAGGCGTTGCCTGCATCCCAGGTGAGGGCCGCCAATTCAGCCAGGGCGGGCGCGGCGAGATGAATGGGGTTTTTCGCCAGATGCGGATAGGCGATATGCCCCTGCACGCCACGCACCGTGAGCCGACCAGAGAGCGAACCGCGCCGCCCGTTCTTGATCACGTCGCCCAGCTTCGCTGTGGAGGTAGGCTCGCCCACGATGCACCAGTCCAGACGCTGGCCGCGCGCCGCCAGCAGCTCGCACACCTTGACCGTGCCATCGCGCGCCGGGCCTTCCTCGTCACTGGTGAGCAAAAAGGCGATCGCATGGCTCGGTTGGGGATGCGCCGCCAGAAACTCCTCCACCGCCACCACCATGGCGGCCAGCGAGGTTTTCATGTCGGCGGCTCCGCGGCCATACAGCTTGCCATCGCGCACCGTCGGGGTGAACGGCGGGCTTTGCCACTGATCCAGCGGCCCGGTGGGCACGACGTCGGTATGGCCGGCAAACACGAGCACGGCGGCATCCGCCTTCGAACCCGGGCGCAGCGCCCAAAGATTGGTCACGCGGAAATCGGGCGGGCCGCTTTCCACCGTTTCGCAGACAAAGCCCAGCGCTTGCAAACGGTCGCGCAGCACCTGCTGACAACCTTCGTCTTGCGGAGTGATGGAATGGCGGGAAATCAGGTCATGGACCAGGGATTGAGTGGGAGACATGCGACAAATGGGGAGCGCCCGGCCTTGCCTTCAGCGCGGCGAGTCCAGGTCGAGGGTGATTTCAGTGAATGAGGGCGTATCGTCCTCGATTGCCTCGGCGGGCGCCGCCTGCTTGCGCAGCGTCGAGTCGTTCTCCAGACGCCAGAGCAGATTGGTCGGCGAATCGGCGTAGGCCAGGGCTTCTTCGCGGCTGACCACGCCGTCGATCACCATGGTGGCCAGCGCCTGCTCGAAGGTCTGCGAGCCTTCAGCCATGGACTTTTCCATCGCTTCCTTGACACCGGAAAAGTCGCCCTTCTCGATCAACTCGCGCACGAGCTGGGTGTTGAGCATGATTTCCACAGCGGGCGTCAGCCCTCCGGCGGTCGCCCGCAGGAGCCGTTGCGACACAATGCCCCGCAGGCCCGAAGCCATGTCGTTGAACAACGCGGCACGCTGATCCATGGGATAGAAACCCACAATGCGATTGAGCGCCTGATAGCTGTTGTTGGCGTGCAGTGTGGCCAGGCAGAGATGGCCCGAGAGCGAGTACTGCAGGGCGGCACTCATCGTGGCCTGATCGCGGATTTCGCCAATCATGATGCAGTCGGGCGCCTGCCGCAGCGCGTTTTTCAGGCCCACCGCCAAAGACTCGGTGTCGATGCCCACTTCGCGCTGATTGACGATCGACTTGCGATTGGAGAACAGATATTCGATCGGTTCTTCAAGGGTGAGAATGTGCCCGGTTTTGTTGGCATTGCGATAGTCGATCATCGCTGCCAGCGTGGTGCTCTTGCCAGCGCCGGTCGAGCCCACCATGAGCAGCAGGCCGTGCTTTTCCATCACCAGATCGGCCAGCACGCCGGGCAGATTCAGCGATTCCAGCGCGGGAATTTCTCCGGGGATGTAGCGCACCACCATCGCCACGCTGCCGCGCTGGCGGAACGCGCTGATGCGAAAGCTCCCCAGCCCCGGCCGCGGCAACCCTAAGTTGAGTTCGCCGGTGCGGGTGACCTCCGCGGCCCGCTCATGCCCCACGGCTTCAGCCAGTAGCCGGAAGGGCTCCTCTGGAGTGAGAACCTGCCGGTTCACTGCCACCGCATGACCATTGATGCGGATGAGGATGGGAGCATGCGGACTGATGTAGATGTCGGAGGCTTTCTTCTCCGCCATCAGCTTGAACAAGCGCTCCATTGCCGACATACACCCCCCTAGTTGTTTGAAACTGCAGATTCGCGCAGGCTGCGCTCAGGTCCGCAGCAGTTCGTTGATGCTGGTTTTGGAGCGCGTCTGCGCATCCACCCGTTTGACGATCACGGCGCAGTACAAGCTGTATTTGCCATCGCTGCTGGGCAGGTTGCCGCTGACCACCACTGAACCCTCGGGAATGCGGCCATAGCTCACTTCGCCAGTGGCGCGGTCGTAAATCTTGGTCGATTTACCGATGTAAACGCCCATCGAAATGACACAGTTGTCTTCGACGATCACACCCTCCACTACCTCCGAGCGTGCGCCGATGAAGCAGTTGTCGCCGATGATGGTCGGGTTGGCCTGGATGGGCTCGAGTACGCCGCCGATGCCCACGCCGCCGGACAGATGCACGTTCTTGCCGATCTGCGCGCAAGAGCCCACGGTGGCCCAGGTATCGACCATCGTGCCCTCGTCCACATAAGCGCCGATGTTCACATACGACGGCATGAGCACCACATTGGGCGCGATGTAAGAGCCATGCCGGGCCACGGCCGGCGGCACCACGCGCACCCCGGTGGCGCGCATCTGCGCTTCGTCGAGGTTGTGAAACTTGGTCTGCACCTTGTCGAAAAAGTGCAGATCGCCGGCCTGCATGGCCACGTTGTCGTGCAGACGGAAGCTCAGCAGCACGGCCTTTTTCAGCCACTGGTGCGTCACCCACTCGCCACCCACGCGCTCGGCCACCCGCAGTTTGCCCACGTTGAGTTGGTCGATCACATGGCTGACCGCCTCGCGCAGTTCCGCCGGGGCATTGGCCGGGCTGTATTCGGTGCGGTTTTCCCAGGCCTGGTCGATAAGGGTCTGCAGTTGTTGCGTCATGGTGAGGGTCTTTGTGAGTGGATCGGTTCAGAACAATAGGCGGCAATACGGCGGGCGGCTTCGACGCATTCTTCCAGCGGGGCCACCAGCGCCATACGAATACGACCACGCCCCGGATTGACGCCGCCCTGCTCCCGCGCCAGATAGCTGCCCGGCAAAACGGTGACATTGTATTTTTCGAGCAGCCCGCGGGAAAACTGCGCATCATCGCCCGGCGTAGCCGCCCAGAGGTAGAACCCGGCATCGGGCAATTGCACGTCGAGTACCGGCTGCAAAATCGGCAGCACGGCGGCGAATTTTTCGCGGTACAGCGCGCGGTTGTGCTCGACATGCGTTTCATCGTTCCAGGCCGCGGCACTTGCGGCCTGCACAGCCGGCCCCATCGCGCTGCCGTGGTAGGTGCGATAGCGGGTGAAGGCCGCGATCAGCTTGGCATCGCCCGCGACAAAGCCGGAGCGCAGACCGGGCACGTTCGAGCGCTTGGAAAGCGAGGTGAAAAACAGCAGGTTGCGAAAGTCCGTCCGCCCGAGTTGCCATGCGGCTTCCAGTCCGCCCAGCGGAGGCTGCGCGCCGAACCAGATTTCTGAATAGCACTCGTCGCTGGCAATGACAAAACCGTGCCGGTCGGACAACTCGAACAGCAACTTCCACTCCTCCAGGGGCATGACCGCGCCTGTGGGATTGCCCGGCGAGCAAACGTAGAGCAACTGCGTGCGCTGCCACACCGCCTCGGGCACTGCCGCCCAATCGACCGCGAAATTGCGCTGCGCATCCACCGCGGCGAAACACGGCTGCGCGCCAGCGAGCAACGCAGCGCCTTCATAAATTTGATAGAACGGATTGGGACAAACCACCGTGGCCCCGGCCCGGCTCGCGTCCACCACAGTCTGCGCGATGGCGAACAGCGCCTCCCGCGATCCGTTGATCGGCAGCACCTGCGTCTGCCCGTTCAGCGGCACACCGTAGCGCCGGCTCGCCCATTGCGCGCACGCCTCCCGCAGTTCCACCGTGCCGGCCGTACTCGGATAGACCGCCAGGCCATCGAGATGGGCGGCCAGGGCGTCGCGAATAAAGGTCGGGGTGGGATGCTTGGGTTCGCCTATGCCCAGGCTGATCGCAGACCACTGCGCGGGCGCCGTCACTCCCTGGTGGAGCGCGCGCAGTTTTTCAAACGGATAAGGCTGAAGCAGGTCGAGGCGAGGGTTCACGGCAAGCGCTGGGACGGGATGGCGAAAGGCGCTGCCATTCTACGGAGCCCTGCGCAGGCGCAAACCGGGCGGTGTCACAGAAATTTTCAGTCTGGCGAGCGGATCCGCTGTCATCACGGCACCCGGAACGGCGTTACAGAGGCTAAGACCCCGTTTTCGACCGAAACCCACCGCCAGAACCGGCCCACTATGCTATGGATCATGCTTACGCCCTCTCCCCAGCGCTCGTGATCGACACCTCGCAACACGATTCGGTCGCGCTCAACCGCTTTTGCGCCGAGGTGCGCGTGCGCGCCACCCGCATGGCGCTAATCGAATTGCGCGACGCTGCGCTGGCTGCCGATGTGGTGCAGGACAGCCTGCTCAAACTGGTGAGCAACTACAAGCTGCGGCCAGCTGAGGAATGGGCGCCGCTGTTCTACAGCATTCTGCGCAACCGCATCACCGACATGCACCGTCGGCGCAAGGTGGAGAAGATTTTCGATTTTTTCTTCTCCAGCGACGAAGAAGAGGATCAACCGCCCAGCTGGGAGCAGATTGCCGACACCGCCCTCGGCCCGGAGCAGGAAGTCGCCAACGGCCAGCTTGCCGGACGCATTGCCGATGCCATTTCCGCCCTGAGCCCGCGGCAGCGCGAGGCGTTTCTGCTGCGCGAAATGGAAGGTTTGTCCATCGTGGACACGGCGGCGGCGATGAAAGTCAGTGAAGGCAGCGTCAAAACGCACCACATGCGCGCGCTCACCCGCTTGAGGGAATTGCTTGAATCCGACCATCCCGCTAAAGTTTGAACTGCCTGAATCAGGTGACATCATGACGACCCGCAACCATCTCACTTCCGCTCAGATCGACCACTATCGCAGTGGTCTGGCGTCGGCTGAACAGGCGGCGCATATCGAAGCTCATCTGAAAAATTGCCCGCAGTGCCAGCAAGAGTTGCAGTTCGGCCAACAGCTGAGCCACCTTCTAGCGCCCCTGCCCCAGCTTGCTGCACGTCTGCCGCGCCGATCTTCTCGCACCGTGCGCTGGCCCCGGGTGTTTGCCGCAGGCATGGCCACCGCTTCGCTGGCCTTGGCGGTGTTCATCAGCGTGCCGCACCTCGCAGGCAGCAACGGGGCTTATCCGGGTGGATTTGACTCCCAGTCACTCAGCCCGCAGGTGGCTGACGCGGTTCAGAACATCGAGTTTTATCAGTGGCTTTCCAACCACCCGCAAATGCTGCAACAAGGGCTGCAAAATGGCAATCCGGCTTGAGTGCCATTCGACCCAATCGCGCGCCCAATTTCGCGCCCAACTACGCAAGGCAAGACTCACCGCGGCGGCCATCGCCATCTCTGCGTTTGGAGTGATGATGATGGCGCCGACGGCCTCTGCAAATCAGCGCGATGGCCAAGGCGCATACCAGCAGTGGGAGCGCATGCCGCCACAGCAGCGCGAGCGCATTCTGCAGGAGCAAGAGCGCTTCAAGCGCCTTCCGCCCAGCGAGCAGGAGCGGCTGCGGCGCGAGTACCAGCAGCGGCGCCAATAAAGCGAGTTTGAATAACCCGCCGTCCTTGAACCACCCGCAGCTATTCGCTGCGTTGAGTCAGAATCAGTGTTGGGCGTGCGGGAAAAACAGAAAGACTTCCTGTCCGTCGCGCAGCACATGCGTGCGAACCCCGTGGGGCAAGGTCAGCTTGGTGCGCACATGACCGAACGGCAACCCGGTCAGCACGGGCACGCCATGCGGTTTGAGCTGCGCGCGCAGCCAGTCCACCGCGGCGTTGAGGTCGTAGCCGGCATCGTGGGCACTGAGTTTGTAGGCTGTGAACTGCCCGAGCAACACCGCCTTCTGGCGCTGGGCTACACCGGCATGCAGCAGCTGGCTGAACATGCGCTCGACGCTATAGGGATGTTCGTTCACATCCTCCAGAAACAGCAGCCCTTTGGCGCGAGGGAGGTACGGCGTGCCGATCAGGCTGGTCACCATGGCCAGATTGCCGCCCCAAAGCACGCCCTCGACGTCAAGACCGCGCGGCGCATCGTCGCAGGCAAAACCCACCGCTTCCAGGGTGCCGTCGGCCGCATCCAAAAAGCTGTCTACCGTGATGTCATCGGGCTTCTTGTCGCCAAAGTCGTAAGAGGCCATCGGCCCGCTGAACGTGACCGCGCCCGTTTTTGCGAGCAAGGCCAGTTGCAGGGCGGTGAAGTCGCTGTGCCCGACCCACATCTGCTTGCGCCCTTTGATAGCTTCCGCCAGCAGCTCATAGTCGATGGCCTGCAGCAGACGGCTCAGGCCATAACCCCCGCGGGTCATCATCACCACATCGGCCTTGCTGCGCGCCGCATCGTGGAGCGCGCGCAGACGCTGCGCATCGGTCCCGGCAAAGCGCTGTACGCGCGCCACGACTTGCGCACCGGCCTGTACGCGAAAGCCCAACGCTTGCAGATGGGCCTTGGCCACCTCCAGACGCGGCGGCTCCTGCACGGCGCCCGCGGGTGAGACGAGGCGCAGCAAACCGCGTTGTGGTTTCAGGTCGGGGTCGGATTCGATATCTGGCATGAACAAGGCCGCAAAGGGTTGAGGATGAGAAAAGACGAGAAATCAGCAAAGCGGCGGCTCGATATCCAGCTCGGTCACCTCGATGCCCGAGAGGCAGGCGTCGTGTACAATGTCGTTCACACCCCCCTCCGGCCGCTTTTGCTCCTTGCGACGAGCCCGGAAAAAATCCTGGAGCAGTGCGCTGCAAGCCTCTTGCTCGATCTGGGGGGTGATGTCGCAATGGTGGTTCAGACGGGGCTCGGCAAACAGATCCACCACACTGCCGGCCGCTCCCGTCTTGGGGTCTCGCGCGCCAAACACCACGCGAGCAAAGCGTGCATGCAATAAAGCCATGGCGCACATCGCACAGGGCTCCAGCGTGACGTATAGCGTGCACTCTGGCAAACGGTAGTTGCCCAGCAGATGGGCCGCCTGCCGAAGCGCCACGATTTCTGCGTGAGCCGTGGGGTCGTGGTCGCCGATCGGCCGGTTGTAGCCTGTGGCAATGACCTTGCCGTCCTTCACGATCACGGCGCCCACCGGCACTTCGCCCAGCAGCCAGGCATTCTGCGCCTGGTCGAGCGCCAGACGCATGAACGCGCGGTCAGCCTCGAGATCGGGGGCAAACGTCGGCGTCATAGGCTTTACTCGGGCACGCTGGCTGGCCGCGCTTTCAGCGCCTTGTCGAGCGATTGCTTGAATTGCTTGAGCGCGGCCGACGCCGGCTGCCCTTCGTCACCACGCGCACCCGCAGCAGACGGGGACGTCGCCACCCCGACCTGTCCGGTGAGTTGGGTGCGCACCAGCCAGACGATGATCAGCAGCGTCAGCAGCAAACCGATGAGTCCGAACAGCAGGCGCATCTGGCTTCACTCCCACTCGATGGTCGCTGGCGGCTTGGAACTCACGTCGTAGGTCACGCGGTTGATGCCGCGCACCTCGTTGATGATGCGGCTGGACACTTTTTTGAGCAGCGCATAGGGCAGCTCGGCCCAGTCGGCGGTCATGAAATCGCTGGTCTGCACCGCGCGCAGCGCGACCACATAGTCGTAGGTGCGGCCATCACCCATCACACCCACGCTCTTGACCGGCAGGAACACGGTGAAGGCCTGGCTGGTCAGCTCGTACCAGCTCTTGCCGGAATCTGGATCAAGGGTCGAACGCAACTCTTCGATGAAGATGGCGTCGGCCCGGCGCAGCAGGTCGGCGTACTCCTTCTTCACCTCGCCCAGAATGCGCACGCCCAGCCCCGGGCCGGGGAAGGGGTGGCGGTAGACCATGTCGAGCGGCAGGCCCAGCGCCACGCCCAGCTCGCGCACTTCATCTTTGAACAGTTCGCGCAGGGGCTCCAGCAGTTTCAGGCCGAGTTGCTCGGGCAGGCCACCCACGTTGTGATGGCTCTTGATGGTGACGGCCTTCTTGCTCTTGGCGCCACCCGACTCGATCACGTCGGGGTAGATGGTGCCCTGCGCCAGCCACTTCGCGCCCTTGGCGCCGTCGCCTTTGAGCTTGGCCGCCTCAGCCTTGAACACATCGACGAACAGCCCGCCGATGATCTTTCGTTTTTTCTCGGGATCGGTCACGCCCGCCAACTGGCCCAGGAACAGCTCGCTGGCGTCCACACGAATCACCTTGGCGTGCAGCTTGCCCGCGAACATGTCCATCACCAGGTCGCCCTCGTTCAGGCGCAGCAAGCCGTGATCGACGAACACGCAGGTGAGCTGGTCGCCGATGGCGCGGTGAATCAGCGCTGCCGCCACCGAAGAATCGACTCCGCCCGACAGACCGAGGATGACCTCCTCATCACCGACCTGCGCGCGAATGCTCTGCACCGCTTCAGCGATGTAATCGCCCATGACCCAGTCGCCACGGCAGCCGCAGATCTCTCGCACAAAACGTGTGAGCATGGCCTTGCCCTGCACGGTGTGGGTGACTTCGGGGTGAAACTGCACGGCGTAGTAACCGCGCGCCTCATCGGCCATGCCCGCGATGGCACAACTCGGCGTGGACGCCATGAGCTTGAACCCCGGCGGCATATCGGTCACCTTGTCGCCGTGGCTCATCCACACTTTGAGCATGCCGTGGCCTTCGGCCGTACTGAAATCTTGGATGCCGTCGAACAGCCGGGTGTGACCGCGGGCGCGCACTTCGGCATAACCAAACTCGCGGTGGTCGCTCCATTGCACCTTGCCGCCCAGTTGCGCCGCCATGGTTTGCATGCCATAGCAAATGCCCAGCACGGGCACGCCCAAATCCCACACGGCTTGCGGCGCGCGCAGTTCGTGGTCTTCGTAAGTGCTGCCGTGGCTGCCCGAAAGAATGATGCCCTTGGGCGCGAACTCGCGCACGAAAGCATCGCTCACATCGCAAGGGTGAATTTCGCAGTACACCTGCGCCTCGCGCACGCGGCGGGCGATGAGCTGCGTGACCTGGGAGCCGAAGTCGAGGATGAGAATTTTGTCGTGCATGAAAGCAAGCGTCGGCGCGAAGCCGACGATGGGGATGGGAGTTCAGTCGACGTGATAGTTGGGCGCTTCCTGCGTGATCTGCACGTCGTGGACGTGGCTTTCACGCATGCCCGCTGCGGTGATCTGCACAAACTCGGCCTTGCCGCGCATCGCCTCGATCGTGCCGCAGCCGCAATAGCCCATGGACGAACGCACGCCACCGACCAGTTGGTAGATGATGGCGATCAGCGGCCCTTTGTGCGGCACGCGCCCTTCGATGCCCTCGGGCACGAATTTTTCGTTGCCTGAGGCGGAAGTCGCCTCAGCGCCATCCTGAAAATAACGATCCGCCGAGCCCGCCTTCATCGCCCCGATGGAGCCCATGCCCCGGTAGGCCTTGTACGCGCGACCCTGATAAAGAATGGCCTCGCCCGGCGCCTCTTCGGTGCCTGCGAACATGCTGCCCATCATAACGGTGTACGCGCCCGCGGCGATCGCCTTGGCGATATCACCCGAGTAGCGGATGCCGCCGTCTGCAATCAAGGGCACACCGCTGCCCTCGAGCGCCTTGGCGACCTCGGAAATGGCGGTGATTTGCGGCACGCCCACCCCGGCGATGATGCGTGTGGTGCAGATCGAGCCCGGCCCGATGCCGACCTTCACCCCATCCGCCCCAGCCTCGACCAAGGCGAGCGCCGCAGCGCCCGTGGCGATATTGCCGCCTATGACCTCGATCTGCGGGAAATTGCGTTTCACCCAGCGCACCCGGTCGAGAACGCCCTGGCTGTGTCCGTGCGCGGTATCGACCACGATCACATCGACCCCAGCGTTGGCCAGCGCCTCCACGCGCTCTTCGGTGCCCTCGCCCACGCCCACCGCAGCGCCCACGCGCAGCTTGCCTTGCGGGTCACGGGCGGCATTCGGGCGTTCGGTCGCCTTTTGAATGTCCTTGACGGTCATCAGCCCGCGCAATTCGAATTCGGCGTTGACCACCAATACCCGCTCCAGCCGGTGCTGGTGCATCAGCGCCTTGGCCTGCTCCAGCGGCGCGCCTTCAGGAACGGTGACCAAGCGCTCGCGCGGCGTCATGACATCGCGCACCGGGGTATCAAGACGGGTCTCGAACCGCAGGTCGCGGTTGGTCACGATGCCCACCACCTTGCCGTTTTCGATCACCGGAAACCCGGAAATGCCATGCTGGCGCGACAGCTGCATCACATCGCGCACTTTGACGATGGGCGAGATGGTGATCGGATCGCGCAGCACGCCCGACTCAAAACGCTTCACCCGCGCCACTTCGGTGGCTTGCGCCTTGGCGGTGAAATTTTTGTGAATGATGCCGATGCCGCCCTCCTGCGCCATGGCAATCGCCAGACGCGACTCCGTCACCGTGTCCATCGCGGCGGACACTAGAGGAATGTTGAGGGAAATATTGCGAGTCAGGCGAGTCGCAAGGCTGGTGTCTCTGGGTAACACCTGGGAATATGCGGGGACCAACAACACATCGTCGAAAGTCAGCGCTTTTCCTACAAGACGCATAGATGCCTCCGTGCAAAAGGAAATTATAGGGGTGCGCGTCACCGCGACGCTCGGGACAGCAGCGAACCGACCGATGAACCGCACAACCGCGCTAAGCTAGCAGCCTGTTTTGACCACGGCGACTTTGGGACTCCTTATGCGCACTCTCACACCTGCTCCGCTATTTCGCGTTTTCAGCAGCGCACTGTTTCTGGCCATGGCCCTGATGGGGATGACGTCTGCCCACGCCGCGCAGTGGAAATGGCGCGATGCCAGCGGCGTGGTGCATTACAGCGACCAGCCGCCCCCGGCCAACATTCCCGCCAGCAACATTCTGCAGCGCCCCACAGCGAACGCCGCCGTTCCAGCTGCCGCAAGTCACTCGGCATCGCAGCCCCAGGCCAGCAACGAGTTGGAAAAGAAAATCGCGGAACAGAAAAAGGCCGAGCAAGCCGCGCAGGAACAGGCCAAACTACAGCAGCAACAGGCCCAGGCGCTTGTGAACCAGCAGAACTGCCTGCAGGCGCAAAAGCAACTCCAGGTGCTCGATAGCGGTCAACGCATGGTGCAAATCGACGCCCAAGGCCAGCGGGTCATCATGGACGATGCGCAACGCGCCGCAGAACGCGCCAAGATCGCCGGGCTCATTTCGCAGTATTGCCGCTGAGTTGCTCTTGAGCTGCTGCCCATGAGCTGGCAGCGACCTCCGACTCAGATTTTCCAGCGCTCGGCCAGACGAGTCGGACGTAGCACGTCGTACTCTTCGAAGGGCTGGTGTATCCAGGGGCTCGTGGGCAGCATGTCCACGTAGTACTCGGGCAGATAGGTCGAAATGCCCTTGACCCAGATCACGGCGCTGCGCAGATCGGTAATTTTTCCGGCGCTGCGCAAATGGTTTTCAACGGCTTTCAAGGTCTCGCCCGAATCGGCCAGATCATCAACGAGCAGCACGCGCCCTTCAAGCTCCCCGCGCGGCAGCGTGATGTAGCGGGCGATGTCGAGGCGGCCCTGCACCGTTCCGGCGCTTTCGCGGTAGGAACTGGTGGACATGATGGCCAGGGGTTTGTCGAAAATGCGAGAAAGAATGTCTCCAGGCCGCACCCCGCCTCGCGCCAGGCAGAGGATCTGATCGAACTCCCAGCCCGAGGCATATACCTTGAGGGCGAGTTTTTCAATCAGGGCGTGGTATTCGTCCCAGGAAACATAGAGATGCTTGCCGTCCTCGCTGAGCATGGCCGAACCTTTGTGAACGTGTGGAAAATGAAATCTGCCGGAACGCACTGAACGCTCAAGCCTGAAACGGATGCCGCAGCACGATGGTGTGATCGCGGTCGGGGCCGGTCGACACCATGTCGATCGGCGCGCCGATCAACTCGCCCACCCGCTGCAGATAGCTGCGCGCCGCAGCAGGCAGTTGATCCCAGGTCGTGAGGCCCTTGGTGCTTTGCGTCCAGCCCGGAAAATCTTCGTAGATCGGTTCGCAGCGCTCGATCTCGTCGGCATCGAGCGGGAGCACGTCACGCCGTTCGCCGTCGAGCATATAACCCACACAGGCGCGGATGGTCGGCAGGCCGTCGAGCACATCGAGCTTGGTGATGCACAGCCCCGACACGCCGTTGATGATGACCGCCCGCTTGAGCGCCGCAACATCCAGCCAGCCACAGCGGCGCGCACGCCCCGTCACTGTGCCGAACTCCTGACCCACGCTGGAGAGGTGATGCCCCACGCTGCCCGCCTCCGTGGTGGGCAACTCCGTCGGGAAGGGGCCGCTGCCCACCCGGGTGGTGTACGCCTTGGTGATGCCCAGCACATAGTGCAGCATGCCGGGGCCGACGCCCGATCCTGCCGCGGCCGTACCGGCCACGCAATTGCTCGAAGTCACGAAGGGATAAGTACCGTGGTCGATGTCGAGCAGCGAACCTTGCGCCCCTTCGAACAGCAAGCGATCACCGCGCAGATGGGCCTGATGAATCAGGTAGCCCACGTCGGCCAACAGGGGCCGCACCTGCTCGGCGGACTGGAGCAGTTGATCCATCACCATTCCGGTATCGAGCGGGTCGGTGTGCAGATAATTCTTCAAAACAAAATTGTGCAGATCGAGCACTTCAGCAAGCTTGGCCTGCAGGCGCTGCGGATGCTTAAGATCTTGCAGACGGATGGCGCGGCGGGCCACCTTGTCTTCGTAAGCCGGCCCGATGCCCTTGCCGGTGGTGCCGATCTTGCCGCTGCCGTCGTTTTCGCGGCGCACCTCGCGCGCTTTGTCGAGCGCCACATGCGTAGGGAGCACGACTGGACAGGACTCGCTGATGTGCAGCCGTGAGCGCACATCCACTCCAGCCGCTTCGAGGCGACCAATTTCAAGCAGCAGGTGTTGCGGATCGACCACCACGCCATTGCCGACATAGCAGGCCACGCCCGCGCGCATCACGCCTGAAGGAATGAGCTGCAGCGCGGTTTTCTGCCCGTTGATCACCAGCGTATGCCCCGCGTTGTGACCGCCCTGAAAGCGCACCACGCCCTGAGCATGATCGGTCAGCCAATCGACGACCTTGCCTTTGCCCTCATCGCCCCATTGGGTGCCCACTACGACCACATGACGACCAGTATTCACGCGTGTGTTCTCTCAAGTAAATCAGTCAATCCAACGATAGCGTTAGGGAAGATCAGCCGCGATCTTCAACCAGCCAGGCACCGGCTCGCTGAACAAGCTGGCGGCGGAAGGCGCTTGCTTCGTGCGCCTGACCAAGGGGTAATTGCACCACGGTTTCGCCCCGGCGTCGCAAATCGGCGACAGCCTCCGGCAAACCAGAGGCTGTTGACCACTCCGCAGCAATGGCGGCGCTGGCCTGCGGCGCGGCGGCGAAGCCCGCCACTTCGCGCAAGTCCATGGAGAATCCGGTGGCAGCGCGCGGCCGGCCAAAGCTGGCGCCGACTTCGTCGTAGCGCCCGCCACGCGCCACGGCATTGGCATAGCCTTGTGCGTACACGCTGAAAATCACCCCGCTGTGATAGCGATAGCCGCGCATATCGGCCAGATCGATCTGCACCTGCGCGCCCTGCTGCTGGTGGTGGCGAGCCAGCGCCGACAGATCGTCGAGCGCCTGGGAAATGAGTGCATGCTGCGGCAACACGCGGCGCGCCTCAAGCAGCACGTCCGCATCACCGTACAGCTCGGGCAGGGCGAGAATGGCCGCGCGTTGGGTTGGCGTGCAGTCGCGCGTCAGCAACCGCAGCTCCCCGGCATCCTTGCTGGCCAGTGCATCGAGAATCGCTTCCATGTCTTGCGACCCGAGCAGCAAGCCTGACAGCACGCCACGCACGATGCGATTGTCGGCCAGATCGAGCGCGGCCCGCTCCACCCCGGCCAGTCGCAGGCAGTCCAGCGCAAGCTGCTGCACTTCGAGATCGGCTTCCAGACCGGCATGCCCGTACAGTTCGGCGCCAAATTGGAGAATTTCCCGGCTGGCGTGCACGCCCTCAGGATGCGTGCGCACCGCGCTGCCGCAATAGCAAACGCGCGTCAAGCCGTCCTGATTCAGCAAGTGAGCGTCGATACGCGCGGCCTGCGGCGTCATGTCGGCACGCAAGCCCAGCGCCCGCCCGGAGATCTGGTCAACCAGCTTGAAGGTCTGCAGATCGAGGTCTTGCCCGGTGCCCGACAGCAGCGAATCGACGAACTCCAGCAGCGGCGGCATGACCAGGGCGTAGCCATACCCCCGCGCCGTATCGAGACAGGCGCGGCGCAGGTGCTCGATCACTGTAGCCTCACGCGGCAACACATCGGAAAAATATTCGGGAAGACGCCAGTTGCTCATAAGACGCGCAGAAAAATGGGGCACGGTCATCCGTGCAACATCCAAGCTTACTTGAGGAGGAACACCAGGAGAAGGCCGGTCGCGACAGCGATCAGACCAACGAAGCGCAGTTGACCGTCGGTCAGTGCCATGATCTGCCGGAACATGTCTCGCCACTGTCGGGGAAAAAACAGCGGCATCAGGCCTTCGATGACCAGAACCATGCCAATGGCAAGGAACAAGACGTTCTGCATCGCAGCACAACATTGAGACCGCCAGAGACCGCCGGTTAAGACGGTCTCTGTTGCGGATTTACTTGCCCGGCTTCAAGGCGGCCCCACCCGGCCCGCGGAAGAACTGGAAGAACTGGCTGTTCGGGTCGAGCACCAAGACATCGGACTTGCTGTTGAAGCTGGCGCGATAAGCCTCGAGGCTGCGGTAGAACTCGGCGAATTGCGGGTTCTGTCCGAACGACTTGGCATAGATCGACGAGGCTTCGGCATCGCCCTGACCCTTGATGGTCTGCGCCTTGCTGTACGCCTGTGAAATCACGATTTCACGCTGCTTGTCGGCTTCGGCGCGAATCTTCTCCGCCTCGGCGTAGCCCGTCGAACGCAATTCGTTGGCGACGCGCTGGCGCTCGGCTTCCATGCGTCGATAAACCGACTGGGTGATGGCGGAAACGAAATCCACGCGGGTCAGACGCATGTCGACGATCTGGATGCCCGTGCCATTGATGTCTTTCGCAATGCCGGTCTGCACGTCCTGCATGACCTGGTCGCGCTGCGAAGACAACACCTCACGCACGGTGCGACGCGTGATTTGCTCGTTCAGTGCGGCCTTGACAATCTGCGCAAGCCGGTCGCCCGCGCGTCGCTGATCGCCGCCGTAACTGCGAATGAACTCGGTCGGATTGGTGATGCGCCATTTCAGATACCAGTCCACCACCACGTTTTTCTTCTCGGCCGTGATGAAACGATCGGTATCCGGGCTTTGCAGGGTCAGGATGCGCTTGTCGAGAAACACCACATTCTCGAAAGGCGCCGGAATCTTGAAATACAGACCGGGGGTGCTGATGACCCGCTTGATCTGCCCCAAGCCGAACACGGCGGCGAACTGCCGTTGATCAACCACGAATAGGCTGGAAGACAGCAACAAAATGGCCACGACCAGCGCCACGAGAGCCAGAATGATCTTGTTCATTGCTCAGCCCTCACTGGAAGTTGCGCTCACGCAGGGTATCGCGCGAGGTTCTTGAACTGGAGGGGGCGGTTCCGTCCGACGCGGACGCCGAACTGTCGGCCGTCGCAGGGGCGGTGCCCACGGAGGCCGCCGGCAAAGTCGGCACGGCGGTGGGAGCAGCGGGCGCGGCCGAGACACTCGTCGGGGCCTTGCCCGCGGATTGCTGCAGCAATTTATCCAGTGGCATGTAGAGGAGGTTATTGTTGTTGCGCGAATCCACCATGACCTTGGAAACGCTGGAAAGAATGTCTTGCATGGTTTGGAGGTACATACGCTCGCGGGTGACTTGCGGCGCCTTTTCGTATTGCTGCAGGATCTGGTCGAAGCGAGACGTATCGCCCTGCGCCTGCGCCACAACCTGCGCGTTGTAAGCCTCGGCGTCCTGGATCAGGCGCGACGCGGTGCCCTGCGCACGGGGAATGACGTTGTTGGCGTAGGCCTGGGCTTCGTTCTTCAGCCGTTCACGGTCTTGTCCCGCCTTGATGGCGTCATCGAAAGCGGCCTGCACCTGCTCCGGGGGCTGCACGTTCTGCAGCGTGACGGTAGTGATGACGATGCCGGTCTTGTAGCGGTCGAGAATTTTCTGCGTCAAAACCTGCACATCGCTAGCCACTTGCTCGCGGCCCTCGTAGAGCACGTAGTCGAGCGTCTTGTTGCCCACCACCTCGCGCACCGCGGTTTCAGCCGCCTGCGATACCGCGTCGTCCGGACTGCGGTTGTTGTAGAGGTAGTCCACCACGTTGTCGATGCGATACTGCACGGCAAAGCGAACATCGACGATGTTCTCGTCTTCCGTCAGCATGGCCGACTCGGGCAAGCCCGTTGCCTTCACCTCGCCGCCGCGCCCGACCTCGACCGACCGAACCTGCGAGACGTTGACAATTTCATCTGCCTCGAACGGATAGGGCAGGCGCCAGTGAAAACCGGCGTCGGTGATGTAAGCCAGTTTGCCAAAACGCGTGACCGCGGCCTGCTGACCCTCCTGCACGATGAAAAAGCCGGAAGACAGCCAGCCCAGCACCCCAATGACCACCAGAATGATGACCCCCACGCCCATGCCCTTGGCTGAGGGATAGAGGTCGGGGCGTTGCGGCGGCGTGCCGCCACCGTTGCCTCCGCCGCGCTTCTTGCCGAACAGGCCGTTGAGCTTGCGGTTGAAATCACGCCAGAGTTCATCAAGATCGGGCGGGCCGCCGCCACCGGGACGCCGGTTGGGGTCTTGGTTGTTATTGCTTTGTTGGCCGTTCGTGCCGTCGTCCTTGCCCCAACGCGGGTCATTGAGGTTGAACATGCGCGAAAACGGCCACACACGTGGCCAAAAACGTAAGGGAGTCATGCGGAAATTTGAGTAGTGTCCGACAAAGCTGAAGCAGAGGATTGGAAGCGGGGATCAGCCAATACCGCTTCCAGCAACGCACTTTTGAGGGAGGCAACACCAGCGCCGGTCAAGGCGCTTACGACAAGCCGAGGCATGCTAGCACGCGCTTCGATGCCCTCAGATTGAGTGTGACCATTTGTAACCTGAAGGTTCACTGGCAACAGATCAGATTTGTTGAAGATCAAGAATTGCGGAATATCGTCCGCGCCGATCTCACGCAGAACGGCGTGAACTTCATCCATCTGCTCGCGCAACATGGGCGAACTGGCGTCCACGACGTGCAGCAGCAAATCGGCCTGAAGCGTGTCTTCGAGCGTGGCCTTGAAGGCCTCGATCAAGGTATGCGGCAAATCGCGGATGAAACCCACCGTGTCGGACAGGGTGACGTTGACCTGTGGGCCTAGGTAGAACTTGCGCGTGGTGGTGTCGAGGGTCGCAAAAAGCTGATCGGCCGCGTAAATTTTCGACTTGGTAAGTGCGTTGAACAGCGTGCTTTTGCCCGCATTTGTGTAGCCCACCAACGCCACGCGAAACGCGCCGGTGCGCCTGCGCGCACGGCGTTGCGTCATGCGCTGGCGCCCCAGTTTGCCCAGACGTGTGCGAAGCATCTTGATCTTGTCGTCGAGCATCCGGCGGTCGAGCTCGATCTGCTTTTCGCCCGGGCCGCCACGCACGCCGATACCGCCGGTCTGGCGCTCCAGGTGCGTCCAGCCACGCACGAGGCGCGTGGCCAAGTGTTCGAGACGAGCGAGTTCGACCTGCATCTTGCCTTCGGCGCTCTGCGCGCGGCGGGCGAAGATTTCGAGGATGAGGCCCGTACGGTCGATGACAGGTTTGCCGAGGGCTTTCTCCAGATTGCGCTGCTGGATGGGGCTCAGTGCATTGTCGAAAATGATGGCATCCGCCGAAGTGATGCTGACCAGTTCGCTCAATTCATCGAGCTTGCCCGAACCGATGTAAGTCGCCGCGTCGGGCCGTGCTCGCACACAAGACAGCTCGCCCGCCAGTGCATAACCGGCGGACGTGCTGAGCTGCTCCAACTCAGCCAGCGCGTCGTCGGATGAGGGACGTCGCTGCTGGACGCTGACCAAAGCAGCGCGCTCAGGCCCCTGAGACTGCCCTTCAGGCTGCGGGTGC
Organism: Thiomonas sp. OC7; assembly: GCF_900634595.1. NCBI lineage: Bacteria > Pseudomonadati > Pseudomonadota > Betaproteobacteria > Burkholderiales > Thiomonas > Thiomonas sp. OC7. The sequence goes on along the minus strand of NZ_LR131953.1, from coordinate 3,745,658 downwards.
TTCTTGCTCACCGGTTTGGAATGAGACGGGGCGTGCCGGAACGACCGTGGAAATGGCGTGCTTGTAAACCATCTGGGTGACGGTATTGCGCAGCAACACCACGTATTGATCGAAAGATTCGATGTGACCTTGCAACTTGATGCCATTGACCAGATAAATCGACACCTGGACGTGCTCTTTGCGCAGCAGGTTCAGAAAGGGGTCTTGTAGCAACTGCCCTTTGTTACTCATCTTATTCTCCATTGGGGTGAGGAAAGCTTAAATGGCATTCATGGTCTGGAATGCAAGAGGTTGGAAAATACCATAGTGCCCGCGCAGGTCGCCGCGCCGGGGCCATCAGTCGTCGCGCGCGTAGGGGTTGGTGCTGCTGCGGTATTCCACCCGCAAAGGGGTACCCGTCAAATCGAATTTTTCACGCAATTGACCTTCCAGATAGCGCGTGTAGGTGGCGGGCACCCGATCGAGCGCGCTGCCATGAATGATGATGATCGGCGGGTTGGTGCCGCCCTGGTGCGCGTATCGCAACTTGGGTCGCACCGGGCCGGAACGCGGCGGCTGTTGCTGCGCCACCGCTTCGATAATGGCGCGTGTGAGTTTGGGGGTGGGCAATTTGCGATAGGCCGCGGCGTGAGCGGCGATGACCGACTTCATCAGCCCGTTCAGTCCTGAGCCTGTGCGGGCGGAAATGCTGTGAAATTTCGCAAAGCTGACGAAGGGCAGACGCTGACGGATGGCGACCATCAGACGTTCGCGCCCGTAGGTGTCCACCGCATCCCACTTGTTGGCCGCCAGCACGAGCGCCCTGCCCGCCTCAACGGCAAAACTGGCGATATGCGCATCCTGGTCTGAAACGCCTTCGGTCGCGTCGAGCAGCAGCACGACAACGTTGGCCTGCTCGATGGCTTGCAGCGTCTTGATGACCGAAAATTTTTCTACCGCCTCGAACACCTTGCCTTTGCGCCGCAGTCCGGCGGTGTCGATCAGGATGAACTTGCGACCGTCGCGCTCGAACGGCACTTCGATCGCGTCGCGGGTCGTGCCGGGCATGTCGAAGGCAATCACCCGTTCTTCACCGACCAGCGCATTGACCAGTGTGGACTTGCCCACATTGGGCCGCCCGGCAATGGCCAGACGCAGGCTGTGCTCGCGCGGCTTCGTGGTCTCGGCGGCGACTTCGCTTGCCGCCTCGGTCTCGGGTATCCCCTCGGAGGGCTCGGAAGGCAGCGCTTGCAGAATGCGATCCAGCAAATCGGGCACCGAGTCACCGTGGGCGGCGCTGATGGAAAAGGGCTCGCCCAAGCCGAGTTCGTGGAATTCGGCCAGCGCCGGATGGCCATGCCGACCTTCGGCCTTGTTCACGGCCAGAAGAATAGGCTTGCCGGTCTTGCGCAATTCGGCGGCGATATGCAGGTCTTGCGGACTGAGCCCAGTGCGCAAATCGACCAGAAACACCACCAGATCGGACTCAGCAATGGCCTGGCGCGTCTGCCGCGCCATCTGGTGCACGATGCCGGTATCGACCACGGGCTCGAAGCCGCCGGTATCGACCACGATGACCGGCCGATCCGCCATGCGCAGCATGCCGTAATGACGATCGCGGGTAAGGCCCGGCATGTCGGCCACGATGGCATCGCGTGAACGCGTCATGCGATTGAACAGGGTGGACTTGCCGACGTTCGGTCGGCCAACCAGCGAAACGATAGGGGTCATGTCAGAGGGTGTGAATGGATTCGGCGTGGCCGAGCAGCGCGTCCAAACGCCCCGGATCAAGGCGCAAAGCACAGCCGTGCCCGTCGGCACGGCGCGCATTTGTAACGCCGAACGGAGGTGTTTGGGCGCGATGAGCGGACATGGCGGATTTGTTCACACCCTCTCAGTCCGGCACGAAGGCGTAGACCCCGCCCCTGGCCGTGACCGCCACCAGGGTCTTGCCCACGACCACGGGCGCCGACTGGATCGCTGTGCCGTCGGTCGCCACGCGGCCGACGATGCTGCCGTCCTTGGCGGAAAGAAAGCTGATATAGCCCTGATAGTCACCCACCGCCACCGTGCGACCGACCAAAAGCGGCGCGCTCAGCCTGCGCCATTTCATCTGGGCATTGGTCCAGCTCGGTACGCCATCGGTGGCCGAATACGCCTGCACGTCGCCGTTCGCCTGCGTTCCGACGACTTCCTGATCGTTCATGCTCAGCGCGGTGTAGCCGTTGGCGGTGCGCGTCCAGAGCATGCGGCCGGTATCGGCGTCCACGCAGCCGACGGCGGATTGGTAGGCACGCGCGCACAGTACCGAGCCCAGCAGTGCCGGTTGGCCGGTAATGCCCACCACGCGCTCGACCTCGGTCACGCCACGGGGGCGTGCGAGAGTGGCCTGCCAGCGCGGCAAACCGTTGTCCAGGTCGTAAGCATCGATGCGCCCGAGTCCGGTGCCGATCATCACCACGCCGTTGCGCTCCACGATACCGCCGGCCTGTTGCACCAGCAGCGAAGCGGCGCGACTGTCGGCTTGCCACAAACGCTTGCCGGTCGCCGCGTCAAAGGCAAACACGCGCTGATCGGCTGCCTGGATGATGATGCGACCATCGAACACGGCAGGCGGTGTGAGCACCGTGGCCGGTAACTGATAGCGCCACAGCAGCTGGCCCTTGGGGCCGATCGACACGAGGCCGTTGTTCTTGTCGACCACGGCGGTAAAGGTGCCGTCACTCCCAGTCCCTGCGCTGATACCCGCAGTCACCTTGGCCGACCAGACCACCTGCCCGGTGGCGCTGTTCAGGCGCATGACCTGCCCGTCTGCCGAGGCCACGACGACGGCGTCCGGCAGTGTTGCGGTCTGGAACCACGCGGGCACCGCGCCAATATTCTGCGTCCAGGCTTGCTTGACAGTCAGAATGTTGACTACCGGGGTCAGCGGCATCGGCTCAGGCGGTTTGGAGCCCGAAGCGCAAGCGCCCAAGCCCGCGACCAGCAATAGAGGCAGAGCCAGACGCGCCAGCCGCACGAAGCGTGGCGCCACAAAGCGGGAACTCTGACGGGTCGCACTCATGCCGCACCTCCGCCGACCGACTGCAGTTTTTGCTCCACCGCAGCGCGCTGTGATGAATCGACAGGCAATGCCTTGAGTGCGGCGTCGTAAGCGGTGCGAGCCGCGTCGCGCTGGCCTTGCAGCATGGCCAGATCGCCGCGGCGGATGTCAAACAGGGCCGCGAATGTCGGCTCGGGCACGTCAGCCAGGGTTTTGATCGCCTCTGCATATTGCTTGGCATCGATCTGCAAGGCCGAGAGATTCAGCCGGGCCACTGAGCGCGCGCTCGGTCCGGCCGCGTGCTCGGAGGCCCACTTGAGCGCGGCGATGGCCTGCTCGTTTTTACCCGCGTCGTGCAAAGACTTGGCGACGGCCAGCGCGGCCATGCCGGCATAGGCACTGCCGGGAGCCTTGCTCTGCATCACAGCCCAGGCCTGCTTGATCTTGTCAGGGTTGTTGCTCTGGATGGCGGCCTGCACCTGCTCGAACACCACCGCCGCCTTCGCCCCTTGGTTGCGTTGCCACCATTGCCAGCCGTAATAGCCGGCGAAACCCACAGCGACGGCCAGCACGCCCGCGGAAATCTGGGTGCCCCAACGCTCCCAGAAATGGCGCATCTGGGCGATCTGCTCTTGTTCTTCGAAGTTGTAGCTCATGGGTCGATGGGGGACGAAAAGCGGCTATTTTAGGTTGGCCATTCAGAGCAGAGCGCAAACCAGCGTCTGCAAGGGTTCCAGCGGCAGCATGCGCTGCTGCTGCGCATCCTGCGCGCCGCGCAGATCCTTGATGCCGACCTGCCCGGACTGCAATTCCTGTTCACCGAACACCAGCGCCCAGCGCGCGCCGGAGGCGTCGGCCTTTTTCATTTGCGACTTCATGCTGCCGCCGCCCATGTGCAGTTGCACCCGCACTCCGGCAGCACGCAAAGACTCGCACAGGGGCATGACACGCGACATCAACTCAGGGCTGGTCATCACGGCGTAGGCATGAGGGGCGCTCACGGGCGCATTCTGACCCGCTTCGATCAGCAGTTCGAGCACCCGCTCCATGCCCAGCGCCCAACCGCAGGCGGGCGTGGGCTTGCCGCCGATCTGCTCGATCAGCCCGTCGTAGCGCCCGCCCGCGCAGACCGTGGCCTGCGCGCCCAGCCGGTCGGTCACCCACTCGAACACCGTGAGGTTGTAATAGTCCAGCCCGCGCACCAGTCGCGGGTTGAAGGTGAAAGGCTGCCCCGCCGCGCGCAACAGCGCCTGCACCCCCTCGAAATGCGCCAGAGACGCTTCGCCGAGATAGTCGATGAGCTTGGGCGCCCCCTCCACCAGCGCCTGCATGGCCGGATTCTTGGTATCGAGCACGCGCAGCGGATTGCTGTGCAGGCGGCGGCGCGCATCTTCATCGAGTTGATCGATGTGTTGTTCGAGGTAGGCGATGAGCGCCACTCGATGCCGCGCCCGCTCGTCGGCCTGACCGAGACAGTTGATTTCGAGCGTGACCAGTTCACTCAGGCCCAGACGCGCCCAGAGCTGACGGGCCATCAGAATGAGCTCCACGTCCACATCCGGCCCGGCAAAACCCAGCGCCTCGGCACCGACCTGATGGAACTGGCGATAGCGCCCGCGTTGCGGCCGCTCGTGGCGGAACATCGGCCCGGTGTACCAGAGCCGCTTGCCGCCGTCATACAGCAGCGAATGTTCGATGCACGCGCGCACCACGGCCGCCGTGCCTTCGGGCCGCAGCGTGAGCGGTTCGCCGTTGAGCGCGTCGGTGAAGCTGTACATCTCTTTCTCGACAATGTCGGTCACTTCGCCGATGCCGCGCACGAACAGCGGGGTGTATTCGAGTATGGGCGTGCGCAGATTCTGGTAGCCGTAGCTGCCCATGAGCGCGCGCACCTGCTCTTCAAACCACTCCCACGCCGCCGATTTGGGCGGCACGATGTCATTCATGCCTTTGACGGCACTGAGTTTGTCTGCCATGAAATTCAAGCCACCTGTTCAGGATGGCGATGGGGCGCGCCGTAGCGCTGTTGAACGTATTGCTCGACGATGGCCTGGAACTCGGCGGCAATGTTGTCGCCGCGCAGGGTCATGCGCTTCTCACCATCGATAAACACCGGCGCCGCCGGCGCCTCGCCGGTACCGGGAAGACTGATGCCGATATCGGCGTGCTTGCTTTCACCCGGACCATTGACGATACAGCCCATGACGGCCACGCGCAGTTGCTCTACACCGGGGTATCGGGTACGCCAGATGGGCATCTGCGCGCGCAGAAAATGGTCGATGCTTTGGGTCAGTTCCTGAAAAAAGGTGCTGGTGGTGCGGCCGCAGCCGGGGCAGGCGGTGACGCTGGGCGTGAAGGCGCGCAGGCCCAGAGCCTGCAGGATTTCCAGCGCCACGACCACTTCCTGACTACGCGGCGCATTCGGCTCGGGCGTGAGCGACACGCGGATGGTGTCGCCGATGCCCTCTTGCAGCAGCACGGCCAACGCCGCAGTCGAGGCCACGGCGCCTTTGGTGCCCATGCCGGCCTCGGTCAAGCCGAGATGCAGGGGATAGTCGCAACGCGCCGCCAGGGCGCGGTACACCGTGATGAGATCCTGCACATTGGAAACTTTGCACGACAGCAGGATCTGCGCCGGATCCATCCCCAATTCACGAGCACGCTGAGCCGATTCCAGCGCCGAGAGCACCAGCGCCTGCGCCATGATCTGGCGCGCTTCATAAGGCTGGGCGCGGCCGGCATTGGCGTCCATCAGGCTGACGAGCAGTTCCTGATCGAGACTGCCCCAGTTCACCCCGATACGCACGGGTTTGTAGTAGCGCTGGGCGACGTCGATCATCTGACCGAACTGCTTGTCTTTCTTGTCACCCTTGCCCACATTGCCCGGGTTGATGCGGTACTTGGACAGCGCACGAGCGCAATCGGGAAAGTCGCTCAACAGCCGATGGCCGTTGTAATGAAAGTCGCCGATGAGCGGCACAGAAACGCCCATGCGGTCGAGCTGCTCGCGGATGGCAGGCACTGCCGCGGCGGCCTCGGGCGTATTCACCGTGATGCGCACCAGCTCCGAGCCCGCCACCGCAAGCTCCTTCACCTGAATGGCTGTGCCGATCGCGTCGGCCGTATCGGTATTGGTCATGGACTGCACGCGCACCGGCGCGTCACCGCCCACGGTCACCACATGATCGCCCCAGACCACTCGGGCCTGGCGTGTGCGGTGGCGGGCGGGCACGGCTTCGGAAATGGGAGGGTCGAGCAGTTCCATGAATGAGCGATTTATTTCAGGGTGAAGCGCGCGACATTCGCTCGCGTATCCGGGGTGAGATCGACGGGCTTGCCTGCATAGCTCACTGTGGTGTGCGGCGCGTTGCCCACCACGATGGCCAGCGGCGTGCTTCCCGCAGGCACCTGAATGCTTTGCGGCGCACCGGGTTGCATGAGCTGAGAAAAAATCACTTTGCCGTTGCTGGCGGTGACTTGCACCCAGCTCGGCGCGCTCGCCGCCAGTTGCAGCACATTGCCCGAAGCAGCGCTGGTTGCAGCAGAGGCTACCGGCGCAACTGGCACCGGCGCCGAGCCTGCGATGGCGGGCGTACTCTGCAGGGGCAGCGGCGACGAACCGGCATTTGCGGGATGAGATGCGGGATGAGATGCGGGGTGCGATGCAGCATGCGAGGCCGACTGTGAAGCGGCAGGCAGCACGCTTTCCACCGAGCCCGGCGCGGGTTGTTGGGGCTTCGCCGCGCTTGGCATCAGCCCCTCAGTCAAACCCCGCAAGGCGGGCCAGAAAAACACCACGGCGGCCAGCGCAACGATCAGCACCGCCAGCCAAAGCAGACCGTACGATTTACGAGTAGCACTCGCCGAGCGCGGCAAAGGACGCTCTGGCACGCGTGCGGCCAACTCCGCGCCCTCCTCGTCCGGCACCGGGCTGTGCAGCACTGGGGCGCCCGGAAGCAGGTCGAGCAGGGGTTTCGCATCGATTTTCAGCGCCTTGCAGCAACTCCGCAGCAGCGCACGGCCGAAAGTGTCGTCGGGCAGCGCCGACCAATCACCTGCCTCCAGCGCAGCGATTTTTGCAGGGGCCACCTTGAGCTGTGCGGCAAGCTCTTCGACATTGCGCCCGGCTCCCATGCGCGCCTCGCGCAGGGCAGCCCCCGCCTTGGCACGACTGGCAATCAGTTCCGGAGTGGGTTCAGTCATACGGAATCAGTAGTTCAGCAGGGCGGAATCGTCAAACTTCCCCTGCTGCGCGGCGATGGCTTCACGCGAGTCTGGAAAGCGCTGGACGAGTTGATTGGTCCACAGCGCAGCGTCCATCGCATTACCCGCCTTGCGGGCAATCAGAATGCCGACCCAAAGCGACTGGGCGCTGGCGTACTGACCACTGTTGACGCGGGCAATGTAGAACAGCGCTTCCTTGGGCTTGCCCATGCGGTCGAGCACGACAGCCAGATTGGTGGACAACGCAGGATTGCCCGGATCGAGCGCGAAGCCCTTTTTGAGCGTGCCTTCCGATGCAGCCAGATCACCAGCGCGGTATTGGCACACACCCAGCGCCAGATAAGTGCGCACCGGATAACGGTAATTCTGGATGGCCAGGGCCTTGTTGAACTGAACGAACGAGTCCGGATAGCGACGCTGCTGACAAAGGAACCAGCCATAGTTGTGCAGCGCATCGGGATTATCCGGCGAGAGCCGCAGCGCCTCGCGGTAATTGGCCTCGGCCTTGGCGCTGTCGTTCAACGCGGTGTAGATGAGCGCGCGCATGGTGTAGGCGGGCACGAAATCAGATTTCTCTGCCAGCGCCTTGTTCACCTCTTCGAGCGCCACGGTGAACTGCCCGCGCTGGTAGTAGCCCTCGGCGAGTTCCAGACGCAACTGAACACGCTTGAGCACATCGGTCTGCTGGGTGCTCAAAGTCGCGCCCGAGCCCATCTCTGCCGCACGCTGCGTCTGCGTGGCGCAGCCGCCGAGCAACGCGGCGCCCGCCATCAGCAAACCGAGTACGGCCACCCGCCAAGCCGAAACGTGGGACCGCGCACAAAGATTCAGGAACATGGGCAAAGTCTCCCTCAATGACCCAGGCGGGCCGCAGTCGGCACGGCAGCAGCCTGCTGCATGCGGATGACGCGGCGGGTGCGATCCTGCACCTCGCCCGCCAGTTGACCACAAGCGGCGTCGATATCGTCGCCGCGGGTTTTGCGCACCGTGGTGACCAGGCCCGCATCGAGCAGCACCTGGGCAAACGCCGCGACCCGCGCCGAGGAAGATCGCTTGAGCCCGGACTGGGGAAACGGGTTGAACGGAATCAGATTGAACTTGCAGTTGACCTGCGCAGCGCGCACCAGCCGCACCAAATCTTGAGCCAGTGCCGGGGTGTCGTTCACACCATCGAGCATGCAATATTCGAAGGTGATGAAGTCGCGCGGGGCAAAGTCGAGATAGCGCTTGCACGCCGCCAGCAGTTCGTGCAGCGGGTACTTGCGATTGAGCGGCACCAGTTCGTCGCGAAGCGCATCAACGGGCGCATGCAGCGAAACCGCCAGCGCCACCGGACAATCCTGCGACAGCCGGTCGATCATGGGCACCACACCCGAGGTGGACACCGTGACACGGCGACGCGACAGACCGTAACCATCGTCGTCGAGCATGGTGCGCAGCGCGGGAACCAACGCGCTGTAGTTTTGCAGCGGCTCGCCCATGCCCATCATCACCACGTTCGAAATCGCACGCTCGCCGCCCGGCAGACCCAACTCGCGCCGCATGGTGAACTCGGCGTGCCAGAGCTGGGCAAGAATTTCCCAGGTTTGCAGATTGCGACTGAAACCCTGATGCCCGGTGGAGCAGAACTTGCAATTCACCGCACAGCCGGCCTGAGACGATACGCACAGCGTGTTGCGCTGCGCCTCTGGAATGAACACCGCCTCGACGGCGTTGCCCTGCCCCACATCGAACAGCCATTTCACCGTGCCATCGGCCGAGCGCTGTTCGCTGAGCACAGGCAGCGCGGCGATGTGCGCATGCTCCCGCAAGAATTGGCGCAAGGGCTTGGCCAGATCGCTCATGGCCTCGAAATCCGCCACGCCTTTCTGGTGCATCCAGCGAAAGACCTGCCGAGCGCGAAACGCCGCATGGCCGTGACGCCCGAACCATTCCACCAATCCGTCGCGATCGAACTGGAGAAGATTGGTAGAGGTCAGTTCGCCAGACATGGGCGCGGCATCAACGGGGAGTCGGCGGGGGGATCAGCAGACTAATCAGTAAACGATCAGCAAACGATCAGCGGGAATAGATCGCCATCGCCGGGAAGAAGAAAGCGATCTCCTGCGCCGCGGTTTCCACCGCGTCGGAGCCATGCACGGCATTGGCATCGATGCTGTCGGCGAAGTCGGCGCGGATGGTGCCGGGGGCGGCTTTTTTCGGGTCGGTTGCGCCCATCAGGTCGCGGTTCTTGAGAATGGCGCCCTCGCCTTCGAGCACCTGGATCATCACCGGGCCCGAGATCATGAAATCCACCAGATCCTTGAAAAACGGACGGGCCTTGTGCACCGCATAAAACGCTTCTGCCTCGGCGCGCGACAAATGCGCCATGCGCGCAGCGACAATTTTCAGACCGGCCGACTCGAAACGGGCGTAGATCTGGCCGATCACGTTTTTCGCAACGGCGTCGGGTTTGATGATGGAGAGCGTGCGCTCAATGGTCATACTTTGCTCCTGAAATCAAAGGGTTAATTCATCATTGTAGACAGCACCGAACTTGTGCTGCGGGTCACACACTGTGCTCAGCGCCCGCCGCGATTGCCACCGCCACCGCCGCCACTACCTCCACCACCGCTGCGTCGGCGCCCCCCCGAGGGGCCGCCGCCACCGCCCGCGCGATGCGGCCCGGCATCTTTGTGGATGTAACCGAAACTGGTTTTCATCGGATCGGGCTGCGAACTGCCCTGCTTGCCGCCCGATTTGCGGCGCGATTGTCCGCCGGGCTTGTTTCCGGTCGAGAAATTGCCTGCGCCGCCCCAGGAACCGCCGCCGCTGCGCACCACCGGGCTCTTGCCGAACAGCGCCTCGACCGTGGTGCGGGCGTAGCTGTCTGGCCCGGGCTGCTGCTGGTCGCCGCCCTGCCCCTTGCCGCGTCCGCCGCGGCCACTGCCACGGCTGTCGTTGCGCCGTCCGCCCTGGTTCTGCCCGTTCGGGCGGCGCGCGGGGCGGTCTCCTGCACCGGAAGGCGCCTCGCCGCTGCGGCCTTGCAGCGCCTGCACCTGCGATTTGTCGAGCTCGACAAAATCGCCGCGCCGCAGCCCCGCAGGCAGCACCACACTGGCATAGCGCACCCGGATGAGACGGCTCACCGTCAGCCCAACCGCCTCGAACATGCGACGCACTTCGCGGTTGCGGCCCTCGGAGATGACCACGCGCCACCAGCGATTGGCGCCCTCGCCGCCCGCCTCTTCGAGACTCAGAAAGCGCGCCGGGCCATCGCCCAACTGCACGCCCTCGAGCAATTCGTCGCGGGCTGCCGCGTCAAGCTCGCCCAGCACCCGCACGGCGTATTCGCGCTCGGCACCGTAGCTCGGGTGCATCAGCCGGTTGGCCAGGTCGCCCGAGGTAGTGAACAGCAACAGGCCTTCGGTGTTGATATCCAGCCGCCCGACTGCGGTCCACTTGGCCCCTTGCAGCTTGGGCAGATGCTGAAACACCGTGGGACGTCCTTCCGGGTCTTTGAACGACACCACTTCACCCGTCGGCTTGTGATAGGCCAGCACGCGGGCCTGGGCCGGCCGCAGGCGGCGCTTGATGATCTTGCCGTTGACGCGAATCTGGTCGGTCGGCAGGATGCGCTGTCCCAGATGCGCCGGTTCGCCGTTGACCGAAACCCGCCCGGCCAGGATGAGGTCTTCCATCTCGCGCCGAGAACCCACGCCGCTTTGCGCCAGCACCTTATGCAGCTTGGGCGCATCTTCGGCCGGGGCCAGCACACGGCGCACGATCTCGGCGGTTTCCGCCGCCTGATCGTAAGTGCCCGAAATCACATCCTGAATCTGCACGCCCACCAGCGGCACGGGCGCCGCGGCGGCGGGTGTCGTCGCCTCAAGCTGAGGCGCCTGCGGCTCGGTCTGGTGACGCGGGTTTTTCGGTGAACGTGGCGGACGCGCCGTGCGCTTGGGCTCAAGCGACTGCTGCGGCTCAGCCTGCGGGCTCGCCTCGGCGGCTTCTGCCACGCCGGCGTCTGCACTCTCGGCGGTTTGCGCTTCAAGTTCAGCCGGCAAAGCAGCCACCGCTTCAACCGCGGGCGGCGCAACAGCTTCGCCAGACTCCGGCGCTGCGCCCTCTTGGGTGCTTGCAGCCGCGGTCTTGCGCGGCGTGCGGCGAGGGGCGGCACGGGTCTTGCGCGCTGGCGGCGTATCGGCCACGGCCTCTACAGCCTCGGGCGCGGGGTTTAGTTCGGGGGAATCAGGCGAGTCGGTAGAGCTCATGGTGCTGTCCGTTCAAGGTCAGTCGTTCGGCAGCGCACCCTCGGGCGCACTGCGGGGCATAGAGGCCGGCTGCACGACTTCGGTCGTTTCAGACGGAGGATGGTGTTCACCGGGTTCAGCGTCGACCGCGGCAGGGTCTGGCGCTTCTTGCCGTGGGGTTGCTTGCGGGGCTTCCAGACTCTCGATTTCAGGCAGGCGCTGCTGCAGGCCGTCGAAATTCGGCAGCATGTCGCCGCGCTCGCCCAACGGGGGCAGGGCGTCGAGGGTTTTCAGTCCGAGATCGTCGAGAAATTGCGCCGTGGTGGCCAGAAGGGCCGGTCGGCCCGGCGCTTCGCGGTGGCCGATCACCTCGACCCAGCCCCGGTCTTCAAGCTGACGGATGATCTGGGCATTGACCACCACCCCACGAATCTCTTCGATGTCGCCCCGGGTCACGGGCTGACGGTAGGCGATGATGGCCAGCGTTTCCAGCACGGCACGCGAATACTTTTGCGGCTTCTCGGGATAGAGACGGTCGAGAAAGGGCTGCATCTCCGCCCGGCTTTGAAAGCGCCAGCCCTGCGCCAGCCGCACGAGCTCGACGCCGCGCTCCTGCCAATCGCTGCGCAGTTCATCGAGCAGCGCGCGCACGGTGTCGGCGGCGATCGTGTCGTCGAACAGGCGCCGCAGTTCAGCGACGGAAAGGGCTTGGGAAGCACAGATCAGCGCGGTCTCGAGGACCCGCTTGGCCTCTTGCGTGTTCATAGATACCCGGTAAAGGGCGGTATCAGCCGGAAGTCGTCCGCTGTGCCGCAGGTGCCCGAAGGCGGGCGCAATGTGTCGATGCGTGGCGCTCAAGTCAGCGCCCCCCAGAGTCAGGCTGCACCCGACTCGCCCCCTTGAGGGTCAAGAAAACTGGGGACGACCCCGCGTTTGCCTGAGAGTTATTGCCGATTTTAATACGTCTGCGTAGCGCGCTTGCCGCTCACGCTTCAGGCGGCAGGGGCAAGCTCTGCTGTTACGGGCGGGTAGAACGCGTCGGCGTGCAGATCGTTCTCCGGCAGGCCACGTTCCAGCAGTGACGCGCTGATGGCCTCGACCATGCCCGGCGGCCCGGCCAGATAGACCTTGGAACCGGCAAACTCGGCCACCTGTTCCAGCAGATGCGCGGCCAGCGGGCGATGCACGGCCTGCGGCGGATCTCCCGGTTGCGCCTCGTCCAGCGCAAGGTGATAGCTGAAGTTGCGATAGCTGCGGCGCATCTGCTCCATCTGTTCCAGACCGTACACATCGGCCTGATTGCGAAATCCGGCAAACAGCACCACGGGTTCGAGCTTGCCGTTGTCGAGCGCGGTCTGCGCCACACTGAGCATGGGTGCCAAGCCCGTGCCGCCGCCCACGGCATAGAGCGGCCCTTGGTGGCGCGGGCGGAAATAGCTCGTTCCCATGGGCCCACGCACCAGCAGCTGCGCGCCGGGACGAATCACGCTCCCCAGCAGGCTGCTCAGCGCCCCGGTCGGGGTGCGGCGGATGTGAAACTCCAGCAGATCGTCATATTCCGCATCCACCGGGGTGCTGGCCATGGAGAAATCGCGCGCGATTTCCTGCCCGTCTACCTCGACCACGATCTGGGCATACTGGCCGGCCGAAAAGGTGAAGGGAATGCCCTCCATATCGGCGAACTCGATGTGCAGCCGCAGCGCGAAAATATCCTGCGTCAACGGCTCCAGCGCCACCACGCGGCACAGCAATTTGCGCTCGGGGTGCGCGATCAGATCGTCGCTATCGGTCAGCCGGATGGTGATGTCTTCGCTCAGAATGGCGCGGCAGGCCAGAATGATGCCGCTGTCCCGCTGCGCATCCGGCAGCGCCTTGGGGTCATATTTTTTCAGCTTGACCTGACCCGACTCGAGCACGCACTTGCACGAACCGCATTCCCCCGACTTGCAGGAATAACGAATCGGCACCTGATGCCGCCTGAGCAGCTTCAGCAGGTTCTCGTCGGGGTCGGCAAGAAGATCGGTTTCTGCCGGGAGGATGTGAACGCGGGGCATGGAGTGAATGCTTTCAAGAAACTCGCCTGGCCGCCCCAAGAGTTTCTTGCCCCTTAAGGGGGAAACTGAGCGAAGCGAAGGTTTCGGGTTGGGCTTAAACCGCGACTTCGCCCGTCTCGCCAGTGCGAATGCGCACCACCTGCTCGACGCTGGTGACAAAAATCTTGCCGTCGCCAATCTTGCCGGTACGCGCCGCCTTGACGATGGACTCGATGGCCCGCTCGACCTGGTCTTCCTTGATGACGGCTTCGACCTTGACCTTGGGCAGGAAATCCACCACATATTCGGCGCCGCGATACAACTCGGTATGCCCCTTCTGACGGCCAAAACCCTTGACTTCGGTCACTGTCAGGCCGGTGACGCCAATCTCCGCCAAGGCCTCGCGTACCTCGTCGAGTTTGAACGGCTTGATGATGGCGGTGATGAGTTTCATGTCAGGGCTCCTCGGTGTGATTGAAGACGGAATTTAACTGGGGATGCGCGAATCGGCAGAAATCAGAACGATTCCCGGAATTTTGAGGTGATCGGATAGCGCCAATCGCGGCCGAATGCGCGGTGGGTGACGCGAATGCCCGGAGGGGCCTGCCGCCGCTTGTACTCCGACAGTTTGAGCAGGTGCACCACGCGCTCGACATCGGCCCGGGCGTAGCCTGCAGCCAGCACAGTTTCCACCCGTTCGTCCTGCTCCATATAGCGCTGCAGAATGCCATCTAGCACGTCGTACGGAGGCAGGCTGTCCTGATCGGTCTGATCGGCGCGCAGCTCGGCGCTGGGCGCTCGGGTGATGATGCGCTGCGGAATGACCTCGGCCTCGCCCATTGCGGCCGCGTGCGCGTTGCGCCAGCGCGCCAGCTCCCAGACCAAGGTCTTGCTCACGTCCTTGATGACGGCAAAACCCCCGGCCATATCGCCATAGAGCGTGGCGTAACCCATGGCCATCTCGCTCTTGTTGCCGGTGGTCAGCACGATGCGCCCGCTGTTGTTCGACAGGCCCATGAGCAGGGTGCCACGAATGCGCGCCTGAATGTTCTCCAGCGTGGTGTCGCCGGGGTGCTCGTGCAACAGCGGGGCCAGCGTGGTGCGAAAGGTCTCGAACAGCGGCGTGATGGGCAGCACGTCGTACTGCACACCCAGGCGCTGCGCCATTTCTGCGGCGTCGTCGAGCGACATCTGCGCGGTGTATTGCGACGGCATCATCACCGCGCGCACCTTTTCGGCGTCAAGCGCATCCACCGCGATGGCCAGCACCAGCGCCGAATCCGCCCCGCCCGACAGCCCGATGAGCGCCCCTGGAAATCCGTTCTTGCCCAGATAATCACGCACCCCGAGCACCAGCGCCGCATACACCTCGGCATGGTCGGACTTCAACGGCGCCACATGCGCCGGAGTCTGCTTGAGCACCTCGCCGCCGGTTACATCGACGCGCAGGATGTCTTCGACGAATTGCGGCGAGCGTGCCACGAGATCGCCTGCGCGGTCGAGCACAAAAGACGCGCCGTCGAACACGATCTCATCCTGCCCGCCCACCATTTGCGAGGCGACCAGCGCCATGCCGTTTTCCAGGCAGCGCTCGCGCATCACCCGCTCGCGCTCCGCCGTCTTGCCACGGTGGTAGGGCGAGGCATTGAGCACCAGCAACACCTGAGCGCCGGCCGCGCGGGCCATGCGTGGCGCATGCGGCAGCCAGGCGTCTTCGCAAATATTGATGCCGAAATGCGTCCCCCCGGCCTCGAACACCACCGGCTGATCGCCCGGCGCGAAATAACGGCGTTCATCGAACACCTGATAGTTGGGCAACTCATGCTTGCAATAGGTCGCTTCGACCACGCCGCCCCGCAGCAGCGAGGCCGCGTTGCAGGCCACCGCCTGCTGGGTCGAGGCGATCCGCGGCGCTTCGGCGGCGGCCAGCCCCAGCGGATGCCCGACGACCAGCGCCAATTCCGGCAGATCCGACAGGTCATGCGCAAGCTGCTTCAATGCGGCAGCACTGGCTTGCAGGAAGGCCGGGCGCAGCAACAAGTCTTCCGGGGGATAGCCGGTCAGCGCCAGCTCCGGGGTGACGACCACGCGCGCGCCCTGTGCATAGGCCTGCCGCGTCAGGCGGGCGATCTGCGCCGCATTGCCCGCAAGATCACCCACGGTCGGGTTGCATTGAATAACAGCGAGTTGGAGAGTCATGGCTGAGGATTTTCGCACCGAGTTGTCGGACGCGGTGAGCGCACTGCCCGCCGCCGACTGGGAGAGCCTGGTCGCGGCAACCCCCGGCGCCACGCCGTTTCAGCGCCATGTCTGGCTGAGCGCGCTGGAGCAAAGCGGCTGTGTGGGCGCAGAGACCGGCTGGCAGACCGCGGTCGTTTCGTTGCGGGATGCCAGCGGCGCGCTGGCCGCTGCCTGCGTGCTGTATGTGAAATCGCACTCCTACGGCGAATACGTTTTCGACTGGGCCTGGGCCCGCGCCTATGCCGAGCATGGCCTGCCCTACTACCCCAAACTCCTGCTCGCCGTGCCCTTCACTCCCGTGGGCGGCGCCAAGTTGCTGGGGCGCGACGCCACCGCGCGCAAAGCGCTGCTCGGCGAAATTCTGGCCATCGCCCGGCGCAGCGGGTTCAGTTCGCTGCACGCCCTTTTTCTCGACCCGCAGGAGGCCCAGTGGTGCAGTGCGCTCGGTCTGTTAGAGCGCACCACCCTGCAGTTTCACTGGCGCAACCCTCCCGCAGCAGGTGGGGCGGTCTGGCCCGACTTCGATGCTTTTATCTGCAGTTTGAGGCACGATAAACGCAAAAAGATCAAACAAGAGCAACGCCAGGTGCGCGATGTCGGAGTTTGTTTCCGCGCCCTTGTCGGGACAGAAATCACCGAATCGCACTGGGATTTTTTCACTCGCTGCTATCAAACGACCTACGCCC
This sequence comes from Thiomonas sp. OC7, assembly GCF_900634595.1. Classification (NCBI taxonomy): domain Bacteria; kingdom Pseudomonadati; phylum Pseudomonadota; class Betaproteobacteria; order Burkholderiales; genus Thiomonas; species Thiomonas sp. OC7. The sequence goes on along the minus strand of NZ_LR131953.1, from coordinate 3,729,220 downwards.
TGCACGGCTCCGATCCCTACCTGAATCGCGCTTTTTTTCAGACCATCGGCGCCCAAATGCCCGAGCACTGCCTGCTGTTTGTCGCCGAACGAGACGGCCAGCCCGTGGCCAGTTCGCTCGTCCTGCTCGACCCGCAAAGCCGCATCGCCTACGGTCGCTACTGGGGTGCCGTCGCCCACATTCCGGCCCTGCACTTCGACGCGTGCTATTACCAGCCCATCGCCTGGTGTCTGGCCCATGGCTACACCACCTTCGAAGGCGGCGCACAGGGCGAGCACAAAATGGCGCGCGGACTGCAACCCGTCGCCACCCGCTCGGCGCATTGGCTGGCGCACCCGCAGTTTTCGCGGGCGGTGGAAGACTATTTGGAGCGTGAATCAGCCGCCCTCGCCGAGCATCAGAACAGCCTGCAAGAGCGTCTGCCGTTCAAGGAAGTGCAGTGAACCCGCGGCGCTTCAGGCCCGCTGCGCCAGCCGCTTTTCGATGAAGGCGAGCAGCCCTGCGCTGGCCTGCTCCACCAGATCGAGTACCCGCTCGAAATCGCGTTCAGTGCCGTAATACGGATCTGGCACGGCGGCCACCGGCGCCTGCGGCGCAAAACTCAAAAACAGTCGGCAGCGCGACGCAAACTGCGGCGGGCATCGCTGCTCCAGCAAGGCGAGGTTGTCCCAGTCCATCGCCAAGAGCAGATCGAAACGCGAAAAATCCGCATCTTCCACCGCGCGGGCGCGCAGGCCAGAAAGGTCGTAGCCCCGCTCCAGCGCATGACGCTGGCTGCGACGATCGGGCGCCGAGCCCACGTGGAAGGCGTGGGTGCCGGCCGAATCGATGCGAACCCGCTTTTCCAAACCGGCTTCACGCACTCTGGCGCGAAATACGCCCTCGGCGGTTGGCGAGCGGCAGATATTGCCCATACAGACAAAGAGCACGGAAAACTCAGACATGGTTGAACTCACAGGATTGCAGAAATTCGGTAGACGCTATAGACATTATCCGGGCTGCTAGCCATCGAAATCGCAAGTTTTGCAAAGTTGTGTCAACCCAAAGACCGGGACACGCATTAAGCCTCTGATCCAGCTTGGATCGTTTCCATCCCAAACATTGAAAGTGCATCCCATCATGAAAAAAATTGCTGCCACGCTGTTTGCTTCCCTGTTCGCCACCGTTGCCATGGCGCAAACTCCGGCCCCGGCTGCCCCTGAAGCCGCCAAGCCTGAAGCCCACAAGGAAATGAAAAAAGAGCACAAAAAGGTCGAACACAAGAAGGTTGAGCACAAAAAGGCCGTGCACAAGGAAATGAAAAAAGAAGAAAAGAAGGCTCAGTAAGGCGTTCGAGACGTTCGCCTACACGCTAGGCGCTCCGGCATGACGGCAGCACCTGCCGTACTTGCCCGTCGAAATCCCCCGCAGCAGCACCCGCGGGGGATTTTTTCATTCCGCATCGGTAAAACCGGCCTTCCTGACGAGCCGACAGGCTCTTGAAATTCAGCAAGACACCCCCAAGCTGGAATGGTCATTTTTTATAACCGCGCGCTCACGCCGCGCTCGCGACCATGCAGACTGATCCCCAGACACCTCCTTCCGACGATCCGCAAACCGCTGACGGTGCGCATCAGGAGTTGATTCCCGAGCCTGTCCTGAGCGACGAGCTGGCGCAGGCCCAGGAAGAAATCACCAAGCTCAACGACCAATTGCTGCGCGCCCGCGCCGAGGTGGAAAACATCCGCCGCCGCGCGGAAGATGAAGCCGCCAAGGCACGCAAGTTTGCGGTGGAAGGCTTCGCCGAATCACTGCTCCCGGTCAAGGACAGCCTGGAGGCGGCGCTGGCCGACACCAGCGGCAAGCCCGATGTGCTCAAGCAAGGCGTGGAACTCACCCTGAGCCAGCTCAAATCGGCCTTCGAGCGCAACCGCCTGCAGGAAATCGCACCTGCGGCTGGAGACAAATTCGACCCGACGTTGCACCAGGCCATTTCGGTGCAACCGGCCGAGCAGCCTTCCGGCACGGTGGTTTCGGTGCTGCAAAAAGGCTATCGGATCGCTGAACGCACCCTGCGTCCGGCACTGGTCACGGTGGCGCAATAAGTCCCTGTATGGGTATGGCCAGATTCGGTACGGCCAGATTCGCAAGACTTGAATTCACAACAAGCTTCCTCATTTAACTAGCAGTTAAAAATCAGCGCCCCTCGGCGCGGCACATTCGGAGAATTTCCATGGCAAAAATCATCGGTATCGACCTGGGCACCACCAATTCCTGCGTGGCGGTCATGGAGGGCAATACGCCCAAGGTCATTGAGAACAGCGAAGGCGCACGCACCACGCCATCCATCGTCGCCTATATGGAAGACGGCGAAATTCTGGTGGGGGCTTCAGCCAAGCGCCAATCGGTCACCAATCCCAAAAACACGCTTTACGCCGTCAAGCGCCTGATTGGCCGCAAGTTCGGCGAAAAGGAAGTGCAGAAAGACATCGATCTGATGCCCTACAGCATCGTCAAGGCCGACAACGGCGACGCCTGGGTGGAAGTGCGCGGCAAAAAGCTCGCGCCGCCGCAGATCAGCGCCGAAGTGCTGCGCAAGATGAAAAAGACGGCGGAAGACTATCTGGGTGAAGAAGTCACCGAGGCGGTGATCACCGTGCCGGCCTACTTCAACGACAGCCAGCGCCAGGCCACCAAGGATGCCGGGCGGATCGCTGGTCTGGAAGTCAAGCGCATCATCAACGAGCCCACCGCCGCAGCCCTGGCCTTCGGTCTGGACAAGCACGGCAAGGGCGACCGCAAGATCGCGGTCTACGACCTGGGTGGCGGCACCTTTGACGTGTCCATCATCGAAATCGCCGACGTCGAGGGCGAAAAGCAGTTCGAGGTGCTCTCCACCAACGGCGATACTTTCCTGGGCGGTGAAGACTTCGACCAACGCATCATCGACTACATCATCGCCGAGTTCAAGAAGGAACAGGGGGTCGATCTGAGCAGGGACGTGCTCGCGCTGCAGCGCCTGAAAGACGCGGCCGAAAAGGCCAAGATCGAACTGTCGAGCTCCACCCAGACCGAGATCAACCTGCCCTACGTCACGGCCGATGCCTCCGGTCCGAAGCACCTGAACCTCAAGCTCACCCGCGCCAAGCTGGAGTCGCTGGTTGAAGAGCTGATCGAGCGCACCATCGCGCCCTGCCGCACCGCCATCACCGATGCCGGGGTGAAGGTGGGCGACATCGACGACGTCATCCTGGTCGGCGGCATGACCCGTATGCCCAAGGTGCAGGACAAGGTGAAAGAGTTCTTCGGCAAGGAGCCCCGCAAGGACGTGAACCCCGACGAGGCCGTGGCCGTAGGCGCCGCCATTCAAGGTTCAGTACTGGCAGGCGACCGCAAGGACGTGCTGCTGCTCGACGTCACCCCGCTGTCTCTGGGCATCGAGACCATGGGCGGCGTGATGACCAAGATGATCACCAAGAACACCACGGTGCCGACCAAGCATGCGCAGGTCTATTCCACAGCGGATGACAACCAGCCTGCGGTGACCATCAAGGTGTTCCAGGGCGAGCGCGAAATGGCGGCGGGCAACAAACTGCTGGGCGAGTTCAACCTCGAAGGCATTCCGCCCGCTCCCCGCGGCGTGCCGCAGATCGAAGTGACCTTCGACATCGACGCCAACGGCATTCTGCACGTCAGCGCCAAGGACAAGGGCACCGGCAAGGAAAACAAGATCACCATCAAAGCCAATTCCGGCTTGAGCGAAGAGGAAGTGCAGCGCATGGTGCGCGATGCCGAGGTGAACGCGGCAGAAGACCACAAGAAGCGCGAACTGGTCGATGCCCGTAACCAGGCAGACGCTGCGGTGCACAGTGTGCGCAAATCGCTCTCGGAGTATGGCGACAAACTGGACGCAGGCGAAAAATCGGCCATCGAAACTTCCTTGAAGGAAGCGGAAGAGGCGATCAAGTCGGAGGACAAGGCCGAGATCGAGGCCAAAACCAGCGCCCTGCTCGCCGCCAGCCAGAAACTGGGCGAAAAGATGTACGCCAGCCAAGCCGCTGAACCCGGCGCGGCCGGTGGCGCCTCATCCGGTAGCGGTGGAGGCCAGGCTGCAGGCGACGACACCGTGGTCGATGCCGAGTTCAAGGAAGTAAAGGACGGCAAGGCCTGATCGTCTTCAGACTTGAAGTCTCCCGACGGGAGGGCCGCTAATCGTGCGGCCCTCCCGTTTGTCCATTGTTATTGAACCGATTCGCAAGGCAGAACCCGTGGCAAAACGTGACTACTACGAAGTCTTGGGCGTGAGCAAAAACGCCTCGGAAGACGAGATCAAGAAGGCCTACCGCAAGCTGGCCATGAAGCACCACCCCGACCGTAATCAGGGCAACAAAGACTCTGAAGAGCAGTTCAAAATCGTCAAGGAAGCCTACGAGTGCCTGTGCGACACCCAGAAGCGCGCCGCCTATGACCAATATGGCCATGCCGGGGTTGATCCCTCGGCAGGCGGCTTCGGCGGATTCGGAGGCGGGGCGGGGGGATTTGGCGACTTCGGCAACATTTTCGACGAGATTTTCGGCGGCGGGCGGCGCGGTGGTGGCGGGCCGCAGGTTTACCGCGGCAACGATCTGAGCTATTCACTGGAAATCAGCCTGGAAGATGCCGCAAACGGCGTGAACAAAAGCCTGCGCATCCCCGGCTGGGAAGAATGCAGCACTTGCCACGGCAGCGGCGCCAAACCCGGCACCAAGCCCATCACCTGCACGACCTGCCATGGCAGCGGCCAGGTGGCGCAGCGCATGGGACCGTTCGCCATGCAGCAGACCTGTCCGACCTGCCACGGCACGGGCAAGCTCATTCCCGAGCCCTGCCCGGCCTGTCATGGCCGTGGCCGCATCCAGAAGCAGAAGACCCTGGAGGTGCAGATTCCCGCGGGCATCGATTCGGGCATGCGCATCCGCTCCACGGGCAACGGCGAACCCGGCGTCAACGGCGGGCCGCCCGGAGACCTGTATGTGGAAATCCACATCAAGCAACACCCGGTGTTCGAGCGCGATGGCGACGACCTGCACTGTCACGTTCCGGTGAGCATGGCGAAGGCGGCTCTGGGCGGCGGTATCGATGTGCCCACGCTGGGCGGCAAGGCGGAGATCGACCTCCCCGAAGGCACGCAGGCGGGCAAGACCTTCCGCCTGCGCGGCAAAGGCATCAAAGGCCTGCGTTCGAGCTATCCCGGTGACCTGTATTGCCACATCACGGTGGAGACGCCGATCAAGCTCAACGAGGAGCAGAAGCGTCTGCTGCGCGAGCTCGACGAGTCGCTGAAAAGGGGCGGCGATCGCCACTCGCCGCAAGCCAAGTCGTGGTTCGACAAGGCCAAGGAATTCTTCAAACCGGTTTGAGCCAACGACCAAAGTGCAAGGCAGAGGCAAGGGGTGCGAAAATGGCGCCCTTTGTCATCTCAAGAGCATCATGGACGCAGAACGCCTCAACGCCATCTCCAACCGAATTACCGACCTCCAGCAGCGCGTTCAAGCGCTAAGGGGGTATCTTTGACTTCGATGCCAAGGCGTCGCGGCTGATGGAAGTTGCAGGGGCGCTCGAAGACCCGCAGGTCTGGAACGACCCCAAACGCGCGCAAGAGTTGGGCCGCGAACGCAAGTCGCTCGAAACCGTGGTGCTCGGGCTGGAGAGCCTCACCACGGCGCTGGCCGATCACAGCGAGCTGTTCGAGATGTCGCGCGAGGAAGGCGATGACGCCACCTGCGAAGCCATCGAGGCCGATGTCGAGAAGTCCGCCGCCGAAGTCGAGGCGCTGGAGTTCCGCCGCATGTTCTCCAACCCGCTCGACCCGAGCAACTGCTTCATCGACATTCAGGCCGGCGCCGGTGGCACCGAGGCCTGCGACTGGGCCAGCATGCTGCTGCGGCAGTACCTGCGCTACTGCGAACGCAAGGGCTTCAAGACCGAGGTGATGGAAGAGACCGAGGGCGACGTCGCGGGCATCCGCAGCGCCACGATCAAGGTCGAGGGCGACTACGCCTACGGCCAGTTGCGCACCGAAACCGGGGTGCACCGCCTGGTGCGCAAGAGCCCGTTTGACTCGTCCGGCGGACGCCACACCAGCTTCGCCAGCGTGTTCGTCTATCCCGAGGTGGACGACTCGATCGAGATCGACATCAACCCTGCCGACGTGCGCACCGACACCTTTCGCGCCAGCGGCGCCGGCGGTCAGCACATCAACAAGACCGACTCAGCGGTGCGCCTGACGCACATTCCCACCGGCATCGTGGTGCAGTGCCAGAACGATCGCTCGCAACATAAAAACCGCGCAGAAGCGTGGCAGATGCTGCGCTCGCGGCTGTACGAGCACGAGATGCGCAAGCGCATGGCCGAACAGCAGACGCTGGAATCGACCAAGAGCGACGTGGGCTGGGGCCACCAGATCCGCAGCTATGTGCTCGATCAGAGCCGCATCAAGGATCTGCGCACCAACGTAGAAATTTCCAACACCCAGAAAGTGCTCGACGGCGATCTCGACGAATTCATCACCGCCAGCCTGAAGTCCGGCCTTTGAACCTCAACCTGAGCCCCACTGATCCCCATTGCCCCGCTGAACTCCGCACTGCCATGACCGCCAAACCCGACACGCCTGCCCGCATCACCCGCCTGGCGGAGTACACCCCGCCGTCCTACGCCATCGACAGCGTGCATTTACGCTTCGATCTCGACCCCGCCAAGACCCGCGTGCACAGCCGCATGGCGGTGCGTCGCCTTGAAGGCGCAGCCGAGTCCGCCCCGCTGGTGCTCGACGGCGAAGACATCACCTTGCTGACCCTGAAGGTAAACGGCGAATTCGTCGCCTTCCGCCAGGACGGCAACACCCTGGTGCTCGACAAACTGCCCGAGACCTTCACACTGGAAATCGAAACGCTCAACGTCCCCCAGGCCAACACCCAGTTGGCCGGCCTTTACATGTCGGGCGGCGCGTTCTTCACCCAGTGCGAGGCCGAGGGCTTTCGCCGCATCACCTACTGGCCCGACCGCCCAGACGTGATGAGCCGCTTTCACGTCACCCTGCGGGCCGACAAATCGAAGTACCCGGTGCTGCTGTCCAACGGCAATCTGGTGTCGCAGACCGACCTGGACGGCGGCCGCCATGAAGCGGTGTGGGACGATCCGTTTCCCAAGCCCTGCTACCTGTTCGCCCTGGTTGGCGGCAATCTGGTGTGCCGCGAACAGACCGTGCGTGCCGCGTCGGGCAAGACGCATCTGCTGCAGGTCTATGTGCGCGCGGGCGATCTCGACAAGACCGAGCACGCGATGGAGTCGCTGATCAAGGCTATCGCCTGGGACGAACAGCGCTTCGGCCTGAGCCTCGATCTGGACCGTTTCATGATCGTGGCCGTGAGCGACTTCAACATGGGGGCCATGGAAAACAAGGGCCTCAACATTTTCAACACCAAGTATGTGCTGGCCAATCCGGCCACCGCCACCGATGCTGACTATGACGGGATTGAGAGCGTGGTCGGCCACGAGTACTTCCACAACTGGACGGGCGACCGCATCACCTGCCGCGACTGGTTTCAGCTCAGTCTCAAGGAAGGTCTCACCGTCTTCCGCGATCAGGAATTCAGCCAGGATCTGGCCGCCGCTTCGGGCGGCGAATCCGCCCGTGCGGTCAAGCGTATCGAAGACGTGCGGGTGCTGCGCACCGCGCAGTTTTCCGAAGACGCCGGTCCGATGGCGCACCCGGTGCGCCCCGAGCAATACCAGGCCATCGACAATTTTTACACCGCCACCGTCTACGAAAAGGGCGCCGAGGTGGTGCGCATGATGCAGACTCTGGTGGGACGAGCCGGTTTCCGCAAAGGCATGGATTTGTACTTCCAGCGCTTCGACGGCCAGGCCGTGACCTGCGACGACTTCGCCCAGGCCATGGCCGACGCTAACCCAGACTCCGCGCTGGCGCAACATCTTGCCGCCTTCAAACGCTGGTACAGCCAGGCTGGCACCCCGCGCCTGCACGCCAGCGGCGCGCTCGATACCGCTGCCCGCACCTACACCCTCACCCTGCGCCAAACCTTGCCCGACACGCCCGGTCAAACGGATAAACAGCCGCAGGTCATTCCGGTCGCCACGGGCCTGCTCGACGCCCGGGGTAACGCCCTGCCGCTTTGGCTGCAAGGCCAGGACAAAGGCACGTCGACCGTGCTGGTCCTCACTGAAGACCAGCAGACTTTCGTCTTCGAGCAGATCGATGCCGATGCAGTCACGCCCTCATTGCTGCGCGGCTTCTCCGCGCCGGTCATCCTCGACTACGCCTACACCGATGCCGAGTTGCTGCATCTGCTCGCGCACGACGCCGACCCGTTCAACCGTTGGGAAGCGGCGCAGCGCCTGACGCTGTCGCGCCTGCTGGCGGCCGTTCGCGGCGAGACGCTGAACCTCGATGCGCCCTATCTCGACGCGCTGCGCGCCGTCCTGCGCGACCCGAAGCTCGATCCGGCGTTCAAGGAACTGCTGCTCACCCCGCCCGGCGAGGCCTACATCGCCGAGCAGCTTGAAGAGGTCGACCCTCCTCGCATCCACCGCGCCCGTCAGGCGCTACGCACCGTGCTGGCGCGAGAACTCGCGCAGGACTGGCAAACCCTCTGGGACACCCTCACGCCCGAAGGCGGCTACAGCCCCGACTTTGCCAGTGCCGGTCGCCGCGCCCTGCGCAATCTGGCCCAGGCACATTTGTGCGAACTCGGACAGGCGACTTGGCTGGGACGGGTCTATCAACGCGTCAAGGATGCCGACAACATGACCGACCGCTTCGCCGCGCTGGCCGCGTTGGTACAAGTCGGCGCCGATCTGGCCAAGCCCGCGCTGGAGCGCTTTGCCGCCCAGTTCGCCGGTGAAGCGCTGGTCATGGACAAATGGTTCGCGCTGCAGGCCAGCGCGCCCGACCACGACGGGCAGCAACTCGACCGCGTGCGCGCGCTGATGCGGCATCCCGCCTTCTCCATCCACAACCCCAACCGCGCACGCAGCGTGCTGTTCGCCTACTGTCAGGCCAACCCCGGCGCATTCCACCGCACCGACGGAGCGGGCTACGCCTTCTGGGCCGAACAGGTTCAGGCGCTCGATGCCATCAACCCACAGGTCGCCGCCCGGTTGGCGCGCGCCCTCGACCGCTGGCGCAAGCTCGCGCCCGCCTATCGCGAAGCGGCGCAACAGGCACTACGCACCGTGGCCGAAAGCGCCACGCTGTCTTCCGACACCCGCGAAATCGTCGAACGCGCCCTGGCCGACTGATCGCGGCGCGCCCCTTCCCTTCCAGAGACTCCCCATGACCCAATCCGTCAACCTCACCCGCTATCTCGTCGAGCAGGAGCGCGAGCACGGCGTCATCACGCCCCAACTGCGCCTGCTCGTCGAAGTGGTCGCGCGCGCCTGCAAACGCATCAGCATCGCCGTGAACAAAGGCGCATTGGGCGACGTGCTCGGCTCCGCCGGCACCGGCAATGTGCAAGGCGAAGTGCAGAAGAAGCTCGACGTCATCGCCAACGATGTGCTGATCCACGCCAACGAATGGGGCGGACATCTGGCCGCCATGGCCTCGGAAGAAATGGACACCGTGTTCCCGGTCTCCGAGCACTACCCGCGCGGCGAATACCTGCTGCTGTTCGACCCGCTCGATGGCTCGTCCAATATCGACGTGGACGTCACCATCGGCACCATCTTTTCCGTGCTGCAGATTCCCAAAAACACCACCGACGTCACCGAGCAGCATTTTCTCCAGTCCGGCAGCAAGCAAGTTGCCGCCGGCTATTGCGTCTATGGCCCGCAAACCCAACTCGTGCTCACCGTAGGGCATGGAGTGGCCGTGTTCACCCTGGACCGGGAACAGGGCAGTTTCGTCCTCACTGAGCGCGATTTGCAAATTCCGCCCAGCACTAGCGAGTTCTCGATCAATATGTCGAATCTGCGTCACTGGGCGCCACCAATCAAGCGCTACATCGACGAATGCCTGCAAGGCAAGGACGGTCCGCGCGGACGCGACTTCAACATGCGCTGGGTGGGCAGCATGGTGGCCGATGTGCACCGCATCCTCATGCGTGGCGGCGTGTTCCTGTATCCGTGGGATCAGCGCGAGCCGAACAAACCCGGCAAGCTGCGCCTGCTGTACGAAGCCAACCCCATGAGCTTGCTGGTGGAGCAAGCCGGCGGCGCAGCCACAACTGGCTCGCAGCGCATCCTCGACATCGTCCCCACCTCGCTGCATGAGCGTTGCAGCGTGATGCTCGGCTCGCGCGAAGAAGTCGAACTGCTGCAGCGCTACCACGCGCAGACCGTCTGAACTGAAAAGTAAATCCCGCCCCTGGTATAGAATGGCTGGCTTCGCCGGTGTAGCTCAGTTGGTAGAGCAGCGCATTCGTAATGCGAAGGTCGAGGGTTCGACTCCTTTCACCGGCACCAATAGTCCTTAAAACCGCCCTAACCGGCGGTTTTTTTGTGCCCGATCGCCAGAAAAAAGAAAAATACTAAGTGAATCAATCACGTGGGATTTTATTCTGGCGGAGAGAGGGGGATCGAAAAGATTAGTTTTTTCAAATAGTTAGTACGTCGGCACCATATTTCATACCATGTTACACGCCCTGAGTGCCGCTCTACTGCCCTGGATACGGCGGCAGGATCATCGTGCGGTTCACCAACACGTTGAATACGTAGCCCGGCCGTATTGTCAGCGTTGGCTGAATGCTCAGATTCTTGTTGAGCAGGTTGGTGCCGACATTGTCCATCTGCTGAGCCAGGGCTGAGGCTGCCTGCTGGCTCGCCGACGGGGTGTTGAGGGCGCCGGCGTTCTGCGGCTGGCTCAGTTGCGCGCCAACGCCAAGCATGCTCATCAAGACGGCACTACCAAAGATTCGCATGTAATGGTTGTCGACCTGATCGTGGAATCCGGCCTGGCCCTCCCCGTCCGTGCCGCTCATCCCTTTCAGATCCATCATGGCGCCGTTGGGGAAGATCAACCGATTCCAGGCTACCAGCACTCGGCTCTGGCCATAGGCCACGTCGCTGCTGTACTCGCCGATGATGCGAGTGCCCTGGGGAATGAGCATCACGGCCGGATTGAGGCTGTCATAGACCGTCTGCCGCACCTGCGCCGTGATCGTGCCCGGCAGATCGCTGTCGATGCCAGTCAGCATGACTGCAGGGATGACGGCGCCGGCGAACAGTTCATGATTGCTGATCGGCGGTTGCGCCGCCGCATCGAGGTAGCCATTGGACGCCTTGCGCTCCTGGTTGGCCAGGAACGCCTTGTTCTGGGCTTGCGGGCTCTGGGCGTCGCCAGCCATACCCGAGGCGCCCTGAAGTGCCGCCAGAGCTTTCTGGAGGTTGGGATCAGCCGCGCCCTGGGGCGTTGCGGCCAGAGCCGTGAGGTTGCGCAGTGCGTCGGCTCGCGATGGGGCTGCCGCCTGGGACTGGATGCTGCCCATCATTCCCACGCTCCCCGCGCTGGTCTTGGCCAAGTGTGCAGTCTGGTCCGCCAATATGGCGCCTTCCAGATCCTTGTAGTGCTGCTCGATCAGCCAACGGCGGTACTTTTGGGCCGGCGTGAGTTGCGGCGGCTCGCCGCTGGCATGCAATGCCCCGCCGGGGTTGTTCGGGTGGTTCAAAGGCGCGCCCGGGCTGCTGGCTGCGCCGACGGGCGCAGATGCGGCGTTGCCGGTTGGATCGGAAGACGCCGCCACAGGCCCGCCCAAATGCTGCTGCGCCGCGCGCTGCATGGCAGCGACGTCCGGCGATGTCTGCCCGACCATGGCGGTTGTCCCGGAGCTCTCAGCGGGCTGGCTCTTGTTTCCGGCCGTCAGAATGCCGATCACCATCCCACCGACGACGACACTGCCGCCGATGAAGGCGATTTTCTTGAAGTTCTTGCTCAGGCGCGCTCCGCCTTCGCGCGGCGTGCCCTTGATGCTCAGGGCCCCTCCCTTCTTGGGCGCCGCGGCGCCGTTGAGGTCCTGGTTGAGCAGACTCTCGTCCAGGGGCTTGTCGTCTTGAATCGCTTCAGTCATGACGCGCCCTCACCGCCCAGAGAACCAGCCGCCACCACCTGCCTGACCGTGCCGGCATGTCACGCTGCTGGCGCCCTTGCCGACGCCGACGACCAGTTTGAACGTCTGCGGCAGGCCATCGATGATGTAGTAGCCATGCACCAGGCGACTGTTCATCAGCTCAGTCTGGCCGTTGCTGACGTTGAACACGGCTGGCGCGTCGGTGTATTTCATGTCGGGCGGCATCTGCAGATAGGTGTGGCCGCCCCCTGCGAAGACGCGCACGGGCTTCAGATCGGCGGCCTCAAGATCGGCATGGCCGTCATCCACCTTGCACGTGAAATCAAAGTCCAGGCTTGCCGGGTCGATGCTGCCCATGGGTGCAACCACGGCCTTCTTCCTGGCCTCGACCCTGGCCTGCTCAGCCGCCCTCGCCTGTGCTGCCTGCTGCTGCATGTTGATCACCAGCTGCTGCGGGTCGTAGAAGCCGACCAGCGGCACGTAGTCATGGGCGTCGCTCACCAGGGTCATGTAATAGACCCGCCCGGCGTCGGTCGTAACCACCAGGTTGGTCACCAGACCGGCGGCCGTGGGCTTGACCACCACCACGGGGCGATCGCCGGCGCCGGCCGATTGCACGAGCCAGCGCACCGAGTCGCCGATGGACATGTTGGTGATGTGCTCCCCGACCATCAGGTTGATGACGCAAATGTGCAGCGGTGCGCAGGTGATCGTGGGCCGGCTTTGCCCGTAGGGGTACATCACCTGACCATTGGTGCCGACGAGAGACGGCGCAATCCCGGTTTGCAGCCATTCTTGGCTGGCGTCCTCGGTAGCCCGCGAGGAGAGTGGGACCGGAGCGACCCCATGGACCAGTTGGTCACTGGTGCGTCCCTTGTCCGGGGTGCCGATCAGGTGAATCGTCGTGGTGCTCGGCATGGCCACGGCGGAGCTGGCCACCATGGCGAGCGCCACCAGGAAATTGGGGGAAAGTTTCATGTCGGCTTCCTTACTGGCCTTTGGAGAAGACCTGCGTCCAGGTCACGTTCTTGACGAACAACCCGAGCGGGTTGTCCAGCATGACTTGCGGACTCTCGGCGAGCTTGGGGTCGATCCCCGTGGTGACGTCGGCCTTCCAGTGCTCGGCCGTCTGCGGCTGCCCACCGTTCACCCGGACCTCATCCCAGCCGACCTGCCACGTATCTTTGCTCACTGGCAGGATGCTGGTGATGTTGGCGCTCACCGTGAAGTCGCCGAACGGGGGATGCTTGCTGTAGTAGCCATTGAGGTAGGCGGCGGTGTCGCTGCTCGCCATCGCGTAGACGCGATGGATCAGCGTTTTCTGGGCTGCAGGGTCAGGGATGACGGTCCTGGCGTTCCAGATCCAGTTGGCGACCTGCGCCTCGATGATGCGTTGGTCGACGGCGCCGCCCGAGACCGGTTGCGCCATGGCGACCGGGTTGCCCATCTTGTCGATCGCCACGACGTAGGGCTTGATCTTGGATTGGGCACCGATGAAGACGACGCCCGTGACTGCGATGGCAGCGACAGCCAATGCGCCAATCGCCGCGTAGCGCCAGCTCTTGGCGCGGGCGAGCGCATCGCCATAGCGCTCATCCCACTCGCGGCGCGCGTTCAAATAGGGGTTGGCCTCCGCCATCATTCCTCCTGTGCATGGGTGACGGGCCTAGGCCCTTACCTGGATTGCGCAGGAGGTTGCAGTAGGTACGCTACGGGGGCAGCAGTTCTCGTCGGCGAAGCAAAAAGGGCAAGAGCCGAAAATGAGACGGAGTTCAGCCTGCTTGCAGCACGTATAAATGTGTGAGACTTATCGCAGGAGCACCCCTGCTGCTGTGGCAGACCGGCCGGCCCTTTAATTACCTGCCGTCTCACGCCATGGCGCGCCTTGTATGCTTGGGTCCGCCGCTTGCACGGAAGGCGGACAGAAAGGGAACGGGGCGATCCAGCATGGCAAATTTTGAAGTAAAAACCGCCGAGGTACTGCGCCACCTCAAAAAGAAGGTCGACAAAGAGCGAGACGGGTCGATGACCGAAGTGTTGGGCGTGAATGCGACGACTTTGAGCATGTGGCGCGGTGACGGCGTGAAGCTGTCCGCGCTGCAGGTGGCCAACCTGATCGTGAAGACACGCAAACAGGCCAGGGAACACCTGCGCCAGAGCGCCATCAAGCCGATCGTCGAATTTTTCCCAATAGAAGCGGTTTACCTCGGCGCAGCGGAGAAGTCACTCATTGTGTTCGACGCGAACAATAATGCCGGCAAACATCGCACTGGCCTCTACAACGCGCTAATAAAGGCAAAAAGCGGGCTCTACATCTTCTACGACACGCGAGGCAAAGCTCTGTACGCGGGGCAGACCAAGAAGCAGAACATCTGGAAGGAGATGAATCTGGCATTCAACCGGCCGCGAAGCTCGCAGGTCATGACGCTGGTGAGGCACCCGACTAAAGACGTCGAGTTCCGGGCGGCTAACGAGAAGGTACGCCAGCCGACCGATCAGATGCTGCGCTTGCACGATCTGGCCGCCTATTTCAGCGCCTACGAGGTAGTGGAGGAAATGGTGGACGACCTGGAGGCACTTTTGGTGCGCGCATTCCCGAACGACCTCTTGAACTTCAGGATGGAAAAATTTGGCAAGGAGGCGAGCGCCAAGCGCAAAGCCCTTGAAAGGAAAGCCAAGGTTGGTGGTGTCGCGGCGAAGAAGGCCGCCAAATCCACGGCGGCTGCAAAGTCGCCGACCGCCCGTGCAGCCAGAGACAAGAGGCCCGTCTGAGGCGAAGTCGCAGGCGACCTCGGCGAGTTGCTCGATGTAAGGGACTTGAAGGCGTGCATGCCATGTAGCAACGCTCGCATTCAAATCGAATAACCCTTACGAGTTGATCGCCACGATCCGTTGCGGGCCCGCCAGCTGTCATTCAATATTCATCGGTGACTTTCGAACAAACAATCAGGATCATGGCGAGCATTGCCGCCGATGCTCGTCGCCGGCTAGGTATCTGATTCGCCCGTCTCAGCCGGCGTTACCTTCTGCGCCATCCTAGCCTTCTCGATGACTGCGGCCACCGACAGGGTGGCCACGCAGAAGACGAACCACAGGCCCAGCTTCCACCACACCGGCTTCAGCATCAGGACCGCGAAGGACACGGCGTTGACCAGCTTGATGAGCGCGATCAGCAAAGCCCTGGGATCATGGCGCCAGGCATCCGCAACGCGGGCTCGCATGGCATCCACCAGTTCGTCGCGCGGCACATTTCTCGCCATGCCTTACTCCGAATGACCGAGGCGAATCTGGATCCCACCGCCACCACCTTCGTGGCGTGCGATGTCGTCCTTGGTCCCTGCAGCGCGTCCGAGCCCATCTTTCATCACGTTCCATGGGGATTTGCCTTCATCCCCCTTCTCGCCTGCTTGCGTTCCTGCGTCACTGGCTCCCGCCCCAGTCGGCAGGTTCGGTGCGCCCAGCGAGTCCGCGCCACCCGTTGCCGGAGCCGTAGGACTGGCACTGGAAGAAGCCGCTGACGCGTCTGCGCCACTTTGCCCATCCTGTTTGAACCGAGCCGACGCTGGACTGGAGCCGCCCATACGACCGGCGTCCGCAACTGCCTTAGCGGGTGCGCCAGAGGCAGGAGCGGGACCGCCAGGCGCTCCCCCTACGCCGCCAACGGAGCCTGCTGGGCCCGTGCCTGGCTTCGATCCGCCGATGCTTCCGGCTGACATGCCGCCGCCGCCAGTCATGGCCCCGAGTGACGCGAGCTTGTCGGCACCGCCAATCCCGCCAGCGGCCGCGCCCGAACCAGCGGTGCCCGCGCCCACGAGTCCGGCAAGTTTGTTCAGTCCGCCTTGAGCAGCGCCCACGGCGCCGGCGTAGCCTGCAACGGCTGCAGCTCCGGCACCAGCCACACCACCGGCAACGCCGGCTGCGGCGCCCATCGTGTTGCCCAGGCTCATGCTGGGTGAGCCGTTCAGCATGCTGCTCGCGATGCCGGGGACCGTGACGCCCATGGCACCGTAGACCAGCGAGGACACACCGATGGCGATGGGGGCCTGCGGAGAGAAAGTGTCGGGGTTTGTCGCGAAGCCATGCAAAGTCGTGATCCAGCCATCAGCCAGGGACTGGCCGAGCCCCGTGATGAGGTACAGAACGAAGAGCTTGATGCCAATGCTGAAGGCGTAGCCGAAGTACTTCTCCGCGAAGGGCTGCGTCCACTTGCTGCCGTTGAACCCCAGCAGCAAGGCTCCGCCGCCGATGATGAGGTAGCTCTCAATGTTGGCGATCAGGATCTGCACAGCCAGCAGCGCGTAGGCCGCCATCACCATGATGGAGGCGAGGACCGTCCCCAGGAAGAAGCCGAGCGAATCGATCGGATGCATGACAGAACTCACCTTCCCTTCGACCGTCCACATCGCATTGGAAATCCCGAACCCCTGGCCAAACACCGTCGATGGGTCCAGTGCCGGGGATGCCGAGGCGGGCGACGCCGCCCCCACCGAGCTGCCCGCGCTCTTGAAGCTGTTGATGATCATCGGGATCCACGTCGGAGCCTCGGCCAGCAGCATGTAGAAAAATGCCAGCGACAACATCTTGAGAACGAACGCAGCAATGAAATCACTGAGGTCGTTCTTCTTGAGCAACCAGTTGATGCCCGTCCAGGCGATGTCCAAGCCAGCCAGCCCGACAAATAGGCCCTTGGCCAGCGTCAGCGCCTGTGTCATCCAGCCGGTCGTCGCCCCCTGAAACTGGTTCTGGAGATTGGTGAGAAAGCCTGCCCCGGAGGCGGAAATCGCCGGCGGCGCGATCTGTGCGTGCGCGACGACGGGCGCCAGCAGCAGGGTGAGCAGGAGAGACGACCATCGGGCAGCGAGGCGCGGATTCATCATGATCCCTTCAATAGACCTGCGGGGTCGGATTGCTCAGCAGCTGATCCTCGTTGTTCTGAGAGTGCTGCACGCCGTTTTGCCGGGTCGCGACGTAATTCAGCATGACCTGGTTGCCGGCCTGAATGTCCGACTGCAGGCTTTGCATCTGGTTGACCATCAGCCCGGAGATCTGGTTGCCCGCCTGCAGGACTTGCATGCGTCCTGACGCCGACTGGCTCTGATCCTGGATCGCCTGCAGAGCGGACTGGGTGGTCTGGAAGTCGGCGGCGTGCAGGCCATACTGCTGCAGAGTGCCGGCGACCTGACTGTTCAGATTGCTGGTCCACTGCTGCAGGCTGTTGGCGTAGTTGGACAGCGGCGCACTCGGCGCTCCGTACTGCTGTTGGATTGCCGCCACCGTGTTTTGCGACGCGTAGCTCAGTCCCTGGGCATTGCCGACGAGCTGGACCAGTTGCTGAAGCGGAGCCGCCGCGTTGGTCCAAAGCTGCTGCGGCATGTTCTGCAGGTTGCGCGCCTGGTTGAAGACCATCTGGAACTGCGCCTGGAGCTGCTGCGCCTGCGTGGCGTATTGCTCGACCAGCGTCAGTTCCTGCACGATCTGCTCGGGGAACGTGGCCCCGGCGATCATGCCCGTGGCGTGCGCCGGTGTCGTGACGATGGCTGCGAGTGCAGCCAGGGTGAGGATGCGTTTCTTCATGATGATCTCCGGTTACTGTCCGTTCTGTGGCACGCCGGTGGCCGCGCCGATCTGCTGCAAAGTGCTCGACGCATCCGTCGTCGCGGCAGTGCTGCCTGCGGTGTTGAGCGTGTTGCCAATGGCAGGAGCTGCTGCGGTCGCGGCGCTGTATGTCGCGTTGCCGTCAGTGGTCGCCGACGTCTGGACCGCCTGCTGCGCGTCATAAACCGACTGCTGCTGGTCGGCGGACTGCTGTGCAATGGCTGCGGCCTGCGTCCATGTCGGGTCGCCGGTTTTCCCGGCCATGCTGGTGTCGTACTGGCTGATGGCGTTGGCCGCGTTCTCGGAATACTGTGCCGCCAGCCCGGCCTGCCAGGCCTGCGCTGCGGTGACGGCGTCGTTTTCGTTCTGCTGGCTGGCGGCGTTCAGGGATGCCTGCCGCGCGTCGGCAGCGCTGGTATAGGCCGTGCCGGTATTGGCAGCTGTCGCCGACTGCCCGGTCTGGACGCCGGTCTGCGCCGTGATCTGCTGCAAGGCATCCCGGGTGCTGGTGGCCCCGGCGGTTTGCCCCTGCGGCACACCAGTCATGGACCGGATCTGCTGCAGGGAGTCTTCTGCGTTCGAGACCGCGGACGCAGCGGCCGCCGCATTCAACGCGCCCCCAAGAACAGGGGCTGCAGCGACGTTGCCGGCGTAGGCCGAGTTGGCCATGTTCTGCTCGACCGCGTTGGCGGCCCACCACGCAGCGGCACAGTAAGGGTTCCCACAGGACGCGGCGTTCTGCGCGTACTGCACAGCCGTCTTGTTCGCCTCGAAACCTGTCGTCGACAAGTTGTTCATCAGCGCCTGCGTTGCCGCGCCCGCGGCGAGATAGCTCGCGTCGTTGCGTGGCGTGACCTGCCCGGTCTGCACGCCGGTCTGCGCGCTGATGCCGCTCAGAGAATTTGCGGCGCCGGACGAAGCGGATGCCTGGGCGGACTGACTGTTGGACTGCGCCACCGCAGGGGCAGCATTGACTTCCGTACTGCAGGCGCTAGCCTCGGAGGCCTGATCCTGCTGCTGAACAGGAATCTGACCGTCCGCCTGCGTCTGGTTGTCGTTGGCAACGCTCTGCGCCTGATCGGCGGCCTGCTGCCAGACATCACCGCCCAGCGCGCTGTCGCCTGAGTTGGCAGCATCCTGGTTGGAAATGTCCTGCGCCGTATTGGCGGCGGCCTGATAGGCCTGCTGGTCGTAGTAGGCCACGCCCGCGCCGTAGGCGCTCGTCGTGTTCTGCGTCGCCGCGGCGCTCATCGTGGATTGAGGATCGGGGGCCGATACGGTCTGCGCGCTGGCCGTTCCGGCTGCGGCTGCGAGGATGACGGCCAGAACGTGCTTTTTGGTGTTCATCAGTACGACTCCCAGAGTTCCGCTGCCCTGCCCTGGCCGCGCTCGCGCAGCCATTGGGCCGGCCACGCATCGCCAAGCTGATCCTTCAATTCGCGGATGCGGAGGACGTCTTCCTTGCCCGACGCTCCGACGAAGGCCAGTTCCGGGCCGGACAGGCCGAGCTCGAACAGTCGGCGGCCGTCGGGGTGCATGGCGTAGTACTGCCGCTTGGGCGTGGCCATCGCCAGGATTTCGATCTGCCGGCGATTCAACCCGATGCCTTCATAGAGGGGCCGGATGTTCTCCGTCTGCGCCTCGGGGTTGGGCAGCATGATCTTGGTCGGACAGGACTCGAAGATCACGTCGGCGATGCCCGATCGGATCAGATCGGTCAGCGACTGCGTGGCGAACACGACCGCCACGTTGGCCTTGCGCAAGACCTTCAGCCACTCGCGGATCTTGGCCCTGAACGCGGGGTGACTGAGCATGATCCAGGCCTCGTCCAGCACGAGCAGCGTGGGCTGGCCCTTGAAGCGCTGCTCGATGCGGTGGAACAAGTAGGTGAGGACTGGCAACACCAGCTTGTCGCCCTTGTTCATCAGGTGTTCCATCTCGAAGACCTGAAACGGGTCTTCGGCCAGGGCATCCGTTTCAGCGTCCAGCAGGGTTCCGGCCATCCCGCGCAGGGTGTAGGCCTGCAGGGCCTCGCGCAAGGTCTGATCCTGCAGCAGCACCAGGAGATTGGTCATGGTGCGCTGGCTCATCTGATCGGTCGAAGCTCCGAGCTGCACCACAGCGCGGAAGATTTCCTGGCGATGATGGGGGAGGATGGTCACCCCCTGCAGTTCGCAGAGCTGCTCCAGCCATTCGGCGGCCCACACCTGCTCGCTGGGTTCATGGACGCGTCCAAGCGGACAGAACGCCAGCTCTCCATGCTCTCCGGCGATGTCGTAGTGCTGGCCACCCGCGGCCCAGCAAAGAGGCAACATGGAATAGCCCTTGTCGAACGCAAAAACCTGGGCGCTCGGATAGCGGAACTGTTGCGCCACGAGCGTGGACAGCAAGGTCGATTTGCCGCTGCCCGTGGGGCCGAGAATGACGCTGTGCCCCAGGTCGTTCGCGTGCAGACTGAGCCGGAACGGCGTCGAGCCGTCCGTCTTGGCATACAGCAGTGGCGGACTGCCCGGCGGGTAGAAAGCGCAGGGATTTTTCTCCGGCCCGGCCCAGACGGCAGTGAACGGCAGCAGATGAGCCAGGTTCAAAGTGTGGATCAGCGGGCGCCGCACATTGGCGGCCGTGTTCCCCGGCAGCGTGCCGAGATAGGCCTCGACAGCGTTCACGTCCTCGATGCGGGCACTGATGCCGTGGTTTTCGATCAGCTTGGCGACCTCCCGGACCGTCTCGTCGAGCAAGGCGGCGTCCTCGTGGGCAAGCACGAGGACGCTTGTGAAGTAGCCATAGAGCACCATCCCGCTGGAGGCCTCGGCCATCGCCTGCACGGCGTCGCCGGCCATGCGATCCGCGTCGGCATTGACATGAGTCGCCTGGCCTCCGGCGTTCTCCCGCATCAGATTCATCATGCTTTTGCGCTTCTGCGCCCATTTGCCGCGGTACTTGTTCAGCACCTTTTCGGCCTGGCCGGGATCGAGATAGATGAAGCGGTTGCTCCAGCGGTAGGACACCGGCAGGCGGGACAGGAAGTCCAGAATTCCCGGGAAGCTGTGGGATGGCAGGCCGGTCAGCCCGATGCATGCCAGACTGCGGTTGCCCACGCGCGGCACGAATCCCGTGGCGAAATCGTGGGCGCCCAGGATCGCATCCAGGTACATCGGCACCTCGGCCATGACCATCGGCCGAGACGTCGGCGCCATGCTGACGCACTGTTCGAGGTGAGCCAGCAGGGGGCTGGTCACCGCTCCGGTGCGCTCGTTCACCTCGTCGGTCAGGCGCCGGATATGCAGCAGGCTCGACAGCCTGCCCTCGATCTCACGGATTTGCTCCTTGAACCGATCGAGGTTCCGGCTTGCGGTCGCCTTGACGCGGCCATCGACGAACAGGTCGGCGGTCTTGCTGGCGGCGTCAGGCATCGGGAACCAGGTCACGCTCAGCACATAGCGGCTGGCGTAGCCCACGTAGACGCCTTCGTGGGAAGCACGCCGCATGTCATCGATCAATCGGGTCGTCCGATCGGGGAATGTACCTTGGCGGGCATAGCCCGGCGCGGGCCCGCGCACGGCATCGCAGTGAATCACCCAGCCGTCGCCAAGCTTCAGTGCGGCGTTGATGCGCGCCGCCATGGCGCGGAGCTCCTCCGGCGTGGCGGAATCAAGATCCGGCCCGCGGTAATCCCATGCGGCCATGAAGCCGCCGTTCTTGGTCAGCACAATGCCGTTGTCGACCAGGGCTGCCCAGGACAGCAGGTCGGGCAGGCCATAGGCCGCCGTGCGAAATTCCTTGAGGGCCAGCATCACTGGATCTCCCGCTGCCTGGCGAACGGCGTCGCCTGCGCTGGGTAGAAGCGCCGGTACTTGAGCGAACGCGGCCCGGTCTTGGACAGCTGGTCGTCGTAGCGGGCGGCACGCGTCAAGGCCCACTGGCCGATCACCCAGATCGAGATCCCGACCGCCGCCGCCCAGAGTTTGCCGAGGGAGAAGATGAAGACCCCGGCAACGATGAGCAGCATCAACACCAGATTGCGCTCCCCGCCGAGCATGAGGATCGGCCTGTTGAGCGCTTCGTGAATGGGAACCTTGTCGTCGTCTTGGATCATTGCGGGACTCCGCGTGTCTTGTGCATCAGCTCGACGACCGATGCGGTCTGCCGGAGGTCGTCGGAGATTTTGGAGGCCGCCCACCCCTGATCCATCAGAACCTGCACAACGCTCATCAGGATTTCTGGTAGATCAGGCGCGTCGGCTCCGTGGGCAGGAAGCGGCGGCGGGCTGGAGGTCGAATGCATGCGCTCACGCCACCATCGCGCCCGTCAGGCCCAGGACGGCCAGGAACTTGTTCCCCAGGACGATGAAGGCCACGCCCAGGACGACGTACAACGCCTTCTTGGCGATCCCGCCGAGCTCTTCGCCGAACACCAGAGACGCGCCCGCCGCCAGAAAGGCGATCACGCTGATGCCGGTCGCCACCGGTCCGGTCAGATCGTTTTGCAGGGTGGAGATGGCACCGTCCCACGGCAGACCACCCGCACCGGAGGCGAAGGCATCGGCCATCGTGGCCAGAAACACGGCACCGGCCAGAACCATGCGGCGCGCGGCAGCAGCGCGGAGCGTCTTGAACATCGGTTTCATCGGAAAATCCTTTCGAGAGGGATGACATGCGCAACCCGGCGCGCATACCTAAATTGCGCATCGGGTTGCAGCAGGTGGCGGCGGGGGTCATCGCAGGACGGCGAAGAGTATTTGTTAGTACAATAAGTGCTATGCGGATCACGTTCGACCCAGACAAAGACAGAGCCAACCAAGCAAAACATGGCTTGTCCCTGTCGTTGGCAGAACGGATGGACTGGGGCGGGCTGCTCGCCAAGCCGGATTCCAGGCGCGAGTACGGCGAGTTGCGCGTGATTGGCTTTGTTCCTGATGCAACTGGGCGACTGTTTTGCGTGGTGTTCACGGATCGCACCGATGGGCGCCGCATCATCAGCCTGCGCAAGGCGAATTTGAGAGAGGTCAAGCTCTATGCAGCAAACGATTAAAACTAGGAGTGGCCGCGCCCTGATCGTGCCCACGCCCGAAGAAGACGCAGCGATCAACGCAGGAATTGCGGCTGACCCGGACACCCACGAAGTCACGGATGCGGAGTTCGCACAAATGCGACGAATGGGCCGGCCCAGACTGGCCAGCCCCAAGATTCCAACCACGATTCGCTTCGATGCTGATGTGCTCGACGCGCTGAAAGGCACGGGCAAGGGCTGGCAGACGCGCGTGAATGAAGCCATGCGCGAATGGGTGAAGACGCACACGCGCTGAAGCAGCGCTATCCAGCGACTCGCCGGACATCGGCGATGGTGATAGGTCCCCAGTACCGACTGTCGAAGCTCTGGGCGGCAAGCGCCGGCGTCGCGCCGCTGCCGTAGACCCAGTACTGACGGGAACCCAGCGTCAAGCTCCCCTGCTGGTGGGGCATCTGCAGCCACGGATAGTTGCCCGAGCGCAGCAGCTGGCCGCTGTTGGGCAATTCACGACCGTTGATCCAGACACCACGCAGGTTCACCACGACGCGGTCGCCCGGGATGGCGGCCACGGTCTTCAACATCGGCATGCCGCCGCCCGGACAGTCACCGGACAGGTAGAAGGGGAAAGCGCGTGGCGTCACCCACGCCGGAGGACAGAGTTCGACCTTCGTTCCGCGAGGAATAGCCTCGCCAACGTCCAGGGGGTGCAGCCGATACCAGCCGAGCGGCTCACTCTCAGTGAAATTGAGCCGCCAGCCTGACCACAACAACACGTTAGTGGTGATGAACGAAGCGCCAAGAAGCGTGAGCGGGATGACGAGGCGATCCCAACGCAGGCGGCGGGCACAGTCGCCCTGAGGATCTCGCTCAATGGTGAATGGACCGCTCATTTTGTGCGTACAATCCGACTGTGGAAATTGATTACGACCCGGCCAAAAACGCCAAGAATCTCCGTGAGCGCGGCCTCTCGTTCGACAGCGTCGTGGACTTTGATTTCTCGACCGCGATGTTCGTCATCGATACGCGACGCGAGTATGGCGAAGTGCGATGGCGGGCGCTGGGTCAGCTTCATGGCCGCCTACATGCACTGGTGTTTACGCAAACACCAGTTGGCGTGCGAGTCATCAGTTTTCGCAAGGCAAACCGACGTGAGGTACAGCGCTATGAACAAGCGACCCAACCCTGAATTGATTGATGAGGACAACCCGGAGTGGACAATCGGGGATTTCAAGCGTGTTGTCCCGTTTTCGGGCCTTCCAGACTCGTTGCAGCGCAAACTGCGCGGCCCGCAGCGTGCACCGACTAAGCAGCGCGTGACGATTCGACTGTCTCCCGATGTCGTCGGTCGATTCAAAGATTCCGGCCCAGGCTGGCAAACGCGTATGGACGCTGCGTTGCAGGATTGGCTGAAATCACACAATCCGGCCTGAATCTGTTCGCGCAACCCATGCGTGCCGTTGAGAGCCTGGACGACGTTGCCCTGTTCGACGCCGTGAAGGCTGCCGACGATGGGTCTCGGGTTCTTGGCGCGATCGCGCATGCCATCCTGGACGGCGCCCATCCTGTCAAGGCCTGGCGCGAATACCGCGGACTCACCCAGGACGCTTTGGCCGAGAAGGCCGGCATCAGCAAGGCCTATCTCAGCCAGATCGAAACGGGCAAGCGGATCGGCGTGGCCAAAACCCTCAAAGCCCTCGCTGCGGCGCTCGGCGTGACGCTCAATGAGATCCAGCCCTGATTTCCGCAGTGCCGCCTGAACCACCCAGGAGCTTCCCGTCACCAGCACCGCGCAAACATGCTCGCGCCGGTCGATACGCCCAATACGCAACGTGCCCCCAAGCGGGATCGGACGGAAACGATCATGAAACATCGAGCGCGCTCGTCACCGCAGCGCGTTCCATCCCACGCGTGAAGTAGTACCCCTGGCCATAGCGAATACCAGCCGCGCGCACCCGCTCCAGGTCACCCGGCGATTCGATCCCTTCGGCGATGACAAGTACGCCGACACCTTTGAAAAGTTCACGAAGATCCCGAAGGAAGCGTGGATCGACTCGCCGGGCGAGATGGGTCAGCGACATATCGAGCTTGGCAAACGCAGGGCGTACCTGCAGAGCGCGGCCGATACCGTCATAGCCCGAACCGACGTCGTCAATGGCCAGCGCAAAGCCGGCTTGCGTCAGTCGCGCAAAGGCGCAGGCTGATGCTTCGCAAAAGTCCGCGGCGCGGAGTCCTGGGCGGATGTGCTCGGTCCACTCCACCACCAGCCGATCCCGGCCCGGGATGGCCAGCAGACCTTCGACGATGGCGGGATCAAGGGCCTGGTGAGCATCCACGTTGACGAAAACGCGGACGGATGCCGGGATGTGGGCGCGAAAGAGATCGGCCATGCGGGCGTACCACGTCCGCCAGCCGTCGTCAGTCCAGTCCGGGCACCGATCGGCACCAGCCAGCAGCTCGAACCCCAGAGTCTCATCGCTGACCAGATCCACGATGGGCTCCAGCCGGAAGTGGGGACGTGTCATTGCCCTCTCCCGGTTGGGACTTTCTTCGGGTCGAACTTGATGCGCTCGGCCAGTGCCGGGTCCTGGTAATACTTGATCTTCTGGCAGTACACCGGCGCGAAGCCGGCGACGAACACGAGTTCATCCTCCGGCGGCAGTCGCATGCATTCGTCGGCGGTCAACAGCGGCCGCTGCACGATCTGCTCATTGGTGTTGACGTTCTGCAGCACCACCGCCAGCCGGTTGCCCGAATACTGGCGCTGTGTGTGCGTGACCGTCGCCTGGCCAGCCATCTCGGACAGCAGCTTGGCCGTCTCGACCTTGTTCGGCGCATAGGCCACGCGGATGTGGCAGTTGCTGACGATCGACTCGTCCTTGCCATAGGCGGCGTTCAGCTGCGTCAGGTCCTGCACGATCAGCAGCGCTTTCAGGCCATACCCCGCAATGAAAGCCAGGGCCTCCTGGAAGATTTCCAGCTTGCCCAGACTGGGGAATTCGTCGATCAGCAGCAGGAGCTTGTGGGGGAAGCGGCTCTTGCCCATGCCCCCCATCTCGAAATCCATCCCCTCGGTCAGCCTGCGCACCACCTGGCTGATGACCAGGCGCAGCAGTGGCTTGAGACGATCCTTGTCGCTGGGCGGGACGACCAGATAAAGGGATGTCTTCGGGGCCACGGCCTGGCCATCGGGATTTTTTCCTCCCATCAGGCTTTCCAGTGAGAAGTCCGAAACCCTGGTGTTCTCGGCCACGATCGGATCGCGATACAGCGACAGGAAGGACAGCGCCGTGGACAGCACGCTGCCGGCCTCGTTGTCGGGCTTGTTCAGCCAGCTTTGCATGGCCTGGGCAACGGCCATCCATCCCGCGTGGCGCGCGTCGTGCTCTTCCTGCCGCTCGGCCAGCCTGCCCTCCTCGAGCATCGCGTGCGCGATGTCCCGGATGTAGCCAATCACCGCCCTGGCGCCTTCGACGACGTCGCCGTCTTTGCCGCCTTCGCTCTGCGCCTGAGCCTGGGCCTTGCTCTCGGCCTCCTTCCGGAAGATGCCGCCATCCGAAAGGATGCCCAGCACGGTCGCAATGCATCGGTCGACCTTGCTCTCGCCCTGCGGCGGCTCGCACAGCAGCACGAACAGGACGACGCCGGTCATGAGGTCGAAACCGGTCTTGGCCCAGTGATCCTTCAAGCCCTCGCCGTTGGGGTCGACGATCATGGTGGCGATGTTCTGCACATCCTTGACCAGATTGCCATCGATGCGGATCTCCTGCAGGGGATTGAACCGTGCGGAATCGGTGCTCGTCGGGTCGAATTTGAGGGTTCTCTGGCCGAGAAACTTGTGGCGAAAGCCACTGCTCAGTGCCCAGTTTTCACCCTTGATGTCGAGCACCAGCACCGATTCGTCCCAGGACAGCAGGGTCGGGATCACGATCCCCACACCCTTGCCGGACCGGGTCGGCGCGAACACCATCATGTGTTCGGGCCCCTTGTGGCGCAGGTACCGCACCTTCCCCTTGTGCTCCCAGGCCCCGAACAGCACCCCGCCCTTGTTCTTGTCGGTCGGCAGGATGCCAGCCTCGAGCACCTCATTTGGCAACGCCCAGTGGGCCGAGCCGTGGAGATCATTGCGCTCGCTTTCGGCTTTGCGCGTGCGCCGGAAGGCCAAAGCGACCGGCAGCACAAGCGAGAAGAAGCCGCCGACACCCATGATGATGTGGGCGCGCTCGAAGATTGCCATGACGGCCGTGCCGTAGTCGAGGCTGTTGAACTTCCAGGTCCACACAAGGACGTCGAACGGAAAGTAGACCCCAGGCTCCAGCATCGGCTTGCCCAGCGCCGCAACAAACCCCAGCGCCCAGGCGGCGTACTCGGTCGCCGCCCAGCAGGACAGCAGCACGATCATGGCGAACAGGCCAAGCCCCACGAAGACGAAGCGCGTGATGTCTTTCTGGGCCTTGGGAATGTGATACAGCCCGTTGGTCGGTGAAGTCATGGTGTTGTGTCCTCGGATCGAAGGCGGCCCGTGACGTGGGCCAGACGGCGTGCACCCCGGTCGAGAAATTTGACGGAAAGGAACCGGTTACACGCTGCGGCAGTTATTTATGCGCCACCCGCCGCTTGGCGCGTCGGACGTCAGCGGCCCCGGCCCGCGGACCGGCGCGTTGACTGACGCTGGGGCGGACGAGCCGGGTGTTCCGGCCTGTCGCCCTCGGGCCGTGCAGTAGATTTCTCGGCGGTACGCTCCGCTGTGTTCGGCTTATCCTTGCCGGCAGCCTCCTCGGCCTGCTTGGCCAGATGGAACTCGGAGGACTTGCGATCCTCTTTGTCCAGAACCTTCAGGTTTTCCTCGGCAACGATGGCCGCGGCAAGTTTCTCGGCAGCGGCCGGTTTGGCAAAACCGTGATAGACAAGCGCGCTGGGTAGGTTCTTCGGATCAAGCGCCAGCATCGCGTTGTCAAGGATGCGGTAAGCGTCCTTTTCGCTACCACCTCCTTTGACGAAGTTGTGAATCGCGCGCTCGTAGGCACCGACTGCAGTGGGCTGGAGCATCTGGGTGGGTTCCACCCCCGGGACGACGAATGAGCGGCTGCCCATCACGCGCTGCACGTCCGCCTCAGGAATGCCGACATACCGGGCGTAGTCATGCCCCTGCGGGTCGATGTGCAGAGTCTGCCGATCCTGAGCGGTGACCTGGATGACGTGGCGCGTCCCGTCCTCGTCGATACCGCCCTTGCCGTCCAGCCAGGGCTGGGTGGCAAAGAAGTCGGCGGTGAACTTGTCGTAGTCCGAAGAGGACAGTTTCTTGTCCTCCACGACACGGACCCTGGCGGCTGGTTGCAGCCCAGCGCCAGGCAGCGTCACCAAGCCATCGCAGAGATCCTCGACGTTGCTGACTTTGCGCCAGAACAAGGATCGATTGGGCGCACTGTCTGCGCTGACGACCGGCGCATCGACCTGTGCCTGCACGTTAGGGATCGGCTTCGCGTCAGCATGCTGGCTCCGGGCAATGACCTCTGCAAATTTGGTCTGCAGATCCGGGTATTCCGCCAGGACATGCGACGGTGGCATGGTCTTGGGCGCGGCGTCGTTCGGCCTGAAGGCACCAGGCTGGTTGTCATATAGCGCGTTGTTCACCTCGCGCTCATGTGCCTGGCGGTACGCCCCCTCGATGGCCGGCCCATCAGCAAAGCCCAGGGATTGCCTGCCGTAAAACACTTCCCACTGCCGACCGTGGCCCGGCCCGAGCTTTTCCGCATGGGCAATGTCAGCGAACTCGGCAAAGGTCAGTTCGTGAGGTGCTTTCGACAAATCCACCGTATCCGGCCCGACAAGCTGCCCATAGATGCGATCGATCTTGTGCAGCGAGTCCTGCTCTTTGCCCAACACGTAGTCCACCGCCTTGCCGGCTTCCGCCGCTGCCCGAAAGATTTCGTTCTTGTCCTCTTTCAGGGCCTTGGCCCAGGACTGGATGTACGCCTTGTGTTGCTCTTCATCATGGGGAATGCCGGTCTCGGCCGCCATGAAGGTGCTGAACAGTTCGGCGCGCAGCTCTTCCTTGGCATATGCCTCAGAGCCGAAGCGGTGGCCACCTGTGATGCCTTCGCGGTTCAGGCGTTGCTGGGCACCCGTCGCATGGCCGATCTCATGCAACGCCGTGCCGTAGTACCCCTCGACCGACTTGAAGGACTCGCGCGGCGGCAGGGAGACCTCGTCGCGCTTGGGCGAATAGAAGGCATGCTGCGGATGGGTGGCAAAGCGAACGCCATCTTCTTGCATCGCCGTCATCAGCTGCTCGGCACGCTCAACGACCGGGATCTTGTTGTCGGGCGTCTTCAGCGGCTCGATCTTCAGACCTGTGCACTGCTCGGCGTTGAACACCGTGTAGACGCGCCCCACGACGGAATCCAGCTGCCTGTGGGCGGCGCCCCAGGCCAATTCCCGCCCCTTGTGGCGCACCGTCAAATCGGCTGCCTTGACGGCCAGGGTGGATATCTTGTCCGTGGGCATGCCCACGTGCACCACACCCTTGCCTTCGTCAAACACCTTGACGCGCATGCTGTTGAGGCTGATCTCGACGTCGCGGCGCTCCCAGAATGGCTGATCCTTCCAGAGTTCGATCGGGTGGCCTTTCTCGCCTTTCTTGACCCGGCCGCCAAGCTCGTTGATCTGCTTGACCGTGCCGAAACGCGGGTCGGCATAACCCTGGTCCATCTGGACCAGCTGCAAAAGCAACCGGTTGCCGCCCTTGTAGGCGTTGCCCGTTGCCATGTTTCGCGGCAGGCCATGCTCCAGGTTTTCCCAGGGGCGCTCCCACGGGATTTGGCCACGCTCCAGGGACTGGACCATGCGGTCGGTGATTTCCTGACGCAGATCGCGCTGCTTCTTTTCGGCGGGCAACGGCGAGGCCTGCTCCCCTGCCCCGCCCACGCCTGTCAGCGCCTCGGACTCTTGGTCACCCTGGGCGGCGGCTGCTTGCTGCTCGAGATCATCAGCCATGTTGGACCTCGTCTTCAGGTTGATCGAAAACCGCGCCAAACTCACGCTCGGCGTGGTCGCGACTGGCGGCTTGGATCTCGACGAAGACGTCGGACTCCATGGCATCGGGAATCAAGGGTTGGGTTTGCATCGTGGTTCTCCTGGTTCACATCCCGCGACCCATATCGCGGAGACGGGGATGACTGCGGCTGGAAAGGGCGTGCTCGGGCGCCTTGATCTGCTGCTCCTCGACTTCCTGTTGAGGGTCAGCAGAGTCGGCATGGCGGTCATCGGCGCGCTGCAGTCCTTCGGCTGCACCTCGCGCCATGGCGACCTCCTCCTTGTGTTCTGTGGTCTGTTGCTCGAGGGCTTTCGCACGCTCGCGTTTTTCCAGCTCCTCATCGATGTTCCGGGTGCGAAGCTGCTGCTGCAGCAGCTCGCGCTCGTCCTCGGCGCGCGCTTGCATCCGGTCGTAGGCCAACTGGCCAAGCTCGGTCAGCTTGTCCTGCTCATCGACGAGAACAGGCCGCGCCGGATCTTCCAGCCAGGCCTTTTTCTCGGGGGTCAAGGGATGCCCCTGCCCCGCAGCCGCAAGGGCGTCCCAGCCCTGTGACGGGAGGTGCGACAGGACCGATTCGGCGGCCAGAAACGGTTGATCGACCGGATAGATCGTTGCAGCGCCCTGATCCCCCTGCGCCCGCGACGCTTCCAGGTCCGCCGGTTCCGGCCTGGCGATGCCGCCCAGCGGCCCGGCGGGTCCATTCATCATCGTGGCGGCGAGCCCGTGCTCGACTTCCTCGGCTTGCAGCGCCGTCAGTCGGCCCTGCTCCCAGGCCTTGCGCAGGTCGTCGTTCTGGATCTTCAGACCCATGCGGCCCGCGACCTCCGCTGCGCGCTGCTGGAATTCCCGGCTGCCCGTCAACACCAGCCCTTTATCCATGTCGTACTTCTGCTCGGCCAGGCGCAAAGCCGCCTCGATCTCCCGATCGTCCATCTTGTAGAGATCGACGCGCTCACCGCGGTCTGACATCACCCGCTCGCCGTCACGCGCGTAGTGGATGGCCTTGCCGGCCGGACCGTCCTCGATCTCATGCGTGAGTCCTTCCAGCACCGCAGGCTCGACAGGGGCAACCCGCCTGCCCTTGATCGCCTCCGGAATCCGGGCGCGCGACCGATCGTCGTCCAGCATCCGCGCCGCCACGGGATCCGTCCCGGCGCGATCCTCCAGAAAGTTTCTGTAGCTGGGCACCTCGGGAAGCTCGGACTGCAGGCCTTGACGCTCGGTTCTTTGTTGCTTTTGCATCGCTTCGACGGCCTTGGCCACCTCGATCGCAATGAGCGAGCGCTGGTGTTCTTCGGCCATGCCACTGAGCTCGCGCGTCTTGTCGGCGCGCAGTTGGTCCAGCGACCCGAACAGTGCCTCGCGCTGTTCCCGGTGCCTGGCATCAAGGTCATACTGGGCCTTCGCCCGCTGTGCGCGCACTGGCTCTACCAGTGCCGCGTACTCGCGCAGGAGGCGCTCCTCGGGGGTATCGGCCTGCCCTTGATCATCAGGCTGCCCAGTTCGATCTCCTGCGGGGCTCTGTGCATCGACGGGCTGGGCCTCGGTGTCTGCCGCAGCCTGATTGAGCGCATCGAATGGACTCGCTTGAGCCGAAGCTTCCTGGCCGTCCTGCATGGCGTGGCGCACCGCTGGCGTTGCTTGCTCCGCCTGTGCCGACGTCTCGGGCGTCGGGTTTTCCGCGCTTGCCAGCGCGGGCTCTGCCGAATCTTGGGCAGCGGCGGGCTGCGCCTGGCCTTGCGCGATGGATTCCGCCGTGCGGCGAACCTGGTCGCGCTCTTTCTTCAGTGCGGTTATCTGCTCACGCGCCGCCTTTTTTGCCTCAGGCGTTGCCTCAATCGATTTGGCCAAGTCATTGTGCAGCTTGGTGGCGTCTTTGATCTGCGCGTCGATATCTGCAGGCGTTTTGTCATTCATGGGTTGCTCCTGGTGGGGGGTGAGAGAGACCGGCGGTTGCGCGGTGCTTTGCTGCTGCATCTGTTGCTTGGCCAAGCCGGGCTTGTGGCGGCCCGCCACTTCTTGCGGCAGGCGCCGCTCCAGCTGCCGGGCATCCAGCGTCGCGGCCATCGTCTTGCGGATGGCCTCGGATCCGTTGTCGCGGAACTGGTCGCGAGCGTCGTAACCGGGTGGTGTGATGCCACCCTGCTTTTCAGGGAGGGCGATGCGCGTGCGTGCGCCGCCCAGCATGCGGGCAGCCCGCACGGCATAGGCTTGTCCCTTGAACTGCGCCTTCTCGCCGTCGTTGTCGGCGTAAATGACGGCACGCCCCTGCAGCTTGTCGTGCAGGCTGCGGGCCACGTCCGGCAGGTTCTGCGCCGACAAAGCCGCGATCACCGGAAGTCCGGTGGCCTGATGGATGGCAAGCGCGGTGCCGATGCCTTCGCAAAACACAACCTGATCGGCCTTGCAGGCCGCCTCATAGGCGCGCAGGGGTGCTTCGACATCGGCGCCGACGATTGGGATCGCGGCGAACGCACCTCTGGACGGCGTGCCGGAGACGAATCGCTTGTCGGCCGACTGCCCAGGCTCCGCCCACGTGATGCGCTGCATGCCGACCCAGCCCGGCTCGCCGGCGGCATCGATGGCCATCATCGGCACCAGCAGCTGCGCCCTGCCCTGGCGCAGTCCAGCCGGGTCGAGCTTCGGCGCCTGGAGATACGGGAAGACTTTGGGGTCGTGGGAGTCTTCCCATCGCTGGATGGCCTCCTCGACGGCAACCGCCTGGCGTTCGGCCTGCTGTTTGCGCCAGACCTCGCGCTGAGCGTCGATTCGCGCAACTTCTTCCGGCGTCAGCTCGCGTGCCAGCTCGGGCTTGAACTGGGTCGGTTTGCCGTCGGCCTTGAAGTTGGTGATCCAGCCGCTGCCGTCGGGGCGCAACAGGTAGCCTGCGTCGTTCTTGCCTGACGGCATGTCACCAACGTCGGCGCGATGAATGCGCCCGTCGGCTTCCAGCCGCTCGGGGTCGATGTTGACCCCCTGCAATCTGGCGAACGCCCGGAACTGCTCCATGATTTGATCGTTCTGATTCAACACAGCCTCCGTGTGATGCGCTCGCGCCGAGCGGCTTCAACTGGATTCGGTGAGGTGTTGCATAAGGTGTGATTTGCGGTCAGCTTCCACACTTGACGCTGGTAAGCCGCAGCTCCAGCGTCTTCGGCGATCTTTTCCGGGAAGAATTGATGGCGCTCGCACAGGTCGAAAAGCAGTTGCACGTCGGCCAGGGTGGAGTAGCTCAGGAAGACTTTTCCTCCAGGCACGAGCCAGCGTGGCAACTGCCCGAAAAACCGGCGCAGCAGATGGCCGTTTTCATCAAGGGCGATGTGATCGATCGGGTCTCCGTGGGGCCGGCCTTGCCAGAACTGGTAATTCCAGAGGATGCAGTCGTAGGCCGCATCCCAAGGCGGCTCGGAAGGAAGATCGTCCAGAAGGTCGCCCTGCGCCCAGGCCACGTCCAGTCCATTCGCCTCGGCGTTGGCTCTGGCGTTGATGACCGCCTCCGGGTCGATGTCGGAGCCACAGACGCATAGCGATGGATTGCTGGTCTTCACCCACAGCGCCAGGGCGCCGGTTCCACACCCCAGATCCAGAATCCGCGACCCACTTGGGAATCCATCCTGCTGCAGGAAATCTGGCTGGCTACGCAGCGCAT
Source organism: Thiomonas sp. OC7 (assembly GCF_900634595.1). Taxonomy (NCBI): domain Bacteria; kingdom Pseudomonadati; phylum Pseudomonadota; class Betaproteobacteria; order Burkholderiales; genus Thiomonas; species Thiomonas sp. OC7. The sequence continues at coordinate 3,695,889 of NZ_LR131953.1, read as the reverse complement.
CCAGCATGAACCGGGTGGACGAACCGGGGGCTGGGTGGTAGACCCCAGGCGAAGCGCGCAAAAGTAGCTCGCCCAGCCTGAACTCCCCTGCGGTGCGCTGTCGGTCCAGGAATTCGGCATGCGAGAGATCCTGCAGTTGCGCCTCGAATGCAGCGAGTCGTGCTTCCGGAACCAGCGCCGTCCATTGACGCGTTCCCGGGATGACGCCATCGCCCGCGGACAGAAGCTCGGCCGGGGTCAGTCCCAAAACCTGTCGAATCCCCTCCGGATCTTGTCGCAGGGAAAAATGAACGGCTCGGGTGTCCCCTTGCGCCTGATGCCCGAGCAGCACGCCGGCGTGCGCCATTTGATGGACCAACGCTGCCAGGAGATGCACCGTTTCCTGATAGAGCGCGTCGGCCAGCAGCTCCATGCTCTGAACGTCCGAGCAGAGCGCAGCACGCGTGAGATCTGGCGCGCCCAGCCGGTCGCCGTAAAACATGAAATCCACCAGCCAGTCGGTGTCGCCCAGGGGGCGCACTGTCCTGCGCGGCGACACAGCACCTTCCGGGTAAGGGAAGACGGTTTCGAAGACGTCCGGACCGCAGGCGTTCCCGCGAGCAAGCATGAAGCCGATGCGCACATCGCCAATGCGCACGAGCAGCGAAGCGCTGATTCCCAGATCAGCCCAGCGCACCCTGAGATAGCCACGCTCAGCGGAGATCTCGACTTGGGGCTGCGGGATCAGGACGCCATGGGACCAGACCGCAGTCTGGACCCCATCGCGCTGTGCGTCGGCGCGTGCCAGGCGCTCGAGGCGATCGGCGACGGCAGCGTAGATCCAGCCTCTGGCCAATTCGACACGGCCATCCGCCGGCGTGGCGATGTCGGGAACCGCGAATGCGATGCGAGGAAGTTTCTGATGGCTTTGTGACATAGCGGTGCGGACCCGTTGGCGTTTGGAACTTGGCCCGGAGAGGCCTCCTTCCTGGATTCCGCACCACGTTGCGTGAGGCCGGTCTCCCGGTCAGCGCGCTTGTGAACCATGATTGACAATTGACCGCCGTAAGGTCAGAATGACATTCATGTTGGAACTGATTCAGAGTCAGACTTTTCAGCGCTGGCTGAATGGACTGAAAGACCGGCAAGCACGGGCGCGCGTCCAGGCCCGGCTGGATCGTCTGGCGCTCGGGAATCCGGGCGACGCCAAGCCCTTGCGAGACGGCGTGTCTGAGCTCCGGATCGACTATGGGCCAGGCTACCGCGTGTACTTCATGCGACGTGGACCGGTGATCGTCGTGCTGCTCGCTGGCGGTGACAAGCGCACGCAGGACGCGGACATCGAACGGGCGATTGGAATTGCCAAGGACTGGAAGGACTGAACGATGGCTGAAAAATTCACGCGCTACGACACGGCGGACTACCTGAAGTCCGACGAAGATATGGTCGCCTACCTGGATGCATGCATCGAAGACGACCCCGGCGACGGCAGCCTCATCCGCGTTGCGCTGGGCACGATTGCCCGCGCCCGGGGCATGAGCCAACTCGCACGCGACACGGGCATTTCACGCGAGGGGCTTTACCAGGCGTTGTCTGCCGAAGGCAACCCGGAGTTCTCCACGGTGATGAAAGTGATCCGAGCGCTCAAGCTCAGGCTGCATGCAGAGTCAGTGCCTGGTTGACGGTTACCACTGTCCCTGGTCGGCCAGTGAAGCCAGTTGCGTTGCATCGCTGTAAGGCCGCGGACGGCCAGGAGCCGTCGGCCGGCGCGTTTGCTCGAAGGGCCGCGCTAGACTGATCTGAGTCACTCGTGGTCACCGGCCGGAACGGCGGCTGCCACACGAACATCGGTCGTTGTAACCAAGCCGGGGAGCGCAAATCAATCTTGTCTTCGGCGCTACCGGTGGAAGAGGGAGAAGTCAGTGACGATTCTGCATGAGATCCATACTTGGTCCAAGGGCCTCCCAGCTTGGCAACAAGACGCCATCGCCAGACTCTACGCTGACCGAATCCTCAGCGCAGCAGACTTGGACGACCTCTACGCCTTGGCAAAAGCCGAGGCGGGTATCCCGGACCCGGATGGGCGCGTGGCCCAGAAACTGCACGATGCTCAAGTGGCGCCGCCCTCCAACCCGGCTCGCATCGTTCTGCTGACGGCCATCAAGGAGTTGGCCAACGTCAATGCGCTGGCCAACGGGGCGCAGCTGCCCATCGCGCGGGCCGGCGTAACGACAATCTACGGCGAGAACGGCGTGGGTAAGTCCGGCTACTCGCGCGTGTTCAAGAAAGCCTGCCGGGCGCGCGACCGGCGCGAACCCATCCTCCCCAATGCGAACCTAGAGCCTGGGAAGAGCGGACCAGCCCAGGCGACCTTCGAGGCAGAGATAAGCGGCATCGCAACGGAATTGCCCTGGAAAGACGGCAACGAACCTCCTGAGCCCCTGTCGGACATTGCCATCTTCGATTCGCACTGCGCTCGTGCCTATATCGACAACCAGGGCGATTTCGCCTATGCCCCGTACGGGCTGGACATCCTGGAGGGACTTGTCGGCGTATGCAACAAGCTCAGGGCGCGAGCCACGGCGGAGAGAACTTCGAGCGCCCCGAGCAATGCGGCCTATGCGGTTCTCCTCGGGGAGCAAACGGAGGTCGCCAAGAAACTGCTCGGCATCCCGGCCAAGACCAAGGTAGAGGACATAGAGGCGCTGGCCACGCTCAGGGAGGCTGAGTTGGAGAAGCTCGCCCTGTTGAATAAGACCTTGGCCGAAGCCGACCCAAAGCAAAAGGCCTTGGCGCTGCGCCAGAAGGCGAGCCGTTTCACCTCGTTGAAGGACCGGGTGGCGGCGGCGATCAATGTCGTGAGCGAAGAGAAGGTCGGTTCGCTTCAGGCCCTGATTGGCAAGTCGAATGCGGCCAAGGCGGCGGCGGAACTCGCGGCCACCGAGTTCAAGGCGACGCCTGGCCAATTGGTCGGCACCGGCGGCGAGGAGTGGAAGGCACTCTTCGAGGCCGCACGGGTTTTTGCCGAGATCAGCCACGCGGATCACGAATTCCCTGGGCTTCCGGCGGATGCGGCCTGCCCGCTGTGCCAAAACTTCCTCGGGCAGGAGGGGGCGGCGCGGCTGTTGCGATTCGACGCCTTCATCAAGGCGGCTGCAGAGAAGGCAGCGAAGGATGCGCGCGAGGCCGCTGCCATCCCTTTCAGGGCCATTCAGCAGGCGAACGTGGACCTGATGTTCCGCGACGCGTTGGTCGAGGAAGTGACCGAGCTCGCGCCGGAAATCGCGGCGGCCTGCACGGCTCTTCAGCAGACCCTCAAGGCGCGCCAGCCGGCCCTGCTCCAAGCGGCCGCGGGCAAACTGGCTTGGGATGAAATCCCCAAACTCTCCGACGACCCGCAGGCCGGCCTAGCCGAGATCATCAACCGCGCGTTGGAACAGGCCAAGGCACTTGATGCCACCGCTGACGAGAAGCTCAAAGCGGCCATGATCGCAGAACGGGCAGAACTCGACGCTCGCCGCAGGCTGGCCGAAGTCAAGGCCGCCGTGCTCGAGGCAATCACCAAGCACGAGATCTGCCGCAAGCTGCAGATCTGCATCGATGGCATGGAGACGCGCGGGATTTCCAGGAAATCCACGGATCTCTCACGCACGACCGCCAGCCAGGAACTGGCCGACGCCCTCAACGCTGAACTCAAGCTCCTCAAGGTCCAGCACCTCAGCGTCGTGATGAAGCCTGAGTCGCCGGGCGGTAAGACTCAGTTCAAGCTCACCCTGCAATTGCCGGGCGGTGGTACGCCGGCGGCCATCCTCAGCGAAGGCGAACAGCGGGCTATCGCCATCGCGTCCTTTCTGGCGGAGATTCGACTCGGCAAGGGGCTCGGCGGCATCGTCCTCGACGACCCCGTCTCGTCGTTAGATCATCGGCGCCGCTGGGAGGTCGCTGAGCGGTTGGCGAAGGAGTCGCTGACCCGGCAGGTAATCATCTTCACACACGACATTTACTTCCTCCTCATCCTGGAGCAGAAGGCGGAGGAGGTCGGCGCAACGCTGACCAAGAACTACATCCGCAGGACGGCGGATGGCTACGGCGTCTATTCCGAGGATCTGCCCTTCGACGTGCTGGGCACGAAGGACCGCCTGGGTCGCCTAAGGCAGATGCTGGTCGGTGTGCGCAAGGCGGTGAAGGAAGGCGACGAGGACGTGCAGCGCCACCTGACGGCCAAGTGCTACGGCCAGCTCCGACTCGCATGGGAACGCTGCATCGAGGAGGTCCTGCTAAACGGGACCGTGCAGCGCTTCGGCGAGGACGTGTCGACCAAGCGCCTCAAAGGGGTGACGGTCACGGACGACGACTATCGCGAAATCGACGCCGGCATGACCAAGTCTTCGAAATTCGAGCACGACGCCGCGGCGACCGTCGGCAGGCTTCCCATACCAGACCCAGACGAACTCAGCGACGATATCGAGCGCTTGGCCAAGTGGCGCGAGACACTCACTAAGCGAGTGGACGGCATTGCCAAAGGCACGGCCAGTAGGTCAGCCCTTTTTGCCGGCTGAGCCCCATTCCAGTCATCGAAAGACCGCCCCCGGTCGGAGCAGCGACTGGCTCAGCCCGAATGACCGGCCGCAACCACTGTACAGAGGTCATTTCCGGTACGCAGCCGAAATTCCGCAAAGGGTCGAGAGTACGCGCTGGCGGCGCACGGCCTGGGTGTCAGCAATGAGCCGCATGGCGCTCAGTGAGGGCCATCGAACTCTTTCAGAATGGCGTCCCGCAGCTCGATTTCACCCACTGCCCACAGCCGCGCCCAGGATTTGCGCCGGTCGAGACGTCCATCAAGCAACCCTCTCGACATGAAACCCGCCGCCAGCTGACCAGCCGCGAACCAGTGAGACTTCCTCGACTCGCCGTCCCTCTCCAGTGCGTTTGATCGACACGACCACATTGACCGCTTCTGCGATCAATTCCGGGTTCGGCGGCACGCCGGCCTCCTGGATCAGCTGGCCGACACGGATCAGCGCCGCGCTGGCGTCGTTGGCATGCACCGTTCCCACCCCGCCCGGGTGGCCCGTGTTCCATGCCTTGAGCAGAGCCAAAGCGCTGCCGTCACGCACCTCGCCCACCACGATACGGTCCGGGCGCAGGCGCATGGTGGCGCGCAGCAGCCTGGTCATGTCGGTGTTGTCGCTGGTGCGCAGGAACACGACGTTCTCGGCATTGACCTGCAGTTCACGCGTGTCCTCGATCACCACGATGCGGTGATCCCGGCTGAGCCTGGCCACAGCGTCCAGAATGGCGTTGGCCAACGTGGTCTTACCCGTGCCGGTGCCGCCGCTGACCAGAATGTTGCGGCGATCGGCCACAGCCTCTTCGATCGCTTGGCATTGCGCCTGGGTCATGATGCCATTGGCGACATAGTCGGCCAAGGTAAAGACCAGCGCCGCCTTCTTGCGCAACGCAAAGCTCGCACGCTCGACCAAGGGAGGAATCAGCGCCTCGAAGCGGCTGCCATCCAATGGCAGCTCGCATTCGAGAATCGGGCGGTCTGGCGTCACCACGGTGTCCAACATGGCGGCGACCGTGTTGACAATGGTCAGCGCACGCACAGGCTCAATGGTGGCGACGCGTTCCATGCCCGCCCCGAGTCGGTCAACCCAGAGCGACCCGTCGGGATTGAGCATGATTTCGACCACCTGAGGATCACCCAGAGGATCGAGGATTTCACTGCCCATGGCCCGGCGCAGAGCCTCGCTCTGGCGGTCGTGGACTTGCCGGACGCCGCTCATCCGCCGCTGGCCTCGCTCACCGCACCAGTGGCTTCCCCCTCACCGCCTTCTTTGTCCGATGCGGTGACGTCGATGGGCTTCACGCCTCGCCCCGCCATCTCGAACAGGTCATCCTGGCTGGCCAAGCGCGTGTTTGCCCTGGCCGCATCCATCATGGATCGAACCAGGCCGGTAGCCGCGCCGCTTTGGGTGTACGCGCGGACCAGATGTTCCTTCTCGCCGAAGTTCACAACGTAGAGCTTCGGGAGAACCTGCTTTGTGGCTTTGGCCATGAAACCTCCTGCAATGGGTCATGGGCAAGACGCCCACACCTGGATTGCGGCGGAGGTTGCCGGAGGTGCGACAAGGGAACCGCGGAGAACCCCTGCACGGCTCTGATGCGGAACCGTTCGTCGGCGATGCATCGTCGATCGGAACGCGGTGGCCAGCGATCAGCGCGTGATGGTGTCGGGTGTCGGGTGTCGGGCGGAGCCTGACCAGGATGTTGTCGTACAGAGACCGTGCGCCAGCAGGGTCGCTGTACGGACAACTCTTATCCTGTACCGAAATGACCACGCAGCCGACGGTCGATCAGTGATCAATTGTGGTTGCGTGACGATCAAAGCCAGTCAGAAACCGATCGGCGACGAACGGCTTCTGTTTGGCTGCAAACGATCTCTGCTCGATCGACGTCGAACTGAGTTCACCGCCCCATCCCTTGCTCCCGCTTGCGCTGCCTCTCGATCGAGACCATGAAACCACCGAGGTCGGCGTCCACACCGGCGCCGCGGCGGGTTGGCGCGTTGCGCGGTCGTGTGCAGCGATGAACGCCTTGACCGGCCCGCTGCTGTGGTCGCCGTCCAACCATTGCTCCATCGCTTGCGTGGGGCTGATCGGTGCAGGCGCTGTTGCCTGTTTTTCGGGCAACGCAGGCCGCGCCTGCTCTGGTGCGGCTTGGGTCGGGGCCGGCGCGGACTTGCCTTCCTGGGGGCTTACCAGCCCCCCACCGCCGTAGGCGGTGGCTCCCCCCCGCAACCAACCCCAGCTTGCAAAGAGTGGCGGGCGGCGACCCTTGACGCCTGCACTCCCAGTACCGCGTCCACCAGGCGCTGGGTCTCAACCTCGGCCACTTCGACGGCATGCACGGCGATCTCAAGGCGCCAAAGAAGATCAAGCTCCAGCGCGGTGCGCTGCTCCCAAAACGCCGGCTCGCTGAGAAAATTCCCTTGACGGAATGTCTTTGCGGTGCCAACATTCCGTCCATGGCATGGGAAATCGAGTACACGGACGAGTTCGAGGCTTGGTGGGTATCGCTCAGCGAGGCTGAGCAGTCCTCAGTCGCGGCGTCGGTCGGGTTGCTTGAAGATCGAGGACCTAACTTGCGCATGCCTCACAGCAGTGGCATCCAGAGTTCGAGGCATGGACACATGCGAGAGCTGAGAACACAGCACGATGGGAGGCCATACCGAACGCTGTACGCCTTCGATCCACGCAGGACGGCAATTTTGCTGATTGGGGCGGATAAGACCGGGGACGATGCGTGGTACGAGGAGTTCGTTCCAAAGGCAGACACGTTGTACGACGAGCACCTGGAAGAGTTGAAGAGAGAGCAGGAAAGCGGCGTTGATGGCTAGAGACGGCCAGAACGCATAGAGCAATTCACTTAAGGGAGTTGCGAGCCGACGCAGATTGGCCGCGAGGAAATCGACGGGAGTAGAGAAATGGCGAAGAAGTTCGCAATGCTGCGAGCGTCGATGACGCCGCAAGCACAAGCGCAAGCAGAGGCCAAAACGCGCCAGATGCTTGCTGAGATGCCATTAGATGAACTGCGGCAGGCGCGCGGGCTATCGCAGAAGATGCTTGCGACGGTGTTGCATGTGCAGCAGCCGGCGATTGCGAAGCTCGAGAAGCGCACGGACATGTACATCTCGACGCTTCGCAGTCACATCAAGGCGATGGGCGGCGAGCTTGAGATCACTGCGCGCTTCCCAGAAGGAAGCGTGCGCATCGGAAATTTCGCCGAAGGCGGCAAGGTCGAAGCTTGACATCCTCCCCGCCCTTGGCCTGCGGCCACCGCTTGCGCGGGAAGGGCGGAGATTCCTACGGCGCGCGGGCGTCGCCAGCGCCGCTGCAGCCAAGGCGCAGACCGGCCAGCGCACTACGAATGCGGCCCGGGTCGAAGTCGTCTACCGAGACCGGGTGCACACCATCGAGGCCGCACCGGTGCCGGCGACGTGCGCAAGTGCTGCGGCATGGGCGGCTGGGCAGGCGAAGGGATTGGCGGGGTGGTCGAAATGAAAACGAAACTCGCAGTGCGAGTTTCGTTTACCGGGATATTGGCCCTGTTTTCTTTCGCGCTCGTCGGTTGCGCCACCGCAAGCCGCAGTTCGCGCGCAGCGCAGCGCGTCGTCCAGTGTGTAGAGCCGACCAGCGGGGCCGCGCTTTTTGGGTCCCACCAGCGCCCCAGAAGGGCGACGGGAGGAGCGGGCCGCAGCACGCTCGACGTCGAACTGTGTTCACCGCCCCATCCCTTGCTCCCGCTTGCGCTGTCTCTCGATCGAGGCCATGAAACCGCCGAGGCCGGCGTCCACACTGTCGCCACGGCGGGTGACGACTCGATCCACGACTTCGGCAATCAGCGTGTGCCCATTGGCTCCTTGGCGCGTGGCGCGGTCGTGTGCAGCGATGAACGCCTTGACCGGCCCGCTGCTGTGGTCGCCGTCCAACCATTGCTCCATCGCTTGCTCCATCGCCCGCTTGGGGCTGATCGGTGCAGGCGCAGTTGCCTGTTTTTCTGGCGACTCAGCTGAATGCCGTCGTGACGGGGGGCGGGGGCTCTGCGGCGTCGGTTTATCCACAAGTTCTGGGGACAAGTCGCTGGTTTTCTCCAATGACCCTGGTTCGGAGTGTTTCCGCTCCTGAGTCTGGTCCGTGTCCCGACTTTCCTTGGTTGCCCGTGCCGGCGCTCTTTGTTGGTGCATCCGCGCCGGCTCATCGGCGACAATCGCCTGCAAATCCACGTTCGCTACCTTGATCCCGAGTCGCACCGCCTGGCGGGCGGCGCGTTCGCGGAACTCGCTGCTGCCGGTGATATCCACCTTGCCGCCGAATTTCTGCGCTGCCATACGTAGGGCGGCCTCCAGCGTGTCGTCCCCCTTGTCCTGCATGACGATGCGCGGCCCAGTGTCGGTAAATCTTTCGCGTCCGTCCTGACCACGGTAGATCACCAGTTGTCGCTTGTGGTCGATCTCCGCATGCAGGGCGGCCACGGTGAGCTTGCGCAGCGGATCGAGCTCTTCGCCCTCAATGCCATCCTGCTCCTGATACTTCTTGCTCTTGCGCTGTTCCCGGTACCGCAGACCGCGCAACGCGGCGTTGGCAGCCTCATGGCCCTGCTCGGCCTGACGCTCAAGCCAGGTACGCCAATCCAGTGATCGACGCATCTCAACAGCCATTGCGCGACGTTCCAGCGCCTGGCGTTTCTGCAACTCTTCGCGACGCTGCGCCGCGCGATAGGCGAAAAGTGACTGCGACACCTTGAAGGGAACGCCATCTGCCTTGTCTTTTGCAAGGGCTGATTTCCGTTCATCGCGCAAGTCGACCTGCAGCTGCTTGCGCTCCCCCTGATGGCGCTCGCGCAGGTCGGACCGCATCTGCGTCCGCGACTCCTTCCATCGCTTCTTCCCTGCCTCGAAGCGCTTGGCCAAGTCTTCTCTGGCTCGCGCGCGTTCCTCGCGACGTGCGGCTCTTTTGGCGTCCGTCGCGGGTTCTTCAGCATGCCGGTGCTCGGAGCGTGTCTTCGCTGATTCGACATGCTCCTGATAAGAATGCGCCGCTTTCTCGGCAAGAGCCGACGGCGGCCGATAGGGCCCGAGTTTCTTTTCCAGGCCAGCCTTGCTGGCCCAGCGACCCAGCTGCGACGCTTTCGCAGCCACCACCTGACCATCGGCCAGAGTTGACGACACCACCATGCCGGAGCCCTTCGGCTCAATGCGGAGTCCATGTTTGGCCAACGCCTGGTGAGCGCTCTCCCATGTCGCCCCGGATTGGTGGATCGCATCGCGGAGATCCTTGGCCGGCGGCCCCGCGATCCAGACTTGAAACGGTTCGGCCCCGAGTCTCTGCGCCGCCGCATGCGCATGGCTGCTGACGTTCGGCCGCCTGATCTCCTCTTCCTTCCAGAGCCCCATCTTCACGGCGATGTCCCGGCGCATGATCTGCGGTTCACCCGGGTTCGGCTCCGTGAGAACATAGGCGCCGGCGTCGTGACTCCACCCTTGATCGAGCTCGACCTCGCGCGCAAGCCTGTGCAGCAATGCGTAGTCGAATCGCGGCGGGCCCGTCACGATGCCCCTCTCGGGATGCACTTTGTTGACGATCATGTGCAGATGATCGTTGTCGGTATCGCGATGGATCGCCCAGAATGCCTCGTTCTCCTCCATGCCGACGCCTTTCATCATGTGGTGAACGGTCTTCTCGCACTGCTCGCGCGTGGGGTGTTCTCCTTCAGGCCAGCTGATACTGACGTGGTAAACGGGGTTGCCCTGGAATCTTGTGGATCTTCTGGCACTCGTCGACATGACGTCCGCAGCCCACAGGCGCTCTTCTTCAGAATCCAGATCGAAGTCAAGATTGACGCAGCCCATGTCCTCAAGCGGTATAGGTTTGAGCCCCTTGGCCTTCGATTCCAGATCATCTCGGGCCGCGTATTGCACAGGCTCAACAAAAACGCCCTTGGTCGGCCCCTGCTTTCGAATTTTGATGACGTGAGGAATCACGCGCCATCCTTCGGCAGGTCGTTCGATGGCGGCGTCCGACCATGTTCAATGCGGTTGGCAATGCCGACCAACTTCTCATACCCGGCCCAGTAGCGTCTTTTCTCGTCTGTCGTCCAGTTCGAGTTCTTCGGGTAGTAGTGCTTGAGCATGCCCGCAATCTTGCGAATTTCACTGACGGCCGTTTTGTCGGCTGTCGTCAGGATCTTCAGTCCCATCGCGCATCTGCGGACGAATTCGCTGACACTGAGATCGCAGGACTGTGCCGACTCGCGCACCAGGCGGTAACCGTCGGCATCCCAGCGGATCTCGACGCGCTTCTTTCTGTTGGGTGTCTTCTTGCTCATAACCAGATTCGGTATCTGGTTGCATGAGGTCGATCAACATCCAACCGTCACCGATCAGTAGTCGTTCGCGATCAGTCAGAAGTCGTTCGTCGCCGATCGGTTTCTGAAGGTCTTTGATCGTCGCGCAACCACAATTGATCACTGATCAACCGTTGGCTGCGTAGTCATTTCGGTACAGGATAAGAGTTGTCCGTACAGCGACCCTGCTGGCGCACGGTCTCTGCACGACAACATCCTGGTCAGGCTCCGCCCGACACCCGACACCATCACGCGCTGATCGATGGGCACCGCGTTTCGATCGACGATGCATCGCCGACGAGCGATGCCGCATCAGCGCCGTGCAGGGGTTCTCCGCGGTTCCCTTGTCGCACCTCCTGCAACCCCCTGCGCAATCCAGACATGGGATCGCTGCCGATCCGGATCCGCTCGGAGGTTTCATGGAAGGACAAGACAAGCCCGACAAGGCGCAAGAATTTGACCGGGACGCCGCTCTCGAAGGGATGGCGCGCTTCGACGAGCTTCTGCACCGCGCCACGCGTAACGCCCGGGCTGCACAGGAGGCTGAATCTTCGCGTTCATTCGCAACGCGCGCCGTTGCCGCGCGCGAAGCCGGAATCCGCAATGCCATCACGTCAGGCATTTCGGCCCGCAGCCTGGAGAACGCACTGGCCGAGGCGCTGCCCAACATCCCGCGCGCTGACTTGCACTTCGCCATGCAGAAGCTGCTGGAGAAGCTGCAGGGCCGGGCGACCGAACGACCCAAGCCTGTGCCGAACAAGAACAAGGGCACGCCCCCGGCGAAGGAGCCGCCCAAAGGGCGCCAAGCGACATCCCGCCCTGATGCACCGCATCGGATGGCGACAAGTTCGGAGCTGCCGCCATGGGCCGATGGATCGGACAAGGGCGACGACGAGTCCGACGAGGACTACCGGATGCGCAAGGAAATCGAAGGGCCTCCCGAGGCCAAACGCAAATTCATCGGCGAACACAACACCTGAAGGAGAACAGCATGCTCAAGACTTTCATCATCGACGGCGACAAAGGCGGGGTCGGCAAGAGCCTGGCTGCGCGTGCCCTGGTCCACCACTACTTGGCTCAGCCCGAAGCTGATCGCCCGCGGATCGTCGTCTATGACGCCGATCTGTCCAACCCGGACGTGTGTGGCGACGGCGGCTTGAAAAGCGGCAACGGCATCATGGGGGCGGCCATGCTCGATCTGTCGAACGAGAACGGCTGGATCGACTTCGGCACGCGGGTGGCTGCCGTCACCGCGGCTGCCGAGAAGGTCGACTACCGCATCATCGTCAACATGCCGGCCCAGATCGGCACCCGAGCCTTCGATGGCTCGATCCACATCGTCAACGAAGTGCTGCGCGAGGCGAATGCAATTCCGGTCTGGCTGCTCAGCCGCACCCAGGAAAGCATCCGGGCGCTGAACTACCGCCTGCGCAACATGCCTGCCCGGTACGAGGCCGGCCTGATCGTCAAGAACCTGTTCTTTGGTCCGTCGGACAAATTCGCCCTTTGGTCGGCCGACGAACTGCAGCAGCAACTCATCGATGAGGGCGCCTGGGTTGAAACTGAGCTGCCGGAACTCAACGATCAGCTGGCGGTGATGATCGGCCGCCGGCCCTTCCATGAGGTCCTGAAAGACGGGATCGACGGCCGGGGGCTGCAGTTCGGCTACCGCCTGGCGCTGGAATCCTGGTTGAAGCGCGCAGGCAGCGCCATGGCTAAGATCGAAGAGCTCGGGTGCTGAAATGGCCTACAGCAATTCCGAGCAGATCTTCATCGACGTGTTGGGGCGCAGTCCCACCGAGCCCGAGTGGAAGGAAATCCACGCATTGCTAGGTGCCGCAACCAGGACCGGCTGTGTGGTTGACGATGAGTCCAACGCCGTCCAGGTAGTCTGGCTGGCCTGGGGCTGGGTCCGCGGCATCGGTCGTGCCGATGTGTTGGCGCTGCTACGGGGCAGTTTGCTGGATGTCGACACCGCTCTCGACGATGTCCGTAAGGATATGGATGAAGCAATCAAGAGTCTGCAGGATTCTTTGAACGCCATCGTGGAACGGACGTCGACACAGCCAGCCACCGCGTCCGCGCCACAGATCAATCCCGAAGAACTGGTCGCAGCCCTGGGGCCGTTCCTCCATGCACCTGCCCAGGTGACACAGCACTATCACGTTGGAGACTCCGTCAAGGATGCTCTGCACAAGGCCTTCAAATGGACCTGGGTCGCTGGTGCGATTGGCATCGGTCTCTTCGTCTCCGTGTTCTGGACACGGATGTACATCCAGGACACGCGTCAGATCGCCGACCTGGCGGCAGCGAATGCTGCGCAGACTCAGCAGCTGAAGGATCTGCGGGCGCAGCCAACGGGGGCGGCGCGTCGAGCCGAACACAAGCGGCCATGAGCTCCCATGCCGGTGGACGGCCTCCAACCATCCCGGCCAGCACGCCGCACCTGCTGCTGCTCATCGCTCTTGGCGCCATCCCAGGCCTGGCGTGGATCCTTGGCGGCGCAGGCCCAATAGGGCCGCTACTTTCCATTCTCCTTGTGGCAGCCGTCGCCACCGGGCGCAACCCCGTCGAGCGCCTGACGGCCGCTCTGGGCTACTACGCCGCCGGCTGCTGGCCGATCGTCGGCGCCGTCGCCGGTTACTGGGGGACCGGACATGCAGGGGTTGGTCTGATGGCATGGGCCGCATGCAGCGTGGCTCTGGCCGTGCCGTGGGCACTAGCAACACGCGGGCCCGGTCTGCTCTTTGCGCTGGCCGCCACGGCTTTGCCGCCCCTGGGCGTCATTGGCTGGCTCTCGCCCCTCAATGCCGCCGGCATGCTGTTTCCTGGGATGGGCTGGCTCGGCCTCGCAGTGGCCGTAGCAGCCATGCTCGCCATGAACACCGCACTGCCTGCGCTGACCGGACAAGGGCGCCCTGGCCTGTTCGCCGGCATTTCCCGGTCGATGTTGCTTTTCGCGGCGATCGTGGCAATCGGCGCGAACGTCCTCGCGTCGCCGGCATCTACGCCGCCTGGCTGGGTTGGCGTCCAGACCCATATCGTCCCCAGCAAGGGAAATGTCCTCCGCGCCATCCAGAACAACCAGTCCATCATTGATGCGGGGCTGGCGCAGGGCAAGGGCGCCCGAGTCGTGATCTTCCCGGAGTGTTGATTTCCATCCAGAACTGACCCAGTAACCCCCAGGATTTCCATCTAAATCTGACCCACGTACTAACCCTAACCTGCTGCTTTGTTAAGCAGCAGGAGACCAGGAGTGATAGACGTGGCAACACTGAGTGTTATCAGACGCTGGGCCCTGCGCGAGCAGATGTCCATCCGCGAGATCTCCCGCCGCACCGGTCTTTCTCGCAACACCATCCGCAAGTACCTGCGCGCAGGCGAGTCCGAACCGCACTACGCCAAGCGGGTCAGCCCCAGCAAGCTCGATCCTTTCGCTGGCAAACTCGCTGGCTGGCTCAAGGCCGAGGCTGGCCGATCACGCAAGCAGCGGCGCACCGTCAAGCAGATGCACGCGGATCTACAGACCCTGGGCTACCCGGGCTCCTACAACCGCGTCGCGGCCTTCGTCCGGCTTTGGCACGAGGAGCGCCTGGTGGCCCAGCAGACTACGGGCCGTGGCACCTTCGTGCCCCTGACCTTCGGCCCAGGTGAGGCCTTTCAGTTTGACTGGAGTGAGGACTGGGCGGTTATTGCCGGAGTGCGCACCAAGCTGCAGGTGGCGCACTTCAAGCTCAGCCACAGCCGGGCGTTCTACCTGCGCGCCTATCTGCTGCAGACCCACGAGATGCTGTTTGACGCGCACAACCACGCCTTTGCGGTGTTCGGTGGCGTGCCGCGCCGGGGTATCTATGACAACATGCGCACCGCTGTGGATCGGGTTCGCAGGGGTAAGGAACGGGATGTCAACGCACGCTTTGCGGCCATGGCCAGCCACTTCTTGTTCGAGGCCGAGTTCTGCAACCCCGCCTCCGGCTGGGAGAAGGGCCAGGTGGAGAAGAATGTGCGTGATGCGCGCCACCGGCTGTGGCAAGTCGTGCCGGCCTTCCCGGCCCTCGACGAGCTCAACGTCTGGCTGGAACAACGCTGCCAGGCGCTATGGCGCGAGATTGCGCATGGCAAGCTGCCGGGTACCGTAGCTCACGTCTGGGCCCAGGAGCGGGCCGCCTTGATGCCGGTGCCACGGCCCTTCGATGGCTTTGTGGAACACACCAAGCGGGTCTCGCCCACCTGCCTGATCCACTTCGAGCGCAACCGCTACAGCGTGCCAGCGCCGTATGCCAATCGGCCTGTGAGCCTGCGGGTCTACGCGGATCGCCTGGTTGTCGCGGCCGAGGGCCAGATCGTCTGTGAGCATCAGCGCCTGATCGAGCGCAACCACCATGGCGCTGGCCAGACCGTCTACGACTGGCGCCACTACCTGGCGGTGCTGCAGCGCAAGCCCGGGGCCCTGCGCAACGGTGCTCCGTTCCTGGAGCTGCCTGGAGCCTTCAAGCGACTGCAGGCTGCACTCGTGAAACAGCCGGGTGGAGATAGGGAGATGGTGGAGGTTATGGCGCTGGTGCTGCACCACGACGAGCAGGCTGTGCTGGCGGCGGTGGAACTGGCCTTGGAGGCCGGAGCCGCCAGCAAGACCCACATCCTGAATGTCTTGCACCGCTTGCTCGATGGCAAGCCGGCCCCGGCGCCTGTCACCTCTCCCCAGGCACTCAAGCTGTCTGTGGAACCCCAGGCCAACGTGCTTCGCTATGACCAACTGAGGGAGGTCCGCTATGCGTCATGACCCTGCCATCGCTTCCATCGTGATCATGCTGCGCGAGCTCAAGATGCACGGCATGGCCCAGGCGGTCACTGAACTGGCCGAGCAAGGTGCTCCCGCTTTCGAGGCAGCCCAGCCGATCCTGTCGCAGTTACTCAAAGCGGAGACCGCCGAGCGAGAAGTGCGCTCGGTGGCCTACCAGTTGAAGGGGGCAAGATTCCCGGCGTATCGGGACCTGGCAGGCTTTGACTTCTCGCACAGCGAAGTGAACGAAGCCCTGGTGCGCCAGTTGCATCGGTGCGCGTTCCTGGAGGATGCCAACAACGTGGTCCTCGTGGGCGGGCCCGGCACTGGCAAGACCCACATTGCCACAGCCCTCGGTGTGCAGGCCATTGAGCACCATCACCGCAGGGTTCGGTTCTTGTCCACGGTGGAGCTGGTCAATGCATTGGAGCAGGAGAAGGCCAACGGCAAGTCCGGACAGTTGGCCCACCGGCTGGCCTATGCCGATCTGGTGATTCTCGATGAGCTGGGTTACCTGCCGTTCAGCGCTTCAGGCGGAGCCTTGCTGTTTCACCTGCTGTCCAAGCTGTACGAGCGCACCAGTGTCGTGATCACCACCAACCTGAGCTTCAGCGAATGGGCCGACGTGTTCGGGGATGCCAAAATGACCACGGCACTGCTAGACCGGCTAACGCATCACTGCCATATTCTGGAAACCGGTAACGACAGCTTCCGGTTCAAAAACAGCTCTGCACAGCAACCCCCACAGACGACCAAGAAGGAGAAGATACCCAAGAACTTATCCACAACGTGAGCTTCAAGTTCACAAACAAGGGTGGGTCAGATCGAGATGGAAATAGTGGGTCAGGTTTGCATGGAAATCAACAAGCAGGGATCTTCTGCGGGGCCACGGGCGCTGCGCCCGGAAGTCCCACGGGCCGCTTCTGGGAGGAAGCACTGGTGAGCGACAGCGGAAAGTCCAGCGTCTGCGCCATGCCGCGGATGGCGCGCTCAGCCGGGTCACCGGCGAGAATGGCTCCGGCCCCGTGTGGCAGGGGCCGTGCCAATGGCAGAGAGGCCCTGACGGTATTCCCATCGGCGGACAGCACGCCGGCCGGCGTGCGCAGATCAGTGCCGCCCACGCGGCTCCAGGTCCGATCGACGGTGGTCTGTCCACCCGGGGCCTGGAGGCAATCCCAGGCGGACAGCACCCAGCCATCCTGCGCCAACGGTGTCGCGTCGAATGCCCCGCCACAGGCCCGCAGAAAATCCGCGGCCGATGCCAGTTGCGTCCACGGCAGGATGGCTGCGGCCTTCGGCACACTGGCCGCCATGGCGGCCCGCAGAGCCTGCTGGCGCGCCAACGCTTCCTGCCGCTGCTGGGCCACGGCTTGCTCGTGACGATGCCAAAGCATGAGCCCTGCTGCGGAAACCAACAAAAGGGAGGCGCCACCGACGGCAGGGGCCAGCCAGGGTCTGGCCTCACTGTCCACGACGGGGAATGAGCGCTTGCTGCCCGAGATCAGGCTCAGCACCGCACTGGCGTCGCCGTCGACGTATTCCCATCCCCCGAAGGATGCATGCCGTGCCCGCGCCTCCTCGATGTCGTCGCGGTTGCCGATCACGTCGCCATCGGGCAGGATTTCCTGGTTATCGCGCACCGCGATGTACCAGTAGATCCCTTCACCCAGATCGAAGATGCCCAGCCACGGTTCAGGTTTGGCGTCCGCCACCAGGGCACCCAGCGATTGCATCGCCGCGGCCTTGCGCCCCAGTTCCAGGGAGGCAAAGCCGGTCTGGTGGCTGCCCATGCTGGTCCGGCGCCGGCACACCCAGCGGCCCCGCTCCTTGGCTGCGGCGCGCAGCGCATTGGCCGCAGGTGCACGGTCTTCATGCCGCCAGCGCATGCCGACGACCAGTTTGCGCTTGTCGCCCGGCAGTTGAATGACGCGGGCCGCGCTCACAGCAGTCTCGCGGAGATCACCACGGCCAGGATGCTGTCGCTGTTGGAGGCGTCCACGCCGCCACCCAGCAATGGCATTTCAGGCGACCCGACGCCGTTGTTCGTGACCGAGGCACCGCGCTGGCGGTAGCCGGTCAGCACCAGAGTCTGGCCGGACTTGAGCGACACCATCTGCTGGAACGTGGTCTGTGCGATGCTCGGCAGCTGCAGCGAGCTGCCGCCGCTCGTGATCGTCTGGATGCCCAGCAGATCACTCAGGGTCATGTTGACGTCGAGCAGGATCTTGCCGTCGACCACCTTGGGCAGGAATGTGGCGGTGAAACCCACCGTCACCGTACCCGATTGCAGGGCGGTCGACGATCCGCTGGTCGAGGTCAGCAGGCTGGTGCTTCCCGCCAGGTAATTGACCTGCTTGGCCGCCTGGATGGCCAGCATCTGGCCGTTGCTCGTGACGCCCGAGCGGGACACCACCTGCGACACGTCGCCCAGGGTGGAAAGCGCCTGCACCGCCAGGCTTGAGCCTGTCAGGGGGCCCGACAGGATGTTGGCACCGAACGCGAATGGTGTCTGGCCTCCGGTGACGGAAGGCACCGGCGCGCCGGCCACCGAAATTCCGGTGTGGCCGGAAGCGTTCTTGTAGGCCAGGTTCAGCCCCACGCCATAATTGTCCTCGCGGCCCGTCTGCACGTTGTAGACATGCACGTCGACGACGACCTGCTTCTGCATGTCGGCGGCGAGGCTCTTGACCCAGTCGGACACGCGCTCGAGTTGTGGCGGAGTCGCCGTCACCGTCAGGATGCCGAGCGACTTGTCGACGTTGACAACGGCGCCGGTGCCGGCGACCGTGGCAGCGGCCTTCTGCAGCCCGGCCCAGTCATCGACGGACAACGTGCCACTCATCGAGGTACTCCCGGAGCCACTGCTGGACGATGCGCCCGTCGCCGCGCTCGGGGCGCTCCCGGTTGACCCACCAGTCATGCCGCCTGCGGCCCCCGCCGTCGTTCCGCCGGTGGAGACACCCCCCGTCGAGGAGGCCGATTTGGGCAACTCCGGCAGGGTCCAGGTCCTGGTCTCCGTGTGGAAGATGTGCACGCCGTCCAGTCCGTAGCGCCACCACACGCCAAAGCGCGCGGCGATGACATCCAGGAAGCCATGGAGGCTGCCGGTGTAGGACAACCGCATGGGCCGGGCGACGGTCGCAGTGCGGTTGCCAGGATCTCCGGCTGCGCCGACTGTGGGCACACCAAGCGCGGAAGCCACCAGGGCCGCCTGTCCGCCCCCGGGCGATGGAAAGGCACCAGGCATGCCCACAGGCGCTCCCATGGGCCCGGGTGCCGTGGAGCCACCAGCCGGGGCCGCCAACGGCTGCACCGACGCGCCGGCCTTGGCGCCTGGCTGCGCGGACGCGTCCACCGTGACGGCGACACCGGTGTGTTGCACGATCCACGCCGCGAAGTCCTGCAGCGTCATCCCGGACACGTCGGCGCGCTCGAACGTGACGGATTGCGTCAACGCCGGTGGCGGCGCTTTCGTCGGTCGCACGACCGCGCCCATCAGCCAGGCGCCCTGATGGACGGCGACGACCGGGCGCGATGGCGGCGGATTGAGATTCGTCACCGCCGTGGTGCGGATGGCGGATGCCGTGGCGCGGGTCTGGCTGACCGAGGCGCAGCCGGACAGAAGCGTGCTGGCCACAGCGATGGCCAGCAGGAACATGGGAATAACGGTGCGTTTCATTGAGAGGGATCCTTCTGCAATGCAGCGCTCAGGCGCCGGACCATGCGAGTGCGGTATTGATCGGCCAGCAGGGGGGAGTGGCTGTGATACCAACCGAGGGCCGTCCAGAGGTCGCCCCCAGCCTGCTGGCGGTACAGCGCCAGGATTCCGGCTGCGACCGTGACATTGAGGCAGCCGTTGTTGGCGACCATGGCCGGAGTGATGTCGTGGGCGCGCAGCTTCCTGAGCCACAGCGTGTTGATCTGCGCCGGTCCGAGGTCGTAGCTGCCGTTGGCGTTGCGGCTCCACAGGCCGGGCCTTCCGCCCTCGTTCATGAGGATGCCTGCCAGCGCCCCGGGCGGCAGACCGAAGCGCTGCGCCGCCTGCACCGTGCACTGCACGGTGGGCGCCGTTGGCGGAACAAAAGGAGCCGCGACGGCCGGCATGTCAGACCCCCTGCCCTGCGGCATGCACCACCAGGGTCTTGTTCGCGGTGTAGACATCGGCACGGATGTCGGCGCCGTTGGCGGCCAGAGCCTGAATGACCTGCGTCGCCGCCACCCTGAAATCGCCCTGGAACTGCACGGTGTTGGGCACCAGCCAGTCCTGGGGAACATTCCAGACAACCTTCCAGCCCGAGGCACGGGCCCAGACGTCCAGACCGACACTGATGGCCTGATTCGCCTTGAGCGTCCATAGCGGGATCGGTTTGAACACGGGGATGCTTTTGACTGCCGCAGGCGCCGCGGCTAGCCCCATGGGGCGTTGCGGCGCAGCAGTTGGTTGGGCTGCAGCCGCTTTGGAGTCCGATTCCGTCACGGGCGCAATGCGCAGCGTCTTGCCATCCAGGCGAGCCTGCAGACCCATCCCGCGCAGCATCGACTGCAACGCGCCCCAGCGCGACCCCGGTGCCCAATGCGCAGGCGCGTTTAGATTGGCAGCCAGAACTTCCAGTTGCAGGCTCGGCGCAAGGGATGGCGGCATAAGCATCTGAATCGCATCGATCAGGTACACGTCCCGCGCCGCCATCGCGGGTGCGGGCATTGACCAACCCTCGCCGCCCGCCGCCTTGCTGCCGGAGGGTTGCATCGCGGGGCCCTGCGCGGGCTCCCGGGGTTCATGCGGGCTCAGTGTTGCCGGCGCCGCTGCGGCTGCCATCCCAGGCGAGCTCGCCTGCGCCGGCGCAGCGGGAAGTCCGACCGTGACGCGATGAATGCGCGGCAGGCGAAAGATCAGCAGCGCATGCGCGGGCGCGTTGAAGCGCACGCCCAGGCCAGCAGACTCGGCGGCCTGACGCAATTGCTGCTCCCAATCGCCCTGCTCTCCCCACGAGAGCCGCGTGTCCGTGGGAATGCTGTTGTCGACGTTGATCTCATACGGCTGCGGCACGATGAGTGCCAACGCCGTCAGCAGCCGCGCAGACTGGGGCTGTCCGGGCAGGACATCTGCCATGGCAGCCGGCAGACTGCAGACGATTGCGGTCGCCACCGCCAGTTTGAGCAAAGGTCGTTGCATGAAAGCGTCCTTGGTAAGGGGTCTCGTGACCCTTACTGGCTTTCGGTTGGGCGTTGCACGGGGTACGCGCAACACGGCAGCGAACCGGGGTATGGGGCCCATCACACTGAACGCCATCGAGGAATGCGCACCGAAGGTGGCGGCCGTGACCATGGCGGCCATCGTCCAGCAGGAAAGCGGCGGAAACCCGCTGGCCTTGCACGACAACACAACCGGACAGTCGTACCGGCCCGCAAGTCTGGCCGAGGCGGCGAGGCTCGCCCGCACGCTCATCCAGGCGGGGCACTCGGTTGATCTGGGTCTGGCTCAGATCAACAGTAGGAATCTCCCCGCGCTGGGCTTGGGTGCCGATCAGGTCTTCGACCCGTGCAGCAATCTGCGCGCGGCGCAAGTCATCCTGCTGGGCGCCTGGTCGCAATCAGGCGGGTCGCTGCGAGGTGCCTTGTCGGCTTACAACACCGGCACCACGAACATGTTTCATTAAACACCGCTTAACCCCATAAAGCCCCGTAATTCAATGAGTTGCGTGGCTTTTTTCTTGCCGAAAATCGGCATCAAGCGCCACCGTTTGTCGCCGTTTCCCATACCATTTGCACCAAATTTGCACCAGGTGCTGCACCAAGCGGAAGGGGAACGGGAATGGGAACGGTCGTCAAACGCGGCAAGACTTTTCGGGCGCAAGTCAGGCGCAATGGCGCGAGCCGGTCGGCAACCTTCGATACGAAGGCTGCGGCTTATGTATGGGTCGAACAAGTTGAGCGGGAAATCGGCGCTGGTGTTACCGGTGGCTCAGCCGCCCCCGCTGGGGCGACGTTTGCCAAACTGCTCGAACGCTATCGAGATGATGTCAGCGAATACAAGCGCGGCAAGCGCTGGGAGGTCACGCGCATCAATCTGACATTGCGAGATGCGATTGCCGAGGTTCCGCTGGTGCGCCTGGCGCAACCGGCTGTCGCCGCATGGAGAGACCGGCGATTGAAGCAAGTCAGCCCAGCATCGGTGCAGCGCGAGTGGAACCTGCTGTCGCACGCCTGCAGTCTGGCCGTCAAGGAGTGGCATTGGCTGGCCGAAAACCCGTTTACTGGGGTGCGGCGCCCTCCCCCAACCCCGCCAAGAGATCGCTTGGCAACCGAGGCGGAACTGGATCGCATCCTCTTTGCGCTCAGCTATCAGCCCGGACAGCGCCCATCCACGATTTCGGAGCGCATTGGAGCCGCTGCGGTGTTCGCTGTCGAGACGGGCATGCGTGTCGGCGAAATTGCCAAGTTGACCTGGGCCGACGTCGCTCCGACCGTCGTGACGGTCCGTTCAGGCAAGACTGCCGCAGCAACACGCCGTGTTCCGCTCTCACCCGTAGCGCAAACCGTGTTGTCTGGGCTCAAACCGGATCCGGTCGACCTCACGGCCAGAGTTTTTGATCTGAATACATCGCAGATTGATTCGCTGTGGCGCAAAGCGAAGAAGCTCGCCATGATCGAGGATCTGCATTTCCACGATCTGCGGCATACCGCTGTCACCCGGCTAGCCAAGAAACTCCCCATTCTCGATCTGGCGAGGATGATCGGGCACAAGGATCTTCGCATGCTGCAAATCTATTACAACGAAAGCGCCGAGACGATGGCGGATCGGCTCAAGGCGGACTGAAAGTGCCTGCGCCGACGAGCCAGCCCGTCATCGCGGGCATGCTCCTATTTTTCGTCGAACGATTGCATTCGACGAATAAACGGAACATACTCCAGCCATGCTCCCCGACACACACACTCAGCGCGTCCTCGTTCTGGCCAGCCAGAAGGGGATGCTGCGCGCCAGCGATCTGGACGCCATCGATGCGCCCCGGGTCGTCCTGACGCGCCTGACCGCCGCTGGCCTGCTGGAAAAGATTGGGCGTGGCCTGTACCGTCTGACGGACTCCAACGGGTCGGAATTTGAGAGTCTCGTGACCGTCGCCACCAAGGTGCCGCAAGCCGTGTTCTGCCTGCTCACCGCGCTGCAGTTCCACGAACTGACCACCCAACTGCCGCGCCAGGTCTGGATCGCCATGCCGCGCGGCAGCCATGCCCCACGGTTCGACCATCCGCCGATCAAGATGGTGCAGTTCACGGGCGACGCTTACACGGCAGGCGTCGAGGAAATTGAACGCGATGGCGTCAAGCTCCGGGTGTACGGTATTGCAAAGACCGTGGCGGACTGCTTCAAGCACCGCAACAAGATCGGCCTGGATGTGGCGCTGGAGGCCCTGAAGGACGCGCGGGCCCGCAACAAGGCATCGGTCGATGACATCTGGCGCTATGCCAAGATCTGCCGCGTAGCCAACGTGATGCGGCCCTATCTGGAGAGCGTCGCATGAGCCCGGCGCGTCCAACGAATCAGGCGAGTGTCGCCGCGTCCGTCCGTGCGCGCCTGCTCAACGTCGCCAAAGCGCAGGGCGTCGATTTCAATCAGGTGCTGGTGCGCTTCGCGCTGGAACGCATCCTCTACCGCCTGACTCAATCGCGGCACGCCGATCGCTTTCTGCTCAAAGGCGCGCTGCTCTTCACACTCTGGTACGACATGCCGCACCGGGCCACGCGCGACGCCGATCTGCTTGGTTTCGGCGCGAGCGATCTGGCTTCGGTCGCTGAGACTTTCCGCGACATCGCCGCCGTGGCTGCTGACGACGGCATCGTATTTGACCCAACCTCGGTCACGGTCGAGGAAATCCGTAAGGAGGCAGGCTACGGCGGCGTCCGGGTGATCATCGCTGGCGAGCTGGCCAAGGCGCGCTGCAAGACGCAGATCGATGTCGGCTTCGGCGATGTCGTCACGCCCGCTCCGGTGGATTCGGTCTATCCAGTGCTGTTGGACGATCTGCCCGCTCCCCGGCTGCGGGCCTACCCGACGTACACGGTCATTGCAGAAAAACTCCACGCTATCGCCCTGTTGGGCATGACCAACAGCCGCCTGAAGGACTACTTCGATCTGTCGGTTCTGCTGGAACGAGAAACCCTGGACATCGATTTGCTGGCCAAAGCGATCAAGGCCACCTTTGATCGGCGCGGCATGGCTGTGCCCGATGCGCTGCCGATTGGGCTGTCGGAGGAATTCGCACTCGATTCCTCGCGGGCGTCGCTGTGGCTGGCGTTCTTCAAGAAGAACGCGCTTACCCCCGAGCCCCTGCCTGTCATCGTGGATCGGTTGCGATCCGCCCTGGCACCTGCGTTGAACCGAGCCGCTCTTTGAACCCCGACTCGTAGAGCAGCAGCTTCGCGTCCATCGCTACGGTCGAATATATAGCCTACGCGCTGAGCCCAGCCCGGGCAGATCCCAAGCCTTCCGAGGGTGGCGAGCCGCATGACCTGCCCAGGTCGCCGACGCATCGGCTGACTCCCGACTCTGTGTCCCGCCCCCGCTGACGTCGGCTGGCGTCGACTTGCATCCGCGCCTTCCTGTGATGAGATGGTCTGCATCCTCGTCCCGGAGCGTCCACGATGCCCATCCAACCCTCAGCGCAACCCGCATCCTCGTCACCCCCATCGCGGCTGTGCCGCCGCCTGACCGCCCTGCGCGACATCCTGCTCGTGCTGTTCTGGACCGACTCGCCGGCTGGTCATCGCGTCCGCCTGGGGCTGCAACGCCGCTTTGCACACCGTGGCCAATCTCCGCAAGGCGCACGCCGCATGGCGGGCCTGCGTCTTGCCGCCGCCCTGGGCGTCACCACCTTGTTCGCCCCCTGGCTGATCCTGGCTGCGGCCCTGGGCAGTGCGACCCTGCTCTCCCATGCACCCGGGATGAGCCGGGCATTCCTGCTGCTGGCGTTCGCCCTGGTCGGGCTGTATGGCCGCGGCATCCTGCACCTCGGCCGTGACGAGGCCTGGCGCAAGTCGGTGTTCCGTGCCAGCGGCCATGATCTGCAGGCCCTGCCCCTGGCCTCCACCCTGAAGCGGCTGCGGCCCGAAGCCCTGGGGGGCGAGGTCCTGCGGCACTGGCGGTGCGCCCGGCGCTGGGCCTGGACGACGGTGGCGCTGCTGGCGGGTCTGGCCTGGGGACTGGCTCGGGGCGTGGGCTGGGTCCTGGCCCACCAGCCTGCGCACGGCTGTCGCGCCCTGCCCTGGCTGCTGGGCACGGCGCTGGGGCTGGCGATGTGGCTGCCCACCCGCTACGACCACCATGTGGGCCTGGCCTTGGGCCTGAGCCTGGATGCGACCGAAACAGCCGAAGCCGAAGCCGCCGCGGCCGTTCAAGCGCCCCCGGACGCCGCGCGCTGACTCGAGGCGCTCATCCATCACATCCATCCCCCTCCAATGCCACGCTGAACCATGCCACGCCATCAACGCCTGCTCGACGCCCTGAACGACACCCCCACGCGCTCGCCTGTGCCCGAGCCGCCAGTCCCCCTGGTGCGCCTGTGGCTGCTGCGCATCCTGCTGCCGCTGGGAGGGCTGCGCCAGCTCCTGCATGACGGCCAGGGCGTGTCCGGTCTGCTCGCCACGCTGCGCGTGCCCCACGCTCTGCGGGAGGGCGGCACGGACGCTGCCGCCTTGGTCGCGATCCGCCGCGTGCTCGAATCCGACTGGCAGGCGCTGGAGGCGCAGGCCGACGCGCTCGTGCTGCCGGTCGAGCTGGAGGAGAACCTGGCACGCCTGGCGGCCCTGGTGCAGCTCTCGGCCGTGGACTGCCGGCTGCTGGGCTGTGCCTGTCTGTTGCAGACGCTGCGGCTGTTCGAGGACGCCGCCGACACCCTGGGACCGTTGACCCCGGCGAAGGCCATCGGGGTGCTGGCGACGTTGCTGGACCTGCCCGAGGTCGCGGTGAAGCGGGCGCTGGCGCCGGCGGGGGTGCTGGCCCACAGTGGACTGCTGAGTCTGAGGCGGGCGGGCCAGGGCACGTTGTCCACCCGGCTGGAACTGTTCTCGGCGTCCTTTGCCGAGGCCATGCTGGCGCCGGACACCGAGCCGCTGGCGCTGCTGCGTGGGGCAGTCGCCTCCAGTGCTCCGGCGCGCCTCACCCTGGACGATTACCCGCATCTGGGGCTGAGCCGGACGCTGCTGCGCACCTATCTGGCGTCGGCCCTGGGTCACCACTCGGCGGGAGGCAGCAAGCGTGGCACCAATGTCCTGCTCTACGGCCCGCCGGGCACGGGCAAGACCGAACTGTGCCGCACGCTGGCCGCGGTCCTGGATTGTGAGTTGCTGGAGGTGAGCGCGGCGGACGAGGACGGCGATCCGATCGGCGGGGAGCAGCGGCTGCGGGCCTGGCGGGCGGCGCAGCGCTTCCTGGCGCGGCGTCGGGCGCTGATCCTGTTCGACGAGATCGAGGATGTGTTCACCAGCCAGACCGAGGGCGACGTCACGGGCCTGTTCGCTCTGCACAGTCCCAACCCGGGCAAGCACCGCAAGGGCTGGCTGCACCGGGCGCTGGAGACCAACCCGGTGCCCACCTTCTGGGTGACGAACGCCGTGGGGGAGATGGACGCCGCGCTGATCCGGCGTTTCGATCTGGTGCTGGAGCTTCCGGTGCCGCCACGACAGGTGCGCGACTCCATCGCCCGGGCCACTGTGGGGGCGCTGGTGGGGGCCGAGACCCTGGCGGCCCTGGCGGCCAGCGCGGTGCTGGCGCCAGCCGTGCTGACCCGGGCGGCGGATGTGGTGCGGCAGGTCGGCGCAGGGCTGGATCCCGCGCAACGCGATGCGGCTTTGCTCGCCCTGGTCAATCACACCCTGCGGGCCCAGGGCCACACTGCCGTCATGGCCTGCGATCCCCAGCGTTTGCCTTGCACCTACGATCCGCGGCTGGTCCATGCCGACGTGGATTTACAGGCCATTGCCCAGGGCATCGCCCACGCCTCCCACACCGGGGGCGTCAGGCTGTGTCTCTACGGCCTGCCCGGCACGGGCAAGTCAGCGTACGCGCGCTGGCTGGCGGAGCAACTGGGGCGACCGCTGCAGCTCTGGCGGGCGTCGGACCTGCTCGCCAAGTGGCTGGGGGCGAGTGAACGGCTGGTGGCGCGGGCCTTCCATGACGCGCAGGAGGACGGGGCGGTGCTGCTGATCGATGAGATCGATGGCCTGCTGCAGGATCGGCGCGGCGCGGCGCAGGCCTGGGAGGTGACGCTGGTGAACGAGTTGTTGACGCAGATGGAGGCCTTCCCCGGCGTGTTCATCGCCACGACGAATCGTCTGGAGGGGCTGGACCCGGCGGCGCTGCGGCGCTTTGATCTGAAGCTGCAGTTCCGGGCCTTGCGGCCGGAGCAGGCCTGGGCTTTGCTGGGCAGTCATTGCGCGGTCCTGGGACTTGGCGTGCCGGAAGAAGGGCTGCGGCAAGACCTTCGGGCGCTGGCGTCGCTGACGCCGGGGGACTTCGCCACGGTGGCGCGGCGGCATCGCTTACAGCCCCTGCGCAGCGCGCAGGACTTCGTCATCGCGCTGCGAACGGAATGCGGCTTCAAACCGGGTGGGGTGGGAGCTGGAACCATGGGGTTTGTGTGAGGCGGGCTGTTAGGGAGGCTTCGGCCCGGGTTGCCAGCCGGGCTAAACCTCCTTCCACAAGACGCTGATCGGCAGGGCATGCAGGCCGGGCCCGAAGGGCAGAACAGCCTCGCCGTCATACAGCACCACGCCAGCAATCAAACGTGCGCCAGCGGCGTCCTGGAGTTTGCGCAAACCCTTGAAGTCGGCTGCCGTCACGGTCGATGCGGCCTTGACCTCGATACCGACGAGCTTCTGTCCTTGCTCGACGACGATGTCGACTTCGACGCCGTCCTTGTCGCGGAAGTGAAAGAAGGCGCTGCGCTCCCCGGCCCAACTCGCCTGGCGGCGCAACTCCTGGTAAACGAAGGTTTCGAGCAATTGTCCGAACAGTCGACGATCATCCCACAAGCCCTGGGCGTCGACACCGAGCAGGGCACAAGCCAGACCCGTGTCGCCCAGGTGCAGTTTGGGGGTCTTGACCAGGCGGCTCAGCCGGTTGCTGTGCCAGGGTGGAAGCTCTTCCAACAGGAAGATGCGCTGCAGCAAGGACACATACTCGCGGATGGTGGGGCGGCTGAGCTGGAACGGCGCGGCGAGGTCGGTGACGTTGAGCAGACGCGCCGTTTGTCCCGCAGCCATGGCCATCAGACGGGGCAAGGCGTCCAGGGCGGCGATGCGTGCCAGGTCGCGCACATCGCGTTGCACCAGGGTCTCGACATAGTCGCGGTACCAGGCGGTGCGACGCCGTGAGGTGCCACGCGCAAGCGCAGCGGGGAAACCTCCGGCGGCCACCCGTTCGGCCAACCTCTTGCCCAGCCTGGCGTGGGGTTGGATATGGGGTCGGGTGGGGGATCGGACGTGCGCCCGGGGTGGGAAGCTGGCGCTGAACAAGGCGGCCAGCAAGTCCGTCGGCACCGCCGCCAACTCGGCCTGCGCCAGCGGATGCAGGCGCAGGATCTCCATGCGCCCGGCGAGCGAATCGGCCAGCTTGGGCAACAGCAGGACATTCGCCGAGCCGGTCAGGATGAACCGCCCGGGGCGGCGATCGTGGTCAATGGCGGCCTTGAGGGTGGTGAACAGCAGGGGCACGCGCTGCACTTCGTCGAGGATGACCTTGTCGGGCAAATCCGCCACGAAACCGACCGGATCGGTTTGGGCCGCAGCACGCTGCACGTCATCGTCAAAGCTGATGTAGGCATAGCCGTGCTGCGCACCGACGGCACGCGCCAGCGTGGTCTTGCCGCACTGCCGCGGCCCATGGATGAGGGCAACAGGCGTATCGCGCAAGGCCTCGATCAAGCGGGGCTGGACAAAACGGGGATGATATTCGGAGGCTTGCATGTCGGCTGATTGTAGATTGATCAGCGTCCAATTGAAAATTAATTGACCGACTATCCGAAACGATTTCAGGCGAATCGAGTTGCCCGATGCGGTAATGTGGCAACCCGGCGGGCAGGATCCATGCTGAACCATGTTCGTCGACTTGCGCACACCGCAAACGCGGGTACGATTCAAGCCTCTTCCCGTCCATCTTCACGTTTTAAAGGCCCTTCTCACCCGCGCAGATCCTGAATCGACCGCTCCCTGCGGTCCCGAGCTTGGAACCACGCACACCCTTCGTGCGTCCGCAATGTCCAACGCCTTCAGGAGATTCCCATGCGCGAAGAACGCCTCTATCCTCTACTCGTCCAGCTCGTCGCCCAGGGCGCGACGCTCGAAGAGTCCCATCACGCCGGCCACCGCTACACCTTGATCGCCGAGCACCAGCGTCTGCCCATCAGTGCGACACTCGGCGTCAAGCTCGAACGCGAGGGGCGCATCCGCGCTCTATGCCGCCTCAGCGGCAAGACGCTCTGGGTGGCGAGCGTCTGAAGTCTGTCGGTTATCGAGTAGTGGGCAAGCCCGTCTTGCCGACTTGCGAAGCCACGTTCGTGCGGGATGATGGTTCTGGAGATGTCCCGGTGGGCATCCGAGGAGAAAGCAATGGAAGCAATGGAGATTTTGGTGGCAAATGGCAAATGGCAAATGGCAAATGGCAAATGGCAAATGGCAAATGGCAGATGGCAGATGGCAGGAGCCGCGGACGACGACAACGACCGCATGAACGCATCCCAGCCCTGCAGCACCAGAGCATCCAACTTGCCGTTCGAACCTGAAGGAGAAGGATGATGTCGTTCATGACGGGGGTGTATGTCACTGCCGCGGTGGCCATACTCTGCACCTTGGGGAGCGTGCTGTTCGTGCTGCGCCTGGCGGAGCAGGCGCAGCAGGAGAACCAGCGCCGCAACCAGCACCGCGGGATTGGGATTCCGCCGGAAATCCTCAAGGCTCTCGGGGTCGAAGCCGGGGATACCTTGGCCTGGGAGGTCGGCAAGGACGGGACGGTGCGCGTGCGCCGGGCTGAACGCGCGGTGAAGCCGGTGGAGTGTCCGTGATGCGCCAGCAGGTGGATGTGCTGGAGGTGAAGACGCTGGACGTGAAGGCGCCGATCCTCGCGCGAACCCTCGGATCCAAGCCCCAGGTTGTTCAACGCGACGGTGGAGATGGCCGACAAGCGTGGGCTGTTGTCGGGCGAGCACTTCAGCGTGCCCATCGCTCCCATGCGCGTTGCTCGCCGATTGCGCTCACGATCTCGTCGATAAACACACACACCCCTTGTTCGAGAGGTGGCGGCGGCTGAGGTACACAGCGAATAAATTGAGTTCGAGGGTTTGGTAGTCCATCAGAACGGGCACAAGCGTCCCTTGCGCGAGTTCGGAGGCGACGATGAACGTTGGTTGCATGATGACGCCTGCGCCATCGACTGCAAGTTCGCGCAGCAGCTCGCCATTGGTGGCATGCACGCTGGGACTGACCTTGATCCGGGCGACCTTGCCCTGCACGTCGATGAAAGGCCATTCATCACCCGCCCATAAATAGCTGAAGCTCAGGGTTGCATGGTCGGCAAGATCGGCGGGGACAGATGGCGTGCCTTGGCGCTTCAGGTAGGCTGGCGACGCACAGCTTGCCGTCGATGGCTTGGCGGTTGCGCGCTTCGAGCGAGTCGAGGATGACCACCCAGGCGGTGATGCCGACGTTCTCCAGGTGAGCGTAGACGCTCTTCCAGTAGATGCCGGTGCTCTCCATGACGATGAGCTCAACCTGCAGCTCGGCCATCTGTTCGTGCTGCGCCACTTGAGCGACAGCATCGACGCGCTGCAGCGCCAACTGGCCGACATCGACGCCTACCTGATGCGCGCCATGCAGCCCTACGCCTGGGCTCACAGCCTGCTGCAGACCATCCCCGGCATTGACGAGACCGCCGCCGCGCTGATCCTCATCGAGATCGACGACGACATGGCCCGCTTCGGCGCGCCTGAGCGCCTGGCCTGCTGGGCCGCGCTGAGCCCCGGCAACCACGAGAGCGCAGGCAAGCGCAAGTCCGGCCGCACCCGGCACGGCAACAACGCCATTCGCTACATCCTGTGCGAGTGCGCCAACGCTGCGCGCATGACCAAGAGCACCCTGCCCTGGCGGTGCCCGGTGCTATTCCAGTGCTACCGGCCATCATCGTGACGCAAACGATGGTCGAGCTATTGACCCGGCATTGAAGCATTGAACTCAAGCCGCATACCGAACCGGAGCATGCTGGAAGTAGCTCTTGATCCGCTCGGGCTGCCGCTGGACGCTGCTGAGGTGTCTGGCAGTGGCCTTGACGAGTTGCAGCTTGGTCCGCGCCGGAGCCAGTTTCGTGACCGCCTGCTTGAGGTCGGCGTTGGCCATCTCGTTGGGGTTGAGCTCGGGGCTGTAACTGGGCAGGTAGAAGACCTCGATCTGGTGCTTGTGCTCGACCAGCCAGTCCTTCACGGGCTTGCTGTGATGCACTCGCAGGTTGTCCAGGATCAGGTAGATCTTGCGGCCCGCGTCCTTGACGAGCCGGCGCAGGAAGTCGATCAGAATGTCCGAGTTCAGAGCCCCGTCGAAGGCCTTCCACCGCATCTGGCCCTTGTTGGTGACGGTGGAGATGACCGACAGGCCGTGGCGCTTGTTGTTCACCCGGATCACCGGCGTCTGGCCTTGGGGTGCGTAGCTGCGGCCGCGCACGTCGTCGCTGCGCAGGCCGGTCTCGTCGCCCCAGTGGATCTCGGCGCCCTCGACCTTGGCGCACGCGGCGATGACCGGGTATTCCTCGTCGAGCCACTTCTTGACCGCCGCCGGCGACTGCTCGTAGGCCTTCTTCATGGGCTTCTGCGGCGTGAAGCCCCAGCGCTCGAGATACAGACCCATCGTGCGCACGGCCAGCTTGATGCCGTAGCGGTCCCGGATGAGCTCGGCGACGGCCTGGCGCGTCCACAGCGCGTAGACCATCTTCAACTGGTCGGGCGTGCGGTCGCGGATCAGTCGCTGAACCTCGCGCTCCTGCTCGGCGTTGAGGGTGCGGCCGCTGCCCACCGGTCTGCCGCCGCGGTCGACGTCGACCGCCTTCCAACCGCCGGCCTCAAAGGCCTTCACCGCCGCGATCACCGTCGTGCGCGACATCTCGCATTGCGCCGCCGTGTCCTTCAGACTCGCGCCGTCCAGCCGCATCTTCACCGCACGTCGGCGGCGCTCGTTGAGCGCATCCACCGGCAGCGTTCGGGAGTCGATCTTTTCCATGCTCGATCTGACTCTACGACTTGCAATAAGTTCAAATGTTTAGTGCCGGATCAATAGCCGCGTCTGCCAACGCATGGGCTTGGGCGACACGCGCTTGACGCAGCTCTGTGCTCTGCCAAGGGATTCCCAGCGCGAGGCCATAGGACCAAGGCGAGAGGCCTGCCGGTGCCAAGCTGTGGTGTTGCTCGAAAAGGTGAAGGGATGGGTTGGGCAACTGCGCTGCTGTTTCCGTTCCAGCGCGAGCCCGTTGCCATTGCGCGCGAGCGACCTTGAATTGGGGGTTGTCGTACAGAGCCAGCAGAGTCAGGCTGCTCAGATCCCAAGAAGGCAGTGGCCATGGCGTCACGGTTTGGCCATGGGCTGCCAGGAAAGCCCGCAACCCCGCTGCATTCACGTCTCGTGCTTGAAGTGCGGCGGCATCCTGCGCTGGGATGAGAGGCTGGGGTTGGTAACTCGCACAGCCGCCGAGCAGCAGAGCGAACAGCAATGCGCCACCCCAACCCCTTCGAAACTGGGCACAGGACGACGCTTTGGTTCTTCGAAGCTGGTCGCCAGCTGTGGCACGCATGGAGGAGGGCATGGGGTTGATGGGATCCGTTCGCCATGCATGCTATGCGCGTATATGGACAATTAAGCATATTAGAAAGTAAAAAAGTTATACGATGCCGTAGCCCAACGTACAGCGACCCGCTGTTCGCATGTCTAACCGCGTTTGAAGTCGAGCTGCATCCGCAGTGAGCAACTGCGCATCCAGGTCATGGGCTTGGGCGGTTTGCAGCACCGCCTTGATCAGGGCGGCATGCTCGGGGGCGAGGCGGTAGTAGATCCAGGTTCCATCACGCCGTTCCACCACCCATCCTCCCTTGCGCAATCCAGCGAGGTGGCGTGAGACTGTGTACTGTGGAGTTTGCACCGCATCCACGAGCTCACACACGCAACATTCATCCAGCGTCAACAAGTGGAGAATCCGGTAGCGCGTTGGATCGGCGAAGAGTTTGAAGAAATTGGCCGCTTTAGACATATGCGCATAGAAGCACATAGAAGCCGTCATGTCAAAGGCCAGGCCATCCGCGCGTTTCCATGTGAGTCCAGCGCAGCATGGCCTTTGTCCGTTCGGACGAGAAACGTTGGGCCGAAAGGTTGACGGGGTGATTCTTCCTTCGTGCAACCCACATCTGCTAAACATCCTTCTGACTGTCCATGCGGGTCGGTCAGGCCCCGCTGGAGTGCCGAACCTTGGTGGTCGCTCAGCGATCAGTTGCAGTCACTTTGCCGACTGCGCGAACCCGCATCACGGCAGCCCAGATCCGGTCATCGCA
Source organism: Thiomonas sp. OC7 (assembly GCF_900634595.1). NCBI lineage: Bacteria > Pseudomonadati > Pseudomonadota > Betaproteobacteria > Burkholderiales > Thiomonas > Thiomonas sp. OC7. The sequence goes on along the minus strand of NZ_LR131953.1, from coordinate 3,662,646 downwards.
TTGCCGATAACCGGGTCAGCCTAGCTCCCGGCCGCCTCGGCAGCGATCGCATGCAGGGCCTTGCTCATGATCAGAATGGGCTTGGCCGAAGGATTGATGTCGTAGCGCCGCGCGAACACCGCAGGGTTGGTATAGCCCAACCAAACGCGATGTTTGGCATCCTCCCAGACCAGTATTTTCAAAGGTAGCCCAAGCCCTGCCTGTTGGTTCATCTGCATCAGCTTTGTGCCCAAGGCCGGATTGCCGAAGATCACCAGCTTGGTGGGCCGAAGTTCCAGCCCCGCCTTGTGCGCGGAGCCGCTGTGATCCACCACGGCAACGATTTGCAAATGACGTTGCTGGATCGCATGCTCCAAGTGTTGCAACGTCTCTGCAGCCGTGTGCGTGCTGCGCACCTCAATTACTTGTGGGGCTTGTGCCCAGGCGCCCTGGGCCAGGACAAATACGGCAGCAAGGGCCAGCAGGAATTTGGACATCTCAATCTCCTTGTCGTTCGGGTTCAAACCACGGGTTGTGCGGATTAGCGCGCCAGCACCCAGCGATTGCTGGCGATGCCTGGCAGACGCTTGAGCACTTGGCCAGTGCGAAGGTCGACCACCACGGACTCGTGACGGTTTTCGATGGTCGTGATGGCCTTGGTTCCATGGGGCAGCACCGCAAGACCGCTGAGCTTGTTGGGCCCTTCCTTGCCGACGGCAACCTTGACCTCACCCAGATAGCGCGGCCCGATGGTAGAGAACCGCAAAATGTGACCAGAAAAGCCGGCTGCATACACGATGTCTTGACGAGGGCTCACCGCCAATTGCATGAATCCTGCTGTTGCGGCAGGAATTTTGTTGTAGGCGAAATTGGGGTCAACCTCGCTAGTCCTCATGTTGACGATCTGGTTGGTCACGGGATTGAAGGCAGTCATTACGCCACTCTGAATGTCTGCCGAGAACAACAATCCGTGCGCCCAGACCAGATCCCCGGAATGACCGATGGGGATCCGCCGCAGGATTTGACCGGTGGAGGGATCGATATCGGTGATGGCCGTATCCATATTGCCACCCACATACAAGTGGCTGGCGTCCGCGTTGAACGCCAACGCATTGCCACCAACCGGGATCTCGTAGCGCAACACATCATCGCGGGTTGCGTACGCCGCCAATGCCTTGCCGGAGAGCACGAACACCAGGCGGTGGTCAGGCGACACCACCGCCACGCGCCCACCCGGGATGCTCTTGAACTGCCCGACCGGTTTGTCTGTACGAAGGTCGATCACATCGGTGGTCCCGGCAAGACTCGGGATGAAGACTTGGTGGTCCTGCGCATTCACACCGACAAAAAAGCTATTCCCCTTGGGTGTTCCAGCCTGGCCAAAATTCAGCACATGCGCAGCATTGCCGGGCCAGCGCACCACCGCCATTTTGCCCGGGCCTCCCCCCATGGGTGGGGCCTGGAAGGCTCCGACCAAGAACGCGGATGCGCCCGCCGGGGAGGCATATGCAGGAGCGGCTGGTGCCGCCACAGCCATCAGCGCGAGCAGGGCAAGGCTGGACAGACGCAAGCGGGGTTTCATCGGGCAAAGTTCCTTGGGGTTGGGAGGACGGGGGGAACGACGGCTGCATGGACTCAAGTTACCTCGAGCAAGCGCAAATCAATCGACGCGGGGGAATATCGGTGGCATCCTCCCCAGTGGATGGGTTGGAACAGGCTAAAGTTCCTGACACCGCGATAGGCATGAAAAAGGGCGGTTTCAATAGTGAAGTGCAACACCCGTTGGTTATTGAATTGAGGAGGGAGCTTCGTGGGTATTGGCCAGCATTTGCGCGAAGACCTCCAACGGGGAATGGAATGCATGGGTGGCCCTTGGTCTGCCATTGAGGCTGTCGGCAATGGTGTCCAGGTCAGCCTGGGAGTACACCGACAGGTCGGTGCCCTTGGGCAGATACTGGCGCAGCAATCCGTTGGTGTTCTCGCAGGTGCCGCGCTGCCAGGGGCTGTGGGGGTCACAGAAGTACACGCGCACGCCGGTGTTGGCGGTGAGCTCGGCATGGCGGGTCATCTCTCGACCCTGGTCGTACGTCATGCTCTGGCGCAGTGGCGCAGCAATCGACCGCAGCTTGGCCGTCAAGCCAGCCAGGGCCGAGGCGGCCGTGGCATCGGGCATCTGGACGAGCAACAGCAGACGGCTGGAACGCTCGACCAGCACGCCCACGGCGGATTTGTTGCCAGCCCCCTTGATGAGGTCGCCCTCCCAGTGTCCCGGCATCAAGCGGTCTTCAATCTCGGGCGGGCGCACATGGATGCTGACCATCTCGGGAATCTGGCCGCGGCGGTCGGTGCCACGCGAGCGCGGCATGCGCTTGCTGTGGCCGTGGCGCAGACAGGCCATCAACTGCCGTCGCAACTCCCCGCGGGCATGGGCATAGATGGCGGTGTAGATGGTCTCATGCGAGACCTGCAGCTCGGGGCGCTCGGGATACACCCGCAGCAGTGTGCCAGCAATCTGCTGGGGCGAATACTTCCAGTCCAGCAAGGCAGTGACCACGCCCCAGAGGATGCCGTCCCGGTGCAGCTTGGGAGACGGGCGTGCGGCATCCCGGCGCGTCGCACAGCGCTGCTGCGCCGTTGCGGCCGCATAGGGCCTCGTGTCCTCGCCATTGCGGCCAAGCTCCCGACTGATGGTCGAGGGCGCACGCCCCAGTGTTCGGGCCATGGCCCGAACACTGCACCCCTGCTGCATCAAACTGGCCATCGTCATGCGCTCTTCCGGTTGAAGCTGTCGGTACGTCGTCGTCCTTTGCATCGCAACACCTTACAGGCTTGGGGTGTTGATCGCGGTAGAGATGCCCGTTACCGGCCACCCCCCGCACAGATCCGTACGGGCCCGATTCGGGCATACGGCTCCTACCTCGGGTGCTTGACGGCAAAGCGCTGTTGAGGCCATGGATGAAGGATTCTTGGGATTGGGAGCCAGTCTTCTGCGATTCGCGTCATGCGCTCCCACGTCAGGTTTTGCCTTTGACTGCGGCGCCGCAGCGTTCGCAGCCAGAGATTCAAGACGTGGTGTCGAAACGCCCCGAGTGCCCGGAAATTCGTGGGCACTGCGTGGTAGGCGAAATAGCCGTTGAGCACCGACGCGAGCCACCGCCCCTGGGAAGGGATCGGTGCATGCATGCGCTCACGCAACGTCGCCTTGATCTCCCTGAGCCTCGCTCGCATCCGATCGCCCCGGGTCTTTCGGTGGAGCAAGAATGCGCCACGTCGGGACCGACCGCAGATGAAGACGAAACCCAGGAACATGAACGTCTCAGGTTTGCCCAGACCGCGCCGCGAGCGGCGCTCAGCCGCGTAGCGGCCAAACTCCAGCAGGCGCGTCTTCTCCCCGTGCGGTTCGAGCCCAAACTGCTCGAACCGCGTTCGCATCGCGTCCCAGAAGCGCCGTGCATCGGCTTCGTGCTGAAAGCCGACAACGATGTCGTCGGCATAGCGCACGACAATCATGTTGCCCGTTGCCTCCCGCCCTCGCCACTGCTTGGCCCACAGGTCGAAGACATCGTGCAGGTACACGTTCGCAAGCAGCGGTGAGATCACGGCCCCCTGCGGCGTGCCTTCGGCACTGACGCTCCACTCCCCGTCGTCCAGGACGCCCGCCTTGAGCCACTTGCGCACAAGGCGGATGACGCGCTCGTCGCCGATCCGGTGGCCGAGGAAACGGAGCAGCCATTCCTGGCTGACCGAATCGAAGAAGCTCCGAATATCCGCGTCGAGAATCCAGTTCACCGGGGTGCCGCTGATCGCCACCGACAGTGCATCAAGCGCATCGTGCTGACCCCGCCCAGGCCGAAACCCGTACGAGAACCCAAGGAAGTCTTCCTCGTAGATGGCATTGAGCACCGCAACGAGCGCACGCTGGACGATCTTGTCTTCCAGCGCGGCGATACCCAGCGGTCGCTGCTTGTCGGTGCCAGACTTGGGTATGAACCGTCGCCTGACGGGCAGCGCCCGATACCCTCCGCTATGAACCCGTGCATGCAGGTCGAGGAGGTTGACCTCCAGACCCGCCTCGTAGTCCTGCCATGTCAGACCATCAACCCCGGGAGCGGCACGGCGCTTGAGCGCCAGGAACGATTCCCTCAGCAGGTCAACACTGACGTGGTGCAGCAGCGCGGTGAACTTCTCCTTCTTCCGCTGCCTTGCAGCTTTCCGTACACAGTCCAGCTCCTGTGACACGCTATCGCGGCTCTGTGTCCGTCGCGTGTGCGGCTGTTCCGTGTTCCCCTTGGTCCCGGTCCTTCGCTCCACCCACTCCGCAACCGGCGGACCGGCCTTGTTCGCGGGCTTCACAGCTACTACGACCGAGTCTGACTTCTCGGGTCCGTTCATCATTGGCTTCGGCTCCTCGCCTTCCCAATGCGGGCCAGCCCGTACAGCGGCTGGTCAGACCCGAGATCTCCCGGTTCCCGTGCCAGGAGCGTGCGTACATGCCAGGTTCTACGACCACGCCGGGTCCAGCGGGCGCTTGCGTTGACGCACCCGTCGATGTTGCCTTCCACAGAAGTGACGGTGTCGGCACCCGGAATAGAAATCCTATCGCGGCTCAATGGCTGGCCTGTACGTCCCCCTGCCGACGCTTCGCCGACATCCTCACGGATGCCTGCGCACGGCTCGGGGTCGATGCGGTTCGCTATTCCTTCATCGCAGTGGACTTGCACCACCTACTCCTTGCCGGTCTCCCGGCGCACCACTTCAGATTTGAGGCCGCCATGTATCCGCGTGCTACCGCCGCTTGGGGTGATGGCGCCGTGATCACGTCACCCCGCGCAACACGACAGTTGCGTCACATCCTTGGTGAAGGTCTGGGCGGTCAGCTTCAGGCCTTCCACCATGGTCAGGTAGGGGAACAACTGATCGGCCAGTTCCTGCACCGTCATGCGGTTGCGAATGGCGAGTGTTGCCGTCTGGATGAGTTCGCCGGCCTCGGCGGCCACCGCCTGCACGCCGAGCAGGCGTCCGGAGCCGGCATCAGCGACCAGCTTGATGAAGCCGCGCGTGTCGAAGTTGGCCAGCGCCCTGGGCACGTTCTCCAGGCTCAGCGTGCGGCTGGCGGTCTCGATGTTTTGGCGCTGCGCCTCGGCCTCGGTCAGGCCCACCGTGGCCACCTGCGGATCGGTGAACACCACGGCCGGCATGGCCGAGAGGTCGAGTGTCGCATCGCCTCCGGTCATGTTGATGGCCGCACGCGTGCCCCCGGCTGCGGCCACATAGACGAACTGGGGTTGATCGGTACAGTCCCCGGCGGCATAGATGTGGGGCACGTTGGTGCGCAGATGGTCGTCCACCGCAATGGCGCCGCGCGCGTCGCACTCCACCCCGGCGGCCTGCAGATTGAGCGCCGCCGTGTTGGGCGCGCGGCCCGTCGCCACCAGCAGGCGCTCGGCCCGAATCTCGCCACGGTTCGTGGTCAGCGCGAAGCTGCCGCCGGCATGAGCCACCGCGCTGGCCTGGGTGTGGGTCAGGACGGTGATGCCCTCCTCGCGGAACGCGGCGGCAACGGCTTCGCCGATGGCCGGATCTTCCTGCGAGAACAGCGTGTGGCGCGCCAGGACGGTGACCTGGCTGCCCAGGCGGGCGAAGGCCTGGGCCAGTTCCAGCGCCACGACGGAAGAGCCGATGACCGCCAGGCGCGGCGGAATCGTGTCGCTTTCCAGCGCCTCAGTCGAAGTCCAGTACGGCGTGGCCTTCAAGCCCGCAATGGATGGAATGGACGGACTGGCGCCGGTGGCGATCAGGCAGCGGTCGAAACCGACCATGCGCTCGCTGCCGTCGTGCAGCGTCACGACCAGCGTCCGAGCGTCTTTGAACCGTGCCTTGCCGCGCAGGGTGGTGATGGCCGGCTGGCCTTCGAGAATGCTTTCATACTTGGCGTGGCGTAGCTCGTCCACACGCGCTTGCTGCTGCGCGAGCAGCTTGTCGCGCAGGATGGCCGGGGCGGCGGGCTCGATGCCGGCGTCGAACGGACTGTGGCGGCGCAGATGGGCGATGTGCGCGGCACGGATCATGATCTTGGACGGCACGCAGCCGACGTTGACGCAGGTGCCGCCGATCACGCCGCGCTCGATCAGCGTGACCTGGGCGCCGCTGCCGGCCGCCTTGATCGCTGCGGCCATGGCCGCCCCGCCGCTGCCGATGACGGCGATGCGCAGGCCGCCCTCGCCACGCCGGGCAGGGCCGGCGGCGTCGCCGGGCTGGCCGCTCGATCTCTCGGGCGAGCGGGTCGCCTGTTTCGCCGAGTAGCCGGCCTTGGCCACGGCCGCAGCCATCGCGTCAAACGAGACGCCGGCATCGGCGACGACCTCGGCCGTCCCCTGCGGGTACGAGACCTGCGCGCACTTCACGCCGGGCAATTGTTCCAAGACGTCCTTGACATGCATGGCACAGGTGTCGCAGGTCATACCGCTGATGCTCAGGGTTTGCATGGGTTTGTCCTTGGGGTGGATGGTTTCGGTTCGGGGAAGATCAACGTCCGGCTTGGTCCGCCAAGGTGCCGCCATCAACGCTGCAGCGGCGATGGGCGGGCGAAACGAGATCCCAGATCGCCACGGCCAGCATGACCGCCAGCCCCAGATACACGATGCCTCGGATGAGGCTGTAGCGGCCAATCAGCACCAGCACCGGACCGATCATGCCGAGTGCCGTGCGATGCCATTGGCGGTGCGCGAACCAACCCAGGCCGTTGGCCAGGATGACGAGCGCGGCGGACAGCGGCAACACGACATGGAACAGAACACCTTCCCACTGGCTGAGAAAGCCCAGGCCGATGGCCGCGCCGATGCTGGCGATGGCTGGATAGCACACGGCGCAACCCATGGCTGAAGCCACCGCGCCGAGGGAGCCGGCTTTGTCGCCGAGACGCGTCAGAAAACGCAAGGGGTTGGCCATGACGGCGTCTCCAATGCACAACGTTGTTTCGAGGGGGTGAAGGACGGTACGTGCCGCCTCGGCGGCATGGCCGGAGCGACAGTCAAACTGTCGCGTCATCGACTTACTGGGAGACCACCGAGGGGTAGCCGGCGTCGGTGGTGGCCTTGATCAGGGCTTTGACGTTGGTCTTGGCATCGTCGAAGGTGACTTGGGCTATTTTTTTCCCAAAATTGATGTCCACCTTTTCGACGCCAGGTACGGTGTGCAAAGCGTTGTTGACGGTGATCGGACACACCGGGCAGGTCATGCCGGGCACGGCGAGGGTGACGGTCTGCACACCAGCCCAGGCAGGGGCAGTGCAAGCGGAAATGAGTGCGATGGCAGTCAGGAGCTTGTTCATGAGGGTTCCTTTCAATAGAACAGGGGAGCGACGAGGGGGAAAGCCAGGGCGACGACGACGAGCGCCGCCACGACCCAGAACAGCAACTTGTAGGTGGCGTTGACCTGGGGAATGGCGCAGACCTCGCCGGGCTTGCATGCCGCAGGCGCCCGGAACAGGCGGCGGTAGGCGAAGAACAAGGCGACCAGAGCGGCGCCGATGAAGATCGGCCTGTAGGGCTCGAGCAGGGTCAGATTGCTGATCCACGCGCCGCTGATGCCCAGCGACAGAAGAATCAGAGGCCCCAGGCAACAGGTCGAGGCCAGGATGGCCGCGAGCCCGCTGGCGAACAGGGCGCCACGCCCATGGGGTCGGGTCGGTTGAGGCATGCACGAACTCCGTTCGGTTGACGATGGTGGCACTGTAGGGCCGTACCAAAGTCCGGAGTCAAGCGGCGCTGCGCCATGGTTGACAAGGTCTTGTGGCCTTGCCCCGCCCCGACGCATCAAGGACGCGTGAGATCGCCGTGCTCAAGTGTCGCGAACACGGGCATGCAGTGCTTCGATCAAGGGGCAAGACGTGGATCCGAGGCTGGAGCCGCAGTCGCGCACCATCCTGGCCAGAGCCGCTTCGATGCGGTGCAGACCGGCTATCTTGACGCGAACATCCATGAGCTTGCGTTCGCCCAGTTCGCGCGCTTGGTCGCAGTGCATGCCGTCGTCGAGTTGCAGCAAGCCGGCGATCTCGTCGAGGCTGAAGCCCAGGCGCTGGGCGGATTTGATGAATTGCAGACGGGCGACGTCATCGGGTCCGTAGCGGCGGAAGCTGCCCTGCGGTCGCTCGGGCTCGCACAGCAAGCCCTTGCGCTGGTAGAACCGGATGGTTTCGACATTGACCCCTGCCGCCCGGGCGACGGTGCCGATGGTGAAGTCATCCGAATCATGGTCCATGGTTTATCCCTCAAGGCGCAGTGCGCAAGTTTGACGCAAACTGCGATCTGGTGTCGCGAAACCGCAGTCATGCGGAACGAGCGCAGTGACCGTTTCGGGTCGGGACGCTGCCCGTTGGATGATCGGATCTCGGTGGTCGCTGAGCACCCATCGGCCGACACAAGCTTGCCGCGAATGCATACCTGCCGTTGTACCGCATCGTTGCTTTCAGATGGCCAAAGCCGGCACCCAGGCGTAGTAACCGTTGAGCAGATAGACCCCGAACAGAATCAGCGTGATGCCGCCAGCAGCCTCAAACAGGCGTCGGTAGGCGTCCAAGCGCCGGAGGTTCTGGAGCCACCCCAACGACCACGCACCCACGGCCACCGGAATCGCCCGGCCGAAGGCGAAGGCCAGCAGCAGACCCACCCCCAACCATGGTGATCCCGATGCGGCAGCGACGCCGATCAGCACAGCCAGCGCGGGAGTGCAAAACGGACACACCGCAACCGAGAACGGGATGCCCAGGGCAAACGCGCCCCATAGCCCTTTGGGGCGGCGCGCACGCAAGGCCAAGGCCGGCAGGGGCAGGCGGATCCAGCCCGGCCATAGCAGGCCCATCAGAATCAGCAGCGGCCCGAGGAACAATCCCCATTGGCGCCCCAGCAGATGCTCGACCCAGGCGCCGCCCAAGCTGGCGATCAAACCCAAGAGCCCGTGGATGAGCAGCATGCCCAGGATGAACATGGCGCCGAAGGACCAAGCCTGGCGGGCCTGCCTGGCCTTGGTGACATAGGCCATCGAGACAGGAATGGCGGCCAGCGCCACGGGATTGATGCTGAAGGCCAGCCCGGCCACGAAGCTGACGCCCAGAGCAGCCGGGCCAGCATGTTCCAGGGTGGTGCGAAACAGGGATGGGTCCATCGGTCAGCGCTCGTCCCGCGCAAGCGGTTCCAGGGCCGCACAGAGCTGCTGCGGCGTCGGCAGTTTGGGGAAGAGCAAATCCCCGTTGACGGCCAGCGCCGGCAAGCTCAGGACGCCCAGTTCAACGGCACGGTCGAGTGCCTCCAGCACATTGCATTCGCGCCACTGAACTTGCGGGAAGCGCTGCAGGGCGGCCGCCTTGAGTTGGGTGCGGGCTCCATCACACTGGGTGCAGCCGGGGGAGTAGAACAGTTCGACGTGCATCAGTGTGCTCCCTTGGACGCAGTCAGTTCAGCGCCTTCGAGCGCGGCCAGAATCGGGCAGGCATCCAGGGGGTAGCGTTCCTGGTTGCAGTCGGCGATCAGACGATCCAGCGCGTTGGACATGGCCCTGAGCGCCTTGATGCGGCTTTCGAGCTGCAGCTTTTTCTCGATCGCCCGCTTGCGCATATCGCCGCAACAGGCGGCGTCCGTGGCGCGCATATCGAGCAACGCGTGGATCTCCGCCAGGGTGAAACCGCAATGCTGGGCCTGTTTGATGAACCGGATGCGACGCGCAGCATCGGCGTCATAGAGTCTGTAGCCCCCTTCGGACTTGGACGTGGGGGCGATCAGACCCTCGCGCTCGTAGAAGCGCAGGGCGTCGGGCGTGGTCTGCGCCAGTTCCGCGAGTTTGCCAATGGTCAGCATGGATCGTTTTCTGCCGTTCAGGAGGAGGACATGCCTGGCCCCGGCATCATCCCAGAACCAGGCGATGCAAAACAAAATCCTAGCGCGCCTGACCGAGACCGGCCACGCGCAACGCGGCTTCGTCGACACCGCGCCCGGCGCAGCAGCCGGCGAGTTGGCCGTCGATGGCGACCGCGGGAACCGAACGCACGCCCAGCGCCTTGGCACGCGCCGCAGCCTTGATGTCGTGCATGTCATGCACGACGACGCCGCAAGACGCGCAGGCAACGCGCTTGACCAAAGCCACCACGTCTTCGCACACGGCGCAACCGGCGCTGAAGACCTCCACCTGACGTTGTGTTGCCATCACAGAACTCCTTCTTTTGAAACACACCCATCTGTCTTGGCATGATCCCCGGGTGAACAAAGACCTGCCGTATCGCGATGGATGCACTCTAGACCTTGGAGTGAGGTCCAGAGTCAAGGGATTTTTTGGCGTGCTGTTCATCTTCGGGATGACTGCCTTCATTTTCATCACCGATGTGACGGAAACTTTTCGGCCGACGTCATCCCGTTGCGACAATTTGGTCAAGGCGTGCCACCCTAGATAGTATCGTCACGAGATATGGCATGATGGCGTTGTTCGCAACAACCGCGCTATTGAGATGCCAGAGACGCTTCATCGACACGACCTATCAGACAGGCACTGGGAATTGCTCGAGCCCCATCTGCCGGGGCGAGCGGGGGTTTGGGGTGGGGTTGCGCAGGACAACCGCCAATTCATCAATGCCGTGTTCTGGATTCTTCGCACCGGCGCGCCGTGGCGAGACCTGCCGGCCTCGTATGGTGGATGGAAAAACACCCATCGGCGTTTTTGCCGCTGGCGTGACCAGGGCATTTGGGAGTCGCTGCTCGAGCAGTTCATTGTGGAGCCTGATTTCGAATGGCTCATGATGGATGCCAGCCATTGCAAAGTCCATCCACACGCCGCAGGAGCGCGGGGTGGCAATCAGGCCATGAGCCGTACAAAAGGGGGCTCAACACCAAGATACATCTGGCCGTGGATGCGCATGGTCTGCCGCTCAGAGCGGTTATTGATCCGGCACTAAACATTTGAACTTATTGCAGGTCGTAGAGTCAGATCGAGCATGGAAAAGATCGACTCCCGAACGCTGCCGGTGGATGCGCTCAACGAGCGCCGCCGACGTGCGGTGAAGATGCGGCTGGACGGCGCGAGTCTGAAGGACACGGCGGCGCAATGCGAGATGTCGCGCACGACGGTGATCGCGGCGGTGAAGGCCTTTGAGGCCGGCGGTTGGAAGGCGGTCGACGTCGACCGCGGCGGCAGACCGGTGGGCAGCGGCCGCACCCTCAACGCCGAGCAGGAGCGCGAGGTTCAGCGACTGATCCGCGACCGCACGCCCGACCAGTTGAAGATGGTCTACGCGCTGTGGACGCGCCAGGCCGTCGCCGAGCTCATCCGGGACCGCTACGGCATCAAGCTGGCCGTGCGCACGATGGGTCTGTATCTCGAGCGCTGGGGCTTCACGCCGCAGAAGCCCATGAAGAAGGCCTACGAGCAGTCGCCGGCGGCGGTCAAGAAGTGGCTCGACGAGGAATACCCGGTCATCGCCGCGTGCGCCAAGGTCGAGGGCGCCGAGATCCACTGGGGCGACGAGACCGGCCTGCGCAGCGACGACGTGCGCGGCCGCAGCTACGCACCCCAAGGCCAGACGCCGGTGATCCGGGTGAACAACAAGCGCCACGGCCTGTCGGTCATCTCCACCGTCACCAACAAGGGCCAGATGCGGTGGAAGGCCTTCGACGGGGCTCTGAACTCGGACATTCTGATCGACTTCCTGCGCCGGCTCGTCAAGGACGCGGGCCGCAAGATCTACCTGATCCTGGACAACCTGCGAGTGCATCACAGCAAGCCCGTGAAGGACTGGCTGGTCGAGCACAAGCACCAGATCGAGGTCTTCTACCTGCCCAGTTACAGCCCCGAGCTCAACCCCAACGAGATGGCCAACGCCGACCTCAAGCAGGCGGTCACGAAACTGGCTCCGGCGCGGACCAAGCTGCAACTCGTCAAGGCCACTGCCAGACACCTCAGCAGCGTCCAGCGGCAGCCCGAGCGGATCAAGAGCTACTTCCAGCATGCTCCGGTTCGGTATGCGGCTTGAGTTCAATGCTTCAATGCCGGGTCAATATTACAGAAGGTACCCGAGCGGATTGCGCAGAGGCTGAGCGGTTGATGGATGGATTCAGGATGCAGTGTCTACTTGCCGATAAAGGCTACGACAGCGATGCCATCGTGGCGAAAGCCCAAGAGCAAGGTGCGCAAGCCGTCATTCCGTCGCGCAAGAACCGCAAGCAACCCAGGGCCTATGACAAGGCGCTCTACAAACTGCGCCATCTGGTCGAGAACGCCTTCCTACATCTCAAGCGATGGAGGGGCATCGCCACGCGCTACGCGAAAAACGTCGCCTCATTCGTTGCCGCCGTGCAAATTCGCTGTCTCGCCCTCTGGCTGCATATCTCGTGACGACACAATCTAAAGAGTTTTCACAGAAATTCATCCCTGAATCAAATAGGATCGGTATGCGCTATGGTGCGTCGCACGCATGGTCGCGGCCGCCTGTGGGACGAGGGCAGCACCGTAGTAGCAGTATGCACACTGAGAACCAATTTTTTCTGGAACTTCGGCAGGTGTGCAGGACTCTATAGCGATTTGCATGATGACGCTCGCTTATATCCGCTTGCTTTTCTCAATAGCCTGATTGCATGAACGCCTTGCGTGTCGTCCTGCTCACCGTCCTGCTGGCTTTGCTGCCGCTGCAAGGCTGGGCCGCTATGGGCGATGCCACGACGTTCACGACCATGCTGGGTCACTGCCCAGACGAGCAAGGCCAAGCATTGATGGCGGCGTCGCGCACTGGCATGTCGGCCGCAGACCTGCAACAAGCAAAGCCGCAGCATTACCTCGACGCCTTAGAACGCAGTTGGTCGATGACGCCGGATGTCCGCCTGAGTCACCCAGTAGCTGGGCATGCCCTTTGCCCTGTCCCCTGCGGTATCGCGTTGGCGATGGCCTCCACGTCACTCGCTTGGCACATTGTGCAGAGTTCAGCCCCCATGCCGGAATTTCATACACGCCTCGTCGCCAGTGCGGCGCCGGACGCCCCTTATCACCCGCCCAGGGTCTGATCACCCCTCAAAGCCGGTATTCGCCCGGCGCTGCAATAGCAGGTCAATCTGCGAGGTCGCTTTCTGTCCCCGGCTCATCCCAACGACCAGCCTCCGGACCCGGTCCGAGAGCATCGTTCCGCGATGAAACTGGGCGAACCGATCGCCACAGTCTTCTTGAAAACATCGATCGAGGTGAAATCATGCGTGTGCGTTTCACAATTGCCGCCATCGTGGCGTTCGTCATGGCCGTCATGGCCTATTTTGTCCTGGCCAGGAAGTCGACTGTCCCGCAGGCGACGTTTGTGCTGCTGTCTGGAAGAACGCTTTCAACCTCTTCCCTGCGAGGCCAGGTCTATCTGGTGAATTTCTGGGCCACGAGCTGCGCCACCTGCATCAAGGAAATGCCCCAAATGGTCAAGACGTACGAGCGATTCAAGGGAAGGAATTTCGAGTTCATCGCGGTGGATATGAGCTATGACCCGCTGCCCTATGTCACCGATTACACCTTGACCCGGCATTTGCCGTTCGAGGTTGCAAAAGACGTGGACGGCCGTCTGGCTCGCGAGTTTTACGACGTGCGCCTGACTCCGACCACGTTTCTGGTCGATAAGCAAGGGAACATCGTCAAGCGGATTCTCGGCGAACCCGACTTTCCCGAGCTTGATCGACTGATCCAGCATGAACTGGCTAAAAACGCTTGAAAGGACCAAGCCCCATGGACATCTCGCTCATCCTCGAAGTCCTCCTCGCGCTCGGCGCGGGCGTGTTGCTCAACCTGACGCCATGCGTGCTGCCCATCATTCCAATCAAGGTTCGAGTCATCCTGCGAGCTGCCGGCGAAAAACCAGCGGCCCGTGCTTTGTCCGCTGGCCTTTTCGCTGCAGGGTCCCTGTTATTTTTCGCACCACTGGGGCTGGCGACAGCTCTCTTGCATCTTCAGTGGGGCGTGCTGTTCCAGTCGCAGACCGTGCTGACTGGCTTGGTCATCATCCTGCTGGTGCTGGCCGTGATGAATTTCACGGGACGCGGATTGCCGATTCCGAGCGCCATCGCAAAAATGGGCGGCGGGCGTTTTGCCGAGCCGCTGATCTCCGGCTTGGTCAGTGCCCTTTTGTCGACGCCCTGCACCGGCCCCTTGCTGGGTGGGATTCTTGTGTTTGCCCTCACCCGGCCAACCGTCGACATCGTGATGATATTCATCGCGATTGGTCTTGGCATGGCTCTGCCCTACGCCATTCTGCTTCTGAAGCCCGGACGTCTCGATCGGCTGCCACGTGGAGGGGCTTGGACTGATGTCGTGCGTCAAAGCTTCGGTTGGCTGCTTGCCGGCGCCGCGATCTTTTTCGCGCAAAGCCTGTTTCCCGCCAGCGTCGACAAGACACTATGGTTCGCATTTCTTGCCGGGGTCATGCTGTGGGTCCTCGCAACGAGCCTTCGCGCCGCAGATCACGCCTCACGCTGGGCCGCGCCACTTTCGAGCTTGCCCGCACTGGCTTTGGTTTATCTGAGTGCAGGACTCTGGCCGACATCCGCGCAAGGCATCCCCTGGCAGCCGCTTGAGGCAACACAGATCGCCGAGATTGCCAATCTGCATCGCCCTGCGCTGGTCGAGTTCACCGCGCAGTGGTGCCTGAACTGCAGGTTTCTGGAGCAAACCGTCTATGGCGACGCGCGCGTTGTGCAAGCCCTGCGCACCCGCGGTGTCGTTCCCTTGCAGGTCGACCTGACCCGCCCGAACCCAGAACTGCAAAGTCTCCTTGCCGCCTACGGCGGGGCTGGCCTGCCGTTCGTGGCGATCTTGAATCCACATGGGCGAGAGATCGGCCATCTTTCCGGACTGTTCTCGGCCGACGCGCTCGTCCGAGGTTTGAATGCCATCCACCCATAAAGGAATTTCGATGAAGCCAAAACTCCGGCGCATGGCCGTCGTCTCGCTCATTGCCCTGACCGTCTTGATCGGCGCTGCATTGCTGTTCCATGCCGCGCATCCCGACCCTGGCTTGACCCCGGCTGCCGCCGGCGATCTGGTCGATTCCTCCGCCAAGGTTCGTGCCAGTGCCGCGATCAATGGCCACAATGCGGTGGTGACGCTGCACATCGACCGAGGCTGGCATGTCTACGCCAATCCGCCGTCGGCGCCCTACTTGATTCCTGTCACGGTGGTCGCGCAACGCAGTGGCCGTACGTTAGCGATCCAACCTCTCTATCCACCCGGTCAAGACATCGGCCTACATATCAACGGCAAGACCATACGGGTCTACGAGAACGGTACACGCATCGCTCTGCCAGGTCTGTCAAGGCTGCGCGATGTCCGCCTACAGGTGCAAATCCAGGCTTGCGCCGACAAAGGGCTATGCCTTCCACCGGCGACGATCGTTGCGACGACCCAATGATCTCATCGCTTCAGCGCTTTTCCGCCCGTAGAACGGGCCCCGTTGCGCGTTTTTCTCACGGAGTTGAACGATGGATGGTCGTGTTTTTCCCTTGCTCGTCGCACTCGCCTGTGCCGGTCTTTCGTCAGGCGTCCGGGCCGCGAATGCCACCCCGGCAGCGGCGGCAAGTGCGGCGCAACCGTCGTGGACGAACGCCAGGCACGCCTTCACCCTGCAGTTGATGCAGCTCGGCCCCGACAATGTGCGCGCCTTCTACGAGAACATGGGCTATCCGCCCAAGGCGATCGCCTCCATCGCCCAGGTGTGCGTGTTCGGAACCTCGATCCGGAACAACGCCAAGGCACCCATCACGTATGACGTGGCGGACTGGATCGCCGTGACCCCGGATGGCCGGCGGCACCCGCTGATCACCAAGACCCAGTGGCTGCGCCGCTGGCAGCCCTGGGGCGTGAGTTCGGACTGGTCGATCCTGCCGGCGCGGCAAACCCTGCAGCCCGGGGATTGGGCCCAGGGGTTCACCACCGTCGACTTGCCGCGCGGCACGCGGTTCAAACTGGTTTATTTCTGGAGAGAGCATGGAACGCAACGCCAAGCCACATTGGCCGGACCGCAATGCGCAGCAGAAGCCCGACATGACCAACACTGAACGTCGCCGGATGCTGTCCTGGCTCGGCGGCGCCGGGCTGCTGGCCATCGGCAGCGCCGCGCGCGCCGCCGACCCGGTGCAGGACCATGCGCTCGCGGTGCAATGTGTTCGCGTATATGGCGCAGCTCAACCCCTCGCCCACCTTCCCGGTGTTGCTGGACCAGCATAGCCAGGTGGCGCATGCGTTCGGCGTGATGGACATTCCGACGACCTATCTGATCGACAAGCAGGGCCTGATCGTCCGGCAGGCCGTCGGCGGCCGGGATTACGACAGCCCCGCGATTCGGCAAACCATCGAGGCCCTGATGCGCTGAACGCGCGTCGGATCCGGGGCGCTCAGGCCACGGTGAACTGGCCCATCATGCCGCTCGCGATGATCGAGCCCATCATGCCTTGCAGGCTGATGTGCCGGACGGAGGCATCCGGCCGCAGCGTCGGGATGGAGGCGATTTTCGCGGGCAATCGGCTCCGCTTTGCGGCGGGGGTCACGGCACGGTGCGGTAGAGGTCGACACTTGAGCAAGATTTTTGAGAACGCCAAGCCGCTGTTGCAGAGTGCTACCCCTGCCACTTCGTGTGGAACGCTTACTCCACCAGAATCTTGCCTACCATGCCAGCTTCCATATGCCCGGGCATCGTGCAGGCGAAGTCGACGGTCCCGGGCTTGCCGAAGCGCCAGATCAACTCACCCTTGCCTCCAGGCGGTACGGCGACCATATTGGGCTCGGCTCCATCGGGCATATCAGGCATGGCCGCCATCATCTTTTCGTGCTCCTTGAGCTCGGCCATACTCCCGATCGTCATCTCGTGCTTGATCTGACCACGGTTGATCAAAACAAACCGAATCGTTTGTCCTGGCTGCACATGGATAACGTCCGGCGTAAAACGCATCGAGTCGTCCATCGTGATTTCCACGTTTTGGGTGGCGACCGTTGCTTTACCAGGATTGCCGGTGGAAGATGCGTCGGCGTCCGCGTCGGCATGAACCGATGCGTGGGGGGCAGAGGCCGCATTTGTGGCAACCACTGACATGTCCATGCCTTGCATGTTCATACCTTGCATATTCATGCCCTTCATGGCACCAGGCATTGCGGCAGCCTCGGAGGACACGCTTGCGCCACTCTTCGGCATGGCCTCGTCTGACCGATTCTCGACTCCAGACGCGTTCGTGGCGGCAAGTGCAATTACAGGCCATGCGCCAAGCAGAAGCATGGACAGCCGGATTTTCTTCATCTTCATATGGATCCTTTCATCAGCCTTAAAAGTACAGCAGCGAATCCGTTGAAAACCAACGGGTCAGAACCAGAACCGCAAACCAGCGACGATGGCCGTCTGGCGTGTCCTTTCGCCGGCGATGCGAGCGAAGTCCGCGCTGCGGCCAAATTTCCCGCTCCATTCCACGCCGACATAGGGCGCAAACTGGCGCGTGAATTCGTAGCGAAGACGCAATCCGGCGGTTGCGTCCGAGACCCCACTTCCGATTTGGCGTGCGGGGTCATCCTTGCCGTACAGGTTGGCTTCGATGCGCGGTTGCAGCACGACGCGCTGTGTGATCAACAAGTCGTAACTCGTCGCCAGACGCAGCGCGCTACGTCCCTCGTTGCCCAAATAGCCTGTGGCCTCGACATCGAACCAATAGGGCGCCAGGCCCTGCACCCCGAACGCCAGCCAGTTGCGGTCGGGCCCGGAGCCGTTGTCGTGACGCACGCCGACCTGCGTGTCCCAGAACGCGGCAACCGCGTGATCCCAGAGAAGCTCGGTTCGGGCGTCCTGCAGGCGTCCTTGTGAGACGTCGCCCTCGGCCTTGATCATCAGGCGGTTGAAATCACGGCCGAACCAGGCCTGCACGTCATAGGCTGTCCAGTTGCCGTCGCGCGTATAGGCGCGCTCTAGGCGATCGACCAGCACCGAGCCGAAATTCTCCTGGTCCGCAAGGCGCGGCGGCTTGACTCCAGGCGGGATAAAAGGCCCGGTCGTCAGCGTGTAGCCACCGGAGTACGCATCGGCGCTGCGCGGTTGGTTGGGAGCCGCCCCTTTCATGTTCCCGTCAGCCGTCGCCTGCGTGGCCGCGCCCGTCCCTTGCATCTGCATCCCCGGCATGTCCATGCCTTTCATGTCATTCGGCGCTGCGGCGGGCTTTGAAGAGGGCGTGGGAGTTGCCTTTGACGAAGACGGGGTGGTTGCATCCATTCCCTGCATGTTCATGCCGCCCATGTCGCCAGACATTGGAGGTTCCTTCGTCGGCGAAGTGGGACGATCGGCCGGGGTGGAAGCCGAAGCAGCAGGAGCTCCCATCCCTGGCATGCTCATCCCTGGCATGTCCATGCTTTGCGCCCAGACCGGCGCGATCGCCAGTCCGGCGATCGCCAATGCCAGAGCTTTGTTGACGTGTTGCAGTCTCATTGATTTCATCTCCTATTGCCGCGGTGGTCACGACACCAGAATCTCGCGGAACATCCCCGCATCCATGTGCATCATCAGATGGCAGTGCCAGGCCCAACGCCCCAGCGCGTCGGCGCTGACGCGATAGCTGACCTGCTGCGCCGGCTGGACCGGGATGGTGTGGCGGCGCACCTGGAATTGGCCATCCGGACTCTCCAGTTCGCTCCACATGCCGTGCATGTGCATCGGGTGGGTCATCATCGTGTCGTTCACCAACACCATGCGCAGGCGCTCGCCATAGCGGAAATGCACCGGTGTCGACTCCCCGAACGGCACGCCGTCGAACGACCAGGTGTAGCGCTCCATGTTGCCCGTCAGATGCATCTCGATCGTGCGACCTGGCGCACGCGGATCGATCGGGCCGCCGATCGTGTGCAGATCAGCAAGAGTCAGCACGCGTCTGCCGTTGTTGCGCAGGCCCACACCGGGATCGTCCAGATTGGTCCGTGGGTGATCGACGCGGGCGTCGACGCCGGGACCGTACTCGGTCTGTGCGTGTCGCACGGCGGGGCCCGTGTCCATGCTCATCCCCCCCATGTCCATTCCTGGCATCGAGCTCATGTCGTTGCCCATCATGTCGGCCATGGTCAGTTGCTGGCGGGGGTCCAGCGGCGGAACGGGCGCGGCGAGACCCGGGCGTGCAGCCAGCGTGCCGCGCGCATAACCAGTGCGGTCCATCGATTGTGCGAAGATGATGTAGGCCGAGTTTTGCGGGCGCACCAGCACGTCGTAGGTTTCCCCGGGACCGAAGCGGAACTCGTCCACGCTGACCGGTTCCACATCCTGCCCATCGGCCGCCACCACGGTGAGCTTCAGGCCAGGGACGCGCACGTCGTAAAACGTGTTGCCCGCGCCGTTGATGAAGCGCAGCCTGGCGGGCTTGCCCGGCACGATGGGCGCCGACCAGTTGCCCGCCGGGGTGACGCCGTTCATCAGGTAGGTGAGCGTCGCGCCCGAAAGATCCGAGAGGTCGTTCGGACTCATGCGCATCTGCTCCCACATCGCGCGCTTGTCGAGTGCCGCACGCAGTCCCTCGCGGGAGACATCGCGAAAGAAGTCCACCGCCGTCGGCTCATGGTAGTTGTCAAAACCGCTGTCGTCCTTGAGCTTGGCCAGGACGCGCATCGGGTCTTCGTCCATCCAGTCGGACAACAGCACCACATGATCGGTCTCGGCGTGTATGGTCTTGCCATGCGCGGGCTCGATGATGATGGCGCCGTACATGCCGGTTTGCTCCTGCATGCCCGAGTGCGAGTGGTACCAGTAGGTGCCGGCCTGCTGAACCTTGAAGTGATAAACGAAGGTCTCGCCGGGCGCGATGCCCTTGAAGCTCATTCCAGGCACGCCATCCATCTGAAAGGGCACGAGCATGCCGTGCCAGTGGATCGACGTCGAGCGGCTCATACGGTTGGTCACACGAATCGTCACCGTGTCGCCTTCCTTCCAACGCAGCGTCGGCCCTGGAATCGATCCGTTGATCGTCGTCGCGACCCGAGGTTTTCCGGTGAAATTGACCGGTGTCTCGGCCACCACCAGATCGAATTCGCGACCCCGCAGATCTGGGGCCGTCCCGGTTGCGGTGGGCGCCGTTTGCGCGCGCGCCGCCCACGGGGCCAGCCCCAGCATGACGCCGCCAGCAGCGAACCCTTGCACGAAGCGCCGCCGTTGAACATGGACACCTTCTGGTCGGATGAGGAGGTTGCGTTGCATGGTTTCGGCTGCTCCTGTTCAATGGAAAAATTTGAATGTGAAGTGTAGACAGGGTGTGCTTTCACGCAGATGACCACGGCATTACATTGATGTCATCGTCCTGTCATGGTCGCGGCAGATTCGGCGGACTACATTGAGAGCATGCCTCGGTCTTGGGGCGCCGGCGAGGTAACGCAGATGAAACTTCTGATCGTCGAAGACGAAGTCAAAACCGGGGAATATCTACAGCAGGGTCTCAGAGAATCGGGGTTCGTCGTGGATTGGGCGCGCAACGGCCTCGATGGCCATCATCACGCGATGATCGCGCCGTATGACCTGATCGTGCTCGATGTCATGCTTCCCGACATCGACGGATGGCGCATCCTCCGATCCCTTCGCGAGTCGGGCAACAATACGCCGGTGCTGTTCCTCACCGCGCGTGACGCGGTGGAGGATCGCGTCAAGGGCCTTGAACTCGGGGCCGATGACTATCTGGTCAAACCATTTGTCTTCACCGAGTTGCTTGCACGGGTACGCACCCTGTTGCGACGCGGGCGCGCCCCAACGCAAATCGATCAACTTGAGGTCGCCGATCTGGTGCTCGATTTACCGCGGCGCCGCGCTACGCGGGCCGGCACCCGAATCAACCTCAGCAGCAAGGAGTTCGCCTTGCTTGAATTGCTGATCCGTCGTCAGGGCGAAGTGCTGCCTCGGTCCCTGATCGCATCCCAGGTTTGGGACATGAACTTCGACAGTGACACGAATGTGATTGATGTTGCCATTCGTCGGCTGCGAGCGAAGGTCGACGATGGTTTCGAGCCCAAGTTGATCCAGACCGTGCGCGGTATGGGTTATACCCTGGACGTCCCCGATGGGCGTTGAGAAGCGAACACGCCGCCCCATGTCGCTGGCGGTTCGCGTCACAAGTCTGGTCGGCTTGGTGACAACGGCGATATTCGTACTCTCTGCATGGGGCATCGAATATTCGATCGAGCGGCATTTTTCCCGGATGGATCTGGCCGAACTGCAATCAGCTTGGGCATCGGTGGATGCAGCGCTTCGTCGAGATGGGGCTTCTTCGTCTGGGGCAGCACAGTCCCACGAGCTCGCCGACGCGATCGCGGGAGGCCACGATGTGTACTTTGTCGTCCGTGATGCTGATGGCCGGCGGCTGTACGGAACGACTGCACCAGATCTCGATGCCTTGGGCGAAAAGGTGCCAGCCACCACGCATTTGGCTTTAGATACGCTCCATATCTGGCGAACCGATCACCACGTCTACCGAGGAGCGGTCTTGCGCAGTGGCGACAAAACGGTCGTCGTCGCCACTGCGATCGACTTCCACCTCCAGTATTTGCGGGAATTGCAGAATGCTCTTTGGGCGGGGACGTTGATGGCAAGCCTCATCAGCGTTCTTGTTGCAGCCTTAGCCGTACGCCAAGGGCACGCGCCGCTGCGCCGCATCAGCGCGCGCATGCGAGAAATGACAACTGAGCGCTTGCACACACGCCTCGATCCAAAGCACGTTCCAGTCGAACTCGTGGATCTGGCGGCCGCCTTCAACGCCATGTTGACCAGGATCGAGCAAGGCTTCGCGCGTTTGCGTAACGTCTCGGCCGACATCGCTCACGAGCTGCGCACCCCTGTGACCAATCTCACGACGCAGACCCAGGTCGCGCTGTCAAAGGCCCGGGACGTGGATGCCTACCGGGAAATCCTGTATTCGAACCTTGAAGAATTCGAGCGTATGGGCGCGATGATCAGCGACATGCTGTTCCTGGCGCAAGCCGAGCAGGGGCCGATGCGACGCGACGCCGGGGGAATTGACCTGCATGCGGAAATACGCAGCCTGTTCGACTACTTCGAAGCCTGGGCGGAGGACCGTGGGGTCTCGCTCGAACTGAACGGGCAAGTCGGTCGAGTCGAGGGTGATCGAGAGATGTTGCGCCGCGCACTCAGCAACCTGATCGCCAATGCCGTCCGCTACACGCAACGCGACCAATCCGTCGACGTACGCCTGTCGCGGAATCAGCGATGGGTCACGATCGAGGTCTGTAATCCCGGGATTGGCATTCCATCAGAACATTTGCCGCATCTGTTCGATCGCTTTTACCGCGTGGATCCCTCGCGCCAGCGACGCGGCGAGGGTGCAGGCCTCGGACTTGCCATCGTCAAGTCGATCATCGAGGCCCACGCTGGGAAAGTCTCGGTCACCTCTACATCCGGAATGACGTGTTTCAGCGTCGACCTGCCGGCCGGGCACATTCTGTGAAACCCGTCAGCTCCGAAAGTATCCAGGTCGCGGTCAGTGCGTCGCGGCTTTCAGTCTACGGCGCAGTGCCAGAGGCCGTTGTCGATGGGGGTTTCGAAGGATACGCGAGAACCGTCTGAATCTGTTGCTCTGCCTGCAGGCGGATCTGAACAAGCTGGCGTAACGTATCCGCGACGCTTGTCGCTGCCTGAGATTGAGCCTTCGGGTCGGGCTTGGCTGCTGAATTCAAGGCCAGCAAATTTGCTCTTGCGGCGTAGAGCTGCGCCTGCAACGCACCTTCCTGACGCAGAGCGCTTGCCTGGATCTGTCCAATGCGGACCTGCTGCGCAAGCGTCAGATTTGCCTGCCAGGCCCGTCCAGCCCATGGTGCAGCTCCATCCATCATGCCGTACCCGCCATACGGTCTGTCGCGAGGGGCTGGACGCTCCCAATACCGGAGGGCACCACCCATCATGCCCATGCCGTAGGGCCAAGGCCCATTTTCATGCCACGGCGCCTGTGCGACGCCGACTTCCCATCGCTGCCCCCAGAAGGGAAACGGACCGAATTCTGGAACCAGCGCCAAGTAGTAGGCGAACAGCACGATGCCAAGCGCGAGCACCCACTTTGAAATCTTGCTCATGATGCACCTCAACTTTCCAGCTCGCGCCGCATCCGCTCATAGGTTTCGCGGTCAATATCCCCGCGGGCATAACGTTCCTTGAGGATGTCCATGTGCTTTTTGTCTACCGGGCGTGACTCTGAACTGTTTGCGTGGCCCGTAAACAGCCATCGGATCAAGCCCACCACGAGCGCGAGGATCACGACCCACCACAGCACCATGAACACCCACCCCAGGCCGAATCCACCCCAACCACCCATCATTCCATAGCCATATCCCACGATGACGCTCCTTCAATCCGAATGCGAGAGCCCCCACAACGAGCCAAAAACTTGGCGGCGCTGTACTTACGACTGCAGGGACTGGGCGACACGCAGCAGTTTGGTGCGCACTTCCCCTCCGAGCCGGTCGATTTCAGACTGCCCGACCATGCCGAGCACGGCGGCCGGATCCATGAATACCACGCTGACCTTTCCGTCTGGTTCCTCTCGCACGACGACATTGCACGGCAGTAGCGCGCCAATGTCGGGCTCCACTTTCAATGCCTGGTGGGCATAGTGGGGATTGCAGGCGCCCAGGATGCGATAGGGGCGCTCATCGATCCCAAGCTTGGCCTTGAGCGTCGCCGCCACATCGATTGTGGTCAGCACACCGAAGCCCTCCTCTTTCAATGCATCGGTCGCGGCCTGCACCGTGGTCTCGAAGTCTTTGTTGCTCGTGACGGTAAACACATAAGAACTCATGACGATTCTCCAATGAACGATGAAAGAGAGGCCTGTCTGGCCTGGGCCCAGTTTTTCAAATGCGCGCGCGCCTCAGGCGCAGGGCGTTTGCCACGACCGAAACCGAGCTGAACGACATCGCCGCCGCCGCGATCACCGGTGACAACAGAATGCCAAAAAACGGGTACAGAATGCCCGCAGCGACGGGCACGCCCAGGCTGTTGTAGACGAAGGCGAAAAACAGGTTCTGCCGGATGTTGCGCAGGGTGGCACGGCTCAGGCGCCGGGCGCGCACGATGCCGCGCAGGTCGCCCTTGACCAGGGTGACGCCGGCGCTCTCCATCGCCACGTCGGTGCCGGTGCCCATGGCGATGCCCACCTGCGCCTGCGCCAGCGCCGGGGCGTCGTTGATGCCGTCGCCGGCCATGGCGACGAAGCGGCCCTCGGCCTGCAGGCGCTTGACCGTCTGCGCCTTCTGGTCCGGGAGCACCCCGGCGATGACCTCGTCGATGTCGAGGTCGCGTGCCACGGCCTTGGCCGTGGTTTCGCTGTCGCCGGTGAGCATGACGATGCGCAGGCCCTCGGCGTGCAGTTGCCGGATCGCCTCGGGCGTGGTCGCCTTGACCGGATCGGCCACCGCCACCAGCCCGGCGGCCTGGCCGTCCACCGCCAGGAACATCGCGGTGCGCCCCTGCGCGCGCTGCGCCTCGGCCGGCGCGGCCAGCGCTGCGGTGCCCACGCCGTTGGCCGACAGCAGCGCCGCGTTGCCCAGCAGCACATGCGCGCCCGCGATCGTCCCGGTCACGCCCTTGCCGGGCGCGGCCTGGAAGTCCGTGGCCGGCTCCAGGGCGAGTCCCTTGTTCTGCGCACCCTGCACGATGGCCGCCGCCAGCGGGTGCTCGCTGCCGCGCTCCAGGCTGGCCGCGAGGCGCAGCACCTCGTCGGCCGCGAAGCCTTGCGTCGGCATCACCTCCTGCAGCCGCGGCCGGCCCTCGGTGAGCGTGCCGGTCTTGTCGACCACCAGGGTGTCGACGCGGCGCAAGGTTTCGATCGCCTCGGCGTTCTTGAACAGCACCCCGGCGGCGGCTCCCTTGCCGGTGGCCACCATGATCGACATCGGCGTGGCCAGGCCGAGCGCGCAGGGACAGGCGATGATCAGCACCGCCACCGCATTGATCACGGCGTACCCCATGGCCGGCGCCGGCCCGAACACCGCCCAGACGGCGAACGTGAGCGCGGCGGTCACGACCACGGCGGGGACGAAGTACGCCGAGGCCAGGTCGGCCAGCTTCTGGATCGGGGCGCGGCTGCGCGAGGCCTCCGAGACCATGTGCACGATCTGCGCCAGCAGGGTGTCGGCGCCCACGCGCTGCGCCTGGATGACCAGCGCGCCACTGCTGTTGACGGTGGCCCCGACCACCTTGTCGCCCGCACCTTTTTCCACCGGCATGGGCTCGCCGGTGATCATCGACTCGTCCACCGAGGACGCGCCTTCGAGGACGACGCCGTCGACCGGAACCTTCTCGCCCGGGCGCACGCGCAGCCGGTCGCCCACCTGCACCTGCTCCAGCGGCACGTCGGCCTCGGTCCCGTCGGGCGCGATGCGTCGCGCCAGTTTGGGCGCCATGCCCAGCAGCGCGCGGATGGCCGCGTTGGTGCTGCTGCGCGCGCGCAACTCGAGCACCTGCCCGAGTAGCACCAGGGTGACGATCACCGAGGCCGCCTCGAAGTACACGTCCACGTGGCCGCTGGCGGGGTCGCGGAAGGCCGGCGGAAAGATCTGCGGGACGACCTGGGCAATGACGCTGTAGGCGTAGGCCACGCCCACGCCCAGCCCGATCAGGGTGAACATGTTGAGGTTCCACGTCGCCACCGAACGCCAGCCCTTGACGAAGAACGGCCAGCCGCCCCACAGCACCACGGGCGAGGCGAGAGCGAACTCGATCCAGGGATAGGCCGCGGCGCCGGGCAGCGCGGCGGCGTGGATCCCCGGCAGGTAGTCGATCATCGCCAGCGCCAGCACCGGCAGGGTGAGCGCCAGGCCGACCCAGAAGCGCCGGGTCATCGATGCCAGCTCGGGGTTGTCCTCGTCCTGCGCCTGCACCGTGAGCGGCTCGAGCGTCATGCCGCAGATCGGGCACGAACCCGGCGCGTCGCACACGATCTGCGGGTGCATCGGGCAGGTGTAGCGCGTGCCGCCGGACGCCGGGCGAGCGCTCAACGCGGGTCCGGGGTGTGCCTCGTGCGGGTGCAGATGGGTCGTATCGTTCATGGTGTTCGCTCTCCATCGGGCGGAGCCCGCGCGTCTCCGACGGCGGCCCAGCAAGACCAGTCTAGGCGGTCGGCGCTTTCAGGCAGATGACCGGATCATGACGTCGATGTCATGTTCGCCGCCGGCCGACGGTCGGCCTTCGCGCCGGCGGGCAGGCGAAGCGTCCTATCGCGTGCGCCCGGCGGCGGCGATCTGCTTCCAGCTCCGTCCTCCGTCGAGGGAGAGATAGACGTCGCGCCGGAAGGTGGCGATCGCCAACTCGCCGCGGCGCGCCGGGTTCTGCGCGACGTACGCGACCGCGTCCTCCCGCAGCGGCGGCAGCGCGACGGCCTGCGGCGCGCTGGACCCGCCGGCGAAGGCGATGCGCGTCAGGTGCGGCTGGCCGTCGTAGCTGCCGTACCAGAGATGCTTGCCGTCGAGGTCGAACGCCACCGACAGGAACTGGGCGTTGCCGGCGACGGCGCGGAAATGCGCGCCCGCGTCGGTGGACAGGTACAGCCCGCTCTTGGTCGCCGCGGCGACGATGCGCGGATCGGTGGGATGCACGGCCAGCGCGAACACCTCGCCCTCGAGGCCGTCAGCGGCCGCATGCTTCCAGACGAAGCCGTCGTCGACCGTGCCATACAGCCCCGGCTCGGGCATGCGGCTGTTGCGCTCCATGGCCATCGCGTAGACCGCGTTGGAGGCGTATCCGGCCGCCATGACGTGGAAGTCCGACTCGCCGCGCAGGCCGAGGGTGTGCCAGGTCCGGCCGCCGTCGGTGCTCTTGACCAGGCCGATGGGATTGACCGCGTTCGTCCCCGGCGCCGGGTGGCCGCTGCTGTAGAACGCCGTGCGCGTGGCGGTAAAGCCCATGTAGTCGTTGGACGCGCTCGGCAGCGTGGACCAGCGTCCCGCCGAGTACACCGCCACGCCGTGGTGGTCGGGGATGTAGAGCCTGGTGCCGTCGGGGCCGAAGGCCAGGCCGTGCACGTGCATCAGCTCGACCGGCGCGCCCGCGGCGGCGATGCCCGCCATGGCCGGCATCGCCGGGCCGGCAGCCCAGGCCGGAAGCATCGTCGCGGCTGCGGCCAGCAAGGCGGCTGCGAGCCGCCGGGTGGGGAAATGTCTCATTGCAACTCCTTTTCGGTTGGGATCAAGAGAAAGCTGAAAAAAGTGGATCGCCTCACCGCACCGCGGCGCTCAGGGTCGTCGGCGGTAGGCAAAGGTCCTTGTCCTCGCAGGCTTGCCAGGCCGGGCAGGCCGATGCGCGCGTCGTTCTCGTAGACGAGGATGTCGCGGCCGTCGATGCGCAAGCCGATGGTCGTGCCGGGCGGATAGCTCGGCCGCCCGTCGAGCGCGCGCCCGTCGCTCAGCACGCGCACCGACACGGGGATCAGGTAGGGCGCCGAGGGCGGATTGGCGTAGACGTGCCAGCCGCGGGCGATGTGCAGGATCACCGTCGCGCCGCCGGCTGCCGCAGTGACGCTCGCGCTCACCTCCGACGCGGAGTCGACCGGCGCGGCCATGCCGGCCGTCGAAACAGGTTGCAGGGTGGAAAGCCGCTCGATCAGCGTGCCGGCGGTGAACAGCCCGGACAGATGCCCCACCTCGCGTCCGTTGCGATCGAGGATCGCCAGGAACGGCATGCCGGCACCGCCGTACTTCGCCAGCAGCCGCTGCAGGACGGGGTCGGGGCGGGTGAGGTCGGCCTGCAGCGGCACGGCGCCGGCCGCGCGCACGGCGCGCGCCACCGCCGGGTCGCGGTACACGGTCTTCTCCAGGATGCGGCAGTTCAGGCACCACTGCGCGGTGAACTCGACCAGCGCCGGCCGATGCAGCGCGCCGATGGCGCCGGCGTCGCCAGCGCGCAGCGGCTGCCAGGGGATGCCCTGTCCGGCAGCGGGCCAGAACCCGGCGCCCAGGTAGGCGATGGCCGGCGCCGCGGCCCACCGGGTGCGCCGGTCAGTGGCGCGCAGCGCGGTGACAGCGGCCCACGGCACCAGCGCGGCGAGAAACGCAATCCACGCTGCATCAGCGACCCATGCCGGCAGCAGGCTCTGCGCGAAGAAGACCGCGCCGCCCAGCAGCAGCCAGCCGAAGCTCTTGCGCACCACCTCGGCCCAGGCCCCGCCTCGCGGCAGCCGGGCGAGTAGGGCAGGCCGCAGCAGCAGCACGACGTAGGGCAGCGCCATCCCCGAACCGATGGCCACGAACAGCGTCACAATGTCCGCCGGCGGTCGGGTCAGGGCGAAGACCAGCACGCCGCCGAGCAGGGGGCCCGTGCACGGCGTGGACAGCACGCCGCCGACCAGACCCGACACCAGCGGCTCGAGATGGCGACCACCGCGCAGGCGCGCGACCGCTGCCGGCACCGGCAGGCTGCGCGCGGAAAAGCTCGCCGCCGCCAGCACCAGCATCACCACGACCAGCCCGACCAGCACCGCGCGCGACTGGAACAACACCCCCCACTGCAAGTGCAGCAGCGCGGTGGCCAGTCCCAGCGCCGCGAAGAACGACACCGAGCCGAGAGCGAACAGGGCGGCGGACACGGCCCGCGCTCCGATTCCCTCGCCGGCCTCGCGCAGGATGGTTCGGACCTTGATCGGGATGACCGGTAGCACGCACGGGGTCAGGTTCAGCAGCAGGCCCGCGGCGAGGGCCAGGGCGATTTCGAAGAAAAGGGACATGTCGGTCGCACCTATCACGAAGCGGCCAGCTCGCGGCGGATGAGGCGGTGGAGTTCCGGGAAGTCCGGTTCACCGAGGATGCGCTTGAGGATGCGCCCGCGCTTGTCGACCAGGAAGGTGGTGGGCGTCATCCGCACCCCGAAGAACGCGCGGGCCGCGCTGCCGTCGGCGTCGCGGGCGACGTCGAAGGGCAGGCGGCGCGTGCGGGCGTACTGCTCGACGAAGTCCGGCGGGTCGTAGCTCATCGCTACCGCGACGAAGGCGAAATCCCGCCCCTTGAAGCGCTGGTCGGTCTGGATCATCTGTGGCATTTCCTTGATGCAGGTGGCGCAACTGGTCGCCCAGAAGTTCACCAGGTAGACCTTGCCGCGCAACTGCGTGGTGGTCAGCTTCCGGCCAGACAGCAGGACGAAGGTCGCGTCCGGCGCCGGCGGGTGGTCGGTGAGCGCGACATAGGCCACGGCGACCAATGCGGCGGCCACGCCGGCCGCAACGACGGATCGCAGACGAATGCGCATGGGAAAACCTCGATCGATCGTTCACGGGGACGGCCGCGGCGGATGCCGGCGTCCCCCGGAAGGGACGGCCACATGGCCGCCCCGCAGTGAGGCGTCGGGAGATTCAGGCCCGGGGCGGCCGGTAGGATGCGTCGGGCGGCGCGCTGGGGAGGCGCTGGTCGTCGGGTTGCGGCACAGCCGCTGCGGCAGGCGGCAGGAAGGACACGGCCGGCGCCGAAACCGTCGCCAGCGTCAGTCCGCAGACGACATGGCAGGTCGACTGGCCGCCGGCAGGACAGCCTGCGCCGTGACGCACGAACGGACGCGGCGGTGCGGCGAGGCTCGTGGCGCGCGCGGCCGACCCGTGTCCGAACGTTGGAGCCGCATGGCCGCATGCAGTCCCAGCCATCGCCGTGGCGGCCGCGGGCATTACGGCGTACGCCCAGCCGTGCAGTGGCAAGACTGCCAGCACAAAGGCGATGAAAGCGATGCGCAAGGCGCTCATGCGTTCGGGGAAGTGGGAATGGCCGGACCGTTGCACCGAAAATCATAGGCTCTTCGAATCCCCCGACGCGGCCGGGGCTTTCTCGCACAGGCGGGGGCGGGAAGCGGCGAGGTCGCGCCGGAGATTCCGTACCTCCTCGCGCAGCAACCGCAACTCGTCCTGGATGTCGCACTGCGCCTTCTTCTCGCTCTCGCCCACGAAGAACGCGGCGACGCCCGCAGTGACGAGCGAAAACACCGCGTAGCCGCCGGTCACCACCAGCACGGCCAGCGCCCGCGAGGCCGCGGTGGTCGGGACGAAGTCGCCGTATCCCACGGTGGCTGCGGTGGTGAACGCCAGCCACACGCCCTGGCCGTAGGTGCGGATGGTCGGCTCGATCCGGTAGAAGCCCACTCCCGCCAGCAGCACCGCTCCGGCCCCCAGCAGCACAGCGTAGGGAATCACGCTGTCGGAGAACACACGGCGGACATGGCCCAGCAGCCAGGCGAACACAGGGCGATGTAGAGCAGGTGGAGCAGGTGGACGATCGGCATCCAGCCCCGGTTGGCGCCGAGCAGCGCCAGCCCCGAAACCAGGACGATGAAGACCTTGAGCCAGTTGGCCGCGAGGTAGCGCCAGCGCCTGCGGCACAGCGTCGCCGTCAGCGCGGTCTCGGCGGCGAAGGCGGCGAAGATGAGCGCGTCGATGCGCAGCCCCCAGCCTGCGTACAGGGCATTGCCTTGCAGGTCCTCGAGGTAGAACGAGGGCATCGCCAGCAGGGCGATGCCGATCATCCACGGCGCAGCGAACCTGCCGAGCGCGCGGGCCGCGCGTCTCTCCCCCGCGGGAACGCCGTTGAAGCCGATCCAGGACGTGCGCGTCTTCATACCGTGCCGACCGCGGTCAGCGCCGCGGCCGACGCTGCTTCACCGACCATGGGACGCGCCTTTGCGTGTCGCGGGTTTGGCGGCAGCGGCAGGCTGCCCGGCGCCGTACAGCAGGGCGAACATCCGCTCGTCCTGGCCATCGCGCCATTCGCGCCATGCACCGATCGCCGCGCCCGTCCGGCGCACGGCGTCGCTCTCGCTGGCCATCAGCGGGTGCTCGGGCGGCAAGGGTTTGCGCCGCTGCCCGACCTGCCGGGCGAGTTCGCGCACCGCGCCCATCCACGGGTTGAACTCCCCGGACAGCAGCATGCGGCTGGTGCGCATGGGGTGCAGTCTCTCCAGGACCGCGGCGCTCCATGGGTTGGCCAGAGCGCGCACCAACGGGCCGGCCCAGTCGCGGTAGAGACGCTCGTTGGCCTCGGAAACCTGCCGCACGCGCTCGAACGCCTCGGGCGTCGCGGGGAACTTCAGGTCCTCCACCTCGCGCGGTTCGAAGCGCACGGCGTAGGCCGGTTTGCGCGAGTCGGGATCGCCCGAGGGATTGTCGATGCGCATCTCGTACAGGCCGGGCTCGAGCGATTCGATCTCGGCGAGGCTTTCGAGGATCGCGCGGTGCTCCAGCCGCGCCACCTTGGCCGAGACGAAGATGCCCAGGTGGCCGACGTGCGGGTCGATCAGGTAGACGATACGCTGGCCGGCGGCCTTCAGGTCGGCGGTGTCCTCGTAAACCGCCGGGATCCAGCCCAGCGCCTGGTGCGGCGGGGTGATGTTGTCGCCGTGCGAGGCGAAGATCACCAGCGGATTGCGGATGCGCCGCAGGTCGGCGAAGCAGCCGTCGCAGATTCGCACCCCGCCTTCCTCGAGCCGGTTGCCGATGAACAGGTTCTCGACGATGGAGAGGATCTCCTCGCGGCCGAGGAAGTAGAAGCTGCCCCACCAGCGCTCGAACTCCAGGAAGCGGTCGCGCTCGGTGTCGACCGCGACGAACAGGCAGGCGTATTTTTCCCACACCGCTTCCGGCTTTAGGGTCTCGAAGTTCTGCACCAGCCAGGCGCCGTCGAAGCGGCTGTCGCCGAGGTCGGCGAGCAAGTGGGTCATCCAGGCGCCGCCGACGAAGCCGCCGGCGATGCGCATGGGGTTGACCCCGGGCTCGCCCGCCCAGTACGACAGCGGCGAGCCATTGAGCACCGCCGGCCCGGCCAGCCCCTGGCAGTCCGCCGACAGCAGGGCAATGGCCCAGCCCGCCTGGCAATTGCCGTAGAGGACGGGTCGCGTTCCGGGGTGGCGCTCGGCCACGACCTCGACGAAGCGCCGCAGCGCATGCAGCACGTCGGCCAGCGTCTGGTCCGGGCAGGGCTCGGGGAAGAACACGACGAAGTACACCGGATGGCCCTCGCGCATCGCCATGCCGACCTCGGAGTCGCGCTTGAACCCGCCGATCCCCGGGCCGTGGCCGGCGCGCGGGTCGACGATCATCACCGGGGGCTTGGACGCGTCGGTGCAGCACTCCTCGCAGCGGTCCTCGCCAATGCGGGTGATGCGCAGCAGTGCGTAGTTGGCCGGGCGCTCGAAGCGGCGCGCGTCGAGCAGCGTCTCGTAGTCGAAGTCCAGCAGCGGCGGCTTGCCGGCGCGCTCGTGGGCGATCAGGTCGTCGGCGCGCTGGCGCAGCGTGTCCCAGAACAGGATCGAACGCTCGACGACGTCGCGCGCATAGTCCAGCGGGAGGAAGCCGGCCGCTGCCGGCGGTGCCGGGTTCGGCTCCGGCGCCGCCGGCGTTGCGGCGACGGCAGGCGCGGGAACCGGCGCGGGCGCAGCGGCGACTTGCGTCGGGGTAGCGGACCGACGGGGAGACTTGCGTGGGATCGCGTGCATGGGAAGCTCTTCCGGGCGCAGCCTCATTCGGTCAGCCGGGCAGCGAAGAAGTTGAACAGCGGGCCGAAGATCAGCGCCACGTACCAGCCGTAGCCGAAGCTCTCGCCCAGGCCGAGCAGGAAGCTCGGCCAGCTCAGCCAGGTGAATCCGGGCAGCAGCTTCAGCCAGCTCTGGTACATGGCCTGCCCGGGAACGAGCAGATCGAAGCCGACGCAGGCGGCGAAGGTGATGGCCAGGAAGATCCCCAGGCTCATGCCAAGGGCGACCACCGGCAGGCGCGGGCGATTGGCGGGACGCCAGGTTTCAGTGGGCATGGGAGTGCTCCTTCTCTTGGTCCGCCATGGCGTAGCGCTCGGGCGCAGCCTCGAACTGGTCGCGGTGCTCTGCGGAGCAGAACCAGTACGGCCGGCCGCGGTAGACGGCCGACCTGGCGGTGGCGGTGTCCACGCTCATGCCGCAGACCGGGTCGACCGCCTTGTCCGGCGCCGGGCCGCCGGAGGCGCCGCCAGCCCCTCCACCAGCGCGGTCGTGGCCCTCGTGTCCGCCGTGGCCCATGACGTGCGCCCCGCAACCGAAGCGCATCATCACGAAAAACACGCCGGCGATCAGCAGTAAGTACAGCAGTGTGCCCATGAGCCTGCCCTCCTCAGCTTGCACCGCGCATCGCAGACCCGGCCCATCCGCAGTCAGTGCGCGATTTCCGATTGCTCGATCCGAGTATAGGCATCCGTCGCTGTCCCGCGCATGACCATCCCATGACATCTGCGTCATGAATTTGCAAGGCGAAGCCGGACCCGATGCGGGGCTACCGGACCAGCACTTTGCCCAGCATCCCGGCCCGCATGTGGCCGGGCATGGTGCAGGCGAAATCCACCGCCCCGGCCTGGCCGAAGTGCCAGACCAGTTCGCCCTTTCCTCCCGGCGGCACGGCGACCATGTTGGGTTCGACGCCGTTGGCCATGTCGGGCATCGCCGCCATCATCTTCTCGTGCTCCTGGAGTTCGGCCATGGTCCCGATGGTCATCTCGTGCCGCATCTTCCCCTGGTTGACGAGGATGAAGCGGACGGTCTGCCCCCGCTGCACCTACATCGCGTCCGGTGTGAAGCGCATCGAATCGTCCACGGCGATCTCGATCGTCCGCGTCGCGTCGGCCACGACGCCCGGAACGCCGACGGCGGATAGCCGGCGAAAGGCCGCAAAAGAAGCGTGACGTTGCACAACTGAGCTATGCGGCTTTGAGCTGCCGCCGCAGCAGTCCCGACTTGGGTTCTTCTGACGCTGTACACAAAGGGCAAGGCGCGCAAGCCCTACGAGTTCGGGGTCAAGACGAGCATTGCGGGCGCCCATCAGAGCGGGCTGATGGTGGGCGCCCGGACCTTCCCGGGCAACCCCTACGATGGCCACGTGTTGAACCCGCAACTGGAACAGACGGGCATTTTGCTGGAGGGGACGGGCAAAGTGCCCAAGCAGGTGGTGGTCGACTTGGGCTATCGGGGCGTGGACAAGGACAACCCTGGCGTGGAGATCATCCACCGGGGCAAGTACAAGCCGCTGACGCTGCAACAGCGCCGATGGCTGAAACGCCGGCAGGCGGTGGAGCCGGCCATCGGGCATCTGAAATCGGATAACCGGATGGATCGCTGCTGGTTGCAAGGGGCCACCGGCGATGCGTTGCATGCGGTGCTCTGCGCGGCGGGCTACAACCTGCGCTGGTTGCTGCGGGCGATGGTGCGTCTGGGGCTGAAGGTCCTTTTATTGCGCCCTGAATTCGTGGCCGGGTTGGCCCACTTCCTGGGCTCCCCTGCGTCCGGTAATGTCAACGCGCTTAGATATGCGTTCGCTCATGCCAATCTCGGTGGCATCAGATGAATTTTGCAGGGCCGACTACTTCGCGTCAATAACGTGCCACTACAAACAGTTTCGGAAAAACACCCCACGGTGACATTCAACCCATTGATTCAACACATCTATCAACCGCCGACCATCGCTGAAATCTGCTCAGAACGTCGAACTTGGGTTGCCCAGGCCGTCGGGACGTTTCTTGATCAGGCTGCGCTTGGTGGCCACATGCCAGTTCACGTTCGGTGCGATCCGGCCGTCTTGCTGCGCGGCCGTGACCTCGTCGCGCTTGTCCACGCCGGTGTAACCCGCATCGGCAAAGACGTCCGCTTCCTCGCCATGCAGCAGTTCAGTCACATGCGACACATCGGCTGCGTGGGCAGCGGTGGTCACCCCCGTATGCGCCAGCCCCGACTCGGCATCGACGCCGATGTGCAGCTTCAAGCCGAAGTGCCAGTTGTTGCCCTTCTTGGTCGAGCGCATCTCGGGGTCGCGCGTGCCCTGCGCGTTCTTGGTGGAACTGGGCGCCGCGATGATGGTAGCGTCGATCAGCGTGCCACGCTTGAGCAGCAGTCTGCGCTCTTGCATGCCGGCGTTCACCCCGTCGAGCAGTGCGCGCGTGAGGTCGTGGGTTTCCAGCAGGCGGCGAAACTTCAGCAAGGTCGTCGAGTCAGGGGCGCGCTCGGTGCGCAGATCGATGCCGACGAAGCGCCGGAATGCCGCACTGTCGTACAGGGCGTCTTCCACGCCCTCGTCGCTCAAGCCAAACCACAGTTGGATGCAATACAGCCTCAGCATGCGTTCGGCGCCAATGGGCGGGCGACCGCGACGACCGCTCTTGGGGTACACCGTCTCGATGGCCTGCACCAGCTTGTCGCTGGCGTCGATCTCGCTGTTGGACTTGGCTGCCAGCGCCTTGAGCCTGGCATGCTGCGCCGGTCAAGATCGGCAGAGTCTTCAGCGTGTGGCTCACGGTTTTGCGCTTCATCGTGTTGCCTTTCGGTGCGGTCGGCGCGACGTGCCGAGATGGTGCGGATGATCTCAATGGGGTGGCCGTTCTCATCGGCCTTGCGCACGGTGTGCGTCACGCTATATCGTCATGTTGTCACTTTCGAGCACTCAAGCCGGGGACTGGCGGCGTGCGTGGGTGACGGCGAGCATGTCGATGCTGGTGGCCGTCACGCGGTAGAACACGATGTAGGTCGGGTGGACGACCATCTCCCGCGGCTGTGCAAACCAGTCGATGATCTTGTACAGGGGGATGCTCGGGTAGCGCCTCGGTGAGCTGGGTGATGCGCTCCAGCGGCCTTCCGGCAACAATCAGGGCGCACTCGCCGATGTCATCGATGACCTGGTGCAAGTTACAACGCCTCTTGCTCGGTAGAGTCGAACTCGGACACGGACACGATGATCAGACCAACCTACGCCATCGCAGAGACTGAAGGCTCAGCCCCTGGCCCCGGCTTCCAGTCCATGTCGCGCGCGTTGATCGGCTCGGCGCACTGATCACACACCAAAACCGGCTGTGACACCTTGCCGCAGGGCCTGTGCATCAACACCAACGGCGGCCCCTTGTCCTCGTCCAGCCAGCGGTCACCCCAGCGCATGAGCAGCACGATAGCTGGGTACAAGTCGACCCCCTTTTCCGTCAGCCCGTATTCGAAGCGCGGAGGACGCTCCAGATATTGATGCCTCTGTAGCAGGCCGTTGGCGACCAGCTTTTTGAGACGGTCGGTCAGGATGTTGGGCGCGGCCGCCAGGGTGGTCTGGAATTGATCGAAGCGGCGCACGCCAAAAAACGCTTCCCGCAGGATCAGGAAGGTCCAGGCGTCGCCAACCTGCGACAGCACGCGCTCGATCGAATCCACCCGCGGGCGTCGCTGCGCGACCGGGACCTCGGGGCGTGATCCGGTTGATTTCTTTTTATTAACTTGCATTTTGATAGCGTCTGTGTAACTATTCATTCGATTGTGACTGGTTGTGCGCCCAGGTGCAAGCCCGTCGCTGCAACACATCCCGAACTCAAGGAGCAAGCGGATGAGCAACGATCTGATCATTGAACAAAGCGGTGACGCCATGCTGCTGACGCTGAACCGTCCGCAGCGGCGCAATGCGCTGTCCATGTCCTTGTCCGCCGAACTGGTCGGCGCCTTCGAAAAGGCGCGCGACGCCACCGACATCAACTATCTGATCATCAAAGGCGCGGGGGAGCACTTCTGCGCCGGCGACGACATCACCGAAATGCCCAAGTGGGGCAATGCCAACGACGTCATGCGCCGCGTGCGCTACTACCAGCACATGGCGAATACGCTGGAGGAGTTGGACAAGATCACCATCGCAGCGGTCGACGGCATGGCCGTCGGCGGCGGCTTGGAGATCACCATGGCCTGCGATTTCGTCATTGCCACTGAGCGGGCTCTCTGGGGCATGCCGGAAGTGGATGTGGGCATTACCCCGGGCTGGGGCGGCACCACGCGCATGGCGCGCCTGATCGGTCGGCGCATGAGCAAGGAGATCAACCTGATCGGCGCCTTGCACGGTGCGCGCCGCGCCGTGGACCTCACCCTGTGGAACCGGGTCGTGCCGATCGGTGCACTCGATGCGGAAGTGAACCATTTGTTGGAGGTATTCCGGGTGAAGAATCACCAGGCCGTGAGACAACTGAAATTCATCATCAATCGGGGAGTGGAGTGCGATTTGTACACCGCGCAGGGCTTCGAGGCGTTGTCGGGCGCGCTCTCCGGCGCGGTCAACGGCGCCTGGCAGGTGCCGGATGCGGATCAGGGCAGCGGCGTCGTCGATTTCGCCAGCAAGAAGGGCAAGTGGGATCAACGGCGGCCGCTGGCGCGCAATTTCTGGGTCGACTGCCCATCAATGCAAACACACCCACGGGAATAACAATGAGCCATTGGACAACGGCCGACATGCCGGATCTGAAGAACAAGCTGGCGGTCGTCACCGGCGCCAACAGCGGCTTGGGGTTTCACACGGCGCTCGAACTGGCGCGCAACGGGGCGCAGGTGGTGCTGGCTTGCCGGGGACGCGAGAAAGCCGAGTCTGCAATGAACGCGATCAAGGTTGCAGTGCCCGGTGCGCAGCTCGAGTTCATGGCGCTCGACCTCGCCGATCTCGATTCCATCGCTGCATTTGCGAAGGCTTTCAAAGCCAGGCATCAGAAGCTGGATATCCTGCACAACAATGCCGGCGTGATGGCGCTGCCGCTGGTGCGGACCAAGCAAGGCTTCGAGATGCAGATCGGCACCAATCATCTTGGCCATTTCGCTCTTGCCGGCCTGCTGCTGGATGTATTGCTGGTGGCATCCGCCGCCCGCGTGGTCAGCACAGCGAGCCTTGCGCACAACTGGACGCGCAGCATGGACTTCGGTGACCTGAACTGGGAGCGCAAGCGCTACAAGAAGTGGGACGCCTATGGCAAGAGCAAGCTGGCGAACCTGCTGTTCACCTACGAGCTGCAGCGGCGCCTGAGCAAGGCGGGAGCCCGGGCGATCAGCGTTGCCGCGCATCCGGGTTACGCCGCCACCAATCTGCAAACCGCCGGGCCCACGATGGAGAAGTCCGCCTTGGGTCGGATGTTCATGCGGATGGGCAACGCGCTGCTGGCGCAATCCGCCGAAATGGGTGCGTTGCCCCAGCTCTACGCAGCCAGCATGCCGGATGTGCGCGGCGGCGATTACTACGGTCCGGACCGCATGGGCGGGAATCGGGGCTACCCCAAGAAGGTGGGCTCCAACCAAGCCTCGCGCGATGAAGACTCCGCGCGCCGCCTATGGGCGCTGTCCGAAAAGCTGACCGGCGTGCGCTATCTGAGCGAGTGATCCTTCAACTTGGGAACTGGTGTCGTCGCCTGCGGTAGATTGGATTGGTCTGCCCCGAGCGGGCAGTCGTCAGCGAGCGGTCGGGGGCGTGTGTCGCTCGGTCCGCATTGGCGCCAGTGAACCGCCTCGGGTTTCCGGAGGCGTTTTTGCTTGAGTCAAGCTGCAACAGCTTGCTCAGCAAGTTGACGATCGTAGTTGTCGGCGATGTCTCATCTGAGTTGTTCGCGCCGACGTCAGGTTGACCAAGGGGCCGAAATTGCGGTGACCAGGGAAGAATTGCGGGTGTTTCCTGTCGAGTGAGGACATGTACCCAAGGCGCATGGATCAACGATGCGTCGGCACACTGGTCAAATCCGAACGGTATACACATCCGCTTCAGTTCCGGGGAAACCACGACTCGCTCGATAAGCAGCTACTACCAGCTCAGGCGTGTACAGCGAACAATGGTGGAACCACATGCTCCAATGGAGACAATCACGATGAGCAAGATCCTGATGCTGTGCGGCGACTTCGGCGAAGACTACGAGGTGATGGTTCCTTTCCAGGCTCTGCAGGCTGTAGGCCACACCGTTCACGCCATCGCGCCCGACAAGAAAAGCGGCGATCACGTGATGACGGCGATCCACGACTTCGAGGGCCAGCAGACCTACAGCGAGAAGCCTGGCCACCGCTTCACCCTCAACGCCAGCTTTGGGGACATCGACCCCACCAAGTACGACGCACTGGTGGTGCTCGGCGGTCGTGCGCCCGAGTACCTGCGCATGAACACGCGCGTGGTCGAGATCGCGCGGCACTTTCTGACCAACAACAAGCCCGTCGCCTCCATCTGCCATGGCGCCCAACTGCTGGCCGCCACCGGCTTGATCAAGGGCCGCAAGCTCAGCGCCTACCCCGCCTGCCAGATCGAGGTCGAGTTGGCCGGTGCGGAGTACGTGGGCATCGCCATCGACGCGGCCGTGACGGACGGCAACCTGGTCATGGCGCCTGCCTGGCCAGCGCACCCGGCGTGGATCGGCCAGTTCCTGGCCGTGCTCGGCACGCGCATCAGCCTGTAGCATTCCAACCCACGGCCTCCTGGAGCCCAGCCATGTGCAAGATCTTCATCAGTGCCGACCCCACCAGCTATGAAAGCCGTACGCGATCCGTGCGCTTGCATGGGGTGGTCACCAGCATCAGGCTAGGTCGTGTCGTCACGAGATGCGCAGCCAGAGGACGATGCATCGAATTTGCACGGCGGCAACGAATGAGGCGACGTTTTTCGCGTAGCGCGTGGCGATGCCC
This sequence comes from Thiomonas sp. OC7, assembly GCF_900634595.1. NCBI lineage: Bacteria > Pseudomonadati > Pseudomonadota > Betaproteobacteria > Burkholderiales > Thiomonas > Thiomonas sp. OC7. The sequence continues at coordinate 3,623,246 of NZ_LR131953.1, read as the reverse complement.
CTCCATCGCTTGAGATGCAGGAAGGCGTTCTCGACCAGATGGCGCAGTTTGTAGAGCGCCTTGTCATATGCCCTGGGTTGCTTGCGGTTCTTGCGCGGCGGAATCACGGCTTGCGCACCTTGCTCTTGGGCTTTCGCCACGATGGCATCGCTGTCGTAGCCTTTATCGGCAAGTAGACACTGCATCCTGAATCCATCCATCAACCGCTCAGCCTCTGCGCAATCCGCTCGGGTACCTTCTGTAATAACCGCTCTGAGCGGCAGACCATGCGCATCCACGGCCAGATGTATCTTGGTGTTGAGCCCCCTTTTGTACGGCTCATGGCCTGATTGCCACCCCGCGCTCCTGCGGCGTGCGGATGGACTTTGCAATGGCTGGCATCCATCATGAGCCATTCGAAATCAGGCTCCTCAATGAACTGCTCGAGCAGCGACTCCCAAATGCCCTGGTCACGCCAGCGACAAAAACGCCGATGGGTGTTTTTCCACCCACCATACGAGGCCGGCAGGTCTCGCCACGGCGCGCCCGTGCGAAGAATCCAGAACACGGCATTGATGAATTGGCGGTTGTCCTGCGCAACCCCACCCCAAACCCCCGCTCGCCCCGGCAGATGGGGCTCGAGCAATTCCCAGTGCCTGTCTGATAGGTCGTGTCGATGAAGAGTCTCTGGCATCTCAATAGCGCGGTCGTTGCGAACAACGCCATCATGCCATATCTCGTGACGATACTATCTAGGGTTCCGCATGACATTCGCAGGGCTCGCCAGCCGCAGCGTGCTGCAGGTTCTGCATGATGCCGCAGTCGCTCGCCGTCCGGTTGGCCTGGCAGGTTTCGCGCAGCGCGTGCAACTGCTGCTCCAGCAAGCGCAGCGATTCGACCTGATGATGAATGCGCGCGATCTGCTGGTCGATGAGATGGTTGATGTCGTCGCACGCCGATTCAGGATGCTCCTGAAAGCTGCGCAACACGCGCACGTCCGGCAATCCCATGCCCAGCGAGCGGCAGTGGCGAATGAAGTTGAGCTGCACCAGGTGGGCGCTGGTGTAGTTGCGATAGCCGTTGCCCTCGCGCGCGGGCGCGTCCAGCAAGCCCTCGCGCTCGTAAAAACGCACCGTCTCCACATCGCAGTGGCCGCGCCGCGCCAATTCCCCGATTCGCATGTTGCATTCCCCTCTCGTGCAAGGCACTTGACCCTGTAGCAGGTACGGGCTGTTCAATGATCGCACTGTTCACCGAGATCCGCCATCATGAGCCAGCACGACCCCACCAGCACAGCGTTACGCCTGCCTGTCCAGGCGCAAGACCATGAGCCCGCATGTGACCACGATCATGCGCACGATCATGGTCACGACCACGGCCCTGATGCGCATACCCATGCCCACGCGGCGGCCGATGCCTGCTGCGCCCCGGCGACACAGACCGATTGCCTCACGGGGGTGTGCAACACCAATCCGGCACCCGAAGGGACCAGCCGGGTGCGCTACCGCATCGACAAGATGGACTGCCCGACCGAGGAGCGCCTGATCCGCAACAAGCTGGAGGCCATGCCCGGGGTTGTGCAGCTCGACTTCAACCTCGTGAATCGGGAGCTCACGGTGTATCACCGCTTGGATCAGCCCCAGGAGATTGCCGTGGCGCTGGACAAGCTGGGCATGGCACCCAATTTGCTGGAAGCCAATGCGCCGGTGTCCGTGCTTCCCCCCGCCCTGAGCCGAAGGCAAAAAGGTCTGCTCGCCGTGGCTGGCGCCGCCGCCGTCGCGGCCGAGGTCATCGCCTGGTCGAGCGGGCAAGAAGCCTCGTGGATGGTGATGGCGCTTGCCGCCGTGTCCATCCTCAGCGCCGGTCTGCCCACCCTCAAGAAGGGCTGGATCGCGCTCAGAAACCTGACCCTCAATATCAACTTCCTGATGTCCATCGCCGTGGCCGGGGCCGTGGCGCTCGGCAAGTGGCCGGAAGCGGCGATGGTGGTGTTCCTGTTTGCCGTGGCCGAGGCGATCGAGGCGCTGTCGCTGGAGCGTGCCAGGAACGCGATCAAGGCGCTCACGGCCATCGCGCCGGAAACTGCCGAGGTCAAGGCTGGCGAGGCCTGGGAGTCCAAGCCGGTGGCCGGGGTGGCGGTCGGCAGCCGCATCCGGGTGCGCACCGGCGCGCGGGTGCCGCTGGACGCACGCGTCGACTCCGGCCGCGCGGCGCTGAACCAGGCGCCGATCACCGGGGAAAGCCTGCCCGTGGACAAGCAAGCGGGTGACCTGCTGTATGCCGGCAGCATCGTGGCCGATGGCGTGGTGGAAGCCACCGTCACGGCCTCGGCTGGTGACAGCACCTTGGCCCGCATCGCCCTGGCCATCCAGAGCGCGCAGTCACAGCGCGCGCCGACCCAGCGTTTCGTCGATCAATTCGCGCGCTACTACACCCCCGCGGTGGTGGTCTTCGCCATCGCCGTGGCCATCCTCGGCCCGCTGCTGAGCGGCGGCGGCTGGAGTTCCTGGCTGTACGAGGCCCTGGTCATGCTGGTCATCGCCTGCCCCTGCGCCTTGGTGGTGTCGACCCCGGTCACGGTGGTCAGCGGCCTCGCGGCGGCGGCCCGGAGGGGCATCCTCATCAAGGGCGGGGTGCATCTCGAAGGCGGCCGGCTGCTCAAAGCCGTGGCGCTCGACAAGACCGGCACCCTGACCCTCGGCAAGCCCGCGCTGACCGATGCGATCCCGCTTGGCGATATGCCGATCGCGCAAGCCCTGCGGATCGCCGCCAGCCTCGATGACCACAGCACCCATCCGGTCGCCCAGGCGCTGGTCGCCGGTTGGCGCGCGCAGCAGCCGGGCGCCGCAGTCATGCCTGTCGATGATTTCGGCGTGCTGCAAGGGCGCGGCGTCAAAGGCAGCATCGCCGGTCAGGTTTGGCATCTGGGCAATCACCGCCTGGCTGAAGACATTGGGGTCTGTTCGGCCGCGCTGGAGGCGCAGCTTGCCGTGCTGGAGCGTGCCGGCAAGACCGCCATCGTTTTGTGCGACGCGGTCGGCCCGGTGGCCGTGTTTGGCGTCGCCGACACCCTGAGGCCGCAAAGCGCGCAGGCCATTGCGGCCTTGAAGGTGCTGGGTGTTGAGCCGGTCATGCTGACCGGCGACAACCCGGCCACGGCACGGGCGATTGCCGTCGAGCTCGGCATCGCCGATGCGCGCGGCAATCTGCTGCCGCAGGACAAGCAGGCCGCCGTTGCCGAACTGCATGCGCGCTACGGCTCGGTCGGCATGGTCGGCGACGGCGTGAACGATGCGCCGGCGCTGGCACGCGCCAACATCGGCTTCGCCATGGGAGCGGCCGGCACCGCCACCGCGCTGGAAACCGCCGATGTGGCCATCATGGACGACGACCCGCGCAAGATCGCCGATTTCATCCGCTTGAGCCGGCGCACCGCCGCGATCCTCAAGCAGAACATCACCCTCGCGCTGGGCATCAAGGCGGTGTTCTTCGCCTTGGCCCTGAGCGGCGTGGCAACCCTGTGGATGGCGGTGTTCGCCGACATGGGGGCCAGCCTGCTGGTGGTGTTCAACGGCATGCGGCTGCTGTCGCTGCGCCGCGCAACGGCTTGATGTTCTGGGTTCATGGTTTCACAACAAGAAGATGCAGTCATGAAATGTCCCGTCTGCAAGGAAAGCACCTTGGTGACGACTGAACGCTAGGGCATTGAAATGGATGACTGCCCGCAATGCCGCGGCGTTTGGCTCGATCGCGGCGAACTCGACAAGATCATCGAGCGCAGCCAGCGACAGGAGGCGGCCAACGCACCACAGCAAGCGGGCCGTTCATCGCCACAGCCTGAAAGTGATGGCCAAAACGACGGCCACCACGGCGGTGGCAAACATCAGGGGCGCTATGGCCCGATGCAGGGCCGCAAATCGTTCTGGAAAGAAATTTTCGACTGAGACTGCAAAGCTCTCTTGACCGCCCAAGTGTGCTGGTGAGGAGGGCATGCGCAATTTCCAACAAAATGCTCGGTCCCGGCGACCATTTTTTGCTGCGCTTGCGACGAAACTCTTGCTCGAAGTGATGCGCCGGGCGTTGCCGCTCCTCACGATGGCCGGATTTTCCCTTGGTGTGGCTGTCATGCTGGGGCTGAAAATGCTGACGGAAACGCCAGCGCAAAAAGCCTGGAGCAGGCGCCGGCATTTTTCCTTGGCTTTCTCGTCCCGCTCGTGATCGAGGTGCTCGTCCGGCGTTGGTACATTCAGCCGCCTTGCATCCGGGGCTGCAGGCCACGCCGGGTTCGGAGGCGGCGAGCCAAGCGTTCGACTCACCGCCCCGGTGTGCGCAATAGGACTGTGCTGGACTTGCCGTCGACATGACTCTTGCGCTTGGTAACGGATCGAACTGCGGCGTGAGCCGAGCGCCAAGGCGCTCAGCCGCCCGTTGATCTCAGAGTCTGTGAACATTTGATTTTGATGGCACGAATGCTGCGTGTCTTTGGGCATGAGCAATATCACGAACGAAGCGGGAACGAACGGGCACACGGGTGCCCTGTTTGAGGGCTTGGCGGTCCCTGCGGACAGTGCGGCTGCTCTGAAGCGCAGTAAGCCCCAAGGGACGCCGCGGGAGCAAAGCGCGATGCGCAACCAAGTCGAATGGCGGGCCTGCGATCTTGACTCGACGCTGCCGGCCGATCATCAGGCCCGTGCCGTCTGGGCCTTTGTGCAGTCGCTCGATCTTCAAGCCCTGCACGGACAGATCCGCGCCGTTGAGGGCGGCGTCGGACGCGCGCCCATTGATCCGGCCATTCTGATGGGTCTGTGGCTGTACGCGACGCTGGACGGTGTGGGCTCGGCGCGCGAACTGGGTCGGCTGTGCGACAGGGATGACGCCTACCGCTGGCTGTGCGGCGGGGTGGGCGTGAACCACCACACGCTGGGCGATTTCCGGGTCGAACATGCGCAGTGGTTGGACGGCCAACTCACCCGCAGCGTGGCGGGTCTGCTGTCGCAGGGGCTTGTCAGCATGAACCGGGTGGCCCACGACGGCATGCGCGTGCGCGCCCAGGCGGGTGCGGCCAGCTTCCGGCGCCGCGAGACCTTGGAGCAACTCATGCAAGACGCGCAGGCCCAGGTGCAAGCACTCAAGCAGGAGGTGGGCGACGATCCGGGGGCCGGCACCCGCCGCGTGCGTGCGGCGCGCCAGCGTGCGGCCACCGAGCGCGAACAACGCATTGCGCGCGCCATCGAGGCGATGGCCGAGATCGACAAGAGCCTCTCGGGCAAGGGCAAGAAGGCCCGAGCCAACAGCACGCAGGCCGACAGGGCACAAGACGAGCCGGCGCAACCCCAGGCGGCCCCGACCACGCAACCCGTGGGCGAGCAATGCGCCGAGGAACAACCCAACGAGGCCAGGCGCGCCAAGAAACCCAAGCAGCCGCGCGTGAGCACCACCGACCACGAGGCGCGTGTGATGAAGATGGCCGATGGGGGCTTTCGCCCGGCGTTCAATGCGCAACTCGCGGTGGACACCGCCACCCTGATCATCACCGGCGTGGACCTCATCAACTCGGGCAGCGACATGAACCAGATGCTGCCCATGCACGCGCAGCACCAGGACCGCTATGGTCAAGTGCCCGCGCAGTGGTTGACCGATGGGGGCTTTGCCCAGCACGCGCACATCGAGGAACTCGATGCGCGCGCCACCCAAGCGTTCGCGCCTGTGGTGGCGCCCAAGGCCCCGCAACGTGATCGCTATGCTGCGCTGCCCGGCGACAGCCAGGCGCTGGGCCAGTGGCGCCAGCGCATGGGCACCGAGGCGGCCAAGCGAATCTACAAGGAACGTGCTGCCAGCATCGAGTGCGCCAACGCCCGTTTGCGCAACCGCGGCTTGCAGCGCTTGAACGTGCGCGGAATGATCAAGGCGCGCGCCGTGTTGCTGTGGCATGCGCTGGCCCACAATTTGAAGCGGATGATGGCGCTGAACTTCGCGTTCGCGCCCTGAGAGGCCGGCAAGGGTCGGCGCGGGCTGCGTTTGCGCTCCACCAGGCCCTGCATCAACGCCAAGCTCGTCCCAACAAACAAACGGCGGCTCGAATCGACTCGTCGCGCCCGTCCGCAGCGCATGGGCGTCTCGATGCGTTGAGATCATCGCGGAAGTTGAAACGTTCACAGGCACTCACTCGGCATGGCCGGCAAATCCCATCTGCTGTCCGCCCATCATGCCCAGGCGCTGGTTGGCGATGCTCCTTTGCTCGGGACTCAGCACGGCGTAGAGATGCTTCAAGGCCTTGGTCATGGCCTCCATGCCGGTCAGGCGTTGCTGCAACAACTGCGTGCGCGCCTGCATGCGATCGGGGGCGGTTGCGTTCGCCTCCCGCAGCTTGCCGCGCATGGTTTGCATGGCCTCGGCTTGCTGCTTGGCCTGGGTGGCGAAGGCTTGCCAGGCGGGTTCCTGCGCGGCGGTGATGTTCAGCGCGGCCTTGGTGTCGGCCAGATGGCTGTCCACCATCGCCGCGGTATCACCCCAATGCATCATGCCTTCGGCCATGCCGCGCTGACCCATGATGCCCTCGCTCATCATGCCCCCGCCCATCATGCCTCCACCCATCATGGACCCCGGCTCCATGCCGGCGGCGACGCCCGACATGCGATATGCGCCCATGCCGCCGGATTGCGCAAAGGCCGTACCGATGGCGGCGGCGGACAAGACGGCGGTGATGCCGACAATGACTTTCTGACTGCGTTTCATGGTGCTGCTCCTGTCTGAATTGAGCGAATGGTCCGTGGGACGATCCCGCCGGGCCAGATGGAAGGAAGTCCTTCGCAACGGTTCCCATTTCAGCCTCGGCATGTAAGCGCGCCATGTCAACAAAACACTTTTTTGTATCGCACTGCCCGCAATCCTGGCGTTGACATGCTGCGTTACATTGTTTTTTCCTGGGCACCCGGCCAGCCGGCCAAAATCGGCGCATGGAAACCTCCGACCACATCCTGATCGTCGACGACGACGCCGAGATTCGCCACCTGCTGAGCGCTTATCTGCAGAAGAACGGCTTGCGCGTGACGGCTGTTGGCGATGGGAAGGCCATGGAGCGCGCGCTGCTGGCCTCCGGCGTCGACCTGATCGTGCTCGACCTGATGCTGCCAGGCGACGACGGCCTGACCCTGTGCCGAAACTTGCGCGCCAAGTCCGACATTCCCATCCTGATGCTGACGGCGCGCGGCGAGGAAACCGATCGCATCGTCGGCCTGGAAATGGGTGCCGACGACTATCTGCCCAAGCCCTTCAGCGCGCGCGAGTTGCTGGCGCGCATCAAGGTCATCCTGCGTCGTGCCCGCAGCCTGCCGCGCAATCTTCAGCCGGAAGAGGCGCGCCAGGTGCGCTTCGCCGGCTGGACCCTCGACACCGCGCATCGCCACCTGGTTTCGCCCGCCGGCGTGGTGGTCGCGCTGAGCGGCGCCGAGTACCGGCTGCTGCGGGTTTTTCTGAGTCACCCGAACCGGGTGCTCAACCGCGACCAGTTGGTCGATCTGACGCAGGGCCGTGAGGCCGATCCGCTCGATCGCAGCATCGACGTGCAGGTCAGCCGCTTGCGCCAGCGCCTGGGCGACGACCCGCGCGACCCCGCCCTGATCAAGACCGTGCGCGGCGCCGGCTATGTCTTGTCGGCCCCGGTCGAGGGAACGGCTTGATGCGCCTGCTGCCGGCGTCGCTGTTCGGGCGGATGATGTTGATCCTGTTCAGCGGCCTGGTGCTCGCCCAGATCCTGAGCGCCTCGATCAATTTCGCCGAGCGCGATCGCCTGCTGTTGCGCAGCAGCGGCATGCAGTCGGCGCAGCGCATCGCCGACATCGTCAAGCTGCTCGATTCCCTCGGCCCTGCCGAGCAGCAGCGCATCGTCACCATCCTCAGCGTGCCGCCGCAGGTGGTAAGACTGGAGGCAGCGCCGCAGGCGCCGAGTGCCGCGGCGCTGGACAACCCGCATGCCGCCATGTTCTCGGCTGCGCTGCATGTCGCGTTAGGCGATGCGCGGCCGCTGCGGGTTTCCGTCCGGCAGGCCGCGCCGGGCGCCAGGCCATCCGGGCTCGAGTCCGGCCGCCAGGGCATGATGGGCGAACATGCGGGCATGGCAGCGGCGATGTCGGCAGCCATGCCGGGCATGCCGGGCATGCCGGATATGCAGGCCATGAGGCCCTTCATGGCATCGGGCTTGATGTTCCTGACCCAGGTGCAACTGCGCGACGGCAGTTGGGTCGCTTTCGACACCCAGTTGCCACAAGGCCCGGCCAGCACGCCGTGGCGACTGCTGCTGACCCTGTTGGTGCTGCTGCTGACGGTGCTCGTCCTGTCGTACGCGGCGGTGCGCTGGATGACCCGGCCGCTGGCGGTCCTGGCCTCCGCCGCCGATGCCCTGGGCAAGGACATCAACCGCCCGCCGCTGCCCGAGACCGGGCCGACCGAGGTGAGGCGTGCCGCGCATGCGTTCAACATCATGCAGTCCAGCCTGGTGCGTTTCATTCAGGACCGCACCCGCATTTTCGCCGCCATGTCGCACGATCTGAAAACGCCCATCACCCGCATGCGCCTGCGCACCGAACTGCTGGAAGACGCCGACTTGCGCCAGCGCTTCGACAAGGATTTGCGCGAGATGGAGCTGATGGTGACGCACACGCTGGATTTCATGCGCGGGCTTGAGCCACCCCAAGTGGCGCGGCCGATCGACATCACGGCGCTGCTCGAAAGCCTGCAGGCGGACAACCAGGACATGCACCGCGAGGTTCTCATCGAAGGTCGCGCACGGGCCCCCTATGTCGGCGACCCGGAGCGGCTCAAACGCTGCATCTCCAACCTGATCGACAACGCCATCCTCTACGGCAGGCAGGCGCGCATCATCGTCGAAGACGGCCCCGCGGCCCTCACCCTTCGCATCCGGGACCAGGGCCCTGGCATCGCGCCAGACGAACTCGGCAAGGTGTTCGAGCCGTTCTACCGGCTCGAAGCATCGCGCAGCCGCGAGACCGGCGGCACCGGCCTGGGGCTCGGCATCGCCCGCAACATCGCGCGCGCGGCCGGTGGCGATGTGACCTTGCGCAACCACCCGGATGGCGGCCTGGAGGCCACGTTGCACCTGCCGCGCAAACCCGGCTATCTGAATGCTTATTGATTCGGTCCTATGAAGATTGAACTGTCAGCCATTCGGCCGTCCCCGCTGGGACGTGAGCCGGGTGCCGGGCGTGTACTGAAGCCCGAGCAAGAAGAGCAGACACGTCGCACCATGATCGACAAGCGCCCCGAGCAGTTGAGGATGGATTTCTGCCCAGGGAGCCGTGCTGCCGTGGACCTGCTCATCGAGCGGCAGCATGGCATCAAGCGCCCGTGCGCACGGTGGGCAAGTACTTGGCACGGTGGGGATTTACCCCCCCAGAAGCCCATCAAGAAAGCCTACGAGCAACCCACGGATACGAGCTTGATTCATCGCCGCGCCTTGCCACGCCGCATCACCCGGCCGATCTGAATTCATCCGCAGCACATGACATTGGCGACCACACGAACGGCCGGCCGCAAATCCCAAGCCGATCGCCTATCCTGCACGGCCCTTCAGGGATATTTCGCCATGCCATCCCGACGCATCCCGGTGCTCATCGTCTTCGCCGCGGTCCCTCTTGGCCTGCTGGTCGCCGTCACCCTCGACTGGCTCGAAGAACGCGAGCTGCGACGCGAAGAACGCCGCGCACGCCTGTCCCGTGCGCAGAACCGCCCAGGGCCTGCGTGGCCGCCGCAGACCTGAACCGGCCCCCTGAGCGCGACTTGCATCGCGCAGATCGCATGCTGTGATGGTGATCACCAACCTTTTCTGGAGATCACCATGCAAACCGATTTCGATTTCGATTCCGACTCTGCTTCCCTCCCGCATGCAGGCCTCGCTGCTCGGCTGCGCGACCTGACCCTGGCCCTGTTCTGGAGCGACGCCGCAGCCGGCGTGCGCGGGTGCCGGCGCCTGGCACAGCGCGCGGCCCGCGCCGGCATGCCGCTGCAGCAGGCCCGGCTCCGCGCCACACACCGCCTGCTGGCTGGCATGGTCGTCGTGACGCTGTGCACGCCGCCTCTGGTCATCGCCCTGGCCGTGGCCGGTCATGTCTTGGTGGGCAGCTCGGCGGAAGGACGCCACCTGCTGCTGGCCCTGAGCCTGGCCATCGGCCTGCTGTACGGCCATGGGGTGCTGCAACTCGGGCGGGCCGATGCCTGGTGGCGGGCGCTGTATCGCAACGCGGGGATTGCTGTCCAGGCCCTGCCCTTGCGCAGCGTGCTGGCGCCGTGGCGGCCCGAGGTGCTGGACGCCTCGATCCGGCATCCCTGGACGCAGGCACGCCGCTGGGCCTGGGCTGCGGGGGTCAATTTGCTGATCTGGGTCGGCATTCTGGCCTGGCTGCCGGCCGACAGCCCCCGACTGGTCAGCTTCTGGCTGGCTGGCCTGGGGGTTCTGAGCATGACTTGGCTGCTCGAGCACCATCACCGCTGGATGCTCCGGGCAATCGAGGCCTTCATCGCCGCCGACGATGCTGTGTGGCGCTGAACCCGTTGATTTTCGTCGCGCGGCGTCTGCCATGCATCTTCCGAAACGACCTCTCCATGAGGACGATGACCTGGCTCCGGACGCGCTCGCGGTGCGTCCGCAAGGTTGCCCACGTCATCCGGAGATTCGCATGTGTGAAGACCGTCCCTCCGCTCTGTTGATCCCGCTCGTTGCCGCAGGCGCCCGCAGCGCAGCGTCCACCCGCAGCGGCAGACGCTTCGTGCTCGTCGTCGGGCACGAGCGTCAACCGATCAGCCAGCGCTGGCGCGCAAACTCGAATGCGAGGGCTATATCCGGCCCCTGTGCCGATGGAGCGGCAAGACCCTTGGTTGTCCAGCACCTGAGGCGCCGTGCGGGCGAGGTGATCGCCCGAAGGCCGATCCACGCGCGCGCCCCTGACCAGGGTACGAATGCGAAAAAACACGTCGACGATCTCACTGTTGCATCCGATTGCATCTTTGGCTCTTGCCTTCATGGGCCTGACACGCGCGATACCTAGCGTACGAGTTCCCAGTTGTGCCACTCATCGGAGGAATCCATGAATCTCAAGTTTGGAAAGACTTTGCTCGCCGCTGCAATGCTGTCCCTTGCCGTTTCTGCCAGCGCTGATGCAATGCATGGCCGTGACCACGAGCGCGAAATTCCGCGGTTCGACCACGTCTTCATCATCATGATGGAAAACACCGGTGCCCAGAACGTGGTTGGCAATCCCCAGATGCCAATGATCAACCGCCTGATCAACACCTTCGGCTACGCCGACAACTACTACGGTGTCACCCACCCGAGTTTGCCCAACTACGTGGCCGCGATTTCGGGCTCGAACTGGTGGAGCCAGAGCGACGATCCGACACAGCAGTTCAATCACAGCAACATCGTCGATTCCCTGAATGCGCGCCACATCTCTTGGGCGGCGTACATGCAATCGATCCCCTATGCGGGATTCACGGGGCAGTTTTCTGCTGGGGGTGCAAGCTCTGCTTTGTACGTCCTCAAGCATGATCCATTCATGCTGTTCAAGAACGTCTACGCCAACCCGCAGGAAGCATCGCATGTTCAGCCGCTTCGAAATCTGACCCAAGCCCTTCGTATCAGTGATGTTGCCAAGTATGTTTGGATCACCCCTGACGTTTGTCATGACATGCACGGCATGTCAGGTTCAGCGTGCCCCTACAGCAACACCCAACTGCTCTACAGCCAGGGCGACGCATTCGTTGGTCAGATGGTCAAGGCGATCATGCAGTCGCCGATCTGGAACAACGGCAACAACGTCATCTTCATCACCTGGGACGAGGGCGACTACGACGGAAACACGGCTAACGGAGGCTGGGCCAATACTCAGGGCGCTCCGGACAGCCCTATTTTGCAACCGGGTGCGCAGGTCTTCCCACAAGGTGGCGTCTACGGGGGAGCCAATGTGCCGCTGATCGCGATTTCCAGCATGCATCCATATCACATGGTGGATCATCAGGCGACGAATCACTATTCGATGCTCAAGACGATCGAGGAGTCGTGGGACCTTCCCTTGCTCGCCTTCACCAGCGACGACCAGGTGAGTGACTTAGCCTCATTCTTTGCAAACTGATACGCCGATCTATCCGCCCTTGAACAGGGAGCTTCTTGCTTTCCATTCGGGGCGAATCGGCAATGTCGGCATGGAGTGTCTATCCAGCCAACTTCCTTATGCTCACTCCAACGCTCGCGGCGTCCAGCTTGGTGGTAACGCGCGACACCATGTGCATGATGCAAAGCTGCACCAGGAACTCGGGGAACAGCCGGAGACACCGTCCACCAAGTTGACTGGCCCAAACTTCGGGCCATCCCAAGTGATTTTGGGCGTCATGCATGCCTTCAGTTCATCTGGCACATCGACCTCCTCGCCGAGCTTCGATGCGACGTAGCAGCGCATCGCGGCGATGTTGTTGACAGCTTGCTGGATCAAAATCTTACAGTCCAACAGGCGACCCTTGATCACGTCATCGACGTAGATCAGCTTGTCGTTGGCGCTGATGCCGCCAACGAACAGATCGTTGACCCGATGGTGGTGCCCAACGATTTCCGCGCAGAACCCCGTGTCCAGGGATAAAGGCCGCTCACAACTTGGATACATGGCCGCAGTCCATCTTGAGGTTTTATTTCCTTGCTTATATCGCTTGGCATCTATCGGTATGAGAAGACTGTCGTTTGCTTTGGTGCGGCCCGTCCCTAGGATTCGACCGTCATCATCAACCCCAGAAAAGCTCCACTGATGCATGCCCAAGCCACTCTTTTCGGCCTCGCCGCGGGCGCCCTGATCGGCGCCACGGGGGTTGGCGCGGGCTCGTTGGTGACGCCATTGCTGCTCGGCGTGTTCCGGCTCGACCTGCCCGTGGCGATCGGCACCGATCTGTGGTTCGCCGCGCTGACCAAGCTATCCGGGGCCGTGGCGCACCACCGCCATGGGCATGTGGATCGCCGCATTGCCGGGCTGATGCTCGCCGGCAGCCTGCCCGCGGCGCTCGCCACCCTCGTGGCGATGCATGCCTCGGGTGCGGACAAGGCCTGGTTCGGCGTGCTCAGCCTGGCCCTCGGCGCCGCCTTGCTGCTGACCGCCGCCGCGGTGATGTCACGCGGGTTCTGGCAGCGGCTGGCGCTGCGGCTCGAAGCGCGCTTGCCGCCGTCGCGCAAGCCGGGCTTGACCATCGCCCTCGGTGCGGTGCTGGGGGTGCTGGTCACGCTGAGTTCGGTCGGTGCCGGTGCCATCGGCTCGCTCTGCATCCTCCTGCTTTATCCGCGTTTGACGGCGCGGCAACTGGTCGGCACCGACATCGCCCATGCCGTGCCGCTGACCCTGGTGGCGGGCATCGGCCATGCGGCGCTGGGCCATGTCGATTGGCCGCTGGTGCTGGCGCTGCTGGTCGGCTCGGTTCCAGGCATCTGGCTCGGCGCCCAACTCACCCGTTTTCTTCCCGAGCGCATGACCCGCGTGCTGCTCTCGGCCACGCTGGCGTTCGCCGGCTTCAAGATCATTGCCTGAGCGCCATGTACCAGTACACCGATTTCGACCGCCGCTTCATTCGCGCCCGTGCCGCCCAATACCGCGACCAGCTCGAGCGCCATCTGGCCGGCAGCCTGAGCGACGAGGAGTTCAAGCCGCTGCGCCTGCAAAACGGCTGGTACATCCAGCGCCATGCGCCCATGCTGCGCGTGGCCATTCCCTACGGCGCGCTGGCGAGCCAGCAATTGCGCGCCCTGGCCGACATCGCCGAGGAATACGACCGTGGCTACGGCCACTTCACCACGCGCCAGAACCTGCAGTACAACTGGATCGCCCTGGCCGACAGCGCCGACGTCATGGACCGCCTCGCCGCGGTGGACATGCATGGCATCCAGACCAGCGGCAACTGCGTGCGCAACATCAGCAGCGATGTGTTCGCCGGCATCGCGCCGGACGAAATCGTCGATCCGCGGCCGTTCTGCGAGATCCTGCGCCAGTGGAGCACCCTGCACCCCGAGTTCGCCTACCTGCCGCGCAAGTTCAAGATCGCCGTGAGCGGCGCGCGCGAAGACCGCGTCGCCGCCGGCTGGTACGACATCGGCCTGCAGGCACTGAGCGACGAGCACGGCCAGATCGGCTTTCGCGTGCAGGTGGGCGGCGGCATGGGTCGCACGCCGATGATCGGCGACGTCATTCGCGATTTTCTGCCCTGGCAGCAGTTGCTGGTGTACGTCGAGGCCATCCTGCGCGTCTACAACAGCTATGGGCGGCGCGACAACATCTGGAAGGCGCGCATCAAGATGCTGGTGAAGGCCGAAGGAGCGCGCTTCACCGCGGCCGTCGAGCGCGAGTTCGCCGACATCCTGCAGCGCGATCCGGGCGGTGCCGCCCACCTCATCACCCTGCACGAACTCAACCGCGTGGCTACGCAGTTTGCGCCGCCTCACGGTGTGCGGCCGGATGCGCCGGATGCGACCGCTGCCCTTGCCACAGCGCCCGCGCACGAGCCGGCGTACCTACGCTGGCTGCAGCGCAACGTGCACACGCACCGCATCCCCGGCTTGCGCGCCGTGACCCTGTCGCTCAAGCGCGCGGGCCAGGCGCCGGGCGACGTCACGGCCCAGCAGATGCGCGCCGCCGCCGACCTCGCCGAGCGCTACAGCCACGGCGAACTGCGCGTGAGCCACGAACAGAATCTGGTGCTGCCCTGGGTGAGCGCCGCCGCCCTGCATGCGCTGTGGCGGGATGCGCGGGAAGCCGGCTTCGCCACGCCCAACATCGGCCTGCTGACCGACATGATCGCCTGCCCCGGCGGCGATTTCTGCTCCCTGGCGAATGCCCGCTCCATTCCCATCGCGGCGGCCATCACCGAGCGCTACACCGACCTCGACGAGCTGTTCGACATCGGCGACATCGACCTCAACATCAGCGGCTGCATCAATTCCTGCGGCCATCACCACAGTGGCCATATCGGCATCCTTGGTGTCGACAAGGACGGTGCCGAGTGGTACCAGATCACCGTTGGCGGCGGCGATGGCTCGGAGGTTGGCGGTGCGGCCTCGCCCGGCAAGATCATCGGCCCCTCGTTCGCGGCCGAGGAAGTTCCGGATGTGGTCGAGGCCTTGATCGCCCTGTATTTGCGGCAGCGCCAGCCCGGCGAGCTGTTCATAACCTTCGCCCGCCACGTCGGTGCGCAGCCGTTCAAGGCTGCGGCCGATGCCGTGCGCCGCGCGATCGCGACCCAGGAACACCCCCAGGCCGCTGCCCCGCAGCAGTCCGCACCCGAAGGAGATGCGAAAACTCCGGGCGGCCGACCGGCTTCGCATGAGCGCCCCCAAGGTCAGCTAGCCGACCCGCCATCCATGGGGGTTAAGAAAACTTGGGGCGGCCCTGCGTTTTCTTGAGGATCTCCGCGCATGAAATTCATCACTTCCGCAGACGGCGCCCGTGGCGCCACGGACTTGGCGCCGGGCGCAGGCGGGCTTCTCCTGTTCACGCCCGAGCAGTGGCAGACGGCCAGCGCGACCTGGCCCACGCCTGGGATCGCCGGATTGGTGCTTCCCAACGACCTTGACGTGCGCACACTCGCCATCGATCTGTCGCGCTTCGCCAGCGTCGAGCTGCGGTTCCCGAAATGGACCGATGGTCGTGCCTATTCCCAGGCCCGGTTGTTGCGGGTGCGCCTGGGCTACCGTGGCGAGCTGCGCGCCACCGGCGAGGTGCTGGTGGACATGGCGCTGCCGTTGGCGCGGACCGGGTTCGACACCGCGGTGCTGCGCCCCGGCCAGAGCCTGCAGGCCGCACAGCGGGCACTGCAGTTTTTCGAGGGGCTGTGGCCTGGGTTCGACGACGCGGCACTCCAGGAGGCGCAGGCCAGTTCCCCAGTTTCCTTGCCCCGCTCGGGAGGAGTTCGAGGGTCGACGGATGGGGGTGCTGCGACGCCGCCGAGCCCGCATCCGCAGCCGGCCTACTACCAGGGTGACGTGCTCGATCCGCAACCGCTCTTTCTGAAACGGCTCCAGGGGCTGGCCGGCTGGCCCGTCTCTCGCGAGGGCGAAGCAAATCTGGGGCGGCCTGGTCTTGCCCTGGAGATCGCAGCATGAAGCGCGCCATCCCCATCGCTGCGCCGCACGGCTCGGCGCCGGCCCTGTACGCCAAACCCGGTGCCGATTTCGACCAGCGCGTGCAGGACGCGCTCGCCACGCTGCGCGTGGCAGCACAGGAATTCGCCGGCCGCATCGTGCAGGCCACCAGCCTGGGTGCGGAGGACATGGTCCTGACCGACCTGATCGCGCGGCATGCGCTGCCCATCGCCATCGCCACGCTGGACACCGGCATGCTGCACGGCGAGACGCTGGAGCTGCTCGGTCGTGCGCGGCAGCACTATGGTCTCGATATCGAAACCTGGCGTCCGGACGCGGTTGCGGCGCGCGACTTTGTCGCGCGCCATGGTCCGCGGGCCATGTACGCCAGCGTCGATTTGCGCCATGCCTGCTGCGCCTTGCGCAAGCTCGAACCCCTGTCCCGCATGCTGCAAGGCCGTGCCGCCTGGGTGACGGGGCTGCGCCACGAACAGTCGCCCGCGCGCGGCCGGGCCGCACGGCGTGAGAGTGACGCGCAAGGCCGCACCAAGCTCAACCCGCTGCTCGACTGGACACAGGGCGACGTATGGCACTACATCGCGCTGCACACCGTTCCCTACAACCCGTTGCACGACCAATTCTTTCCCAGCATCGGCTGCGCTCCATGCACCCGTGCCGTCGCGCTGGGCGAGGACATCCGCGCCGGGCGCTGGTGGTGGGAGCAGGAGGGGGTGAAGGAATGCGGCTTGCATGTCGGGCAACGCCTCGTTGCCCGCGACCCACGCGACGGACAGCATGGAGCCGCCGCAGACGGCCTCGTCGCAGAACCGATCGCCAAACCAACCATCGTCGCGGAACCGACAGGAGCCCACGCATGAACGCCCCTTTGGATCTCGAACGCCTGTTGCCGCAGATCGACCACCGTCATCTCGACGCTCTGGAAGAGGAAGCCATCTACATCCTGCGCGAGGTGGCGGGTGGTTTCGAGCGCCCGGCCTTGCTGTTCTCTGGCGGGAAGGATTCCTGCGTCGTGCTGCGCCTGGCGGAAAAGGCGTTCAAGCAGCGCCAGGCCAACGGGGCTTACGCCGGCCGGCTGCCGTTTGCCTTGCTGCATGTCGATACCGGGCATAACTTCCCCGAAGTCATCGACTTCCGCGACGCCCTCGTCAAAGCCTCGGGCGACGCGCTGATCGTCGCACACTTGGACGAATCCATCCGCCGTGGCACGGTGCGCCTGGGCCATGCGCTGGAATCGCGCAACCCGCACCAGAGCGTGGCCCTGCTCGAAGCCATCGAGCAGCACCGCTTCGACTGCCTCATCGGCGGCGCCCGGCGCGACGAAGAGAAAGCGCGTGCCAAGGAACGCATCTTCAGCCACCGTGACCACTTCGGCCAGTGGCAACCCAAGGAGCAGCGCCCCGAGTTGTGGTCGCTGTTCAACACGCGTTTGCGTCCGGGCGAGCATTTCCGTGCCTTCCCCATCAGCAACTGGACCGAACTGGACGTGTGGCTGTACATCGCCCGCGAGAGCATCGCCCTGCCCAAGCTGTACTACAGCCATCCGCGCCAGGTGCTGCGCCGCAAGGGTCTGCTGGTGCCGCTGACCGCCGTGACGCCGCCGCGGCCCGGCGAGGCGGTGGAGACGGCCCGGGTGCGGTTTCGTACCGTGGGCGACATGACCTGCACCTGCCCGGTGGAAAGCGCGGCGGCCAGCGCGGCGGAAGTCGTCGCCGAGACCCTGACCGCGACCCTGAGCGAGCGCGGCGCCACCCGCATGGACGATCGCACCTCCGACGCTTCAATGGAGCGGCGCAAGAAGGAAGGCTATTTCTGATGAACACGCACAACGATGCCAACGGCGAACACCGCCACAAGGCGCTGCGCTTTCTCACCGCCGGCAGCGTGGACGATGGCAAGAGCACGCTGATCGGCCGCCTGCTGCTCGACAGCCGCGCCATCCTGGCCGACCAGCTCGATGCCCTGCAACGCCGGGCCGCGGGCGGCAGCATCGACCTGTCCCAACTCACCGACGGGCTGGAGGCCGAACGCGAGCAGGGCATCACCATCGACGTGGCCTACCGCTACTTCACCACGCCGCGGCGCAAGTTCATCATCGCCGACGCCCCGGGGCACGAGCAGTACACGCGCAATATGGTGACGGCCGCCGCCGGCAGCGATGCCGCGGTGGTGCTGATCGACATCACCAAGCTCGACTGGCGCGCCGCGCCCCTGCGCCTGCTGCCGCAAACCCGGCGCCACACCTTGCTGGCGCGCCTGCTGCGCCTGCCGTCCATCGTGTTCGCCGTGAACAAGCTCGACGCCGTGGACGATGCCGAGGCTGCGTTCGCGGCGGTGCGCGATGCGCTGCTGGACTTCGCCGCCGAGGCCGGCATCGCGCCCGCCGGCATCGTGCCGGTGTCGGCGCTGCGTGGCGACAACATCGCCATCGCCTCGACGTCCTGGCCTTGGTATGCCGGGCCGACCCTGTTGCAATGGCTCGAAGCCCTGCCCGCCGCCGAGGAGCCGCAGACCGGCTCCCTGTTGCTGCCGGTGCAATACGTGGCGCGCGAAGGCGACGGCCTGGGCCACCAGCCGCGCACGGTCTGGGGCCGCATCGCCAGGGGCCAGGTCCAGTCCGGCGACAAGATCCGCATCCACCCCAGCGGCGAGAGCGCCGAGGTCGTCGCGGTGCGGCGTGCGGGAGTCGCCGTCGATGGCTGCGCCGCGGGCCAGTCGGCCGGACTGGTGCTCGACCGCCAGGTGGACATCTCACGGGGTGACTGGATCGAAAGTGTCGGGCTGTTCTCAGCTCCCAAGCCCGATGCGATCCAGAGATTCGAAGCGACCCTGGCCTGGCTGGATACGGAGCCAGCGGTCATCGGCCGCAAATACTGGCTGCGCCACGGGCACCGCTGGGTGGCAGGACACATCACGGCCATCTGCAGTCGGCTGGACATTCACACCCTGACGGACGTCGATGCGCAGACGCTCGCGGTCAACGATATCGGCCGCGTGCGCCTGCAGGCGCAGTCAGCACTGCCACTGACGACTTTTGTCGACAATCGCGTGGCGGGAGCGATGATCGTCGTTGATCCCGCCAGTCATCGCACCAGCGGCGCGCTGCTGGTTGAAGCGGTTCAGTAATGGGCCGCATCGTCTTCATCGGCGCCGGCCCTGGCGCTGCCGACTTGATCACCCTGCGTGGCGCTCGCCTGCTCGCGCAGGCCGACGTCGTACTGTGCGACGCGTTGGTCGATCCTGCGCTGCGCGAACTGGCGCCGCAAGCCCGGTGGATCGATGTCGGCAAACGCGGCTTCAGCCACGCCACGGCGCAGGAGCGCATCGACGCCCTGCTGGTGCGCTGCGCGTCGCGCCATCGTCTGGTTGTCAGGCTCAAGGGCGGCGACCCCAGCGTGTTCGGTCGGCTCGAGGAGGAACTGCTTGCATTGCACGGCTCCGGCGCGGTCATCGAAATCGTGCCCGGCGTCACCGCGGCGCTGGCCGCAGCAGCCGATGCCGGCCGGCCGCTGACACGGCGCGGACGCGGGCGCAGCGTGGCGCTGAGTACGGCCATGACCCACGATGGACAGTTGCGCGCCAGCCGCTGTGCCGACACCGAAGTGTTCTACATGGCCGGTCGGCAGCTCGGCGCGCTGGCACGCCGACTGATGGCAACGGGCTGGGCACCGCAGACCGAAGTCTCCGTGGTCTCCCGTACCGGCTTTCCGGACCGGCTGTGCAGCAGCCACGCCCTGACCAATCTGGCGCAGGCCTGTCTGCTGCACAGTGGTCGCCCGACGGTGGTGATTGTCGGCGCCGGAGCGCACCCGGTTTCGCCATACGCCATGGCCGTTTCGCGTGCATCCCATGCTGCGCTGCCGCTTGCAGCACACAGTATCGCCAGACCGCGTTTGCAGCCCGCAGACATCGTTTCGCATCGCGGAGAACCCCGATGACCTTTGTCGTGACCGAAAATTGCATCAAGTGCAAGTTCACCGATTGTGTGGACGTCTGCCCGGTGGACTGCTTCCGCGAAGGCCCCAACTTCCTGGCGATCGATCCGGACGAATGCATCGACTGCGCCGTATGCGTGCCCGAGTGTCCGGCCAACGCCATCTTCGCCGAGGAAGACGTCCCTGGCGACCAACAAGCATTCATTGCCCTCAACGCCGAACTGTCGCGCCGCTGGCCCAGCATCACCAAGCGCAAGCCCGCCCCGCCGGACGGCGAAGAATGGAATGGCAAACCCGGCAAGCTGCAGTTTCTCGAGCGCTGAACATCCGGATTCCGACCGCCCCCTCATCCCTCATGGAAATGCACATCAATCCGGCCATCGCCGACGCGGCCCTGGCCAGCGCCCCGCCGATCGAGACCGATGCCGTCATTATTGGCGCCGGTCCCGTGGGTTTGTTTCAGGTTTTCGAACTCGGCCTGCTCGACATCAAGGCCCACGTCATCGACAGCCTGTCGCACCTGGGCGGCCAGTGCGTGGAGCTCTATCCGGACAAGCCCATCTACGACATTCCGGCCGTGCCCATGTGCACCGGCCAGGAACTCACCGACAACCTGCTCAAGCAGATCGAGCCGTTCAAGCCCACCTTCCATCTGGGACAGGACGTGACGGAGCTGCAGCGCCAGGACGACGGGCGCTTCGTCGTGCGCACCTCCAAGGACACCACCTTGCTCACCAAGACGGTGTTCATCGCCGCCGGCGTGGGCTCGTTCCAGCCGCGCACCCTCAAAGTGGAGGGGCTGGACGCCTTCGAGGGCACGCAGTTGTTCTACCGCGTGAAGAACCCCGCGGTCTTCGCCGGCAAAAATCTCGTGGTGGTCGGCGGCGGCGACTCGGCGCTGGATTGGGCGCTGCACTTCGCCCAGGATGACGCGCACCGCGCCGAAAGCGTCATCCTCGTGCACCGGCGCGACGGCTTTCGCGCCGCGCCGGCCTCGGTGGCCAAGATGCACGCCCTGTGCGAGCAGCACGCGATGCAGTTCGTCGTCGGTCAGATCACGGGGTTCGAGGCCGACGGCGATGGCCGCCTGTCGCAGGTCAAGCTCACCGGCAACGACGGCATCACCCGGCGCCTGCCGCTGGACATGCTGCTGGTGTTCTTCGGCCTGTCACCCAAGCTCGGCCCCATCGCCCACTGGGGCCTGGACCTGGAGCGCAAGCAGATCCGGGTCGACACGGAGAAGTTCCAAACCAACATCCCGGGCATTTTCGCCGTGGGCGATATCAACACCTACCCGGGGAAGAAAAAACTCATCCTCTGCGGCTTCCACGAAGCCGCGCTGGCAGCCTTCGGCGCCGCCCACACCATCTTCCCGGACAAGAAAATCCACCTCCAGTACACCACCACCAGCCCCAAACTGCATAAGGTGCTTGGCGTCGAAACTCCCGTCTTCGATTGATTGAAACCCCCAAGGTTCCTTGACCCTTACGAGGGGCTGGGCGGCACGCCGCTCCTGGGACGCTCACCAGCAAAAGTATCTGCCAAATGTATGCGCCTGGGGCGACCCGAGATTGGCAGCGTGCAAGGCATCCAATCACTGGACAACGCTGCAATACACATTGTATAGTTGCACCATGGAAAAATCTGTTGCCATTCGAATTTTCGAGTCCCTGTCCTCAGGCATCCGGCTCGACATTTACCGCCTGCTGGTCAAGCGAGGCTTGGAAGGCATGGTTTCAGGGCAGATTGCCTCGGCACTCGACCTGCCGCCGAACAACACCTCGTTCCACCTCAAAGCAATGACGCAGACCGGCCTGCTTTCGGTCGAGCAGGAAGGTCGCTTCCAACGCTATCGGGCCAACATTCCGTTGATGCTGGATCTGATCGGCTATCTCACCGAGGAATGCTGCGCCGGTCATCCCGAACACTGTGTGGACCTTCGTGCCGCATCGCCATGCGCAGAGAGCGTGCTTCCTCCCCTTTCTTCAACGCCACAAGAGAGCTGACAACGTGAACATCCTGTTTTTGTGCACTGGTAACTCCTGCCGCTCCGTGCTGGCCGAAGCCACCTTCAACCACTTGGCCCCCGAGGGCTGGCACGCCATGAGCGCGGGCAGCCATCCAACCGGCCAGGTGCATCCACGCTCGCTGGCTTTGCTGGAACGTGAAGGCATTCCAACGGAAGGGCTCTTCAGCAAGTCGTGGGACAGCTTGCCTGTCACCCCCGACATCGTGATCACGGTGTGCGCCAGCGCCGCAGGCGAGACCTGCCCGGCCTATCTTGGCCCGGTTCTGCGCGCACATTGGGGTGTCGACGACCCGGCCAAGGCGACCGGATCCGAAGAACAAATCAATGCCGCATTTGCACACGCCTACCGCATCTTGCGTGCGCGCATCGAAGCCCTGCTGGCATCACCCATGGACAGTCTGCGCAAAGACCCCGCCGCGCTCAGGACGGAACTCGAACACATCGGCTTGCTGGCGCCTTGAAGCTGACGAGGCGATAACTCGGTCGCGAGGTATCGCCTTTTTCATGAGCAACATTGCAACTTGAGCAGGAGTATTGAAATGAAAAAGATTCAAGTCTATGACCCGGCCCTGTGCTGCAGCACAGGCGTGTGCGGTGTGGATGTCGATCAGGAACTGGTCCGCTTCTCGGCCGACGCCGATTGGGCCAAGCAAAACGGTGCGCAGATCGAGCGTTTCAATCTGGCCCGGCAACCGCTGGCATTCGCCGAAAACCCGACGGTCAAAGCATTCCTGGAACGCTCCGGCCAGGAAGCCCTGCCCCTGGTTCTGGTGGACGGTGCAGTGGCATTGGCGGGCCGCTACCCCAACCGTATGGAGCTGGCTCGCTGGGCAGGCATTTCACAACCGGCAGCAGAGTCGAAAGCCGCGCAGGGCTGCTGCTGAACGCGGGAAATACCGTCATGAAATTTCTCGAACTGCCGCCGCGCTTTTTCTTTTTCACCGGCAAAGGTGGCGTGGGCAAGACATCGCTGTCCTGCGCCACCGCCATGCACCTTGCCGGGCAAGGCAAACAGGTGCTGCTGGTCAGTACCGATCCGGCGTCCAACGTTGGCCAGGTGTTCGGCCAGGCCATCGGCAACACGATCACTCGCATCCATGGTGTGCCCGGCCTGTCGGCTCTCGAAATCGACCCGCAGCAAGCGGCGCAGCAGTACCGGGAGCGCATCGTCGGCCCGGTGCGCGGGACGCTGCCGGACGACATCGTCAACGGCATCGAGGAACAGCTCTCCGGCGCCTGCACCACCGAAATCGCCGCCTTTGACGAATTCACCGCGTTGCTCACCGACTCGGCCCTGACCGCTGACTACAACCACATCATTTTCGATACAGCCCCGACCGGCCACACCATCAGGCTGTTGCAATTGCCCGGCGCGTGGAGCGATTTCCTTGAAGCGGACAAGGGGGATGCATCCTGCCTCGGCCCATTGGCCGGACTGGGCAAGCAGCGCGCCCAATACAAGGCGGCAGTGGAGGCTTTGGCCGATGCCCAGCGCACCCGCCTGGTTCTGGTGGCCCGCGCCCAGCAAGCCACCTTGCGGGAGGTTGCACGCACCCATGCGGAACTCGCGGGTATTGGCCTGTCGCAGCAGTATCTGGTGATCAACGGCGTCCTGCCACCGGAAGAAGCCGCGCACGACCCTCTGGCCGCAGCCATCTGCACGCACGAACAGGCCGCACTGGACACGATCCCCGAGGTGCTCAAGGCCCTGCCCCGCGATCGGGTCGCGCTCAAGCCCTTCAACCTGGTCGGGCTGGATGCCTTGCGCCAGTTGCTGGCCACGACGGCCTCGCAAGCACCCAACGATGATGTAGCTCCAGTCGCGCTTGATGCGCCCAGTCTGTCCGAGCTGGTTGACGACATCGCCGAAGACGGCCGCGGTCTTGTGATGCTGATGGGCAAGGGCGGCGTGGGCAAGACCACCCTGGCCGCCGCCATCGCGGCCGAACTGGCCCATCGCGGCCTGCCGGTACACCTCACCACGTCCGACCCGGCCGCGCATCTGTCTGAGACCCTGAGCGGCGCGCTGGACAACCTCACGGTCAACCGGATCGACCCTCACATCGAAACCGAGCGCTACCGGCAGCATGTATTGGCCACCAAGGGCGCGCGGCTCGATGCGGAAGGCCGGGCGCTGCTGGACGAGGACCTGCGCTCGCCCTGCACCGAGGAAATCGCGGTGTTCCAGGCCTTCTCGCACATCATCCGCGAGGCTGGCAAGAAGTTCGTGGTGATGGACACGGCACCGACCGGCCACACCTTGCTGCTGCTCGACGCGACAGGCGCCTATCATCGAGAAATCGTCCGCCAGATGGCCGGCACCGGGCTGCACTACACCACCCCGATGATGCAGTTGCAGGACGCCGGGCAGACCAAGGTGCTGATCGTGACATTGGCCGAAACCACCCCGGTACTGGAAGCGGCAAACCTGCAAGCCGACCTGCGCCGCGCCGGGATCGAGCCCTGGGCCTGGATCATCAACAACAGCATCGCGGCCGCCGCGCCGAACTCGCTCTTGCTGCGTCAGCGTGCCAGCCACGAACTGCGGGAAATCGACGCCGTCGCGACCCGCCATGCCCGGCGCTACGCGGTCGTGCCACTGTTGAAAGAAGAGCCGGTCGGCGTCGATCGCCTGCTGGAACTGGCTCCCCGCCCCAGCCTCATCACCGAAAGAGCCTGACATGGCCGCAAAAATCTACAACGCCCTGTTCATCTGCAGCGGCAATTCCGCGCGCAGCATCATGGCAGAAGTCATCTTGAACCATCTCGGTCGAGATCGGTTCAAGGCGTACAGCGCGGGCAGTCGTCCTCGCGGCGAAGTGCATCCGCTCACGCTCGAAGTTCTCGCCGGTCAGCACTATGACCTTCGCGGCTTGCGCAGCAAGAGCTGGACGGAGTTTGCGGCGCCGGATGCGCCATCGATGGATTTCATTTTTACAGTCTGCAATCAGGCGGCTGGCGAAGCCTGTCCCGCATGGCCTGGTCAACCCATCACCGCCCACTGGGGTTTCGCTGATCCAGCCGCGGTTGTCGGGGATCGTGAGCGTCAACTCAAGGCCTTCGCCAACGTGCACTTTCAAATCGCCGCTCGCATCCGCCCGCTCCTCGCCCTGCCCATCGACAAGATCGACCGCATGTCGCTGCAAACCCAGTTGCGTGATCTGGGCCAACAACGCTCCGAATACCCATGAAGGGAGCAGCATGACGCGCCTCCTCGTCATCGGCGGCAGCGACGCGGGCATCAGCGCGGCGCTGCAGGCTCACGAGATCGATCCCCGAGCCGAGATATCCGTCCTGTTGGCCGACGAATACCCGAACTACAGCATCTGCGGCCTGCCCTTTTACCTCAGCGGCGAGACGCCGGATCACCGGCAGCTCGCCCATCGCACCGCGTTCGACGGCATCGACATCCTGACGAACCATCGGGCCGTATCGGTTCATCCAGCGACCCAGACGGTCGATGTCGTGCGCGGGGCGAACGGCCGTGCGGAGACGATGCGCTATGACCACCTGATCATCGCCACCGGTGCCGTCCCAGTCCGTCCCCAAGGGTTGCCCGGCCTCGATCTCCCCGGCGTTTATGGCCTGCATACCATGGGAGATGGTTTCGCTGTCCAGAGCCGTCTCATGGGCAGCGAAGCGCGTTCGGCCATCATCGTCGGCGCGGGTTATATCGGCGTCGAGATGGCCGACGCGCTGCGGCATCGGGGGGTCGATGTCACGCTCGTAAGCCATACCGATCCCGTGTTCCCAAGCATCGATCCGTCGTTCGGCAGACTGATCGGGGAGGAGTTGTCACGCCATGGCGTGCGGGTCGTAGCCGCTTGCACCGTCGAGCGCATCGAAGCCGCCGGCAACCGGCGCGGTCTTACGGTGTCGGGTTCGGGCGGGTTTGCCGCCACTGCCGATCTGGTGCTGGTCGCCACCGGCGTGCGCCCTGACACCACCCTTGCCGCCACGGCTGGGATTGCACTGGGGCCCTCGGGCGCCATCCGCGTCACGCAGCGCATGGAAACCACGATCCCCGGCATCGGGGCCGCAGGTGATTGCGTCGAGACCTGGCATCGGATACTCCAGCGGTCAGCCTACCTGCCACTCGGGACGACCGCGCACAAACAGGGCCGCGTGGCTGGCGAGAATGCGGTGGGCGGGGCGCGTCTGTTCGCGGGCTCGGTCGGCAGCCAGACCGTGAAGGTGTTCGAGTTGGCGATCGCACGGACGGGCTTGCGCGAAGCCGAGGCGCGCACGGCCGGCTTCGATCCCGTCACCATCGAGACTGAAACCTGGGATCACAAGGCCTACTACCCTGGAGCGCAGAAGCTCCGCATCCGGGTGACCGGTGATCGCCGCACTGGTCGTCTCCTCGGCGCGCAGATCCTCGGCCACTGGCGTTCGGAGGTGTCGAAACGCATCGACGTGTTCGCAGCAGCCCTGTTCCACGGCATGGGCGTCGAAGACTTGAACGATCTCGATCTCAGCTACACACCTCCGTTCAGCAGTCCCTGGGATCCGGTGCAGATGGGAGCGCAGGCCTGGATGAGCGCGGTGAAAACCGGTGCTGACAAGTCGTTCACCGCCGATCGACCCACAAATCTTGAGAAAGGAACACAGCATGAAAGTCCGTGACCTGATGACCCCGAACCCGATCCGGATCGCACCGGAGACGCCCGTGGCGGAGATCGCCCGCATCTTGATCGAGCACCGCATCAACGGCGTTCCGGTGACCGATGCCGGGGGACACCTGCTCGGCCTCGTGACCGAGGGCGACCTGGTGCATCGTGCGGCCGACGAGCGGTTGGAGCCGCGCGAATCGGTCTGGAAGGAGAACTTCTACCGCTCCGTGTTTCGCCGGCGTACGCCGGAGCCGGACAAGGCCGAGGGCCGCACGGCCGCGCAGGTCATGACGCGGGAAGTCCTCACCGTGGCACCCGAAGACCATGTCACCGTGGCCGCGCGTCTGCTGGTGGATCACAGCATCAAGTCCCTGCCGGTGATCGAGCACGAACGGCTGGTCGGCATGATCTCGCGCTTCGATCTGGTCAAGCGCCTGGCCAACAGCGGCCCGGATGCCTTCAACCCCATGCGCAAGAACTGAGCCGATGCTGATCGCACTGCTGATCTTCATCGCCACGCTCGTCTTGGTGATCTGGCAACCACGCGGGCTGGGCATCGGCTGGAGCGCGACTTTCGGCGCCATTGCCGCCCTTCTGACCGGCGTGATTCATCTCGCCGATATTCCGGCGGTTTGGCACATCGTTTGGAACGCCACCATTACTTTCGTTGCCACCATCATCATCAGCCTGTTGCTCGATGAAGCCGGCTTTTTCGAGTGGGCGGCGCTGCGTGTGGCACGTTGGGGGCGCGGCAACGGGCGCGGACTCTTCGCCTTCCTGGTCCTGCTGGGCGCAGCCGTGGCGGCCTTGTTCGCCAATGACGGCGCAGCGCTGATTTTGACGCCGATCGTGATGGCGATGCTGCTGGCGCTCGGCTTCAGTCCGGCGGCAACGCTGGCTTTCGTCATGGCCGCCGGCTTCATCGCCGATACGTCCAGCCTGCCATTGATGGTGTCCAATCTGGTCAATATCGTCTCGGCCAATTTCTTCAACATCGGCTTCAACGCCTATGCCGCGATCATGGTCCCGGTGGATATCGCCGCGATCGCCGCCAGCTTGGTCGTGCTGCTGCTCTATTTCCGGCCCGGCATCCCCGCCCAATACGACATGGCGCAGCTCAAACAGCCGCATGAGGCCATCAACGATCCTGCCACGTTCCGCATCGGGTGGGTGGTGCTGGCGCTCCTGCTGCTCGGGTACTTTGGTCTTGAACCGCTGGGCGTGCCGGTCAGCGCCGTCGCGGTCTTCGGTGCGCTGCTTCTGCTCGGCGTGGCTGCGCGCGGCCATGTCATCAGCACCCGGAAGGTGTTGCGCGAGGCACCCTGGCAGATCGTCATTTTCTCGCTGGGGATGTATCTGGTGGTGTATGGGCTGCGCAACGCCGGGATCACTGGGTATCTGGCGGACCTGCTCAATGTTTTTGCGGGCCACGGCGTGTGGGGCGCGGCGTTCGGCACCGGGATTCTGACGGCATTCCTCTCCTCGGTGATGAACAACATGCCAACGGTCCTTGTGGGTGCGCTCTCCGTTGCTGCGACGAACGCCACCGGCCCGGTGCGCGAGGCCATGATCTATGCCAATGTCATCGGCTGTGATCTCGGCCCCAAGTTCACACCCATCGGCAGTCTGGCCACCTTGCTCTGGCTGCACGTGCTCGCGCGCAAGGGCATGACCATCGGTTGGGGGTATTACTTCAAGGTGGGTGTCCTGCTGACCGTGCCCGTCCTACTGATCACGCTGACCGCGCTCGCACTGCGTCTGAGTCTGGCTTGAAGCGTCCATCGCACGTGCCAGGATACGAAGCGGGTCCATGGCAACATGCGTTACACAGCCAGACCCGTTCTCATCATCGATCGGCGATGCCGAGAACAGTGGCATTGCCACGCGCGAAGCCTATTCCACGAAAGCCCGAAAATCGGGCAGCTCGAGTTGCGTTTGTGCCAGCTTGGCCGCCACTGCCGCTGCCTCATCCGCGGATAAACAGGCCACGATCAAGGATCCAGGGATCGACTCACGGTCTGCGACGGATGTCGCCTGCGCGTTCATGGCTGCATGACACCCCAGCAGGCCGTTGAAGAACTGGCGCGCCGCGCCTGGTTCGACGAGGATGGCTGGCAGCAGCGACCAGCGGGGAGAGGAAGAGAATGCGAGGAGCCGACGCGTACAACGAGGCGCTGTTCAGCACGTTGAAGCTGGAGGAGTTCGTGCCTCAGGCGCATCCGCTGCGCACGATCCGCCAGTGGAAGAACGAGACGCTGGCGAAGATAGACGCGAAGTTCTCGGTAATGTACGAGGCCGATGCGAAGGGCGGGCGCCCGAGCATCGCGCCGGAGAAGCTCATGCGTGCGATGCTGCTGCAGGTGTTGTACAGGAGCGCCAGCTCGCCGAGCAGATCTCCCACAACTTGCTGTTTCGCTGGTTTGTCGGGCTGTTGATCGAGGACACGGTGCGGAGCCACTCGGTGTTCAGCAAGAACTGCGATCGCCTGATCGAATTCGACGCTGTCACGGATCTATTCAACGCAACGGTGGAGATGGCCCAGGGGCCCGGGCTGCTGTCGGGCGAGCACTTCGGCGTGGACGACACGCTGATCCACGCGTGGGCCAGCCACAAGAGCGTGCGGCGCAAGGATGGCAGCGATGACGACAGGCCGCCCGAGGACTGGCACGGCGAGTCGCGCAGCCACGCCACGCATGCCTCGACGAGCGACCCTGAGAGCAGGCTGTATCGCAAGAGCAGCGCCTGCGCTGCCGAGCTATCTGGGAAAAGGAAATCAAGGCAGCCGCCGATTCTGCATGGACGCATGATCCATGCCGACAAATTGACCGCCGGACCGGCGGTGAGGAACGGTGGACGGAGATGATGCCTGCGTGGCCGGGGCAGACCCCGCTTCAGCTTGTAGCCTCTTGGCGCCAGGTACGATACCCGCGCGACGCTGCCGGGCCGAAAGCGGCTTCCGGACCTGCACATAGGCCACGAGCGCGTCGCGTTCGATGGCGTAGCGGCCGAGCCCCAGTCGCACGAGCCAACCGCGTTGCCTGAGCCGAGACAACGCTCTGCTGGCCGACTCCATCGCCACGCCGAGCAGGGCGGCCAGATCGTCCAGCTTGGGCAGCAACAGCGTTTCACCCGATGGCGCGTCCGTCAGCGCCAAGATCAATTGCGCCATCCGCGGTGTCACGGGACGCTGGCCCCCATAGAGACAGGACCCATCGTCCGCCTGCTGCAGGGCACGATGCCAATGCTCCAGCAGCATGTCCAGGTCCGAACCGCACCGCCCTGCGTCCTCGTTCTGGAGCAATGTGATGGGGATGCGGCAGACCCGCACGGTTTTGACGGGTGAAGCCCGATGCAGGAAGGGCTGGGTGACCAGACTCTCCAATCCGATCACGTCCCCGCGTTTGGCGATGCGGGAAATCCGGCGCTGGCCGTCGGGTTCGATGCAAGCCAGCGTGACGAGATGGGTGCGGATCACGTAAACATGGTCGCCGCGCAGCCCAGGCTCGTAGAGCGCTTGCCGGGGGCCATACTCCACGTCGTCAATATTCTCGGCAACGGCGCCCAGATCCTCCAGGGGCCAATGCTTGAAGACGCACTGTGCGCGAATCGCGCATTGGTGGCATTGGGCGCGGCCCTTGCGGACGCCCTCGCCCTTGTGCTGCCGGCTCGTCACGTTCGCGCTCCCGGTTGACTTGCGGCGCATGGGCGATGCCTTGGTGCTTCCCGCTGGAACGCATGGGAGCGTGCGTTCCCACAGCCTGGCATGCCCAGAGCAAGATCCTGCAGCGTGATCGCTTGTAAAAACTCCATACTGCAACGATTCAAGGCCGTCTCGAGTGCCCGCAATGCGGTGGCCTCCAGGCTGGCCCGGTTCCGCGCTCCGATCAGCTGGCCACGGGCGGGCCCGCCTGGCCCTTGTTGGCTCGCCAGAACGATATCCGCCGCGGTGATCCAACGTGGCGCGCGTGCCAGCCCATAACAATCATCAGGGGCGGACTTGCAGCGCAGCAGTCCTGCGTCCATCAAGCGCTCGAACAAGGTTTTCAGGGTGGACGGGGCCATCTGCAGCGCCGCTCCGAGATCCCGCACGCTGGCGGACCCACTGCGCGCCCTGGCCAGGGCCAACATCACCTCGAGTACAAGCTGTTCCTGATGGGTCGGTTTCATGCATCGCCTCCGCATGTTTGCCCCAGGACCCGGTCGACGCGCGATCTTGTCTGCGGGAAACCATCTTGCCTCGCCCACAGCCAAAAGGACACCGATTCCACGAGAAGCTGGCCACAACGCGTTTGCAAGATTCGCATCACACCAGCCCCTCGAACGGCAAAAAATCCACCAACTCGCCGGCCTGCACGCTGCCCTGTTCGTGGTGCAGCACGATGAAGCCGTCGGCCCGGCTCATGGAGCGCAGGATGCCGGAGCCCTGGTCGCCGGTGGTGCGCGTGGCCAGGCGCCCGTCGGGCAGACGTTCGAGCACGGCGCGCTGGTATTCGGTGCGCCCGGGACGCTTGCGCAACGTGGTCTGCGCGACCACGCTCAGCAGCGGCAGGGGCTGCATCTGCGCCCCCATCATGTGCAAGAGGGCCTCGCGCACGAAGTGGTAGAAGGTCACCATCACGGCCACCGGGTTGCCGGGCAGGCCGAACAGCATGGCGCCGTGGCCCGCGCTTTCGATGCGGCCGAAGGCCATGGGCCGGCCTGGGCGCATGGCGATGCGCCAGAACACCACGTCGCCCAGCGAGGCCATGACCGCACGCATATGGTCGGCTTCGCCCACGCTGACGCCGCCGGAGGTGATGACGGCGTCGGCGTTTTCGCAGGCCTGGCGCAGCGCCGTTTCGAGCGCGGCGGGGTCGTCACGCACCACGCCCAGGTCCAGCACCTCGCAGCCCAGGCGGGTGAGCATGGCCCAAAGGGTGTAGCGATTGCTGTCGTACACGCTGCCTTGCGCGGGTGGCTCGCCCAGGCTGCGCAGTTCATCCCCAGTGGACATGAAGGCCACGCGCAGCTTGCGCCACACCATTACTTCAGGTAAGCCGAGCGATGCAACCAGCCCGATATCGGCCGGGCGCAGCAGCTTGCCCACAGCCAGTGCGGGTTGACCGGCGCGCAGGTCTTCACCACGCTGGCGGGCGTTGTCGCCTGGCTTGAGCACGCCTGCAGGGATGTGCACGACGTCGCCTTCCAAGCGCACGAATTCCTGCGGCACGACGGTGTCGCAGCCTTCGGGCATGACGGCGCCGGTCATGATGCGCACGCAGGCGCCGCTCGGCACGGCGCCGGTGTAGGCATGGCCGGCCAAACCTTTGCCGACAACTGTGGGCGCCGCCGCGCCGCCGGCCGCCAGATCGGCGCCGCGCAGCGCGTAGCCGTCCATGCCGGCGTTGTCGTGCGAGGGCACGTCGAACGGAGCGATGACGTCTGCGGCGAGCACGCGCCCGAGCGCGGCGCGAATATCGACGCGCTCGGCGGTGCGCACGGAGCGTACAAAACAGGCGATGATGTCCTGCACCTGATCGACGCGCAGGGCGTCGGGGTCGTAGCTGCCGACGCAACAGACGACGGCGGCGAGATCAGGAAACGTCAGGCTTGCGGACATGCGCTCACCCTCCGATGGCAAACATCTCGGGCTTGCGCACGGCCTGCAGCAAGCCTGCGCCATCAAACCCGCGCAACTCGGAATAGCGATCGTCACGCCGGCTCCAGACTTGGGCGAGGGCGGCCTGCAAGTCGGCGTCGCTCGCCTGTTGTATGCCCTGCTGCGCGTCGCCGCGCAGCAGGGCGCGCAGGTCGTGGCCGTGGCTGGCGAAGAGGCAAAGGTAGAGCTTGCCTTCCATCGACAAGCGGGCGCGGTTGCAGTCGTGGCAAAAGGCCTGGGTGACGCTGGAGATGGCGCCAATTTCAAGGCTGCCGTCGTCCAGCAGCCAGCGCTCGGCGGTTTCGCCCAGCACGGTGGGGTCGAGCGCGTGCAGCGGGTGGCGCTGGGCAATGCGCGCCAGCAACTCGGCCGAGGGCAGCACCTGATCCATGCGCCAGCCGTTGGTGTTGCCCACGTCCATGAATTCGATGAAGCGCAGCACGACGCCGCTGCCGCGGAAATGCTCGATCATGGGCAGAATCTGGTCGTCGTTCACACCGCGCTGCACCACCATGTTCACCTTCACCGGATGCAGTCCGGCGGCCTGCGCCGCGGCGATGCCTTCCAGCACGGTTTGCACCGGAAAGTCCATATCGTTCATGCGGCGGAAGACGGCGTCGTCAATGGCGTCCAGGCTCACGGTCACGCGGTGCAAACCGGCCCGCGCCAGTGCTTCGGCCTTGCGCGCGAGGATGGAGGCGTTGGTGGTCATGGTCAGTTCCACCGGCTCGCCGTCCGGCGTGCGGATGGCGGCGAGCATGGCCACCAGGTCCTCCACGCCCTTGCGCAGCAGCGGCTCACCGCCGGTGATGCGCAGCTTGCGCACGCCCAAGCCGACGAACACGCGCGCCAGGCGCTCGATTTCCTCGAAGCGCAGCAGATCGGCGTGGCGCAGGAATTCGTAATGCGCGTCGAACACCTCTTTGGGCATGCAATAGGTGCAGCGGAAATTGCAGCGATCGGTGATGGAGATGCGCAGATCGTGCAGCGGCCGGCCCAACTTGTCGGCCAGCAGCGCACCGGGCGCGAGGGAGTGCGCGGGAACGGCCGGCACGCTGGAGGCGTAGCGGTGATCGACGATGGGAATGGTTCGCTCGGACATACAGGGGCTGAGGGCGGGATGGATGCAGCGCGTGCGGCATCTCAGTTGACGATGCAGACTGCTGCGCACAAGGCGTCGGCCAGTGTGCTGCTCAGGCGGTACGTGACCTGTCGCCCGCTACGCTCGCGGCGCACGATGCCGGCCTGTCTGAGCAGGCGCAGATGGCCCGAGATATTGGGTTGGGAACTGTCGATGCAGTCAACCAGTCCATGCACGGTCTGGTCGCCGTGGCGCAACTGGCAGACGATCTGCAACCGCGTCGGGCAAGCGAGGGCTGCGAAGAGTTCGGCGGCCTCCTGGAACACCGCCTCCAGTGCGTCACCTTCTTGGGCCTGGTCGGTCGTCGCGAGGGTGTTGGCAAAAATCTGCGGGGCGTGCGTCACTCGAGCAATCCATGCTGGTAGTGCGGGGCGAAACCCTCATGCCAGGCTTCGCCGAGCTCGGAACTGAAGTAGTCCACAAGGCGATAGCTCATCGGTGTGGGCTCGTCCATGAGTGCCCGATAGACGGCAACGCCGTCCTCGGGATGCAGATCACGGTGCGCGCGCGCTGCGGTTTCGACATAGCCTTGGGAGCCGATGGCCAGCACCATGCTGCGCTGGTCGGGCTCACCGCGGTGAAAACTCTGGGCGAAATACACGACTTGGTGGGTGGTTTTTCGGGGTGATGTCTGCATCGAAATCTCCGTGCGTCGACTGAAAGTTTCACAACGTCTCGACGAAATCGACAGGCGACGGGCGCACCCGGCTGGTCTTGGCTTTGGCCACCGTGCCGACAGCGATGAAGCAAACCGCTTGTTCGTTGTCGGCAAGCCTGAACAAGTCGCGCAAGGCTCTCGACTCCATCGCCTGCCCGCTGACCAGCCCGGCGCCGAAGCCCTGGGCGTGCGCCAGCAGCAGCATGTTTTGCAGTGCACAGCCGAGCGAGACCAGGCGCTCGCGCGGCGGGATCTCGGGGCTGGCATCGTCGTGCGGGCGGGCGATGGCCAGCGCCAGGAAGGGCGCGCGCGCAGCCTTGGCCCGTGCCTCGGAGCGTTGCTGCGCGGTGGCGTCGGGGTCGCGTTCGAGCAGGGCTTGCACGAACGCCTCGCCGAGCCGCTGGCGCCCGGCGTCCGAGACATGCACGAAGCGCCAGGGCAGGATCAAACCGTGGTCGGGCGCCTGTGCAGCGGCGGTGAAGAGTTCGCGAACCTGCCCGGCATCTGGGCCGGGTTCGCCCAGCCGCTTGGGTGAGGTCTGCTGGCGTTTGCGCACGAGCTCGCAAATGAGTTCGGCGTAGTCGATCGGTTCCGCGAGAGTCATGGCGTTGGACATAGGAAAGTCAAAATATGCCGAGGGCAGCTCGATCGAGTTGGTACCCGGTTCGGCCGGCATCGGCACCTGGCCCCAGGTGCCGACGCCGGCCGTGCAGCACCGCATTGACCAGCATCGGCTCGGCACCGGGTTTGCCCGCGTATTTCTCGGCCACGGCCTCGTACGCGGGGCCGACGACCTTGTGATCGGCGGTATGGCAGGTCAGGCAGTTCTTCCGCCGGGCCAGGGTCAGCATGGCCGAAGCGCTGGTGCCGCCCACAGGCGCGTGGGCGGTGGCCGGTGTCTTGGCCTGGGCGTTCGGTGTCGGCGCTGCCGCGGAGAGCGAGGCGGCGTTCCACTCTTCGGCCATTCGAGGGCCGGATGCGACCACGAGTTGTGCCACTGGTGCAATGCGCCGAGCGATGGCGCGGGTGGACATCGGCGACGAATCCGGGTTTGGTCCCACTGTGTTGGACAGGTAGGAAGCGATCAGAAGCAGGACGATCACGGGCAGCGCGAAGCTCGCCGGGATGATCAGGAGCAGCTTGCGCAGGGTCGCCCCGAACGGCAGTTCGTGCGTGGGTGTGGGTTTGGAGCGCGAGGCTGGTGGGGTATGCATGGCGGTGAGGTCTGATCAAGTGCTGTTGCACGCGCCCTCAATGGCCTGGGCAGACGATGTCGCACAGATCGGCGACAAAGCTGTTGCGGATGCGGTACGTCACCGACTGGCCGCTCCTCGACCGATCCACAATGCCGATCTGGTGCAGTTGGCGCAAATGCAGGGACGTGTTGGGCTGGCTGCTGCCGATCCGGTTGGCAATCTGCTGCACGTTCATGTCCTGCTCGCGCAGGTGGCAGACGATGCTCAATCGCATCGGGGATGACAGGGCGGCGAACAATTCGGCAGCGGCCTCGAAGACCGCAGTGGCGTCATCCTCCCGCGTGCCGAGAGGCCTGCGCAAGGTTTGTCCGCCCAAACCCGTGTTGCTGCCCATGTCGCGGGCAAAAGGAAGTTGGTAGCGCATGCTTGGCGGTGTGGGAAGACGGGAACTCCCTGAGAGATTGTGGGCGGTTATGCCAGCCGAGGCCTCTTTCAATGAGACCTCGGCTGGTCCGCCCTCTGGCCTACGGGCTTACTTCAGACTCAAAATCCACTCGACCAACTGCTTGGCCTGCGCCGGGGTGACATCGGCGTTGGCCGGCATCGGCACCTGACCCCAGGTGCCGACATGGCCATGCATCACGGCATTGACCAGCATTTGCTCGGCACCGGGCTTGCCAGCGTATTTCTCGGCCACGGCCTTGTAGGAGGGGCCGACGATCTTGGCGTCCACCGCATGGCAGCCCAGACAGTTCTTCTGCTTGGCCAGAGCCATCATGTCAGGGGCGGCCCAGGCTTGGGCAGCGAACAAGGCCAGGGATGTGCACAAAAGAAGTTTGTTCATCGTGTTCCTCAATTTTGATGGCTTGACATGGAATGCACTGACTCCCGCATTCAAAAAATGGGCTCCAGGGTAGGAGCCCAAGGAACTGCCGCCCGAGGAGGAGGACAGCGGTTCCCCCAGGCCATCTCGGCCTGGGGGAATGGGGGCGATTCAAACCCCGTACATGCGGCTCTTGGTCGAGACCGTACGTTTCCAGTCGGGCATCGAGCCGACCCGACGAATGTCGGCCCAGGTTCCCTTGTGGTACTCGAGGAAATGCACATCCGTTGCAGTGGTCACGACGGAACCCACGACCCCTTTGGGAGCGCCGAAGACGACGAAGGACTGGTTGGGCTTGATGGTCGGCTCCGGGTAGGCCATGGCCATCGTGGTGCCGTAGTCGTTGTAGATTTCGACCACATCGGTCGGCTTGACGCCGAGGGTCGCCATATCCGCAGGATTCATCTGGATCACCGCCATCGGGTAACGGTCCATGATGAAGGGGTCGTATTGGTTGTTGTACCAAGACTGCCAGACTTCGTTGAACCGGCCGTTGTTGATCCAGAATTTGTACTTGGCCTTGACCTCGGCTGCCTGTTTGAGCCAACCATCCCACTTCGCTGGAAAGACCTGGATCTTGCCATTGGGCGTGTCGAACTTGTCGTCGGGATAAAGCGTCGGCGAACCCAGCAGCTTGTCTCCATCAACCTGCTTGATCGGCATCTGCACGCCGTTGTTGCCAGCTTTGCGCAGCAGTGCATACGTGGCCATGTAGCCCGTGGCGTAACCCTCGCTGTCGATTTTGGGCGCGCCCGGTCGACCGACCTGGCGGAATCCATCATTGAAGGCATCTTCTGGGGTTGTCCACTCGAAACCTTCGAAGCGCTTGGCCATCTTGGCATTGCCTTCGGCCTCGTACATCACGCGAATGGTGTTGGCGATACGCGCGGCGGTCAGACAGTCGGGCAAGGCTTCGCCTGGGGGATCGATGAACTTCTCGGACATGCGCAGGCGGCGCTCACCGTTCATCGAGGTGTGGTTCATTTCTCCCGGCAGAGCACCCGGAAACATCACATGGGCCGCCTCGGCAATCATCGTGGGGTAGATATCCATCATCCCGACAAACAACCCGCCCTTTTGCGTTGCCTTGTAGATGACGTCCACCATCTCCTTGGGCGTGGCGCCACGGGCCTGGCCCATGGCCTGTTTGACGATCTGACTGCGGCGAATGACGGCTTCGCGCAGAGCCTGGGCATTGTTGGTGGTCTGGAATGTGTTGCACGCCCAGAACGTCATCATCTTGCCCTTGCCATTGATGAGGTAGGTATCAACCTCGATCAACTTGTCATGGCGCGGAATGGGAAAGTCGGCGGCCGGATAGCGGGACTTGGGTTCCGGATATGGGGGCCGTGTGTAACCTTCCTGGTGACCGCCCATGCGCACCCAGCCTGTCCCACGTCGGCTGCCCACATTGTGCGTGGCCACGACAACGGCACCGATGGCTTGTTCAGTGACGTAGTTGTTGTTGCCACAGATGATGCCTTTCTCGAAGGCATGCATGGTGCGTGGCTGCTTACCCGGAGCCTTGGGTTTGTAGCTCCACTCCGCAGCCTGCTTGATCTGCGCCACCGGAACGCCGGTGATGCGACTGCACTCGTCCAACGACATGGCGTTGGCCTTGACGGCGGCCTCGAAACCTTCCGTATGCTTGGCGATGAAGTCCTTGTTGATCCAGCCTTGATCGACGATGTAGGTCAACAAGCCATTGAACAGGGCGCCATCGCTGCCAGGATTGATCGCCAAGTGCAGAACCTGATCCTTGGCCAGATCCTCACAAATCGAAATCGACGGATTGCGACGCGGGTCGACGAAGATGAATTTGCCCGGACCGACCGGTTCGCCGGGGAACATTTTCTTCTTCTTGTCCACCGTGCCGCCCTGCAGATTGGGCAGCCAGTGCACGAGGAAGTAGTTGGTCTGGTTCTCGTAGGGGTTGTTGCCGATCGACCAGATCACGTCGGCGAGTTCGGCGTCTTCGTAGCTGTTGTTGAGCTCGAATATGCCCATGTCACGGTTGCCGAAGCATTCGGAGTTGTACGCCGGACGGTTATGGATGCGTACCGTCGGGGTCTGGATACCGGTGAAGATCAGCTTGCCGGTGCCCCAGGTGTTCTCGAAACCTCCACCGGCGCCCCCGTGATCAAACATGGCCACAGCGATTTCGTCTGGACCATCTTCGTCCAGAATTTTTTTGACCATGCCACTATAAACTTGGAGGGCGTAGTCCCAGGAGGTGTCCATCCATTGGTCACCATAGTAGACACGGGGGTGAAGCAGACGCTCTTTGGTGAGGCCATCTGCGTTGTAGAAGTAGGACGCCATTTTGCCCCCGCGGGTTGAGCTCAGCCCCTGGTTGACGACGCAGGCCTTGTCAGGCACGATCATGACGGCTTTACGCTTGCCGTTCTTGTCGGTCAGGACATTGGTCATCGCCGGGGTCATGATGGTGGCGAAGGGCGGAAGCTGCTTGCGAAAATCAAGCCCCAGCGCGTTCTGGTGGGGCGCTCGCCCGCCCTCGCGGTCGGCATCCCAGGTGTAGGCGTGGTAGCCACAGCCCACGATGCAGAAATGGCAGGTCAAATTGGTTTTTTGCGCATCTGCCGGCGGCAGCGCGACACGATCCTTGAATTGCGACATGGTGTTCGTCTCCTGACGGTGATGGGCTTACAGCACGTTGGCCTGGCGGCCGTAGATCAGGCCGGTGACGGCCACGGCGCGAACACTGTCGGAGGCCGGGTCGTACTCGAGTTGGATTTGCGGCAGATCTTCGGTCGCCTGGCCGCAGATCATCTGACCCGACTTCTCGGGATCGAACATGCTGTAGTGACAGGGGCACTTGAAACGCTGCGTGGCCGGGTCGTACATCAAGGGGCAGCCCATGTGGGTGCAAAGATTGCTGTAAGCGACGATGTCGCCGTCCGGGCCAACACCGCCGGCCACGCGCTGGCCCATCTTGATCGCCACACAGGGCGAATCGGCGTCCGGGTAGCTGAACGACACCGGGGTGTTGGCCTGCATCGCCTTGGCCTTGCCCACCGCGGTTTTCGGGTAGGGCAGCACAGCCATGCCGGCTGCCGCCTGAATCGCAGCTTGGTCACCGCCTGCGGCCATTGCGGAGCCGACCGGGCTGACGGCAGCGCCCACGCCTGCTACGCTGGTTCCGGCGACTTTGAGAAAAATGCGACGCGATACTTTTTCGGTCATGATGCCTCCTCGGGGTTGTTGTGAAACGCTCAATCGCGCTTCATGCTTTTGCAATGGACGTGCCAGCTTCGACCCGAGCGCCGTGATCGTGCCGAATCAAGCACTTGCGTCTCACGGCGACGGCGCGCACCGCCAATGGCGTTACCGCCGGGTAACGCGCCAGTTCGTGAGCGTTTCGTTTTCGTAACGCAGAGGACGCCACCATGCACCGCCGAACCCTTCTCGCCGCCGCGACCTGCAGCGCCGTATCCAGCGCTTTCGGGCAAAGTCCTGCGCGTAGCGGCAAGCCGCCGTTCCGCTTCGGCGTGACCGACGTGTTCCTGCACGACGGCGCGATCCACCTCTGGCAGCAGTTCCTGCAGGTGCAGCTCGGCGGGCCGGTGCAGATCATCCAGAAGTCGAGCTACCAGGAAGCCCTGGAAGCGCTGCGCTCGGACGAAATGGAGGCGGCATGGATTTGCGGATTTCCCTATGTCGTGGCCAAGGGTTTCGTGCGGCTGTGCGCACAGCCCGGCTGGCACGGGCAGCCTTGGTACCAGAGCTACCTCATCGCTGCGGCGCGGCGCACCCAGGCGCACTCGATCCGCGACCTGCGCGGCGACGTGTTTGCGTTCGACGATCCGCTGTCCAACTCGGGTTATCTGGTGCCGGTGGTGGCGCTGCGCGCGCTCGGCCAGACGCCGCAAAGCTTTTTCCGCGGCACCTTCTACACCTACTCGCTGCACAAGGTGGTGGAGGCGGTGGGAAGCGGCCTGGCCGATTCGGGCACGGTCGACGGCTACATCTGGGAGGTGCTCAACCGGCGCCAATCGCAGGCGGCGTTGAAAACGCGCATCGTCGCCAAATCGCAGCGCTACGGCTTTCCGCCCATCGTCACGCGCAAGAACCTCGTTCCCATGCTACACATGCGCCTGCAGCATGCCTTGCTCTCGGCCAAGGACGACGCGCAAGGCCGGGCCTTGCTGCGCAGTCTGGATCTGGAAGACTTCCTCGCGCCGCAGGAAAGCTGGTTCGGCGGCATCGCCGAGCTCGCGGCGATTCTCGACGGCACGCATCCGCCGATTCCCCTTTCCGCCATTTACGAAACCGCATGAACGCGGCATCACACGACCTCGCGATCGCACTCGACACGGCGCAGCGCCCGGACGCGGTGCCTCGGCAGGAGCGCGCCACCTGGAAAGGCGCCCTGCTACTGCGCCTGCCCTTGATCGCGGCAACCCTGGTCGCCCTCACCGCGCTGCTGATGGCCGCGGGGCTGGGTCTGCTGACGCGGCAGTATCTAATCGAGGACGTCGACGCCGGCGCGTTCCAGGCCATGGCAGCGTGGAACAAGAGTCTGCCAACCTTGATTCAACAAGACAACGTCTGGGCCGCCTACGAGGCGCTGACCTCCGTCGCCGGCGACCAGGTCGATTCGCCGCCGCACAGCGCCTCGATAGCGGTGCTCATCGGCCCTGGCGGGCGGGTGTTCGCCAGCTCCGACCCCACGCTGTTCCCCACGGCCAGGCCGCCGGTGTGGACACCCCTGTGGGCACCGGGTTCGCTGCAGGTCAGTTCGCCCTTGAGCGTGGCAAGCACCCATCCGGGGCTGTCGCCCCCGATCCAAAGCGGCAACTGGCGCATTTACGTCAGTGCCCTGCGCGCCGATTCGGACGCGG
Organism: Thiomonas sp. OC7; assembly: GCF_900634595.1. NCBI lineage: Bacteria > Pseudomonadati > Pseudomonadota > Betaproteobacteria > Burkholderiales > Thiomonas > Thiomonas sp. OC7. Next base: position 3,582,177 of record NZ_LR131953.1, on the reverse strand, counting down.
GGGTCGGCACCCTGGTCTATGCGGTGAGCGACGCCCTGTACCGCCAGCGCCTGCGCTCGATGACCCGCTGGATCACCGCGATCACCCTCTTGGCCGTGGCCGTGTTCGTGCCCATCGTGTGGATGCTCACCCGTCGCATGCTCGCCCCGCTGGTGCGCCTGCAGGAATCGATGCGCCGCAACGGCGACGACACCCGCCGCATCAGCGCCGAACTCGCGGCCCGGCGCGACGAAGTGGGCGCGCTCGCCGCAGCCTTCGCACGGCTGCTGGAGCAAGCAGAACGCGCCCAGCGCGCGGAAAAACTCGCCGCCGTGGGGGCGCTGGCCGCTGCGACCGCGCACGAGATCAACAACCCGCTCGGCGGCATGCTCAATGCCCTGCACACGGCGCAACGCTTCGGCCAGTACGACGACACGACGCGCCAGACACTCGACCTGCTCGACCGCGGGTTGGAGCAATTGCGCAACACCGCCCAGGCGCTGCTGGCGCAGACCCGGCCGGCCGAGCGCGATCTGGCCCGGCAGGACTTTCATGATCTGGTCGAACTGATCGGCCCTTGCCAGCATGAGCGCGGGATCGAACTGCAGACCCGGTTCGACATTCCCGTGCGCATCCCCGTGGCCGCCGGCCCGGTGCGCCAGGCCACGCTCAACATCCTGCTCAACGCCTGCCACGCCGCCGAGCCCGGCTCGACCCTCGAACTCGAGGTCGACATGCTGGGCGATGCCCTGCGCGTGCAGGTGCGCAACCGCGGCACCGCGCCGTCCGCCGCCTTGCTCTCGGACATTGCGCCGACGAGCTTCCCGGAAGGATCGGGTTTCGGCCTGTGGGAAAGCCGCCGCCTGCTGAGCGACGTCGGCGGCACGCTCAAGCTTGCCCACACCGGCGGCGTCACCACCGCGACCATCGACATCCCCCTGCGGCGATGATTACGAACATCCGGATATACGATAGTCGCATAGCGCCCGGCCATGAACTAGGGCCACCCGAGGAGATTGCCGTGACCGATCCCGCCGTCCTGGTCGTCGAGGACGACCCCATCATGGGCGAATCGCTGCAGCAGCGCCTGCGTCTGGAGTATTACACCGTCGAATGGGTGCGCGACCTCGCCGAGGCGTGCGCCGCGTTGCAGACCCGCCTGTATCCTCTGGTGCTGAGTGACATTCGCCTGCCCGACGGCGATGGCGGCAGCATGCTCGCCACCATGATGCAGCGCTATGGCGGCTGCTGTCCGCCGCTGGTATTCATGACGGGTTACGGCTCGGTCGAGCAGGCCGTGCGCTTGGTACGCGAAGGCGCGTGGGACTACATCCAGAAGCCCTTCGACGTCGACGCGCTGATGCAGCGCATCCGCGAATGGATGCTCCCCGGCGTGCAGACGAGCGATGTCTGGTTCGGCATCTCGCCTGCGGCGCAGGCGCTGGAGCGGCTGATCGACCGCATCGCCGCGCTCGACCTACCCGTATTGATCCAGGGAGAATCCGGCACCGGCAAGGAAGTGGTGGCGCAGCACATCCACGCCCGCATGGCAGCCAACCATGCGGGCAAGCGCGCGTTGCCGATGGTGGCCGTCAACTGCGCGGCGATTCACGGCGGGCTGCTCGAATCCGAGCTGTTCGGTCACGAGAGCGGCGCATTCACCGGCGCGCACAAGCGCCACATCGGCGTGTTCGAACAGGCCGACGGCGGGGTGCTGTTCCTCGACGAAATCGGCGACATGCCGCTTGCCGTACAGGCCAAGCTGCTGCGCGTGCTGCAGGACGGGCAGGTGCGCCGCATCGGCAGCGAAAAAAACGTGCACGTCTCGGTGCGCCTGGTGTGTGCCACGCACAAGCCGCTGGACAAGATGGTCGACGCCGGAACCTTCCGCCAGGACCTGCTGTTTCGCATCAGCGGCGTGCCCATCCACCTCACGCCCCTGCGCGAGCGAGCCGACGACATCGCCTGGCTGGCGCATCGCCATGTCGAGGCGCTCAACGCCAAGACCGGCCAATCCAAACGCCTCGACCCGCGCTTCGTCGCCTGGGCCAAGGTGCAGCCCTGGGAAGGCAATGTGCGCGAACTCTTCGCCGTGCTCGATCGCGCCTACCACTTCGCCACCGATTGCTGGGTGCGCTGGGAACAATCGGGCCTGCCCTGCTCGGGCAACACGCCGAGCCACGCCCCGCATGCACACAAAGCGCCGGTACCGCTCGGCGACTATCTGGCACAGGCCGAGCGCGACTACCTCGCGCAGGCCGTGAGCGAGCGCGGCGGCAAGATGGCCGAGACCGCCGAACTGCTCGGCATCAGCCGCAAGACCTTATGGGAAAAGCTCAAGCGCTACAAAATCGCCACTTGACCCCCATGCCCACCGCCGCGCCTGAGTCCTGTCCCCGCCTGCTGGCCGACATCGGCGGCACCAATGCCCGATCGCCCTGCAAACGCCAGACAGACGGCCTTGAGGTCAAACCAGGGCCGGCCGTTGCGAACCATCACCACGAGCGGCTGGCCTCGATAGTCGCGCCGGACAACAATCATCTTCGTTACGTGCATCATGGCTTCTTATCTCGTCGAGCGCCTCAAACGATCCGCGCCATGGCAAACCGCGCCATGGCCTTGAGTTGATCCTGGTTCATGACGCTGAGCAGCTTGTCGATCCATTCGCTACCGCTCGCCTGGATGATCATTTCGTTTTTCTCGAGCGGACGGATCACCGGATGCTCGAGGTCGTCTAGCGTCAGCAGGAAGCGCTTGTTTTTCAGGACCAGCCCGGCCAGGCCGAGGGCGACCTCCGGGTGGCTGAGATTGGGGATTTGCGCCTTGAGTCCTTCTCGTCCGAGTGTCGCTTCGCCGATGCCGATCAATGCCCGGGCGACGTCCATCGCGCCTTGCAGCTTTTCTTGCGTGCCGGGGGCCTGGATCGGGCCAAGGGCTGGGGGTGCTTCCTTTTCCGCGCTGTAGCGACCTGTCTTGCGGATCGTCGGCAGGATTTCCTCGAACACAAGCCGCTCAAAGGCTTCGGCGGCTGGCAACTTGCTGCTGACGATCAGGCGCATCACATCGGGCTCGGACAAGACGCGCACTTCCTGGGTGCGTCCCAGGCTGTCGATGATGGGGTGGCGTTTCACCACCCCACGGCAATGCTGCTTTATGGCATTGATGTGGTCTGCATAACCCAGCGCGTCGCAGACGTCTTTGCCGACAAAGCACGGCTCCCCAGATTCGTCGTGGACGGCTCGTACGGTCTTACCGCCGAATGCGAAATGGATGATCTGACCGCTCGTTGAATCGTGTGTGCTCATGGCCGGTTCCTGCTGATCTGCCGCTGGCTGAATTTGTGCTCCCTGCCCGTGCGGCGCTTGACATGACGCTTGTCGCCCTGTATCAACCGGCCTGCATTCTTTGGCTGCAATAGTCTTCGCAATCGGCTTGAATTCCGTCATTCCATCGAGCCTGTCTCCAAGCACCTCGCCGTCTTGAGCTTCCATAGCGCGCACAGCGGCGTGAATCACGCCAGCAGCGATCCACTTCTTGAAGCGTCTCGTGGCAACCCGATGGCTAGCTGCTACCAGTGCCTGCATCCCGGCTTCGTTGACGTGCATCATCTGCTGCACGCCGCCTCCCGTCGGCACGCCTCGAGACTGCTGATCGCCTAGCTTGACGTGCCGCTCAATGGCTTCCGCCATCTTCTTAAAACCAAGCGCCGTGCATAAGGGCTTGGCGGTGTACCAGACACTTCCATCCTCCCCCATCTGCACCAGAATGGGGTTGCCTTCGAAGTCGAGGCGGATGATCGGCTTGGTTTCTGCGGCTGTCGCCATGGCTGCTCCTTCCTGAAACCGTCAAGGTAGAGGTAGCCGCGGCGCACGCTGACGCAAAAACCAGCCCATCACGGAGAGCTTTCGTTGCTCCCGCCGCGGCGCAAGCCGCCAGTTCTCCTGGGAGGGCCGCGGCGCATATCGCCAATCATCCCGGCGCGTGCAATCAGGGTAAAGAGCCTGCCCGCACGGCATCAGACGGGCGGTGGTGTGAGCACGTCAGACGGTGCTCTTCGTCGCCACGGATAAGGCCCCGGGTCCTGCCTTGCACTCGTATACGAGGGGCGATTTACCTTCAGGAGTCCCGAATTCTCACGCAACCGTCGCCACGGCTTTTGTGAGTCACGCCCTTGCGGTACGTGATCTCCCTCCGCAAAGAGGGAACCGGCCCGCTGACGGGGGCCATGCGGATGCTGCCGGAGCGACCCGGCGCGCGGCATCAACGCTTGAATGTTCCGAGACCCGACCTTGGTCGGGCGGCCATGCTCCCTCGGGATACATGGCGGCAACCGTGCTCGCTACACCCGCAAGGGTGAGTGCGAAACGCCGGTGCGGGCTGCCTGGCCCAGCTTCTCAAGCGACTACTTATCTGCCCTACTGGAATGTGTAGGGTGTCTTTTATGCCCGCTAAGGCGCGTGTGGACTCGGTTCGTGCCTCACTCAGGGTTCTGCTGTTTTTTTTGCTGAGGGGCGTCAAAAAAACCGCCTGGCGGCGGCATGGTGCGATGGTCTCTTACGAGACCCTGTCTTGGCGCCTCGGGAGCGGCGCAAGAAACCGGGCATGCCGGTCGAAGACTCATTCCGCTGATGCGGGGTTGCGAAAAGGTGCCCGATGATGGGCTGGTTGCAGCCTAAACCGAATCGATGGTTTGTGCACGTGGAATCGTCGGTCGAATCGATCGGTTTTCAAGTCGGGCGGCATCGACTTGCGCAGGCACGATGTCGGTGTAGAACAACTGCATGGCCTTGACGTGGTTGGGCTTGTTTTTTCGACTCAAACTCGGTCCGCGTCACGTAGCCAAGTTGCTCCACGTTGGATGAATGCGCTGCCATGGCGTCATTCCCAGCAATCACCAAATCGTGAAGGAAAACCGTGCGTTTCAATCTCACCATCGATCCGGACGACCCGGGTATGAAGCCATTGTATGAGCACCTGATCCGTCTCCCGCATGGCCCCGGGAAGCAGCATCGCGCCCGAGCGATTCAGCAAGTCATCTACACCGGCACGGCCATGCTCTATGGGCAAGGCGCCGCGCAACAACCCATGCCTGCCTCATTGGCCGCCCATCAGGCGGCCGCACCATCGGTTTCAGATCCCGGGCATGTGGACACGTTCATCGACGACCTCGATTTCAGCAACCTCAGCTAATCGCGCCTACTGGCGCACAACCTTTCAACCTGGAGTTTCAATATGGCAGTCATTCGTTTCAACCTCGGCCTGGACGTGGGCTATGGCAACACCAAGGGCGTCTGGTCCACCGATGCCGGGCCTGAGCACAACGTCATCATCCCATCGGTGGCGCACGAAATCCGCGACCTGGAGGATTACCGCGCCCTGTCCTCTGCCGGGCAGACTGACGAGGTGCTGGTGCTGGTCGACGGCCGCCATTATGTCGTCGGCCCGTCCACTGCGGTGTATGGCCGCACGCTGCACGACGACTACATCCATACCCCGCAATACCGCGCGCTGGTCGCGGGAGCCCTGCACATGGCGTTCAAGGATCTCGGCGAGGTGGTCGAGTGGGTCGACGCGCTCGTCGTTGGCCTGCCTGTCTACAGCTTCGGCAAGTTCCGGGAGGGTCTGGCGGCCGAAATGGGCAAGGGGTTTGAGGTTCCGGTCCCGGCAAAGCTTCGTGCCGCCTATGGGAAGGACACGGTGTTCGTGCGGGCGAAGGCGATCAAGGTCATGCCGCAGCCGGTCGGCGCGATGACGGATTGGCGCGGACGCCTGACCGTGCCGCCCCCGGAAGGCGATACGGTGATCGTGGCCGACCCGGGCTACAAGACGTTCGACTGGTTCGCCATGCGCGGCCACGTGATCATCCCGGATCTGTCCGGGGCGTTCGACGGTGGGGTGTCGGAGTTGCTCAAGGACGTGTCTGTGGCGATCACTCGCAAGCACCCCAATGCGCGTGTCGACATCCAGACGGTCGAGGACGGGCTGGAGCGCGGCAGGATTTCCCTGGTCGGCGTCGGCAGCATCGATTTCTCGGAGTATCGCCAGACGGTGCGCAAGGGCGCCAGGATCATCGCGCAGCGTATAGCCGAGATGCTCCAGCGCAGCCAGCAATCGAACAAGGTGCGAGTTGACCACCTGATCCTGGCTGGAGGCGGCGCGCAGTATTTCGAGGATGCCATGCGCGATGTCTTCGCCGGGGTGGATTTCAGCGTGCTGCCCAGGCCCGTGCTGGCGAATGCGCGCGGGTTCTGGAAGGTGGCGACGCGCATGGCGTGAGCCTTTCATGCGCATTCGAACGATCTGTGTTGCCGACCCGACCGCACGCCCTGAGGTTCTCGAGCCAGGCGTGCGCGATCTGGTCTTATCCCTGCACGGCCGCTTTGGCATTCATCGCGCCCGATGCACCCCAGAAATTGGGCGCCGCAACAGGTCATCCACTTGCAAGTCCTTGATCCGATTCAAAACACTCCAGCGAACGGTCCGGGTTTTCCGCCAAGGTCCACTTTGTTTGCTGACACCTCTAAAGATCGTATCGGGCGCGTCCATATCAAAGTACAACAGGGCCGTCTTGCCGTGAGCGCTTGCGCAAGCGTTCATGGCCGTCATCCTTGGCGTGTGCCTTGGGCTGTCGTTCGGCCACGGCGACCAGGGTTACACGGCATGCCTCACGGTCGGCGGATTTTTCGTATAGCTTGTCATGGCTCCCGGGCGCGAAGGCCGGGCATTCCGATCAGCCTTCGCGGCCTGGATCGGTCTGTGCTTCGGGCTCGACGAGTTTTTCGCAGGAATATCCTGGTTTCCATCGAGCACCGCGCGGGAGTGAGCGCAATTGTCCGTGGCGCCCGATTATCTGCTGTTGGCCTAAATGGGGAGCTACCACGCGCTCACGGGTGCGTTGTTAGGAGCCTTCACGCAGCGGCATCAATGTGAAGGGGCTGGGTAGTTTGTCGCCCTTCGCCTTCGCCTTCGCATGGACGATTCCGGAGATCATCCGCGGCACGGCCATGACGCGCCTGCCTAGGAGTTTGTCGGGCTTTCCAGTGTTCCAGATGCTGAGACTGTCCGAGACAATCGCTGCTGCACAACCCAGCCCGCCCCGATGAGCCGCTTCGTTCCTGTAGACCGAGACACCGCCTATCTGTTGCCGCCGTCGGTGGACGAATGGCTGCCCAAAGATCACTTGGCGCGCTTCGTGGTCGAAGTCATCGAGCAGCTCGATCTGAGCGATCTGGCCCGGCAGTACGCGGGGCGGGGTTCGGCGGCGCACCATCCTGCAGTGCTGCTGGGCCTGCTGATTGACGGCTATGCCAACGGCGTGCATTCCAGCCGCAAGATCGAGCGCGCGACCTACGACTCGGTGGCGTTCCGCTATGTGGCGGCCAACACGCATCCTGACCACGACACGCTGGCGACGTTCCGCCGCCGCTTCTTGAGGGAGGTGGAGGCGCTGTTCGTGCAGGTGCTGGTGCTGGCGCGCGAGATGAAGCTGCTCAAGCTCGGGCACATCGCGCTGGACGGCACCAAGATCGACGCCAACGCCAGCAAGCACAAGGCCTTGTCGTGGGCGCATGCCAACAAGATCGAGGCGCAGTTGCGCCAGGAAGTGCAAACCCTGTTGGCGCTGGCCGAGAACAGCGATCGCGCGGCGGTGCCCGATGGCATGGACGTGCCGGCGGAGATCGCTCGGCGTGAAGACCGATTGAGCGCCATTGCACAGGCCAAGGCCAGGATCGAGCAGCGCGCGGCCGAGCGTCATCTGGGCGAGCAGCAGGAGTACGAGGCGAAGACGGCCAAGCGCAAGTCTCAGCGCGAGGCCGCACGGACGCCGCGCGGCAAGGACCCCGAGCCGCCCCAGGCCGGCCCCCGGAGCAGCGACCAAGTCAACCTCACGGATGAGGAGTCGCGCATCATGCCCGTGTCGGGTGGGGGCTTCGAGCAAAGCTATAACGCGCAAGCCGGCGTGGACACCGAGACGATGATGGTGATCACCCGGCATGTGAGCCAGGCACCCAACGACAAGCGCGAAGTCGTGCCCACGCTGGAGCAGATCGTGGCGTTGCCTGCGGTGCTGGGCGAGGTGCAGTCACTGATCACGGACAACGGCTTCTTCAGCCAGGCCAACGTGATCGCCTGCGGCGATGCCGGGGTCGAGCCGCTGCTGGCGCTCAAGAGGCAGTCGCATCACACGCCCGTGATGGAGCGCTTCGCATCCGATGCGCCCGAACCCCAGACGACGGACCCGGTGGTGCAGATGGCGCACCGGCTGAGCACACAGGCCGGGCGAGCCCTCTACAGCTTGCGCAAGCAGACGGTGGAGCCGGTGTTCGGCATCATCAAGCGGGTGATGGGCTGGCGCCAGATGAGCATGCGCGGGCTGGCCAAGGCACAAGGCGAATGGAGCTTGGTGACCATGGCCTGGAACATCAAGCGCATGCACGTACTGCGCGCGGCGTGAGGGCAAAATGCGCCCCGATCACGCCCAAACCGAGTCCTCAGGCGGCCCCATGCGCCCTCACAGTGTCTCGTCAATCATCGAGAGCGCTCGATCAGCGCGCCGCCGTCCAAAAAAACGCGTCGCACCAATCATTCGGCTTCGCTCGGACTCAAGTCCGACGGCCTCCTAGCTTGACCAAGAAGCCACCAGTCACCTTTATACGCCTCCAAATGATGGGGTGATTTTCATGTTTTTCGAGGTTGCAACTCAGGATGCGTGACGTGAAATGGACGCAAGGAGATGCCCCATGCTTACAGCAACCAAATTGCCAGCCCTGAATGCCGAGCTTGACGCGCTTGCAACCGTGATTGCACAGCGCATTGCACGCCCCGTCCCCATTGACGTTGAACTCTGGAGCGCCAAGGAAATCGCTGCCTACCTCAAGGTTGGCTCCCGCCAAGTGTCCGAGCGCTACGCGTTGATGCCAGGATTTCCCAAAGCGATCCGTTTGCCGACGGTAGCCGGAGTGCGTGGCACGCCGCGCTGGAGCGCCGCGGAAGTGATCGAATGGGCGACCAGCCATCGCGAGGGCGCGCCAACGTCCAAGGGTGGCCGCCCAAGGACCGCGCGCTGATGCCGCTTTGGTTCCAGCGATAGACTTAAGCCCTTGTCGAATTGTTTACAGTTGAGTTCGCGTTCCTACCCTTGAAAACTTGCACCAGAATTTGCACCAAACCGCCTGGAAGCAGCATAAATACTAGCTCTTCGATTCCTTTCACCGGAAACGCAACCGGCATTGCTGGAGCGCGCTACGGCGCCCGCGTCTACGCGCAGGCCGGCGTCGTTGTCCCCGCCATTCCAGGCGGCCGGCTGGCCCGATGGGCAACGAACAGCGTTCCCGCCCCACGCCCTGACCTTCCACCGATTCGGCCCCGCATCACGTGGACGCCCCAGGCCAGCCCGCTGACCCCGAACGCCGCAGGGTTAAAAGTCCAATGGTGAGGCTGGCATATCGCCTATGAAGCGCAGTGTTTCTCGTCGATTGGCGCAACATGCCTTCAATCAAGCGGCGTCGCGTTTACGCACCCGACTCTGACGCACCATTTGGCACTCGTCGGGGTTATGGCACGATGTCGGCATCTTGCCTAAAGGGACAACTCTATGGACGAATTGACAATGTCCGAGACCGTCGAACAAGCGACGAGACCGACGACCACGCCAGACAGCTTCGTCGTCAACGCGAGAGCCTTTGACAGCGAAGATCGGGCTAGGCAAGTGGGGGCGTTGCTTGGAACATGCGTGCGAGAACTCAGCAGGCAGTTGGACCTGAGCCGACTTGACGGCGTGACCGTGGCGTATGACTACGCTCAAGCTCTGCTTGACCTCGATCGGGGCTACGAGACCACATTTCGTCTTAAAGCTTCTGACACGCATGTAGTGGGCATCGCCATGACTCCGTCAGTCATTCGCGACGGCACACTGAAGAGCCACATTGTTCTGAACGCCGAGTACATAGCTCCGTTGGAGGACGTCAAGCACGAGCACTTCGGCTTCGTCCTGCACACGATTGCCCATGAGTGCGCTCACGTCGAAGTGACGTACAAGTTCGACACCGCGTTTCCCGGTGTTCTGTTGCGAACTGCGCACGCCAACGCCCGGATCGGATACCGGTGGCAGACCATTCTCGCGTGCTGGGATGAGTACGCAGCGACCATGCTGAGCGCTGGTTTCGGCACCGCGCCAACGGAAAACTACGAAGACACGTTCTTGAAGTGCCTGCGCGAAACGAGGCAGCAGGTCAACAATCACATCATGGCATACCGGATTCACCGCAGCATTGATCAGATTCTTGGCGAAATCTACGTCGCATATGAGAACCTGATGAAGTTCGCTGCGTACCACCTTGGCAACCTCCGAGGCCTGGGCCGCAACGTGTCGGAGATGGCCAGGACCACCGAGGCGTTGGAAGGGCACTGGTTCGCGCCGTATTTCACGCGCCTGGAAAATGCACTCAAGGAGATCGCGAAAGACTATGGCAAGTGGACTGACAAGGCGGTGTTCGAGAGCGTCGGCGACCTTGTGGACGACTTGCTTGCTCAAGGCGGCATTCACTACTGCTGCAGGCCCGACGGGAGCCTATATATCAACATCCCATTCACGTCCGAGACGATGCCGAACGAAGGTGGCACAACACGCCTTGGTACAACGTAGCTAGGCGTGTCTAGGCCAGCACCCCGGGGGTGCGGCCAGTGAAGCCGCTGCTGCCTCTGACTGCGCAGAAGCAGGTGATCAGCCGCAAAATTTGGCAATTAGCATCGCCAAGCAAAGCGAGGGGCGGGAATGCGGAAAAGTAGTCGTATGGAAGGAAAGGCTCCTGCACTGGATGATCTGCTCAGTGACGGCCGGCTGGCTCGACTGTTCTCTGAGCACGGCCGCCACTGTGCGTTGCAACTGTGGGTCTTGCAGATTAGGTCCGAACAAGCGGTCGAAAACCGCGTGATCTATGGTCGCCTACTCCCCTACAGCCATTCCAACGGCCAATGGTCCGCAAGCGATGACGATCACTTCCTGACCTTCGGGCAAGTCCAGGCACAGGTTACGCGGCTCAACCTTTACGTCAGCAGCATCCATTGTGCGGACCTCCTGAGGCAAATGAGCGCTGGTCGAACTATCTCGGAGATCAGTGACGATCTGAAACTTGGACTCTCGCCGCGGTTTGAGACTCGTTTCGGATCGACCGCGCTCGCTGTCGGTGACTTAGCCTACCGACCCATCGCCTACCTGTTCAACCGCGACGCGCATGAACGGCGTTCGCCTTCTAGCCCGCATGGCGGTGCCGGTGCATACAGCGCTTCGATCACCCGGGTCGACAAAGGGGCACTGTTCCGTATCGGTCAGGACTATGACATCGCATTGACTGCATCGGTGGTCACCCGCCTCAACGCGGATACGGGGCTGGACTTCGGTCATGTCGACTCCGCCCGGTTTGGGGATCTTGAGTTACTGGTCTTTCCCGCGCTGGATGACCAGGAGCGCAACTTGCTGAGTGTGATTTGGGCCGACACACCCCATGCTCTCATCGTCCGATTCAATCCGATGCAGGTTCCTCACTTCAGCGGTTTCCAGTTCCGCCTGAGCATCGCGAACGACGGTCAGATCGTTTACTCGAGCATCGACACAGCCGCCCGCGATGTGGACGGCAGTTTCGAGTGCAAGTTCGACTTGGGCGACCAACTGCGCGCTAGGACGGACAGCACTGAGCTGGAAATCTTCGGCTTCCATAGGGATCGTTCCAGCCAGGGCACGATGTGTTGCCGATGGCGAGTCGGGTACATTCGGGAGATCCATCTTCAGGGTCATGTGGTGGGCCACAAGACCAGCCCGATCAAGTTCGACTGGCTGGAAAAAGCCACTCGACCCTCCGCGACGGCGCGGGTGCAAGCAGCCCTGACGATCAATCGCGGCGATCTGGGATTCACCAACCGTATTGGCGGGCGTGCGGCAGACCCTTGGGTTCCGGCCAACCGCGACCTCACTTCCCTTTTTGCGCGGCTGCATCCGACGAAGTCGGAGGGACGCTTCTTCCTGCGCTGGGGTCAGGGCGACGGCGAGGGACGCTTGCAATTTGTGGAGTGGTTCAGAGCTCTTCTGGTAAAGCACCAGCGGCAACAAATTGTCGTCTTCGATCCCTATTTCGAGGACGCAGGCCTGGGGCTTTTGTTGCTCTGTGCAGTACCCGAGGCGGACTACATCCTCTTCACATCCCTACCCAAGCCGGTCACTGACGACAGACCCATGCGTCGCAAGTCCGACGGATCCGGCCAGAAACGGATTAACAACTTGCTGGCGAACTGCGGGCAGAACCGTCACCTACTGGACCGCATCAAGCTACGCATCTACGGCCTGAAGGAAGGTCGGCTGCACGATCGCTACATCCTCATCATGGGGCCAGACGGGTTACCGGTCGAAGGCTTCAACATGTCCAACTCCTTTCAGAAAGCCGCCGAGAACTACCCCTTACTGGTCACCCCGATCCCTGCGGACACCCTGCTACAAGTTGAGCGATACAAGTTCGGATTGTTGCAAGAGGCAGCAACAATGCCGCCTGAATCCGAGAGCTGGAATCCCTCCATGCGGCTTCTTTTCGACTCTACCGCATCGCCCACGGTGCCGCGACGCTACGAACCACTACGCTTACTCGATAAGACCCAAGCGGGCGACGTGCTAAGCGTATGGATCGGCGAGCCGTCGCTGCAAGGCTTGAGCGGTGATCCGTTGAAGGACCGGATGGCGGCGCTGGAATTGCTTAAGAACGGCTCCCTCGCGTTGCCAGAAACGGCAGGTCTGCGCAATTGCCTGAACCAACAGGCCGGCGCCTTCTCGGATTTCAGCGCGACATGGGACGTCCTCGGCGAGGTGCTCGCACATTCGCGCTTCGGGGACTACCGCTTTCACGAGCTCGAATCCGAGCGTGACTTTCTGGGATTCTTGGCACGGTTCCTCCAAGCATCGTTCGACTGTGTTCATGAGGTGGTGGACAAGGAGTTGGCCGTGATGGATGCCCAGATTTTTCGGGGGCCGGTCGAGACCCTGCTATATAGCTCCTACCACCCGCATCACTTGTTCCATCCCACAAAATACGCCGCCTTGACCTGGCCGGAGTACTTCGCCATCAAGTTTCTGTGGTGGTATGCCCCAGATGCCCTGCTGGAGATCGCTGAAGCCCAGATGCGCGATGTGCCGACGGAGCCTCAAGTCGAGGATGCTGTGCGGTTATCGCTGTTGAGCCAGATCGTCAGCGACATTGCGCTGGCGGTTCAGTTCGACATGAACGAGGAGCAACGGGACCGGCTCCTCCGCAGCGGCAATGGACTCCTGCAATGGATGGGACTGAACGCAATTAAGTGGCAGCTGGAAGAGACGGGCGATCTCGCTACAGCGCTGCAATTGATCAGCCGCTTTCCCCACGCGGAGCGGGTACGCACCCTGGGATGGCTTGTTCATCACGCGGCAGGGCATCCGAAGAAGACGGAGATCTACAACAGCTTGGTCGCTGCGTTGCATGAGGCGCTTCCGGAGACGATCCCCGCGGACGATCTGTGGCGCTTGGTCGACTCCATGCGCGGGCATATGCGGCGATTGACCTGGACCGAGCCGTGGTTGTTCCAGGACGTGATCTTTCCCCTGCTGCAAAACGATCGTGCTCAGTTCGATGATGCCTGCGAGATCTGGGTACAGGAACTGGCCAGCATGCTGGAACCGAAGATAAAGGGCGAATCGCCGGCGTTTGACCGAGCGCGCGAGGGCCAGACGACCAACGTCGCAGCGTTCCTCTTTGCCCACAGCAGCACGGAACGACGGAAGGCAAGCCTGCAGTCGATGCGCGCGATCCTCACGCGGCAGCGGCGGATCGTGCAGCAGCCCCTCGCCAGTACATCGGACTGGACCAGTTGGGATGGCGCCCTGGTCGTCTCGATGTGGATCCTGACCTTTGCTCGGTGGTGTCAGTACTACCTGCGCGGGCGCGACATGAACGACTGCGAAATTGAGAATCTCCTGCGGGATGCCCGCGGCCTTGCGATGGTCAGACCGATGGACGAATGGCGTGCGAACGGACCAGGCAAGCAGGGCGAGCTCGCCGCGTTTCTCGGCCAGGTGGAGGAGCTCCTAGCCTCAAGTGACGAGTCGGAAAACAAAGCTCAATAGCTCGACTTTGATCTGAACGACTGGCGGAGCTCGCCCGGAATGCGCACTCAATCGGACCTGACCGACACTCCGAGCAGTCGAGCTGTAGCGGCAAGGGCGTCCCGACGCTTGCGCCAGCCAGTGGCTCGATGGCGCCCCATAGCCTGAGCGGTTTGACCACTGGCCGCACCGGCGGCGAGGCAAAGCTCCAATGCCGTCAGTGGATCGGATCGTCGGGCCGCGGCGACCGCCGCGCTGCGCACCTGCTCATCCTCCCGCGCCTCTTCACGCGCCAAGAGAATCGACAGAGGGTTGGCGTTTTCGTCGCGAGCCGCTGAAAGGTGACTGCCCTCTGGTTCCTCGTCATCGACGCTGTTGTCAGAGCGGAACAGGGATTCGCGCTCCGCGAAGCCCCAAAGCTTGCCGAAGACGAACTGCTCGAGGGTACCGAGAAGCGGGTCGAAGGTGCTTTGCCCTGCTGCGATTTCGGCGCAGATCATCAGGGCCTGCTGGTGCACATCCTCGATGTCCGTCCTGGCGGACCTTGCAACCCGCCGCAGGCCTTCTCCGTCAAGCGATTGAAACAGGGCGATGGCGTCACTGCCTTGCGCGCTCATGGCCGTCCTCCTGCGAAGCCAGTGATGACGTGGATCAGGTCTTGCTCGACCGCGGCCAGAGCAGCGCGAATCGCGTCAGGAAAGCCGTCCTTGCTGGGCAGCCACTCGGCGATCTGCTGCAGATGAACCGCCCTCTCGGGGACCAGAGCGCGCGCAAGCCACAGGGGTAGCGCCACCGTGATGGTCTCGTTGTCAGCCCGGTCATCTGCGCTCGCAACTCCCGGCTCATGCCCGTCGCACGGCTCACCGAACTCGCCCGGATCATCGGCCGTCTGGGTGGTTTTCTCCGGCGCGCTGCTCTCCGCATCGGCCGCAGAGGATCTTTCCGGCGACAGCAAGGCGCTCGCCGTCGGTTCCTGCAGCAGCCCCTGTTGTCGTGCGGACATCTGCGCTTCGTGGGCATCCAGCACCTTCCTGCATCGCTGAATCGTCAACTGCTCGCCACTTTGCAGCAGCCCGCGGCGCAGATGTTCCGGGAGGCGGCAGAACGCATCCCAGGCGCCAACCTGCGTCATGACCCCAGCTTCATACAGTGAGCGCGCCAGGGGGTCGCGGCTGATGACCATCATCGCTGCCACCCACTCGTCGGGCTTGCACAGCATGCGCGCCATCGCGCCGGCCGGCACGCCCAGGTCGCGCAGCTGCTCGATGCCCCCGAGGTATTCCAGAAGGGACAGGTCCGCTCGATGCGCATTTTCACCGAGCTGCAACACAGTCTTGATCCGCCGCGCCTCCACCGGGAAGACGCGTGCGGGGATGGTCTTCCAGCCCAACATGATTGCTGCGCGGTACCGGCGCTCGCCGAAGATCAGTTCCCAACTTCCATCGGCCGATTGCCGCACGCCTACGGGCTGCAGGAGCCCATACAACGCCATGCTGTCGCGCAGCTCGGCCTGCGCCTCCTCATCGAAGTAGCGTCGCGGCTGATCGGGGTCCGGTCGGATGGCCCTGAGTGAGATTTCCAGAATCTCGGTGCGACTCAACTCGTCTTGGCCGAAGTTGAGTGGCGCCGTGCTTGTATCGGTCGGATTCATCCGTTCGACTCCTTTGCTGCGGCAGGCGCGAAACGCCCGCTCGTGAAATGGGACTGAAGACGCTGCAACTTCTCTTTGATCTTCTCGGGCGCGGGCACCGGCGGGCGGGCCGGCCCTGGTGCGGAACCCTGCACGCGCGAGAGCACGTTGACCTTGACCTGAGACGCGATGAATTCGGTGCGCAACTTGCCTACATCGGCCAGCAGCGATCCGATGTCATGGCCCTTTTCGACATACCAGCGCCCCCCATGGCCGACGTACCAGGCGGCGATGGCTGGCGCCTGTGCACCGAGGCTGCGCACGAGATCGGCAACCTGCCTGCGCGCCTTGCCGTCCTGAAGGGGATCGGCCCCGTAGCGCGCGTGGTATGCAGAGCCGTACTGCGCCCAGACCTGCCCGCAAAGCGTTTGCTCATCCGCGGTCAGGTGTCTGCCTTCGGGTTTTCCGGGGTTCGGCTTTGTCCCAACGAAGGGGGGCGGCGAAGGCGCGTCAGCGCCTGGAGCCGCAGGCATGGTGGAGAGCACAGGAAGCTGCCGCTGCGGCGCCGTAACGGGGTCACGCGTGACGTCCGTCACGGCCGTTGCGCCGTGACGCGTCACGCTCGCCGTCACGTTTTCCCCTCCTTCTTTCGTTTCACTTTTAAAAGAAGGCGTGACGGGCGTCACGTTTTGCGTCACGCTCGCCGTGACGGTTTCCGTGACGGTCGGTCTGACGGCGTCACGCGTGACGGGCGCCGTGACGGTACCCTCCGCGCCTGCTGACGCAGCCAGCTTGGCGAGTCGCTGCCGCTCGCGATACCGGCGTGCGCGCTCTGCCGGGCTGCTGGCTCGCCGCGTTGGGGTGGCATCACTGATGGTGTGCTTGCTCTTTTCCCAGGCATCGTGGGCGAATTCCGCGATCACCGGGTGATACAGGCGGCCATCGGCGCACAGGATCCATCCGCGCATGGCAACGTCTTTGACTTTGCGCCAACGGCGCGGCGTATAACCGCCGGCCAAGTGTGCGAGCACACGATCATCGTTGGGCAGGCTCGCCGCAGGCACTTGCAGCCAGGCCTTGGCGTACAGCGCCATGGCGGCCTTGAACTCTTCGCCTGTGGCCATCGCGAACTGGTCAGAGTCCATCATCCTGCCGACGTCGAGCGGCATGAAGACCATGCCACTGCTGCGCAGGTCGCAATCAGGCGGGGTCAGCGGTTCTGCCAAATGGGGCACGGCATCGGCCTCGTCGCAGCGAAAGCAAGCACCGTCGAGTGCAGACAATTCAGCGGGTGATGACATGTGCATGGATGCGCTCTCCCCCTACGAAAAAATGGGACACAAAAAAGAGAAACGCCCACCGGCCGGCATCAACCGGCGGGCGGGCGTAAGCCCCATGCAGAGGTGAGGAGACATTCAAGGCCGGCGGGCGCACGTTCATGCGGCCCTCCCCTGCTCCGCCATGGCTTGCGCCCCGGCGTCCACCATCCGCACCAGATCGGCGACCCGCCAGCGCGTGAGGCCGCCGATGCGCACGGGCTGCGGAAAGACACCCGCGCTGACGTTGCGCCAGAAGGTCGATCTGCCCATCGAGAGCATGCGGGCTGCTTCCTCGGCGGTCACGAGAAGTTTCAGGGGCTCATTCATGTTCATCAAAAGACTCCGTTGCTTCTGCCCCGGCTCGCGGGCGCTTCGGTTCTTGTTTGCACTGCTCCTGGCGCTCCGCGTTTGCGTCGTGCCGAGGCGATCGTCAGCACAGCGTTGACGATCATCTTGAGTTGCGGGCGGGGTTCGCCTTCTTTGGTGATCCAGACGCCCGCAGTCAGCGTGCCGGCCAGTGCGACGGGCTCGCCAGCGCTCAGCGACAGCAGCGCTTGGCAAACCGCGTCATCAAAAGCAATGACGTCGACGAATGCCGCCTCATTGCCATCTGTCGGCACTCGAACGGTTGCAACCACGAACGGAACCTTGCCGATGCGGCGCGATGCGGTCCTCTTGAGCGTCCCCTGGATGAGTGCGCTGATCATGGCTGCTCTCCGGTCGAGGGGAAATCAGGGCCTGGTGCAGGAGGTGCCCCCTCTGTGCCCACGAGTTCTGGCCAGATCAGGTGCCAGTCGTCGGGGCGGAGATCCCAGCGACGAACTGCCAACGCTGATTCAATTGCGTAGCATCGTCTCGGGGGCACGGGGCGCAGCCCCTTGATCCATTGGTGCATGGTCGGGGGTCTCACGCCGACCATGCGTGCGCAAGCGGACAAGCCGCCGTTGGCGGCGATCGCTTCAGACAGAGGAGTGATTGCGCTCATGAAGCAAGTATAAGGCAATGCATTCTTTCGGGCAATGCATTGCCTTATACTTGCTTATGAAGTCGAATAAGGCAATGCTTACAGGCAAAGAACTCGGCGCTGCAATTGAGTCGGCGCGACTGAAGAAGGGGGTGTCGAAGGTCACCCTAGCGCGAGCTATGGATGTCAAGCCGCCGTCTGTTCAAGACTGGATCAATCATGGTCGTGTTGCCAAGTCTCGCCTCAATGCCCTGTTTCAATACTTCTCAGACGTCGTCGGACCAGAACATTGGGGGGTACGCGAAGAGTGGGGATTCGGTGTCCCCGCGCGAGCTGTTGATGGGATGGTCACGATCCCTCAGTTCGACTTGAAGGCTGCCGCTGGGCCCGGGCGTTACTTGGAAGCACAACTGCGCGTCGGCGCCGTGCAGGTATGTCAAGACATCGTCTCCCGCATCCTGCGCAACTCGGGCGTGGCGCTAACCTCGCTTGCCCTCGTCACGGTTGCAGGCGACTCTATGGAGCCAACCATCAATGACGGCGACATCGTCGTCATTGACAGATCCGTGCAGTCCATCGAGCGCGACGGCGTCTACCTCTTCACCTTCGGTGACGAGACCTTCATCAAGCGCATCCAGCGCATGCCGAAGGCTCTGTCCATCAACTCGGACAACGGCCTCTACAAGTGCTGGGAGATCTCCCCCGAGGAAGCGACCGGGCTGCATGTTCACGGCCGCGTGATCTGGGCATGGCTCGGCAAGCAAATCTGATAACGGGCGCCTCACGAGCCGCCATGTTGTAAAAATTCTATTTGCAAAAGTTGGTTGGAATCCCACGGTTTCCAACCATTACGGCGACAAACGGCTGCCGGCCAGCAGCAGTCATTGGCTCTTTCGCTGAAAGCGGTCATGTCGTATTGACTGTTCAGACAGGATGCTAGCGTTCAAGCCCTTCGCAGCACTTGATCGACCGCGGCTGGGCTGCCGAACGGCATTGATTGCCGGAGCCGTGGTTTGGGTGAAGTGCGCTCGCACCGGCCGACGGTAACGAGAGATTCGGGCGCTAATCTCGCCGCAACTCCATCAATCGACTTAAGGAGGCAAAGTGGGAGTATTGGCAAAGGCCGCAGAGTTGCACGGCCACAAGACCATTGCGGCCATCACCGCAACTGCATTGGCGAGCGGTCCGGTGCAGGCATCTAAGGACGACGCGAAAGCTGCGCTCGAAGCTCTAAAGGGTTATCTAGAGCGCAACGACCATCAATGGTCAGTTGCAGTCATGCTGGCCCTGCTGCTGTGGGATGCGGACAGCGCAGTCGCACGCCTGCGGCGCGACGGTTTGCTTCGAGCTTCGCGGTACAAGTTCCAAGCAGGTGCCATCGTTAAGGCGACAGACGCCGCCTTGGCAATGTTGCCCACAGTCACTTTACGTGCCGACCGGCAGGAGTTTCTGCGCTCAGTTCGGGTGCTTCTCAACCTCGCTCCCGCAGCCCGCCGCCTGCGGCAACGCTTGGTAATGCGCCTGAAAGCCCGGCGAAGACTCGTTCAAAAGAGCCTCCTGGTCATCATCAACGAGGCCTTCGCACAGGGCTGGAGGGGTGGCAACCGGTACCTGGATTCCTCCATCTTCGAGCATTGGTCAACTGAGGAAATCACGCAAGGCCTGTCCCTCATCCTGCACCTGATGCGCGAGGAGATTGGGACCGTGCCGACGGACTGGCAGCACGTTGACGAATTGCTGGTGTCCCCTTACGACAGTGTCTACGCGGAGCTGCTGATGGACGCGGCTCGTCTCAATGAGCTGTTCGAGGTGGAGGCGCTGCTGGACGGCATGCCGTACAAGGTGGAGCAGCACGGCAAAGAGCTCAAGGTACTGTCCATTGACGAAGACCTTGAGCGGTCGATTCGCCTGGGCTACATCCAGAGCAGCTTGCAAGAGGAAATTCGCGCAGCCGGTGTTGTGCGCCAGTTTCACGAAAGGAACCAGCCGATCCCCACCATGGAGGCCTTCATCAAAGCGGCCTTCGAGCACTCTCGTCTGGGTGAATTCGTCGAGCTGCGCACCGAGCCAATTGAGCGGCTGGTGTTCCTGGTCATTCAAGACCCGGAATTCTTCGCGCCCATTGCAGGCGACCAGTTTTTCGCAGAGGAAGTCGCTGCGCTGATTGGCCTTGGCATCGACAACTTCCGACAGGGCGCTCCGCTGTCATTACAGGTCACTCAGACGCTCACTGCAGGCGACATCATGAAGGTCCAGCGCATGTTCGCGTTCTTCAGTGCCGTCTTCCAGCAGAAGCTTCAGGAAATTCAGCCTGAGGAGAGGCAGCAGCGCCTGAGGATGCGGTCCGTCCTGCCGCTGGTACGCGTCAAGGACATGGTGATGACACTCGGTCAGGTTCTGCCGCCCGCCAAAGCGCAAGAGGTTGTCGACGTCCTCACCCTGAAAGCAGACCAGAAGTTCATCGACATCCAGTACCGGCCTCTAATTGAGGCGGCCGACTACTTGGTTGTCGCTCCAGCAATGGTTGCGCGGTCGAACCTAGTGCGCAATGTCGTCACAGCAAACAATCTGCGCAGTGTTCTCCTCGGTGGCAAGGACCCGATGCAGGAGGCCGTCGTGGCGACGCTCGAAGAAGCCGGCTTCAAGGTGAGAGCCAACTTCGAGTTCAACATCGAAGGCAAGCGAGAGACCGACATCATTGCGTGGCGGGAGGGGCATCTCTTCGTCTTTGAGTGCAAGAACTCGTTTCTGCCCGTGTCGGCGCACGAACTGCGAACAAGCTATGAGCACCTGAAGACGGCTCGGGACCAGCTTGACATCCGCCTACGTTGGATGAAGGTCACCGCCAATCAGGAAAAGCTGCTCAAGTGGCTGAGCTGGGATGTTCCCGCCACAGCCGATGTGCACACCGGCGTCATCACCGCTAATCGAGTATTCAACGGGTACACGATGGGTGCGCATCCTGTACGTCAAGCGCACGAGCTGATCAACGTGGTCGCTGGCGGCCACGTACGGCTTTGGCCAGAGCGGCAGGTCCGCTTCTGGCGCGATGAGAGCTTCCAAGCGCTTGACCTCGTCGAATACCTTCAAGGCGGGAGCATCATCCAGCAGCAGTTCGACGTCCTGCGACCGTTCGAACGGCGATTGCATATCGAGGATATGACGCTGACGCTGCAGAACTACCACTTGGATATGCAGGAAGCGGTGGAGCAGTTCCAGGGCGGGGACGGTGGCGACAATCGCTCGTCAACGGACTGAGTGGCGCGGTCAGACCTTCGGCCTGGTGTACTGCGTCTGCAGCTTGGCAGCACAGCGCGCTGGCGTCTCCAATCGGCGCCTTTGACGGTGCTAGTCGCGTTCCAGAGATGCCGTCTAGCCGCGCCATCAAGCGGCATCCTCCTGCCGATTAGTGCGGGAGCGATTCCGATCAGGTTAAACCTCTGGACCTAGCACCGCCGAGACTACCGAGGGCGCCGAATGTCCGCTTCGTCTTGGCGCGACCGGCTGCTATGGGTCGAGGGCTGCCGAGCCGTGGCACGCCCTTCGCCTTGTCGTGATGTCGCCTCGGTATGGAGTGGCCCACAAGCCACCCTGCTGTAAAAAGTAGGCAATGCCTATTTACATGAAGGCAGGCATTGCCTACTATTCACTTCATCCCCTCAATGGAGTGAAGCATGTCCTCTCTCAACAAGGTTCAACTGATCGGCCACCTCGGACGCGACCCCGAGGTGCGCTACACGCCTGACGGCAACGCAGTCGCCAACCTGCAGGTGGCCACGGCTCGCGTCTGGAAAGACAAGAACGGTGAGCGCCAGGAAGACACTGAGTGGACGCGTGTGGTCTTCTATGACCGCCGCGCAGAAATCGCCAGCGACTTCCTCAAAAAGGGCGGTCAGTGCTACGTCGAAGGCTACCTACGCACCAGGAAGTGGGCCGACAAGGATGGCATCGATCGCTACACCACCGAAGTCGTCGGCACGGATCTGATTCTGCTGAGCAGCAAGCCGGGAAGCGAAAAGCAAGGCCCCACCTCGGCTGGTCAAACCACAAGGCCTTCGGCCGCCATCGCGGCAGCCGTGGCGGCGCAAGAGCCGCTGATGGGCGAACCCGTCGACCCCTTCGGCGACCACGCCTGAGGATCTGCCATGTTCCCCTCTCGTTTCAAGGTCGATTACGCGCTAGTGGGTGAGCGCGACGGATTTTCTGGCCGCAGAGCCGATGCCAAGCTGTGGCGCAAGGAGTCCTACCGACGCGGGTATGCCGACGGCCTCTTGGCCAGCGCGACCCGGGCGCCGCAGAGCATGCAAGTTGGCGCAGCGACAAAGGCCACCGTGGGCCGGGAGGCACGCCGATGAACTCCCTCCACATGCTGACCTTCTCCGGCCGCGACTATCTGCCCACGCAGATGGTGCCTGCGGACGTGGACATCGAGGACGTTGCCCATGCACTGTCACTGATCTGCCGCTTCGGCGGCCACACCGAAGTGCATTATTCGGTGGCACAGCACAGTCTGCTGGTGGCCAGAATCCTCGAGGAGCGGGGTGCGCCCGTCGACGCCCAGATTGCCGGACTGCTTCACGACGCGCATGAGGCCTACATCGGCGACATCCCGACACCCATCAAGAGCGCACTCGGCGCAGCATGGCATGACGTCGAGGCTGACGTGGCGACCGTCGTGCGTCGGGCACTCGACGTGACATTCGCCTCGCATGACTGGGAGGACCTGATCAAGTATGCCGATCTGGTGGCCCTGGCCACTGAGCGGCGGGATCTGATGCATTTCGATGCTGACCGCAACCTCCCCTGGAGAATCCTAGGGGGTGTAGCGCCATTCCATGAAAATATCGGCGCCCTCGGATGGTCACCCCAATGGTGGGCGGATATCTTCCTGGATCGCTACGAAGCTCTGCGCAGCGCCCGCGAGGCCGCACGCCTGCCGCACGCTGCCTGAGCACCACCCATTACCCGCGGACTTCCGCTGGCATCACACAACAACCCAAGGACCCCCATGAAGATGAACACCAAAACCCTGCTCGTTGCCGCCGTTGCAGCAAGCGCCCTGCTCGCCGGATGTGGCCACAAGACGGATCCCGCGAATGCGTCCCTGCACACGATGCTGAAGGATCCGAAGGCACTCACCGCCGAGTGGAACTGGTGCGGTCAGCAGCCCAATCCGGCATTGATCAAAGGCTGCGTCAACGGACAAGCCGCCGAACTCATCACCAAGAGCCCGACCATGCTCGCCGACGTCACTGCGCCGGAACCGTGGCCTGGCAAGACCACTGCCTATTTCCAGGCGGCGGCACGCGGGATCTTCGCCGGCAAGAACACGCAAAAGGACAACGCCTATGTCGCCGAAGACCAGTGGTGCACCACCCAGTACATCCTGAAGACGCGCGACATGAGCTGGCTCAACGTCACGAAGCCGGACTACAGCAAGATTTCCGCAAGCTGCGCTGCTGCACGCGGCGTGTCGATCAACCCGTTCTGAGCCTTCGCGCCCCACACCGCCAACAAGTACCTGACCTGGAAACGACCATGCGCCTTCTCATCGCCCTCTTCCTTCCCTGGCTGACGTTCTTCACCATCGGCAAGCCGATCTCGGGTATCGTGTGCCTGATCCTCCAGCTCACGCTGATCGGCTGGATTCCAGCCACGATCTGGGCCGTCTACGCACTGAGCCAATACAAGACCGACCAGAAGATCGCCAAGGCGTTGGCCGATCGGCGGAGCATCTGATGCACACCAACGATCTGATCATCGCCCAGCAGGCGATCGCGATGGCACGCATTGGCCTGCTGCCGACGCAGGAGGCTTCCGGGCGTGCGCTGGCCGCGATCAATGCCGCCCAGGAAGAACTCAGACGCAGCGGGCACAGTGCGCTGGAGCTCGATTCCGCCCGAGCCGCGGCGTCCGTTCTGGCGCTGGGCCACCGCCCGCACAAAAGCATGTGCATCGCCGCGGTGCAATCCATTGCCGCCGTGCTGCTGCGCGAACCGCAGCACGTCGATGAGGCTCAGTCGTGACCTGGCGCCCAGTCTTGTTGATGCTGGCACTTGCCGCCCCGCTCGTGGCTGGCTGCGAGCGACATGATTCCGCCACGTTCGGCCGCATCGCTGAGCGCGCCGCAGGCTATGCGCTCGGTGGCATCGCTGCCCACGACAGCGAACGCTACCTTGACCATCGGGCCAGCGGCCAGTCCTACGAACGACAGCTTGGTGGCGGCAAGGACATTCAGCATTCTGGTCGCATGGGTCTGGTGTTTCCGGAAGCGGATGCGCTGCCAAACCCGCAGCTGACCCCGGGCGCGCTCAATTCCGCGGTGACGCAGGCCAATCTGCGCGAAACCATCTGCCGCCCGGGCGGATACACCCGGTCGATCCGGCCTGATGAGCACTACACAGAAAACCTCAAACGCGAGGGGGTTCGCCGATATGGCTACCCGCAGCAGATGGGCAAGGATGCGTTCATGCTGCGCAACTACGAAGAGGATCACCTCATCAGCCTGGAGCTCGGCGGCTCGCCGGACAGTCCGCAGAACCTCTGGCCCGAGCCGCACCACGTCATTGGTGGCTGGGGAAGCTACGCCAAGGACAAACTGGAGAACCGGCTGCACAGCATGGTCTGCCGCAGGCGAATCAGCCTCGAGCAGGCCCAGCATGCCATCGCCACCAACTGGATTGCGGCCTACAAGCAGTACGTCGGCGCGAGCCCGGATCAAGGTCGCTCACATCGGTATGGGGGGTGACATGTCCACGATCATCACCACCCTCGACGTCGCCTTCACTGCCCTCTCAATCGTGGGCAATGAATTCATCAAGCGCCGCAACCGGCGCGGCTACTGGTTCTGGCTGGTCGGCAATAGCCTCGGGCTGACCGCGTTCGTGTTGCAGCATCAGTGGATCACGGCGCTGCTGTATGTGTACTTCACCGTGTCCTGCGTCCAGGGGCTTCGGCACTGGGCGCGCGCGGAGGTGGTCCATGGCTGACCAGGTTCTCGGGACCGCCATCGAACGCGCTCGCATGCTCTCGATGGGCAGATCGACCTTCTGGCCGGCGTCAGCACCGGGTGCGGCCTCAACCTGTAGGGATTGGCAGTCTCACGCCCCAGCCGGTCCGCCCAGCACCACCGCAGCCCCCGGCGCTGATCGAGGTATGCGCCCGGTTGCATGCCGCGCGAAGCGCGTACCGGCCGAGCTTTCATCTCAAGCGTCCTCTTCTTGGGAAGCAGCACTGCTGCCCATGCGGCATGGATGACCCGCCATCTCGTACCGATCCGGCGGGGGAGTGGCGATGCACTGTCGTTTCGGTCGCAGGACCTCATCTTGCTTTTGAATACTATGCAAAACTGCGATGCTCTGCGAATGCCCCCGCGACGTAGACTCAGCGACTATTGGGAGAGTGATAGTGAATGGGTTGGACATCGGTACCTTTCTAGCGGAGAGCTGCCCGGATCTGGGGCCAGAAGGTCGGCGTAACTTCGCGTCTTGGATGTCCGGGCTGGTCGAAGGTGGCGTGATATCGTCCAACGTGCCGAGCCACAACCTTCCCTTTCAGCGGTGGTACCGCTTCAAAGAGGCGTTCTCGCCGATGCTGGTTGTCGAGGCGATCAAGACCCTGGGTTTCTGGCCGTCGACCTGTCTGGATTGCTTTGGAGGCTCCGGTACCACGGCACTGACCTCGCAGTTCCTCGGCATCGCGCCGACGACCGTTGAAGTCAATCCGTTCCTGGCCGACCTGATTGAGGCGAAGCTTTCGACTTACGACCGCGCATCCCTGGTCGATGACTACGCAGCGGTCATCGACAGGGTGATCGAGACCAAGATCGACCTGCGGTCCATCCGGTACGAGCAATGGCCGGCAACGATGGTCGAGCCCGGGCTCAACAACCGGTGGATCTTCCCCAAGGAAACATTCCGCAAACTCCTGGGTCTGCGCCGGGCAATCGATGAAACCGCGAGCGTGACCAATCGTCGCTTGATGCGTGTGCTGCTGGGCAGCATTCTCGTTGACATGAGCAACGTCGTGATCAGCGGCAAGGGCCGCCGGTATCGCGGCTGCTGGGAGGCAACGCAGAAGGCGCCGGACGACGTGATGAGGGCGTTCGGGTCTGCTTTCGAGGCAGCGTTGGTCGACATCACCCTGCACGGGAAACGCCAGTCGAGCGACTACACGCTGTTCCGCGGCGATGCTCGTACCGAGGTCTCAAAGGCCCGCTCGATCGACATCGCCCTTTTCTCCCCGCCGTACCCCAACTCTTTCGACTACACCGACATCTACAACGTGGAGCTGTGGGTGCTGGGCTACATCAAGTCCCGCGAGGACAACACGCAGTTGCGTACCTCCACGCTGCGCTCTCACGTTCAGATTCATCGCGATATGTCCTGGGAAGGGCTGAAGTCCAAGCGCCTGCAGAAGACCGTCGCCGCACTGAATGCCAAGAGGGACGAGTTGTGGAACTCGCAGTTGCCGGACATGGTCGGCGCCTACTTTGCGGACCTGAACCAGATCCTGACCAACATGCGCCCCAACATGAACCCCGATGGGGCCGTGCTGATGACTGTTGGCGATAGCCGCTACAGCGGAGTCCTGGTGGACGTGGGCGACATCCTGGCTGAGCTTGCTGAAGGCGCAGGCTACGTCTGTGAGGCGGTCACGCCGATTCGCGCCATGCGCACGAGCGCGCAGCAGGGTGGGGAGCGCGAGTTGAGCGAAGACCTGGTGCGACTGCGGCCGGCCTGAAATCAGGCTGCCGCCGGCTCTAGATCGTCGCGAGTGCTGGTCTCCATGAAGTAACGCCGATATAGGATGACGCCCGCATCGGCCGCGGTCTTTGCATCGGGCACCTCGTCGTCGGCATCGCGCCCGTCATACAGGCAAAGATATGCAAGCGGTGCGTTCTCGGCGTTCTTGTATTTCATGGCCTGCTTCACGCCCATCAGGCAATGGCGTCGCATGGTCTCGGGCTTGTACGGCTTTTCCTTTTTGGACTTGGTCATGCCTCGTGAGCGAAGAACCTTCAGCTCCATGATGCAAGACGTGACGGCCTGGCCACGGCTGTTGTCCAAAAGCGAGATGTCGCTTCTTCCGACGCTGGTCTGGTGCTCTCGCAGTACGATCTTTGAGCTGAAAGCCTTCCAGCTCAGATAGACGAAGAGAGCATCCCTGACGATTGCCTCCGCATCCCTGCGCAGCACCCTCTGTTTGCGGTCATGCCAGGCATGCGATACACCATCCGGGTAGCGCAGGCACAGGTCGTGAAATGACTGCAATTCGCGATCCATCGTCGCTTCATCGATGTCGGTCATTGGCGCGGCGTCGAGTCCGATCGAGATCTTTTCGCCGAACACGCCGCCAGGGCAGAGCCGGACTAACCCTTTGCTGGGAATCACCACTGCCATGGGTTGATCTCGCAATCCCAGGCTGCTCAGTCGCTCACCCAGCTCCATCAAGCGTGTGCAGCCAGTCATCAAGGTCTGCACGTGAGCGAACGAAGTGCTCGTGATTGCGATGCATCCGCCAAGGTCCGATGGAGGCTCTTCTTCGAAGAACGGCGCGTCCGACCAGCCCGCCAACGGATCTGCCCCTCCCAGCGGCGGCATGACCACCGCAAAGGGTCCAATACTCTTCATGCCTGCAACGCCCTTTTCGGCAAGGCACTGCTGCGACCATCCGTGCATCCACTTCGAGACACGGAGAAGGAACGCTTCGCCGCTGTCGGAATCGCGGCCGTTCATATCTTGTAGCCGAGACCGGACCACGACCTGCATTGCCGATCTGTCCACGTGCTGAGGGAGCTTGTCGACGCCACTCATGACGCGTGGCTCCCAGCCTTTTTGGCGTTGTCCTCCAGGTAGCCGAAGTACAATTGAAGACGCTCTTTGGGTGTGAGAACGATGTCCGGACCGGCCAGCTCGTCAAAGGCGACTGCGGTGAGGCTGGAGAAGTTTTCCTCGGCCTCTTCGAACACAAGGGCCGTTCGATTGGCGCGATTTGGGGTCGCGTAGATCGCATCCACCAACGCGGCTCGATTTCGCGCGTCCTGCTGCAGCGATGCAAATGCGTTGGTGAGCTCGAGCAGGAAACGGTACGAGCGGCGCAGGAGTGGAAGGTTTCTGCACTCGTTAAAGGCAGCCTTGCCGCTGGCGCTCACCTCGTAGGAGCCATCCATCCACCAGCGCCCGCCGGTGTCGCTCAAGGTCACGCCGGATACCTGCAGCAGACCTTGGCCAACTAGACGATCCAGATCCCACTGGGCATCCGGATAGAAAGGGCCGTGCTCGTGCTTGATGACGCGAGTTTCCAATCCGGTGTCCTCGTAGATCGGTGCCAGGCTGTTGGCGAGAAACACCAGCGCGTGCGCATGGGACTTGGATAAGGGCCGCAGGCCGGACCAATTGGCCATGACCACCAGACCGAGGATCCAGGCCCGGCTGCGAAGGGATGCTTCAGCTGCGGGCATAGGCGATTCTTCCCTTGGTGGATACCTCCAGGAACTCCTCGTAGAAGCGGCGGCGGTCTCGGAGAGCGGCATTCGGTGCACCCTCTGCGAGCAGGTTGATCACGCGCGCGTTGACCTGCGACGCATCGGGCCAAGCATCCTCAGGAATGGTCTCATCAAGTCCCAGGAGGGCGGGGATCATGTTCTGGGATGCCAAGTTGGAGGAGACGATGACCACGTTGCCATCGGCGGACTCGCCGGCGGCAAACTCTCGCAGCATCTGTCCGGCCTGCTTGACGAAGTAGGTGTCCAGGCTGGCCTCAGGCGTTTCGATCACCAGCATGGACCGAGCGTTCTCGGACGTGGCCGCTGCGATCAGAGCCATCCGAAAAGCCAGGTCGATGAACTCACGCTGCGACTCGGAGACGTCGTCCGTGTGGGTGCGCTCCGTCTCTTCCTCCGGGGAAACGGCTGACGTCATGAAGACGTTGAAGCAAGGGTAGGTGAACCTGCGCGACTCGCCGAGCGTCTCGCCATAAGTTTGCTGGCCCAACGAGCACGACTCAGACAGGAACGCCTTGGAGTACTGGGCGAACTTCTCCTTCACCTTCTCTGCCACCTGCGTGACCCTTGCGGTGATTGCTGCCAGCAAATCCTCGTATTGCGCGTACAGGGCGTTCAGTTCAGCCAACTTCACAGCAAGGTCGGCATCCCCGTCTTCGACTTGAATCTCCAGAGCCTGAAGCTCTTCAGCCGTTGCTGGCAACTCAGCAGAGGCGTGCCTGAGGACTGACAGTCTGTCTGCCATTTCTTGCTTGGCCGCTCGCTCTTCAATGAACAGCTGCCGCAACTGCGAGTCGAGTTCTCGCACTCGGGCCTCCTCACCAGCGATGGACTTGCTCAGCCTTGCAACCGTCGCCGCGACCATCTCAAGCTGGTCTCGCGGTAGGTCGTCGTGCCGAGCATGCTGTTCCTGTTCCTCCGGAGGGCTCTCACAGGCAGGGCAGTCACCATGGTCGAGGAGCCGTTGAAGGCGAAGCTGTCCGCGTGCGCTTCTATTGCCGCAGACGGTGCACCCTCGACTGCTCAAGAGCGAGCCGAAGACGTGCCGCGCTGTGTCACTCATCTCAGGGAAGATGCTGAGAAGGAAGCCCTGCTGAAGCCCTTCAGCAGCACGTGTTGCCTCTTCAAGCTCGATCTTGCGAATAAGGATTGAAGATCGAAGGCTTGACCGCTCGCTCGCGAGGCTGTTGATTTCTTTGATTAAGTCGGTTTCGCGCGTCCTCAGTGCCTGAAGTTCCTCGCTCAGTGCGGCGATTTTTGCGGCCTGCCCAGAGGACCCGGCGAGCAAGCTGCGTTCCCTGAGCAGCTTGTTCCGTAGCGAGTTGACATGCCATCGATGGTTCCGGTACAGGCTGTCCTTGGTCCGGATGTCGTCTTCCATCTTCCTGAAGTCATCGGCCAGTTGGGCCTCACACAGCAAGATGCGGAAGGCTTCAATTTGGCCCCGCTCGTTCCAAAAGAGTGGGATCCTGTGCTCAAGGAAGAACACGAGGTATCGGACGAGGAAGTCGAAGTCGTAGCGCTGTGCGACGTTGGTGGCCTCCACGACGACCCGCCCATACTCTGCTTCTGTCGGATCAAGTTCGGCACCGTCGTATTCGAGGTACGTGATCGAAAGATCCTTGAGTGCCCGCTCGACCGTTAGATCGTGCGTTCCGATCGAGATCCCCGCGCGCGCAGTTGCGTGTACCGCGCCATCACTCACCCGCGACCTGAAGAAGCGTCGGGCGTGTTTCCACCCTACCAGATCGTGTGACTTGGCGCCGACCTCGAACGGATTGACTTTCTGAGGATTGAACGGTCCGACCAACAGCCGCAGCATCACGTTGAGCAGCGTGGTCTTGCCAAGGCCGTTGATGCCCGCGATGACGGTGACGCCAGG
Source organism: Thiomonas sp. OC7 (assembly GCF_900634595.1). Taxonomy (NCBI): domain Bacteria; kingdom Pseudomonadati; phylum Pseudomonadota; class Betaproteobacteria; order Burkholderiales; genus Thiomonas; species Thiomonas sp. OC7. The sequence continues at coordinate 3,551,780 of NZ_LR131953.1, read as the reverse complement.
CAGGATGGGCCTGTCGATCCCGGCGTCGCCCGCGCCCGGGAACAGCTCGTAGCCAGCGATCTTCAGTGACCTGAAAACCGGCAGCGCGATGTTTGGAAGCATCGGAGCCTCCACAACTGATTCATCCAAAACACTCTCCCCGGCGCGACTGGTGTCACACCTCGTGATTTTCCTGAAATGTACCCGCTTCGGTTTGGACAGGAAGGCGGCGGCACTCACTGACTTGCTCTGGGGCATCTAACCGGAATTCGATCCTACTGCCAGCGGGTAAGCATGCCATGACTAATTCGGAAGGCTCGGTGAGGGTCGTGCGCCGGCGGGAATACGGGTCTATCGAGGCGAGGTCAATCCTCTTGTGGCGTCGATCAGCCCCAGAGCGGACATTGGCGCCACCCCATTGACGGTCAGCAGCCGGCCGGTGGCGGACGCTGCCTTCCGAGCAACCGCGCAGATCTAAAACCGGCCGGACGGTCTATGAGTGCTCATCGGCCGCAGCCCGTGCGGATCGGCGGTCTCACGCGATGGCGGGTGGCCGATCCGACTCGCGCTGACGATCCAGCCAGTCCGCCCACCACTGCATCAGCCCTCGACGCTGATCGAGATATTGGGCCCGGTTGTACGCCGCACGAACCGCGTCAGTCTCCCGGTGCGCGAGCTGGCGTTCAATGACATCGTGCGCAAAGCCAGATTGTTCATTGAGCACCGTGGACGCCAGTGCCCGGAATCCATGCGCCGTCATTCGGCCTCGATAGCCCAGCCGGTAAAGCGCGAACAGGAAGGTGTTCTCAGACAGCGGGTGCCCCGGGCGCAGGGGTGAATCCAGCACCAGATCGCGATCGCCAGTAAACACCCGGAGTCGTTCGAGCACAGCCCGCGCCTGTTGGGACAGCGGCACGACATGCGGCAGTCCCGCTTTCATTCGGTCCTCTGGGACCACCCAGACCGCGCCGTCCTCGCGCAGCTCAGCCCACCGCATGCCGCGCAACTCGCCGACGCGCACGAAGGTCAAGGCCAGCAACTGCAGCCCCAGGCGGGTGACCGGCTCCTCATAGCCGTCGATCGCCGCGAGCAGCGCACCGGCCTCGCCTGGCGGGATACTGGCCATCGGCTTTTTCACCTTGCGCGGCTGCAGCACCCGCACCAAGCCGCCGGCACCGTGGCTCTCGATGTAGCCCACATCCTGCGCGTAATCGAACACCGCCGCGATGCGCCCGGCCACCCGATGCGCCGTTTCAACGCGGCCGCCCTTCTGCACGGCCTGCACCACCTCAACGAGCTTCGTGCGCGGGATCTGGTCGATCGGGAGCGAACCAATCGCGGGGTACGCGAAGCGCTCCAGCGTCCCGGCAACCTGCCCCTGGTGCTTGCCGTTGGACAGGGACGGCAGTTTGATCTTCAGCCACTGCTCCGCGATCGCCTTGAACGTCGGTGCGACCTTCGCGGCGGGCGTGGCAGTCGCTGCGTCGGTCGACGCGCTCTTGGCCTGCGCATGCGCAGCGCGGGCCTGCGCCAGAGACATGGTCGGGTAGCGGCCATAGGTCCGCGTGCGCTGTTTGCCGGTCTGCGCATAGTTGGCGCGCCAGCTCTTCAGCCCGGTCGGCGCCACAAAGAGGTACAGGCCGCCGCCGTCGGTGAGTTTGTAGGGCCGCTCCTGCGGCTTGGCTGCCTCGACAGCCTTCACGGTGAGACTCATGGTATCGCCCTTCTGGATGCCATGGACGATACCACGATTGGTGGCTGGCTGGCGTGGTATCGCCCCGGATGCAACGGGACGATTATGGACGCTCCCCCCAATGAAAAAGCCCCGCCGCAGAGACTGCGTGGGGCTTTGAGGGATCACTTTGGATCAATTCTGGCGGAGAGAGGGTCTGTATGGTTGACGTTTCACGCCGTTCCATGCCGTCGCAATTTCTCTTGTTTTTCCATCAGTTGGGGATTTCCGTTGTTTCACGTCGTTGCCCAAGTTTGATGACAGTTCCAACGTTTTTGATGACAATTTTGTGGACAGAGGTCTTGGCGGAGTACGTGCGTGGCGAAGGGACAATTAACAGCGCAGGAAGTGCGCAAATTATCGAAGGTGGACGGCCTGCATCGGGTCGCCACGGGACTGTACCTGCGGGTGCGCGGGGGTTCGAGTCTCTGGACCTTCCGGCACATGGTCAACGGCCGCGCAAGCGAGTATTCACTGGGCTCCCAAGCTGATCTGTCGCTGGCGGATGCCGTCGCCAAGGTGGCCGATCTGCGCGCCAGAATCCGGCGCGGTGAGGCAGTTGAAATCCGCCCCAAGGCCGCTGTCATCAAAACGGCTTTAGACACCTTCGAGGGCGTGGCAAACCAGCTTTGGGAGGCGATGAAACCGGGCTGGAAGAACCCCAAGCACGCCGATCAGTGGATTAACACCCTGCGCGCCTACGCCTTCCCGAAGTTCGGCAGCAAGCCGGTGGCCGAAGTCACGACTGAGGACGTGCTGAGCGCCCTGTCGCCGATCTGGAAGGACAAACACGAAACGGCGACACGACTGCGCCAGCGCATCGAGGCGGTGCTGTCGGCGGCGAAGGCGCGCGGACTGCGCACCGGCGAGAACGTCGCGACCTGGCGCGGGCATCTGGACGCGGTGCTGCCGACGATCAGCAAGCGGCGGCGGGTCGAGCATCACGCCGCCATGCCCTGGGCCGAAGTGCCCGAATTCATGGCTGAGCTGCAGCAGCGATCGAGCATGAGCGCCTGGGCCTTGCAGTTCACCATCTTGACGGCGTGCCGCACGGGCGAGGTCATCGGTGCACGCTGGCCTGAGTTCGAGCTGGACGCGGCGATGTGGATCATCCCGGCATCGCGCATGAAGGCCCAGCGAGAGCATCGGGTGCCGCTATCTGCGCAGGCGGTGAAGCTGCTGCGCGCCCTGCCCCGCATGGATGGCTCGGACGTGGTGTTCTGGGGTGGCAAGGCGCGCAAGCCTCGGCCCGACTTGCCGGCCGACGCGATCGCGCCGGTCAGCAACATGGCGATGCTGGAGCTTTTGCGCGGCATGCGACCGGGCCTGACGGTCCACGGGTTCCGGTCGGCGTTCCGGGATTGGGCTGCGGAGAACTCCAGCTTCCCAGCCGAGGTCGTGGAGATGGCCCTGGCGCACACCATCCAGAACCAGGTCGAGGCGGCGTACCGGCGCGGGGACTTGCTGGAGAAGCGGCGGAAGTTGATGCTTGAGTGGGCAGATTACCTTACGTCGCCAGCTTCGCGCTCGGCAAGTAATTAGGGTTTGCCCGTCGGTTTCCTCAAACCGAGCAGGTTCAGCCGTCCTTGCTCAGCGCATCGGCCTGCTTCTCGATGGCCTTCTGCTTGGCATGCTCCGCTTTCCAAGCCGTTTCCGCTATCGTGAACGCTTGCTCCAATTGCTGCACCGTGGTGCGGAAATTGGCGTACGTAGTGGAGAATTTTTCACAAATTGGCGTGGCAGAATGGCCGGCAACGCCGCAGTACGCCAGCGCCTGCTCGCTTGCAATTTGTTGCTCCTTGGGGATAGCGATCTTTCCACCGGAGTACCCAAATGACGATTCGACAGACTGCAAGCCATAGTGCCAACTGTTGAATTGGTAGTCCATTGATCCGATCGCGTAGTCAACTTGACTTCTCGCATAACTCTGGGTTGGAAGGCTCATTTCCCTCGTCAGTGCCGCCTGCATCCTTTCAGTGAATTTCGCCCACGCGGCCGGCGCCTTCGGCAAGCGTTGCAGATGCACGATTGCATTTTTTGAGTAATCGCGCATCCACTCCGTCAGGTGTTCGATTACCTTTTCCGTGTGTGCCAGAGTCCTCTGCGCGGCATCGACGGTCGCAGCCTGGTTTGCCTGTGCAGTCAATCGTTGGACCTGCTGCGTGAACACGGATTCACTGGACGGCCTCATAACCACATCAAAGCTGTTTCCGCCAGACCCGCCGGAGAGTTGCACTATGTCACCGCGGATCGTCCCGGAAAGGGGGATTGCGGTACCCATGAACTCTGCGGGTTTCAGCGTCAGCACGAGCGTGTCACCACTGACAGCGCCAGTGACCGTGGCATTCATCCTGCTGATCCCGGTTCCGGCAGACGACAACATCACCTGCTCGTAGTGCCCGAGAATCGAGCCATCGGGTCGCTCAACGACTTGTAGCAAGTCGGCGGCATTCGAGTACAAGCCGACGTAAGTTCCGGAGATGTTGCTGGCGTAGGCGACAGATCCAACTGCAAGCAGCGAGTACGATAATAAGAGGCGGACAGAGAAAGTCATGATTGGCCCTCAAATTCACCATAAAGCGCGAACGTGTCCGAACAGTTCGCCGGCATCGCCATTATTGTGTTCGGCCGCAGGAACATAGGCAGGATACTCGACGGATTCTGGGTAATTTCTGTAGGCGTGTTCGATAATTTCTCGCACCACGTCGAACAGCCCGCCCCACGGCAGAGCATTAAAGAGATCTCCGTGCGCGATACCGTTTCTGATAATATTGATGGCACTTCGATCTCTTTTCTTCGCTTCGCTGTGTAAGGCTGGGTTGAGCTCATCATGCGCAACCATGTAGTCGAGTAGCTTATTGAGACCGGGCCTGAATTTCTCGCGATCGAATTTCCTACATTCCACACAAGCTGCGCATCCCCGGCACCGCTTTAGCCAACGCTCGCGCCTCTCCTCCTCTCGCTTGCAAAGCGGCTGAAAGTAGACGCCAATCAACGCAGCTTCAAGACTTCGTAGCGCCTGCATTTCCGCCGGCTTGGTGACGGACCCGTCAACCCACGATAATAGAAGCATGTGCAGCGCCGCATGGTAAGCCACCGCGTGAATCGTCGGCACCCTGTCACTGCGGATTTGGAGCGTCAGCAGATATTCACGCCACTCGGCGATGTGGCGAAATTTAAAGATTGCCTTGTTCGGTCGACCAGCGCCGAAATCTCTCGGGTAAATGAAGTCCTTCTCATGGAGGTTTGGATTTACCAAGTTGATGTCTAGCTCCAGGGACATAATGGACTCCGGTTGACACTTATTCCCGTTTCCCGTGCCGGTGCGACCATGGATTTTTTGACGCTGACCGATGCAGCGATGGTACTTCGGGACGCCCGCATGGGGTCAGTCCTCACGGGGCATCATCACGGCGATGACTGGCTCGCCCTGGTCGCCCGGGCTAGCGGCCAGCACCAGGCGGGCCATGCGGGCGGCGCGAAACCGGCGCCCGGATTATTCCGCTGCGAGCTTAACCACACCACGCGGCCGGCTCATGGGCTGAGAAACGCCCCTCCCACGCTCGACTTGTCGCTGCTGCCATGTTCCAGCCCAACGCGGTACTGGCGACCGTCGATGACGCCGCCGCCGAAGAACACTGCGCCATCGCGAGCAATCGTGACGCCATCTGGCCCGCAGGCGTAGGCCACGTGCTGCCCGACCTGTGCCTGCACCGCGTCCCCTGAGATGGTTGTGATCGCGTCCAGGCGGGGCCTGGGACAGGCGCGGCGCATGGCGGCCAGGTCGATGGTCCGGGCGGCTTGGTCGGCCGCCGCCTGCAGCGCATCGGCGGACGGCCACACCCGGCCCGTGAGCCGGTTCGCAAGGGTGGTCTCCGTCGCCGACACCACGCATGCGGCCCGCACCTGCCCCGCGACCCAGGCGCGGGCCTGTGCATGGTCGAGCAGCGGCGACACCGGCCAGCCCGCTGCGCACGGCTGCAGCGCCTGCGCCTCGGGGAGTCCGGCGCGGGTCAGGGCCTTGCCCAGCACGGGCGCCAGGGGAATCTCCACGCCGGCCGTGCGCCCGTTGGAGTTGTCGTGCTCGCGGTGGCCGATGACCCCGGCGCAGGCAGGCACGGCGACAAGCAGAGCAAGCGCGAAGACGGGGAGAGCGGGCGCGGTCATTTCTGAATCTCCACATTCATTCGGTTCACGACGCACTGCGTATAGCCTGGATTGCCCTGGCCGCCCGGCAAGCGCGAAGCGCACCACGTTCCAGCCGGTACCCAAGGATGGGGCCGGGTGTCGGTCTCGGGGGGCGCCTTGCCTGTGAAGCGGGTATAGGCCGCCTGCGCCGCGAGGTGCATCTCCACGATGCGGCGCTTCCTCTCCTGCTCCGCGTTTTGACGATACGCCCGCGCCGCGCTCACAGCTGCCTGCGCGAACGCATCCCGCTGTTTCAGCCAGCCGTCGTTGATTCCGCATGTGTTGCCCTGGCTGAGCTCGCATAGCGGCACCAGCCCTTGCAGGTTGCCCTGAATGAACCCGCTGCGCGTCGGCGCGGCGCCGTATGCCGTCAGATAGCTCGAGACCAGGCATGACAGCGGCTCGGTCGCATACATCACCCCTCCCATATCCTCGCCGAGCGCCGCCGCGCCGGATCGCCGCTCACACATCTCCAAGTTGAACAGGTACGTATTTTTGTCCAACATGCCCGCGCGGTAGGCATCGACCGCCCACATGACGGGCAGCACGCCCCAATACGGCCCGCCGACATCGCCGCCATAGCCGCCGTCTGCCATGTTCACGCCTGGTGCGCTGGCATACAAGCGGAGCGCGCGGCGGTACAGGTCGAGCACGTCTGGCGCGTCCAGCGCCTTTGACCCTGCAGGCAGAGGGCGTGGAAGAGCGAAGGTCGCCCAGACCCGCACGATGGCTGGCGGCAGGTCTAGCGGCGAATCCACCCCCTCGCCCCAGCCAACCTGCAACTGCGCGATGTGCATCACCTGGAAAATCCGATACGCAATCTGTTTGGGGTCAAACGAGGAGAGGTTGATGCTCGAGGAATATTCCTGCTTGCGGCCGTTCACGGTCGCGCCCTGGCTGAATGAGTACCCCGGGCCGTCTCCCGCGAAGGCGGGCGCGCAGGCCATCACGGCTGCAACGCCCAGGGCGAGCGCCAAGATCAGGGCGTTCCTTTGTTTTGTCAGTGTCATGGTTTTTTCCGGTTTGTGTTGAGTGTGGGGTCGAGTGCTCGGGCAAGGATGGCCCCATCGGAACGCGCCGTCTCCCATTTCCCCGCGCCTCGCCAGCGGTTGATTTCGCCGTAATCCGGCGCGCAGGTTTGCAGGCAGGCGGCGACCCGCTTTTGCTCGCTCACCCCAAACCATGCGCTGCCTGGCTCTTTGGGCGGCAGCCCGGCAGCGGACGTGCAGGCGGTTGGTGCGCAATTCCCGACCAGGAAATCGTTGGCGGGTGGGGCTGCGCACCCCCCGAGCAATACGGACAGAATGGATGCGGCAAATAGCAGCTTCACTTGCTCGCCCCTTCGTCGCTGGGCGCGGGCTTCATGGCCGCGGTCACTTCCGCAAAGTGACCGCCGACATAGACGGTGTATTCCAGGGTCTTGGCCGTCTCGTCCGCCTTGACCACAACGACAAATAGCAGGGGCGTGCCTGCCTGCCCCTTTGGCAGGCCAATGTTCCCGAACCGCCCAGCGCTGTTGCGGCAGGACCAGGCGAGGCCCTTCTCGGCTGGCACCCAATTCCCGCCGCCGGAGAGGCAATCTTGCTTGTACGCCGCAAAAATGGGGTGGAGCACCATGCTCCCCAGATTCGCAATGGCGCCCTGCTGCTGACCGTCGCCAGCCTGCGCCGCCATGGCGGAAGGGACTGCGGCGAGACCGGCAGCCGCCGCAAGGGAAATGGAAAGAATCGCTTTTTTCATGATGAACTCCGGGATGTGGTTGCCGCCGGGCCGCGCCCGGTTACTCCTATTCACCGCCCGGCGAAATGCCGGGCTGGTGTTCAGTCTTCGCCCGGCAGCATCACAGTGATGACTGGCCGCCCGCCATCGTCCGACCCGACGATGAATTTCAGGTGCGCCAGGCGGGGCCTGACGCCGCGCCCTTCGCGCGGGGTGCGCAGCAGTTCGACATACATCGGATGCGCCGGGGTGGCTTGCAGGCCGTGCCGTGCAGCGCGCAGGACGACGCGAGAGAGCATCCAGCACACATCCCACAGCCTGCCGCTTTCCGACTGCCCGGTGTAGCCCTTGCGCTTCTCGTCGGCGTCCGTCCAGGCCACGCAGTCGGCCCATGCGGCGGCGGTCAGCGCCACGGGCCAGACGATGCCAGCCTCGCGGGCGGTGGCGGACATATCGATCAGTTGCCCGTCCTCGATGGCCTGAGCGCGGGTGTAGACGCTGATGGGTTCGCCGAAGATTTCGGTCATGGCGGTGTCTTTCACCCCCTCATTGGGAGTGAGGGCCTGCGTGGACAGGGCGTCGCGCTGCGTGGCGCGGGGGGTGTTGAGGTTGTCTGTGTGCATGGTTGTTCCCCGGGGTGGTTTAGGTTCTCATCGGTCGGTCGGGCACTCACAAACCGAGCTTCAAGCCGGTGCCCCGTAGGGGCATTTCGAGTTGCAAGGACAAGTGCCAGAGCAGGAGCCCAGCGAAGCGGCTCCTGCGGCCCCGCAGGGGCTGGCGCGCAGGACTTGCAGGGAGCGCAGCGACCGGGCGAGAAAAGGCGCAGAAGTCGGTGTGCCCGACTGATCGTTGAGAACCGCTCGGCGAATTCGCACGCGGGCGAACTCACCCGCGCCATGCGGGGCAAAGCCCTGTTAGCGCCCCGCAGGGGCGTATCGTCCGGGCCGCTTGCGGCCCGCTGGATACCCGCAGGAACCGCGCAGCGTGGCTCCTGCGGGCTGGTGAGCAAGCCGGGCGCGAAGCGAGGCGAGCAGCCCGGTGGCATGCACGTCGCCCCCTGCCAGGCTTGCTGGCCGCGTCGCATGTCGCATGTCGCGTCTTGTCGCATGCGACGTGACGCATCCTGTCGCATGCGACATGCGATCACACGTCGATGCTTGTCGCCGCGTCGTTTGCCGGCATCTCAATGCTGCCGGCACCACTCGCCGGGGCCTTGGTCATCTCCCCTGGGGTGGGTGTGATGGCCGCCTCGCTGCGGGTCGTTTTCGGCGGGCTGGTGTACGCGAACCTCGCCAGCGTTCCGGGCATGGCGAGCACACCGCAGGACTCGGGCAGGTTCATGAACATGTTGGTGTCGATGAATGGCCGCTCGGCCATGCTGATGCGGCGCTCGCCATGCACTGTCTCGGTCAGCGCGACGTTCTTCTGGACAGTGCGGGTTTCATCATCCACCAGGATGGTGCCGGTGCTGGTGGACAGCCACAGCGCCGTGTCCGGGTCTTTGATCCCGTAGGAGAGCTGCACGGCGCAGTTTTCCATCACCGCACCCCTCACCATGTCCTTGTCCAGGTCGGCTGGACAGTCGGCCAAATCTTGCAGGGATTGGAATGCAAGGATGGTGTGCAGTCCCCAGCCCGCCGATGCGCCCAGCGAAGTCATGAAGGGGCGGGAAATATGCACCTTGAATTCATCCGCGAGGACCAAAATCGGGCGCGCTTCCGCGTCGATCACCTTGCGATTCTTGGCGAGAAACAGCAAACGCAAAAGAATCATTCGCTGCATCCGAATGATGCGCGGGTTGATCATGTCGCCCACGACATACAAACACCCGCCGGTCCGCTCCCCCGATGTAATGTCGATGCCGCCCGAGCGCGCATTCACCGCATCGAGGTCGGCCATTTCCTGCATGTAAGCATGGAAGGCGACGGCTTCCGCATCGCCATCCTTGGCCCAGTCTTCCCCCAGCGCGGCCAGCGCATCCCGAGCCGTGGCGCCGGGATTCACGGACAGCCACTGCGCGCACTGGCGGGCGGCTTTGCGGTCGGACAGGCGGTAGAAGTCTGCGGCCTCACCCTTTTCTGTGAGCGAAAAACCGCCGACCAGCATGTTCTCCAGCGTCTCAGCATCACACCCGGAAAACGGGTTGCACTGCGCCGGCGCGGATTGCCGCAGGTCCAAAAAATGGTAGGGAACATTGGCCTTGACGGACGCATCGCGGAACGCATGCGGCATCCATTTGTCGACCTTCGGGTCGAGCACGACGACGAATTCTCCGCGCTGAATCTGCTGCGAAATGATGATCTGTGCGGCCACGCCTTTACCCGAGCGCGTGCGTCCAGTCAGCAACATGTGCTGAATCCGGGAATCGTTGTAATCGATGTAGACCGGCTTCTTCTTTTCGTCCAGACCGATGAGCAGCCCTTTGCGCGAATCGACATACTGCTGCGGGTCATACGCGCCGATTTTCGCAGGCAGAAACTTGCCGATCTCGCGCACGTCGGTTCGGCGGTTGCGCTCAAGCTCCGTCTTTTTGGTCAGCTTGGCCGCAATGAAATTCATGCGCGGAACCCACACCCGGTGCCAGTACAGCGCGGCGCCGATGCCCAGCGCGAACGCGAACGCATAGGCGGTCGGATACCACAATCCAGGCAGCCAAGCGCTGTGAAAAACCGAACGCGCGATGAAAGGCAGCACGATCATGGCGAGCGCGGGAAACACGCCGATCAGACCGAACAGCGTGAACAGTTCCGCCTTTTTTTCATCGCCCTGATGACGCGCATTCGACGCGAACACAAACCAGCCCGACGCCAGACCCAGCACGGGCAGGTGCATCAGCCACAGAAAAAAATCAGCGACAAGGGAACCGGCGAGTGCTTGTGGATTGAACATGACGATGCTCCAAAAAGTGAGAGGGATATAGCCATTCACGACCGCGCGAAATCGGTAAGCCCTCGCCTGGTGCCGCGCCAACGAGCGCGGCTTGCATTGGCCTGGTGCCGGTCGTCCAGACCGGCTTGCTTGGGGGGGCCGACGGAAGCCGAGTGGACGGAGAGGGGCTTGACAAGCGACAGCGCAGTCGAGTCCCGAACCGCCCGAGGCAGGCACGCCCCAGCGTGCCGGTTCCGTTGGGGGCGAAGCCCCGACGGCACAAGCGAAGACACGAGGACATGAGGGCGCGCAGCGACCGAATGCCGAGTGCGAGCGCAGGTCGGGCGAGGTGAGCGCCAGCGAACCGAGGGCCGATCCGAGAACCGCCGACAGGCGGGACGAGGACAAGGGCGAACGACGGAACGAGCCAAAGGCGAGTGACGGAGTGAGAGGGGGAGATGCAAGGGGCGTGACAGTTTTGTGAGCGCAGCGAACAAACTGGCGCGACACTTGCCTCTCCCCCATCCCGCAGCCCCCCGAGCCGCAGGTGAGGGGGTAGGCGGCAGTAGACGCCGGGGAACTGGCCGCGTAGCGGACAGGTCAGCCCGAAGGGCCGAGCGAAGCGAGCCGGTGGCTACTGCCGCCTACCCCCTCAGCAAAGCTGAGGGGGGTGCCGTCGCCGTCTTTTGCGGGGATGTGAGAGGGGGAGCGCCCTAGCGCTCAGGTGAGGTCTGCCCGGCGTCCAGCCGGGCCGAGGGCTTCAGCCCGAGCCTCACCGACCCTCTGACATCCCCGTGCCTTTGGCGCACCGACGCGCCCCACGTCGCGCCGTCGTCATGCGCCGAGCGCAATCCTAGGCATGCGGCGCGTGAAGCGGCGGGATGGGTACGCGTTTTCGCGCTGAGCCATCGCGCGAAACTGCACGGGCCGGGGGCGGCCCGCCATGCGGAAACGCGCGAGGGTCAGGGTTGGGATTGCGCAGGGGTTGGGGGTTGAAACGGGCTTGCCTCGCTTGCTGGTCCTACCGGGTGAATGCGTTGCAGCAGCGGGGCGAGTTGATGCAGTGCGGGCTGCATGCGCTGCTCGATCTGCGCAGCGGTTGGGATGGGCAAGCCAGCACTTTGCAGGCCAGTGCCGATGAGGAAAACGACACCGCCCAGGATCGCCAGAGCAAGCAATACGCGGGCGACGATCAACGTCAATACGAGGCCCAGCCAGCGCAGCAGGGTCTTCATTTCTGCGCTCCCGGTTCGGGCCAGTCTGCGAGATTTGAGAAGCTGAACCGCGCCCAGTGTGCATCGGTCAGCTTCACGCTGTCGCCTGCGACTTTGACCACGGTGACGCGGTGCAGTGCGCGCGAAACTGCATCGGCCCTGCCCTGCGGGCTGATGTAAACGATGCGCGAGTAGCGCTCGGCTTTTACATCGCGCAATGCTTGCGGGATGATCTGTTGATAGCGCAGCGGGGTCTTGATCGTGCGCTCGATTTCGACGGCGACACGCTCGCCGCCGGGTGAGGTCGCCAGCGCGTCCGGCACTTTGTGCCAGCCCTTGTTGTAGAGCAGCTTGCCCGGCTCCCACGTCCAGCCTGCGGCTTCTGCCTGCAATCGGGCGCGCTGGGTGTCGAGGTGGTGCGCCATGAATGGGGGCGACGGCAGGCTTTCAAAGCGCGGGCAGTCGGGGGCGGCGTCCTTGGCAAATGCGATCCCCGTTGATGTGATGCCAAACGCATTTTCCAGCCGTCCAAACCCTTCGATTTTGGCGGACTTCAGCAGGCCGTCGCGTTCCATCCGCTGCGCTAGGCTGTGCACGCGTCGTGCCGACAGGCCCAGCAGCTCTTGCAGGATGGGGCTGGTCGTCCAGACCTCGCCTGATGCCAGAAAGTCGAGCACGATGGTTTGCTTGGCCTCGGCGCGCGCCAGAATTTCAGAGCGGGCCATGCGGGGGATGTTGTGCGGTTTGAGCATCACGGCGTGGCTCCGGTGTTGGCGTAGCTGGTGGATGGCGGCTGCGCTGCCTTGGGGGTCAGCGCGGCCAGAATTTGCGCATCGGTCAGGTTGAACGCGCCTGCCTTTTCGAGCAGGGCCAGCACTTCGGCCTTGCGCTTTTCAAGCCGCTGGGCTTCAGCGATTTGCGCTTCGAGCCTGGCGCGTTTTTTCAGCAGGGCATTGATGGTGGACATGACTTTTCTCCTGATGGGTTGGTGGGAAGAATGGTTGGATGACACGCGCCGGGCGGCGCAGAGTCGGCAGCCGCTGTGGGAACAGCAGCCGCCAGACATGACGGCCAACGGCTTTCATTTCGCGCTCCCCGCATGCGCATGCGGCGGCTGCGGCGGTGCGGGTAGTGCACCGTGGTCGCCGACCATGCGCGACGCGACCAGCGCGACGACGACGAAGATGATGGCGGCGAGTGCCGCACGCGTGATGGTCTTGCGGTTCTTCATGTTGAACTCCATTCTTTGGATACGGACATGTCTATTCACGCGGCCGCGAAATCGCGCGCCGGGCGGCTTCAAGAATTTGGTCTGGCGCGCAACCGCACATGCAGACCAGGTGATAGCGGCCAGCTTCGAGGGTGACTTCAAGGCTGGATGCGAGCGCCCCGCGATGTGCGGGGCAGCGCATCAGCCAGCGGCCTGAGTCAAGCTTGTCCGCAGCGTGCAGCAGGGTGAGCAGGTCGTTCATGGCGCGAGCGGGGTCACGAGCTGCAACCCGATGAACCCGGCCTGGCCATCGATGCGCGGCTCGCCGATCAGGTTGATGCCGATGCCGGTTCTCACATCACGGATTTGCAGCAGCCCCGCGCCGAACAGCGGCGCGACGGGGTTTTCGTCGCGCCCGTAGCCGCTCGCCAGTCCGACCATGAATCCCGGCCGCATAAGCCAACGCCAGGCGCCTGGCTCCAGCCGCCAGGCCAAAGGCGTCACGGCCAGCGCGGAGTAGAAGCTCGCGCGGTCGTAGCTGTTGCGATAGACGCCGGTCATCAAGGAGTAAGTGGGCGTCAGCGGCCACTCCACGCCCAGCCCGAGGTTGAAGTCATTGAAGTGGTCACCACCCAGGCCGGAGGGGAAGTGCAGGCTGCCGATCGACGTATCGAGGCTCAGCCTGGGGACGGTGGTGACGAACTCCGGCGCGTAGGCTGCGGGGTCGTTGACGCTGATGCCAGCGGGCTGGCCGGCACGGGCCGGCAACGCTGCCGCGCAGAGGCAGAGGAAGACGGCTGGGGTGAAGAAGCGGGAGAGGCGCATGGTGTGCTCCGATGTTTGGCATGGGCATGTCGCCCATACCCTTATTCACCTGGCGGCGAAACGCATCGGGCAACGGCATCTCACGCGCGGAACAAAAAAGCCCGGCGCGCTGGCCGGGCTGGTGGTGCTGCTGATCGCCGCAGCGGTTACTTGACTCCGACGCTGCCGCTTACTCCCTGTTCGGTGTCGGTGCTGGTGCTGGACCCGGTGCCGCTGGACTGGCCCTGCGACTTGTCGATGGCGGATGCGAGGCTCAACTCCATGTCCTTCCCGCTGATTCGGCCCTCGCCGAACCAAGGCACGCCAGCCATGCTCCACTTCCAGCCTGTCGGGCTGGCCTGAAAGTCGTTGTTGCCGATCATGAAGTGCACCGGCGCGGGCTGAGACCCAGAGAAGTCAAAATTGATGCCGCCCTGAACCTGCTGTCCCGCCTGGTTGTAGGCGGCGACCAATTGCGCCGCCGGAATCTTTTTGTATTCACTGATGATTGCGACTTGCGCGGCGTTTGGATCGGCCAATGTCCGGGCAGAGAGTTTGGGCAGGATTTGGCTGAGGATGGTGTTGCTGAACACGACCCGCTGCGCCATGCCGCGCGCCCACGTTGCTTCCTTCGAGCATCCAAAGCATGAATACGGCCAACCCTGCCAGGGGTAGGCCATCGCGGCGACGGAAATTGCGCCCATAGTCTGCGCAGAGGCCGGCTCGTCGATTTTTGTGGGGGATTCCATTGATCCGGCCCAGATGATGGAAGCGAGCTGAGTTTGCTCAGGGCTGGATGCTGGGCCTGCCGGTGGAAGAAAAGCCTGCTTGCCGAAGCTGGTGAAGGCCTGCAGGGCAAGTGCGCTGGCCGGCATATGGATGCTGGCCTGGGCTGACGTGCTGGAGTGAATGCTGCGGTCGCTTTGCAAGCCGTTTTCCAAGGTTGTGGCGGCCTTCTGGCTCGCGCCGGAGTCCACCCCCACCCCGCCTTGGTGGCAGCCCGCAAGGGCCGCAATGGCGAGCGACAGCGGCAAGAGTTTGATGATGGTGATCTTCATTTGGATTGCTCCTTCTTCGGTTGAGATGCGGGGCTGAATGAGTTGGAAAGGGACTGCTGCAAGTCCTGCATCTGCTTGGCCTGGCTGGCGGCCTGCGCGCGCTGCTGGACGCGGGCCTGCTGCGCTTCGCCACAGGCACGGGCCACACGGGCTGCGTCTGACGCGGCCTGCGCGGGGTTGGGGGCGGACAGCGTGGCGTCGAATCTCGCGTCAAACCGCGCCTGCTCGCACCGCTGCTCAGCCCGCTGCAGATCGGCGGTGGTGTTGACTGTGGATGCCTGGCCCAGCCACAGCCACACGGCCAGCAGGCCGGTGACGCTCGCCAGAGCGAGCGCGATGAGGCCGCCGCTCACGCCTCACCCCCCTGCTTCTGCATGGCGGACAGGGCCTTTTCGAGCACGGCGGCCTGCTTCTCGGACAGACGGATGTCGTCGCCCCATTTTTCGAGGCGCGCGAGCTGATCTTGGCAGAAGCCACGCTGCCATTCATCGAGATTCTGGGATTGGGTGGGGAACAGTTCGGCGATCTGGCGCAGGGTGTTGACGGGAAGCATGGTGGTGGTCTCCTGGGGTATATGGGGTATGGGCGAGATTGCCCATGCCTGCCGCCATTCACCGCCCAGCGAAATAAACCAGCGCCCCCAGCAAGAGAGGGGGCTCCGCCCCGCGGGCGCGCTGCGCGCCCGCGTGAGGGCGCAAAGCGCCCTCTCTCTTTTAAGGGGGTTCTCAATCTTGCTCAGCCTCCATCTGACTCTATCGACGGGTTTACCGTCGCCGGTTCGACCGTCGCCGGAAAACACGGCCACGGTCAAACGGAAAAAAGCCGCACGAAGGCGGCTGATATCAAAAAGCAGGCGCGGGACGCGCCTGCGGTGAAACCATTCAGGAGCCCCTAGCGCACCCACCCCAGCTTGCGCAGTTTTGCTAGGGCTTCATCGCGGGCGGCACACCACTGCCGGTCCTGTCGCAGATCGCGGCAAAGCGCAGGCGGGCAGGGTCTGTGGGCCTCCAAGTCCCTGCCCATTTTTTGGGCATCTTGACGGCATGCCTCCAGAAAGTGAGCAAACGAGAGCGGCGGGCTCCCGTGTGCTTGCAGCACGCTGGCCACGCCTGCCAAACCAGTGTCGATTTCCGCTGGCGTGAGTCGGTTTGCCAGAACCTGTGCGGCCCACCCCTGGATCCACAGATCAGCAATTTCGGGATCCTGCACCGCGCGCAGGACGTTAGGGTATGGGCCCGCCAGCGCGGGCAAAATTCGCTCCTCCACGAGCCGCAGCGCACTCTGCAGCGCAGGACCGTCTGCGCGGCGGCCCCGCGCATCGGCCTCGCGGTTCAACACCTCCAGGCGCCCTGCCGCGTTTGCGCGCCGCGCCTGCTCGGTCAGTCGGTCCATTCGGCCACCCCCAAAATCGTTTTGGCGCTAGCGCTAACGCCATCGTCGTCTCGAGTCTGGCGGCGCGCCATCCAAGCGGGGCGGTTTCTGGCCGAGTTTGGCGCAGCAGCGCCCTGCCTCAGCGCCCGGAGCACTCGCGACGGAAAGGCCCTGCCGAGATCGTCTGCGGCAGCCGCCTGAGCGACCGCCCGGTCGATTTCCGGGGGAGGGAACTTCCGGATCTCCGCCAGGGCGGCGGCGTCGCGCGCGTTGCGGGGAGCATGTTGGATCCCGGTGGGCGCATCGATCTCGATCACTCCCCGCTCGGGCGAGGCGCTGGGCGCCGCGCGCCGTTTTTTTTGCAGTTGGGCCGGAGCGCTTGCCGGAAACTCGCCGCCCGCGGTGGTCGGAATCGCGCAAAAAACGATTTCCCAGACCCAGCGCCCGCCTGGGCCGCTGGGGGTGGGACTCCGCGCGAGGTACCCGGCCGACTGCAATTCCCCCGCGATGCGGCGCCAGCGATCGCGCCCGAGGTGCAGTGCTGAGAGGAGGTGGGCGACTGAAATTTGCCAGCCCGCCGGGCGGGTGGCCAGCCAAATCGCCACCGCCCGCGCGGCCAAATCCAGGCGGACGTCCTCGATCAGCGCCAAGGGCACGCTGCCCCATGCGCCGGGCGGGGCGCTCACGCGCAGCACGCCGCCCGCGTGCGTTTCGCGGATGGGGTTCATAGCAGCACCCCCTGCCCCGCATCGAGCGCGCGGCGGCGCGCAGCCAGCACCTGCTGCGCCCGGCGCTGAGAGACCCGGCAAGAAGCCGCGAGGCGACGGGAGTCGCTGGCCGGCTCAAGTTCGGCCAGGGCTGCGGCCAGGCCGACGCGTTGCCCGACCTCTTGGTCAGCGCCCACTAGATCTGCAGGGTCATCACCTCCCACCGCGTCGAAGCCCTCAGGCAGCTGGTGGAAGGCGGCCGGGCCGTGTGCCCCGCCAGCCCGGCGGTCGCGCCGGGCCTCCGCGCGCAGGGCGCGGGCGAGCTGGTCTGGGGTGGCGGTGGGCCGCTCGCGGGCGGCCAGCCACGCGGCGGCCGGGTCGCAAGCCCGATCGAATCCCCTGGCCAGCGCCAGCGCGGCGGCGGCGCGAGGCGGTAGGGCGGCGATTAGGCGGCGGGTCATTTCGCACCCCCTTCGCCCGCCAGGCGGCGCAGGTCGAGCCAGCGGTAACGCACGGCGCGCCCGATCCGCACGGGCGCCAGGTGGCCGGTGCGGGCAAGACGCCAAAGGGTGGTGCGGCTAAGTCTGAGGAACGCCACCGCCTCAGCGGCCGTGGCGAGGCCGCACGACGCCTGCTGATTTTGTTGATGCATTGCACACTCCAACCAGTTCCAGGCCGCGATGACCCGACCCCTGATCTAGGTTGGCGTGTGTTTTGGCGCGGCTTAGTTAAGCCCGTGCGGCGCGGTAGAGTGCGCTTTATCTAGCTTTATTCGCTATATAGCACCACATCTCATGGTGTAATGCGCACAACAACTTCTTGAAAAAAACGTTTCTCACTGTGTTACTGCGTGTTTCTCGGCGTTTGGGGTGAGCAAGACTCCCCTCCTCCCCAATGGATCGACAAAACCCCTCGCGCCGCTCGCATGCACTTGATGACAGTTTTGTTGACACCGCGGGCAAAAAATGAAAAAACCCTAAGTGAATCAATCACTTAGGGTCATGTTCTGGCGGAGAGAGGGGGATTCTATCTTAATGGAAAATCAACTACTTAGTGCGTTAATACCATGTTCAGAACCATGAAGTGAAGATTCTGATGGCATTCCTCAAGCTCCCCCTTGCGCCTTCAGGCCGCAAGCTCTTGCGTCAAGTCCGGGTGACGTGCAATGAGGCGCAGCAAGCACAGCACGCCGCCGGGCGGGGCGGAAATGGAAGACCCTTGTCACGTCACTTTCAGAGCTAGGCCTTGGATACCGCGCTGGTGCTCTGCACATCGACACATCCGACGGCCTGCCGTCCAAGGATACGATGGCAGGCAATAGTGGTCTTTGTTGTTTGTCGAAAACCCGAAGACCGAGCAATCACAGTGAACTTCAGATCATGTTGCTCCCCCATGAAGAACGAAATGTCTCGACCTGCTGCATTGGTTACAGGGAGACCTTGAAGTGGCAGCGCAAAGCGTTCCGTATCGTGATCGTGACGCACAAACAAATCAGGGAATAGCTCTCGAGGAGTGAGTCGGAAAGATCCGGTCGATTTCAACTCAATGAGCGCCACTGGCGCGCTCGCGCTCGCGCTCACGTTTAGCGTCACTTGGTCGAGTGCGCTCCCGCAAACGGGAACGCGCTCGTATAGAACATGCAGCCGTACTTTGCGTTGCGACAAGTAACTGAAAAGCGAAATGACGACCGCGCTCAACGAAGCAGCGAAAGACAATTTGTCAAAAAGATTCATCTGGTCCAGTGTCATTCAACCTGTCAAAAAAAGTGTTCGCTGCTGAGGCTGCACGATCTGATCACTGGGTTTGATTTGCGCCGCTGACCTGCGCAGCGCGCCATCGGCGCTGACGATCTGTACTACCTTCTCATCAAGCAGCCTACCGATCGATTCCCGGTAGATTTGCGCCGATGCTGGCGTGCTGTTGCAGGTCGTCGCAAACAGTTCGCCGAAGCTGATGCCTTCGTCATTGGCGTAGACCCGGCGCGGTATGTGTTCGTTCAGCGCTGCGATGCTCGATCTTCTGGCCACGTCGTCGAACTCGAAGCCCAGCGGTGACTGGCCCCGGTGCGCAGCGTCATGCACGGGGTCGTAGCCGACCATGTGGAACATGTCGAGGCCGGCACCACCATAGTGGATGAAGTAGTTGTTGTTGGCCCAATGGACCTCGGTCATCACGTCACGAGCGCGGTGATGCTGCGAGAGGTGAATCAGCCAGTAGTCGCCGTGCCCATTGCGGTTTCGGATGAAGAACGGGGTGTAGTGCCTAGCCCCGCAGTTCTCAACAAGTGATCGATACAGCGTACTCTGGATAAAGAGCCGCCAATCGCGTTCTGATTCTTTGATCTCATCGATTGAGCGTCCTTGAAACACGTCCGGAACGCCGATGCCGTCAAGTAGACGCTGGGTCAGCTTGCCGTCGCTGGCGAAGTTGATGAAGGAGTCGACCCCGAAGGTCAGGATCACTTCGGCGCTAGGCAGCCTCGCGAATATCTTGCGGATCAGATTGGTGGGCACGTCCTTGTAACCGTACTGATCGAGCGAGAAAATTGATCGACCATTGCGCGGACTTTTCTTTTTGATGAACTCGATGATCGAGTCGGCCTCGTCCTGAAACTTTGCGTGGTGCAGAAAGATGCCGTTGCCGATGAGGTCACCGTAACCTGCTTCACGCAGAACCTTGTCGAGATGCTGGTGCGCATGCTTGTCGGGCTCGACGAAGTGATAGTCCACCTGCAGATGAACCTTCTTGCGACGGTCCTTGTTGATCAAGTACTCGGCCTCTCGCGTAGCCTCCAAGAAGATGAAGGGCGACCCCTTGACTGTTTCCTTGGTGTCGCTGTGAACGTATAGGCCGCCGCCAGCGAAGCCATCGACAAGCGTTAGGCGCATCTCCTCCTGGGTGGGCGAACTGACGAGAGTCTTGAAATAGGCGGCGAGGTATGCCTGAAGGATTCGGTGCTTGGCAACACTGTGCTGTTGGATGAGATCCGGGCCGTCTTTCCAGTTGTACTGTTTCAGCGCCATGCTTGTCTTCAGGCGACGGCGGAAAGTTCTGGCATGTCATCCCACGTGCGGCCAGCTAGCAGTCGGCCGTTTGCCTTCTTGGATCGGCGCTTGCCATCGGCGCCCCAGCCTCCCCACTGCTTGAAAAAGAATTGCACGTTCTGTTCCTCGCATTGCTGCTGGATGGCTTCGACCCACTCAACCTTCATCGGGCGAGCCTTCGGTCCGGATTCGCCGCCAACAATTACCCAATGTATATCCGTCAGATCAAGGTCACCAACGTCCTCCAGCAGCGGCTCCACTGAGAGAAACCGAATTCGAGCATCGACCTGACGAAGACCGGCGATACGCGGCACTCCATACTTGCGATCCTCCACCGAGACGCCGAGCCACGCGTTCGTCGGCACCTCGCGGTTGCGGAAGAACGAGGCCATCCTATCCGCCCGTTTCGTCAGTACCTGGAAAGTGTGTTGAGGGCAACGTCGGATTACGTCGAACACCTGCTCAATGTAGTTGTCGCCGACCCCCCTGTGAAAAAGGTCGGACATCGAATTGACGAAGTACACCGTAGGCTTCTTCCTTGCCAGCGGCTCGACTAGGCGTTCGGGCAAAATCGTCAGCTTGAAACCGTTCTCATACCCCGGCGTACCCATCGCCCTCAGACGTTTCGACATCGACTCGGCGTAGCAGTGCTTGCAACCAGGGCTGATCTTGGTACACCCTACGGTTGGGTTCCAAGTGGCTTCGGTCCATTCGATTCGGCTAGTTTGCGACACGGATTCCTCCAATTCATGTCCGTTATCTGAATTCAACCACATCCTTGCTCGCTCGCCATTGCGGTACTTCACAAGTTTGCACTCACCTCCCCCCATACGGCGGCAGGATCATCGTCCGATTCACCAGCACGTTGAACGCATAGCCGGGTCGGATGATGAGTGTCGGCTGGATGTTCAAGTTGCGGTTGAGCAGGTTGGTGCCGACGTTGTTGAGCTGCTGCGCCGTGGCTGCTGCGGCCTGTTGGCTCGCGGAAGGGGTGTTCAGTGCCCCGGAGTTCTGCGGCTGGCTGAGCTGCGCGCCGACGCCAAGCAGGCTCATCAGGATGGCGCTGCCGAAGACGCGGAAGTAGTGGTTGTCCACCTGGTCGTGGAAGCCGGCCTGGCCCTTGCCATCGGTGCCTTCCATGCCGCGCAGGTCGATGGTGGCGCCATTCGGGTAAATCAGCCTGCTCCAGGCCACCAGCACGCGGCTTTGGCCATAGGCGATCTGGCTGCTGTATTCGCCGATCAGGCGGGTGCCCTGGGGGATGAGCACGACACTGGGATTCAAGCTGTCGTACACGGTCTGCCGCACCTGGGCGCTGATGGCGCCCGGCAGGTCGCTGTCGATCCCAGTCAGCATCACGGCGGGGATCACGCTGCCCGCGAAGAGTTCGTGCTGGGCGAGGGGCGGTTGCACAGCGGCAGGGAGATAACCGTTGTCACCCTTCGCCTGGGCGGCATCGAGGAAGCCCTTGTTCTGCTGCTGGGGGGATGGCTGGGCTGCGCCACCCTGCCCTGCTGCGCCTTGGGGTGCGGCGAGAGCTTTCTGCAGAGTTTGCTCCTGATCGCCGGGCTTGGGCACTGCGCCGAGGGCGAGGCGGCGCAGTGCGTCGGCAGTGTCGCTTACTGCCAATCTTGATGCTCCAGGCGCTGCCAGCTCGACCTTGGCGAGGTGTGCGCTCTGGGCTGCCAGCACGGCCCCCTCCAGCTCTTTGTAATGCTGCTCTTCCAGCCACTGGTGGTATTTCTGGGCAGGTGTGAGTTGTTGTGGGTTGCCGGTTGTAGCCAGGGTTGCGCCTGGGGTTTGCAAGGGGTTGGCTGGTGCACTGGCTGAAGCATGGGGTTGGGCCGGGTTCGATGCGCCGTGCTCTGGCGTCGCAGCCGCCGCCTGGGTTGCGGCGCGCTGCATGGCTGCGATGTCCGGGCTGGTCTGGCCGACCTGCTGTGCCCCGGAGTCGCTGCCGTCAGAGGGGGCGGACGACTTGTTCCCGGCGGTCATGATGCCGAGAATCATGCCGCCAGCAATGACGCCTCCTGCGACGAAAGCCACTTTCTTGAAGTTCTTGCTCAGGCGCGCACCGCCCTCGCGCGGGGTGCCCTTGATGCTCAGACCTTTCTTCTTGCCTGCTGTGGTTCCGTCCACGTCCTGCGCGAGCAAGCGGCTGTCGGCCTCTGGGGCGTCGGGTTGTTTAGGGTCGGTCATCATGGTCTCCGATCAGCGTGCCCACCAGCCGGAGTTCATCTGCCCGTGATGGCAGGTGACGCTGCGTGAGTCTTTGCCGACGCCGACGGCCAGCTTGAACTTCTGCGGCAGGCCGTCAATGACAAAGTAGCCGTGCACCAGACGGCTGTTGAGCAGCTCGGTGGTGTCGCTGGTGACGTTGAACACGGCGGGCGCGTCGGTGTAGCGCATCTTGCCCGGCATCTGCAGGTAGGTGTGACCGCCGCCTGAGAACACACGGATCGGCAACAGATCATCGTTCTCCAGGTTGGCGTGGCCGTCGTCGAGTTTGCAGGTGTAATTGAAATCCAGGGTAGAGGGATCGATCCGACCCAGCGGGGCAACGACTTCCTGCTTCTTGGCGGCAGCCTGCGCCGCTTCGGCCGCCCGCTGCTGAGCGGCCTGCTGTTCCATGTTGATGACCCGCTGCTGCGGATCGTAGAACCCGATCTGCGGCACATAATTGTGCTGGTCGCTGACCAGGGTCATGTAGTACACCCGGCCCGCATCGGTGGTGACGGCCAGATTGGTCGTCAGGCCAGCGGCGGTCGGTTTGACGACGACCACCGGCGTCTTGCCAGCATCGGCGGTCTGCACCAGCCAGCGCACGCTGTCGCCAATGGACAGGTTGGTGATGTGTTCGCCAGGCAGCAGGTTGATGACGCAGATGTGCAGCGGCGCGCAGGTGATGGTGGGCTGGCTCTGGCCGTAGGCATACATCACCATGCCGTTGGTGCCGACCATGCTGGGCGCGCTGCCGGTGTTGAGCCAGGTCTGCGCGGCCGCCGAGGTGGCTCTCCAGGACAGCGGAATCGGCGCTTTGAGGTCGTAGATCTGATGGCTGGTTTGCAGCGGGATCGATGTCGTGGTTTTGATGTTGGGCTTGGGTTGAGAGGCTGAGGCTGCCGGTGGCGCGGCGTGGGCACTGGCTGCGGTGGCCAGGATGGCCATGACGAGCAGGGATTTGGTGGGACTCATGTTTGATCCTCCTGATAGAGCAAGATGGAATTGACGAAATCGGGTCGCAGGATGCGCGGGCGCAGCACGAGGCCGAGCGCCCAGGTCGGCAGGCCGATCGCTACGAGCCAGAAGGCGTAGACAAAAGGGTTGAAGCGGTAACCCGATAAATCGAGCACGGGGGGCAGAATGAGCAGTTCTAGGGGAACGCACAGCATCAGGGCCAGGCCGATCGTCTCCAGGAAGGCGCAGACGATGTACCGCCCGGTCCACCGGGCGGAGGCTTTGCGCTGTTCCAGTCGATCGCTCACTTGGCGCCGACGACGATCTGCGTCCAGGTCACGTTCTTGACGAACAGACCCAGCGGGTTGTCGAGCATGACCTGGGGGTTGTCGGCCAGCTTGGGATCGAGGCCGGTGGTGATGTTGGCCCGCCAGTGTTCAACCGGTTTGGGCTGACCGCCCTCATAGCGCTGCTCATCCCAACCGACCTGCCAGGTGTCTTTGCTGACGGGCAGGACGCTGGTGATGGTGACGTTGACCGTGAAGTCGCCAAAGGGCGGGTGGGCGGCGTAGTAGGTGTTGAGGTAAGACCCGGCGTTGCTCCCGGCCATGGCGTAGACCTTGGCGATGAGCGCTTTCTGCGCAAGGGGATCGGGGATGACGCTTCGCGCCGTCCACACCCAGTTGGCGACCTGCGCCTCGATGATGCGCTGGCTGACGGCGTTGCCGCCCGCGGGTTGCGCCATCGCCACCGGGTTGCCCATCTTGTCGAGGGCGACGACGAAGGGCTGGATCTTGCTTTGTCCGCCAACATAGGTGATGCCGGCGACCGCAATCGCCGCGACGGCCAGGCTGGCGAAGGCGGCGAGACGCCAGGTCTTTGCGCGGGCGAGCGCGTCGCCATAACGCTCATCCCACTCGCGCCGGGCGTTGAGGTAGGGGTTGGCTTCGGCCATACCGTTCTCCAGGGTTGCGGCACCAGACATTGGCGCCTTGCCCTGACTCTGCGCGGTGGGGACAACTGCATCAGCGGGTGATGCGTCTGTCAGGGAACCCACGTCCGTGCTTTGCGCCGACGCAACTCCAACGGCGCGCTGCGCCGCCAACTCGCGCAGCGAATCAATCGAGCATTAGAGTTTGCAGAATAGTTTGCATTCCGCTAATATTGTCCCATGTACTCGATTGAATACAGCCGCGAAGCGTTCAAGAGCCTCAAGGCCATGCCACACAATCTGGTAACGACGGTGCGCGAAAAAATCGAGCAGTTGGCGGCTGCGCCCCACGGACCGAACAACAACGTGAAGAAGCTGCAGGGGCGCCCTGGCTATCGGTTGCGCGTCGGCAATTGGCGCGTGATTTACGAAATTCATGATGACCGACTGGTGGTGATGATCCTGGCGGTTGCCCCACGAGGAGGTGCGTACCAATGAGCACGATTCAATTCATCGAACGCAACGGGAAGCGGGAATACGCTGTGGTTCCGATGGCGTTGTTTGCGCGGCTCTTGCGTGCCGCCGAAAACCTGGATGACGTTGCCCTGTTCGATGCCGTGAAAGCTTCCGACGATGGATTCCGCGTGCCGGGCGCGGTCGCGCATGCCATCCTGGACGGGACCCATCCTGTCAAGGCCTGGCGCGAATACCGCGGATTCACTCAGGACACTTTGGCCGAGAAGGCCGGCATCAGCAAGGCCTATCTCAGCCAGATCGAGACGGGCAAGCGGACCGGAGTGGCCAAGACTCTCAAGGCCCTCGCATCGGCGCTAGGCGTGACGCTCAACGAATTGCAGCCATGAGTGCCGCAGTAGGGGCCAGCCACGGCCCGAACGCGCCATAGTCGCGCGTTATGGCCGCCGTCTCTCGATCGTGATCGACACGGCCATCGAGGCGGCAAAGAAAACCGACCAAATGACGGTGGCTGCGGGCGGCTTGAAGGCATGCTCCCACAGCACAGCGAACCAGACGGCGTTGACGATCTGCAGCAGCAGGATCACCAGGCTTTTGCGGTCGCGTTGAATCGCCCGGGAAAGACTCGCACCGATTTCATCGGCGACCTGCCTGCGTAGGCGGTTCTTGTCGTCAGCCATGTCAGTGCTCCACATGGCCGAGGCGGATCTGAATGCCGCTGCCACCCCCGCCCTCGTGGCGGGCGATGTCGTCTTTCGTGTCCGCAACCTTGCCGACGTTGTCTTTCAGCACGTCGAACGGGTCGCGGTCCGATTTGCCTGGCGGCTTGTCCAGATCAGTCCGCCCGCTCTCGCCGGATGGTGCGCCAAGCGCATCGATGGGGCCTTTCGGTGGGGCGCTCGGTGCTGGTGAAGGTTGCGCCGGTGCGGGTGTCGCAGAAGGACGCAACGGTGTGCTCGACGGGCCGCTGATCCCCTTGCCCTCCATCATTGCTTGAGCCGCCTGGCCCATGCGAGCGGTATTGGCTCCGACGCTGCCCGCACCGGCCAGCGACCCGGCAGGCGTGCCGGAAGTTGGGGCTGACGTGGAAGCACCGCCGCCTTTCGCTCCGCCTCCGATGGAACCCATCATGCCGCCTGCGGGCTTGCCGCCTGAGCCTGTCATCTGTCCAAGTGCGGCAAGCTTTTCTGCGCCGGCAATGGCACCGCCCGCGCCCGAGGCGCCGCCGCCCGAGGCGCCGCCGCCCGAACCGGCGCCAAGCAACCCGGCCATTTTGTCGAGGCCTTTCGCGCCGCTGGCGTAGGCCGCAACACCTGCCGCGCCTGCTGCGGCCATGCCGCCAGCAATGGCTGCCGCACCGCCCGCCACATTGCCCAGCGACATATTGGGCGAGCCATTCATCAGGCTGCCCGCAAGGCCGGGCGCTTGCATGCCGATGACCCCGTAGATGAGCATGCTGACGCCGACAGTCAACAGGTCGGTCGGCGGAAGCGACTTCCCGGTGTATTGGGCGATGTAGGCCAGTTCGCTGTTGATGAGATTCTGTCCGAGCCCGATGATGGCATAGATCATCAGCAGTTTGATGCCCACGCTGACCAGGTAGCCGATGTATTTCTCGCCGAAGCTGCTGGTCAGGCCGGATCCCGTGAAGCCCAGCATCACCAGGCCTGCCCCGCCGACCAGATAGGTCTCGATCAGCGTCATCAACAGTTGCAGCGCAACGAGGCCGAATCCGATCAGGGCCAGCAGCGAGGTGATGGCGATGATGATGGCCAGGAACAGGTTGCTGCCAATGTTGAGGAGACCGCCCGGCGCTTTGTTGTAGACCTCATAGAGCTGGTGCACCACGGAGAACGCCATCGACATCACGCCAGAGGGCGATGCGGTTGCCGCGCTCGATCCGCCGATGGCTTGACCCATGTCCATGAAGCTCGACGTGATCAGCGGCATCCACGTCGGCGCGTGCTTGACGATGGTGTAGAAGAAGGCGATGGAGGCGATCTTCAGGGTGGCTCCGGCGATGAAGTCGGCCAGGTCGTTTTTCTTGAGAACCTGCTTGATCCCCCACCAAGACAAATCCATGGCGGCCAGCGCCGTGAATATCTTGAAGGCGTAGCCCTGCGCCGTGGTCATCCACCCCGTGGTCGCGGCTTGAAACTGGGAGCTGATGGTGTCAAGGTATCCCTGGCCCCCTGGGCCGCCTGTCGGGGTGGGCGCAGGCGCGGCGTGCGCACTGACCGCCACCGCGAGCAGGAGCATCAACCCGGCCGCAACGGCCCATTGCGTGCGGGTCGGAAGGGTAATTCGCCAAGTTGCGGCGGTGGCAGGTCGCATCATGGCTCCTCAGAATGCGCCCGGCCCGGTGGGCGCGGTCAGAATGGGCGTCACGCTGTTGGACTGATTCACCTGCGTATGCGCCTGCATGGCCATGTAGTTCAGCATGGCCTGATTCCCGGCCTGAATGTCGGATTGCAAGCCTTGCAGCTGGTTGACCATCAGCCCGGCGATCTGGTTGCCGGCCTGCATGACCTGCATGCGCCCGGCGGCGGACTGGCTGGCATCCTGAATCTGCTGGAGCGCTGATTGCGTCGTCTGGAACTTCTGTGCATTGAGCCCATATTGCTGGAGAACGCCGGAGATTTGGCTATCGAGATCGCCGGTCCACTTCTGCAGGCTGGCGTTGTAGTTACCAAGCACGCTATCGGGTGCGCCGAACTGTTGCTGCACGGCGGCCACCGTGTTCTGCGCGGCATAACTCAGCCCCTTGGCCTGTCCGACGAGCTGCACAAGCTGCTGAAGCTGCCCGGACACGTTCGGCCACATCTGCATCGGCAGGCTCTTGAGATTCAGCGCCTGGTTGTACAGGCTCTGGAAACCTTGCTGCACCTGCTGAATGGCGTTGTTGAGCTGCTCGACCATCGTCGCCTCCTGCACGATTTGCTCAGGCAGGGTCGCCCCGGCGATTGCGCCGGAGGCGTGGGCGCTGGGCATCGCCGCAAGGCCGGCCAGGGACAAAGCGATGGCAATCAGGGATTTGTTCATTGTCTTCATGGTGGATTTCCTCACTGGGCCGCAACAGCGGCGTTGATCGATTGCATCGTGGCGTTGAACGAGGTGACGGCAGATTGCGCCGCGGCGTCGTTCATGGCTTGGGCCTGCCCCGTGGTGTCGGCCTGTACGGCAGCGGCAGACTGGTTCTGGCGGTCTTCGTCCTGTTGCAGCTGGTCGCCATACCAGGACGCCCAGGTCGCGTTCTGGTCGGCCTCCTGCCCGGCAATATCTGCCGCGCCCTGCCAGGCTTGCTGCGCGCCGTAACTCGGTGCTGCGGAGGCGTTCGCTAGATCGGTCTGCTGGATCGACCGTGCCGCCTGTTCCTGCTTGGAATACATCTGGCCGGACGACCAGTCCTGCGCGCCTTGCCAGGTCGCGTCGGTGTTTTCCTGAGCGTGCTGGATTTGCTGCTGGTTCTGGCTTGATTCCACCGACTGGTAGCTGGCGTCGTTCGTGACGGTGTAGGGCGTCTGGCCGACCGCAGTCGGCAGGCTGGCCGAGGTCTGCTGCTGCACGCCGGTCATCTGTCCGATCTGCTGCTGCACCTGGTCAAAGGACTGCTTGGCCGCTTGCGTGCTCGCAGCGATGTACGTCACGGCCAGCGCCGGTGCTGCCGCCATTTGCGCGGCGTAGAGGCTGTTGGCCGTGGATTGCGCGGCGGCGTTGACGCCCCACCAGTACGCAGCGCAGCCGGGATTCCACCCCGAGCAGGCTGCGGCGGCCTGTGCGGCATGAGCGGCCGTGATGTTGGCGGTCTGCTCGCCCATCGCCATACCTGCCATGACGGCTTGCGGGGCGGCGGCTGCGGCCAGATAGCCGATGTCGGCGCTGTGGCTGGACGCGGCTTGCTGCACCTGCCCTTGCTGCACGCCGGTCTGCTGCTGGACGCTGGACAGGCCCTGCTGGGCGCTGGTCTGGCTGGTCTGGCTGGTCTGGCTGGTCTGGCTGGACTGATTGGCCTGTGCGGACGTGTCGGCCTGCGCCTGCGGCACGTCGTTGTTCATCAGCGTGTCGTAACTCGATTGCTGCGACTGGGTGGACTGCTGGGCCAGCGCGCCCTGCTCATTGGAGAGGGCGGTTTGCTGGCTGCTCGTGGACTGCGCCTGATTGGCGGCGTCGAGCCAGGCTTGATAGGCGTCGCCGTCCTGCTGCGCCCGGTTCGACCAGTAGGTGGCTTGATTGGCCGCGTCCTGAGCCTGCTGGGCGTACTGATCCGCCATGGTCTGATCCGAAGCCGAGTTGGCGGCAGCTTGCGCAGAAGATGCCTGTGACTGGTAGTAGGCGACATTCGCCAGATCGGTCTGCCAGACGCCGTACATCTGCTGCGCGTTCTGCTGATCCTGCTGCGCAATATCGCCCGCAACACCTGCTGCGCTGCTGTAGGCGGACTCAAGCGTCCTGGCCGTGCCAGCGGTGTAGGTCGATCCGAGGTTGGTCTGGCTGTCGGCCTTGATGGACGCCTGTCCATCGGCCCAGGCCAGCAACGGCAAGGCCGCAAGCGAGGCGGCGAGAAGGCTCTTTTTCATTCGTACGACTCCCAAAGTTCTGCGGCGTGGTTTTGGCCGCGTTCGCGCAGCCATTGGGCGGGCCACGCATCGCCAAGGGTCTCGCGCAGTTGCCGGATGCGAGCGATGTCGTTTTTGCCGCTGGCCCCGACGAAGGCCAGTTCGGGGCTGGTCAGGCCAAGATCGAACAGACGGCACCCGTCTGGGTGCATGACGTAGTACTGTCGCTTCGGAGTGGCAAAGGCCAGAATCTGGATTTGCCGGGCGTTGAGCCCCACGCCCTCATACAGGGGGCGGATGTTCTCGGTCTCGGCCTCGGGGTTGGGCAGAAAAATTTTGGTCGGGCAAGACTCGAAGATCACATCGGCGATGCCCGATCGCACCAAGTCGGTCAGGGACTGCGTGGCGAACACCACGGCCACATTCGCCTTGCGCAGCACTTTGAGCCATTCCCTGATCTTGGCCTTAAACGCGGGATGGCTGAGCATGATCCAGGCTTCATCGAGGATCAAAAGAGTGGGCTGCCCATTGAAACGCTGCTCGATACGGTGGAACAGATAGGTCAGCACCGGCAGCACGAGCTTGTCGCCCTTGTTCATCAGGTGCTCCATCTCGAAGACCTGGAACACATCCTGCCCCAGGCTGTCGGTTTCGGCATCGAGCAGGTGGCCGGCCATGCCGCGCAGGGTGTAGGCCTGCAGGGCTTCGCGCAGGCTCTGATCCTGCAGCAGCACCAGGAAGTTGGTCAGGGTGCGCTGCGCCATCTTCTCGGTCGAGGCACCGAGCTGGGTGATCGCGCGGAACAGCTCCTGGCGATGGTGAGGCAACATCTTGACGCCCTGCAGCTCGCACAGTTGTTCCAGCCATTCGGCGGCCCACACACGCTCAGCAGGCTCATCGACCCGGCCCAGTGGACAAAAGGCCAGATCACCCTGCTCGCCCGCGATGTCGTAGTGCTCGCCGCCGACCGCCCAGCACAGCGGCAGCATCGAATACCCCTTGTCGAAGACGAAGACCTGTGCGCCCGGATAACGAAATTGCTGCGCCGCCACGAGGGCCAGCAGCGTGCTCTTTCCAGCGCCGGTCGGACCGAGGATGGCACTGTGACCAAGATCGCTCGCGTGCAGGCTGAGGGTGAAGGGCGTGCCCCCGTCGGTCTTGGCCTGCAGCAGCGGCGGGCTGTTTGGCGGGTAGAACGGACACGGGTTGTGCTCCGGCCCGGCCCAGACGGCGGTCAGCGGCAGCAGGTGGGCCAGGTTGAGAGTGTGAATGATGGGGCGGCGCACATTGGCGGCGGTGTTGCCCGGCAACGTGCCCAGATAGGCCTCGACCGCGTTCACGTCTTCCACGCGGGCGCCGAAGCCGCGGTTTTCGATGAGCTTGACCATCTCGCGCGTGGACTCGTCCAGGATTTCCGGGTCTTCGTGCGAGAGCAGCAGGACACTGGTGTAGTAGCCGAACAGCACCATGCCGCTGGACGCTTCGGCCAGCGCCTGCACCGCGTCGTTCGCCATGCGATCGGCGTCGGCGTTGATGTGGGTGGCCTGGCCGCCGGCGTTTTCACGCAGCAGGTTCATCATGCTCTTGCGCTTTTGTGCCCACTTGCTGCGGTATTTGTTGAGCGTCTTCTCGGCCTGGCCGGGATCGAGATAGATGAAGCGGCTGCTCCAGCGGTACGACACCGGCAGCCGTGAGAGCATGTCCAGAATGCCGGGGAAACTCTCAGGCGGCAGACCGGTCAGCGCGATGCAGGACAGGCTGCGACGGTCGATACGGGGGATGAACCCCGTGGTGAAGTCGTGCTGGCCGAGCACGGCGTCCAGGTACATGGGTACTTGCGCCATGCGGAAGGGGCGGCGATCCGGCAACAGGCTCACGCACTGTTCCAGATGGGCCAGCAACGGACTGGTGAGGACGCCGGTGCGAGGGTCGAAGTTGTCTTTGAGACGGTGGATCTCCAGCAGGGTCGAGAGGCGGGATTCCAGTTCCCGGATCTGCTCCTTGAAGCGTTCAAGATTGCGGCTGGCCGTGGCTTTGACCCGGCCCTCGACAAACAGATCGGCCGTTTTGCTCGCTGCGTCGGGCATGGGGAACCAGGTGACGGTGAGAATGAACCGGCTGCGGTAGCCCACGAAGCTGCGCTCGTGGCTGTTGCGGCGGACGTCGTCGATCAGTCGTGTGGTGCGGTCGGGGAACGCGCCGGGCGGGGCGTAGCCCGGTGCGGGCGCGCGCACCGCGTCGCAGTGCAGAACCCAGCCGTCACCCAGTTTCAAGGCCGCGTTGACGCGGGCAGCCATCGCCCCGAGTTCTTCCTGCGTGGAAGAGTCCAGATCAGGGCCGTGGTACTCCCAGGCGGCCATCAGGCCCCCGCTCTTGGTCAGCACGACGCCGTTGTCCACCAGCGCCGCCCAGGGCAGCAGGTCGGGCAGGCTGTAGGCGGCAGAGCGGAACTCCTTGAACGCCATCATGACCGCACCTCGCGATCCTTGGCGAAGGGGCTGGCCTTCGCCGGGTAGTAGCGGCGATATTTGAGCAAGCGTCCGCCGGTTTTTGACAGGATGGGGTCGTAGGCGGCCGCGCGGGAGAGCGCCCACTGGCCGACCATCCACAGCGTGACGCCGATGACAGCGGCCCAAAGCTTGGCCAGCGAGAAGATGAAAATGCCCGCCACGATGGTCAGCAGCAGAACCAGTTGGCGTTCACCGCCCATCATCAGGATGGGACGATTGAGCGAGTCATGAATCGGGGTTTTGGTGTCGTTCATTGCGGAACTCCGGTCACGCGGTCAGTGAATTCAGTGAGGTCGGCCGTGTGGCGCAGCGCCGCCACGATCTGCGGCAACTCCCAGCCCTGCTCGACCAGGGCCTGCACGACGGCGATCAGGACTTCGGGCAGTTGGGGGCAGGGAGTCGCCTCCCCGCCGCGCACGGCATCGGTGTTGGAGGGGCGAATCATGGGGTTCAGAACACCAGGGCGCCGGTCAGTCCGAGCACCTGGAGGAACTTGTTGCCCAGGACGATGAAGGCCACGCCGAGTACGACGTACAAGGCTTTCTTGGCAATGCCCCCGAGTTCTTCGCCGAACACCAGGGCGGCACCCGCAGCCAGAAAGGCGATGACGCTGATGGCCGTGGCCACCGGGCCGGTCAGGTCGTTCTGCAGGGTGCTGACCGCGCTGTCCCACGGCAAGCCGCCTGCGCCGGTGGCGAAGGCGTTGGCCATGGTGGCGGCGAATACGGCGGAGGTCAGAACCAGGCGACGCACGACAGCGGCGCGCAGGCGGTGGTGGATGGAAAGCGTTTTGAGACGTTTCATGATGAGGCCTTTCAGAATGGGGAACGGGACACCTGACGTTGGCGCCCTGCCCGGACTCTGCGGGCTGGGGACAACTGCATCAGCGGGTGATGCGGCGAATGTCATTTCGGGTGATCGGCCCCCAGTAGCGGCTGTCGAAACTCTGGGCGGCCAGCGCTGGACGGGCGCCGCTGCCATATACCCAGAACTGATCGGGGCCGAGGGTGAACACGCCGTGCTGGTGAGGCAGATGCACCTCTGGAAAGCTCGGGGAGTCGGGAAGCTGGCCGCTGTGAGGGAGGGTCTTGCCGTTAATGGTCACGGCCTGAGGAGTGACGGTGATGCGGTCGCCGGGCAGACCGACGATCTGCTTGAACATCGGCATGCCGCCGCCCGGGCAGTCGCCTTTCATATAAAAGGGGAAGGCCTGCGGCGTCACCGAGGCCGGGGGGCAGAACTCGGCGCGTTCGGCGCGGACGATGCGGGAATTTGCCGTGACGGGCAGCAGGCGATACAGGCCGAGAGGCTCGCTCTCGGTCCAGTTGACCCGCCAGCCGAGCCACCCAAGGAGGTTGATGGCCAGGGCGGTCGTTGCCAGCGCCGCGATGGGGATGAGGAGGCGATGCCAGTGCGGCCGACTGCGGCATGAGATCGCCTGTTCGAGGGCGTAGGGAATGCTCATGCCAGTCTCCCCGTTGATGCCGCCGCGCCGAGCTTGATGCGCTCGACCAGCGCTGCGTCCTGGTAATACTTGATTTTCTGGCAGTAAACGGGGGCGTGACCTGCGACGAAGACCAGCTCGTCGTCGGGCGGCAGGCGCATGCACTCGTCGGGGGTCAACAGCGGGCGCTGCACGATCTGCTCATTGGTGTTGACGTTCTGCAGCACCACCGCAAGCCGGTTGCCGCTGTATTGCCGCTGGGTGTGGCTGACGGTGGCCTGACCGGCCATCTTGCTCAGCAGCTCGGCCGTCTCGATCTTGTTCGGCGCATAGGCCACGCGGATGTGGCAGTTGCTGATGATGGATTCATCCTTGCCATAGGCGGCAAAGAGCTGGCTCAAGTCCTGCACGATCAACAGGGCCTTGAGTCCGTAGCCGGCTATGAAGGCAAGCGCCTCCTGGAAGATGTCGAGCTTGCCCAGACTGGGGAATTCGTCGAGCAGCAGCAGGAGACGATGGGGGTAGCGACTCTTGCTCGCCCCGCCGGCATCGAAGTCCATGCCCTCAGTCAGTCGCCGCACGACCTGATTGATGACCAGGCGCAGCAGGGGCTTGAGGCGATCCTTGTCGCTGGGCGGCACCACCAGATACAGCGCCGTCTTCCTGGGTTCCGGCTTGCCGTCCACATCAGCGCCGCCCATGATGCTTTCCAGGGTGAAATCGGAGACGCGGGTGTTGTCGGCGACGATGGGGTCGCGGTAGAGGGAGAGAAAGGACAGCGCGGTGGACAGCACGCCCGAGGCTTCGTTCGGCGCCTTGTTCAGGAAGGACTGGCTGGCCTGCGCCACAGCGGCCCAGCCGGTACGTGCATGGGGATCGTCGGTCTGTGCGCCTTTCTCCAGGGCGACATCGCGGATGTAGGTCATCACGGCCTGCGAGCCTTCCATCGGCTCGGCGTCCTCACCTTGATTGCGCTCGGCCGCTTCCCGGGCGATGTCGCGGATCGGGCCGCCGTCCGAGAGGATGGCCTGCACGGTATGCAGGCAACGCAGGCGCGCGTCGGGGCCTTTGCCGTCCCAGTAGAGCAAGACAAACAGCACCACCCCGGTCATGAGGTCGAAGCCGGTCTTGGCCCAGTGGTCGTTCAGGCCCTTGCCGTCAGGATCGACGATCATGGTGGCGATGTTCTGCACATCTTTGACCAGGTTGCCGTCCATGCGGATTTCCTGCAAGGGGTTGAAGCGGGCGGAGTCGGGAGAGGTCGGGTCGAACTTGATGGCACGCTGCCCCAGCACTTTCTCGCGAAAGCCGCTGGTCAGCGCCCAGTTCTCGCCCTTGATGTCATGCACCAGGACGGATTGATCCCAGTTCAGCAAGGTGGGGATGACGATGCCCACGCCCTTGCCGGAGCGGGTGGGCGCGAACACCATCATGTGTTCCGGCCCCTTGTGACGCAGATAGCGCACCTGCGGGCCGTCGTTCCAGGCGCCAAACAGCACCCCGCCCTTGTTTTTGTCGTCGGGCAGGATGGCTGCGGCGGCGACTTCCGGGGCGGCGGCCCAGTGCGCCGAGCCATGTAGATCGTTGCGTTCGGCGTCGGCCTTGCGTGAGCGGCGGTAGGCGATGCCCACAGGTAGCACCAGGGAGAGGAAGCCGCCGACGCCCATGATGAGGTGGGCGCGTTCCAGGATGTCCAGCACGGCCTGGCCGTATTCGATGCGGTTGTATTTGAAGGTCCAGATCAGGATGTCGTAGGGGGCATAGAGCCACGGCGGGATCATGGGCGCACCCAGTGCCGGGGTGAAACCGAAGGCCCAGGCGGCGTATTCGGTGGCCGCCCAGGTGGACAGCAGCACGATCATGATGAACAGGCCCAGACCCGTCCAGACGAAGCGGGTGATGTCTTTCTGCGCCTTGGGGATGTGGTAGATGGCTTCGGATGCGGTGCTCATGGTCGTGCTGCCTGGAAAGGTTTGGGGGCGGCCCGTGACGTGGGCCAGTCGGCGTGCGCCCCGGCAAGGATCGCCAACAGGGGGGAAGGAATCCGGTCGCGCGCTGCGGCGGTTTTGCGCCACCGGCCGCTGGGCGTGCTGGGTTCAGCGTTCCATCGCCGCGGCCTTGCGGTTCGACTGGCGCAGACGGGGATGGGGACGGGCTGGGCGCTCGGGTTTGTCAGCCTCGGGCGCTTCGGAGGATTTCTCGGCGGATCGATCGGGCGCGCTGGACTTGTCCTTGCCTGCTCCCTGCTCAGCCTGCTTCATCACCTGATACTCGGCTGCCTTGCGGTCTTCCTTGGCGAGCATCTGACGATGCTCTTCGATTGCCGGCGCGAACTTCTCTTTCAGATCGGGGTATTCGTCAAGTACCTGCTGAGGCGGCATGCTCTTTGGTTCCATGCCCGGCGGATGAACCGCATCAGGCATGTTGTCGTACAGCGCGTTGTTGACCCGGTTTTTGTGCATCATGCGCAGCGCATCGTTCGCGGTCGGGCCCTCGGCGTAGCCCATCAGTTCGCCGCGCTGCGCGCTGCCGTTGAACACGGCCCATTCCCGCCCATGGTTAGGGCCGAGTTTCTGCGCCGTGGCAACGGTGGCGAACTCGGCAAAGGTCAGTTCGTGAGGCTGCTTGGACAGCAATTCATTTTCACGCAGAAGTGCCTCCTGCATCCTGTCGTGCGCCGGGGGCGCGGGTTGAACCTCGGGTTCGCCCTTGCCGCGAATGGCCGTCAAGCCCAGACTTTTTCCATGCTCAGCCATCAGAAGCTGTTTGGCCGCCCGGTCGAGTTCCGCGACGCGCTCCGTGGGCGACAAGCCGTCCTTGACGGGGACGGGAATGTCGTCCCATCCCTGTGCGATCACAAAGCCACTGGACCGGGTATTGACGTTCAGGATTTTTTCGACGGTTCCCTTGCCGTGCGTGAACTCGCCGCCTTTGCTCTTGTCCTTGTCCAGCAGGAAGGTCTTTTCATAAGACCCATGCGGGGTGGATTTCCAGCCGCTGGCTTCCAGGGCTTCGTGCAGGGTTGGCGGTTTTCCAGTGGGTTTGCCTGCATCTGGATTCAGCCCGCCGTCCACGCTCGGGCCGATGTCTTTTTCTCGCACCAGGAAGGAATAGGTTGCCATCTCGGTGAGCAAGCCTTCATGCCGACCCATGAAGGGCTCGGACATGGAGACCGGCCAGCCGACGCCTTTCTTTCCGACCCAGTCCTTGACGCAGGCGGCTTCGCTGTCGCCCAGTCCGCTTTCATCGCGGTTGACCAGAGCGCTGCCCCAATGCGCGGGGGCGTCGATCTCGACGGTCTTGAGCTTGCCTTGCGCCAGTTCGGGTTGCGGCGCAGAGTCTGCCGCCCGTTCCGCCACCTCCGCCGTAGTCTGCCGCTCCTGCGTGACCTGCAAGGCCTGCTCTTTGGCGAGCACATAGTCCACCGCCTTGCCCGCTTCTGCTGCAGCCCGGAAGATTTCGTTCTTGTCGTTCTTGAGCACCTTGGCCCAATCCTGAACGTAGGCGGCGTGACGTTCGGCGTCATGCGGAATGCCGGTCTGGGCGGCGGCGAACAGGCTGAACATCTCGGCGCGTAGCTCTTCCTTGGCGTAGCCCTCGGAGCCGAAGCGGTGACCGCCGGTGATGCCTTCACGATTCAGACGGTGCGCTGCGCCGGTGGCATGGCCGATCTCGTGCAGCAGCGTGCCGTAGTAGCGCGCTGCGCCCTCCTCCTTGCCCAGCTCGGAATTGAAGGCGCCGCGTGGAGGGAGAACCACCTGGTCACGCTTGGGCGAATAGAAGGCGTGCTCGGGATGCTCGCCGTAGCTGAGTGCATCGCGCGCCATGGCCTCCTTGATCGACTCGCCACGCGTCACCGGGTCGAAGGTCGGCGCGGGTGCCAGGGGCTCCAGTTTCAGCCCCTCGCATTGTGCGACGTTGAACACGGTGTGGACGCGAGAAGTCCAGGTGTCGAGCTCGCGCGCCTTGTCCCAGCTCAGATGTTGCGGGCCTTGTTCGGTGCGGCGCTGCACGCGCAGATCGGTGGTCTTGACGTGCAGGGTGGCGTCCTTGTCCGTCGGCATGCCGACCTCTGCCCGGCCGTTCTTCTCGCTGAACACCTTCACCCGCATGCCGTTGAGCGTGACGCTGATGTCCTTTCGGGCATAAAAGGGTTGCTCTTTCCACAGCTCGACGGGCAGGCCGTGTTCGCCCTTTTTGATGCGCCCGCCCAGGGCGTTGATCTGCTTGACGGTGCCATAGCGCGGATCGGTGTAACCTCGATCGGCTTGCTCCAGCATCAGCATGAGGCGGTTGCCGCCACGGTATTCCCGGCCGGTTTCCATATTGCGCGGCAGACCTGCCCGCAACGCGGCAAAGGGCTTGTCCCAGGGAATCTGTCCCTGCTCCAAGGTCTGAACGAGTTTGTCGGTCAGTTCCTGGCGCAGGTCGCGCGGCGGTTTGACGGGGTGATCGGGTTTGATGTTCTCAGCCATGATCAGCCTCCGTTTGCGTGTCATCTTCGAAGTCCGCGCCGAGCGCTTCGGCCGTGGCGCGGTCAGAGACGAAGATGGACTCAAACTCGGGGGCGCCGTCCGCAGGGACGACGGCTGGGGTTTCGGGGTTTTGCATGACGGGCTCCTGTGAGATAGGCCGTGGCGCACGACGCGCCACGGAAAGACTCTGTGGAGTGGGGACAGGAGGCTCAGCCGCCCAGGCTCATGTCGCGGCTGGGTTGCCGCGGTCGGGAACGGACAGGCGCGCGCTGCGGCGCTTCGACCTCGCGTTCTTCGGCGCGCTCATGGGTGGCGATCTCGCGTTCGACGATCTTTTCCTGCGCCTTTTCTTCGGTGCGCTCTTGCTTTTGTTCCTGCGCTTCGCGTTTTTTCAGCTCTTCGTCGATGTTGCGGGTGCGTAGTTGTTGCTGAAGCTGTTCCCGTTCGGTCTCGATCTTGGCCCACATGCGCTCGGTCACGCGCTCGCCCAGCGGAGTGAGGCGATCCTGGTCGTCGATCAGGCGGGTCTGATCGTCATGGCCCTGCAGTTGGATGCGCTGCTCTGGCGTGAGTGGCTGATCGCGCGAGGCGCGGTCGAGGGCGTCGAAGCCGCGGATGTCGAGCTTGCCGAGCAAGGCTTCGGCCTGCATGGCTTGTGCATCGACGGTGTAGGCGCGCCTGTCGCCGCCATGATCTGCACGGGCCGCTTCGACGCTGCCCTTGCCGACTGCTGGCGCGGTGAGTCTTGTGTCTGCACCGAGTTCTTCGCTCTGCAGGGTTTGCAGGCGGCCGAGCTGCCAGGTCTGTTGCAGTTCGGGGTTCTGCACTTTCAGTCCCATGCGACCGGCAATCTCGGCAGCGCGCTGCTGGAATTCGCGGCTGCCGTTGAGTTGCAGCCCTTTGTCCATGTCGTACTTCTGCTCGGCAAGACGCAGGGCGGCCTCGATCTCGCGGTCATCGACGTGGTAGAGATCGACCCGCTCGCCGCGGTCTGTCATCACCCGCTCGCCATCGCGCGCATAGTGAACGCACTTCGGCGGTCCGTCCTCGATGTCGTGGGTCAGGCCATCGAGCACTTCGGGTTCCATCGCGGCGGTGCGCCGGCCCCGGATGCTTTGCTGCGCGGGATCGCGGCGTTTTTCCTGTTCGAGCAGGCGGGCGGCCACGGGGTCGTGTTCGGCGCGAGGTTCCAGAAACTCGCGCAGGGTCGGAACAAGAGGCAGGCTGCTGGCCAGGGTCTTGCGCTCGGCGGCCTGCTGTTTCTGCAGATGCTCGATTTGCTTGGCGGCCTCGAACGTCTGCACATCGGGATCGCCCCCGTTCTTGACGGTTTCTGCGCGTTGCTGGGCCAGACCCCCGATGGCCACCCTAATTCCCCCATCTGTGGCCACCTCAAACTCCCCCACCCTGGCCACGGCGCGATGAGGTGCTGAAGCCGGCGATTTCGCCGGCGGCCTGAGGTCTGGCAGGACGTTACTTTCTCCCTCTCACCGCAGGGGGGCAAGGAGTGAACGTCTTGAAGCCGCATTTGCAAACAACGATCTGGACGCTGCTGAGGAACGACACCAGCCAGCACGAGATCGCACGCGTGACGGGGATCGATCGCAAGACGATCCGCGCCTACGCGAAGCGTTTTGCCGCCGCCGAACCGGCAAACTCCCCCGGGGTGGCCACCGACTCGCCAGCGCAAACTGCTCCACCCCGGCCACCGACTCCGACGACCACCTCGGTGTCGGCGTGCGAGCCGCACCGCGCGTTCGTCGAGGCGCAGTTGCGGCTGCAGCGCAACGCCATGGCGATCTATCAGGATCTGGTCGACCAGTACGCGTTCACCGGCGCCTACAACTCGGTCAAGCGCTTCGTCGCCCGCCTCAGGAAGAAGCAGCCCGAGCAGTTCGACCGTCTGAGTTTCGTGCCGGGCGAGGAGATGCAGGTCGACTACGGCGAGGGCGCGTTGACGCTCGTGCCCGGCACCGACCGCTATCGCAAGCCAAGGCTGTTCGTGGCCACCCTGCGCTACTCGCGGGCCAGCTTCCGGCGCGTGGTGTGGAAGTCCAGCCAGCAGGTCTGGGCCGAACTGCACGAGCAGGCGTGGAGGTACTTTGGCGGATCGTGCCATTACGTCGTGCTCGACAACCTGAAGGAGGGGGTGCTCAAGCCCGACCTGTACGAGCCCCGGCTCAACCCGGTGTACGCGGCCACGCTCGCCCATTACGGCGTCGTCGCCGACCCGGCGCGGGTCCGTGACCCGAACCGCAAGGGCACGGTGGAGAACGCTATTCAACACACCCAGGCCACCGCGCTCAAGGGGCGCCGCTTCGCCTCGATCGAGGAGCAGAACACCTTCCTCGACCACTGGGAGCGCAAGTGGGCGGCCACGCGCATCCACGGCACCGAGCGCCGCCAGGTGAAGGCCATGTTCGAGGAGGAACGCCCGCTGCTGCAGCCGCTGCCGGTCCTGGGCATGCAGTCCTTCAAGGACGAGGAGCGCACCGTCTATGACGACTCCTGCGTGCGCGTCGAGCACTGCAGCTACGCCGCGCGCCCGGCGCCGATCGGCTCCAAGGTTCTGGTGCGCATCTTTGCCCGGCGCATCGAGATCCGCGACCTCGCCACCCAGGCGCTGCTGCGCAGCCACACCAAGGCCGAACGCCCAGGCACCGTTGTGCTGCCGCAGGACGAGCGCGTGTTCAACCCCTCGCGCGAGACACGCCGCATCCTGGCGCAGGCCAAGGACATCGGCCCCGACACGTCGCGGCTGTGCGAGATGCTGTTCGCCATCGAAGGCCGCGTTGGCCAGCGCAAGCTCTGGGGCATCGTCGGTCTGGCGCAGCGCTATCCCCGGCGCCTCATCGACACCGCATGCGC
This sequence comes from Thiomonas sp. OC7, assembly GCF_900634595.1. Classification (NCBI taxonomy): domain Bacteria; kingdom Pseudomonadati; phylum Pseudomonadota; class Betaproteobacteria; order Burkholderiales; genus Thiomonas; species Thiomonas sp. OC7. The sequence goes on along the minus strand of NZ_LR131953.1, from coordinate 3,511,451 downwards.
GACCGCCATCAGCGACGGCCTGCACAGCTACCGCCACGTCAAGGCGCTGACCGAGAAACTCGTCGCCGACGCGCTGGCGGCGCTGGACGTGCCGCCGCAGGCCGAACTGGCCCTGACCCAGGAACACGCCCTGATTCGCCCCGGTGACGACTACGCCGAACTGTTCGCGCGCAGCGCCGCGCAGGCACCCGAACCCACCACCCCGAGGAGATTCACGCATGACCATGAATGAGATCGATCGCGCGCTGCGCGAGTTGCGTCTGTCGGGCATTGCCGACACGCTGAGCACCCGCCTCATGCAGGCCCAGAGCACCCAGGAACCGTTCCTGGAAACCTTCGCCTCGATGCTGCAGGACGAACTCGACCGGCGCCGCTCGCGCCTGACCGAGCGCCGCTTCAAGCACTCGCGACTCGACGAGCGCCTGAGTCTGGCCGACTTCGATTGGCGCTTCAACCCCAAGCTGCCGCGCCAGGCCTGCTTCGAGTTGCACACCCTGAAGTTCATCAGCGAGGGAGCCAACGCCATGATCATCGGCAGGCCCGGCACCGGAAAAAGCCATGTCGCGAAGGCCGTGGCCTATCAGGCCACGCTGCAGGGCTTTGATGTGCGCTACGTCGAGGCCGACACCGAGTTCGCCAAGTTCGCACTGGGCAGCGCCGCCGAGCAGGCCGCACTGCTGCGCGGCTACGTCGCGCCCGATCTGCTCGTCCTCGACGACCTGTTCCTGGCACGCCGCATCGGCGACGCTGCAGCCGAACTGCTGCAGACCGTCGTGCACCAGCGCTACAAGCATCGTCGCTCCATCGTCGTCACCTCCAACCGCGTCGTGCAGGACTGGGGCAAATACCTCGGCGACGCCACCATGGCCACCACCATCCTCGACCGCCTCATGCACCGCGCCGCCATGCTCGAGTTCGACGGCAAGAGCTACAGGCTCAAGGAGGCCGCCGCTCGCATCGCCCTCAACACCACCGCCGACGCATAATTAACCCGTCCTGCACTGGGGGAGTTTGGGTGGCCACAGATGGGGGAATTTGAAGTGGCCATCAGGGGCCAGACCGGAGAACAGGGATTCCCGCTCGGCTTGATGCTGCGCGTTCAGGTCGTGCCAGGCCTTGGCGCGAATTTCGCGGGTGGGCTGAGCCGCTTCGCGCCAGGCATTCAACAAGGCGGCTTCTTTCTCTGCGTCGCTGACTTCCGCCACTTTTTGCTCTGGCTTCGGCTCCTGTTCGGATTCGACTTGCTCCAGGGCCGCGTTGAGGTCGGCGAACTCCGTTCGCTTCAAGTTCACAGCTTGCTGGACGGGGGCGGGTTCATCGGGGGCGGGTTTCTGCTGCGGTTCGATTTCGGCTTGTGGTTCCATCGGTTTCTCCTGCTTGAGATGGGGAGTGGGGGACAAGGGCTGACGCCCCTGCCCGGCGGATGGCGCGAGGCCCGGATGGCTGCGCTGGAAAATCCACGGCGGGACCGCGCGATCCAGGGTGGCGCGGATCGCGTCCGGGCCGCTGTCGCGGAGTTGGTCGCGGGCGTCGTAGCCGGGGGGTGTGACGCCGGAGGTTTTTTCGGGAAGGGCGATAGCGGTGCGGGCGCTGCCGAGGATGCGGGCGGCTTTGAGGGCATTGATCTGTCCTTTGTGGGCGGCACGCTCGCCGTCGTTGTCGGCGTAGAGGGTCATGCGGCCCTGCATTTCGTCATGCAGGGCGCGAGCCACGTCAGGAAGGTTCTGCGCCGAGAGCGCGGCGATGACGGGCAGTCCTGTGGCCTGATGGAGGGCCAGCGCGGTGCCGATGCCCTCGCACATCACGACATGCGGGGCGGTTTTGGCGGTCTCGAAGGCGCGCAGTGGCGCTTCGGCGTCCTGGCCGTCGATGGGGATGACGGCGAAGGCGCCCTGTGTCGGCGTACCCGCGACGAAGCGTTTGTCGGCAGACTGGCCCGGTTCGGTCCAGGCGATGCGCTGTGCGCCGACCCAGCCGGGCTCGCCCTCGGTGAGCTTGAGCATGGGCACGAGCAATTGCGCACTGTGCTGCCGCAGCCCAGCTGTGGGCAGTGCGGGGTTTTGAAGATAGGGAAAGTTCTGCGGCTCATGGCTGGCCTCCCAGCGCGCCAGGCTGTCGGAGATTGCGGCCATTTGTCGCTCAGCTTGTTGCCGCAGCCAGGCGACGCGTTCGGCTTCAACCTTTTGTTGTTCTACAGGCGTGCGTTCCCGCGCCAGCTCCGGGCGAAAGGCGATGGGTTTGCCCTCGGCCTTGAAGTTGGTCACCCAGCCGGTGCCGTCCTCGCGCAGCAGATAGGCTGCGTCGTTCCTGCCATTCGGGCGGTCGCCCACGTCGGCGCGGTGAATACGGCCATCGACCTGCAGACGCTGCGGGTCGATGTGCACATCCTGCAGACGGGCGAAGTCGAGAAACTGGGTGAGCTGGGTCGTGTCCATGCCCTGACTCTGCAGGGTGGGGACGGATGGTGCGGCGTCTGATCAGACCCGCCGTATTTCCCGCTTCAACCCGTCGTCGATTTCAATCGAAAGCCGCCACCGGCGGCGGCGTGTCGATCGGACGAGGCGGCGCGCTGGCGTTCGGGGTCGAACCGACTCTTTGGGGGACTGCTGATCGGCCTTAGCGCTCGGTCGGGCCGAGCGAAAGAAAGGCCGCTGTCGGCCATCTAATGCCGTTCGATGATTCTGGTGAGCCGCCATCTGACCATGGCAAACGAACTGCGTGCAGCGGCAGGCTTGAATTTCGGCGCTTTCCAATCGGCTCACGGCAAACCCGGCGCATGGCTCAAATCGGCGTCGGCGCTAATTCCCATCTAGGCGCGCAAGGGAAAGGGCCTCTTCCCATGAACACCCGGAACATCTAGCGCGTGACTTGAACGGTCACGTGGGAAAGATCGGAAAAGCGGGCGAGCAGGCGCTGGTAATGAACACAATCCCTTTCGCCGTCATGATTTTGCACGGCGAGGATCGCGCCCAAGTGGCCCGGGCCCAGGCGCCAGAGGTGCAGATCGCGGATGCTGTCACCCTGCGCCTTCACCAGCGTCGCGATGTCATGGCTAAGCCGACGGTCTGGATTCATGTCGAGCAGAATCGCACCCGTGTCGCGGACTAGGCCGAATGACCAATTGGCGATCACCAATGCCCCGACGATGCCCATGACCGGATCCATGAAATTCAAGCCGAAGAATTTGCCTGCGGCCAAGCCCAGGATCGCAAGGACGGAGACTGCCGCATCCGCCGCAACATGCACAAACGCTGCACGCATGTTGTGGTCTCGGTGGTGCCCGCCATGTGTATGGGGTATGGGTTCTTCGTAATGCAGCGTGGCGCCGAACGACTCGAAGCGCGCCCCGAGCTTCACGTGCAGGCTGAAATCGTGTGGCTCGGGAATCTCCTCGACTGACTCCCAGCAGTCACCTACGTCACGCAAGGCAAAGCGCTGCTCTTCCCCGCCGGTGCGCACCGTGGTTAGCATGACATCAGCCGCCCAAAGGGGCTGCGCACTCCCTGGCTCTTGGAGAGAGCGCACCCGGAAGCGCGGAGGAACCCCATCCTCGAAGATGCTCAACTGCAGGCGTCCGGCCGGGGTGTCAATAACCTTCGGCTCGTCGTCATGTGCATGACCGGAGTGGTCGTGCGCATGGCCATTGCCGTGGTGGTGACCATGGTCGCCGCCACTGAGCATCCAGGCGCTGACAATGTTTACTATCAGTCCGAGGAAGGCGATCGCGATAGCCTCGTTGAAACCAATGCGCACAGGATGGAGCAGGCGGTCGACGGCCTCATAGCCAATTAGCAGCGCGATCATCGCCAGGATAATCGCGCTGGAAAAACCCGCGAGGTCGCCGACCTTGCCCGTGCCAAAGCTGAAACGCGTGTCGCGCGCATGCCGTCGCGCATAGGTGTAGGCCACGGCCGCAATGAGCATCGCTGCTGCGTGGGTGCTCATGTGCAGGCCGTCGGCGATCAGGGCGAGGGAGCCGAAGTGCAAGCCACCGACGATCTCAACCACCATCACGACGCTGCACAGGGCGATCACCCACCAGGTTTTGTGTGCGTTTCGGTCGTGGCCCTCGCCCAGGAAAACATGCTCGTGGTCTGGTACGGCAAGTTGTGGAATGGCGTTCATTTGAAATAGCTCCTGAACACGTCAGCAAGCTCCTCGGCCGCGTCGGCAGCCATCGGATTCTTGCCCTTCAGCGGCTCGACAAGATGGCTCTGGATATGTTCCTGGACAACCTCGCCGAGCAGTCCATTGAGAGCGCCGCGGCAACCGGCGACGACATGCAGCACTTGCTCGCACCCGGCTTCCGACTCAAGTGCGCGCTCGATGGCGTCGACCTGCCCCCGGATACGACGCACCCGGTTCAGCAGCTTGGCTTTCTGGCGGATGGTATGGCTCATATCCCTATGATAGCCTACCCCCCTATCCGATAATGTTTAACGCATGCACCCTTTCCTCACATCAACCGTTCTGGTCGCCCTAGCTGAGATCGGTGACAAGACACAACTCTTGTCCCTGCTGCTGGCGGCCCGCTATCGCGCGCCCATTCCCATCATCCTGGGTATTTTGATCGCGACCCTGGCGAACCATGGGATCGCCGCCGGTGTGGGTGACATGCTCGCCCACACCTTGAAACCGTCGGTTCTGAACTGGGCCGTCGTCCTGTCCTTCGTCGTCATGGGGCTGTGGATACTGGTCCCTGACAAACTGGATGAGGAGAACCTGTCCAAACGCAGCGCGCGCGGCATCTTCCTGACGGCCGCGCTGTCATTTTTCCTCGCCGAGATGGGCGACAAGACCCAGGTGGCGACCGTCGCGCTGGCTGCGCGCTTCAGCGAATGGATTCCAGTGGTGGCTGGTACGACGCTGGGCATGCTGCTGGCGAACGTGCCGGCAGTGCTGTTCGGACACCGATTTGCGGATCGGCTGCCGAGCCGTTGGATCCATGCCGTCGCGGCCGTCATGTTCATCGTTCTAGGTGCACTCGCGTTGCGTACGGCATTACAGGCCCAGTAAGTAGCAGCAAGCTGACTCTCGACTCTACTGGCCGACGATCCGCTTTGACCAAGGTGCGCTTTATCGGTCAGAGCGCTGGACGTTCACTTTACGTAAATACTTGCAGGTGAAACACGAACTGCCCAATAGGCCAGCGTGGATCGACAGCACCTCTACGCTAGAAACGATGGTGGAAATTCGAAGCGTGCACAACACGAATGTCACCTATGTGTGACCTGAGCAGACGTATCGGTGCAATGGTCTGACTGATAGGAGGCTCTGGCCGATTTGCGGACACCCACGGGATCAAGTCCGGCGCATGGCCGGTGTCGGCCCGATACGGTCAATCTGTTGCTTGTTCCTCGAAATTCGAGATGTCGATGTTCTGTGCCCTGACGAGCGCCAGCTCCGATTTGTACCTCGACGAATTCATTGTTTGTGGTGCAAACGCACCTTCTCGACAAGCCAGGCCGTGAGTTTCTTGCTGGCTGCCTTTCGCACTTCTTCGTCTTGTGCTTCATGGATGATGGCGTGATAGGACTCAGCCTCTGCTGCCTCAGCACCGAGGCGGCTCAGATAGGCATTGAGGGGGCACGGTTCTGATCGATGCATTTGGTTCGGAAAGGCTCCGTGGGCGTCCATCCAGTGGTAAGCCAATGCGCCCAATGGCGTGGAAAACTGCAATGGTGCGGGATCCGAGCTGTTCGTTCTCCTGTGCATGGCGTGTTGTACCGCCCAGTCCTGCAACTGCTCACTCGGCATGGGGCGTGCGATGCCGTAGCCTTGACCGAATTTAGCGCCCAGCACCGTCACGGCCTCGATGATCCCGTCATTCTCGACGCCCTCGACCACAACTTCCTTCTCAAAATCTCGCCCGATCTGCACCACGGTGCGCACCAAAGTCAGTGCTTTCACCGGGTCGCGCTCGATGTCGAGAATGATGCCCTGATCGACCTTGATGACATCAAATGGAAGGCTGGCCAGCCGTTTTAGGCTGCTGAAACCAGATCCAAGGTCATCAATGGCAAACTGAACGCCCAACTGCCCCAGCCTGGATATCGCTTCGTCACGCAAAATCTCATCGACCTCTTGCGATTCCAGCAGTTCCAAGACGAGATGATGCGGCGCGATGGCGTGCTCACGCAAAGATTGCTGGATCCATTGCGTACAGTCCGGGTGCAAAAGCGTGGAAGGGGGCAGGTTGATGGACAGATCGATGTCCATACCTTGGGCCCGCCAATGCGCCAGCCGCTCCAAACTCTGAGACAGCCCCATGCGAAACAGCGCGTCCAAGTCAGCTTCGCGCAGCGCAGGCAGAAACTGCCCCGGAGCGATGACCTTTCCCTCAGGCGAAACCAGCCGAGCCAGCGCCTCGACCTTGCGCAAACGACCGTCGATCAGATCAACCACGGGTTGCACAAACATCCTCAAACCATCCGCGTAAAGCCATTGGCGGTACTGAGCGGCTTCACGTTGCCCGACAACAGGCGACCGTTTGCGCAGCAGATCGTCAACCAGATTCCAGCGGTTTTGTAGTGCGGCAAGAAAGGTGTGGCCCTGCTGCGTATCGAACTGGTTTGGATAGGCGCCGTAAAGGACCAGTACCGAGTCGGTCTGTCCAGCGCGCATCAACGGAATCGCCGCCATACTGCGAATATTCAAACGCGCTGCATACTCAACCCAGGGCGCCAAGCCCAAGCTGCTTTCGTAGTTTCTGGCCGTCAGGATCGATTCGTTACGCCATGCTTGCGCGGCCAATCCCATACCCGTCTGACTGTTCGCGTCCAACGATGGTTGCAACCTGGGCGTAGAGAGGACGTCGACGATTGAATCGGCAGCCTCTCCTGCACTGCCCTGCACCTGAAACTTCCCCATCGCATCTGGACGCAACAGGGTGCATCCACGCAAACCTGGTAGGGCCCCCAGGGCTTGAAGCTTGCCTTCAATCACGTCAAACCATGCCTGACCCGGGCGGGGCAACGGGCGGGCCAGATAAGCGTTGTAGGCGTTCTGTACGACCAGCATGGCATCGAGCTGGCTCTGCAGGTCGATTTGGATGCGGGCATCAAAGATCCGCTGCAATCGGCCGCGCTCCCGCGCACCTCTGTCGCTGGCGTCCAAGTGCCAATGCAGCAGGTCGCGATAGAGCTGCATCGAAACACTCAACCAAGACGATGCAACGCCAACCAACGCATGGACAGTGCCGAGATGCCTTCCGCGCTCCTGAATCTGCGCAGCCGTCGTCGCTGAGTCCAGCAGGAAACGCAAGTGTGCCGCCTGCCGGGACTTCAGCCGCGCCAACTCTTGGTCGTTCAGCGCGGAAAAAATGGCCGCCGTCTCGGCGCGTTGCGCGAGTTCGACATAGAAAGTCTCCACAAACTCTCGCTCGACCAACTCCAGCAGATCGTGGATCGGGTCAAGCAGCATCTGCGCGTCGGAGCCAAAGGGGTCAAATGGCGGCTCCGGCGCTTCATCCAAATGCTCCAGACTCACAAGTCCCCACCACTGGGTGCGCGAGGATTTGCGGGCTTTGATGCGATACATCGCAGCGTCCGCCAGGCGCAGGAGCGAGTCGGCGTTGCCACTGTCTTTTGGCGCCAGGGCCACCCCCATACTCATACCGACACTGGCAGAGCGTTCCTCCCCAAGGTCGAATGGCGTCTCGACGGTTTGATGGAGTCGCCCAAAAATGACGCTCAACTGCATCATGGCGTCTTCAGGATCGATATCTTCGATCACGAGCACAAACTCGTCGCCGCCCAGCCGGGCAATCAAGTCCGAACCCCGCGTGCACGCCAGAAGGCGCTCGCCGAGTTGTTTGAGCAGAACATCCCCCGTCTCATGACCATAGCGGTCGTTGACGGCCTTGAAGTCATCCAAATCGATCAGGCCGACCGCAACGGCACAGCCCAATCGCGACGCGCGGTCGATCGCGCGATCCAGATGTTGTTCCAGCGCTCGCCGGTTGGGCAAGCCGGTTAGCGGATCTGCGCGACTGAGTTGTTCCAGTTGCCGCACCAGGTGCTGGCGTTCTGTGACATCAACCACCGTCCAAACCACCAGGGTTGAGCCCCCAGGGTCCGATTCAAGTCGCCGACCGGAGATTGCAATGCAAGCCTGCTGACCATCGAGCCGCAAAATATCGAGCGCATCCAGGGTGACTTGCCCCTCCTTGAGTGCCACCCTTGTCGCCTGAACCATGCGGTCGTCCAGCAAAGAGGGGACGACATCCCCCACTTTGCGCCCCAATAGCTCTCGAACACTGGGGGCGCCGAAAATGCGGGCGACGGCCTCGTTCGCCTCGGCAATGATGGCCCCCGGATAACGGACCATCACCACACCCGCGACCGTATTGCCCAGCAGACAGGCGTGTTGCCGCTGCAGCCTGATCTGGCTATCGCGCAGATCAAGTCGATCGAGACCGTTAGACAGATCGTCGGCCAAATCCAGCAAGATCCGCTGCAGATCGGGAGTGACTGCCGCGGAATCCACGAAGTAAAGGTGCAACACCGCCCATACGGTTTTGCTGCGGCGCAAGGGCAGCGCGGCTCCGGCATTCAGGCCGAAGCGTTGCAGGCGTTCACGCCAAGGGCTCAGAGAAGCCGCGTGCTGTGCGTCACTCGTGAAAATCGCCCGATCTTCGCGCCAGGCCACACCCGCACTCCCCTGCCCCTCCGGCACCGAGGCATCGGAGCTGAGAATGAGATCGTTAACGTAATCGACTGCCGCACCGGCCTTGGCCAAAAAAACGAAGCGGCCCTGTGAATCGGGGCGACCAATCCAGGCCAGTGCAATGCCAGCATCGCGTACCGCGAGACGACAGGCTCTTTCCAGCAGATCGGACACATCACTGGCCTGTGCGATTGCTTGATTGATGTGCGCCAATAAGGCGTTGAACCTCGCAAAGCGAGCATTCTTCTCCAAAAGACGCTCTCTGCTGCGCAACAGGCGGCTGATGGCAAACGCCGCAAGAACGAAAAGGCCGAGAACAATAAGGCGCCCAAACAAACGCAACGCCAGCCCTTGGCGATAGAGCTGCCAAACCTTTGCTCTGGGCCAGGCCACCCTCACTGAAAGGGGCAACCCGTTGATGGGTTCCACGACACTGAGATCGCTCGAGTGGGCTGACTGCGGTACAGGCCCTGTCGTCGGACTTTTCATCAGACGACCATCGCGCTGATCCAGCACGCTCATCGTCCAGCCCTGGGGGGATAACTCAGCGAGCAGGGCATCCATGCGATAGGGCGTGCCAATGAAATACAAGGTCTGGCCGTGCGCATCTCGCATGCGATAGCGCATCGACACCACGTCGGCATGAAAGCGCTTGGCATAATGGTCTTGTCCCAGAAACTCATCGGGCCGACCAGGCAATGCCGTGAAATCCTCCGGGCGAAAGATCGGCTTAGTGGATTGCGTGTAACTCGACCAGGCGATACGTTCGCCATCGGGTGTCAGAACATTGATCGCGAGGATCTCAGGGTGATTTGCAACATAGCGTCGAAGCAGAGCCTGCGCCCGGGAGTCCAGCGCTTCGGGCGCTTGTTCGCCCACAATGGCCTTGGCGACAAAGGCCAATTGTTGAAATTGCTGCATCAGCCGCAGTTGGATCACCTGTCCCTCGGCCAAAGCGGCATGCCGGGCTTGCTCGCTCACCACCTCACGCGCTTCCTCGAAATCCAGCCGCTCCTGGTTGATAAACCAGATCACCGTGAATACGACGGGCAGCCAGAGCAGCACGCGAACCGCGGTTTTGCGCAGGGAAGCGTTCATCGGGGGTTGCTGCACGTGATCCCCGCGCTGAATGAATGCAGGCCAGTTCGTCGGCCGGAAATGAGAATGCGCTGCATGGATGAAATGAAGGAATGCCCTGCAGGGGCTACCGAGTTGTCTTGACGGGAGGTACGCCGAAGTTTGTAAAGTCGATCACACAATCCTACACAGGCCGTGATCTTGAAGATGTCACTCTTGTGATGAATTTGCGGTGGCGCCGTCTTTGGGGCGATGCTCCTTGACCCGGCAACCACCGTCATTTCATCTTGGAAGCGCCCGCATGACCAATTCGGCCTGAGCAACCAGGCTGCTAAAGCCCTCAAAACCCTCGGGAGTCAGGGGACGGCCAGAAGGTTTTCGGTCGGCATAAAAAAAGCCAACCGCTTTCTGGTCAATGGAGAACGTCCCTGTGAAACAGTCCAGGGTTTCACTGGCACGGGTCAAAAAATCCGGACTTGGCGTGTTGACGTCATGCCAGATAACCATCTGGGGTTTCAGCCAGGATTCCATCTCAGCCCCCCATTCCCATTGGAAGCGCTGCCGCAGGCTGTCTGTTGCGGGTCCAGTGGCCATCCTGGCTTGAAGTCGGGTCCGATCTGGAGACAAGAGGCAAAACACGCAGCGATCGAGACCGACCGCCCGGTACAACCCTTCCAGACAGGTTTCCAGCAATATGGGAAGGTCCTTTCGCGACGTGGCGACATGGCCCATTTCGGTGAGTACCCGCAACTGTTGGTGGATGACGGGCATGTGGAAATAGCCTTTCTCATCTGGGGCGAGTGTGTCCAGAATCTCCTCGCTGTGCTGTAGCTCTGCAGGAATCACTTGAGCCGCTTGGCGAGCTCCGAGTGCGGTCGCCAACGCGGCGGCTTCCGTCGCATTGGCTTGCAGGAATTCCAGCATTTCGGCGTCCGGGGTTTTGAGCAGCACAGCGATGTCGCGCGTTGTTTGCCGCGTCGCTGAGATCAACCAGCCCTGAGGAGAAGCCAGGCTGAGTTGGCGTGCCAAAGCGACTTCTGGGGAATCCTGAAGCACCGATGCCAGGCTCCAGTTTTGCAAAAGCTCGCGCCCCAATTGCGTCAGGGTGATCCCCAAAACCTTCAATTCGGCTTTGGCCGGTGCTGTGCCTGATTGCAGTTCACGCTCGAGCTGATCGGCCATCTCGTTTCCGAAACACCAGAACGCCATTTCACCAATGCCGCTCAGCAAGGCTTCGACGAACAAACGCTCCACGGCGTCCTTGTTCATCTGCTGGCGTCTGCCCAGGTCGCGTGCCTGCACCGCGGCATGCAGTGATCGGCCCAGCGCCTCTTGAACCCGGTGTCCGTACTGGGTTGCAGCGGAGAGTGTTTCAACCGTCAATGCAGAAATGCAGAGTGAGCGAATCGCATTGACCCCCAGAATGACAACCGCCCGGCTGACCGTGACGACCTTGGCATGGCCGCTATGGCCAAGGTGCGCTGCGTTGGCGGCGCGCAGCACCCGCGAGGTCAATGCCGGATCTCGCAGAATCACTTCGGCCATCTGGTGGCCTGACAAGACATCGCTGTCCGCTGCCGTCAAGACTTCTTGCAAGGTCAAACCAAAAGCAGGAAGATCTTTTTCTGCGATGGATCGGATCAGGCGCTGGCTGGGTAAGGTTGGAGCTGCGGGCATGGATGGCTAACTTGAACCGTAATAGGGATGCCCCCCAGGTTGAATGGCAAACCTGAAAGTGCAATCGATGGATTGAGTCCGTTTCAACTGAAGAACTTGCCGAGCGCAATCGTGACCGAGGTGGCCCCTGTCAGACCGATGGACGGGTTCTGGTTGCAGACTTCGTCGTAAGGCTGCATGCTGCAAGATTGTTAGACACTCCAAGGCTCAACAAAAAGGTCCTACGGCTCAGCACTGAGTTGTCCAAGTTATCCATCTGTCTCTTCCATTTCCTGCAAGCGCAGTGATTCGAAACGACGCGTCTCGTCTTTTGAATATCGGCACGTTGGGTGAAAACTTGAGAAGGTCTGTGCTGACGCCTTCATCAGAAGCTACCGGGCGTACATGGCTGATCTCGCTGCTCGGCGCTGACCATTCAATCTGACGCGGCTTTTCCGCTTGCTCCAGCGCAGCCATTTCCTCTGATGAGAAAACACGTCCTGGATCCAGCAAAGTGACAAAGCCCACTTTGTCCAGTTTGGCCATGCCGAGAATGAAGTCTGAATGCACTGCCGCTCCGAATTTTGGAGAGGGTTCGATTTCCGCTGCCTCGAGTTCCAATACTGCGTTGACGGCATCTACCAGGACACCGATCAATTACGCGTCTTGCTGCCCCTGAGTTTCCATCGGCAACAACTGGTTATTGACCGTCGGCTTCCAGAGCCCGCGAACCAGCGTTCTCATCCTGACCGGCCGCCCGGGCGGCCAGGATTCCGACGGCCGATTTCTGAGCTCTGCAGTCACGAAGAGTCGGGGGCGTCGCAGCCACCGCTTTATGCTAGCGCGGCCTCAATGTCGCGCACCAGCACATCGATAGCCTCGAGCGTGGCTGCCAGCTCACGGTCGATGTTTTGCATCAACCCTAACGCCCGGCGTCGGTCGTCGCCATGCAGTAGCGAAGCAAACTCGCGCACGAGGTCGTGCAGGCGGGCGTGCGGCGCTTCCAGCGCTCGGAAACTGGGCATTTGGCCAAGACTCGTCAAACGATTGGCTTCATACCATTCGCCTAAACCGCAGCTATGGTGCGTGGTCAGACCTTCGGGTTTAATCGTCGGCTGCTGGCGCTCCAAATCGCCCTGTACCCTGAAAACAAAGAGTTGATGCCCGCTTTTTGCGGCACGTAGGCTCGAAACATGCGACACGCGTCTCATCTGCATGACATTAGCGGTGGAATGTTCCAAGAGAACATGTGACGACTCGACCGACTGCATCGAGGCATGGCAGGCCGAGGCAATTCCGCTTGATACATCCCGAATTCCGGCAACAAGTTCGGTGATACTTTGTGTCGCAGCTTGTACTCGCTGTGATAACCCCTTGACTTCATCGGCCACGACCGCAAAACCTCGCCCAGCCTCCCCAGCGCGCGCTGCCTCGATGGCGGCGTTCAAGGCAAGCAGATTGGTCTGCGCAGCGATGGCACGGATATTCTGGGCAAGTGACGAAATGGATTTGACGTTATCAACCAGCGAACCCACGTGGTTTCTGTTGTCAATTTCACTCGTTTCTGTGGTGCGCAAGCCCTGCTCGACGCCCTCGATGATTGCAAAGATCTGATCTGCCGTTTGCCCTAGCACACGACCCGATCCGTTGACGATATTGATAACGTCCCGGGTAACAGTCTCTGCAAATCGGCGCGTGGTTAGATCAACAATCTGCATCAAACGCAGGTGTGGCGCGCTGGGCCAAGGCATGACGTGCACGCGGCAGGCGCGCGAACCGATCGTCAGTTCGGTGCTCACAGCCACGCGCGTCTGCTCTCCCAATGGATCACCTTTTGTTCCGGGAGCATCTGTTTCGGCAAGCCAATCTTGACGATTCCGGGACAGATCGATCCCAGCTAAGGCGGCAAAGTCTGCAGCGGCGGCGTTTTGGTCGCTTATACGCCAGCCCCCGCCTTCAATAGGTTCCAGTAAAAAGGTGGGCAGCACCCAGAGCGACAGATCGGGCGGTACTGATTCATGGATACGAGGCGGGGACAATGCGTTCATCAGGCGTGTTCCTTCTGGGTTAGTCGAGTCTGTATCTCTCTATCTCGCAACGCAACGATCTGGCCTACCGGGGGCATGTCCAAGCCGAGATAGGCGACCAAAATAGCGTGCGCTGCATCGCCTTCGCGGATTCCTGGGCGGAAATGTTTAACGATATAGCCGCGCGCCTGCTGTAATGATTGGCCGGGCTGCATCACCCAGCATCGATCTCCCACTTGCAACGGCGTATCGATGAGCACTGTGATCTGATGATCGGGACCTTGCCCAACGAGCTGAGCACGCAAAGGGCGTTGTCCCTCCTGCCCCAGGGGCAGGAGATCAAGTACCCGCTCTGGCTGCGGCGTGCGGGTGCGTTGATTCGACATGTACCGATTCCAGATTTCATAAGCGCCCATCCCCGCGAGCATGAACATGAAAAAAACCAAGCGATCGGGCTGAGCAGTCCCCAGGTTCACCAGTGCCGGCCCCGGGCAGATGCCACTTAGACCCCAGCCGATGCCAAAGATCATGCTGCCAAGGACCAGGCGTAATGTGATCTGAGAGGCCTTGGGCAGCTCCATCGGGCAATGCAGCAACACCGAGTCTTTGCGCCGCATGGCCAAGCGCATCGGAATCGTGTTAACGACAATTGCACCGAGCATCACAAAGGCCAGACTCGGGTCCCAGGAGCCTGCAATATTCAAGAATCCGATGACCTTCTCCGGATCAACCATGCCCGAAATAAGCAGGCCAAAACTGAAAAGCACACCGCAAACCATGGCAATCAGATTCATCATGGCAGGTACCTCAGATGATGTGATGTGTAATGAAGACTGTGAGCATGGCCGTACCGAAAAACAGCGCAACCGCCGCCAGTGAGCGCCGGGACAGGCGCGGAATACCGCACACCCCATGCCCACTGGTACAGCCAGAACCCAGGCGGGTACCAAAGCCGACGGCCAGGCCACCGAATGTGTAACCAAGCCACGGCATGGGCTGGTCGGCTCCGGCTATAGGGCCGCGTAGGCCGATCCATCCCACTGTGCCCAACAACACCCCCAGCAGAAAGGCCCAACGCCATCTCTGTGTGGGCACACCCTCGATCAGATCGTGCAAGTTGCCGCCGGCAATGCCACTGCAGCCCATGATCTTGCCACCCACGAGCGCCATGATGCCAGCAGCCGCTCCGATCAGCACTCCACCGCCCAGTGCGGGCCAGGGTGCGAACAATGCATGATCGATTTGAAACATCTTCTCCTCCTGTTTGTGTGTTGGTATGGAGTCAGGCAATCTCTGGCCGCCCCCACAGATAACCTTGTCCCCAGTCGATGCCAAGATCGCGCATCAAATCGCTGGTGACCTGGTTTTCGATGCCTTCTGCAATAGTGCAAATGCCCAGCCGGAAAGCCATGGCTTGGATGGACTCGACCATGGCGCGTGCGCGAACATCATCCACGGCCCGACGAACCAGTTCGCCTTCGATCTTGAGATAGCGCACCGGAAGATCAAGCAGATACAGGAAGGATGAATAGCCGCTACCAAAATCGTCCACAGCAAGCTCAAAACCGAAGTCGAGCAAGGGCTGCAGCAACTGCCGTGTTTTTTTCGGATCGCCCAGCAGCTGGCGTTCGGTGACCTCAATAATCACCGGCTTGCTCTTGCCGTGCATCACATCACCGCAGCCTGCACAACTGCGCTGTGCAGTCTCGAGCAGGGTCTCGATGCAACCCGCACGGCCGAGAAAGTCTGCGGAGCAATTGATGAGATGGCGCTGCAGGGACTGGCCCTGGTGGGCGCGTGCCAGGCAATGTGCCAGAGCCTGGCGTGAGACGGCTTCATCGATACGCCATTCCATCCGCAGACGATGCGCGGCGCCAATGAACTCCCCCGCCGCCATGACCGTACCATCGGCCTTAACCAAGCGAGCCAGCGCCTCCTGCGCAACCACTTCACCGCTACGTAGGTCAATCAACGGCTGGTATGCGGCTCGGATCTGCTGGGTCTCCAGCGCCTCTTGAATCTGCGCCCCCAATGACAACGTTTCGCTGCCGCGACCATCGGCTCCACGTACCTGGTTGCGCCCCATGCGTTTAGCGTCATACAAAAACGAATCCAGCCGAGAGATCAACCGGTCCGGGGTGCAACTCTGGCCAGCCCAGGTGATGATGCCAAAGCTGGCAGTGAACTGGATGCGGCGCCCCTCGTGCTTGACATAGGCCGACTCGATCTCAAAGCGCAGACGTTCGGCAGTAGAAAAGACCTGATCGATGGTCTGATGCGGCAAAATGATGAGGAATTCCTCGCCTCCCCAACGTCCGACCCGATCTGTCTCTCGCACATGACGACGGAGCAGGCGAGCTGTTTCTTGCAACACCCGGTCGCCAGCCGGGTGCCCATAGGAATCGTTGATGAGTTTGAATCGATCCAGATCAAGCAGAATCAGGCCAAACCCATCCATGCTGGCGCGGGCGCGAATAAATTCGTCCTGCAGCGCCAGCTCCGTCGCATGTCGGTTGAGCGCGCCGCTCAGCGGATCTAACATATTTTGCAGTTGCAATCGTGAAATCAGCGTGGTTTGATGCGCAGCGACCTGCCCAAGCTTGGCCAACGCGACAAACGGTTGCATGCCGATGTCTTTGAAGTAACCCCGGGCATTGGAATAAAAAACGGCTATGCCTTGCTGGCTTTCCGTACCGAGGTCGAACGGGACAGCCAGCATCTCCTCAAATCCATAGTCCGCAGCGGCACGACGCCAGGGTTTGTATGGACTGCGAGGCGAAATCCACATATAGGTCGTGCGGCGCGTCTGCAGGCACTGGAACACCGGGCAATGTGCGGTGAGCCGGGAACGCGAGAGTTGCAAGGTCTCTCCGAATGCGCGGGCCCGACCCGCCACGAATAGCGGGGTAATACTGTTGGCGTCGGTTGGGCCGATCCATACCCAGGCCAGCGCAATATGACTCGACACATGGACGAAGTCTTGGATGAGGCGTTGCATGACGTGATCACGCTCGCTGGAATCGATCAAGCCGCCGAGCGCTCCAGCCAGCGCCACGAGTAGGAGTTCGCGTTCTGGCGCTGCCGCCTGAATGCCCTGCGTGTGTTCGCATGGGAGAGCCAGTACCTGCCAGGTGAATGCCTCATCAAGCTCGCCGGCAATTGGCACGAGACGGATGGGTTCCGCAAAAAGCGGCTGCAATTGTTTCGTCATGGCTGCTCGACTCTCAGGATCTCCTTGATGTCGCCCCGCGGCCAGAAGCGGCGCGAGGGAGTGACGGATATGCCCGGGCATACTTGGTGATTGGGCGCCGCCGCCTTGTCACTTTTCGCACGATACCCCCAATGAACGAACACCATGGTTTGCTGCTGAAGGGATCTTTTTTCATTGAGAATTATCAAAATAACAACCTAATAAGTTATTACGAATTGTATTTTCGTCAAATTTCAATCAATCTATCGCTGCTTCAAGATACAGGGCAAGGGTATTTGTCCCGTGGGGCAATAGATTTCTACAAACCCCGTGAAATTGTTCACGGTGGTGCTTGATTTGACAGATTGGGATTGGCGTGCATCAGCGCCCGCAGTCGATGTCTTGTCGCATGCGACGGTCATGCCCACGTTGCTTCAGGGGCGCTGTTGATCTCAGGACGAGTACCACTTGAGCGCCCCAAGGTCGGCTGTACCGGACACGGTATCTGGTTATGCAATTCTTCAGCAAGCTCAAGCAATATCGCAGCGTTGCCACCATCTACGGCAAGAACGCCCGCAACTTCCTCGGTGTTATTCGCTTCGCTGCTAGTGTGTTGTCTCAGTAACAGGTGGACAATGGCGATGCAATTTTTCAAGGATCAAATCGACCGTTGCGGTTAACTTGAAGGTCTGGCAGGTTGTGTTGTCGGCAGCGACGAAGTGGTCGATGCGCCACACGAGTTACTTGACGCTGGTGAACGAGCCGCGGCAGCCTGCGTGGAGGACATCAACTGGCGCGCCAGCCGCGGCCTCGACCGTCACCTTGTCGCCAACCTGGCCGGCGGCGACTGGCTGCGCCAGGCGCACAACGTGCTCATCACCGGCGCCACTGGGTGCGGCAAGACTTGGCTGGGTTGCGCCCTGGCGCATCAGGCCGCGCGTTCAGGTTTCTCGGTGCTCTACACGCGCTCGGCGCGCCTGTTCGGCGAACTGCAGGTCGCCCACGGCGACGGCAGCTATGCGCGGCGCATGACGCAACTGGCCAAGCTGGATTTGCTGCTCATTGACGACTTCGCCATCGCGCCCATGGGCGCTGCCGAGCGCAACGATCTGCTCGAACTGCTCGACGACCGCGTGGGCAGCCGCTCTACGCTGATCACCAGCCAGCTTCCGGTCAAGGCGTGGCATGCCTACCTCGACGACCCCACCCTGGCCGACGCCATCCTCGACCGCATCGTGCACAGCAGCCACAAGATCGAGCTCAAAGGCCCCTCGCTGCGCGAGAAGGACAAAGACCAATGATCCCCCAGAACCGCCGCCACCGCCGCGCCGAACACGCCTTATCCACCGCGGCGGCCGGTCCGTCGCAAGCGCCGTCCGCCGCCGTGGATAAGGCTGCGCAGCAGCCCCTCACCGACCGCTTCGCGACAACCGTTTCAGACGGATCGTGGACGATTGAGATACATTGAAACCCATCGCTTGCGCGCACCCCGGCGCGTCCACGATCACGCTGAAACGCCGTCCACGATCAGACTGAAACAGGCGTCCACGATCACTGAAATGCGCAGTGAGGGTTGTGTTCGCCGCGCCGCGTACTGCGGTACGACATCGCTAGGCTGGCGTAGCCAGGTACGCAGCGTGTCGCGCGACAGCCCCGTACTGCGGGCAATCTCTCGAACGGATTTGTGCTGGCGGAAATGCATTCGCTGAATCTTGCCAATCATGTCCATGGTGATCACTCCTGCCCCCATGCCTAAAAAAGCAGCAGGGTAGGTGGAACACCCGGGTCAATTTTGCGTCGGCATAACCTTCAAAAGGGGGGCAATTTTCGTTCGGCACGAACAGATCGGCGACTGCGCCATCGAAAACACGCTTCGTGTGGCGTCAGGCTTGAATTTCGGCGCGTTCCAACCGGCTTATGGCAAACCCGGCGCATGGCTCAAATCGGCACCGGCGCCAACACAATACCTACATGGCAGGTCGCAGCGATAGAGTTTTCAACCCGCGATAGGCTGGGTTTGCAAACCACTGTGGCTCGGCGCTTGCTAGGCGTAGATCGGGCCACCGGGCAAGCATTTGGCGGAATACCACGTCTGCCTCAATGCGAGTTAACGCGGCGCCGAGGCAGACATGGGGACCGGAGCCGAAAGATAGCGTGCCCCGGTCGGTGCGCCTGACATCCAGTTCCTCTGGATCAGCATGGCGCGCCGGGTCACGATTGGCCGCACCGATGAGGGGCAGAACCAGTTCTCCGCGGCGCAGCAACTGTCCATGGAACAAAAGATCCGAGATTACGCGCCTCCCCGTGTACTGCACCGGGCTGTCGTATCGAAGAATTTCACGGACCGCATCTGGCACCAGATTTGGATCCTTCACCAGAAGCTGCCATTGTTCGGCGTGGCTCAGCAGCGCCTGCATGCCATTGCCAAGGAGGTTTCGCGTAGTCTCATGTCCGGCGAACAACAACATGGCGCACTGAGCCAGTAGTTCAGCATCGTCATGAAGCGTGCCGCGTTCTCGCTGCAGCAGTAACGCGCTCAGTAAGTCATCGCCACGGGCCGTGCGCTTGGTCTCCAGTTGATCCTGAAGAAAGCGCGTCATCGCCAACAGGCTTGACTGAGCACGGCATGCCTGCTCTCGTGTTGGTGTTGGCGCACCGATGAAGTCGGCCAAGTCATCCGACCATATCATGACCTCTTCGGTGTCCGCTCCAACAATACCGAGAATGTGCGAGATTACCCGCACGGGGAGCGGGCGCGCCACCTGAGCGATGAAATCGAAGGGCCCTACGCCATTCAGAGAGTCCAGAAGTTCATCTGCGATGCGCTCGATCTCGGGCCGCAAGCGCGTCAGCGCATCGGGGCGAAAGGCAGATTGCATCAAGTTGCGCAGGCGTGAGTGATCCGGCGAATCAAGAAAAAGAAGGGCGCGCCCAAACAGCCGCTGGAAGCGACTCAGTTCACCGCGCTCGTGCTCCAAGTCATTGACCCAGCCGCCGGTGCGTTTTGCCGAAAAACGTGCGTCGCGCAGTACCGTCTCGACGTCTTGATGACGTGTGAGGAGCCACGCTCCGCCGAAAAATTCCTCACTCCAATGCAGCGGACCGGCCTCGCGTAACGCCCGATAGGTCGGATACGGATCCGCGAGGAACGCGCGGTCGACGATCGAGCGCCCTAGTACGCACGGCGGCCGAATGGATACTTCATTCATCCGATCGGCTCTCACATTGCGCCGGATGTTCGCTCTGTACGCGCAATCCGAGGCGTGCCAGCAGCGAGCGGTCACGCTGGGTCTGTGGATTGCACGTGGTGAGCAGGCGGTCACCATAGAAAATGGAGTTGGCACCAGCAGCAAAGCACAGAGCTTGGAGTGCGTCGTCCATCTGCTCGCGCCCTGCGGACAGACGAACTTGGGTACGCGGCATGGTGACGCGCGCCACGGCAATGGTGCGCACAAACTCGAATGGATCGAGTGGCGCAGCCCCCTCCAATGGCGTTCCTTTCACGGCCACCAAGTTGTTGATCGGCACCGATTCGGGGTAGGGCTCCAAGTTGGCCAGTTGTGCAATCAATCCAGCGCGTTGTATCCGGCTTTCGCCCATGCCAACGATACCGCCGCAGCAGACGTTGATACCAGCTTCGCGCACGTTGACTAGCGTATCGAGTCGGTCTTGGTAGGTTCGCGTGCTGATGATGCTGCCATAAAATTCCGGCGCACTGTCTAGATTATGGTTGTAGTAGTCAAGGCCCGCATCCTTTAGCTCGCTCGCCTGTTCGGCATCAAGCATGCCCAGAGTCATACAGGTTTCAAGTCCGAGCGCGCGCACTTCACGCACCATCTCGGTCAAACTTTCCATGTCACGCTCTTTCGGACTACGCCACGCGGCACCCATGCAGAAGCGTGTGGCTCCTTCTGCCTTTGCCGCTCTTGCCGCCTCCAGGACCTCGTCCAAGGGCATTAATTTGCTGGCTTGCACCCCCGCTTCGTGGTGCGCCGATTGCGGACAGTAGCCGCAGTCTTCGCCGCAACCGCCGGTCTTAATGGACAACAGGGTGGACAGTTGAATCATATTTGGGTCGAAGTTCTCCCGATGCACCTGCTGCGCACGGTAAAGCAGATCCATGAAAGGCATGGCGAACAGCGCGTCGACCTGCGCGACACTCCAGCGAGTCGAAGGACTGGGTTCGACGGCAGCGGGAGCGCGCAAACCTGAGACGTTGATGGCGGTTATGGTGGTCATGTCAGGTCCTTTGGAAACAAGGGCAGTCGGTTCAGATAGGGAACACCCGTTGCAATTCAGCGTCGCTCAGGTGGGCCACTACAGCGGCGGCACTGAGATCGCCCAGCCACGGCACGATGCCGACGCAGTTCGCTTGATGCTGCTGCCACAGGCGCTCGCGCAGGCTGGCAATGGTGGCATCAGCCCAGAGCATGGCGGGGTCGATAGCATTGCCGACCCAGCCAGCCAGTCGAAGGCCGCGCGAGCGCACCACGTCGGCAGTAAGCAGTGCGTGGTTGATGCAGCCTAGGCGTAGGCCCACCACCAGGATCACGGGCAGACCAAGTTCCACGGCCAAGTCGGCAGTATCCCAATCCGGTCCGAGCGGTACCCTGAATCCCCCGACACCCTCCACAATCAATACCTCGGCACGCGCTGCTAAATCGTTCGCTGCTCGCAAAATCACCGTGCGCTCAATGGCGCGGCCCTCCATTGAGGCCGCAACCTGCGGTGCACACGCCGACTCGAACTGATACGGACCGACCTCGTCGTCGGTCAACGGGATCGAGCTGGCTTCGCGCAGTGCACGCACATCTGCGTTGATGTGCGCTCCGTTGATCAGCTCGGTCCCCGCTGCCACCGGCTTGAGGCCGGCACTGCGCCAGCCCTGCTGGGCGCACCAATGCAGCAACGCTGTGCTGACACAGGTTTTGCCGACCTCGGTGTCGGTTCCAGTGACGAAGCAGCCTCGCAATGGTGGCGAACGCATCATGCCAACGCCTTCGCCGCTTGACTCAAACCCGTAATCAGGCACTGCACGTCATCCACACTATGCGTTGCCCTGAGCGTGATGCGAAGCCGAGCCGTGCCGACAGGTACGGTGGGCGGACGGATCGCCGGCACCCACAGGCTCTTCGCGTCGAGAGCAGCGGCCAGCGAAAGCGCCGCAGCGTTGTCGCCTACGATCAGTGGCTGGATTGCGGTTTCTGAGACGCCCAACTTCCAGCCGAGCTCAGAGTGCCCTTCGATCAACGCGGACAGCGCAACACGCAATTGCGCGATGCGCTGCTGCAGATGCGCACGGCGTTTTTCCCCTTCCTCACTACGGATCAGCCGCAGGCTCTCGCGCAACGCATGCGCAAGAGCCGGAGGCGTCGCCGTGCTGTAGATATAGGTGCGTGCCGCTTGTATGAGCCAATTGATGATGGTGGGATGCGCAGCGACAAAAGCACCCCCCATACCCGCGGCCTTTCCCATAGTCCCCATGTAGATGATGCGTTCGCTGTAGAGGTCGAAGTGCGCGAGAGTACCTTGACCATAAGGACCCAATACGCCAAAACCGTGCGCATCGTCCACAATCAGATAAGCGTCGTGTTGCTCAGCTAACGTCAACATCCCCGGTAGATCGGCCACATCACCGTCCATGCTGAAGACCGCATCCGTGACGATCAGTTTGATGGGGGTGCGACATGCTTCGAGTTGTTGCGAGAGGACTGTGAGGTCACGGTGCGCGAAACGACGCAAAGGCGCTTTCGACAGCAGCGCACCATCGATCAGGGAAGCATGATTCAGCTTGTCGGAGAAGATGGTGGTCTGCGCATCTGCTAGCGCGGTGAGCAATGCCAGGTTCGCCATGTAGCCCGTGCAGAACGTCAGGGCGCGCGCTCCCGGGATATGCGGTGCTAACCAGGCTGCGAGGTCATCCTCGAGCGCAGCATGCGCGCGCGAATGACCGCTGACCAAGTGAGAGGCGCCGCTGCCTGCACCAAAAAGGCGTGCACCCTCGGCCAACGATTCAATCAGCACTGGATGATTTGCTAGTCCAAGGTAGTCATTGCTACAGAATCCCAGCAACTCCCGCGCGTTAGTGCCATCTGTTCGATGCCCAACACTGACTTGCTGCCGGGGCTCGCAGGGCGTTTCCGCCGTTCGGCGCTGGCGGCGCAGCCCGCGTGAAACACGGTCATGCAGTTGCTGGTTCAGATGGTCGATCAACATCGAGAAGGGGTCCTTGAAGAACGTCGTCCAGCGTGCTGCTTACCTGCTTTGCCAGCCAGGCCGACATACTGGCGTCAAGGAGATAGGGCGGCATCAGGTAGACGGTGCGACCGATCGGCCGGATCAGCAGTTCTCGAGCGCGGCCTGCCAGGTGGAAGCGCTCAGCAAATCGCGACCCGGCGAAAGCCTCGCGCACGTCAAACGCCCAGATCATCCCGGTTTGACGAAAATGTTGGATGCGTGGATCGTCACGAAGCGGTGTCAGGGCGTCCGAGAGTATGGTGGCACGCTGGCGATTGGCCTGCAGCACTTGGTCTTCTTCGAAGCGGTCAAGCACTGCCAGCGCTGCCCGACACGCCAGGGCGTTGCCCGTATAGGAGTGCGAATGCAAGAAACCGCGCGCCACATCGTCGTCGAGAAACGCGCCATAGACAGCATCTCGCGAGAGCACCAGAGACAGAGGCAGGTAGCCACCGCTAATGCCCTTGGACAAGCACAGCAAGTCGGGCCAAATGGGCATGTCGCCCGGCAATGCGGCCTGCTCAAACGCGAAAAACGTCCCGGTCCGCCCGTATCCCACCGCAATTTCATCAGCGATCAGGTGCACCTGATACTCGTCACACAGCGCGCGCGCAGCGCGAAGGTAGGCTGGATCGTGCATTGCCATGCCGGTGGCGCCTTGTACCAGAGGCTCCAGGATTAGGGCAGCAATCCGGTTGTGGCGTGTTTCCAAGAGGATCTTCAATTCCTGCGCAGCACGCAGCGCCACGTCGGTAGGCGACTCGCCTGGCGCTGCCTGTCGCGCATCCGGCGACATGACTTGATGGGCACGCATAAGCAATGGGTCGTAGACATCGCGAAACACAGCCACATCGGTAACGGCCAGCGCCCCCAGTGTTTCGCCGTGGTAGCTCTGG
The DNA here is from genome assembly GCF_900634595.1 of Thiomonas sp. OC7. Lineage (NCBI taxonomy): Bacteria > Pseudomonadati > Pseudomonadota > Betaproteobacteria > Burkholderiales > Thiomonas > Thiomonas sp. OC7. Next base: position 3,487,701 of record NZ_LR131953.1, on the reverse strand, counting down.
CGCAAACAAACGAACTCCTGCTTCGCGGGGTGGCCGCTATTGCGCCAGAAATGAAAACTCATCTTCAACGCAATTTCTACTGCTGACGCGCCGTCACTACCGAAGAAGCAGTGGCCCAGCACGCCACCTGTCAGCGTCGACAGGCGTTCAGCAAGTTCAACGGCAGGCGCGTGTGTGCAGCCTGCCAGCATGACGTGCGGCAGTCGGTCGAGTTGGTCCTTGAGCGCTGCGTTGATCCTTGCGTCGGCATGACCGAACAGATTGACCCACCAGGAACTGTTTGCATCGAAGTAACGGTGACCAGATTCGTCAAACAGCCAGGGGCCCTGGCCACTCAGGATTCCAAGCGGAGGATATTGCGCAGCACGCTGCATCTGCGTGCAGGGATGCCAGACAGCACGAAGACTTCGATGGGCAAGATCCACGGACATTCAGCAGTAGTAAGGAGGTCGCGCACTGCCATGCGCCAGCCGTCATGGCGGTCGTGGCGACCCGGATCCGGCAGAGCCAAAAGAGACAGCGCTCAAGAAAACCGCGTACTGTAGTCCATCCCAGGGTACAGAATCCGTCCTGAACAATGCGACCGTCAGACGACCCGTGGCGTTTGAATGACCGGTGCGGCGGCGGACGCCACCAACCAGTCCTGCAATGAGGCCAAGATTTGGGCACAAAGAAGCCGCAGCTTCTTCAGCAGCAGGCCAATGTTGTGCCCAGCGCCGCACAGTACCGCATGCAGCGCATCGCCGAGAACGCCTTTGAGCGGATTGCGGCCCAGGCGCCCGTCGGCCTTCATGTGGCCGATGCTCGGCTCGATGGCGCTGCGCCGCTTGAGCATCGCGTGCAGGGTTCGCGTCAGTCCGCGCTTCTGTCCGGAGAGCAGGATGCGCACCCCGTCGATCTCGACGCCGCGGTAGCCCTTGTCGACGACGGCGATCTCCGGCTGGACGTCGGCGAGGACACCCACCTGCTCCAGCGGCTCGGCCAGCCCAGCCACCAATCGGGGCGAGAGCGCGGGACGACCCCGGCCCGAGTTGAAGTGAACAGCGAAGCGGCGGTACAAACATAGGCATGGAATGTTCGAACGCAAGTCCGAATGTTTTAGGCAGGTGCAAAGCCAAAAATTGACACCACAGACAATAACAATAAGAATGATTCTTATTTTTGGAGTCTGTTCCATGTGCAATAGGTATTTTCGCGTCATTTTTCTCTTCACCCTGATCGGTTTGGGCTGGGCTCAGCAGGCATCCGCACAGGAATGGAACTGTGATGTGGACGACTACATCACCAAGGCCATCGGCATCGAAGAGCCTTGGCTGGAAAACGCCGGCTATCTGTTCTCACAGGTCACGAACGCGCAACCCGGCTCACTGACGCTGGCACCCGAGGTCGAAGCGAAGCTGAACGATCATGTCGGCATGGAACTCGATCTGCCGACCTACACCGCGAACACTCCCATTGGAAGCGCCCCTGCAACCTTCGGCCCTGCCGCGGCCGGGCTCAAGTTGGCAACCCTGCATACGTGCAATATGGGTCGGGGCATGGCCACGCTGCTCACGTTCGAGATTGAAGGACAATACTGGGCCGATCCGCGCCGCTCAGTGCTGCCGGGCCAAGGCAATGCAGTGTCCGCGCAGGTGATGTGGGCGCAACTCTGGTATCCCTGGTTCACCCAGGGCGAGGCGGGCTATACCCAGCGGATCGGCTTGGGGATCTCCAGCGGCTGGTTTGTCAACACCAGCCTGGGCAGATCAATCAGTACCGCTTACGCCGCCCAGTTGGAGGTCGAGGTGGACAATCAATTGATCCTGGATGACGGCAGACGCGGCATGGAAGGCTCGGTAATGCCGCAGGTCGCCTATCACGTCACCCCCGTTTGGCTACTGGCCGTCGGTGAGCAGGCATCGTTTCAGCAAAGCAGTTCGCAGCCAAAGTGGTCGACCTGGGTGATGGCCGAGCGTGACTTTTAAAGCGTTCTACGATGTCAGTTTGATGCGTCACCTCGATAGCACTTGCCGCCCGCAACTTTGCCCACCCGCCAACATGCCAGACACCACGCCGTCAAACTCCGCACCCGCCCGTGTGATGCTGCGAGCCAAGATTCATCGCGCCACACTCACCGGCGCAGACTTGCATTACGAAGGCTCTTGCGGCATCGACCAGGCGCTGCTTGATGCCTGCGACATCATTGCCGGCGAGCAGATCGAGATTTACAACGTGACCAACGGAGCGCGTCTGAGCACCTATGCCATAGCAGAGCCAAAAGGCAGCGGCAACATAACCTTGAATGGATCAGCCGCGCGCCATGCCGCCATAGGTGACCTGCTCATCATCTGCACCTATAGCCCGATGGCCGATACCACAGCGCGTAAATTTCGCCCGCGCATCGCCCTGCTGGATGCCCGCAACGGCATCGCGTCGATGAAGGTATGAGGCAAAGGCGACAGTACCTCGGTTTACATTGCAAAGCGATGGCGCGTTGCCACGGTGATTGTTTTAACGGATGAACGGTGAGTTGCATAGGGCTACCGACATCTCGGCACCAGTGGCGGCTTTGGATCAGGACGGGTGGCGGTTTCTCGCCGGAATACGCAAAGGTGGCATCAGGCGAGGCGCTCGACGTGGAACCCGCCGCTGGACGACCAGCCACGCACTGCAGCCACTTCTTCTACCCGGCGGCCATCTGCAGTGCGCTTGATCGAGACGACCACATTCACCGCTTCGGCGATGAGTTCGGGGTTCGGTGGCACGCCGGCCTCCTGGATGAGTTGACCGATGCGGATCAGCGCCGCGCTGGCGTCGTTCGCATGCACAGTTCCGACACCGCCAGGATGCCCGGTGTTCCACGCCTTGAGCAAGGCCAGGGCGCTGCCGTCGCGCACTTCGCCGACCACGATTCTGTCTGGCCGCAGCCGCATGGTGGCGCGCAGCAGCCGGGTCATGTCGGTGTTGTCGCTGGTGCGCAGGAACACGACGTTCTCGGCATTGACCTGCAGTTCGCGCGTGTCTTCGATCACCAGGATGCGATGTTCGCCGTCGAGCCGGGCCACGGCGTCGAGGATGGCGTTGGCCAAGGTGGTCTTGCCTGTGCCGGTGCCGCCGCTAACCAGCACGTTCAACCGGCCAGCGACCGCATCTTCGAGCGCCTGGCGCTGGGCCTGCGTCATGATGCCCTTGGCGACATAGTCATCCAGGGTAAAGACCAGCGTCGCCTTCTTCCGCATCGCAAAGCTCGCACGCTCGACCAGCGGCGGAATCAGGGCTTCAAAGCGACTGCCGTCCAGCGGCAACTCGCATTCGAGGATGGGTTGCTGCGGCGTCACCACGGTATCGAGCATGGCCGCTACTGTGTTGACAATGGTCAGCGCCCGCACGGCGTCGATACGGCCGGTCTGTTGCATGCCTTCCCCCAGTCGATCCACCCACAAGGTGCCGTCCGGGTTGAGCATGATTTCGACAATCTTGGGGTCCTCGAGCGGGGTAAGGATTTCCGTACCCATCGCCCGGCGCAGGGCTTCGGATTGGCGGGCATGGGTGAGCTGTGCATTCACTCTCGCTCCCCGGTGCCGGGTTGATCCTCGAGCTCGGTTACCGTCACGTCGATGGGGCGCACGCCATTGCCGGCCAACTCCAGGATGTCGTCCTGGCTGGCCGGACGCGTGTTTTCAAGGGCGGACTCGGTGAGGGATCTGATCAGACCTTTGGCAGCGCCGCGCTGTGTGAACGCGCGCACGAGATAGTCTTTCCCGCCAAAGCAGACGACATAGAGTTTTCCGGGGGTTGCCATGAATGCTCCAGGGTTGCGGCACCAGACGTTGGCGCCCTGCCCTGACTCTGCGGGGTGGGGACGGAAGGGGTGAAGCGTTTCACCGCGGCGGCGGTGTTGACACGACCCATATTCTGATCGAGGCGGCCGATCTGATCAGCGATCCAATCCCTTGGATTTCTTGCGCAGCGGCAAGGCCCGACGCATGCCCTCAATGGTCGAGGGCTCGTTGCCTTTGGCTAGCTCGGGAAGTGGACGTTCGGAGATCGTCTGCCCGAGCAAGCTGATTCGCCGCGTCAAATCTTCGGGCTTGAGCCCGTATTCAGACAGTCGGCTCTGAGGAACCTGCGATGCTCGGCGTTCCAGCTCATCGCGATGAATCAGTTTGCTCTCCAGCATCACGCCCAGAAATTCCTTGTCCTTCTCTCTCCATGCAACAAGCTTGGAAACTGCCATGTCTGTCGGGTCCAAACAGAAGCCGTCTGCAAGCGTGATGGGATCGCGCACCTGATTGAGACGGTATTGCCACCCGTCAGGCAACACAGCGGTCTCTGGCCCGACCCCTTGTGCGTAGTATCCAAACGTCTCGTGGAACGGGGATCCTTCTCCGATTGATCCGTCGATCAAGTCAGCGAGTTCGGGCGCATCCAGTGGGTAGATGTCGGCTTCCGCGGAGTACCCCAAGACCCCGGGCGGGTCGGACAGGGCGCCGACGATCGATTGGGAGCCGACGACGATGAATCGGCCTTGCTTGGTGATCGCCGATGCGGCACGAAGAATGTGCTCAAGCTGCTCCCTGTTCATGTTTCGCTTCCTTCAAGAGCGCCCACCTCTTGCGAGGCGGAACCAGCACGGAAAAGGGAGAGCTTTGCCGCAAACGTGTGGCGTATTCGTCTTCAGACACCATGACCTGCACGACCACAGATGGACCACGGGCAATCAACGACAACCACTCGTCCCAGTCACGGCACGCGTTAATGCCGTTGGACTGCTTCCAGCTCCGCAGAATTGCCTCGGCACGGACCAACAACGCCTCATCGCGAGCGACTGCCCCCGCTGCCTCTCGATGCAACAGGAGGCTGAACCTGTCGTTTCGCGCATGGCTGTTGATCGCCCTCATCGAAAACAAGCTCCGGTTGGCCCCCCTTCAGGGAGGCAATTGAACTTGGGAGAGGCGTACCCTCTTCCGTGTTGTTTCGCCCGGACAGTCCGGGCGCGGATTGAAACGAACGCATGTTATCCCGTACAGAAATGACTATGCAGCCGACGGTTGATCAGTGATCAATCGTGGTTGCGCGACGATCACGATTCACCGGTCATGCCCTATGTCCCGCTGCCTCGCCAACCCGCCCACTTCCCGCATGAAGCCGGCATAGCGCTCGCCCAGCGCCTTGCGGGTGTGCGCGTTCGCTGCGGCGACATCCCCGCCCAATTTCTCGACGCGCGCCATGCCGTGCATCCAGTCCTGCACAGCGCGGGTGCGCGCGGCGTCGGTCTGGGCCTGTTGCCATGCCGTCAGCGCCGCATCGACTGCCCGCATTTCGGGCAGCGCAGCGGTGTCCTGCGGTTTCAAGGACTTGGCCGCATCGGGGGCCGACTTCTCCACAGCCGTTGGGGACAACTGGGGCGGGCGCTGCCTGCGCTGCTGCTCGTCCTGCACGATGGCCTGCAAGTCGGCGTCCACGACTTCGATGCCCAGCCGCACCGCCTGCCGCGCCGCCCGTTCCCGGAACTCACTGCTGCCGGTGATGTCCACCTTGCCGCCGTACTTCTGCGAGGCCATACGCAAGGCGGCTTCCAGACTGTCATCGCTCTTGTCGTGCATCACGATACGCGGGCCGGTGTCAGTGAACTTGTCCCGCCCCTGTGCATCACGGTACAGCACGAGTTGCCGCTTGTGGTCGATCTGCGCATCCAGTCCGGCCAGCGTGAGCTTGCGCAGCGGGTCGAGTTCTTCGCCCTCAATGCCGTCCACCTGCTTGCTCTTGTTGCGCTGCTCGCGGTAGCGGATACCTCGCAGCGCGGCCTGCGCCGCCTCGTCGCCCTGTGCCGCTTCGCGCTCAAGCCACTTGCGCCACACGTCCTGTTTGGGCAGCTTGGCCGAGAGCGCCTTGCGCTGCGCGGCCTGCCGCTTCTGCAGAGCTTCGCGCTGCTGCGCGGCCTTGAGCGCCCACAAGGACTGAAGCACGGCCTGCGGCTGGCCCTGCTGCCGGGCCTGCGCGGTCAAAGCCTTGCGGTCATGGCGTATTTGCACGGCGAGTTCCTGCCGTTCGCGCTGGTGTTGGCTGCGCAGTTCGGCGCGCTGCTGGGGTCGCTGTGCGCGCCCTGCAGCCTGTTCGGCTTCGAAGCGGGCGGCGAGTGCGACGCGGGCGTCGGCCCGGGCTTGTCTGCGCAGGGCGCGGAGGTCGGGGTCGCGGGTTGAGTTTTTTGCGGACAGGCGGTCCGGTTTATCGCTTTGGCTGCGGCTTGTCTTGACGTACTCCGCATAGGCGCGTGACGGTGCTGTTTCAGATTGCAGGGCGGCAACGAAGGGGCCGAGGCGCTTTTCCAGTTCGGCCTTGCTGGCCCAGCGGCCCAGCTGGGAGGCCTTGGCGGCCAGGATGCGGCCATCGTCGAGCTGGGTGGTGACGACCAGACCGGAGCCTTTGGACTGAAGGGTGACGCCGTGCTGCGCCAGGGCCTGATGGGCGTCGGCCCAGGTGGCGCCAGAGGTCTGCACGGCGGAGCGCAGGTCTTGGGCGGGCTGGCCGGCAACCCAGGACTGGAAGGAGTCGGCGCCGAGACGGTATTCGGCGGCGGCGGCCCCACGCGTCAAACGTGGCTTGCCCTCCTCCTTCAGCAGCCCTCGCGCGCGTCGTTCCGCACGGCTCATGCGCACGATGGTCGGCCCCTGGTCGGTATCCAGGGTGATGTAGGGGCCATTGGCACGGGCATAGCCGAATTCGAGTTCGAGTTCGCGCATGCAGCGGTCGAGGATGAAATAGTCCTTCTTGAACGGCGGCTGCACAGCGATCAGTTTTTCGGGATGAACGCGGTTGATGACCAGGTGCACATGATCGTTGTCGGTATCTCGGTGGGTGGCCCAGGCGGCCTGGTGCGCACGGAAGCCGAGCGCATCCATGACGTGCTTGCAGGCGTGTTCGGCCTGCTGCGCCGTGGGGTGTTCGCCCTCCTGCCAGGTTATGGCGACGTGATAGACGGGGTTGCCTTTGAACCGGCCTTTGCGTTCGCAGTCTCGGACGACGCCGTCGCAGACGCCGGCAAGGTCTTCGGCGTAGGCCAGACGGTGTTCGCCAAGCGTCCAGTAGATCTGATCGTCGTCGATGTTGAAGTGGCCGCCGTCCAGGGTCTGTCCAGGCGGCAATTCTTCATTGCCGCGCATGACGTAGCGCATGACGTGAGCGAATCCCTTGCTGGGCGCGCCCGGTTTGAGCGTGATGACTTTGGCAAGCATCAGGGCGTCCTTCTCAGCATGGCGGCGGTGCGCTGGAGTTCTTCGACCAGTTGCCACCAGCGGCGGCGGTCGTCTCCCGTGGCCCAACCTTTGTCTTTGGGGTAAAGATGTTTGAGCAGGCGTCCGAGATGGTCGATGCGCTGCGCGGTGGTGTCGTCGGCGCGGCTGATCACGGGTTGAAGCGTGGCGCGCAGACGGATGAGTTCCGACACGCTTTTGTGGGCGGCCTGTGCCTGGCTGCGCAGGTCGTTGAGCTGTGCGGTGGTGAGGCGCACGCGCACGGTGTGGGGTTTGCGATCTTGAGAGTCCATGCCGTGACTCTGTGAAGCGGGGACTGCACGGTCTGTCCAAGGCGTGTCGTGTCTCTGATCAGGCGTGAGGCGATTTGATCCGAGCGTGTGTCGGAGCTGATCAAACGTCCGATGCGTAAAAACCTTGCAAGGTAATGTTTCGTGGGACATTTCGGACGCCGCTGGACGCGGCATGCCGACGCCTGGCGGCGCCATGTCACACGAAACGCTTGGTCAGGGCTGCGCCCCGACACCCTCTTGGACAACTCCCGCCGCAGCGCGGACGCCGATGACGGTTCTCCGCGGTTCCCTTGTCGCACCCTGGCCCCGTCTCGCAGAGTCCGGGTAGGGCGCCGATGAAAGGCGCGCACAAAAGGACTCACGATGATGCAAAACGAGGACAGGCCAGACGCGCCTGACGACGCTGATGCATTCGACCGCGACACGGCCCTACGGCAACTGGAGCAGACGCAAGCCGAATTGAGGGAAATCGCACGGCGGAAGCGACAGACCGCACAGGCGCGTGCCCGTGCCGAAGAAGCCAGCAACCCACGGCAGTTCGCGCTCAATAGTCTGATGGCGATCGAGGATGAACTGTTTGCCCTGTTCGACAGCGACGAGAAGCCCGCCGAGATTCTGGCTTACCTGAAGAAGTGCATGCCGAGCATCCCGCCGGACGACCTGCGACATGCTCTGGACGCGGTTCGGAAACGACGGGGACGGTTTGACCTGCGTGCACCGTCGGTTGCGCCTGCGACACCCAAAGCCAAACCGGCACAGGCAAGCCCCCCATCGGCCCCTCCCACAAACAAGCGACCCGCCTTGAAAACACCGCCCGCAGCAAGCACCCCGTCGGCCGCACCCGGACTGGAAGGTCTGGAGCTGCCACCCTGGGCGGACGGCTCTGACCGCCTGCCGGAGGAATCCGAGGCGGACTACATCCTGCGCAAGAACATTGAAGGTCCGCCCGAGGCGCGGCGCAAGTTCATCGGCGAGCACAACGCCTGATTCCCCGGCTGCCGCCGGACGCCGCCGGGGCGCTGCCCGGTCTTTTTTCGATCCTTACAGAAAGGTTTTCCATCATGCTCAAGACGTTCATCATCGACGGCGACAAAGGCGGCGTAGGCAAGAGCCTGGCCGCCCGCGCCCTGGTTCATCACTTCTTGTCCCAAGAGGAGGAGCAGCGTCCCCGTCTGGTGGTCTATGACGCCGATCTCTCCAACCCGGACGTGTGCGGCGAAGGCGGTCTGCGACCTGGGGGCGGCATCGTCGGCACGGCGCTGCTCGATCTTTCCACCGAGAGCGGCTGGATCGATCTGGGCACGAAGCTGGCCATGCTCAGCGCTGCCGCCCAGACTGCGGAATACCGCATCATCATCAATATGCCGGCGCAGATCGGTACACGGGCGTTCGACGGGTCGATCCACATCGTGAGTGAGGTGCTGCGCGAGGCCAATGCGATTCCGGTCTGGCTGTTCAGCCGCACGCAAGAGAGCATCCGGGCGCTCAATTACCGCCTGCGCCAAATGCCTGCGCGCTATGAGGCGGGGATTGTGGTGAAGAACCTGTTCTTCGGCTCGGCGGACAAGTTCTTACTCTGGCAGTCGGATGAACTGCGGCAGCGTCTGGTGGACGAAGGCGCCTGGCTCGAAGCTGAACTGCCGGAGATGAACGATCAGCTCGCCGTGATGATCGGGCGCCGCCCGTTCCATGACGTGCTGGCGACCGGGATTGACGGTCGGCCGCTTCCTTATGGCTATCGCCTGGCGCTGCAGTCCTGGCTCAAACGAGCGGGCGCCGCGCTGGAGCCGATCGAGGCCATCGAGGCGGGGGTGGTGTGATGGCCTACAGCAATTCGGAACAGGTGTTCATGGATGTGCTTGGGCGACTGCCCGCCGAGGACGAGTGGAAGGAGATTCGTTCCCTGCTTGGCATCCTGCAGCGTGCGGGGTTTTCCGTAGATGACCCGAGCAATGCGCCGCACGTCACGCTGTTTGCCTGGGGCTGGGCGCGCAGCACGCCTAGAGCAGATGTGCTGGCGGCGGTGAAGGCGGCGGTGATGGAGTTGGGCACGGCCGGCACGCCGTCGCCGGATTTGACGCCGGTGTTGAGTGCGGCGCAGGGTTTGCAGATCGCTGCGGCGCGCCCGGTCACTGTGAAAATCGATGAGGGGATAGTCAGCGAGGCGGTAGCGCGTGCCTTGCGTGAGCCGATTTCACTGGCGTCGATGGCGATCCTGGGCGTCGTCATCGCGGTCGCTTTTTTTGTCGGTTCCTGGTGGGGCAACCGCCAGTTGGCACCCACGGTTCAGATGCAGCAGCAGATGATTCAGAAGCTGACGGCTCCTGACCATGCGTCGCGTTCTGGCAAGTGAATGGCCCATCCCCGTCGCGGCTGTTGCCGGCAGCGCCTGGCTGTCGGGCGGTTCCAGCCTCCTTGGGCCGCTTGCATCGCTCGGGCTTCCCTTGCTCATAGCAGGCCGCGGCACGGCGCGGCGACGGTTCTGCGTTGCGCTGGCCTATTACGCGGTGGGCTGCTGGCCCATCGTTTCGGCGGTGTTGGGCTACTGGGGGGAACATTACGCCGTGATGGCTTGGGCGGCATGGGCAGCATCAGCCGCGGCGTTGTCTTTGCCGTGGGCTCTGCCACCTGGACGCGGCGGGTTGCTTGCCGCGCTGCTGCTCACGGCCCTGCCACCGCTGGGCGTGATCGGCTGGCTCTCCCCGATGAATGCAGCGGGTGTGCTGTTCCCTGGTGGCGGATGGGTGGGGGTGATCGGCCTGCTGCTGCTCGTCGTACTCTGGCCTGCGGCAGTGAATGGCCTTGCGGGCGCGCGGATCGCCATCGTGGGTGTGTTGGCAGGCAGTATCGTCATGAATCTGCTGGCCGTGGTTTCCCCGCCCGCACTCATGCCCCAAAACTGGGTCGGCGTGCAGACGCATCTGCGCCCAGGAGATGGAAATATCCTCGCGTCGATTCAGAACAGCCAGCGCATCATCGAAGCAGGGCTACGGCAAGGCGTCGGCGCGCGGGTCGTGGTGTTTCCCGAGGCGGTTCTGCCGGACTGGTACGACGGCACCAGGTCGCAGTTCGCCGCGGCGGTGCCGCCCGGGCAGGTCTGGCTGCTCGGCGTGCAGACGAATGGGCGCGATGCCGTGGTGCGGGTCAAACAAGGAGACGCCGATCCGGTTCCCGTGGCACAGGCTGCTGGCCTGCTGCTGGGCGGCGACTGGCAGCTCTGGAACCCACACACCTTGCGTCCTGCCTGGTGGCAGCGCGTGTTTGCGCTTGACGGGCAACGCGTATGGGCCGCGATTTGCGTGGAGCAGGTACAGCCTTGGACGTGGCTTGAGGCCCTGTGGCAGCGCCCTACGGTGATTTTGGCGCAATCCAATGCGTGGTGGGCTGCGCCAGGGAGCGCAGCACCCGGCATTCAGGATGCGAGCACGCGGGCTTGGGCGCGGTTGATGGGGGTGAAAGTGGTGACGGCGGTGAATCGGATTGCCTCGATTGATGTCGTTGGGCGAGCGAAGCCCACCCCACCCTGCCGCGCCCAACGCTTTACAACATTCTGAAGTCAGAGCATCGGACCTCCTGAGCGCAGCTCGATCCCTAGAATAGGCGCAACATTTTTGTGTCATGCCGAGTGGGAAATCATTCCCTGTCGACGGCGGAGGGCTCCGCGTTTTTCGGACAAGGCTTTGCAGGCGACCCGCATTGCTGCGTCGGACAGTGAGCCTCAGTCAGACGCGAGCAGGAAAAGTCACTTAGGCAAGATGCCGCATGAACGCCGTAGAAATCGAACAAGCCATCACCGACCTCGCGGAGCAGCCCTTCGACCGCGCAGAGTTCCCCTACGCCTTCCTTGAAGCCTTCGGCAACAAGGCGACGACCCTCAAGCGCCTGCGCGCGGGGGCGTCGAACAAGTCCGATCTGGGCGGCGTCCTCCAGACCAGCAACATCCACATCCTGACCTGCGACGCTGGGCGGGTGACGCAGACGCTGGCCGCGCTCAAGGCCAGCCCGGCGACCGCCCGGGCCAAAGCGAAGTTCATCCTCGCCACCGACGGCGCGGACTTCGAGGCCGAAGACCTGACCAGCGGCGAGACCATCGCCTGTGCCTTCAAGGACTTTCCCGACCACTTCGGCTTCTTCCTGCCACTGGCGGGCATCAGCACCGTCCGCCAGATCAGCGAGAACGCCTTCGACATCCGGGCGACCAGCCGCCTCAATCGCCTCTACCTCGAACTGCTGAAAGACAACCCCGATTGGGGTAAGGCTGAACGCCGCCACGACATGAATCACTTCATGGCACGGCTGATCTTCTGCTTCTTTGCCGAGGACACCGACATCTTCGGCGGCAAAGGCAAGTTCACCGACACCATCGCGCAGATGAGCGCGCGCGATTCGTCTAACACGCACGAGGTCATCAGCACGCTGTTCCGTGCCATGAACACCCCGCGGGAGGAACGGGCAGCGGCCCATCTTCCCCGCTGGGCCGACAGCGACGACTTCCCCTATGTCAACGGCGGTCTGTTCTCCGGCAGCATGGATGTGCCGAAGTTCAGCAAGATCGCCCGCTCCTACCTGCTGCATGTTGGTGGCCTCGACTGGACCAAGATCAACCCGGACATCTTCGGCTCGATGATCCAAGCCGTTGCCGAGGACGAGGAGCGCGGCGAACTGGGGATGCACTACACCAGCGTCCCCAACATCCTCAAAGTGCTGAATCCGCTGTTCCTCGACGACCTGCGGGCGAAGTTGATTGATGCGGGCGACAACCCGCGCACCTTGCTCAACCTGCGCAAGCGCATCGCCAAGATCCGGGTGTTCGACCCGGCCTGCGGTTCGGGCAATTTCCTGGTCATCGCCTACAAGGAAATGCGCGCCATCGAGGCCGAAATCAACCAGCGGCGCGGCGAGCCGGATCGCGCATCGGACATCCCGGTCACCAACTTTCGCGGCATCGAGCTGCGCGACTTCCCGGCGGAAATCGCCCGCCTTGCGCTGGTCATTGCCGAGTATCAGTGCGATGTGCTGTACCGGGGGCAGAAGCTGGCCCTGGCCGAGTTCCTGCCGCTGCGCAACGAGAACTGGATCACCTGCGGCAACGCGCTGCGGCTCGACTGGCTGAGCATTTGCCCGCCAACTGGCACCGGCGTGAAGGTGCAGGCCGATGACTTGTTCGGCACGCCGCTCGACCAGGCCGAGATCGACTTCGAGAACGAGGGCGGCGAGACGTACATCTGCGGGAATCCGCCATATCTCGGTTTCACGTGGCAGTCAGACGAGCAGAAATCAGACCTGCGGACAATCTTTGAAGGGCGTACGAAGTCTTGGAAATCGCTTGACTACGTCGCAAGCTGGTTCATGAAGGCTGCTGACTACGGCACAAGGACCAGCGCAACTTCTGCCTTTGTTGCCACAAACTCCATCTCGCAGGGTGAGCAGGTCTCGATATTGTGGCCCCTCGTTTTTGCCACAGGACATGAGATTGCCTTCGCCCACACATCCTTCAAGTGGGCTAACTTGGCCAGCCACAATGCTGGTGTGACCGTTGTAATTGTTGGCCTCTCGAATCAACCCAACCGACTGCGCCGCTTGTACTTCGAGGATGAGCATGGTGCTGTCATTGTCAAGGTCGTTGAGCGTATCAATGCCTATCTCACACCCGGTCGCAACATCATTGTCAAGGGGCTGTCGGCGCCTCTCGGTCCACAGTCAAAAATGTACTGGGGCAATAAACCAACTGACGGTGGCAACTTGATTCTCGAAAGGTCAGAAGCCGCGTCTCTTATCCGCGAGTATCCGGCTGCGCGGAAGTTCATCAAGACCTTTCTGGGATCCAAGGAGATGATTCAGGGCCTGTATCGCTATTGCCTCTGGATAGATGACGACGGCCGAGATGAGGCGTTGCTCATTCCGCCTATCGCGGCTCGCTTAGTGCAGGTGGCAGCATTTCGCGCCTCAAGCAAGGCAGCAGAAACACGCCCCGCTGCGGCATTTCCACATCGCTTCAGGCAGATTCAAGCTATTGCCTCGACCCATGCGATCGCACTGCCAGCCGTGTCTTCGGAAAATCGAGCCTACTTTACCGTCGGTCTCACTGACGCACAGACCATACATTCCAATCGCAATTTTGCGATCTACGACGCACCTCTGTGGAATTTCGCCATCGCGTCGTCTCGGATGCATCTTGCATGGCTCTCAGCGGTGTGCGCGCGCTTTGAATTGCGCTACTCGTACTCCAACACAATTGGTTGGAATGCCTTTCCACTTCCGGAGTTGTCCGAGAAAAACAAGGCCGATCTCACCCGCTGCGCCGAGGACATCCTGCTGGCGCGGGAGCATCACTTCCCGGCGACCATTGCCGACCTCTACGACCCCGAAACCATGCCCGCCGATCTGCGCGCGGCGCATGAGCGCAACGACGAAGTGCTGGAGCGCATCTACATCGGCCGTCGCTTCAAGAACGACACCGAGCGGCTGGAAAAACTGTTCGACCTCTACACCAAGATGACCGCTGCGGCGGCGCCGGGCAAGGGCAGCAAGCGCAAGGCGGACGCGAAACCCACAGAGTCAACACTTGGTCTGTGATTTGTCTGGCAGCCCGGGCTGGGCTCAGGTATTCTTACCAAATCCGCATCGATTCCACAGGAGTGCGAACCATGACCGCGACAGCCACCTTGTCGAGCAAATTCCAGATTTCCATCCCCAAGGCCGTGCGCGAAGAGCAGCACTGGGAGGCCGGGCAGGAGTTCGTGTTCATTCCCAAGGGCAAGGGCGTGCTGGTCGTGCCGGTGCCCGAGCGGGCGGAGTTGGTCGGCATTGCCAAGGGCGCTGCGACCACCGACTTTCGTGATCGCGAGGATCGCTACTGATGGCGGCAACGCCGTGTGTGGTCGATACCTCGGCATGGATCGAATGGCTCGCCGATACCGCGCTGGGCAGGCGGCTGGGAAAGGAGTTTCCAGATCGGCAGCAGTGCATCGTGCCGACCATCGTGCAGCTCGAACTGTCGAAGTGGCTGGTGCGTGAAGTCGGCGAGGAGCAGGCCGACCAGGTGATCGCCTATACGCAGAAATGCGTCGTTGTGCCGCTGGACACCGTGATCGCGCTGCTCGCGGCCGATCTGCACCGCGAATACAAACTGGCCACGGCCGATGCCATTGTGTATGCGACGGCGCGGAGGCAGAGCGCGACCCTGATCACCTGCGATGCGCATTTCGATGGGCTACCCGGCGTGACGCTGTTCGCCAAGACCGATGAGAAAAATTGAATGAACCTGGGAAAATCCGTCCCCTCCGTCTCCGTCACCTACGCCCGCAGCGGCGTATCGACCAAAGCCAATGCGCTGGGGATGCGCCCGATGCAGGAGCGGGCGTATGAGAAGCGGGGCGAGCAATACCTGCTCATCAAGTCGCCGCCCGCATCGGGCAAAAGCCGCGCGCTGATGTTCATCGCGCTCGACAAACTGGCGAATCAGGGCATCAAGCAGGCCATCATCGTCGTGCCAGAAAAGGCCATCGGCGCTAGCTTCAACGACGAGCCGTTGTCGAAGTACGGCTTCTGGGCTGACTGGCAGGTCGAGCCCAAGTGGAACCTGTGCAACGCGCCGGGCAACGATAACGGCGGCAAGGTCAAGGCGCTGGGCGCGTTCCTCGAAAGTGGCGACAAGGTGCTGGTCTGCACCCATGCCACTTTCCGCTTCGCGGTCGATGCCTACGGCGTGGAGGCATTCGACGACCGCCTGATCGCGATCGATGAGTTCCACCATGTCTCAAGCAACCCGGACAACAAGCTCGGTCTGCACCTCGGGCAGTTCTTCGCGCGGGGCAAGACGCACATCGTCGCCATGACCGGCTCCTACTTCCGGGGCGACGCCGAAGCCGTGCTGGCCCCGCAGGACGAGTCGAAGTTTGAGACTGTCACCTACACCTACTACGAACAGCTCAACGGCTACGAGCACTTGAAGCAGCTCGACATCGGCTACTTCTTCTACAGCGGGCCTTATGTCGATGACATCCTCAAGGTGCTCGACCCGGCAGAGAAGACCATCATCCACATCCCCAATGTCAATTCGCGCGAGAGCACGAAGGACAAAATGCGCGAGGTGGAGCACATCATCGAGGCGCTGGGGGAATGGCAAGGCATCGACCCGGCGACCGGCTTCCAGCTTGTCAAGCGGCCCCCAGGTGGTGCAGACGCGGGCCGCGTGCTGCGGATCGCCGATCTGGTCGATGACGATGCCAGCAAGCGCGACCGCGTGTCGGCCGCGCTCAAAGACCCGGCGCAGAAGGACAACCGGGACTATGTGGACATCATCATCGCGCTGGGCATGGCGAAGGAAGGCTTCGACTGGATTTGGTGCGAACATGCGCTGACCGTCGGTTACCGCGCCAGCCTGACCGAGATCGTGCAGATCATCGGCCGAGCCACCCGCGACGCGCCCGGCAAAACCCGCGCACGGTTCACCAACCTGATCGCCGAGCCGGATGCCGCCGAGGAAGCGGTGACCGAGGCCGTCAACGATACTTTGAAGGCCATTGCGGCCAGCCTGCTGATGGAGCAGGTGCTTGCGCCGCGCTTCGAGTTCAGGCCCAAGCATCCTGAAAGCGGCCCGACGCCGGGTTTTGACTACGGCGAGACTGGCTACGACCCCAGCCGCTGCAATGTCGGTGTCAATGAGCAGACTGGGGCGTACCAAATCGAGATCAAGGGGCTCGCGGAGCCCAAGAGCAAGGAGGCGGCGCGTATCTGTCAGGAAGACCTGAACGAAGTCATCGCGGCCTTCGTGCAGGACAAGCCCAGCCTCGAGCGCGGCCTGTTTGATGAGGAACTGGTGCCCGAGGAGCTGACGCAGGTTCGCATGGGCAAGATCATCAAGGACAAGTATCCCGAGCTGGACACGGAAGATCAGGAAGCCGTGCGCCAGCACGCCATTGCGGCGCTGAACCTCACGCAACAGGCCAAGCGGCTGGTCACCGAAGGCCAAAGCGAGGGAGGCAGCGACGGGGCGCCCAATACTGCCCTGCTCGACGGCGTGCGCCGCTTTGCCATGGACGTGCGCGAATTGGACATCGACCTGATCGACCGCATCAATCCCTTCGGCGAAGCCTATGCCATCCTCGCCAAGTCCATGAGCGAGGACAGCTTGAAGCAGGTCGCGGCAGCCATCTCGGCCAAGCGCACCTCAATCACACCTGACGAGGCCAAAGTGATCGCCAAGCGCGCGGTTGATTTCAAACGCGAGCGTGGGCGTGCTCCATCGGTGACCTCACAGGATGCCTGGGAAAAGCACCTTGCCGAAGGCGCGGCCGCGTTCATGCGCTTCAGAGCGGAAGGGCGCTATGAGTAGCTCCGACCTTGATGACCTAGCGGCGGAGCTTGCCGAGTTCGCTCCGCCTGAGAAGAAGGGCGGACGACCGGCCAGCGAGGAGCGCGTCATCGCGGGTTTCGAGGACATTCAACGCTTCACAGAAAAGCACGGGCGTGCGCCGCAGCACGGTGAAGACCGCGACATCTTCGAGCGCCTGTACGCCGTGCGCCTGGACCGCCTGCGCGCGCTCCCGGACTGCCGCGCCTTGCTGGAACCGCTGGATCATCAGGGTTTGCTTGCGGGGGCGCCTACCGTTGCCGCATCGGCGGACGAAACTATCGACATCGACGACCTGGCTGCCGAACTAGCGGATGTTGCCGGCGCGGACGACATCACGGTCTTGCGCCATGTCCGCACCAGTGCCGACAAGCGCGCCGCCGAGGAGATCGCGGATCGCAAGCCGTGCGAGGACTTTGAGACGTTCAAACCGTTGTTCGAGCGCGTAGCGACGGAAATCAAGACGGGCCTGCGCCAGTCCCAGCCCATCGAGGCGGGTCGCCGTGCGATCGAGGCGGGGGATTTTTTCGTGCTCGATGGCCTCACGCTTTTTGTGGCCGAGGTCGGCGAACCGCTGAAAACCACCGCCGGAGAAGTCGACCGTCGCCTGCGCGTCATCTTCTCCAACGGTACTGAAAGCAATCTGCTGCTGCGCTCGCTCCAGCGCGCGTTCTACGACGACCCCGCCGCACGGCGGCTGACCTCACCCGAGAGTGGGCAACTTGCCTTCGGCGGCGATTTTGAGGCCGACGATGTCGAAAGCGGCACGATCTACGTCCTGCGCTCCTTGTCTAATCATCCCTATGTCGCGCAGCACCGTGACCTCATCCACAAGATCGGCGTGACCGGTGGCAAGGTGGAGACGCGCATCGCCAATGCCGAGAACGAAGCGACCTTTCTGCTGGCCAAGGTCGAAGTGGTGGCGACCTACAAGCTCGCGGGCATCAACCGCACCCGGATGGAGAACCTGTTCCACAGGCTGTTTGCACCCGCGCGGTTGAATATCACCATCAACGACCGCTTCGGCCACCCCGTGCAGCCCGAGGAATGGTTTCTCGTGCCGCTGTTCGTGATCGACGAGGCAGTGGCTCGCATCAAGGATGGCAGCATCACCAATTACGTCTACGATCCAGGTGCCGCGAAGTTGGTGGAGCCATAGCAGCCTGCGCATGAGGCCGCATGGGAGGGCTTATGCAGACCGAAGCTCGATGTGCAGGCCATGCGCGAATCAACGCTGCATAGCACGCTGCAAGCCCACTTGACGCTATCCTCGATTTCAGAAACAGCCAGAAGATGACCGAAGCCTCACATGAGGGTGTTTTTGAGCAACAGAGCCGCCAGCACTGTGTCAATTGTCTTCCCCAGCAGCCATATTGCAGACCTGGAGCGCAGTGGATATCCATCGCGCGAGGTTTGTGGAATCTCTTATAACAGTGTTTTTAACCATCTAGACCGCCAGCAATCCATTCCACAAGCCGCATGGGGGGCATTCTTTGGGCAGAATATCACGAACCGTCCAGATCATCCGGAATAATGCGCAGCATACATTACGTTGCGTCAATCCTCAGTTAGGAATCATTTATGAGTTCAAAGTATTCTGGGCAGTGTCTTTGTGGGAAAATCAGCTACTCAGTGGACGTTGAGCCAGTATTTATGGGTAATTGTCACTGCAAAGACTGCCAAAGATCATCAGGCGGCGCATTCATTCCGGCAATGATTTTCCCTAAACAAGATGTCGCTGTTTCCGGAGATGTAAAATATTTCGATTATCAGGCAGATGGCGGTAATATGCACAAAAGAGGTTTCTGCCCTAATTGTGGCTCTCAATTGTTCTCTCGGTTCAGTAATATACCAGAAATGCTGGGTATAAAGGCTGGAACTTTGAATGACGCATCAAGCTATGTTCCAGAGTTGGATTTCTATGTGGGCAGTGCCGCACCTTGGGACTTCATGAACCCAGCACTACCTAAAAAGCAAGCGGCAGCACAAAGCTGATGGCAATGCATAGCAATTCATTCTAGCGGATCGTTAAAATTCTGCACTTTTTCCCGCCCGCCGAATTCAGACGTTAGGGTTCAGTGAGCCACCGGTTCCGCGTTCCACCATTCTTCGGGAAACACCAATGACAATGAGCGAGATTCGCGAGTCGACGAAGGCCCAATTGCTGGACAAAGTTCGACGACACGACTATGGACAGTATCTTTTCAAGGCCAGCATCGCGAAGATACGCGGCTTCACTGGTGAGGACATTACCTTCGATTTCCCCGTTACGGCTCTCATCGGACCAAACGGCAGCGGCAAGTCCTCGGTGTTAGGCGTTGCAGGCTGTGCGTACAAACCGATCAAGCCGGGGATGTTCTTTCCAAAGAGCACGGTCGGAGACGAATCAATGTCCGGTTGGCGAGTCGAGTACGAACTCATCGACAAGGTGCTCAATGCGCGCCAGCTGGTCAAGCGAACATCAAACTTTAGACAAGCAAAATGGGTTCGCTCCGATGTCGCCGATCGACAGGTCCTGTTCTTTGGCATCGAGCGAACCGTTCCGGCGGGCGAAAAGACTCGCTACAAGAAGTTGATGCGATCCACTTACGTTCATAGCCCGCCACTGGAGCCGCTTGACCCGACAGTTGCAACGCAGGTGGAGCACATTCTCGGAAAGTCGGTAGCTGACTACCGAGTAACAAGATACGGAACTGACGACAAATTTCTAGTCGGTCGCGCATGTGTCAATCAGTTTTCAGAGTTCCACTTTGGCGCCGGCGAGTCGTCAATCATCCGGATGATCTCCACAATTGAGCAAGCACCACAAAACAGCTTGATTCTCATTGAAGAGATCGAGAACGGGCTGCATCCAATCGCAACACGTCGGATGGTCGAGTACTTGATCGACGTGGCAGCAAGAAAGTCAATTCAAACGATCTTCACTACCCATAGCGACTACGCGCTTTCGCCCTTACCAAATGAGGCAATTTGGGCAAGCATTGCCGGAAAGCTACGGCAGGGAAAGCTTTCAGTCGAAGCCCTTCGGGCAGTGTCGGGTCGTGTCGACAAGAAGCTTGCAGTCTTTGTGGAAGATGAGTTCGCCAAAACCTGGGTTGACACAATCCTTCGCGAGACACTGGGAGCTGATTACGACCAAGTCGAAGTACACGCTGTGCATGGCGATGGCAATGCTGTCGTAACTCATCGCGGGCACAAGGCCAATCCAGCTGTAACTTTCGAGTCACTCTGCATCATTGACGGCGACTCACAGCAACGCGAGGACGCTGCGGCCGGTGTTCTTCGTTTACCGGGTACACAGCCCGAACTCACAGTCTTTGAAGCCGTCAAGGCACGACTGGATCAAGATCTTGCGATTCTTACGGTATCGTGCCAACGGGCTCCAGAGGCACAGGATCAGGTTTTACGTTCCATAGAAGAAGTCGCTCGAACAAACCGCGATCCACATCTGCTCTTCAACCAAGTTGGAATAAAGATTGGGTTCGTGCCAGAAGCGATTGTTCGAGGCGCATTCTTCGCCCTTTGGGTGAGGTCACACACCGAGTTTTGCAGCGACCTCGCAGCGAAGGCAAAGGTACTGATTGAAACCTAACCCTTCGGTGTTGGGTTGCTGAAGTTGAACCCCCGGATGACTTTTGGCCCTCCGACTATCGCAGTTGTCCAAGAGGCCGCAGGACCTCTTGGATGTGGGCCTGATTCATAGTCTTGATTTTAGGTCTTGTCCGCCCACTTCGTGCCAAGTTTGCTTTCATCCTTGCGGTCGGGCCACCAGGCACCCTTGCATCCGGCGCACCGGTAGTACGCCTTGCCGGTCTTGGTTTCGTTCTTGAACGTCGGCTTCTTGCAGCTCGGGCATTTCGGGCCGGTGGCACCAGCGTCCGATGTCTTCTGCCCGCCCCCACCTGCCGGCCTGTCCTCGAACCGCATTCCCGGCTTGCCGCCATCATCCCGGAATGCCACCTCGCAGTCGAGACAACGGTGGTACGCGCTCCCAGATTTGCTGGTGCGCTGCACGCAGCGTGCACCGCCACAGGCCGGGCAGGCATGTAGGACCAGCTGCGCGTCCGTCAGCTTGCCCTCCAGCAGCGTCCGCGAAAACTCCCGCGTTGCATCCACCTGCGCCTGCATGAACGCGGCCAGCGCTGCACGCCCTGCCGCGATGTCCGCCAGCGCATCCTCCTGCAATGCGGTAGTGCCTGGATCGGCCAGATCAGGCGCCACCTTGCGCAGCATGTCGATCAGCTGCACACCCCGGTCGGTGGGGTGGATTTCCTTCTTGCGGCGCTCGGCGTACTCGCGGGTGATGAGCACCTCGATCATCGACGCCCGCGTCGCCTCGGTGCCCAGTCCTGACGACTCCTTCAGTCGCGCCTTGAGCTTCGGGTCGGTGACCAGCTTGTGCACGCCCGTCATGGCAGCGATGAGCGTGCCATCGGTGTAGGGCTTCGGCGGCGCGGTGCGCTTGGACAGGATCTGTGCGGCCGAGCAGCGCAGAACCTGCCCCTCGGCCAGCATCGGCAGCTTGCCGTTCGCTTCGGCTGATTCGCCCTCCCCTTCGTCCTGCACGCCGAGCTTCGTCCAGCCCGGCTCCAACACGATGCGCGCCGCGGCCTTGAAACGCTCACCGCTTGAGAAGACGAAGATTGCTTCCCGAGCCTCGAATTTCTCGGGCGGCATGAACAGACGGATGTAAGACTCGCGGATCAGATCGAACACGCGTTTGGCATGGGCCGACAGGCTGGCGGCATCCGGGTTTTGTCCAGTCGGGATGAGGCCGTGATGCGCCTCGACCTTGCCGGTGTTCCAGGCCGCATGCTTGCGCTCGGGGTCGAGCCCCGCAACGTTCGAGCCGCCAATGGCTTTCAGAATGCCTGCCGCTGCACCATGCATCTCCATCGGCAGGTAGGGGCAGTCGGTGCGAGGGTAGGTGGCGACCTTGGCCTCATAGAGTTCCTGCGCCGCCGCCAGCGTGTCCTTGGCAGACAGGCCCAGGCGACTGCTGGCCGCCTTCTGCAGGGTGCCGAGGGTGTACGGCAGTGGTGCAGCCCGCTCACCGGTCTTGCGGGTGAATTTTTCCACCGTCGTCTTCTGACCCTGGACAGCCTTGGCGACCGACTCGGCCGCGGCCTTGTCCATGAGCAGGCCATCGATGAGCAAATCCTCAGGGATCTGCCACAGCGCACGGGTGTCGCCATCCAGTGCGGCCTCCACCTGGTAGTGATCGCGCGCCTTGAAGTGGTCGATCTCGCGCTTGCGGTCGACCAGCAGTGCCAGGGTCGGGGTCTGCACCCGGCCGACACTCCATGCGCCCTGCACGCCACAGGCTTGCAGGTTGCGGCTCAAGGCGATGGAGCAGTTCATGCCCATGAGCCAGTCGGCGCGCTGACGCGCCAGGGCGGATTCATAGAGCGGACGCATGGCGTCATTGCTCTTGACGGTGACCAGGGCGCGCTGGACGCTTTCGTCGTCCAGGCTGGACAGCCACAGACGCGACGTCTTGCCTTTCCAGCCCAGGTACAGTAGCACCTCGTCCACCAGAAGCTGCCCCTCGCGATCCGCATCGCCAGCGTTGACCACCTCGGTGGCCTCTTTGAGCAGGTCGCGGATCACCTTGATCTGCTTGCCAGCGCCGCCGTCGCGCGGCGACAGCTTCCAGGCCGTGGGGATGACGGGCAGATGCGACGCCAGCACCTTGCCGCCCGCAACATAGTCTTCGGGCTTGGCCTGCTCCAGCAGGTGGCCGAAGCACCAGGTGACGTGGGTCTTGGCCTGCGGGCAGTCAATGAAGCCGTCGCCGCGCTTGGCCCCACCGATGACACCGGCGATGGCTTGGGCGACTGAGGGTTTTTCGGCAATGATGAGGCGCATATCGTGTCTCCAGGAAGGGGTGAGGGTTCTCTGAAGACTCCGCGGGATGGGGTCATGAGGCGTTTGTCCTACGTCGGCAGAGTCAGGGTGAACCGCCAACATCTGGCGTCGCAACGCTGACCGGAGGCTGCCATGAACGCTATCGTCTTGATGGAGCAATGCGCACCCCAGATCGCGCCAGTGACTCTGGCAGCGATCGTGCAGCAGGAAAGCGGCGGCAATCCGCTGGCCGTGCATGACAACACCAGCGGAAAGAGCTATCGGCCTGCAAGCGTGGCGGAAGCTGCGCGCATCGCGCGCGAGCTGATCGCGCGAGGACACTCAGTAGACATCGGACTGGCGCAGATCAACAGCAGGAATCTGCCCCGGCTGGGGCTGGGCGTCGATCAGGTTCTCGATCCCTGCGCGAATCTGCACGCCGCGCAAACGGTTCTGATGGAGGGGTGGATGCGTTCGGGCGATCTACGCGCCACCTTGTCGGCGTACAACACCGGCCAGCTCCACAGCCCTGTGGGAATGGCTTATGGGGAGAACGTGTTCGGGAAAGCTGGCATTGTCGTGCCAGCCATCCCGGGCGGGCAGATTGCGTCATGGGCCACTGTCGGCGCTGCGCTGCCGCCGGTCCGCCCGGTCATCACTTGGACGCCGCAGGCGAGCCCGCTGGCGCCCAAGGGCGATGGGCTAAAGGCCAGCTGGTGATCTCACCGCTCGTTGCCGTGATCTTTCCGGTGGCGGGTAGGCTGGCTTGCTCGGGGGCGATCTTGGGGAATGGCTCCGGCCTCCGCGATTTCAATGGCTCGTTCAAGAACACGGCGGTCGATCTGATCCTTTTCACGCACAGTCTGTTTGGTCAGCAGCAGCCCTTGCAGGTTGACGGTGTGCACGGGCAGATCGCCGAGCATGACGACTTCGGCATAGGGCAGCAGCGTCTCATAGGTCTGCCCAGCCGCGTTGAACATCACATCAATGGTGATGGCGTCATTCACGCGGATGTTTTCGCCTTCTGAAAACCAGGCCGGATCGATGTCTTTTGCCGCCTGGTCGGGAAGGATCATCAACGCAGAAATGACATTGGCCGCCGCGCTGGGCTCGCCGAGTACCAGAATGTCGATGTCCGTCGTTGAGCGCACGTAACCGTGAGCCGCCAGCGCATAGCCACCGATCAGCAGGTAGGGCGCGTTGCGCTCGTTCAGGGCGCGGATGAGGGTTCGCAGATCGTCGAGTGTCGCAGCCCTGGTCTGCGATTGTGATTCGTCTTCATCCACCATTCCGCTCCACTGCCAGCAGGGCCATGCCGCGGGCAATGCCCTCGGTCATCTGCCTGTCGGCTTCCTCATGGGACAGTCTGAACACTCCTTTGGGAAGGATGATGCGTGTGTGGGCGATGCTGTGAAAGGTATCGTTGAAACGCCCGAACTCCTCCAGCGCTCCGGCTCTGGCGTGCAGGGTGATCGGGTAGGGATTCCGGCGTCCGACAGTTTTCATAAACCGCATTATCCCGCGAGACCTCCGCCCTGCGCCAAGCCGCTGCGTTGCTGACGTACGGCCTGGCGCAAGCGCCCCCTGTTCTTGCCATACAAACGAGCGACTTCGCTGACGGGCCGGTTGCAATGGGTGACCAGGGCGACAGTGGTCGGCAGGCCGTACAAGGATTTGCGGCTGGAAAGTTCGAGATCGTCCCTGATCTGCTCTTCGACCAGACGCTGCGCGTCGGCGATGAGCGCGGCATCCACCCCCGGCGCCTGCAGGGTATCGGGAAGCCTCTGGCAGATAGGTTTGTCGTGGTCACCGTCCACGATCTCATCAAGCGAGGACATCGGCCGCCAACGCTCGATCAGGCCCCACATGCGGCCCATGATGTAGTTCTTGGACGTGCCCAGCAAGGGATTGAAGGCGTCCAGGCCTGCGGCGTGTTCCAGACAAAAGAGATACAGGCTCTGCCGCACATCGTCCATGCTCAGGGTGCTGACGCCCGCAAACATCTGCGCATTCTCATTGAGAAGACGCGTGAAGAGCGCCTCGGCGACCTGTGAAGTCGTTCTCTGTTCTTCATTCATGGCCGGCTCCCTGCCGATGGGTGAGATAGACATCGACTGCTTCCTGCAATATCTCACCCAGCTCGCGGTTGTCTTCGGCCATGATGCGCTGCAGGGCTTGCTTTTGGCCGTGCCGCAGGGTGACGGTGATGGAATCGTCCGGCGTCGCCGGGTTTTCTTTTCGCCAGCCGATGTCCGGCTCAACAGATGCGCAGGCCTGCGCGCAGGTTTGTTCCGCATCACCCTCCGCGGGCGGCGCAGAGGGGGGCGTTTCGGGTGCGGCAGGTGCCAGAAGCCGTTGGCGGCGCGCTTCCTTTTGTCGGGACGCTTGGCGGGCTTCATCGCAACGCGCCACGGTGATGGCGTCGCTAGAGTCCAGCACGACGCGCTGCTCGGCCTGGTCGAGCGTTGCAAAGGACTCCCAGGCAGAAACCGACTGCAACCGCCCCAGGCTGGCCAGTTCACGCGCCAGGGGATTGCGGGAGAAGGACAGCATGCTGTTGACCCAGGCCTCGCGCCGGGCAAGGGCCTTGGCGATGCTTGGCGCTGCCATGCCGGCTTCGATCAGGCGCAGCACCGTGTCAGCCGCATCTTCCAGGCTGTACTCCTGCCGGTGCATGTTCTCGGTGGCACGCAGTACCACGGGCGCCGCGCCGATGGGGGAGTAGATGCGGGCCAGCAGCGTGCACTTGCCCAGCAGGCGTGCGGCGCGCACGCGCCGTTCGCCATAGACCAGCGTCCAGTTCTTGCCGGCAGCGCGAACGCCGATCGGTTGGAGCTGGCCGACGATTTCCAGACTCTTCGCCAGAGCGTCCAGCGCGTCTGGATCGTTTTTGCGCACCGGGAAATCACTGTCGATGCGGAGGGCATCGAGCGGAATGGAGCGCAGTTGCTGCGGGTCGGCGCCAGGGGTGCCGAAGTCCAAAGGAAGGGCTGTAGTGGAGGTCATGACGGTCGCTTGCAGGGTGGATGTGTTGAAAAGGATCAGGCGCTTGCGGCGCGACGGGTGAATTTCTCTTGAAGGGCGGCGAGCTGGGCTCGAATAGTTTCTGGGGCGGGCGGAGTCTCCTTGGGTGGGGTGGACTGCGGCGGCTGGTGGTTGCGGGCTCGCACGGCATCAAGCTGGGCGGCGCGTTTACTGGTGGCCATCCAGTCGGCTCGCACCCTGCTGGCGTCGGCCAGCAGGGTGCCGAGGTCGTGCCCCTTCTTGACGTACCAGTCGTGGTTGCTCTGCAGGTAGTGGACGGCGACAGCCGGGGCCTGCTGGCCGAGGCTGCGGGTGAGGCTGGCGAGCTGGTAGTTCGCTCGGCCGTCACGCAGGGGCGGCGCGTCGTAGCGGGACTGGAAGGCCTGCGCGTAGCTCTGCCAGAGTTGCTCGGCGAGGTGTTTTTCACCAGGGGTCAGCACCGGGTGTTTGCCTTTGACCTTTGCGTCCATCGGCGCCGGGCTGGGTGTCGCCGCGTCCTTTGTCTGAGAGAGGGGGGGCGGCGAAGGCGCGTAAGCGCCTGGAGCCGCAGGCATGGCTTGCAGGATGGGAAGCTGCCGCTGCGGCGCCGTCACGGCGTCACGCGTGACGTCCGTCACGGTCGATACGCCGTGACGCGTCACGTTCTCCATCACGCATTCCCCTTCTTTTTTCGTTTCACTTTTAAAAGAAGGCGTGACGGGCGTCACGTTTTGCGTCACGCTCGCCGTGACGGTTTCCGTGACGGTCGGCGTGACGACGTCACGCGTGACGGGCGCCGTGACGGCACTCTCCGCGTCTGCTGACCCGGCCAGCTTGGCGAGTCGCTGCCGCTCGCGATACCGGCGTGCACGTTCTGCTGGACTGCTGGCTCGCCGGGTCGGGGTGGCATCACTGATGGTGTGCTTGCTCTTCTCCCACGCGTCGTGGGCGAATTCCGCGATCACCGGGTGATACAGGCGGCCATCGGTGCAAAGGAGCCAGCCGCGCAAGGCAACGTCTTTGATTTTGCGCCAGCGGCGCTGCGTATAGCCGCCGGCCAAGTGTGCGAGGACACGATCATCGTTGGGCAGGCTGGCCGCAGGCACTTGCAGCCAGGCCTTGGCGTACAGCGCCATGGCAGCCTTGAACTCTTCGCCTGTGGCCATCGCGAACTGGTCGGAGTCCATCATCCTGCCGACGTCGAGCGGCATGAAGACCATGCCACTGCTGCGCAGATCGCAATCAGGCGGGGTCAGCGGGTCTGCCAAATGGGGCGCGGCATCGGCCTCGTCGCGGCGAAGACAAGCTCCGTCTAGGAGGCTGTCGGACTTTCCAGGCTTACGCCTGATGGATGAATCCGAGACAATGGCGACAGTCCATTGAGGAGTTCCTCGCGATGAGTCGCTTCGTTTGTGTTGATCGAGACACGGCCTACCTTCTGCCGCCTTCGGTGGACGAGTGGTTGCCCAGTGATCACCTCGCGCGCTTTGTGGTCGAAGTGATTGATCGGCTCGATCTGGACGATCTGGTCAAGCAGTACGCGGGCCGGGGCTCGGCCGCGCATCACCCTTCGGTGCTGCTGGGGCTGCTGATCTACGGGTATGCCAACGGGGTGCATTCGAGCCGCAAGATCGAGCGCGCGACCTACGACTCGGTGGCGTTCCGCTTTGTGGCGGCCAATACGCATCCGGACCACGATACGCTGGCCGCGTTCCGGCGGCGCTTTCTGAAGGAGATCGAGGCGCTGTTCGTGCAGGTGCTGGTGCTGGCGCGCGAGATGAAGTTGCTCAAGCTCGGTCACATTGCGCTGGACGGCACCAAGATCCGAGCCAGCGCGAGCAAGCACAAGGCGCTGTCGTGGGGTCACGCCAACAAGATCGAGGCGCAGTTGCGCCAGGAAGTCCAGGACCTGTTGGCGCGGGCGGAGAAGGATGATCGATCCAGCGCGCCCGATGGCATGGATGTGCCCGCCGAGATCGCGCGCCGCGAGGACCGCCTGAGCGCCATCGCGCAGGCCAAGGCCAAGATTGCGCAACGCGCCGCCGAACGATTCAAAGCGGAGCAGCAGGAGTTCGAGACCAAAGAGGCCAAGCGCCGGGCCCAGCGCGAGGCCGGGAAGAAGCCGCGCGGGCGGGACCCTGAGCCGCCCCAGGCCGGACCCCAGGACAGCGACCAGGTCAACCTGACGGACGAGGAGTCGCGCATCATGCCGGTGTCCGGCGGCGGCTTCGAGCAGAGCTACAACGCCCAGGCCGGCGTGGACATCGAGACGATGATGGTGGTCACCGCGCACGTCACGCAGGCCTGCAATGACAAGCGCGAAGTGGTGTCCACGCTCGAGCAGATTGCGGCGTTGCCCGGGGCGCTTGGCAACGTGCAGACCCTCGTTGCCGACAACGGTTTTTGCAGCCAGGCGAACGTGCTCGCCTGCGTGCAGGCGGGAATCGANGAGGACTTCGGACTCGAGGGCGGCCACGCGGCGGCCGCGGATGCTTTCCTGCGAAGGGTCGCGGGTTTTTTCTTGTTCGAGCAGACGGGCGGCGATGGGGTCGTGCTCGGCGCGCGGTTCCAGGAACTCACGCAGGGTCGGCGGTAGAGGCAGGCTGCTGGCCAGGGTTTTGCGCTGCGCCGCCTGGGTTTTTTGCAAATGCTCGATCTGCTTGGCGGATTCAAACGCATGCACATCGAGGTCGCCGCCGCTCTTGAGGGTTTCGGCGCGTTGCTGGGCCAGGGTGGAGAACAGAGACTCCCGCGCGGCTTGCTGCTGGGCGTTCAAGTCCTGCCAGGCCTTGGCGCGCTGTTCGCGAGCGGGCTGGGCGGATTCGCGCCAGGCATTCAGCAACGCGGCTTCTTCTTTTTGTGCGTCGCTGACCTCCGTCTCCTTTTGCTGTGGTTGTGGCTTCGGCTCCTGTTCGGACTCGACTCGCTCCAGAGCGGCGTTGAGATCGGCGAACTCCGTTCGCTGCGCGGTCACGGCTTGCTGGACGGGGACGGGTTCATCGGAGGGGATGTGCGGCGTCGGTTCGGTTTCGGCTTGTGGTTCCATCGATTGCTCCTGCTTGAGATGGGGAATGGGGGGCTTGGGCTGTCGCCCTTGCCCAGTGGGTGGCGCGAGGCTGGGATGGCTGCGCTGGAAGGTCCACGGCGGGACGGCGCGATCCAGGGTGTTGCGGATCGATTCCGGCCCGCTGTCGCGGAGTTGGTCGCGCGCGTCGTAGCCGGGGGGCGTGACGCCGTTGGGTTTTTCTGGAAGGGCGATGGTTGTGCGCGCGCCGCCGAGGATGCGGGCGGCTTTGAGGGCATTGATTTGCCCTTTGCGTGCGGCGCGCTCGCCGTCGTTGTCGGCGTAGAGGGTCACGCGGCCCTGCACCTGCTCGTGCAGGGTGCGGGCCACCTCGGGCAGGTTCTGCGCCGAGAGGGCGGCGATGACGGGCAGTCCTGTGGCCTGATGGAGGGCCAGCGCCGTGCCGATGCCCTCGCACATCACGATATGGGGGGCGGTTTTGGCGGTCTCGAAGGCGCGAAGCGGGGCTTCAGCGTCCTGGCCGTCGATGGGGATGACGGCAAAGGCGCCCTGTGTGGGCGTGCCGGCGACGAAGCGCTTGTCGGCGGACTGGCCCGGCGCCGCCCAGGCGATGCGCTGCATGCCGACCCATTCGGGCTCGCCGTCGGTGAGTTTGAGCATGGGCACGAGCAGCTGCGCGCTGTGCTGCCGCAGTCCCGCCGTGGGCAGTGCGGGGTTTTGCAGGTAGGGGAAGTTGCACGGCTCGTGGCTGGCTTCCCAGCGCGTCAGGCTGTCGGTGAGGGCGGCCTTTTGGCGCTCGGCCTGTTGCTGCAGCCAGGCGGTGCGTTCGGCCTGGGCCTTTTGTTGTTCTTCGGGCGTGCTCTCGCGCGCCAGTTCCGGGCGGAAGGCGATGGGTTTGCCATCGGCCTTGAAGTTCGTCACCCAGCCGGTGCCGTCGTCCCGCAGAAGGTAGGCGGCGTCGTTCCTGCCATTGGGTCGGTCGCCGACATCGGCGCGGTGGATGCGGCCATCGACCTGCAGACGCTGCGGGTCGATGTGCACATCGTGCAGGCGGGCGAAATCGAGAAACGGGGTAAGTTGCGTCGTGTCCATGCCCTGACTCTGCAGGGTGGGGACAGATGCCCTCCAAGACAAAGCGCAGGATCTTCCTTGTGCCCTTATCGTTTATAAACGACAATGTCATCATGTTCACCGTTCGGCACTACCTCACCGAAGACGAGCGCGACCCGTTTCAGGAGTGGTTGAAGAAGCTCCGCGACCCGATTGCAAAAGGCCAGGTGGTCAAGCGCGTGGGCCGGATCGAGGCGGGCAACTTTGGCGATCACAAACCCTGCCGAGAAGGTGTGTGGGAGCTGCGGATCGACCAAGGCCCCGGCTACCGCGTCTATTACGCGATGGCCGGGGCGGTCGTGGTGCTGCTGCTGTGCGGCGGTGACAAAGGCACCCAGGACGCCGACATCGAGCGCGCCATTGGGTATTGGAAAGACTGGCAACGGAGATCAGCATGAAGGATCGAAGCCATGACGAAGCGATGGCCGAGCTGTTCAAGGAAGACCCGGCTTTTGCGGCCGAGTATCTGAACCAGCTTCTCCAGGATGGAGAGCCGTCTGATCTGCTGGTGGCGCTGCGCCAAATGGCGCAAGCGCGCGGTGGCGTGCGCGCCATCGCCAAGCAGACGGAGCTAAACGCCAATCAGCTCTATCGAACGCTGTCGGCCCAGGGCAACCCGGAGCTGCGCAGCCTGTCAGCGGTTCTCAAGACGATGGGCCTGCGCCTGGCAGTGCAGCCGATCAAGTCGAACCACGCTCACCATTGACGTGAGGCAGCATCAGGCGACGCGCTCGACGTGGAACCCGCCGCCGCTGGCCGACCAGCCGCGCACAGCCGCAACCTCCTCGACTTTGCGGCCATCGGCGGTGCGCTTGATGGGCACGACCACATTCACCGCTTCGGCGATGAGTTCGGGGTTGGGGGGAACGCCAGCCTCCTGGATGAGCTGGCCGATGCGGATGAGCGCCGCGCTGGCGTCATTCGCATGCACCGTGCCGACGCCGCCGGGGTGACCGGTGTTCCAGGCTTTGAGCAAAGCCAGGGCGCTGCCGTCGCGCACTTCGCCGACGACGATGCGGTCTGGCCGCAGGCGCATGGTGGCGCGCAGCAGCCGGGTCATGTCGGTGTTATCGCTGGTGCGCAGAAACACGACGTTCTCGGCATTGACCTGCAGCTCGCGGGTGTCTTCGATGACGACGATGCGGTGCTCACCATCGAGCCGGGCCACGGCATCGAGGATGGCGTTGGCAAGGGTCGTTTTTCCGGTGCCGGTGCCGCCGCACACCAGCAGGTTGTGCCGGGTGGCCACGGCCTGCTCGATGGCCTGCTTCTGCGCCGAGGTCATGATGCCCTTGTCCACGTAGTCGGACAGGGTGAAGATCAGTGTCGCCTTCTTGCGCAGGGCGAAGCTGGCGCGCTCGACGAGCGGGGGGATGAGGGCTTCGAAGCGGCTGCCGTCCAGCGGCAGCTCACATTCGAGGATGGGTTGCTGCGGCGTCACCACGGTATCGAGCATGGCCGCCACCGTGTTCACGATGGTCAGCGCCCGCACGGCGTCGATACGGCCGGTCTGCTGCATGCCCTCTCCCAGTCGATCCACCCAGAGCGTGCCGTCGGGGTTGAGCATGATTTCGACGACCTGGGGATCTTCGAGCGGGGTGAGGATGTCCGCGCCCATGGCCCGGCGCAGGGCTTCGGACTGGCGGGCGTGGGTGAGCTGCTGCGCGCTCACTCCTGCTCCTCGGCACCGGGCTGATCTTCGGGTTCGGTAGCCGTCACGTCGATGGGGCGCACGCCGTTGCCGGCCAGCTCCAGGATGTCGTCCTGGCTGGCCGGGCGGGTGTGTTCAAGGGTGGACTCGGTGAGGGATCGGATCAGGCCTTTGGCCGCGCCGCGCAGGGTGAATGCGCGCACGAGATAGTCTTTTCCGCCAAAGCCGACGACGTAGAGTTTTCCGGGGGTTGCCATGACTGCTCCAGGGTTGCGGCGCCAGACGTTGGCGCCCTGCCCTGACTCTGCGGGGTGGGGACGGAAGGGGAATCAGCGCGCGTGTTGCGAGTCTCTGCAAGGTCGCCTCCCAGACAGGGTGGAGTAGCTCAGGCAGACTTTTCCTCCAGACTGCGTAGTCTGATCAAACCCGCCAGTCGTTCTGATCCAAAGCCGCCACTGGCACCAGTGTATCGATCGGCCTACGCGGCACGCTGGACTTGGGGCCGATCCGCCCGACCGGGAGACCGGTCCTCGGCCTGAGCGGCCATTGGCCCCCGCTTGTGGCAACGACAGCCATGGTGGGCTTAGCGGTCGCTGAGGTCGTCAGCATGCTGAGCGCCCTCTTCCAGCGCTGGCCAGATGCCGGTCTCGACTCAGAAGCGACGTCCCCTGGTACTGATCGCGTTGCGGCAAAACCGTCGCTCGGGCGTAGCTGCGTAATCGTAGACTGACCTGATGTCTAGAACGCTGGCTTCATTGGAGTGGTTGCTCCGAGCGGGGGAGCATGTCATCCAGTGCCCGCAGACTGGCTGATTGCTTCTGGTCAAAATTTTGTCGGTGCCCTGGCCAATTTGGCATCGGCACGAACAGTGATGACGATCAAAAGTTTTTTCATGGCAATTCTCCAGATGATTGGAATGCAGCAGCGCTGACATAGCAGCCAAGACATGGGGTTGGTTGCTGTGGCAACCCCACGTGGAAGACTTCGCCTCGCCGGGATCGCCATGCAGACCGTTCCGGACATCTCTGCACAGCGCCGCGAATCACGCATCACATCATCCCGCGCATCATGGCCGGCATGCCATCCTTGGCGAAGCGGTCGAGTTCGCGGGCGTGGGCTTTGATCACGGCGACCATCTCCGGGTCGGAGGAGGTCTCGGTCACGGCCACGCCATCGGGCAGGATGTCGAGCTTGCGCTGGTACTTGGTCGGGTTGGCGAACATCTGCGGCACGCTATTACTCATGGGGTAGGGGAAGGGGCGGTTCTGATCGAGCCGTGCATACATCTCCACCACATGTTTCTGGATGAGCGCTGCCGTCGTGGGGTCGGCCGAGGTGGTCACGTCATGCACCCCATTGGGCAGCTCGATCACCTTGCGCTGGATCTGCTGGTGAACCTTGAACAGCTCCATGCCGGTGCGCATGGGGCCGTTCATGTTCTCGGGCGACATCATGCCGCCCATGCTCCCACCCATCATCCCTCCACCCATCGTGCCCTGGGCCTTGGCGGAGGGTGCGCCGTGTCCGGTCAAATAGCCCACGACGGTTCCAACAAAACCTACAAGGACAGTCACAAATGAACGACGTTGCATAATGAACTCCTGGTTACAACACACAAGGAACAAACGACGAAAGGAAGCTGATCATGATGACTTCTGTCTGCATGTCGGGGGGTGGCATGGCCCTCATGGGGTTGTTCGGACTGCTGGTGCTGGCCTTAATCGCGCTCGGCGTGATGGCGCTGATCAAATACCTCTTCTCCAGCCCACGGTTTTGACGCAACAGGCTCCTGAAATACGTGCGCCCTGCACACTGAGACTTGCGTTGGCTCGACAGGGTTCTGAGAGCAGCCGAATCCTGCAGCAACACGATTTGACATGGCTCAAGGACTGACATACTGGGCCGTTTCCGAACGTCCTTGGGGCCTTTGTGAGGGCCTGATTGCGGCTGATTGATAGTGCTCATGAAGCCACCTCCAGCCTGGGACTCTCGCCCAGCCCCAGGCGCCGCTTCTGCCAAAGGGCGTAAACCGCCGGAATCACCAGCAGCGCCAGCAAAGCAGCCGTCAGCATGCCGCCAACCATGGGCGCGGCGATGCGCTTCATCACGTCGGCACCCGCGCCTTCGCTGAACATGATGGGCAGCAGGCCGCCGACCACCATGGTGAGGGTCATCGCCATGGGCCGCAGCCGCAGCAAGGTGCCCTCGACCACCGTTTGCTTGAGGTCGCCCCAGGTGTTGAGGCGGTCGTGAATTTTGCGCCGCTCCAGCGCCGCGTCGAGATACAGCAGCATGACCACGCCGAACTCGGAGGCCACCCCGGCGGTGGCGATGAAGCCCACACCCACCGCAACCGAGAGCTTGTAGCCCAGCCAGTCGACGTACCAGAATCCGCCCACCAGCGACAGCGGCAAGGTCAGCAGGATGATGGCGACCTCGGTGATGTTCTTGAAGTTGAAATACAGCAGGAGCGCGATCAGGCCGATCACCGCCGGCACGACGACCTTCAGACGCTGCACGGCCTGCTCCAGCGACTGGTACTGCCCAACCCAGTCAAGCGTGAAACCGGGCTGCAGATGAACCTTCTGTGCCAGGGCCGCTTGCGCTGCAGCCACGTACCCGCCGATGCTGGTTCCGGGTTTGAGGTCGATGTACACCCAGGAATTCAGGCGGCTGTTGTCGCTGGTGAGCATGGGTGGGCCGCCCTCGATGCGCAGCGTGGCCACCTGCGCTAACGGAATCTGGCTGCCCTCGGGCGTGGCGATGCGGCTTTCCATCAGCGTGGACAGCGACTGGCGCAGTTCGCGCGGGTAGCGCAGGCTGATGGGGAAGCGCTCCAGGCCGTTGACGGCGGTGGACAGCATCTGTCCACCGATAGCGGTCTCGACCAGGCGGTTCACATCCGCCACCGAAAGGCCGTAGCGCGCAGCCGCCAGCCGGTTGGTGTCGACCACAATGTAGCGCCCGCCGGTGGCCCGCGCCGCATAGGCGTTCTGGGTCCCCGGAACGGTTTGCAGCGCCGCCTGGATCTCCTGCCCCAGCCGGTTCAGCGTGTCGAGATTGCTGCCGGTGACTTTGATGCCGAGCGGCGTTTGCAGGCCTGTGGTCAGCATGTCCACCTGGCCCTTGATCGGCTGGGTCCAGGTGTTCGATACGCCAGGAATCTGCAGCGCCTGATTCATCTTCTCGATCAGCTTGGCGGTGGTCATGCCGGCCGGCCAGGTGCTGCGGTCCTTCAGGTTCACGACCGTCATGAACATCGAGATCGGCGTCGGGTCGGTCGCGGTCTGCGCCCGGCCCGCCTTGCCGAACACGCTCTCCACTTCGGGGAAGGTCTTGATGATGCGGTCGCTCAGTTGCAGGATCGCGGCCGATTGACCGATGGAGATCGACGGATCCTGCGACACCGGCATGTACAGCAGGGTACCTTCGTTCAGGGGCGGCATGAACTCCGAGCCGAGATGCTTCCAGGGAAAGTACAGGCTGGCCACGGCGGCAAGGGCCAGCACGATGACTAGCCATGGTGCCCGCAGCACGCCGTGGATCAGCGGCCGGTAGAGCCAGGTGAGCAGCCGGTTCAAGGGGTTCTTCCCCTCGGGGCGGATAGGCCCGCGGATGAACCAGGCCATCAGCAGCGGCACCAGGGTGATGGACAGGACGGCGGCTGCGGCCATGGCATAGGTCTTGGTGAAGGCCAGGGGCCGAAACAACTTGCCCTCCTCGCCGCCGAGCGCGAACACCGGCAGGAACGACACCGCGATGATCAGCAGCGAAAAAAACAGCGCCGGACCGACTTCCGATGCCGCCATCCGCGCCTTCATCCAGGGATCGGCGCCGGGATCCTGCTCCATATGCTTGTGCATGTTCTCGATCATCACGATCGCGGCGTCGGTCATCGCGCCGATGGCAATGGCGATGCCCCCTAGGGACATGATGTTGGCCGGAATGCCC
The DNA here is from genome assembly GCF_900634595.1 of Thiomonas sp. OC7. Classification (NCBI taxonomy): domain Bacteria; kingdom Pseudomonadati; phylum Pseudomonadota; class Betaproteobacteria; order Burkholderiales; genus Thiomonas; species Thiomonas sp. OC7. The sequence continues at coordinate 3,452,231 of NZ_LR131953.1, read as the reverse complement.
TGCGCCCACATCACCAGGAAGGCGGCGAGGATGCCCAGCGGCAGCGACACGATGGCCACCAGCGCCGAGCGCGCGCGCAGCAGGAACAGGAACGACACCAGGGCGACGATCAGCGACTCCTCCAGCAGTTTCTCGGTCAGGGTGTGGATGGCACGCTGGATCAGCGGCGCCTGGCTGTAGATGGTGACGATCTTCACCCCGGGCGGCAGCGAGGGCTGGATGCTGCGGATCTTGTCCTCGACCCGGCGGATTATGGCATCGGCGTTCGAGCCCTGGTTCATCATCACGATGCCCCCCACCACCGCGCCCTCGCCGTTGAGGTCGGCGGCGCTGTTGGGCAGTTCCGGGCCGAATTGGACGCGGGCGACATCCTTGAGCGTCAGCGGCACCCCGCCGCGCGCCGCCAGCGGCGCGTTCTCCAGATCCCGCAAGGAGCGGATATAGCCGGTGGTGCGCACCATATAGCTGGCTTCGCCGAGATCGACCACCGAGCCGCTGGTCTCGCCGTTGGCGGCGCGGATGGCATCTTCCACCTGCGGCAGGGTGAGGTTGTAGGCCAGCAGGGCCTGCGGGTTCACCACCACCTGGTATTCCTTCACCATGCCGCCGACCGTGGCGACCTCGGCCACCCCCGGAATGCCCTGCAATTGGTACTTGAGGAACCAATTCTGCAGGGTGGTGAGCTGGCTCAGGTCCTGCGTGCCGCCGGTATCGGTCAGGGCGTACATGTAAACCCAGTCCACCCCCGAACTGTCAGGTCCCAGCGCCGGCGTCACCCCCGGCGGCAGCCTGGATTGCACCTGGCTGAGATACTGCAGCACCAGGTTGCGCGCCTGGTAGATGTTGGTGCCATCCTTGAAGATGACGTAGACGAAGGAGTCGCCGAACATCGAATAGCCGCGCACCGCGCGCGCGCCGGGCACCGACTGCAGGGTGGTCTCCAGCGGATAGGTCACCTGGTCCTGTACCACCTGCGGCGCCTGCCCGGGGTAGGAGGTCTTGATGATGACTTGGGTGGGGGAGATGTCGGGGATAGCCTCCAGCGGCGTGTTGCGCACCGCCAGGATGCCCGCGGCCAGCAGCATCAGCGCGCCGATCACCGTCAGGCTGCGGTTCTCGAAGCACCACTCCATGAGCCGCCGGATCATGGGGCGCTCCGGCCAGGGGCCATGTTCATCCCGGCCATCGACCCGGCGGCGGGTGGGGGCGCGGCTGCCGGCATGGCGGATGGTGTGACCGTCGGTGGGGTCGTTGGCCCCGCAGCGCCGGCTTGCGGGTCGCTCGCAGGCGGCATGCCTGGCATCGCTCCCGTGGCGGGTATGCCACTCGCGCCGCTCGTGCCGGCATGACCACCGAGCATGCGCGCCTTGACCGACTGGAACTGCGATTCGGAGTACAGCAGGAACTGGGCGCTTTCCACCACCTGGTCACCCGGCTTGAGCCCTCGGACGATGACCACCCAGCCGTTCGCCTCGGGCCCAAGCGCAACTTGCACCGGCAGGAAGTGGCCGCCCGTCTGCGCCAGCATGGCGTAATCGCCATCTTGCGTGCGCAGCACCGCGCTGCTCGGCAGCGCCAGAGCGGTTTGCGCCTGGGCCTGCACCATGGCGTTGGCAAACATGCCGGGGCGCAGAATGCCGCCGGGGTTGGCGAAGCTCAGGCGCGCGGTGATGGTGCGGGTTTGCGGGTCCAGCGTGGGGTAGAGAAAGTTCAGGCGCCCATCCCAATTCCTGCCGGGGTAGGCCGGAAGCTGGAGCTGCACGCCGTCGCCCAGGCGCACCCACGGCATCTGGTAGTCGTACAGCGCCACATTGACCCAGACCCGATCCAGATTGGCGATCTCGAACAGGCTGTTTTGCGACGAGACATAGCTGCCCTGGCGAATATTGAGCGCCGTCACCACCCCGCTCTCCGGTGCCAGGATGGGAACGTCGCGCATCGGCTGGCCCGAGGCCTCCAACTGCTTGAGCGCGGCCTCGGGCAGGCCCAGCAGCAGCAGGCGCTGTTTGGCCGCGGCCAGCAAGCCCTGGCTGTCGGCATGACCGTCGGCCGCGCCGGCCTGCTGGCGCGCAATGCTGTATTCCTGCTGCGCGCTGTACAGCTCGGGCGAGTAAATCTCCGCCAGCACCTGACCGCGCGCCACCGGGTCGCCCACGGCACGCACCTTGAGATGCACGACCCAGCCGGAGAAGCGCGGGGTGACGGTGGTGACGCGGTTCTGGTCCACGGCCACGGTGCCCACGGTCTGGATCGCCTGGCCCATGGGACGCATCTGTGCGGTCGTCAGGCGCACGCCCAGGTTTTGCGTCAGGCGCGGGTCGATGCGCAGCCCGCTGTCGTTGGCGCCGACTTCGGCCTGGGCGTAGACCGGCACGTAATCCATGCCCATGTTGTCCTTCATCGGACGGTCCGAATGGATCGCCGGATTCATCGGGCTGACCCAGTACAGCACCCGGCGCTGCGGCGCCGCAGCCGGGGCGTAGACCGGGACATAGTCCATCCCCATGTTGTCTTTCATCGGGTGGTCGGAGTGGATGGCGGCGTTCATCGGGTTGGCCCAGTACAGCACCCGGCGGCTTGCCGGCGCTGCTGCGGATGCTGTTGCGGAAGCCGGGGCCGCGGCGGCGTTCGGCGTCGCGGGGTCCGAGGCGCCGTGCGGCAGCCAGCGACTGGTCCAGAGGCCCGCACTGATGCCGACCAGCAATAGGCCGAGGCCGAGAGTGAAGGTTCGCAAATTCATGGCTGCTGCTCCGAAGGCGTTGTCAGGTAGTTGAGTTCGGCCAGGGTCGCCAGCAGATCCCGACGCTGTTGCAGAGTCTGGAGTTCAAGGGCAAAAACGGCTTGCTGCGCCTTCAGCACGTCGCTCATGCTGGCGCGGCCGTTGCTATAGGCGGTGAGGGTGGAGTCGTACGCCGCATGCGCCAGCGGCAGCATGTGCGCGCGCATGCGCTGCCACTTCTCCTGCTGGCTGCGCATGCGCGCCGTGGCGGTGCGGATCTGCTGCTGCAAGGCCAACCGCTGGTCCTGCTCGTCGTAGCGGGCTTCCATCACCTGGGCGCGGGCGCTGTCGAGTTCCTGATCCAGCCGATGGTTGGAGAAGATCGGCAAGTTCATCGAAACCCCGGCGGAGATAAAGTTGGGAGAGCCCGGAAAAAAGCTCTTGCCGTAGGAGGCTCCAACCGTGATCTCCGGCAGGAAATCCTTCTTGGCCACCCGCACGCCCGCCTGGGCGATCTGCACTTTGGCCTGGGCCATGCGCAGCAGCGGTTGGGTCGGGGGCGCTTGCTCGGGAGCCGTCGCGCCTGGCGACAAGCTCGGCCAGTCAGGATCGATCTCGGGCGTTTGATTGCTGCCAAGTGCCTGGGCAATGTCGGCCAGGGACGCCGCTTCATCCGCGGCGAGCGCGCTTTGGTCGTTGCGCAGTTCGTCTTCGGCGAGACGGGCGCGCAACACATCGCTCTGCGGTCCGTTGCCCGCGCGGTAGCTGGCCATGGCCGCGTCGACGTTCTCACGCGCCAGCGCCTGCTGCCGCTGCACCGTCGCCATGGCCTGGCCCGCGTACACCGCCGCAAGCCAGGCGCGTCGCAAGGCGAGAACCAGCTGCGCGCGTTTGGCTTCGCGGCTAAAGTGCTGCTCCGAGGCTTGCGCCTGCAGCTTGTCGCCTTCTAGGGCCAGCTTGCCGATCGGCGGAAAGCTCTGGCTGACGCCGACGCTGAGCATGGTCATGCCCTGCTGCGTCAGCGAGAAGCTGTTGGTGGGCAGGTTGACCGCGTCGAACGACACATGCGGGTCGGGCAACTGCGTGGCCGCCGCGGCCTGGTGCTGGATGGCGCGGATGCGCTGCGCGGCTGCGGCCAGACTGGGATTGCTCCGCGCCAGTTGCGCCTCGGCGGCACCGAGGGTCAGGGGCGCGGCTTGGGCGGGCGCGGCCAGGCTGGCGAGCAGCAGAAGCGTGATGAGAGCGGGGATGGCCGCCGGGCGTTCAGACCAGACGGATGACAAGCGCCGGGCTTGCGCACGGCGGCACTGCAGGATGAGGGACATCGCTTTCCTCTTCGGCGGATGGAACGCTGCAAGGCCGCAGCGCTAATCGCAAGGCGAACACGAACATCGCCCGGTGAAGCATCACTGGGACGGGTGCTGCCGAAGGGGTCAAACTTGGAGGCGAGCCGCGAGGAAAGGCGGCTTGGAGGGAGGCGGCGGATCGATGCGCCCGATGGGCAAGGCAGCTTGCTCAGGCTGAGCTTGGTGGACGGGCACCAAGCGTTGGATCAATGCCGCGTGAGGAAATGATGCGGCGTTGGACGTGCTGGAAACGGCGGCCGCGCCCAGGTCATGGCAGGCAGCTTGGCAAAACGCACGCTCGACTCGCGAATCGTCATGACCAGCGAGATTCGCTTGATGGCCGGCGCCAACCATCGGCATGGCCGCCATGCCTGCGCAGCACGAGGCAGGCACGACCCGTATCGGGGCTGCCGTGGCTTGCATCCAGGGCAAGAGAACCAATGCGCAGACGAACGCCCAATAGCGGGAGAAAGTTCGAAAGGAGCGCATGAGTTTGAATGTAAGAGATGTACAGCGATTTGTGCACAGGGATCGTAGCCAAAGTTCTGAGCTTGTCAATTAGGAGCCTTGTCCAACGTGGAATGAGCCTGAACGAAGCGCGTCATTCCACTGAGGAATGAGCCTGAACGTGTTTTGGGGGGCTGGATTTTCAGCGCGTGATCATCTTCTGGATGGCGATCAATATGGACAACTCGCGACTGAGCACGAGCGCGCAACTTGAGCAATTTCTCAGTGCCGACTCCCAGGTTGGGTTTACACCGTATGGCGACGATGCGCATTGCTACGTCCGCTATGTCGCAGCGACACGTCAATGCCCTACTTCACTGATTCGTTCACAAAGTCGATGTAACTTTTCGAGGATGAGGTCCGGCGGTAGCGGTCAACAGTCGCCAGTCGCGCGGGCTCAATGCGCGTTAGAAATCCCGTTCGCTCATCAACCAAGTTGACCAATTCGGATGCGATGTGACTTGCTGGAAAGACGCCTGCTCACCGATGGCCAGCAACCACTGTTGCGTGAGGTGGTAGGCAAACTGAGGCATCACACTCCCCTCCAATCCCCGCTGCCCGTTGTCCAGCATCAACTGGTCGTCGACTTCCACCTCGAGTTGCGCAGCATAGGTCGCCCCTATGGCATGTCCTACGCTCGTATTGACGAACCAGCCGCTGGTGATGCCCGTCCCGATGCGTTGGGTATATCCAGCCTCCCCCTGCGTGAACCAGGGATACCAGAGTTGCGCCCACATCACCTGTGCAGTAACCGCATTGCCTTGGCCTGGCAGCACGCTCGGGCGCGGGTTGGCCCAATACTGGCCTTCCACCTCTGCCGTCAGCAGGCTGGCGCGACCTTCAGTCAGATCACAAGTATGCAAAGCAGCCAACTTCAGCCCAGCCGCGACGGGGCCAAAGGCACTCTGGCCACTCCCGAGAGGCGTGTTGGCGGTATACGCGGGGAGGTCAAGCTCCATGCCCACCCGCTCACTGAACTGGCCCTCGATCTCGGGGGAAAGCGTCAACGACCCTGGCGAGCCATTGGTGTTGGCCTGGGCAAAGAGATAGGCCGCGTTTTCCAGCCAGGGTTCCTCGATGCCGATGGCTTTGGTGATGTAGTCGTCCACATCGCAAGGCTGCACTGGCCATGACTGAGCCTGCGCCTGCGCTCCGATCATCAAGCCACCCATCCATGCCAAGGCCCGGATCCATCGCTTGATTCGCATTCTTCACCTCCACGCAAGCAATGCGAATCATTGTTATTTAAATATATCAGCCTGTCAATGTCGTGATGCATGGCGATTCAGGACATGCGTGTCCAGATCCTCGCACCATCCCCAACCGCCGATCTCGGAGCAGCGTGGCCATGGAGTTGGTGCCCAACAGTTCGCCGGGATCGAGGGCTATCAACAATGGCGCGCCATTCACGCAGACTTCCATCGGGCGGCCAGTCGGGTCATGACTCTGGCGCAAGGGGAGATCACCGCGCCCAGATTGACCAGGCCCATCTCGCGCGCCAGACGCACCACCTGCACGAACAGGTCCGAGAACTCCTTGAGGTGCAGCGCACGGAAGTCCCGAATCGTGCGGTGCTCGGGAAAGTTGCCTGCCGCCAGCATCCGCAACTTGCGCTGCGCAAACAGAATGAACAGCTGGCGTCGACGCCCGATTGAGCGAGCGCGCCGACTATTCGATGACCCACCGGAAACAACGCACGAGCAGCGGCGTAACCTGACACGGTCAACGTCCGATGCCGGCCGCATGGCTGACGTTGCCAAGAAGCGACCCAATGGCTGTACTGGCCGACGAGCCGACGCCGCTCCAACAACCTCATCTCGGCCGAAGCGGGCACTGTCCGCAGTCCGCGCCCACGGTTCAACTAAAGAGCCCTCGCGGCTGGGCTGGCAAGCAAGGGGATCAACGGCGCAGATTCTCTATGGCTTCATCTCTGAGCCAAGACCACAGCCTCGTTGCCCTGTGCGAAAAGATGTACCTGCGACTGCAGACCAGCCTGGGCAAAGGCCGCCTGGATGTCGTCTGGCCGCAGGAGATGGTTGCCTTGCACATGCTCGCTGAGATTCTGGAACGCCAGCCCCTTACGGCTGGGTTGGCGCAAGGCGGTGCGGTCTGCCGGCCAGGCCGGCTCCCAAATGACCACATAACCGCCCGGCTTGAGATTGCCGCGCAGCCACGTGAACAGCGTGTGGGTGTCTTTCTCCCACACATGGTGCAAGGCACGGTTCATCGCTATCAGATCGGCAGGTTCTTCCAGCGTGAGCGCGTGGATGTCCCCCTGGATGAAGCGCAGCCTGTCGGCCAGGCCCTGCTTCCGTGCCATGTCTTGGGCCTGGGAGATGTTCTCCTGGAAGCCGTCGATGCCCAACCCCCGCAGCTTGCCACAGCGCCGCGCCAGTGCGCGCAAATACCAGCCATTGCCGCAGCCCAGGTCGACGGCAAGACCTCCGCGGGCATCCACGTCGGCAAAAGCGGGCACTGCCGGACAAATCGTTTCCTCGAACATTGATGCGAAATTCGCTTCGAGCATCGGCCCGAACCAGGGCAACACGGTGTCGCGCTCGGCCAAAACCTGCTCGCCCGGGCGCTCCCCAGTGCGCATCAGTCCTGCCGCGCGCTCAGCCAGATGCGCCGACAGGACGGATTGCACAGCCATCGGCATGAGGGTGCCCGGCGCCTCGGGGCGCATGGCCTCGCCTGTCGTCGTAAGACGGAAGATGTCGCCCTCTGCATCCAGATAGTCGAATGCATACGCAGTGTCGCACCAGCGCAGCACATAGGCAGAATCGAGCCCAGCCGCTTCGGCCAAGGTGGCGGCAGACGCCGTGCCCAGGCGATGCAGCGTGCTGAAGATGCCATTGACGACGCCGATGTAAGCGATGTTCAGGCTGAGTGCAGCCTGGGATTGCTGGCGAAATTGGGTTTTGAGGTCGTCTACCGTCATGAGAAAACGTGGAACGAGGAAAGATTCTGGTGATGAGGCCATGCCCTGCAGCATGCTTCAGTATGGATGCGCAGCGTACGGACTTCCGATAGGCCCTGATGTATCAGGATGCTGCTAGAGTCGAAACCGATCAGCTTGGCGTACTCGCTCAATTCAACTGGAGAAACACACTCATGACGGTCAATGAAGGAACCTTGGACCGCGCTCTTCGCGTGATTGTTGGTCTGGTGCTTATCGCCCTGACGCTGACCCATGTGATTGGCCTCTGGGGCTGGATTGGCGTTGTGCCTTTGGTCGCGGGGGCAGTGGGTATTTGTCCACTCTACATGGTGCTCGGGATTCGCACCTGCCCGATGCGCAGGAGGTGATTTGCGGGACTGCTTCTCAGCTCACCCCGCGCAGCATGACAGTTGCGTCACATCCTTGGTGAAGGTCTGGGCGGCCAGCTTCAGGCCTTCGACCATGGTCAGGTAGGGGAAGAGTTGGTCGGCAAGTTGCTGCACCGTCATGCGGTTGCGAATGGCGAGTGTTGCCGTCTGGATGAGTTCGCCGGCCTCGGCGGCCACCGCCTGGACGCCGAGCAGGCGTCCGGAGCCAGCTTCGGCGACCAGCTTGATGAAGCCGCGCGTGTCGAAGTTGGCCAGGGCGCGGGGGACGTTGTCCAGGCTCAGTGTGCGGCTGTCGGTTTGTATGCCTTGTCGCTGCGCCTGCGCCTCGCTCAGTCCCACCGTGGCCACTTGCGGGTCGGTGAACACCACGGCCGGCATGGCGGAGAGGTCGAGCGTCGCCTCGCCACCGGTCATGTTGACGGCGGCTCGCGTGCCCCCGGCTGCGGCCACATAGACGAATTGCGGCTGATCGGTGCAGTCGCCTGCGGCGTAAATTTGCGGCACAGTGGTGCGCAAGTGGTCATCGACCACGATGGCGCCGCGCGCATCGCATTGCACGCCGGCAGCGTGCAGATCGAGCGCCGCGGTGTTGGGCGCGCGGCCCGTGGCCACCAGCAGGCGCTCGGCCCGAATCTCGCCCTGGTTCGTGGTCAGCGCGAAGCAGCCGTCGGCGTAGGCCACCGCGCTGACCTGGGTGTGGGTCAGCACGGTGAGGCCCTCTTCGCGCAGCGCGGCGGTGAGGGCCTCACCGATGTCCGGGTCTTCGCGCGACAGCAGGGTGTTGCGCGCCAGGAGGGTGACCTGGCTGCCCAGGCGGGAGTAGGCCTGGGCCAGTTCCAGCGCCACAACAGAAGAACCGATGACCGCCAGGCGCGGCGGAATCGTGTCACTTTCCAGCGCCTCGGTCGACGTCCAGTACGGCGTGGCCTTCAGACCAGCAATGGGGGGAATGGACGGGCTGGCGCCGGTGGCGATCAGGCAGCGGTCAAAGCCCACCCTGCGTTCGCTGCCGTCGTGCAGCGTCACGACCAGCGTTCGGGCGTCTTTGAACCGAGCCGCGCCGCGCAGGGTGGTGATGGCCGGCTGGCCTTCGAGAATGCTTTCATACTTGGCGTGGCGCAGCTCATCCACGCGCGCCTGCTGCTGCGCGAGCAGCTTGTCGCGCAGGATGGTGGGCGTGCAAGGCTGGATGCCCGCGTCGAACGGGCTGTGGCGCCGCAGATGGGCGATGTGCGCGGCGCGGATCATGATTTTGGACGGTACGCAGCCGACGTTGACGCAGGTGCCGCCGATCACCCCGCGCTCGATCAGCGTGACCTGCGCGCCGCTGTCGGCCGCCTTGATCGCCGCCGCCATCGCCGCGCCGCCGCTGCCGATGACGGCAATGTGCAGACCGCTCGCGTCACCGCGGGCAGGATGGGTCGAGTCGGCTGCGCCGTCCGATGTCGTGGAAGAGTAGACCGCCTGTTTCGCCGCGTAGCCGGCCTTGGCCACGGCTGCAGCCATCGCGTCGAACGAGATGCAGGCATCGGCGACGACCTGGGCCGTCCCCTGCGGATACGAGACCTGCGCGGATTTCACGCCAGGCAGCTTTTCCAGGACGTCCTTGACGTGGGTGGCGCAGGCGTTGCAGGTCATGCCGCTGATGCTCAGGATTTCCATGGGCTTCTCTTCGGGTTGGAGGGGGCTGGTTCAGATCGGCTGGGTCGCGTGCGCGCTCCGGCCACAGCAAAGCACGATCGGCTCATCACGGTCGGCTTATTGCACGACCGTCGAGGGATAGCCCGCATCGGTGGTGGCTTTGATCAGGGTTTTGACGGTGGTCTTGGCATCGTCGAAGGTGACCACGGCGTCTTTCTTGACCTCATTCACACTCACTTTTTCCACGCCAGGAACGGCGGTGAGCGCTTTGTGCACGGTGATCGGGCAGACCCCGCAGGTCATGCCCGGCACGGCGAGGGTCACGGTCTGCTCGGCAGCCCAGGCAGGGGCGCTGAAAACGCAGGCGGCGGCAATAGCAGTCAGGAGCTTGTTCATGAGGATTCCTTTCGATTCAATAAAACAGGGGAGCGACATAGGGAAAAGCCAGCGCCACGACAATCAGCGCGGCGACGATCCAGAACAGCAGCCGGTAGGTGGCGTTGATCTGGGGAATGGCGCAGACCTCGCCCGGTTTGCAGGCCGCAGGCGCTCTGAACAGGCGGCGCCAGGCGAAGAACAGGGCGATGAGGGCGGCGCCGATGAAGATCGGCCGATACGGTTCGAGCAGGGTCAGATTGCCGATCCACGCGCCGCTGATGCCCAGCGACAGCAGGATCAGCGGGCCCAGGCAGCAGGTCGAGGCCAGAATGGCCGCGAGCCCGCCGGCGAACAGCGCGCCGCGCCCGGCGGGCGAGTGAGGGGGTCTGGGTTGCGACATGCCGAAACTCCATGAGATGGACGATGTCGGCACTGTAGAACCGTACCAAAGTACGGAGTCAAGCGGCGTCGCGCCTTGGTTGACAAGGCGGCATGGCCTTTGCCGTTCAGCCGACGTACGGCCGCATGAACCTGACTGGTCAGGGATCGTGAACCTCGCCGTGGAGTGCGTCGATCAGGGGGCAGGACATGGAGCCATCGCTGCAGGCGCAGGCGCGAATCATCTCGGCCAGCGCCGATTCAATGCGCCTGAGGTTGGCGAGCTTGGTGCGCACGTCACGGAGCTTGCGTTCACCGAGCTCACGCGCCTGATCGCAGTGCATGCCGTCATCGAGCTGCAGCAGGCCGGCAATCTCGTCGAGGCTGAACCCCAGCCCTTGGGCAGATTTGATGAATCGCAGGCGGGCAACGTCACCGGGCCCGTAATGGCGGAAGCTTCCCTGGGGTCGCTCGGGTTCGCCCAGCAAGCCCTTGCGCTGGTAGAACCGGACGGTTTCGACGTTGACACCGACCGCCTTGGCGACGGTGCCGATGGTCAAACCATTTGAATTGAGTTGCATCGTCTTGGCTCCGATTCAGGACCGCAAATCCCTGCGCGATGGGACGAACTGCCGATCGGCGCCAAGCATCTCGATCGAGAACCCCCTCCTGCCATCAGGTTAGCGCAGCTAGCGCGACTGATGAGGACATCCGTGTTGGCACCGATGCCGATTTGAGCCACATGCCGATCGGCGAATGAGCCATGGCAAACGAGATGCGCGTGGCGTCAACCTTGAATTTCAGCGCGCCTCAACCGACCCACTGCAAACACGGCGCATGGCTCAAATCGGCATCCGCGCCGACAGCGCAGGACACTGACGACCTCAGCGACCGCTGTTCACGCCTTGGCTGCCATTGCTACAAGCGGGGGCCAGTGCCCGCTCAGGCCGAGAAGCACGCGTTGGCCCTGGGGCTGCTTTGAGGGCTCATCGGTCGTTCGAACGTCCCCGTGGTCGCGTCGCCGAGCGGTTGCATGTGGCCGACTGCAGTCCTGGGAGTTTCGGCGCAAAGTGCGCGCGCGACCCTCGTCGGGTCGCGCTGCCAGCCTGTGGCCGGCGGCGTTCTTTCAGGAGACCGCTATGAACACGAACGATTCAGCCCCTCGGAGCTTCACCCCATGGAACAAGGGGAAGGTTGTCGGGCAGAAGGCACCGCTCAAATTGAAGGACATCTGGGCCATCCGGGTCCGCCTGCAACTGGAGCATCGCACGCGCGAGCTTGCCTTGTTCAATCTTGGCTTGGACAGCAAGCTCCGAGGCAGTGACCTCGTCGCCCTACGCGTCCGTGACGTCTGCCACGGCGACGCTGTAGCTAATCGAGCGATCGTCGTCCAGCACAAGACCGGCAACCCTGTGCAGTTCGAGATCACCGCTGCTACGCGCGAAGCCGTCGGAGCTTGGATCAAGATGGCCGAGCTGCGAGGCGACGACTACATCTTCCCGAGTCGAATGCATGCATCTCCACACCTTGGAACTCGGCAATACGCCCGTATCGTTCACGGGTGGGTGAATGAAATCGGCCTCGATGGCCACAGCTATGGCACGCACTCGATGAGGCGCACCAAGGCAACGCTCATCTATCGCAAGACGAAGAATCTGCGCGCTGTCCAACTCCTGCTCGGGCACACCAAGCTGGAGAGCACAGTCCGCTACCTGGGTATCGAGGTAGAAGATGCGCTCGACATCGCGGAGCAGACCGAAATCTGATACTTTCTTCGGGCCGACTTCGCCGTCGGATGGAGTCGGCCATGACCGGCCGTTTGCCAGGGATAGCTTCCGAGCGTCAAGCGCCGAATGGGCAGGCCACTGACGAATCAGTGATAGTCCTCTTCGCGCTGATGACGCACCGCCAGTACCGCGACGGTCGAAGGACTGACGATCTCGTACAGCGCGACGTACCCAGTGCCTCCAAACGGGATGATCAGCTCCCGCTGGGCTGGACTCTGGGCTGCCTTGCGAAAACTGTAGGGCGTGAGTGCAAGTTGCCGCTGCATCACAGCCCTGATCGCATCGATCGCCGCTTGTGCGCGGTCGAGATCTTCGGTGGTTTCCGCCCGCTCGAGCAGATAATCGAAGAGACGCTCCAGGTCCGATTCGGCGGTCGGCGTCAGCTGAACGTCAAAGCTCATCGACCGAGCTTCGTCCGCTTCGCATCAAGCTTGCCTTGCAGCCGCTCAAGGACTGCCTCGACCGGCGTCGCGACGCCAGAGCGGTGGTACTCCTCCGACGCAGCCTGAGCGCGCTCGTGGAAGGCGGTTTGAACACGCCTGAACGCGATGGCACTTCGCACGGTCGCTTCAACGAAGTCGGTTAGTGTTTCGCCTGGTTTGAGCACGGACTCGAGTTCGGCTCGGAGCTCGGGCTCGACACGGATCTGGGGAATAACGGCGGACTTCATATTCATAATGTATTGCGTTTGCGTTGCGGGCGCAAGACGCCAAATGTCAGCACCTGCGTGCGCCAACTCGCCTACGGCCGAGAGGATGAAGGACAGCTTTCGGGCTGCACGTATCGTCCCAGCGGTCGGCTGCAGGGGGCGGGGGCACCAGTTCGCGGGCACCGGAAAGCGACGCTCAGGCCCCAGTTGTTGCCGATGACTGTGCACAATCAGGCTGACCTGCATCTGTCCCCCATGTCATGCCACTGTGAACTGCCCCATCATGCCATTGTCCTCATGCTCCAGGATGTGGCAGTGGTACATGAAGGGATGGTCTTTGCCAGCGGGCTGATCGAATCGGGCAACCAGGCGGACCGTTTGGTTGCGCCGCACGAGAACGACGTCTTTCCAGCCTCGCTCATGCTCCGGCGGAGCCACGCCATCGCGCGCGCGAATCTGAAACGACGTGCCATGGACATGGAAGGTATGCGCCATATGGCCCTCGTTCCTCACTTGCCAGACCTCGGTGCTGCCCAGGCGCACGCGCTGATTGATCACCGACATCTCCATGAACTGGTGGTTGATAGAAAACAGTTTTTCCATGCCCACGCCCATACTCATGCCGCCAGGGCCGGTGTTTGCGCCCATGCCCTGATCCCCCGACATGCCCCCCATCGCGCCCATTGCCCCGCCTCCCATGGCGCCCTGCATCCCTTGCATTCCCTGCAAGCTGAACAGTCGCTGGGGCGCGTCGATGCGTAGCGACGGGATGGCCACCAGATGATCAGGAAGCCGCCCCGATTTTCCGGCAGGAGCGCCAACCCGAAGCTGCAGCAGATCGAACCCCTGGCGATCAAATCGATCAGCGTCCATGGGCATGCTGCTCAGCCCTGGAACAACGGAGCCCGAGTCACTGCGCAACACCAGAGTGCTTCCTTGGAGTTTGCGCAAATCCACCAGGATCTCCGCACGCTCCGCTGCTGCGAGAAGCAAACTGCGCCTCTCCACAGGATGAGCCAGAAGTCCGGCATCGCTGGCAACCACATAAAAACTCTGTCCGCTGGCGAAAGCAAAGTTATAGAGGCGCGCATTCGATCCGTTGACCAGACGCAGCCGCACCCATTGCGCAGGAACGTTGACATAGGGCTGTTCACAACCGTTCACCAAAAACCGGTCGCCCTTCATGCCCATGCGGTCCATCATGCTGTTCATATAGCGCAGCGTGCCATCAGCCCCAAAGCGCCGATCTTGCACGATCACGGGAAAGTCATCCACGCCCCAGGTATGCGGCAACCCGAGGGCGCGGTCCACGCCATCATCGACCAGCAGCAGCCCTGCCATACCGGCGTAGACGTGAGGACCTGTCAGCCCATCCGGGTGGGGGTGATACCAAAGCGTGGCACCCGGTTGATCCAGGGTGTAGGCGTAATCCATGGAGTGCCCCGGCGCGATGAGGCTTTGCGGGCCGCCATCCATCGTGCCGGGCACATGGGCGCCGTGCCAATGGGTGGTTGTTGGCTGGTTCAGCGCATTGCGAACCTGGATCCGCACCCGTTTGCCGCGCGGGATGCGCAGCGTCGGGCCCAGATAAGCCCCGTTATAGCCCCAGGTAGGGGTCTGCACACCCGCGAGCAAGGTGCTGGTTCCGGGGGCGATCCGCAATGCATACGCCAGACTACCATCCGCCTGAGCCGGTCCGCCGAGTTGCCCAGGGATGGGCATGGGGCGGGTGAACACGCCGGTCCGCACTGTCGCGCCGCGCGCGGTGTTTGCACCCATGCCGGCCATGCCGCCCTGGCCCATGCCCGGCATCGACCCCATCATCATGCCGCCCATGCCCTGAGCATGCGTGCGGCCCGCCAACCAGAGAGAGCTGCCCGCCACGGCACCAACAATGATCTGGCGTCGGCTGAGTTTGCCGTCCTTCCAATCGGGCGGCTTGTGGTGATCCGCCGAACCCGGCATGCGGTTCGATTTCGTTGACGTCATGACTTGATCTCCTGTTTCATGCGCTGATAGTCCTCGCGACTGATTTCACCGTTCGCATAGCGCCGGTCAAGCGCCTCACGCGCCGACTCTTGCCTGGAATGCCGGTCCCCGCAATGCGACACGCCGTGTCCTCCTCTGAAAATCATCCAGAGAATCAGACCCAGCACAAGGACTGGAATGATCCACATCCCGAACCAAGGGCCTGCGCCCCAACCCCAATACCCCATCATGATGCGTACTCCTTTGTGTTTGGCGCCGACTGCATGCCGCAGTGCATTGCACGCGCAATCGGCGAGTTGTATCCGTGCGATCGCGCGCGCTCGTCCGGCTCCGGTTTACTGCGCGCCCGCAGGCGCTCCGCGACGGGTTCCGCGCATCGCGCCAAACTGCTGATTCAGTATGGTTTGCTGCGCCGGGCTCAGTTCGGCGTAGAGCGTTTTCATCGCAGCGGTCATGGTCTCCATGCCTGCCACGCGCGCTTGCATCGACTGGGTGCGTTGCTCCATGCGTTCCGGAGCATTGCCCTTTGCCTCAAACAGGGTGGTCCGCATGGACTGCATCGCATCGGACTGCTTCTTGGCTTGTGCCGCAAAGGCGTCCCAAGCAGGCTCTTGCTGCGGCGTGATCTGCAATTGCGCCTTCATCGCGCCGAGACGATTTTCCATCCTGGCAGCCGGATCACCGCGCCCCATCATGCCCGCAGCCATGCCGCGGCCGCCCATCATGCCCATGCCCGGCCCGGCCCCCTGCATGCAGCCGTATTGCTGCGGTTGGGCAGGGGATTGTGCGTAGGCGGTGCCAATCGCGGCGAGTGAGAGGACGGCGGCAAGACCCAGTGTTCTATGGTTGCATTTCATGATTGATCTCCGATCAAAATGCGTAGACGGTTGGCGGGACGTTCCCGCAGCGACATCTGATAGACCGCCATCGCAATGGAAGCCATTTCAACGCTGACGTGTAAGCAGGCCGTGTCAAAAAGCGGCTGTTTTGTATCGCATGATCTGCGAACCTGTGGCTGACATGCTGCGTTACATTGTTTTTGACGAGGCGCGCCGCAGACCGCTGAAAATCACGGCATGGACACACCTGACCACATCCTGATCGTTGACGACGATGGCGAGATCCGTAATCTGCTGAGCGCCTATTTGCAAAAGAACGGGCTGCGCGTCACCGCGGTGGGCGACGGCAAGGCCATGGAGCGCGCCCTCGTCGCCGCACGCATCGACTTGATCGTGCTCGATCTAATGCTTCCGGGCGACGACGGTCTGACGCTCTGTCGCCAGCTCCGCGCCAAATCCGACATCCCTGTGTTGATGCTCACCGCCCGCAGCGACGAGACCGATCGTGTCGTCGGGCTGGAGATGGGCGCCGACGACTATCTGACCAAGCCCTTCAGCGCGCGCGAGTTGCTCGCCCGCATCAAGGTCATCTTGCGACGCGCTCGCAGCCTGCCCGTCAATTTGCAGCCCGAAGATTTGCGCGAGGCCCATTTTGCAGGCTGGACGCTCAACACCCTGCATCGCCATCTGATTTCTCCCGCAGGCGTGGTCGTGACGCTGAGTGGCGCGGAATACCGCTTGTTGCGCATTTTTCTGAGCCATCCCAACCGGGTTCTCAACCGCGACCAGCTAGTGGATCTCACGCAAGGCCGGGAGGCCGACCCGCTCGATCGCAGCATTGATGTCCAGGTCAGTCGCTTGCGTCAACGTCTTGGAGATGATCCGCGCGACCCGGTACTGATCAAGACGGTGCGCGGCATGGGCTATGTGTTGTCAGTGCCCGTTGAAGGAAAGCCGTGAAACGGTTGCTGCCGGCGTCGCTGTTCGGCCGCATGATGCTCGTCCTCTCGAGCGGCTTGATTTTGGCGCAACTCCTGAGCGCCTCAATTAACTTCGCCGAGCGCGACCGAGCGGTGCTGCGCAACAGCGGCATGCAGTCTGCGCAACGCATTGCTGACGTGGTCAAACTTCTGGATTCGATGCCGCATCAGGAGCGGCTCCGTATCGCAAAAGTCTTGAGCGTGCCGCCCCAGGTCGTGGACTTGGAGCCCTCACCCATCAAGACAACGGCTGCCGCAATGCGCAGCGCACAAACCATGATGTTTTCACAGGCGCTTCATTCCGCACTCGGGGATGAAAGACCGCTGATCGTCTCGGCCAGTGCAAACCCTTCTGAGGCCAATGGATTCCCCGACATGCACCGGCGACCCCTACCTGGCATGGCCTCGATGGCGGCCTATATGTCGGGTATGACACAGGCATCCCGGTCTTCCATGCAAGCCTTCATGGCGGAAAAACTCGGCTTCCTGATCCAGGTGCAACTGCACGATGGAAACTGGGTGGCCTTTACAACCCAGCTTCACCAAGGCGCCCAGGCGCCCCCCTGGCATTTGCTGCTGACCTTGCTCGTACTCTTGGCGTCAGTGTTGTTCCTCTCCTTTGTTGCCGTGCGGTGGATGACGCGGCCGCTGGCGGTCCTGGCCTCGGCCGCTGAATCACTTGGTGAAGACATCCATCGTCCTCCACTGCCGGAAGCTGGACCTGCCGAGGTACGGCGCGCTGCACACGCGTTCAACACCATGCAGGCTCAACTGATTCGATTTATTACGGATCGGACGCGCATTTTTTCGGCCATGTCGCACGATCTGAAAACGCCGATCACCCGCATGCGTTTGCGCGCAGAACTGCTGGATGATGACGATGTGCGCGCGCGGTTCGAGAAGGATCTGCTGGAGATGGAGCAGATGGTGAAGTACACGCTGGATTTCATGCGCGGTCTCGACCAGCCACAACATATTCAGCCCATTGACATCATGTCCTTGCTTGAAAGTCTGCAGGCCGACGCAGAAGAGATGGGGCGTGAAGTGCAGATTCAAGGGCGTACCAACAAGCCCTTCGTTGGGGATCCAGCTCGAATAAAGCGTTGCTTAGCGAATCTGCTCGACAATGCCGTTTTATATGGCGAACGGGCCCTCATCGTCGTCGACGATAGCGCTACCTCCCTGACACTGCGCATTCAGGATCAGGGCCCCGGCATTCCGGAGGAAGAACTGGAAAAGGTGTTTGAGCCGTTCTATCGGCTCGAAGCGTCGCGCAGCCGTCAAACCGGCGGCACCGGCCTTGGCCTCGGTATCGCACGCGACATCGCGCGTGCGGCGGGGGGACGGTTGACGTTGCAGAATCGCCGCGATGGCGGAATGGAGGCGATCTTGGAACTTCCACATAGTCCGGCATAAGTCGTCGGCCCAGCAAAATTCAAAATCCGTTTTCCCTTCGTTTTTTGGCGCCGATCAAAAGCCGGATACTCCGGGGTGTTGGACAGTCCCAGGAATTAAATCGCCAATTCGCTGACGCACAAAGCCGCCGTTCACGAGGCCGATGCTGCCAATGACCGCTGATTACAGGATTGCAGCCCCCCACTTGGAGTTCTGCCCAATGCCTGCTATGGCCGAGCTTCTGTCGATGACGGATTTCTTTGAGCGACTGGTTCACTCCGGCACCCGCCGTTGAGCGGTCGCTGGGACGACCGGCTGCAATGGGTCGAGAGCTGCCGATCGGCCTGCCGAGCCGTGGCACGCCCTTCGCCTTGTCGTGATGTCGCCTCGGTATGGAGTGGCCCACAAGCCACCCTGTTGTAAAAAGTAGGCAATGCCTATTTACATGAAAGCAGGCATTGCCTACTATTCACTCCATCCCCTCGATGGAGTGAAGCATGTCCTCTCTCAACAAGGTTCAACTGATCGGCCACCTCGGACGCCACCCCGAGGTGCGCTATACCGCGGACGGAGTGGCCGTTGCCACCCTCGCACTTGCTACGTCCCGCACCTGGAAAGACAAGGGCGGCGAGCGCCGTGAGGAAACCGAATGGACGCGGGTCGTGCTGTTTGGACGGCTTGCCGAGATTGCCGCGGACTTTCTTTCCAAGGGCACACAGGCCTATGTCGAGGGTCAGTTGCGCACGCGCAAATGGGCCGATAAAGATGGGGTGGAAAGGTACACGACCGAGGTCGTTGCCGATGAGTTGCTGTTGCTGAGCAAGCGGGAGATGGAAAAACCTGCGACCGCTCAGGCGTCGTCGGTTGACGCCGGGCTGGCATGGCCTGATCTGGATGCGGCGCAGGCCGGGGATGCGCCATGATGTTCAACCGCTTCCCTGTGGACTACGTTTTTGTCGGTGAGCGCGATGGGTTCGCCGGGCGCGCGCCGGATGCTGCTTTGTGGCGACGTGAAGCCTACCGGCGCGGCTATGCGCAAGGGTTGCTGACGCGCGCCGAGCGCATCGCACAGGGTGCGCTGCAGCAGACGGTGATTGTGAGCCCAACAGCAGAGGTGCGGCTGTGACGCGCTATCACTATGAAATCGTTCCTCGGCCTGCCGACCTTGGCGGCGGCTGGCGGCTGCGGCTGCTGGAGGACGAGCGGGAAGTTGGCGGCGGGGTGTTTCCGCTGGCGGAGTACGCCACAGAAAATGCAGATGAAGCCGTCCTCTTCGCCTATGAAGACGCCTTGGCCGACGCCTCGGCCTGGCTAGACAGCCGACCCAAAGAGGCCGCAGCAGCCATGGCGCATATGTTGACCTGTTCGGGCATCGACTATGCGCCAGGAGCGTTGCGGGTGCAGGACGTGCGGATTGAGGACATTGCGCATGCTCTATCGCTGATCTGCCGCTTCGGGGGACACAGCGCCGAGCATTACTCGGTCGCGCAGCACAGTCTGTTGGTCGTGCGCATTCTGGAGGCGATGGAAGCACCGCCAGAAGCCCTGCTCTGCGGGCTGCTGCATGACGCGCACGAAGCTTATGTTGGCGACGTGCCGACGCCAATCAAAGCGATGCTGGGCACATCCTGGAACGATCTGGAACACCAGGCGGAGTCTGCCGTACTGGATGCTTTCGGACTGCGCAATTCGATGAATGACTGGCACGACCTTGTGAAACATGCAGATCGTATTGCGCTGGCGACGGAACGGCGGGATTTGTTGACTTTTGACATGAAAACCAACCTGCCGTGGCCGATACTCCACGGGGTCGAACCGTTTCCGCAACAAACGGCGGGCGCATGGGGCGACTGTCGCCATTGGGCCGAGGCCTTTCTGGAGCGATTTGCGCGGCTTCAGGAGGCTTGCGAGGCTCGTACTTGCATCTCAACTTGAAGGGGTTTTTCGATGAAACGATCTGTGCTGTTGGCTGTGCTGCTGTGCGCGGGGGTCTTGGCGGGGTGTGGGAAGTCCTCCCCAATCACCGCGGCCTCGACTGCCGCAGGCCCTAGCCCGTTTAGCGGCCGCGATGAGGCCTGGTTCATTGCGCACCCGAAAGAAAACGAGACCGAAAACGTCTGGTGCAAAACAAACAACGGCTACCTCAACCCAACAGTCAAAGAACAGGCCAAAACCTATGACCCGGCGTGCGACGTAGCCGCCAGCGCTTACTACAAGCGAATGATGAATGCGAAAACCCAGCCGGGCGCGTTCTAACCATCGAGGTCACTCAGATGCAATCCGCCGGAATGACGTTCATCATCGCGATGATTGTTCTCTACGCCCTCTTCCACCTGTTCTGGATGGCGCCGATCTGGGCCAAACTGATCGTCTTGTCTCACCTCCTCTGGTCGCTGGGGCGTCTGTTGTGGGCGGTCTACAAGCGGCTGGGCTGGGAGATCAAACGCCGTCGCATGGCCACGCGCTCTCAGCGTCTGTGATTGAACAGGAGGATGCCCCGTGCTCAACGATTTGCTCGAACTTCCCCAACGGGTGATCGCGTTCGCGCGCATCGGCCTGCGGACTTCTCCTGCTGACATTGAGGCGGCGATCCGCTGCCTCGATCAGGCGCAGAACAGCATGCGCAGCGCCGGACAGAGCGCGGTCGCGTTGCACCCCGCCCGTGCTGCGCTGGCCTCTTTGCGCTGGGGGCACCTGCCGCATCGGGATGTCTGCATTTCTGCGGTGTCGAGCCTGGGCGCTGTGATGGTCCTCGGTGAGTCGGTGGAGGAAACGTGATGCACCTGGACATCGGACACATGGCCGTCAGCTCTCTGGTGCATGGGCTGGTCTACGACGTGATTTTCAAGGCCACGCGGAATCTGACGGTCATGCAGACGACTGGGCTGGCGGTTGTGGTGATCGCTGGCCTGTGGCTGGCAGCAAGAATGTTTGGAGGGAAGCGGCGATGACAAAACCACGGATCTATCTGGCTGGGCCAGACTTGTTCTTTGAGGATCGTGATGCGCGCTATGCGCACCTGCGGGCGGCTTGTGCAGATGCGGGGCTGGAAGCGGTGGCTCCGACTGACGGCCTCGAAGTGCATACGGAAGGGCCGCTTTCGGTGGCCGAGCAGATTTATCAGCACAACTTGCATCTGCTGCGCGATTGCGACGGGATGCTGGTGAATCTCAGCCCATTCCGGGGTGTGGAACCGGATAGCGGGTCTGTCTTTGAGGCGGCTTTCGCCACCGCTATCGGCAAGCCCGTGGCCGCCTGGATCGGTGACCACTGGAACACCCAAGAACGCTCTGCCGTGCTGCGCAAAGTCTGGCGTGATGCGGATGGCCGGGTGCGCGACAAGCTCGACGGCGGACTGGTGGAGGACTTTGGACTGCCTACCAATTTGATGTTGGCTTGTAGTTTTTCCGTCTCGCCTGCGCCATGGCAAGCGATCGAACGGCTGCTCATGGTTTTGCCGGTTATGGAAGGGGTCTGAAATGAGCTGCGCCCGGCACGCTGCCGCAGCCCGTGCGGCTCGGCGACCTCAAGCACTTTAGGTTGGCTTATCGGATTCCCACTGTCGATCCAACCAATCCGCCCACCACTGCATCAGATCCCTGCGCTGATCGAGATACTGCGCTCGGTTGTACGCCGCGCGAACCGCGTCAGTCTCACGGTGCGCGAGCTGGCGTTCGATGACATCATGCGCGAAGCCAGACTGCTCATTGAGCACGGTGGACGCCAGCGCCCGGAATCCATGCGCCGTCATCCGGCCGCGATAGCCCAGTCGGTAAAGCGCGAACAGGAAGGTGTTCTCAGAAAGCGGATGACCCGGGCGCAGGGGCGAATCCAGCACCAGATCGCGGTCACCGGTAAACACCCGGAGTTGTTCGAGCACCGCGCGCGCCTGCTGTGACAGCGGCACGACGTGCGGCAATCCCGCCTTCATGCGGTCCTCAGGAACCACCCAGACCGCGCCGTCCTCGCGCAGCTCAGCCCACCGCATGCCGCGCATCTCGCCGACGCGCACGAAGGTCAAAGCCAGCAACTGCAACCCCAGTCGGGTAACCGGTTCCTCATAGCCGTCGATCGCCGCGAGCAGCGCACCGGCCTCGCCTGGCGGGATACTGGCCATCGGCTTTTTCACCTTGCGCGGCTGCAGCACCCGCACCAGACCGGCAGCACCGTGGCTCTCGATGTAGCCCACGTCCTGAGCGTAGTCGAACACCGCGGCGATGCGCCCGGCCACTCGGTGCGCGGTTTCCACACGGCCACCTTTCTGCACGGCCTGCACCACCTCGACGAGCTTCGTGCGCGGGATCTGGTCGATCGGCAGTGAACCAATCGCGGGGAACGCGAAGCGCTCCAGCGTCCCGGCGACCTGCCCCTGATGCTTGCCGTTGGAGAGGGAGGGAAGTTTGATCTTGAGCCACTGCTCAGCGATCGCCTTGAACGTCGGTGCGACCTTCGCGGGTGGCGGGGCGGTCGCTGCGTCGGTCGGCGCACTCTTGGCTTGCGCATGCGCAACGCGGGCCTGCGCCAGAGACATGGTCGGGTAGCGGCCATAGGTCCGCGTGCGTTGTTTGCCGGTCTGCGCATAGTTGGCGCGCCAGCTCTTCAGCCCGGTCGGCGCCACAAAGAGGTACAGGCCGCCGCCGTCGGTGAGTTTGTAGGGCCGCTCCTGCGGCTTGGCTGCCTCGACAGCCTTCACGGTGAGACTCATGGTATCGCCCTTCTGGATGCCATGGACGATACCACGATTGGCGGCTGGCTGGCGTGGTATCGCCCCGGATGCAACGGGACGATTATGGACGCGCTCTCCTATGAAAAAGCCCCGTCACAGAAACTGCGCGGGGCTCTTGGGGACTACTTTGGATCAATTCTGGCGGAGAGAGGGAAATCCGAACTGACGTTCACCAGCATCCGCACTAGTCCACTTTTCCCTTTGTTAATCAGGCACTTGCAGAGTTCATAGTTCGCCACCATCCGCAGAAGTATTCTAAAATCCACGTCAACGGGTAAGACTGCCGGTAAGACCGGCGAAGTTGGCGGAGATAGTGAGATGGCGACGACATTGAACCGGCTTGCACCACGCAAGGTAGAGACGGCTGCACCGGGTTTCCACAGCGACGGCGGCAACCTTTACTTGCGCGTCAGGGATTCGAATTCACGCGCCTGGGTGTTCCGGTACAAGGCCGCAGGCAAGGTGCGTGAGATCGGGCTAGGGCCGCTGCACACCCGCAGCCTTGCCGAAGCCCGCCAAGTGGCTGAGGCCATGCGCAAGGCCGTGGCTGCTGGCGCTGATCCTGCCGATGTGATCCGGGCGCAGCCTGAGCCGGAAGAACAGACCAAGACATTCGAGCACTGCGCGCTGGACATGATCGACGCCAAGCGCGCAGGCTGGAAGAACGCCAAACACGCGCAGCAATGGGCGAACACCCTGCGCGACTACGCCTTTCCCGCCATCGGCAAGAAGCTGCCCGCTGATGTGACCCTTGCCGACATCAAGGCCGTGCTGCTGCCGATATGGGCCACCAAGACCGAGACGGCGCAGCGCTTGCGAGGCCGCATAGAAGCGGTGCTCGACTATGCCGCCGTGCATGGCCTATGCGACGGCACACGCAACCCGGCACGCTGGAAGGGCACGCTTGACAAGGTGCTGCCCGCCCCGCGCAAGGTGACGGCGCGCGAACATCACGCCGCTGCCGAATATGCCGACGTGCCCCGCATCATGGCCGTGCTTGCAGGCAAGGCGCATATCTCAGCATTGAACCTGCGGTTCACCATCCTGACCGGCGCACGCTCAGGCGAGGCGCGCGGTGCACTGTGGGATGAAATCGACCTCGACGCGGCAACCTGGACGATTCCCGCCCGGCGCATGAAGGCGGCCCGCCCGCACCGGGTTCCCTTGTCAGCGCCCGCCGTGGCGATTCTCAAGGCCCTGCTGCCGCTGCGCAGGCCCGGCGTTGACCTGGTGTTTCCCGGCGGACGCGATGGGCTTCTGTCCGATGTGGCTGTGAACAAGACCTTGCACGCCATCGCGCCGGGTGTGACCGTGCACGGCTTCCGCAGCGCCTTCCGCACCTGGTGCGAAGAGCAGACCAGTTACCCCCGCAGCGTGACCGAGGCGGCGCTGGCGCACGTCAACGCGGATAAGGTGGAGGCCGCCTATCAGCGCTCTGACCTGTTCGACCGCCGCCGGGAGTTGATGCGCGCCTGGGCAGACTTCACCACCGGCAAGGGGAACATCGTCAGGCTGACAAGCGCGGCCTGAACGGCTTGGCGAGCAAAAAAGACTGAGGACACTGAGGACAAAATGAAAAAACCGCTGCAAGCCGCATGAATGCTGGGTTTTGGCGGGTTCAGAGAACTGAGGACAAAGTGAGGACAAAGTGAGGACAAAGTGAGGACACTGAGGACAAATCTATCTATCCTCTGCACTGTCCTTGCTGCCTGTGCTTCTCTGGAATCAACCGCGCGAAAGAGTTTCTGCCGCGCGCGCCCGGCCCCGGCGCGCATCAGAGAAGGGAATTGTCATGAACATGGTCGAAGTACAACGGCGCTTTGAAGAGCTTGCAAGCCTGATCGACGGCGCACGGATGCTGATTGAATCGCACGAGGAATCGGGCCTATCTTCAGCCCTCCACATTCTGGAAGTTGTGATAAACAAAGCGATGGACGCCGCCGAAGACGCCGCCGAAGCGCAGACCTGCCCGGAAGATCAGCCCGTTTGAATCGAGAGAGCCGCCATGCAAAGCACTACACCGCCCGAACTGATCGCCTTTGCCGCAGGCTACACCTCGACCGCCTGGGAGGGCAGCCGCCCCGATGATCCAGAAGCGCCCTGGTCTGACCGATTCAGCGACGACGACCTGCTGCACTACCTCTCGGACTGGCCTGCATCGCCGCGCTGACAAGTTTTGCCCGGCCTAGGTTTGGCCGCCGAAAGTCTGCCGCCCCTGGGCAGATTGGCCGGGCACCCATGACAGGGCGCGCATGTGGGATGCGATGGACAAACCAACCCGAAATCTACTGGTGCAGCGCATCCGAGAAATCGACACATCGTCGCGGGGTCTGATCGAATGGGTGCCGAAAGACCGTGACGAGCTTAAGAGACTCGCAAGCGCGATAGAAGACCTTCAGCGCCAGATAGAGGCCAGCCCGCAAGCGTGGGCGCTTGAGGAAGCGCATGAGCAAGCGCACGGCCCGCAAGCTTACGAAGTGGCGATGTGGCACCTGTACGCCTTGGCCGAATCCGCCCGCCGGGCCGAAGAGCAACTACCGCCCGCACAAGGCCGCCCTGCGCTGGCTTTTGCAGCGGCCGCCTGGGTGCACTTCAAGTCATTCGAGATGAACGGCCCGCCGCCCTTGACCGACACCGGGCCAGGCGTTGCGGAACTGTCCGCACTTTGCGAAGAAGCCGGGCTGCTGCGCTCGGACGCATCGATACGCAAAGCCCTGAGCAAAGCCGTCAAGGCGTTCGATCCTCACTGTCCTTCTGACGAACTGAGCGCCTTCCTGAACGATCTAGGGCGCGTTGTCTAGGGAAAAGTCTCTGACGATTTAACGCAAACTCTTTTCCCTATTCATGGTGCGCCGCCGTCGCTCCAATGGTTTCCATCGCAACCGCATGGAGATCATTGAAATGCATGAAATCCCTACAGCGTCCGCAGACCGCTTGCTTCGTCTGCCCGAGGTTGAAAGCCTTGTCGGTCTGCGCAAGTCGGCCATCTATGCCCGGCTGAAAACCGGCGAATTTCCGCCCTGCGTAAAACTCGGCCCGCGTGCGGCTGCCTGGCCTGAATCGGAAATTCAAGCTTGGATCGCTGACCGAATCCGCCTCTCACGCCGGGGAAGCGCATGAGCAGCAGCCGCCAAGACCCGAGCGATTTACTCGAAGCCGAGTGCGAGTCGCTGCAATCAAATTCCTGGGCCGATGGGGACAATTTCGTCAACTATCCAAATGCGGCCGCGCTGATTGAATCAGCCATCGCCGCCATCGAAAAGAGTATTCCGGACAGATTCGAGCACGACGGCCGCACATACAGGCTACGGAGCAAGTTGAAACGCCTTGACCTTGGAATACATAAGGACCCAGCGAGCGCGCGGCCGCTACTTCGACTGGAGACGGAAAGTTTACGCTGGCTTGGATTCAAGCCAGGCCATTGATGAAGGCCGCCATGCGAGGAGGAAGCGCTTCCCCTGAACAAATCCGCGCGGCCCTGGACTGCATTCCGCCCGACCTGCCGCGCGATGAATGGGCCAGGATAGCCATGTCGCTGAAGTCCGAGTTAGGCGCAGCCGGGTTCGATCTGTTCGACGCCTGGAGCGCAACCGGCGAAAGCTACGACGCCGCCGCCGCCCGGGACACTTGGCGCAGCATCAAAGCTGCGGGCCGCGTGACCATCGGCACGCTGTTCCATTTGGCGCAGCAGCACGGTTTCAAGCGCTCTGAGCCTGCCGCGCCGCCAAGCCCCGAAGCCCTCAAGGCGCAAGCCGCAGAACGGGCCGAACGCGACCAGCAAGAGCAGGCCGCCCGCGAAGCCGCACAGACCAAGGCAGCGCGAACGGCACAGCGCCGATTCAGCGAGGCCAGCGAGAGCGGCAGCAGCGCCTACCTCGACCGCAAGGCCGTGGGCGCGCATGGCGTGCGCTTTGCGGCAGACGGGGCGCTGCAGGTTCCCATGCGCAGCCTGCAGGGCGAGCTGCGCAACCTGCAGACCATCAAGTCGGAAGGAACAAAGCGCTATCTGACCGGCGGGCAGAAAACCGGCCTGCTGCACTGGATTGGCAACCCCGAAGGCGCGCAGGCGCTGCTGCTGTGCGAGGGCTACGCCACAGCGGCAACGGTCTATGAGGCCACCGCGCGGCCTGTGGCCTGCTGCTTCGACACTTCAAACCTAGCCCATGTGGCGCGCGCCCTGCGCAGTCACTATGGGCCGGGCGTGCTGCTGCTGATCGCAGCCGACAACGACCGAGGAACCGAGGCCCGCACCGGCAAGAATCCGGGCCGAATCGCCGCAGAGGCCACCGCGCGCAAAGTGGGCGGTTTTGTGGCGCTGCCCGATGCGCCCGAAGGCCAGAATGTGGACTTCAACGATTGGGCCGCAAGCGCTGGGCTTGACGCGGTGAAGTCCCGTATCGAAGCCGCCATTCCGCAGGCGCTGGCGCAGCCCGCAGCCGAACCCCCGGCGCAGAGCCGCAAAGCAGCAGCCCCTGAGCATGACCGCTTCCGCCTCGATAGCGCGGGCGTATGGTTTACCGAACTCGACGGCGAAGGCCGCCCGAAGCCGCCGCTATGGGTCTGCAGCCCCCTTGAAGTCACGGCTCAGACCCGTGATGCGGATAGCCGCGAATGGGGCTTTCTGCTGGAGTTTGACGATCCGGCGGGCAATCATCGGCAATGGGCCGCGCCCGCAAAGATGCTCGCCGCAGACGGCGCGGAATTCAGGGGGGTGTTGCTCTCATTAGGGCTGCGCATCAGCACAGCGCCCCGCGCCCGGCAACTGCTGGCGACCTATGTGCAGACGCGCCAGCCCGAAGCCCTGGCGCGCTGTGTGGATCGCGTGGGCTGGCACCCCGGCGGGGTCTATGTGCTGCCGGATGAAGTGATTGGGCACGCCAGCGAGCGCCTGATTTTTCAAGCCGAAGTTGCGACCGAGAACACCTTGCGCCAGCGGGGCACGCTCGACCAGTGGCGCAAGCGCGTGGCGTCTTATGCCGTGGGCAACAGCCGCTTGACGTTCGCCATCAGCGCGGCTTTTGCGGGCATGGTGCTGCGCCCTTCTGGCGAGGGCGGCGGCGGGTTTCACCTGGTGGGCGCTTCGTCCTCTGGAAAGTCCACCGCCCTGCGCATTGCCGCTTCGGTGTACGGCCCTGCCGCCTATGCGCAGAACTGGCGCAGCACGTCCAACGCGATTGAGGGCACATCGGCGGCGCATTGCGACCGCACGCTGATCCTCGACGAAATTGCGCAGATCGACGCCCGCGAGGTGGGCGAATGTTCCTACATGCTCAGCAATGGCATGGGCAAGGCCCGCGCCAGCCGCACCGGGCAACCGCGCCCGCGCTTGCAATGGCTTTTGATGCTGCTGAGTGCTGGGGAAGTCGGCATTGCGCAGCACATGGCATCGGTGAACAAAACCGCGCGAGCCGGGCAGGAATTGCGCCTAGTCGATCTGCCCGCCGATGCGGGCGTGGGCATGGGGCTATTCGAGCGCCTGCACGACAAGGACAGCCCGCAGGCGCTGGCGTTGTACCTTGGCAAAGCCGCCGATGCTTGCCACGGCACCGCAGGCCGCGCCTTCCTTGAACACATCGTCAGCCGCGCTGACACCCTGCGCGAGCACATGCGCAGTGCTGTGGATCGCCTGGCTGTGGAATGGATTCCAGAAGCTGCAAGCGGTCAGGTTCACCGGGTTGCACGCCGCTTTGCCGTGGTGGGCGCTGCGGGCGAACTGGCGACCACAGCGGGCTTGACCGGCTGGCCTGAAGGCGAGGCCGAACGCGCCGCCCGGCGGTGCTTTCAGAACTGGCTTGCATCGCGCGGCGGGCTGGGCAATTCCGAAGATCGCCAGATGCTTTCACAAGTGCGCCGCTTCCTTGAGCTGCACGGTGAAGGGCGGTTTACCGACTGGAACCGAGCCGATGACGCCCACGCTCCGCGCACCCTGAGCCGGGCCGGGTTTCGCAAGGCCAGCAAGGATGTCACGGGCGATGTGGAGAGCTGGACTTATTACGTTTTGCCTGAGACCTTCAAGACCGAGGTCTGCGCCGGGTTCGATGTGCGGGCTGTGCTGCGAGTGCTGCGTGAGGTCGGGCACCTGGCACCGGACAAGGGCCGCCCGTTCGATTGCAGGCCGCGCCTGCCCGGTCTTGGCAAGGCGACGGTGTATTGCATCAAGCCGTCGATTTTTGAATATGAGGACGATTGAAGCCCAGCCGACAGGCCGATGCGCCGGGCGCGGCGGGGCGCGCGGCAGAGCTTTTTTCGCGCTGCAAACGGCAGGCCAAAACACTGATCCAGTAACAACACAAGCCCGGCGCTTTTTCTTCTGCGAACGTCAGCGGACAGATTTGTCCTCAGTGTCCTCAGCTTTTTTCGGTTTGTCCTCAGTCCGACTGAGGACAGAAAACCCTTTGAACATCAACAAGTTAGAAGCGTTTTTCCGGTTGTCCTCAGTGTCCTCACTTTTTTTTGCACAGAAGCCGAAAGGGCTAGGCGTTTCGTCCTCATTTTCACCACTCCGAGAACCGGCGGCGGGCCGGTTTCCGGGGCACCATTTCCCCGCCATTTGGAGCAAACCATGAACCGAGCAGCAGCCATGCGTTACCTGAAAGTGCATCAACCCGACTCCCCCTGGGGCTTTGCGCAGCCGACCAAAGCGCAAGCCCGCACCTACCTGCAAGGCTTGGCCGCGCGAGGTGCGCCTGCCGATTTGGTGAACCAACAAGCCCGGCTTATCGCTCAGGCGATGCGGGGCGGCAGCACGCTGCCCCCGCATGTGGCTGCACAGCTCCGCCCCCCCCTGGGGGTGTCAAAAGTTTGAAGCCTTCCCCCCAAGACCGTGCGCCTAGTCAGATTTTTATGGTGCTGAGTTTTGAGGGGGGGGTATTGCCTTTTTTGCAACACACTGGAGAAAAAACATGTCAGCAACTCGTTTGAAACAGCCTGAAACCGACCTGAACTCGTTCGATGTGAACGTGGGCGATTACCTTGCCGTACGCGAGGCCCGCGAAGAGCTCGCCGCCATCGGCGCGCGCCTGGCCAAGACCACCGCCCGCAGGAACGAGACTTGGAATCTGCTATGCATGGGAGCCCGCGCGCCTGACGAAGAATCCGGCGTCTTGGCGCGCACTCGACGCCTGCTGTCTGGCGACACCACCGCGTCTCGCTCTGGGGCCGGAAGTCCCGCACCCGAAGAGTTAGGGCGTGAATATCGCCAACTTGTCAACGAAGAGGAGCTTCTGAAATCTGCGCAGCAGAAACTCTTGACCAAGATCGACCGCGAAATCAGCCGGGCAACAGAACATCGGAAGGCGCAGCCCGACTTTGCGCAGGCCCGCGAAGCGCTGGTGAATGCGGCCCTAAATCTGCTCGAAGTCCACCGCGCCGGGTTCGAATTGGCTGAGCGCATCGCCGACAAGGGGTTCGATCTGAGCGAGGCCACGGACGGATGGAGCGGAGCACACTTGCCGAGGGAGTTAGCCGAGAGTCTCGAACGGGTTGTGGGCGGAGAACGGGTTATCCCGCTCGACCTGCAGCGTTACACCGCGAACCTCATAAATCGCACCTTGACGCACCTGCGGACGCCCGAAAAACCAAGCTTCCGCTAGAAACAAAAGCCCGGCTTCTGCCGGGCTTTTTCGTTCAATCCTTGCACGCGGGTAAGACCTACGGTAAGACCGAGCAGAGCCAGAAAAGAAAAAAGCCCGTTAAATCAAGGGCTTAGTTCAGTGCATTGGCGGAGAGAGGGGGATTCGAACCCCCGAAGGGCTATTAACCCTTACACGCTTTCCAGGCGTGCGACTTAAACCGCTCATCCATCTCTCCGGTAACCCGCGACTATAGCAGACGAGGGCTCCCGGCTTGGGGGCTTCAGGGTCAATGCGTTTTGCCGAGTTGGTCGAGGATGGCGGGATTTTCGAGCGTAGAGGTATCCTGGGTGACAGCCTCTCCCTTGGCCAGAGAACGCAAGAGGCGACGCATGATCTTGCCGGAGCGCGTCTTGGGCAGGTTGTCGCCGAAGCGAATGTCCTTCGGCTTGGCAATGGGGCCGATTTCCACGCCCACATGGTTGCGCAGTTCGGCCGCGATTTTCAGGGCTTCCTCGCCCTCAGGCCGGGGGCGTTTGAGCACGACGAACGCGCAGATGGCTTCGCCAGTGATGTCATCCGGACGGCCGACCACGGCGGCTTCGGCCACCAGCGGGTGCGAAACCAGGGCGGATTCGATCTCCATCGTGCCCATGCGGTGGCCGGAGACGTTGAGCACGTCGTCGATGCGGCCGGTGATGGTGAAGTAGCCGTCATTGGCGTCGCGAATGGCGCCATCGCCTGCCAGGTAGTAGCCGCCCAGTTCTTCTGGGTAATAGCTTTTCTTGAAGCGTTCGGGATCGCCCCAGATGTTGCGGATCATGGCTGGCCAGGGCTTTTTGATGACCAGAATGCCACCGGTGCCCCAAGGCACATCGTGGCCGGTTTCGTCCACCACTTCGGCGGTGATGCCGGGCAGTGGCAGAGTGCAGGAACCGGGCACCATGGGCGTCGCGCCGGGCAACGGGGTAATCATGTGGCCGCCGGTCTCGGTCTGCCACCAGGTGTCGACAATAGGGCAGCGACCGCCGCCGATGTGCTCGTAATACCACTCCCAGGCCGCGGGGTTGATGGGTTCGCCGACGGTGCCGAGCAAGCGCAGGCTGTCGAGCTTGTAGTTGCGCGGGTGCACGGCGGGGTTGGTCTCTGCCGCCTTGATGAGTGAGCGGATGGCCGTGGGCGCGGTGTAGAAAATGGTGACCTTGTGTTGCTCGATCATTTTCCAGAAGCGTCCGGCGTCTGGAAAGGTCGGCACACCCTCGAACATGATTTCGGTGGCGCCGCAAGCCAGCGGACCATAGGCGATGTAGCTGTGCCCGGTCACCCAGCCGATGTCGGCGGTACACCAAAACAGGTCGTCCGGGCGGATGTCGAAAGTCCAGAGCATGGTCAGCTTGGCCCAGAGCAGATAACCCGCGCTGGAATGCTGCACGCCCTTGGGTTTGCCGGTGGAGCCGGAGGTGTAGAGCAGAAACAGGGGATGTTCTGCCTCGACCCAAACCGGCGGGCAATCCGGGCTCTGGGCTGCGGACAGTTCGTGCATCCAGAGATCGCGGGGGGCGGTGAAGGCCACGTTGCCGCCGGTTCGCTGATAGACCACGACATGTCGGATGGTGTCGCAGCCGCCGAGCGCCAGGGCCTCGTCGACGATGGCTTTGAGCGGCAGCGATTTGCCGCCGCGTCGCTGTTCGTCGGCGGTGATCACCAGCACGGCGCCCGCGTCTTCGATACGGTCGCGCAGCGACTGCGCCGAAAAGCCGCCGAACACGACCGAGTGCGTGGCCCCGATTCGGGCGCAGGCCTGCATGGCCACCACGCCCTCAACCGACATGGGCATGTAGATCACCACGCGGTCGCCCTTTTTCACCCCGAGCGATTTGAGTGCGTTGGCAAAGCGGCCCACCTTGTCGAGCAATTCGGCGTAGCTCACGCGGGTGACGGCGCCGTCATCGGTCTCGAACACGATCGCAGTCTTGTCGCCCTTGCCGGCCTGCACGTGCACATCCAGGCAGTTGAAGGACACATTGAGCCGACCATCGTCGAACCATTTGTAGAACGGGGCCTGGCTGTCGTCGAGTGCGTGGGTAAAGGGATGCTGCCATTGCAGGTTTTCCCGCGCCATGCGCGCCCAGAAGCCGGTGTAATCGGCCTCGGCCTCGGCGCAGAGGGCGCGATAGGCGTCCATACCGGAAATGCGGGCGGACTGCACGGCTTGCTGGGAGGGGTAATAAACCTTGCGTTCGTGCGGGTGTGTGGCGGTGTCGCTCATGACAGTCTCCTTCGTTTTGTGAAATCTCAGCGCAAAGGCGCAGGAAAAAACATTGCTATCTGAATTTTGCGCCCTTACGTAGCCCTGACGGCAGCCCTGACGCTGCACCTCGAGCATAGTGCGCAGCGCTGGCGTGGGGATGAATTGGAGCGAGACGGTGCCCTTCTAGAATCGCGATTCAATCCCCGTCACCGGAACCGCCATGCCTCGTCCGCCCGACCTGCCGCACGTCCCCTTCATCCCCCGCCTGCTGTTTATGAGCCGCTGGTTGCAGTTGCCGCTTTATGTGGGGCTGATCCTGGCACTCGGGGTGTATGTCTTTCACTTCTGGGTGGAACTCACCGATCTGGTCGGCGCGGCATTCGGCAATCAGGCCTCGCTGGCACACTTGCTCGAAGCCATCGCCGTGCGCAATCCTCTGCCCGTGGAGGATGCGCAGGCTCTGGCGCATGGCGCCGCGCCCAAACTCACCGAGACGACCATCATGCTGGTGGTGCTCAGCCTGATCGACGTCGTGATGATCGCCAATCTGCTCATCATGGTGATCGTGGGCGGATACGAAACTTTCGTGTCGCGCATGTACCTCGAAGACCATCCCGATCAGCCGGAATGGCTGTCGCATGTCAACGCCTCGGTGCTCAAGGTCAAGCTGGCGATGGCCATCATCGGCATTTCGTCCATCCACCTGCTGCGCACCTTCATCAACGCCGACGCCTATAGCGTGAAAGCATTGGTGGCGCAGACCACTATCCATGTCGTGTTCCTGCTTTCGGCCATGGCGATCGCCTACACCGACCGCATGATGACCCGCACCATGCTGCTGGGCCATGTCAAGGCGGACGAGGCTCATTAGGCCCGCCGCCTGTCAATCCCGGCACTACCTGTTTCATCCACAACAAACCGTTCACACCATGACCACCGTTATCCGCGCCGCCGATTTGCGCGACAGCATCGCCGCAGCGCTGCAGTTCATCAGTTACTACCACCCGGCCGACTACATCAGCCACCTGGCTAGAGCGTATGAGCGCGAGCGATCGCCTGCGGCCAAGGACGCCATGGCGCAGATTCTGACCAATAGCCGCATGTGCGCCGAAGGGCATCGCCCGATCTGTCAGGACACGGGCATCGTCAATGTCTTTCTCGACATCGGCCTGAACGTACGCCTGGAAGGCTTCGACGACGGCCTCGATGCAGTGATCAACGCCGGGGTACGGCAGGGGTATCTCGACCCCGAAAACGTGCTGCGCGCCTCGATCGTGGACGATCCGATTTTCGCCCGCAAGAACACGCGCGACAACACTCCGGCCGTCATCAACGTCAACCTCGTGCCCGGCAATACCGTGTCGGTGAAGGTCGCTGCCAAAGGCGGCGGCAGCGAGAACAAGAGCAAGTTCATCATGATGAACCCCAGCGACAACCTGGTCGATTGGGTGCTCGCCACCCTGCCGACCATGGGCGCCGGTTGGTGCCCGCCGGGCATGCTGGGCATCGGGGTTGGTGGCACGGCCGAGAAGGCCATGCTCATGGCCAAGGAAGCGTTGATGGACGATATCGACATGTCCGATCTGCTGGCACGCGGCCCGCAAAACAAGCTGGAAGAACTGCGCATCGAGTTGTTTGAAAAGGTCAACGCGCTAGGCATCGGCGCTCAGGGTCTCGGCGGCCTGTCCACCGTGCTGGACGTGAAGATCAAGACCTACCCGTGCCACGCGGCCAGCAAGCCGGTGGCCATGATCCCCAACTGCGCCGCCACCCGCCATGCCCACTTCGTACTCGATGGCAGCGGCCCGGCCTTTCTCGATCCGCCCAGTCTCGACCTCTGGCCCCAAGTGCACTGGCAGCCCGATGCCGCACGCAGCCGCCGCGTCAATCTCGACACCCTGACCCGAGAAGAAGTGGCGAGCTGGAAGCCGGGCGACACCCTGTTGCTCTCGGGCGAACTGCTCACCGGGCGCGATGCCGCGCACAAGCGCATTGCCGACATGCTGGCGCGTGGCGAAACACTGCCTGTCGATTTCACCAACCGGGTGATCTACTACGTCGGCCCGGTCGACCCGGTGCGCGACGAAGTCATGGGCCCGGCCGGCCCGACCACCGCCACCCGCATGGACAAATTCACCGAGACCATGCTCGCACAGACCGGGCTGATCGCCATGATCGGCAAGGGCGAACGCGGCCCGGTGGCGATCGAGGCGATCAAAAAGCACCGCAGCGCCTCGCTCATGGCCGTGGGCGGCGCAGCGTATCTGGTGGCCAAAGCCATCAAGGCGGCGCGCGTCGTGGCGTTTGAAGACCTGGGCATGGAGGCGATCTATGCCTTCACCGTGCAGGACATGCCCGTGACCGTGGCGGTGGACGCGCAGGGCATCTCGGTGCATCAGACCGGCCCGGCACAGTGGAAAGCGCGCATCGCGCAAATGCCGCAAATTCCCATCACTGCCGCCTGAACGCCCTCGATGTCCGCTGACCGCCCCGCCTGCGACCCCGCGCGCTGTCCGCTGTGCGGTCAGCCCAATGCGTGCACGCGGGCCGCGGGGGATGAATCGGCCACTTGCTGGTGCGTCAGCGTGCGCTTTGCGCCGCAAACCCTGGCACGCATTCCGCCCGCGTGCATCGACTTGGCCTGTATCTGCCCGCAATGCGCGGATGCCGAGCCCGCTCAGCCAAGCCGTCGCGCATGAGCCCAACCCCGAAGATCGGCGTCTTCGATTCCGGCGTGGGCGGCCTCACCGTGCTGCGCGCGCTGCGGGCGCAGTTGCCGCAAGCCAGCCTGATCTACGTCGCCGACTCGGCCCACGCGCCCTACGGCGACCGACCTGACGATTTTCTGCAGCAACGAGCACGCCAGATCACCCGCTTTCTGATCGGGCAAGGCGCGCGCCTCATCGTCGTGGCCTGCAACACCGCCACCGCGGCAGCCATCGCCGCTTTGCGCGCGGAATTCGATCTGCCCTTCGTGGGCATCGAGCCCGGCATCAAGCCCGCGCTGGCCCGCAGCGACGCGCGGCGCGTCGGCGTGCTGGCCACCCCGTCCACCCTGCGCAGCGCCAAGTTCCGCGCGTTGTTACACACCCATGCCGGCGCTGCCGAGCCGGTGCTGCAGCCCTGCCCCGGTCTGGCCGATGCGGTGGAGCGTGGCGATCTGCAGGCGCCGCAAGTGCAGCAGTTGATCCGTCAGTTCTGCGCGCCGCTGCGCACTGCCGGTTGCGACACCGTGGTGCTGGGTTGCACGCATTACCCCCTGCTGGCCGAGCAGATTCAGGCCGAACTCGGCCCCCAAGTGCACCTGCTCGACACCGCCGAGCCAGTGGCGCGGCAAGCCGCGCGTCTCTGGCAACAAACAAGCGCACAGAGGCCCGAACTGCCGCAGATCTACACCAATGGCGATCTCGCCGTGCTGCGTCGCATGGCGGATCTTTGCGGGCTGCAAGACGCCGCCATCCATCGCTGGAACGAAGTCGCCGCTTGATCGCACCGCCCTGCCCTGCAGAAAACGGCTGACGCGGGGACAATGGAACGAGATGTTTTATTCCACGCCAGCCGCCCGTTGCAGCTGCTTGTCAGATTCTTTCGTTCATTGCCTATGTCGTCTCAACTCTTCTCCCCGTTTTCACTCGGCGCCCTCAGCCTGCGCAACCGCATCGTGGTCAGTCCGATGTGCCAATACAGCGCCGTGGAGGGTAATGCCATGCCCTGGCACCGCGTGCATCTTGGCCAGCTGGCGCAAAGCGGCGCCGGCCTGCTGTTCATCGAGGCCACCGCGGTCGAAGCCATCGGCCGCATCACCCCCGGCTGTCTGGGGCTGTATTCAGCCGACAACGTGGCGGCGCTGCGCGCCGTGCTTGACGATGTGCGCAGCTTTAGCGACATGCCCATCGGCATTCAACTCGGGCACGCGGGGCGCAAGGCATCGAGCGCGCGGCCCTGGGACGGCGGTCAACTCCTACCGGCTTCGCAAGGCGGCTGGCCCACCGTGGCCCCTTCCGCGGTGCCACATGGCGCACAGGAGGCTGCACCGCAAGCGCTGGACGCCAGCGGCCTGGCGCGCATCCGCAACGCCTTCGTCCAAGCCGCGCGACACGCCGCCAGCCTGGGCCTGCAAGCGGTGGAGCTGCACTGCGCGCACGGCTATCTGCTGCACCAGTTTTTGTCGCCGCTGTCCAATCAGCGCGACGACGGCTACGGCGGCAGCCTG
Organism: Thiomonas sp. OC7; assembly: GCF_900634595.1. Classification (NCBI taxonomy): domain Bacteria; kingdom Pseudomonadati; phylum Pseudomonadota; class Betaproteobacteria; order Burkholderiales; genus Thiomonas; species Thiomonas sp. OC7. The sequence continues at coordinate 3,415,532 of NZ_LR131953.1, read as the reverse complement.
ACCCAGCGCATGCGCTATCCGCTGGAAGTGTTCGATGCCGTGCGCGCCGCCTTGCCCGCGAGCATTCCGCTGGGCGTGCGGGTCTCGGCAACCGACTGGGTGGAGGGCGGCTGGGATCTGGAGCAAACCCTTGCCTTCGCGCAAGCGCTCAAGGCGCGAGGTTGCGACTGGATCGATGTGTCTTCCGGCGGTTTGTCCCCCAAGCAGCAAATCCCCATCGGCCCCGGCTATCAGGTGCCATTGGCTCAGGCGGTGCGAGAGGCGACCGGGCTGCCCACGATGGCCGTTGGCCTGATTACCGAAGCGCAACAGGCCGAAGCCATCGTGGCTGAAGGCCGGGCCGATCTGGTCGCGCTGGCCCGCGCCCTGCTGTGGAATCCGCATTGGCCCTGGCACGCCGCAGCCGCCTTGGGCGCGCAGGTCAAGGTACCGCCGCAATACTGGCGCAGCGAGTCGCGGGACGCCCGCGGCGTGTTTGCCAACGCCGCCATCGGCCAGCGCTGAGCAGCGGCCTTGCCTCCGGCGCCCGCAACGGCGGCCAATCTGCGTCAAATCAAATGAAACCGCGCCGACAGACACAGACCCCGGCGCGGATCAACGGTCCGCCCCAGCGAACGCAATCCGCGTAAACCCTGAATTTCTGCGCCTTGCGGGCCGTTTGTGACCCCAGTCACTCACACATAGATAAATCTGCAAGTCTCAATTTGCAATTTGCGGTAGATCAAATCCCTACTGAGCTCCTCTCTCGATACTCCTACCAGTAACAAAGTGTTGTCTTTTGCAACATTGCGGTGCAGGTCGCACCGAGACTAGGAGTCGAGATGGATTGGGTCGGGCTTTATCCCACTTGGTATGAACCGGGTGTGGGCAGTGGCTGGGTCGTCGGCATCATGGCCACCATTCATGTGCTGGCTTCGCACACTTCGGTGGGCGCGGCCATTTTGTTTGCCTATCTGGCGGTGCTCGCCTACCGGCGCAATCAGCCGCAGTTGCTGGATTACATCCGCAAATACGGCATGTTCCTGCTGGTGTTCTCATATGTCATCGGCTCGATCACCGGGCCGGGCATCTGGTTCACCACCACTGTGGCCAGTCCGCGCGGCATTTCGGCGTTGATCCACAGCTTTGTGTGGAAATGGGCCACCGAATGGGTGTTTTTCGTCATCGAGGTGGTCGGCGTCTATCTGGTGATCTACTTGGTCGGCCGGGTCGATCAGCGCACGCATATGCGCATCGCCGTGATCTTCGGCATGGCGTCTTACACCACCATGCTCATCATCCTGGGCATCCTGTCGTTCATGATGGTGCCGGGCAAGGAGGTCTGGTTCACTGAGGGGGGCTACCTCAACGGCTTCTACGGCAGCAACACCTTCGCCCAGCTCGCCATGCGCACCGCGTTCATGTTCACTATGACGGCGGTGGTCGGCGGCATCGTCGCGGCGCGCATCACCGATCCGGCGTTCAAGCGTGAGATTTCGCGCAAGCTGGCCTGGCTGGGCATCGTGTCGTCGATCACCGGCGCGGCGCTGTTCCAGTGGTATATCCGCACCCTGCCAGAAACCGCGCATCTGGTGATGGACAACCGCCTGCCGTCCTACTTCCAGCCCGCCATCATCACCGTGCTGCTGGGCATTCTGGCTTACTTCGTGATGACGCTGATTTCCTCGCGCACCCTGGTGGTGTGGGGGGCGTCGGTGGCCACCGTGAGCATTTTGCTGTTCGGGCTGTGGCCGGAGGAAGTGGCGCGCGAGTCCATCCGCAAGCCCTGGGTGGCCGGGCAGTACATCTATTCCAACCAGGTCGTCGGCCGCGATGTGCCAGGCATGAACATCAAGAGCGAGATTCCGCTGCTGGAGACGCACGGCTTTCTCAAGACGCAGGTGTTCGTTCCCAACGAGCTGCGCGTGGTCACGCCGGACAACATGCTCAAAGTCGGCGAGTCGCTGGCGCTGACGACCTGCTCCAACTGCCATTCGCTGAGCGATACCGGCATGCGACCGCTGCATCGCTACTTCGGCGGCACGACCAACGTGACCGAGGTGGAAAACTACCTGCGCGGCGCGCTCTCCACCGGGGCCACGCTGTATATGCCGATGATTCCGCTCAAGCCCGAAGAAGCCGAGGCGCTTGCGGTATTCATCGTCAACATGAAGCAGCCGCAGGCCGCCATCGCCCACATCCAGCACAAGGCGGCACTGGCGCAGGCCGACCAAGCCGCTGCGCTGCCCGCAACCCTGACCCAAGAGGTGCGCTGACATGAATTCTGAAATGCTCTATGCCCTGCGCGACGTCGCCGGGGTTCCGTCTCACCCCATCGTCTTTCTGGTGCTGGGCGTGCTGACCTTTGCGCTGCACATCGCAGCGGTACAGGTCATGCTCGGCGGCACGGCGCTGGTGCTCGCCAACGCCTTCAGCCGCAACCCCATGCGCCGCCGCCTGGCCGCGGCCATGACCACCACCGCCAAGATCGCCGTCTCGGTGGCCGTGGTGCTCGGCGTGGCACCGCTGCTGTTCGTGCAGGTGACCTATGACCCGTTCTGGTACACCAGCAATGTGCTGTCGGCCTGGTGGGTGGTGGGCTTTATCGTGCTGCTCATTGTCGGCTATATGGCGCTGTACTTTTTCTACAGTCGCAATCATCACCTCAACGACCCTCAGCACGACACGCGCTCGGGCTGGAGCCTGGTGGCCGCGCTGGCGCTGTTTCTGGTCGTGGGCTTCATCATGCATGTGCTCACCCAGCAAATGCTCAGCCCCGAAAAGTGGATGAGCTGGTACGCACCTGGCGGGGTGATTGAGCCGCGCGGCCGCACGCTGCACGACTACAACCTGTGGCGCTTCGGCTTTTTCATCGCCCTGGCCGCACCGGTGACGGGGGCTTGGTTGTTCGCCTATCGCCGCTACCTCAGCGCGGGGCAACTGGCCGAGGCGAACTACCTCCAGTGGGTCGGCGCCCTCGCCAGCAAGATGCTCAATATCGGCGGGGTGATCGCCCTGGTGTTTCTCGGCGGCTGGATGGCCACCCTGCCTGCCAACATCGCCGGGTTTGCCACCTCGCCCATCGTGCTGCTCAGCGTGGCGTTGCTGCTGCTCACCGTGGCGCTGCCCACGGTGCTGGGCCAGCGCACGCTACACACCTCGCTCGGCTACGCCCCCTTCGCCCTCGGCGCAGTGGCGCTGATTGCCGTGGCCGCGCTGCGCGAAGTGCTGCGCTGGACGGTGCTCAAGGGCATACACGGCTATGACGTGTTCACCTATCCCGTGCATATCGATTGGTACAGCAACGTGCTGTTCTTCTCTACCTTCGCCCTCATTGGCGGCAGCACCCTGGCTTACTTCCTCACCATTGCCTGGAAGGTGGGGCAGACGCCCAAGGGCCAGATCTACACCCCATCGGCCGCCATCGACCGCATCGGCACGGTTTCAATGTGGCTGGTCGGCCTCTGGATCGTCCAGTTCTTCGTGGTCGGTTTCGTCGTCTGGGCGCAATAAGGATTTCGTATGCGACTCCATCACCTCACCCTCACCTTGATCGGGCTCGTGTTCGCCATCGGCCTGCTGGGCGCGAATGCTCCCGTGTTTGCCGCGCCAGCCGCACCCGCAGCGGTCGGCACACCAGCCGCCGCACCATTGCCACCCGGCCCCAAAGCGCCGCCCGCAGGCGCCGCCATGGCGCAAACCTGCGCCGGCTGCCACGGCACGGACGGACGGCTACACGCCGCCGCCTTCATGCCCCTGGCTGGCATGCCCAAAGCGCAGTTGGCGCAGGCCATGCGCGATTTCCGCGATGGCAAGCGCCCCTCCACGCTGATGGGCCATGTGGCGCAGGGCTTCAGCAATGGCGAAATCGACGCCATGGCGAGCTACTTCGCCGCCGTCAAACCCGAATAAGAGGCACTCCATGAACTCTCGTCGTCAATTTCTGCTCGCCAGTGCCACGGCATTGGGCGCTGTTGCCTTCCCCGCCATCGCCCGCGCCGGTCAGGCGTCTGCTCGCATCGTCATCGTCGGCGGTGGCGTGGGTGGCGCCACGGCGGCCAAATACCTCAAGCTGGCCGATCCCAGCCTGCAGGTCACGGTGATCGAAAAAAACCCGGTCTATATCCGCCCTTACGGATCGAGCGAAGTGCTCAACGCGCACGTCACGATGCAAGACCTGCGGGTGAGCTATGACGTGCTGCGGCACAAGCATGGCGTGGCCTTCGTGTTCGATGCCGCCAAAAGTCTCGACCCGGTGAACAAGACCGTCACCACGGCCGGCGGCAAGGTTTTGGGCTACGACAAACTCATCGTCTCGCCCGGCATCAAGCTGCGCTACGACAGCCTGCCCGGCTACAGCGAACAGTTGGCCGACAGCCTAGTGCCCAGCGGCTGGATTGCCGGGGCGCAGACCGCCCTGCTGGCCAAGCAGTTGCAGAGCATGCGCGACGGCGGCACCTTCGTGCTGGCCGCACCGCCCAACCCCTACCGCTGCCCGCCCGGCCCCTACGAGCGCGCCGCGCTGATGACGGAGTGGTTCAGCAAACACAACCCGCGCGCCAAGGTCATCATCGCCGACCCGAAGGACAGCTTCGTCACCGACGAAACCGCCTTGCTCGGCTGGAACCGGCTCTATGGTTTCCAGCCGCCGCAGGAGTACCGCACCAAGCTCGCGGCCAAACTCCAGCCCTCCACCCAACCCTGCGCGCTGGAGTGGATTCAGGCCAAGGCCGGCGGCACCCCGCAGCGTCTGGACGCCAAGACCATGACCCTGCACACCGCGGGCGGCGCCATCAAAGCCGACGTGATCAACATCATCCCGGCCATGGTCGCCGGGCAGATCGCCTTCGACTTCGGCCTCACCAACGACAGCGGCTTTTGCCCGGTGCACCGCACCACGTTTGAATCGACCTTGCACAAAGACGTGTACGTGATCGGCGATTCCAGCATCGCCGATGTCATGCCCAAGTCGGGCTTCTCGGCCAACACCCAGGCCAAATGGGTGGCCCGGGTCATTACCGACGGTCTGGCGGGACGAGACCCCGGCACGCCGGTCTGGGAGAACACTTGCTACGCCCTGGCCGGCAAAGACTACGGCCTGTTCGTCGCCGACGTATTCAAGATCAAGGAAGACGGCAAGATCGGCCGGGTCAACAAAGCGCGTTACCTGCCGCTCGACGCCACGCCCGCGCAAATCCGCCTGTCCGCCGTCTATCAGCAAGCCTGGATTCAGGCCTTCACTCAGGACATCTTCGCATGATCACCGCCGCATTCCCCACTGCGTGGCGCACACTCACCCTGGCCGCCGCGCTTCTCGCCAGTTCCATTGCGCAAGCCAGCGAACACAACAAACCCGCACCCAAGCCCTGGAGCCCCGTCACCCTGCACACCGCGTTGGGCGATCTGCCCAAAGGCAATGCCGCCGCGGGCAAGGCCGTGCACGATTCCATGATGTGCGCCTCCTGCCACGGCCCCGCAGGCAACGCCGAAACGATGAACTGGCCCAGCGTCGCCGGCCAGCGCTACAACTACACCGCCAAGATGCTGCTCGACTATCGCAGCGGCCTGCGCTCTGAGGATGAACGCGCGGGGCTGATGACCAGCATCGCCCGCCTGATGACCCCGCAACAGATCGCGGATGTCTCCGCCTACTACGCCAGCCTGCCCAAGCCCGTGGCGCCGCAGGCCCAGGCCGCCCTCGCCGCGCCGTTAAACGCCGCAGAGCACAAGCGGGTGGAGCAACTCGTGCGCAAAGGCGACGCCAACCGCCTCATCACCGCCTGCGCGTCGTGCCACGGCCTGCACGGCGAAGGCAAGGGCACGACGCCTGCCATCGCCGGTCAGACGACCGACTACTTCATCCGCACCATGCGCCTGTATCACAACGGCGAGCGCCAAAACGATGTGTACAAAGGCATGAGCCAGTTCAGCCAGCGCCTGAGCGACGCCGATACCTTGCTCATTGCGCGCTACTACGCGAGCCAGGGGCAAAGCCAAACCGCGAAAGCGGATTGACGGGCGGACTGAGCAGGTAATACCGCTTAGGCCGCCGCCGATTCACGGCGCCTGGGTAGGGTCCAGGGCCGCGATGCGCGCCTTGGCGATTTCAGCTGCCGTGCTGCGGTACGCCTCGGGGTGCGGCTGGCCGAGGCGCAGCGCGACCTCGATTGCGCCCTGCGCAGCCTTCCAGTCTCCTGCGGCAAGCAAAGCTTGCGCGAGATTGTTCATGGGATCGCCGTCCGAGGGGTTCGCTCTTGCTGCCTCGGCGAAATGAATCGCGGCCCGCGGATAGTCCTTGCGCGCATAAGCCAGATTGCCCAGTCCCATCATGGCAATCCACGCCTTGGGCCAGCGCTTGAGCGCCGCCTCGTAAGCGGTGCGTGCCGCCTCAGGCGCCACGCCTTCGAGCGGGGCCACGGCGCGCAAATACGTCAATTCATCAATTCCAGGCGGAAACTGCCCCGGCTCGACGGCAATGAACGCCCATCTCCCGCCTGCAGCCCAAGACCGATCAAACTGCTCGATGGAAAGCTGCAGATCACGGGCCGTACTGGAACGCAGAGTCACGCGATCGCCCGGCAAGTCATACGCCACCAGCACGGCATAGTGCCAATCGCGCGCACCCAGCCCGACCTTCTGCAGCACCACCACTGGAGACCCGGCAGCCACCTGCTCGAACACAGCGCCGAGCTTGGGAGGCAGAACCACAGGAATGCGCCCTGCCCGGCGCGACGCCCCGAGCAGATCGAATTGCAGGCTTCCTTCCAGACCCGGCGTGAACACCTGCGGGATCAACTGCTTCGGCGTGGTGCGCACCCCGCTGAAGACCAGCACAGAGGCCAGCGAAGCCGGTCCGCAGTAGTGACTGTCATCCGAAAAAAACGGCACTCCAGCCACATTCGCAGAGGCTGGCAAGCCAGCGGGCTCATCCACCAAACGCCCCTGCTGAAATTGCAGCGGCGCCGTCGAAAAGACCCCAGGCGGCAAGGCGGCGCAACCGCCCAGCAACAGACTGAGCGCAAGAGTCAGTTGCGATGCGACGCGCAGGCGACGACCCGTCATGCACACCCCATCAAAGCGCCAGCACGACCAGAATCGCCACCAGCAGAATGATCACCATTTCCTGAAAACCGAGCGCGCCTGCGGCCGGCATGCTGTTGATCCTGCCAGCCAGCTGCGCCACTTCGGCATTGCTCAGCGCCGCCAGGCGTTGCTGCGTCACCTCTTGGCTCAACCCCATTTGCTCCAGCTTGGCCTGCACATCGGCCCGCGCCATGAAATGGTCAAGCGTCGACCGATCCGCGGCCAGCGTAGCCGCGTTCTGGCCGGACTGCGGCTGGGTGAGCTGCTGCGTACCAATCAGTTCGGCACGCGCGGCGGGTGCAGCGGCCATCAGGCTCACGCCCAATGCAGCCACCAGGAATTGACGGGAAATACGAGAAGGAAACATTCGTCGGCCCTTTCAATAAGTGAATTTTTCCAGACTCAACCGCCCGGAAACTGGGAATGTTGGCAGGCGATCGAGTTTAATCGCCTCCGGGTCGATTACCCACCGAACGCAATCAATACGCCGATAAAAACCAGAAAAATCGAGAACACCCGTTTGAGCGCGTCGCCCGAAATGCGATGCGCCACGCGCACCCCATACGGCGCCAGTGCCATCGAAGCGACAGCGGTCACCGCAGCAGCGGGCAAAAAAACGTAGCCGAACGCCCCTGGCGGAAGGGGATGGGCGGGCGCATGAACCGAGAGCATGTAACTCAGCGCGCTGGACAGGGCGATGACCAAGCCGCAAACCGTACTCGTCGCCACCGCCTTGACCGGCTGAACGCCCAGAGCCACCAACAAGGGCACCGTCATCGACCCGCCACCGATCCCCACGACGGAGGACACAGCCCCGATGCCCACACCTGCCGGCAACAACCAGGGTGAACGCGGAATGTGCTCCTGACCTGGCACTGTCTTTTTGCGTTTACCAGCTGCCATCTGTACCGCCATAACGGCACAGAACCCGGCAATGACATAGCGCAGGACTGGGCCGCTGAGCATCTGCGCCAAATGCGCCCCGATGAAACCCCCGACCACCATACCTGGCGCCAGCCAGCGCCAACTCGGCCACAGCACGCCGCCGCGTCGGATATGCGCCGTGGCAGAGGAAATAAAGGTGAGCACGATACTGGCCATCGACGTCGCCACGGCCACATGAATGACCTCATCGGCCGGAATGCCCAAGGCGGGCAGCGCAAAGCTGAGCGCAGCCACCAGCAGCAAACCGCCCCCGATGCCCAGCAATCCGCCCAGAAAACCCGCAGAGGCTCCGGCCAACAAAAAAATTGCAATGGAAAGCCACATCATCATTTCTCTTCGAGCGCCAATAACCCCTGGCAGCCTAACTGCTCAGGCCGGGTTCTGCCGCGAAGCGACCGCCATAATCCCCACAAAAAAGCCCGCAGACCGTACAGCCTGCGGGCTCGAATGATGCAAGAGGGATCAGTCTTTGCGCTCTGGATGCAGCAGGCGCTCCATGCCGATGAGCTTCATCATGTATTTTTCGTAAATCGGCTCGGAGTTGCCCTTCTTCATCTTGCGGATGAAGTATTTTTCAAACGCAATCTTCGCCAGGTGCACCCACTTGCCTTCGCCGAACCAGTTGACGTTGCGCGGCGGAATCTGCGGAATGGCCACGAACGCCGCGCCGGTATTGCCGAAGTCGGCCAGGCAAATGGCCTGCCAGGTGCCGCGGTGCGAGGGTTGTTTGCCCGCGAGTTCCTCCTCAAGGTTGTGCACGATGGCCGTGACCATCGACTCGATCATGTAACCCGTTTTGGGCACGCCGCAGGCAACCGGCGTCGGGCCGGTCGGTGGAATGGCGATGCAGACGCCAGCGGAGTAGATGTTCTTGTATTTCGGGCTGCGCTGATGTTGATCGACGATGACAAAGCCGCGCGGGTTGCACAGTCCCTCCACCGCAGCCACCGCGTCCACACCCTTGAACGCAGGCAACATCATGGAATGCTTGAACGGCAGTTCATGCTGTTTGACCAGATTGCCCTGCATGTCGAGTTCATCCACGAACATCTTGCCGTCTTCCACCTTGGTGGTCTTGGCATTGGTGATCCAGCGGATGTCATGGCTGCGGAAGGCGCTTTCCATGATGCCCTTGGAGTCGCCCACGCCATCCAACCCCAGATGGCCGATGTAGGGCTCGGAAGTCACATAAGTGATGGGCACCTTGTTGCGGATCTTTTTCTTGCGCAGCGCGGTGTCGAGCACCATGGTGTATTCGTAGGCCGGGCCGAAGCAGCTCGCTCCCGGCATTGCGCCTACAATCACCGGCCCCGGATTGGCCACCAGCTTTTCATAGTCGGCATAGCACTTTTCCGCATGGTCGATACTGCAGATCGAGTTGGTATACCCGCCGTGCGGGCCGGAACCCGGCACCTCCTCGAAAGACAGCTTCGGCCCGGTGGTGATGATGAGATAGTCGTAATTGACCTTGGCACCATCCTGCAGGGTCAAGGTATTGCTCTCCGGCTCGATCTTGGTTACCGACTTGGCGATGAAGTCGATCCCCTTTCGCTCCAGATACGGCTTGATCGCAAAGATCACCTCGTCTCGACTGCGCCAGCCCACGGCCACCCAGGGGTTGGAGGGCACAAACTGGAAATAGTCCACGGCATTGATGACCGTGATCTTGTGTGCTTTGCCGAGCGCTTCACGCGCTTCATAGGCGGCGGGCATGCCGCCAATGCCGGCGCCCAATACAACGATATGTGCCATACCCTGGTCTCCTGATGTGCAAGTGAGTGCCCGAATGCGCTCGGGCGGCGTTCAACAAATTCGGCCCCATTCAGCGGCAAGCGAGGGTTCGACTCCTGCAAAACAGTCAGCCTGTTGGTTGAGGATGAGAACCCGCAGCGGTACTGAACGTCACCGCTTCGCCAGCGAGTCTTTGCCTAGTTATTCAAGCATATCTATACAGCCCCTTTCATCTCGGGGATTCCTGTCACGCCCACCAAAAAAGCTTGATTAAACGCAAATTCAATGAGGCCGCATCAGTGTTAGTCCTAGTCTGGAAAAACCCTAATACTCCCGGAAGCATAATGAAATCTTTCCTATACTTGATTTGAGACAAGCTGATCGTTCGATCAGCACGCGGCCACACGCACAGATGTCGCCGCATCACCCCTGGAGGAAGCCTACTCATGCGCAATACACCTCGTCCACTCTGGAACCCCTACGTTGCCGGGGTTTTGTTGGGTTTGGGCCTACTGGCCACATTTCTTGTCACCGGAAATGGTTATGGCGTGACCGGTGCAACCACCCTGGCGACTGCAGCCGTAGCGGGCAAGATCGATCCCAATACCGTTGCCGCCCACACCTATCTCCACAACCTGTTTGAAGTCGGTCTGGATCGCTGGGTAGTCTGGGAAGTCGTTGGCTTGGCCATCGGCGGCTTGATTGGCAGCGTATTGGCGGGCCGCTTCAAGCTGCAAATCGACGGCCCCACTCAAGCAGGGCGCAGCCTGCGACTCGTCCTCGCAGTCATTGGCGGCATCGCAGCAGGTTTTGGCGCTCGTCTCGCCTTGGGGTGCACCAGCGGCATGGGACTCTCGGGCTCCGCAACGCTGGCCGCTGCGGGCTTCTTGTTCCTGATCGGATTTTTCATTGCTGGCGCCGTGTTCGGCCAACTCACGAAAGGACTCTGGAAATGAGCTTCCCTCTTGGATACACCGGCCCCGTATCGGGCATCATCCTCGGCCTGATTTTCGGCTACATCCTTGAAAACGCCGGCTTCGGCAGCGGTTGCAAACTCACCGCCCAGTTGCGCTTCAAGGACTGGGCCGTGTTCAAGGTTATGTTCACCGCCATTCTCGTGTCGGCTGGCGGCCTTTATCTGTTGCAAGGCCTAGGCGTGATTGCTGTTGACAATATGTTCGTGCCCTCGGTCTTCCTCTGGGGCAGTTCGCTGGGCGGCGTGCTGATTGGCGTCGGCATGGCCGTCGGTGGTTACTGTCCAGGCACATCCATTGTGGCCTTGTTCTCCGGCAAGCTGGACGGCTTGATTTTTCTGCTGGGCATCGGCATCGGCACCCTGGGTTTCAACTCCGTGTTCAGTTCTATCGAGGGCTGGGCCTGGAAGCAGGTCGGCCCAGATGGACTGACCTTGCCGCAGTTACTGCACCTTCCTGCCTGGGCTGTCTGGGGTCTGCTGTTCGCCGTGCTCGTAGTTGTGGGCTACCTCACCCGAACCAATGCCTCTGCGCGCAAGACCAGCAACAAATCTTCCGGCTCGTTTGCACCGCAAAACAGCTAAATCGCATTGCGCTGTCAGCGCATGGCCCTGCACGCACGTTGATAGTGCGCAGGGCCGCAAGCAGTTGCCCTGGATTTTTTCAACCACTCATCAGGAGTTCCACATGGCTAAAGCCCGCATCAAACTCTCGCAAGCTCTTCCCGCCCTGGCCCTTGCTGCGGCTGTAATCGCGCCCATGCCGCAGGCCCTGTCTAGCCTGTCCGCCACCGGCATTGCGCAGGCTGCGAGCAATCCCTGCGCACCAAGCAATCCTTGCGCTCCGTCCAAGAAGATGGACAAAAAAATGGAAAAGAAGAGCAGCAATCCTTGCGCTCCTTCCAAGAGTAGCAATCCTTGCGCTCCGTCCAAATAAGCTGACTTGAACACATGGCGCAGTCTCTGCACTGCGTCATGTTTATCCATGCTCCAGTCCTCTTCCCTGTTGTCTGGCCACGCGCCCAAAGGTCGACGCTTTACCGCCGATCTTTTGCGCGCATTGCCTCCGCAAGAGCGAAGCGATCTGTATGCCTACGGTCTCAAGGCGCTTGAAGCCACGCAGTCGCTGCTGCAACAGGGCAAAACGGTGATCTCCGAAATCATTGGGAATGCCGCGTATGTCGAGTGGGAGCACTATCCGCAGCGCGATGCAAAAAGCCGCACCGGGGCTTTGTTTTATTACCACGCCCATGCAGCGAGCCAACGAATGTCGGCAGAGCATGGTCACTTCCATGTCTTTGCACCCAACGACCGTGCCGAGTGCCCGTCCGACCAGCGCTACACACATATCGCGGGCTTGTCGGTCGATGCGCGTGGCATGCCATTGCGCGTATTCACGACCAACCAATGGGTCACAGCCGAATGCTGGGAAGATGCCGAGCGCGTCTGCACCCTGGCGCGCCAGACCACGCTCAAAGATGCCAAGCCGCACAGGGTCGGGCAGTGGCTGGATGCCGTGTTCGCCTTTTTTCGACCGCAGATCGATCTGATCGCCCACATGCGCGACGCGCGCGTCAAGGCGCTGCAGGCGCGGGGGCGCACCCAGTTGCTCGAAGACCGACGCACGCATATCCTGAGCCAGTGCCGTATTGATTTTTCGACGCAGATTTTTGCGTTGGAGGAGTTGGGCGCAGATGCGCCCTGAGTAGGTAGAGTCGGGCGGGTACACGCCCTGAAATGCAGTTACACCAATCCAAACGAGGAGCCAACATGAAACTGAAACACCTGATCGGCATGAGCATCATCGCTGTAGCCGCGGCGCAAACCGCCGGTGCAGCCACGCTGCCCGGCCCGCTGGTCACCCCCCAATGGCTGAATGCCAATAAAGACGCGGTCACCATTATCGACATCCGTGACGAGCCCAAGACCTTCACCGAAGCGCCGAAATTCGAGGTCGACCCCAAGACCAAGGTCAAGACCCTGGTGAAAACGGGCGGGCACATCGAAGGCGCCATTCCGGTGGACTTCGGCAAGATTCGTCAGGAACGCACGGTGGACGGCGTCAAGATCAAGGCCCAGCTGCCGACCGCCGAGTACTTCACCAAGGTCATGGACGACTCGGGCCTGAACAAGACCGACAAGCCCATCGTGATCGTGCCCACCGGCGAGAGCGTCGACTCCATGGACATGGCCACCCGCCTGTACTTCCAGCTGCGCTACTTCGGTGAGCCGCGCGACAAACTCGCCATCCTCAACGGCGGGGTCAACGCCTGGATTCAGGCCGGCTATCCCGTCTCGACCGACAAGGTAACGCCGACCAAGGGCGACTGGGCCGCCGGCGCTGAAGACAAGGCCATTCTGGCCTCGATGCAGCAAGTCAAGGAAGGTCTGCAAGGGGGCAAGGATCAGTTCATCGATGCCCGCCCGACTGCCCAGTTCCTGGGCATTGTGAAAAAGCCGATCAACAAGACCGCCGGTCACCTGCCGGGTGCGCGCTCCTTCCCGACTGACGCCATCGTTAAGCCGGTTGGCGCCGCGCATGAATTCATGAGCGCCGACGATTACAAGAAGATCTACGCCGAGTTCAATATCCAGCCCGACGCGCAGACCATCACCTACTGCAACACCGGCCACCTGGCCTCTGGTGCCTGGTTCGTCTCCCACGAGATTCTGGGCAACAAGAACTCCAAGCTCTACACCGGCTCGATGATCGAGTGGACCAACCTCGGCAATCCGACGGTCGGCCTGCCACAGTAAAGCAAAGCAGCAGCCAGCCGCCCTGTGCGGCTGTCATGACGACGCCCGGGCCTGCCCCGGGCGTCGTCGTTTTAATCCCCCGCGTTCGGGCGGGATAAACAGCTTGGTGGATTCGCCCGCCTCTCAGCGCAGTGCGCCCATTCGAGGGGGATGCCCGTGATTCCCGAGGCAGACGTGAGATATTTCACAGGCAAACTCACCACAAAACCGATCAAATGAGGACTTGAACCTCCTACACTGCCCATCCACAATTCCGTCGTTTTCATCCTTTCTCCGACATTACAGAGGTCGAGCATGTTGATCCGCAATTCCCGATTCAGTCTTTGGCGCATGGCCGCCGCCTCTATGGCAGCCCTCCTGCTTGGCGCCTGCGCCGCGAACAACTACCCGCCCGCGCCGGAAAAAATCACCCAGGGCGCCTATCACTACAAGGTGGGCGCTGGCGACACGCTCAACATCAACGTCTGGCGTAACCCGGATTTGTCTATGTCCATCCAGGTCCGTCCGGACGGCAAAATCTCCACTCCGCTGGCGCCTGACGTTCAGGCGGCCGGCAAGACGCCGGGCGAAATCGGCCAGGAAATCGAGGCACGGCTGTCGAAGTATGTCCGCGATCCGGTGGTGTCCGTGGTCGTGACCGGGTTTCATGGACCGTACAGCCAGCAGATCCGTATCGTCGGTCAGGCCGTGCGCCCCATCGCCATTCCCTACCGCGAAAACATGACCTTGCTCGACGTAATGATCGCCGCCGGTGGCCTGACCGAGTTTGCCGATGGCAATGCCGCTGTGCTGGAGCGCCATGGCAAAACCTACAGCATCAAGCTGGGCAACCTGCTCAAGCGCGGTGAAATGTCGGCCAATGTCCCGGTGGAGCCGGGCGATGTCATCATCATCCCGCAGAGCATGTTCTGACCTTGCCTGTCCTTTCATTCACCCCATCCGAATCCCGCCCCATGCAGACCTCTAGCCGCAAAGTCTTGTTCGCGCTGACCCCGCTGGCCTTCTGTCTTCTGCAGGCGGGATCGGCTTGTGCGCAAGCCATTCCCGGGCTCAATCTCGCCGCACCCGGCGGCGTGGCGCTGCCTCAGCAGCTCGAAGGCGGCGAAACGCAGGGTGGGCTGCTGACACCGCTGGGAACGGCCAGTGCACCGCTCCCAGCGCGCGGCAACTTCGTCCAGCCCTCTGTGGGCATGTCGGTCGTGCAGACCAGCAATGTCTATTTCGGCTCGAACAACCCCGCGCGCTCCGACACCATCTTCAGCATCACCCCGGGCATTGCGTTTCAAACCCTCGGGCCCGACTTGCGCACTTACGGCAACTTTGCGCTCAATGCCCAGTATTACGCTCGCAGTAGCTACAGCAACACGGTCCTGCCTTCCGGCACTTTGGGCTTGAACGCTAGGCTGGTCGATCAATGGCTGTATTTCGATGCCGGCATCAACTCGCAACAAAACGCGTTGCTCACCATCCCGGCCCAATCCACCGGCACCGCGACCTACACCACCACCCAATACAGCCTCAGCCCATACATCGACCATCGTTTCAACGATGACCTCCGGTTGCGGGCGCGCAGCGAAAACGTCTGGACCCGCATCAGCGGCAATCAAACCGGCGCCGCTTTGAGCAACGGTCGCTATGGGAAGCAGAGCATCCGCCTGGATCGACGTCCCACCCCCCTGGGCTGGGGCCTCGATGCCAAGCAAGAGGAAACGGTTTACACCAACAGCGGATCGCTTGCCGTGCGTGACGAAATCGCGCGTGCCCGGGTTCTTTATGCCTTCACGCCGCATTTCGAAGGCGGACTGATTGGCGGCTATGAGCATTACTCCACGGGCTATGCCAGCTTGGGCCACAGCATCTACGGCGTGCAGCTCAACTGGCGACCCAATGTCTTCACCCGCCTCGACGGCGTGGTGGAGCGGCGGTTTTTCGGCACGGGCTGGGATATCAGCGCCTCGCAGCAGATTCAGCGCCTGAGTCTGCGCCTGAACTGGAACCGGGCGCCCTCGTCCTACCTCGCTTCGCTGCAGACCATTCCGTCGGGGGTGAGTTTGTCCACCCTTCTGGGTGGCATGCTCGCCTCGCAGTACCCCGACCCTGCCGCTCGTGCGCAGGCGGTACAAAACCTGCTGGCCGTCACCGGTCTGCCCGCCAACCTGCCCAACGCTGTCAACTATTACACCCAGTCTGCCACCCTGCAAGACACCCTGACCTTGACCGGGGTCTTGCTCGCGCAGCGCAACAGTTATACCGTCTCGGTGTTTCACACGAAAACGCAAGACCTGATCCTGCCCGGCTCACCCCCTTTGAACAATCTGCTGCTCGCCTCGGCTGACTATGTTCAAAACGGTATCGGCCTGAGCTACGGACGGCGCCTCACCCCGGTGATGAGTCTGAACGTCGGCCTGCTGCGTGCTTTGAGCACAGGGTTTGGTCCCAATGAAGGGGTCAGCACCCGCCAGACCACATTCATCGTGCAACTCAGTCGGCGCCTTTCCCCGCAGACCATCCTGGTTCTCGGCGCACGCAGGCAACTGCTCGATACCGCCAATAGCGGCATCCTCAGCGCAAACGAATCGGCGGTTTATGCCGGTGTCACCCATCAGTTTTGAATCAGGCTCATGTACGCAGCGCACTTCGGCCTGAGCGCCCCCCCCTTCCAGCTCAACCCAGACCCCAGCTTTCTGTTCGAGAGCAAGGGACACAACTACGCCCACCAATATCTGCGCTTTGGAGCGATGCAGGGCGAAGGGTTCATCATCGTCACGGGAGAAATCGGCGCGGGCAAAACCACCCTGGTGCGCGCTCTCCTCAATGAGCTTGATCCAACCAAGGTCGCCGCGGCCCAGATCGTCAGCACCCAACTCGAAGCCGAAGATTTGCTGCGCGCGGTGGCCAACGCCTTTGGCGTGCCGTCCAAAAATGCGTCCAAGGCCGAGTTGCTGGCCGCGCTCGAAGCGCATTTCACCACCCTGATGCTGCAGAACCGTCGTGCCCTGCTGGTCATCGACGAAGCGCAGAACCTGAATGCGGCGGCCATTGAGGAATTGCGCATGTTGTCCAACTTCCAGTATGGCAACCGCGCGCTGCTGCAAAGCTATCTCGTCGGGCAACCTGAACTGCGCGAGGTGCTGCGCGCACCCAATCTGGAGCAACTGCGTCAGCGCATCATCGCCAGTTGTCATATCGGCCCGATGGACTCGGACGAAACCCGCGCCTACATCATCCACCGCCTCAAGCGAGTCGGCTGGACGGGGCGCCCGCAATTCGATGATGCCGCTTTCGCTTCGGTGCACGACTGGACGGGCGGGCTGCCGCGGCGCATCAATATGTTGTGCAATCGTCTGCTGCTCTCGGCCTTTCTCGACAACACCGACCAGATCGACGCTGCGCGCGTCGACACCGTGGCCCGCGAAATTCGCGAGGAGATCGGCGGTCTGCTGCGCCCTGCCGATCCAACCGAGCCGCAGTCCCCCACCATCACCGCGCCGGTTCAGCGAGTCGCCCCCGCCGCACCTGAGCCGCACGCCCAGACGGACACCGCTTCGAGCCTGCCCGTTTTGCGCGATGTCGCCGAAGCCCTCACCCGCGCACCTGCGCCACCCAAACCGGGCGAGCCCGGCCCGCTGCTCTGCATCGCCCAAACCCTGGAAGATCGCATCGCCCTGCACCCGCTGATGCAAAAAATGCGGGCCTATTCCGGCTTGCCCCAACCCGTGCTGGTCGGGCTGGAACAACTGTCTTCCTCCGCCATCGCCAACGACCCGGCACTGGCCGAAATCGACCTCGCCCTGCTGCCTGACGCGCAGGATGAGCGGCCCAGTCTTGCGGTCTGGGTGAACTGGCTCGATCAGATTTTCACCACCTACCGACCCGCCGCGGTGCTCACGTTCGCAGACAGCGATGCCGCCCTTGCGGCCGGCCTGATGGCCCAGCGCCAAAAGATCTCGCACGCGCATATCGAGTCTGGCCTGCGTCATGGTCAGCGTGCCGATACGCAAGAAATCGACCGCATCGTCATTGATCAACTGACCGATCTGCATCTGACCCTGGGGACGGGCTGCGCCGATACGCTGACGCATGACGGCATCCCTCCCGCATCCATCCGCGTGGTGGGCAACCTGCGGATCGATGCCGTCGTGCAGGGCCTGGCCAATGCACCAGACCCCAAGCTGTTCGCCACGGAAATCGGGGTGCCCAAGACCTATCTCTCCAACCCCCAGGGCTATGCGCTGCTGCTGCTCGAAGACGCTGAATGGGCCACTTCGCGCGACAAGATGATCGACATGCTGGCCAACGCCAAGCGCCTGAGCCGCATTCTTCCTGTCATCTGGCCGATGCCGACCGCCCTGCACAGCCGCCTGCTGCAATACGGTTTGAGCAACTCCCTGCGAGGTTCGCGCGTGGCCTGCGTGCCCGAACTGCCCTTCGGGCAGACGCTAGCCCTGCTCAGTAAGGCCACCTGCCTATTGACAGACCGCGCCAATCTGCAGGATGCCAGCTCCTATCTCGCCATCCCCTGCCTCACCCTGAAAGACTACTGCGCGCGTACCCAAACCCTCAAGCAGGGCAGCAACCAGCTCGTCGGACGAGATTTTCGTCGCATCTTCCAGGCCATGGGTGACATTCTGGAAGGCGACAAAAAAGCCCGTCCCAACCCATTCGAGGACGATGGCAAAGCCTCCGAGCGCATCGCTCAGGCGCTTGAAACCTGGCTGATGACTCAGTGGGAAAACCAGGTGCTCGAAACCCTGGAGACCCAGGCATGATGCACATAACGCCACGAGTCCACAGCCGCACTTCACTCTGAAAAGCCACATCATGAACGATTTACTACGTCCCTTGTTCAACCTCCTGCCCGGCATGTGGGACAGGCGCTGGATCGGACTGCTCACCGCGTGGGTCATCATGGCGCTGGGCGGTATCGGCGTGGCCATGTTCCACGAGCGCTATATGGCGTCTGCGCGCGTTTATGTGGACACGCAAACCCTGCTCAAACCGCTGATGCAAGGCCTGACCGTGCAGCCCAATATCGACGAACAGGTCGCCATGGTGGCCCGCACCTTGCTCGCCCGCCCCAATCTGGAGCGGCTGGTGCGTGAAAAGCATCTCGCGGTCGATGATGGTCAGCCCGAATCGGTCAACCGCACCGTCGATCAACTGCTCAAGAGCATCAAGCTCGGCATCAACGCGCGGGAGAATCTCTACAGCGTCAGCTACGTCAACAGCGATCCGCAGGTTGCGCTCGGCGTCGTCAAAGATCTGGTGAACATGTTCCTCACCTCGGGTATTGGCGGCAAGCAGCAAGACACCCAGCAGGCGCTCAACTTTCTCGATGCCCAGGTCGCCGACTATGGCCGCCAGCTCAGTGCCGCCGAACAAAAGCTCAAAGACTTCAAGACCCAGCATCCCGGCTATTCTGGTGCGGCGAATGTCGACTACTACACCCGCGTCAACCAGGCCTCCGACCAACTCTCCCAGCTCCAGGGTCAGCTCAGCGCCGCGATTGCCGCGCGCAATGCCATCAGCGGCCAGATGCGCGGCGAATCTCCCACCATCAGCGTGACATCGCCCTATATGGCTGCCGCCGCTGGCCCCGCGGCGCCCGGTGTTCCTGCGTCCGTACTCGATGTGGATCGGCGCATTCAGGAGCAGCGCGCGCGGCTCGACGATCTGCTGCAGCGCTACACCAACGACTATCCCGATGTCATTTCTGCGCGCCAGACCCTGGCCCGCCTGGAAGCGGAAAGAAAATCGCGCTTGAAGGCCGCCGCGGAACATCCCGCGCAAGCCGCTGAACCAGCGTCTATCGGCGCCAACACCATCAGCACCGCCAACCCGGCCTACCAGCAGCTGCGCGTGCAGGTCGCACAGGCCGACGCCAACGTGGCCTCGCTTCAAGCCCAGGTGGGCGAGGCTCAGGCACGGTTGGCCGAGCTGCGCAGTCAGGCCAACAAAATGCCCGCGCTCGACCAGCAATATGCCGAACTCATGCGCGGCTACGACGTGATTCGCAAGAGCTACGACGATCTGGTTGCGCGACGTCAGTCTGCCGGGCTGACGCAAAGCGTCGATGCTTCTTCGCAGCTTGCCGTGTTCCGCGTGGTCGATCCCCCGCGTGTGGAGCAGCGTCCGCTGTTCCCGAGCAAGCCCATGCTCATCGCTCTGCTGGTGTTTTTTGCGCTGGCCTGCGGAGTGGCGACAAGTTTCATCGTCTCGCAGATCATGCCGACCTATCACAGCCCGCGCCACCTGCGCGAAACCATCGACCGCCCCGTGCTCGGCAGCATCTCCCTGCTGAACTCGCCCGAAATTCTCAGCCACGACAAACGGAACAATATCAATCTCGCGCTCGGTATCGTCGGCCTCGTGCTGATCGGGCTGCTCTGGGCCATCTGGGCCCATTTCACGCGGCAGCCCGGCGTTTAAGGAAACACCATGAGCACCATTGAACAAGCCGTCAAGCGTCTCGAGGAACTCCGCACCGCCGGAGTCGATGTCCTCTGGAAGCCCGAATCCGCCGCTGAAGTCGCCCCAACTGCGCCCTCGCCCTCACCTTTCGCAACCGCGCCCGCTGGCGCCGCGAGTACGCAACCCCATACCGCCCCAACCCAGCCGACCGAGGCCGCTAAACACACGGCGAAGCCTCAAGACATGGGCACGCGCTCGAAGCAGGTCGAGATCGACTTGAACAAGCTGGCGGCTCAGGGCTATATCGTGCCGCACGCCACCCGCTCGCTGCTGGTCGATGAGTTCCGCGTGGTCAAGCGGCCGCTGCTTGCCAACGTCACCGGGGCCGCCTCGGCCAAGATCGACCGGCCCAATCTCATCATGGTCACCAGCTCGCTGCCGGGCGAAGGCAAGACCTTCGTGGCGGCCAACCTCGCCATGAGCATCGCCGCCGAGCTGAACCACACGGTGCTGCTGGTCGACGCCGATCCTTCGCGCAGCAGTCTGCTCGAACGCCTGGGCATCGCCCCGGCGCAGGGTTTGATCGACAAACTGCTCAACCCCGAACTAGACCTGTCCGATCTCATCCTCGCGACCAACGTCCCCAAGCTCGCCGTGCTGCCCGTGGGCACACCCAACGCGCAAGCCACCGAGCTGTTTGCCAGCGCCACCATGGACCTGCTGCTCGAAGAAATGGCGCACCGCTACCGCGACCGCGTCATCATTCTCGACGCACCACCGCTGCTGCCCTCCGCCGAAGCACGCGCGCTGTCTTTGCACGCCGGGCAGATTCTTTTCGTCGTACAAGCCGGGCGCACCCATCAAGGCACGGTGCAGCAGTCACTCAGCCTGCTGCAAGATCATCCCATGGTCTTCACCCTGCTCAACCAGAGCCGCGGGCCGAAGGCCGGGTCGCCCTACGGCTACTACGCCTACTAAATCAAGCGCAGGAAAACATCGTGGTTATGCAATGTTTCGACGCTGAGCTGGAAGCCATGCTGCTGGACCGCGCGCCCTTCAAGCTATCTCACAAACTCCTCGGCCACCCGGCGTTGACCTTGGAGAACCTGGGCGCCGTCTTACCGAAACTGCCCAAACGACAGGTGATGTTTTCCAACTCGAAGCTGCAAAACGGTGACGATTTTGAAGCCACTTTCCGCAAACGCCCCAAAGAAGTCAGTATTGATGAGACGATAGAGCAAATTCGCACCTCGAATGCCTACATCATGGTCAGCCGTCCCGAGACGGATGATTCATTCAAAGATCTGCGTAACGCCTTGGTTGACGACCTGCGCGGAATTCTGCGCAGCCACGGACTCGGAAGTGAGCCTATCGATCCCCACCTCTATTTGTTTATCGCTTCACCGAACAGCATCACTCCATTTCATATTGATCGCTACTCCACATTACTGATGCAATTTCGCGGCTCAAAGACGGTTCATGTCTACGAGCAGTGGGATGATCGTGTCGTGAGCCAAATTGATCGGGAGGCCTACGTCGCCTACGCGCGTACAAAGCTGCCTTGGTCTGCCGAAATCGATGCACTCGGACATTCGTTTCATTTTTCGCCTGGGGAAACCTTACACATCCCGTTCATTGCGGGGCACCACGTGCGCAATGGTCCCGATGATGTGTCGATTTCCATGTCGATCATCTTCAATACAGAACAGAGCATCCGCTGGCGACGGGCGTTGGCCTTAAATTACGAGGTGCGCAAGCGAATCGGCGCAATCCCGCCTGGCTTGAGCAAAGTAGGGCGCTCTCGTGTCTTGGATGGCACCAAGGCGGCGATGATGCGCGCCATCGAGCGTCGGCGGACGCTTGCAGAGAGATGAGCACGGGAGCGGCAGTTGAGCCCACAGTCCCATGCCCGCCACTTTGATGCCCTAGACGCCTTACGGGGGCTGGCCGCTTTTGCGGTGGCGGTTTTGCACTACACCGAGCACAGCTCGCTCAACGATTTTCTGCCAGGCGCCTGGGTGGCGGTTGATCTGTTCTTCGTCTTGTCTGGCTTCGTGTTGATGCACAGCTATGGCGAGCGTATTTTGACCGGTATGCGTTTCAGTCGGTTTGTCAGGGTACGGCTGACGCGTCTGGGGCCCATGTACGTCATGGGATCGCTCCTCGGCATCATTTCCGCCGTGATGCTCGCCCAGACGCAGACCCCACCGGTTCCGGGGATTCATCAGCTCGTAGCCGCCTCAGTATTTGGCGTTCTCGGTCTGCCCTTTTTCAATCATGGGGTCTGGCCGTTCGGGCATGGGCATCTGACCGGCCCTTTGTTCCCACTTGAAGTCCCCGCGTGGTCTTTGTTCTTCGAGGCCGTGGTGAATGTGCTGTTTTTTGCCTGGCTGAAATATGCGCGACGTCTGAGCGCATCCGTTCTCTCGGCCTTGGCATGCATCGTCTTCATCGTGCTCACCGCCAAGATGCACGTTTTCAACCCAGGCTGGGGAACTTCCAATTTCTGGCTGGGTTTTCCGCGTGTCATCGCAGAATTTTTTTTGGGGGCCTGGCTTTACCAACTGCGCCCTCAGACCTGGCGTCCTCATAGCTTGCTGGCGGTAGGCGCCGCCGTGCTGTTTTTTGGGGCCATGTTCAGCGCTCACCCCTGGATCAATTTTTTCGATGCCCTCTTGATCGCCCCCCTTACAGTCGCCCTCGCAGCAAGTCTGTCCTTGAGCCGTTTTTTTCACAAAACAGCCAGCTTGGCCGGAAAGCTGTCTTATCCGCTCTATCTTGTGCACTATCCCCTCTATCGAATCGCGTCGTCAAACCGCTTCGTTGTCCTGCTGTCACCCAGAGCGCATCTGGCGACGATGGCATGTCTCGCCCTCACGCTGGCTTGGGCCTTCCTGCCTGTGGACACGGCCATACGTCAATGGCTTGAGGGTCTGCCATGAACCATTTCGCTGATGCATCCCCTCTTCACGGCCTTACCAGCAAGGGCAGATGATGGAACCTCATCCTCCAGAAAACGCACAGACGCGCGAGCCAGATTCGCCGTCTCAAAGAGCCGATTTTCTGCTGCACGAGCTTTTTGAACGGCAGGCCATAGTCAGCCCGCAAGCCATTGCCTTGGTCAGCTCGGAGGCCTCATTCACTTACGACGAACTCGATCAGCGCACCAACCGACTCGCCCATCTGTTGAGTGAACAGGGCGCGAGGCCAGACGCCCTTGTTGCGATCATCCTGGATAGTGGCGCGCTCTTGGTTGAAGCAATTTTGGCGACCTTGAAATGCGGCTGCGGCTACTTGCCGCTTGACCCGAATCAGCCCACCGCCAGGCTGGAGAGCCTGCTAGGCGATGCGCAACCTCTGCTGCTGATCACAACGGCCGACACCGCCGCAGCACTCGAAGACTGCCGCGTGCAAACCCTCGCCATCGACGACCCCGCTGTGCTGCAGAACTGGGCCTCGCAGCCTGCCGCTGCGCTGCGTCCACGTGAACTTGGCCTGACGAGCGCCTCACTGGGTTATTTGATTTACACCTCCGGCTCGACTGGCGCCCCCAAAGGGGTGGTCATGCCGCAAGGGCCGCTCCTTCATCTCATCAACTGGCATCTGCGCTGCGCGCCCGAGCAATCCGGTTTGCGCACCTTGCAGTTTTCCGCCCCCGCCTTCGACGTCGCGTTTCAAGAACTGTTCTCCACGCTGGCCAGCGGAGGCTCACTCGTATTGGCGACCCGCGAACAGCGGCGTGATGTGCAGAAATTGGTGCAATTGATCCAACACCACCGCATCGAGCGCCTATTTCTACCCTTCATCGCCCTGGCGCATCTGGTCGATTACTGCGAGCAGCATCGAATCGACCTGCCATCCCTGAAGCATGTCATCACCGCGGGGGAGCCCTTGCGCGCTGACGCCGCGATCAAATCGTTCTTTTCCCGGCACCCGCAATGTCGTCTGCACAACCACTACGGCCCGAGCGAATCCCATGTCGTGACGGTCAAGACGCTTCCCGATGACCCGACCTCCTGGCCCGCGCTTCCCAGTATTGGGCGAGCCATCGGAGAGGCGCACATCCTCATTTTGAATGCCCAGGGCGAGGTGCTTACCGCAGGCGCGGAAGGCGAAATCGCGATAGCGGGTCCAGTCATCGCACGCGGTTATCTCAACCGCCCCGAGCTGACGGAACAGCGATTCAAAGACTTGCCTGCAGTGGGAAGGGTTTACCTGACGGGAGATCTGGGCTTCATCGACGCCGAAGGAGACATTCGCTGCCTCGGGCGCGCGGACGACCAAGTGAAAGTGCTCGGTCATCGTGTCGAACTCGGTGAAATCGAAACACGCCTGCGAGAACATGCCGACATCGCCGATGCCGCCGTGACACTGCGCAACGATCTGCCCTTCGGCTCAGGCTTGGTCGCCTATTTGACCGCGCGGCATCCAGGCCACGTTCCAAACCCGACCGACATTCGCGCCTGGTTGGCGCAAACGCTGCCCCAATACATGCTGCCAGCCGTTTACAACTGGCTGAAGCACATGCCGATCAGCGTCAACGGCAAGCTCGATCGGCGGGCACTGCCCATGCCGGAATTCGGGCCGCAAAAAACCGCAGCGAACGACAGCGTCGCCTCCACAAGCACGCAAGATCGCATCCGCGCGGCATTTACCCGCGTACTCGGTTTGGGCAGCGTCACCCCCACTGACAATTTTTTCGATATCGGCGGCAATTCGCTGCTCGTCATGCGCGTTCTCTCTTTGCTCGAAGCGGACGGCGTGACGCTGAGCGCCAGCGCGTTTTTCAGCAACCCAACCCCCGCGGCGCTGGCCGAACAGTTGGATCGCGGCCAAGACACATCGTGGGACGAAGCCCGCCGCATGCCGCGTGGAGCAAACCCCCAAGATCATCGCGCTGCGCGCGCCGGCGCCTCCGTGCCGATCGCCATCGTCGGCATGGCGGGCCGCTTTCCCGGCCCGAAAAACGTGCAGGATTTCTGGGACATGCTGCTGGCTGGCGCCGACGGCATCAAACACTTGCGTGATGACGAACTCGATCCCAGCTTGCCGTCAGAACTCACTAACGACCCGCTCTATGTCAAAGCACGCGGGCTGATCGACGACGTGGACAGCTTCGATCCCGCCTTTTTCGGTATCTCCCCGCGAGAAGCCCTGTTGATGGACCCGCAGCAACGCATCTTTCTGGAACTGTGCTGGGAATGTCTTGAGCATGCTGGGCATGCCCCCGACCTCAGCCAGGCTCCCGTCGGCGTTTTTGCGGGCATGCACAACGCCAGCTATTTTCTGCACCATGTTCAGCACCGCCCCGATCTGATCGACAAAATCGGCGACTTTGCCGTCATGCTGGCCAACGAAAAGGACTACATCGCCACCCGAATTGCCAACCGCTTGAACCTCACCGGCCCCGCAGTCAGCGTGCATACCGCGTGTTCCACATCGTTGGTGGCGGTTGCGCAGGCCGTCACGAGTTTGCGCGCAGGTCAATGCGACATGGCACTGGCTGGCGGCGTTGCCGTGACTTGCCCGCCCAACAGCGGCTATCTCTACCAAGAGGGCGCCATGCTTTCGCCCGATGGCGTCACCCGTACCTTCGATGCCCAGGCACAGGGCACGGTGTTTTCCGATGGCGCTGCCGTGGTGTTGCTCAAGCGACTGAGCGACGCCCAGGACGATGGCGACACGATCTACGCGGTCATTCGCGGCGTGGCCATCAACAACGACGGACGCGACAAAGCCAGCTTCACGGCGCCAAGTCTGGACGGTCAGGCCGCCGTCATCACCGCCGCACTGGCTGACGCCGGCGTCAGCCCGCGCAGCGTGAGCTATGTCGAATGCCATGGCACCGCCACGCCTTTGGGCGACCCCGTCGAGGTCGAGGCGCTCACCCGCGCCTTCCGCAGGCAAACCGCAGACATCGGCTTTTGCCGACTGGGTTCCGCTAAAAGCAACATCGGCCATACCTTGACTGCTGCGGGCGTCACCGGCGTCATCAAAACCGCGCTGGCTTTGGCCGAAGAGTGCATCCCGCCATCGATCCACTACACCACGCCCAACCCCAAGATCGATTTCGCGTCCAGCCCCTTCATCGTCAACGATGCGCTCACGACATGGGCGAGCGGCGAGCAGCCGCGCCGCGCCGGGGTCAGCTCCTTTGGGGTGGGAGGCACCAATGCCCACATCATTCTCGAAGAAGCGCCCGCGACGCCAACATCCAGCCCAGCGAGCGGGCCGCAACTGCTGATGCTGTCGGCCCGCAGCCCAAGCGCGCTCGACGCCCAGGTCAGCCGCCTCACCGCGCATTTGCGCGAACACCCCGATGTCAATCTGGCCGATGTGGCCTACACCTTGCAGGTGGGCCGCAGCCCTTTTGCACAGCGTCTTTGCCTCGTCTGCGAAACACCAGAGCAGGCGATACGAGCCTTGTCGGAACCAGCCTGGCCCCTGCGTTCACAACGCACAGCGCGCGGTGATCCACCCCCTCAAATCTGGCTTTTCCCGGGCCAGGGTGCACAGTACCCCGGCATGGGAAGCGGTCTCTACGCTGCAGAAAGTGACTTCCGCGCAGCGCTCGACGACGCCATCGCCGCCTGCGCCCCGCACCTGAGTTTTGATTTGCGGGCACGCCTGTTCAGCGCTGACCCAGATGCGCTGGCCAGCACGCAAACCACGCAGCCCGCCACTTTCTGTATTGAATACGCACTGGCGCAAACCTGGCTGGCGCGCGGCGCCAAGCCCATCGCCCTGATCGGCCACAGCATCGGCGAATTCGCTGCGGCCGTTCTGGTCGGCGTTCTGTCGTTGGCCGACGCGGCCCGGCTGATCGCACGGCGCGGCGCGCTGATGCAAGCGCTCACGCCCGGAAGCATGTTGTCGGTGCGATTGTCAGCAGACGATTTACGCATCCAGCTGCCGGACGACATCTCGCTTGCCGCCATCAACGGCCCGACGTCCTGTGTCATCGCCGGGCCGACTGCAGCGATCAGCAGCTTCGACGCCGCTCTGCAGGCGCAAGGCGTGCAAACCCGGTTGCTGCAAACCTCCCATGCTTTTCACTCCGCCATGATGGAGCCCGCGCTCGCAGCCTTTCGCTCCGAAGTGGCTAATGTCGCCTTGGCGCCTGCGCGCCTGCCCATCGTCTCGACCCTCACAGGCCGTTGGTTGACCCCGGCAGAGGCCGTCGATGCCGAATACTGGGTGCGCCATCTGCGGGAGCCGGTTCGCTTCTCCGCCGCCGTACGCGACGCGCTGGACCGTCATGCCAACGCCGTTTTTCTGGAAATCGGCCCGCGTCGTGCGCTCTCCACACTGGTGCGTCAGCATGCCCCCGCCGATGGCGCCTCGGTCGTGGCCATCCCGTCACTAGCCGATGCGCCCGAGCAGGAAACTGCCTGCATGTTGCTGGCGGCAGGCGCACTCTGGACCGCAGGCATCGCCTTGCCAGTTTCAGCCGCCCATCCGCCCACGAATCGCCACCGGATCAGCCTGCCCACCTATCCCTTCGAGCGCCAACGTTACTGGATCGAGGCCGTAGCGCAGCACCCTTCCCGTCCCGCCACAACACCGGCCTCGGATCGTCCTGCCGCAACGAGTTCCATCGCACCAGCCGCGCAAACGCTGACGTCCACGTCAATCGAGCCAGTACCCGCCATGTCCATCGCCCAGCCCATTCCCACAGCCCCTCTGCGCAAAAACCGCCTGATCGCCCAGTTGCGCGATTTGTTCGAGGATGTCTCAGGCCATGAGGCAAGCGGCGCCGACCCGGGCATGGCCTTTGTCGAACTCGGCCTCGATTCGCTCACCCTCACCCAAGCCGCGCTGCAAATCAAAAAGCAGTTTGGTGTGCCGGTCACCTTCCGTCAGCTGATGGAAAACCTGCGCAGTTTCGATCTGCTGGCCGATTACCTCGACGCCCAACTGGAGCCCGAGCCAGCCGCGATGCCTGCGCCGAGTCCGTCACCTCTTTCGGCGCCGCTTTCGGCGCCTCTTTCGGTATCTCTGTCCGCGCCGCTCGCTGCTACACCCCCTCATTTCGCCGTGCTGCCGCAGCACGCGCCGGCCGACGCGGTGCAGTGGCTCATCCAGCAGCAAATGCAGCTCATGTCCCAGCAACTGGCCTTGCTAGGCGGGCAGACGATGATCGCCCCTCAAACGCCGCCGCCTATGCCCATGCGAACGCCCACGCGGGCGCCCGAAACGGCGCCTCCACCTGCAGCAAACGCCAGCCCTGCGCAGCCCCTGCCCGCAGCGCCCGATGCAAACGGCGAAGACAGCGCGCCATTGCGCTACGACGTCAAAAAAGCCTTTGGCGCCATCGCCCGCATCCACACTCAGTCCAGCCCGCTGACCGAACGTCAAAAGGTGCGCCTTGCCACCTTCATGCGCCGCTACGTCGAACGCACGGCCAAGAGTCGCGCCTACACCGTGCAATACCGCGACCATCTGGCCGACCCGCGGGTGGTCAACGGCTTTCGTCCGATGACCAAGGAGATCACCTATCAAATCGTGGTCAATCGCAGCAAGGGCGCGCGCCTTTGGGATCTGGACGGCAATGAATACGTCGATGCGCTCAACGGTTTCGGCATGAACTTGTTCGGCTGGCAGCCCGACTTCGTGCTCGACGCCGTGCGCCGCCAGCTCGACGACGGTTACGACATCGGCCCGCAACACCCGCTGGCCGGCCCCGTGGCCGATTTGATTTGCGAACTCACCGGCTTTGACCGTGCCGGTCTGTGCAACACCGGTTCCGAGGCGGTCATGGCTGCCGTGCGCATTGCCCGCACCGTCACTGGCCGCAACACCGTGGTGCTGTTCTCAGGCTCTTATCACGGCACCTTCGACGAGGTCGTCGTGCGTCCGGGCAAAGGCGGCAAAGGCATACCGGGCGCGCCGGGCATCATGCGGGGCATGTTCGGCGATGTGCGCGTGCTCGATTACGGCACGCCCGAATCGCTGGAGTTCATCCGCGCGCATGCCGATGAACTCGCCGCCGTATTGGTCGAACCCGTGCAAAGCCGCCGACCCGAATTCCAACCCGTCGAATTCCTCAAGGAAATCCGCGCTATCACCGAACGCAGCGGCGCTTGCCTGATTTTCGACGAAGTCATCACCGGATTCAGATCCGCCCTGGGGGGAACCCAGCAGCTCTTCGGCATCCGCGCAGATCTGGCCACTTACGGCAAGGTCATCGGCGGAGGCATGCCCATTGGCGTCGTTGCGGGCAGGCGTGAGTTCATCGATGCGCTCGACGGCGGCGCCTGGCAATACGGCGATGACTCAATTCCCACTATCGGCGTGACCTACTTCGCCGGCACCTTCGTGCGCCACCCCTTGGCGCTGGCCGCCGCGCATGCCAGCCTGCTGCACCTCAAAGCGCAAGGACCGGCGCTGCAAGGCACGCTCAACGCCAAGACCGCGCAAATGGCCGACGAGCTGACTGCGTTCTGCCGTCAAGTCGGTGCGCCGCTGGAAATCCGTCATTTCGCCTCGCTTTGGCGCGTGGGCTGGCTGGAAGATCACCCGCTGCAAGACCTGCTGTTTGCCATGATGCGCAGCCGCGGCGTACACATCCTCGACAACTTCCCCTGCTTTCTGACTACGGCGCACAGCGAAACCGACATCCGCCTGATCGTAGAAGCGTTCAAGGACTCGGTGCGCGAATTGCAGGAGGCGGAATTCCTGCCGCAGCGCAAATCATCGGCATCGGCGTCTTTCGACGCCAGCCACCCGCCCGTGCCCGGCGCACGCATCGGCAAAGACCCCGGCGGCAACCCCGCCTGGTTCGTCCCCAACCCCGAGCAGCCCGGCAAGTACCTGCGCCTCGACGCCTGAAAAAGCCATGGACACTTCCACCGCCACCGCGGTCGATTACGACCCCTTCGCCGACGCCGCGCCCGTCGCCCGCGTCGCTCCCACCACTGAAGCCCAGCGCGAAATCTGGCTGGCCTGCCAGCTCGGCGGCGGCGCCACGCTGGCGTACAACGAATCCATCACCCTGCATCTGTGCGGCGCGATCGATCTGCCAGCGCTTACCGCCGCGGTGCGCGCCCTGCCGGATCGCCACGACGCGCTGCGCGCCACCCTCAGCGCCGATGGGGAACAGTTGCTCATCGCCGAGCACTTGAACCTCGACATCCCGCTGGACGATCTGCGCGGCCTCACCGCCGAGCAAGGCGATAGCGCCCTGAAGCAAGCCGCCGCGCAGGCCGTCGCCATGCCTTTCGATCTGCAACAAGGGCCGATGTTTCGCGCACGCCTGCTGCGCCTGGCCGACGATCACATCGCCCTGCTGCTCAGCGCGCACCACATCGTCTGCGACGGCTGGTCGTTCGGCGTCCTGGTGGACGAAATCGGTGCGCTTTATTCGGCCCGCAAGGGCGAAGCCCCTGAGCCCGAGGCGCCCGCGAGCTTCGCTTCGTTTGCGCAAGCGCTTTCCGCGCGACAAGGCAGCGCCGAACATCAGGCCGATGAGGCGTACTGGCTGAACCGCTACGCCAGCATTCCTGCGGTGCTGGAGCTGCCTTGCGACCACCCCCGGCCCGCCACGCGTGCTTTCGACTCCAAGCGCATCGACCATGTGCTGCCCGCAAACTTGGTGAGCGCGGTGCGTCAACTCGGCGCCAAGTCCGGCGCCAGCTTGTTTTCCACCCTGCTGTGCAGCTTCGGTGCGTTGCTGCAGCGTCTTTCGGGCAATGATGAAGTGGTGGTCGGCGTACCCGCTGCGGGGCAAACGCTGCCGGGTTTCGAAACCGTCGTCGGCCACGGCGTCAATCTGCTGCCTTTGCGGCTGATGCCCGACGCCGCCGCCCCGCTGGCGCAGTCGCTGCCCGCCGTGCAATCGGCCGTGCTCGATGCCTTCGAGCACCAGCATTACACCTTCGGCACCCTGCTGCAAAAACTGTTGATCGAACGCGATCCATCGCGGGTGCCGCTCGCCCCGGTCATGTTCAATCTCGACCAGGCCATCGATCTGCGCAGCTTTGGCCATCTGCAAGTCAGTACGGTTTACAACCCGCGGCAGGCCGAGAACTTCGAACTGTCCATCAATGCCGTCCCCGTGGTCAACGGCGGCCTTCGGCTCGAGTGCCAATACGCCACCGCGCTGTTCGACGAAGCCACCGTGCGCCGCTGGCTGGCGAGCTACCAAGCCTTGCTGACGCATCTCTGTGCCGCGCCCGATGCGGCGCTCGGCGCCATCGACATCGTCACCGACGCCGACCGGCAGCAACTGGCGCAGCTCAATGCCACGTCGTCGCCGCTGCCTCCCGGCCTGCTGCTGCACCAGCTGCTACATGCGCAGGCCACGCGCACGCCCGACGCCACCGCGCAAATCTGCGGCGCTAGCCCGATGTCCTACGCCCAACTCTGGGCGCAGGCGCATCGCATCGCCCACACGCTGCGCGCACGCGGCGTGCAGCGCGGCTCGCGCGTCGGCCTGTGCCTGCCCCGCGACGCCGACATGCTGCCCGCTTTGCTGGGTGTTCTGGTCGCCGGTGCAGGCTATGTGCCGCTGGACCCGAGCTTTCCCACCTCGCGCCTGGCCGACATGGCCGAAGACGCCGACCTCGCCCTGCTGATCGCCAAGTCCACCTCAGCCGACGCCCTGCCCTGGCCGCGCGCGCAAAGTCTGTGGCTCGACGGCGATGCCGCTGAAATCGCCGCCCAGCCCGACACCCCGCCAGCCGCAGATGCCGCGCGCGACGCCACGCCCGACTCGCTGGCCTACATGATTTACACCTCGGGCTCCACCGGCAAACCCAAGGGCGTCATGCTGCCGCATCGCGCCGTAGTGAACTTTCTGCTCGCGGTCGCCCAACGCCCTGGCCTGACGTCCGGCGACATGCTGCTGGCCGTCACCACGCTGTCGTTCGACATTGCCGTACTCGAACTCCTGCTGCCGCTCGCCGTCGGCGCCACCGTGCTGCTGTCCAGCCGCGAACAAGCCGCCGATGGCTTCGCCCTGCGCGACCTGCTGCAAACCCACCCGGTCACGGCCCTGCAAGCCACGCCGAGCACTTGGCGCTTGCTGTTCAGCGCAGACTGGGCGGGCCATAGCAAGCTCAAAGCCCTGGTCGGCGGCGAACCCCTGCCTGCCGACCTCGCCGCGCAGTTGCAGCGCAGTTGCGGCGCGGTGTGGAATATGTACGGCCCGACGGAAACCACCGTGTGGTCCACTTGCTGGCGGGTGCAAGACGGCGCCGCAGGCATCGCCATCGGCACGCCGCTGGCCAACACCCAGGTGTGGGTGCTCGACCCTCGCGGCAATCTTTGCCCGATTGGCGTGCCCGGCGAAATCCACATCGGCGGGGCCAGCGTCGCCCTGGGCTATTGGCAACGTGAGGCGCTCACGGCGGATCGTTTCGTGTCCGACCCGTTTTCCACCGAACCCGGCACCCGCCTATACCGCACTGGCGACCGTGGCCGCTGGCGCAACGACGGCCAGCTCGAACACCTCGGGCGGCTCGACTTCCAGGTGAAGCTGCGCGGCTTTCGCATCGAGCTGGGCGACATTGAAACCCACCTCACCCATCACCCCGAAGTCGCGCAGGCGGTGGCGATGGTGCGCGAAGACACCCCGGGCGATGCCCGGCTGGTGGCCTATGTGGTTCCGCGATCCGCACAGGTGGAGTTGGACCCCGCGCAGTTGCGCAAGCATCTGCAGCAAGACCTGCCCGCCTACATGATTCCGCAGCACATCGTTGCGCTGCAGACGCTTCCACTCTTGCCCAACGGCAAGATCGACCGTAAGCGCCTGCCATCGCCTATCAGCGGCGGCGGGCCGGTCAAGGCCGAGCGCAGACTTCCGCAGACGCCCACGCAAAAGCGGGTGGCCGAAGTGATGGAGCAGGTGCTGCGCCTGCCCGGCATGGCACTCGACGACGACTTTTTCTCCCTTGGCGGGCATTCGCTGCTGGCGGCGCAGCTCGCCGCACGACTGCGTGAGCAAACCGGTCTGGATGTGCAAATGCGCACCGTCTTCGATGCGCCCAGCATCGACGGTCTGTCGCGCTGGATCGACACCCACGCCCAGGACGATAGCGCCAAGGTCGAAGCCATTGCGCACCGCAGCGAGCAGACCGTCGCGCCCGCCTCGCTGCAGCAGGGGCGCATCTGGTTCCTCGAACAGCTCGACCCTGGGCTGCCAACCTACAACACCCCTTCCGCGCATCGCCTGCGTGGGGCGTTGGATATCGTCGCACTCGAACGCGCGCTCAACGCCATGGTGGCACGCCAAGCCAGCCTACGCACAGTGATCGTGGAGCAAGACGGCGCGCCGCTGCAGATCGTCGCTCCCGAACTGACCGTGCAACTGGGCGAGATTCACGACCTCTCCGCCCTGCCCCCTGCCGACCGCGAGGTCGAATTGATGAAAAGGCTGCAGGCCCGCAGCGCCGAGGTCTTCGATCTGAGCGAACTGCCGCTGTTCAAACTGGGGCTCTACCGTCTGGCGGAAGACGACCATGTGCTGTTTTTCATGCCGCACCACATCATCTGGGACGGTTGGTCGTTCGATCTCATTTACGACGAAATGGCGGCGCTCTACCCCGCCTTTGCAGAAGGCCGCGCGCCCGATCTGGCGCCGCTTCCCGTCACCTATGGCGACTACGCCGCCTGGCAACGGCGATGGCTCGAAACGCCCGATCTTCAGCGCCAGCTCGGCTACTGGCGCGATCAACTCACCCCGTTGCCCGCGCCGCTGAATCTGCCCGCAGACCGCCCCCGCCCCAAGCGCATGACCGGTGGCGGCGACACCTTCTGGTTCAGCCACCCGGCCGATTGGTTTGCCAGCCTGCGCCAATTCGCATTGCAGCAAAACGCCACGCCCTACATGGTGTTGCTCAGCGCCTTCGCGGCGCTGCTGTGGCGGCAATCGGGCCAGACCGATCTGGTCATCGGCACGCCGGTACGCGGGCGGCCCACGGTGGATCTGGAGAGGGTCATGGGCTTTTTCGTCAACGCCTTGCCGCTGCGGATACGCCCAGATCCGACGCAATCGTTTGCTTCCTTGGTACGGCAAGTGCGCGAGGTGATGCTGAGCTCCTATGCTGCTCCTGACGTACCGTTCGAGCAGCTATTGCGCTTAGTTAGTCCGCCGCGAGACGACAGTCGCACACCGATCTATCAGGCCTTCTTCTCGTATCAGGATGTGCGACAGCGAAACACCCACTGGGGAACCCTGGAGCAGGAGAATCTCAAGGTCTATCAACCTGCCGCAGCCGAGGACGTTCGCCTGTGGTTCCTCAACACCCCCAGCGGCGTGATGGGTGGGTTGACCTACAACACCGACGTGTTCGAGGCCCTTCGCGTGGCGGCGTGGATGGCGCAGTACAGCCAGTTGCTCGTCGACGCCATGGCGCACCCCGAGACCGCGCTCGCGGATTTGCCCGCCTTGCGGGGCACGGTGAGTGTCAGCAGCCCGGCTTCGACCGCATCGCCCGTCGCTTCGCCAAGGGCGCCCGCCGCAGCCGCACCTGCTGCAGACCGCCTGCAAACCGAGACGGAGCGACAGCTCGCCGCCCTCTGGGCCGAGCTACTCGCCACCCCGCATATCGAGCCCGACGACAACTTCTTTGATCTGGGCGGCCACTCGCTGCTGGTCATGCAGGCCGTCTCGCGCATGGAGAAATTAACGGGAAAACGCCTCGGCCCCCGTCATTACGTATTCGATTCATTGCGGCAGATCGCCCTCGAATACGACAAAACAGAACAAGCCGCACCCAGTGGCAAAAAGAGTCTCTTCCAGCGCCTGTTCGGGAAAGTGACCAGCAGTTCGACACACTCAGCAAACTGACGCCGCCCAAAGAAGGCTGCCCATCATGCACATTTCCTGGAGTTCAAACCATGCAGCAAGCCACACCGATTGGAGGTGGACCTGATCGCGCACGCGCCCAGCCACTGCAAACCCGCCCGCCCCTCGCCATCGACGTGGTGCGGGCACAGGACCTGCCCTACAACGAGTTCCTGCACGAGTACGTTCGCAAGAATCGGCCCGTGGTCATTGACGCCTCGGTGCGTGAGTGGCCGGCGCTGAGCCGATGGACGCCCGGATATTTCCGCGACAAGTTCGGCGACCAAACCGTGCAGGTGTCCTACACCAAACGCATGGCGATGCGCGACTTCGTCGATGCCGTCGAGGCATCGACCGTCGATGCGCCGGGACCTTACCTCTATCGCCTGTTCATCCACGATCACCTGCCGCAACTGCTGGCCGATCTCCGTCCGCAAAATGCCTACGCCTTTGCGGGTCGCCATGCGAGCCCGCTGATGCCCGAGCGCTGGCGCCGTCCCGACGGCTTTCTCAAACTGCTCATGGGGGGTGTGGGCAGCAAGTTTCCGGTGATGCATTACGATTTGGAGCACGCCCACGCGCAGATCACCGAAATCTACGGCGACAAGGAGTTCTATCTCTTTCCACCCGAGGACGGCGACAAGCTCTACCCACGCCCCGGCCAGAAAAACTGGTCACAGGTGGACAACCCGGCCACGCCGGATCTGAGCCGCTTTCCGCGCATGGCCGAAGCCACGGCCTACCGCGCGGTGCTCAAGCCCGGGCAGACTATTTTCATTCCCATGCTGTGGTGGCATGCAGCCCGGCCATTGTCCATTTCCATCTCGGTCTGTACGGTCTTGATGGATCGCTCCAACTGGCCCGGTTTTGTGGAGGACGTCTGCGACCGATCCAAGAACTCGGCGGCCAAGACGGCGCTCAAGCGTTTCTATCTCACAGGTGCGGGCAGCGTCATGCAAGTCATGGAGAACCTGCAGACGGCAACACCGCTACTGGCAAAGCGCCTCAAATTCCCGTCGGCCCTTTCACCGGCATCCCCGGACTTCACCAAAGACCCCTCAGAGACGCCGATGAAGTTCCGACTTTCAGTCGAGTGAATGGGCGTTGCGGCGCAGTGACCTACCCCCGTCCCGCCGCCTCCACGCCCTGGTTCGCCAGGGCGTCGGCCTGTTCGTTACCGGGGTCGCCGGTGTGGCCTCGCACCCACACCCAGCGCAGGGTATGGGGCGCGGCGGCTTTTTCCAGGCGTTGCCACAGATCGACGTTTTTCACCGGCTTTTTGTCGGCGGTGGTCCATCCGCGCCGCTTCCAGCCGACGATCCATTCCGTCATACCCTTGAGCACGTATTGCGAATCGGTGTGCAGCAGCACGACGCTGGGGCGCTTGAGGGCTTCGAGCGCCATGATGGCGGCCATCAGTTCCATGCGGTTGTTGGTGGTTTGCGGCTCGCCACCGTGCAGGGTTTTTTCATGGGCGCCGCTGCGCAGCACCACGCCCCAGCCGCCGGGGCCGGGGTTGCCTTTGCAGGCGCCGTCGGTGTAGATAATGATCTCGTTGTCGGATTCGCTGGTCATAGGGTTCAGATTTTTGTTTTCGCCTGGCGCTGCGCGATGGGTCGCAGCGCCACGGCGCGACGCTGGGTGCGCATTTCCACCTTGCCGACCAGACGCATGGCGGGCACGCGCTTGATCGCCGCAAGAAAATACACCGCGCCGAACACGGGCCACCAGCGGTCTCCCGCCTGGTCCATAAAGCGCCAGCGGTGCAGCCACAGCGGCGAGCACAGCGCGGGGCGGTAGCAGCCG
Source organism: Thiomonas sp. OC7 (assembly GCF_900634595.1). Lineage (NCBI taxonomy): Bacteria > Pseudomonadati > Pseudomonadota > Betaproteobacteria > Burkholderiales > Thiomonas > Thiomonas sp. OC7. Next base: position 3,379,059 of record NZ_LR131953.1, on the reverse strand, counting down.
AAGCGGCCTTGGGTGACTTCAAAGCTGAGCAGCCGCAGCCAGTCGCGCACGCGGCGGGGGGCGAGAAATTCGCCGTGCTGTGGCAGATACCAGCCGCCGCCCACGCGCCCGACCAGTTGTCGCACGCCCCACAGGCTCCAGGTGTTGAAGCCGCTGATGACGATCTGCCCGCCGGGCACCAGCACGCGGTCCACTTCGCGCAGGCAGGCGTGCGGATCGTCCACCCACTCCAGGGTGTGCGGCAGCACGACCAGATCAAGCGATTGGGCGGGAAACGGCAGCGCGGTGAAGTCGCATTGCAGATGCTCGGTATGAATGGCGTGGGCGTCGGCAGGCTGCGGCTCGGGGGGAAGCTGTGCGTTTTCCGCCGCCACGCCCACGGCGTCCACCAGGCCGGGCTCGGCATAGACCGGCTCGCCGCCGTAATGCTCGGGCAGCAGGCAGGCTGGGCGCACGCCGGGCAGATCGGGCTGGGCCGACTCGGCGCCGTCGAGCGCCAGCCAGCGATGCGGCATGCGGTTGTGCGCCAGCCCCTGCAAAGCCGGATTGCCGAGTTGCAGCGCGTGATAGCCGAAAATGTCGGTCACCACGCGGTCGATCTGGCTCTGTTCCCAAGCCAGGGCGTAGCGACCAGGAGGTGTCTGCAACCAGTGCTGCAGGCTCATCAACGGCCACAGATCGGAGTCACCATGCATACAGAAGCGCTTGCTGCCTTTCGCGATAACTACATCTGGTTGATTAGGCCCGACGCGAACGATCCGCGCACTTTGGTGGTCGACCCGGGCGACGCCGCGTCGGTGATTGGCGCCCTGGAACGGGGCGGCCTGGAACTGCGCGGCATTCTAGTCACCCACCATCACAGCGACCATGTGGGCGGCATTCGCGAGTTGCTGCAGTGGTGGCAGGCGAAGCACCCCGCCGATGAGCCGCCCGTCTGGGGGCCAGCCGCCGAGGCCATTCCCGCACGCACGCAGGCCATGCGCCAGGGCGATGAGTTCTCGCCGACGGGCTGGCCCCTGCGTTTGGAGGTGCTGGAAGTGCCGGGCCACACCCTGGGGCATATCGCCTATGTGGCCACCGCGCTGCAGGGCGAGGAGCCGCCTTCGCTGTTCTGCGGCGACACGCTGTTTTCCGCAGGCTGCGGTCGTCTGTTTGAAGGAACTCCGGCCCAGATGCACCATTCTTTAAACAAACTGTCGCAACTCCCTGAAAATACGACAGTAAATTGTGCCCACGAGTACACCCTCTCTAATCTACAATTCGCACGGGCTGCAGATCCCCTGAACGAGGCGGTGGTGGCGCACCAGAAACGGTGCCTGGCCTTGCGCGCCAAAGGGCTGCCCACCTTGCCGAGCCATATCGGCCTGGAGAAGCAGATCAACCCGTTCCTGCGCACCGACCAGCCCGGCGTGCTGCAGGCGCTGGAGCAGCACAAGGGCCAAAAGCCCGGGGACGCGGTGCAGGCGCTGGCCTGGCTGCGAGAGTGGAAAAACGATTTCAAGGGGTGAGAACCGATGCGGCAACTGAGACGACTGCGATTTTGGGCTTTGGGTGCAATGGTCGCAATGGCCGCCGGATGCGCCGCCGTCCCTCCCTCCGAAAAAACCGCCGCCTCATCTCTAACCCCACCGCCCAGCAGTTCTACCGCCGCCGCTTCCGCAGCCGCTGAACCCGGCACACCGCTCAAGGCCGAGGTGGTCGGCAACAGCGCCATCACTCCCGCGGAGCAAACGGCGCTGCAAGACGACACCAAGGACATCACCCCTCAGTACAACGACATCTGGCAACGCATCCGCGCCGGTTTCGCCATTCCCAATATGGACAGCCCGCTGGTGGCGCAGGCCGCGCAGTGGTACACCACCCGGCCCGACTATGTCGCCCGCATGACCGAGCGCGCGCGCAAATACCTCTACTACACCGTGCAGGAAGTGCAAAAGCGCGGCATGCCCACCGAGCTGGCGCTACTGCCTTTTATCGAGAGCGCCTACAACCCCGACGCGCGCTCGGTGGCCCACGCTGTGGGCATGTGGCAGTTCATTCCGTCCACCGGCAAGCACTACAACCTCAAGCAGAACATGTTCCAGGATGATCGCCGCAGCGTGCTGGCCTCGACCAACGCCGCGCTCGACTATCTGCAGAACCTCTACAACATGTTCGGCAACTGGCAGCTCGCCCTGGCGGCCTACAACTGGGGCGAAGGCAGTGTGCAACGCGCCATTGCCTACAACAAGGCGCACAACCTGCCGGTCGATTACCAAGACCTGCGCATGCCCAACGAAACCCGCAACTACTACCCCAAGCTGCAGGCGGTGAAAGACATCATTTCCGATCCGAGCAAGTACGGCATCACCCTGCCCGACATTCCCGATCATCCCTACTTCAAGGCGGTCACCATCACGCGCGATATCGACGTGTCGCTGGCTGCCAAACTGGCCGGCCTGACGCCCGACGAGTTCCGCTCGCTCAACCCCTCCTACACCAAGCCGGTGATCCTGGGGGCGACGAACCCGCGCATTCTCTTGCCCTACGACAACGCCACGCACTTTGCGCAAGCGCTGCAGGCTTACAACGGCCCGCTGTCCACCTGGACGGCCTACACCGTCAAAGCTACTCAGTCGCCGATGCAACTGGCGAGCGACCTCAAGGTCAGCGAAGCCGTGCTGCGCGAGACCAATGACATTCCGGCGCGGCAGCTCATCCGGGCCGGTTCGACCGTGCTGATTCCCAAGGCGGATGACGGCAGCAATAAAAACGTCAGCGCAGCCGTCGCCGAAAACGCGGTGCTGGCCTTTGCGCCCGAAGCCCCGCCGGGGCGTCGCATGGTGCTGCGCGTCGGCCGATATGGCGACTCGGTGCAGGGCGTAGCGCACCGCTATCACCTCAGCCCGTTGCAAGTGGCGCAGTGGAACCGCACGACCGAGCGCGGCATTTTCCGTAAGGGTCAGTTCGTGACCATTTACGTCACGCACACCCCGCGCATTTTCGTGGCTGAGCGCCAGGCGGACGAGCGGCGCATCGTGGCCGAGCGTAAGGTGGTCAAACGGCGCGTAGTGGCCGAACGCAAACCGCAGGTCAAGCGCCGCAACATCGTGCGCCAGCCTGTCAAGGTTGCCGAGCGTCAGCGCAAAGAACTGCACTACAGCGTGCAGACGCGGGACAAAAAACTGATCGACGTCGCGCAGCAGTAAGCGCGATCACGCGTTCAGACCGCGCCGTCTTGCTGCAACGCGGCGATCTGCCCGGCGTCCAGACCCAGTTCGGCCAACACCTCATCGGTGTGCGCCCCCAGCGCCGGGCCGAGCCAGCGCGTGGCTCCTGGCGTGGCTGACAAGCGGGGCGCGGGCGCGGGCAAATCGACCGGCGTGCCGTCGGCCAGAGCGTGCGGCTCGATCATGCCGCGCGAGCGAAACTGGGCATCGGCCGCCACATCGGCAATGCTGTAGATGCGGGTGGCGGGCACCTCGGCCGCACGCATGGCCTGCACGATGGCTTCGGGCTCTTGTCCCGCAGCCCATTGCTGTATGGCCGCGTCGATCTCGTCGGCGCGCGCCATGCGGCCTGGATTGCGCGCCAGCCCGGCATCCTCGGCCATATCGGCGCGGCCGATGGCCAGCATCAGCCGCTTGAAAATCGCATCGCCATTGCCCGAAATCTGCACCCACTCGCCGCCCTTGCTGCGATAGACGTTGGACGGCGTGATGCCCGGAATGCTCGTTCCCGTGCGCTGCCGCACCGTGCCGTCGTAGCTGTATTCCATCAGCGTGCTTTCCAGCAGATTGAACACGCTCTCGGTCAGCGCCACATCGACCAACTGCCCTTCGCCGCCCTGCTCCCCGTTCCACCGCCCGCCGGTGGCGTCGCGGTGGCGCAGCGCCATGAGCGCGCCCATGGTGGCGTGCAACGCCGCGATGGAGTCGCCCAGCGACAGATTGGCGCGCATGGGCGGGCGATCCGGGTCGCCGGTGACATAGCGCATGCCGCCCATGGCCTCGGCAATGGCGCCAAAACCCGGCTGCAGGCGCATCGGCCCGGTCTGGCCGAAGCCGGAAATGCGCACCATCACCAGACTGGGGTTGACGGCACGCAGGTCGTCCCAACCCAGGCCGAGCTTTTCGAGTGCGCCGGGACGCATGTTCTCCACCACCACATCGGCCCGCGCCGCGAGCCGCAGCACGATGTCGCGACCCTGCGGGTGTTTGAGATTGACTGTGATGCAGCGTTTGTTGCGCGCCTGCGCGGTCCACCACAGCGACTCGCCTTTGTGCAGCTTGCGCCAACTGCGCAGCGGATCGCCGCCCGGATCATCGCCGCGTGCGGGCGACTCGATCTTGATCACGTCCGCGCCGAACTCGGCCATCAGCCGGGTGGCAAACGGCCCGGCAATCAGGCTGCCGAGTTCGAGCACGCGCAGGCCGTCGAGCGCACTGCGCGCAGGCTGTGTTGAAGCGACCTGCTTATCCATAGAACGGGGCAAACAACAGGGCGATGTTGACCAGCAGCGCAAGCCCCCACACCGCCGAGCGCAACGAGGCGCGGTCGTTGAGGTAGCACCAGAGATAAACCGCACGCAACACCAGCCAAGCGACCAGCAGGCCGTTGATCAGTTCCAGCGGCGCTTTCAGATACAGGGCAAACAAGGCCGCCGCAAACAGAAACGGCAAGGCCTCGAAGCTGTTGGCCTGCGCCGCGTTGGCACGGCGTCTGCGTGGGTCGGTCTGCCGCTCCATCCAGAGCCGGGGCTCGTTGTTGTCGTAGCGGTTTTCCTTGGAGCGAAACGTGCCCGACTTGGCCTTGCCCGCCGCGACGATGGGCAGTTGCGAGGCAATGAGCAGCAGGATGGCGGTGAGCAGCATGGGGGATCTCCGGGGTGAGTGCGCAGCATACAAAAACCAAGGGCCGACTGCTGTCGGCCCTTGGCACTACCGTCGCGTTCGGCCGGAGTCAAACCTCCGGCGCGCGATCTTCAGGGAGCAGAAACTTGTCTTATGTCGTTAGCCCGCGTAGTCTGCGGCCACGGTTGCATCCTGCTTGTTGGCCATGCCCAAGGCACCGATGACCAGGGTGGCGACGATGGCGACCACGAAGTTGATCACCAGCGCGTACAAGCCGATGTAAGCCGGAATCACCATGCCCGCAATGTGCAGCCCATAGCCCGAGGCCTTGAAGCCGCTGAGCGACGCCGCCCAGACGCCCCAGACCAGACCCGCCGCCCAACCCAGCAGCAGCGCCTTGGCGTCGAACCAGCGGGTGTAGATGCCTGAGACGATGGCCGGCAGGGTCTGCAAAATCAGAATACCGCCCAGCAGTTGGAGCTGAATGGCGTAGGTCAGCGGCAGGAACACGATAAACAGCAGCGCACCGAACTTGACCAGCAACGATACCAGCTTGGCCATCTCGGTTTCCTTGCGCGTGCTGCAGTTCGGATTGATATAGGGCTTGTAGATATTGCGGGTGAACAGGTTGGCCGCTGCGATCGACATGATGGCCGCGGGCACCAGCGCACCAATCGCCACCGCCGCAAAACCCACCCCGACAAACCAGCTCGGGAAGTAGTGCAGCAGCAGACCCGGCATGGCGAACTGCGGGCCGTACTGCTTGAAGTAAGGCGCCAGATCAGGCAGCTTGGCAATGCCCGAGGCATAGGCCATATAACCGAGCAGCGCGATGAGGCCGAGCATGAAGGAGTATGCGGGCAGGAACACCCAGTTGCGGCGCAGGGTGTTGGGCCCCTTGGCCGAGAGCACGGCCGTGGTGGCGTGCGGATACAGCATCAGCGCCAGCGCCGAACCAAAAGCCAAAGTCGGATAGAACGTCTGCAGGCCCAGGTTGCCGTCTTTCACCGGCGGCAGCAGCAGATGCCCCTTCGGAATGGCGGCGAAAATGTTGCCGAAGCCGCCGAGCTTGTACGGCACCACGATGATGAGCGCGATCACCGTGATGTAGACCAGCAGATCCTTGACCACCGCAATGGACGCTGGGGCGCGCAGCCCGCTGGTATAGGTGAACGCAGCCAGAATGACAAAGGCGATGACCAGAGGCACATCCCCCATCAGCCCCTGTGTGGAAAAACCCAGCCCGCCGATCACCACCTGAATGCCCACGAGCTGCAGCGCGATATAGGGCATGGTGGCGACGATGCCGGTCACCGCGATCGCCAGCGCCAGCGCCGGGCTGCCGTAGCGTCCGGCGACGAAATCGGACGCGGTGATGTAGTTGTGCTTTTTCGCGACGATCCACAGACGCGGCAAGATGGCGAACACCATGGGATACACCAGCACGGTGTAAGGCAGCGCAAAGAAACCCAGCGCCCCGGCACCGAACACCAGCGCGGGCACGGCCACGAAGGTGTAAGCGGTGTAAAGGTCACCCCCGATGAGGAACCAGGTGATCCAAGTGCCGAAGCGTCGCCCGCCCAGACCCCACTCATGCAGATGATTCATATCCCCCTTGCGCCAATGCGCCGAGGCGAATCCCAGAACCGCGATACCGACAAACAACGCGACAAAAACAACGGTGGCAACGACATTCATGGCGTCAGTCTCCGCTTCCAGACGGCACGACCATCTTGTAGACGATGGCGATGAACACCCCGGACAGCGGCACCCAGACGAGTTGCCACCAGTAGAAGAAGGGAATGCCGAACACGCTGGGTTCCAGCTTGTTGAAGTAGGGAATGGCGAGCACGGCAACGCAGGGAATCGCCAGCAGAATGAACTGCAGCGGCCCCAGTTTTTTGGGTGTGGACATGGAACGGGTCTCCAGGCTCGGCTGACGCGCCAGGGGCGGCCAACCTTCGGTTTTTTCACCGGCATCCATCGCCGGTGCGCTGACGTGTCGGAGATTAGCCCAGCCGTTTACAAATTCGGGTATCCGAATGTGTCATTCGCAAGCAGGAGAAAACGAACGAGCGTTCGTAGGGGTTTTTACTGAGAGAGCGCAAAAAATCAGCGGATGTGATCGGTCGATTCCCGCTTGATCAGGATGCGCGGAATGATCAGGGCATAACCCTGCTGCTGCCAATAGATCAACTCGGTCATGGCGTTGGGCACTATTTCGATGAAGTCCAGAAAATCCGCCGGGGTGTAGCCGAAATCGTGCGCCGCCTGTCCGCACACCTTGAACTTCACGCCCATCTGCGCGTAATAGCGCATGCGCTCGACGGCTTCACGATAACGGTCCTGATTGCGGATAACGGTGGCGGCAATCTCGGTGCCGTGCAACACCACGACGGCCTGCACATCTTCGGGCGAGAAGTCATAGGGCGAGGCCTGCACCGTGTTGAACACCGAGCGCACCCAGAACAGCGCATTGGAAAGGGTTGCGGGGTCGTCGAGGTAAAACTCGAACACCACTTTCATCGGCGCCTTGTAGGGCGTTTGCACCAGCTGTGCAGCGGCGTTTGCTGCGCTGCTGGACACCGCGCAGAGCGCTGCGATCAATACCTGTCGTCTTGTGGCTTGCATGACATCCCCTCGCGAACCCAGATGTATCCGGGTGTAATCGATGGGACATCGAGCGCCTAGCGGGTCAACCCGAGGGCAACCCAGGGATGCTTAGCCGGCGTTGCCGGACTCGACGCCCCAACGGCGCAGAGCGGCGTCGTCGGATTCGCGGGCATCGACCCACTGACCGCCCTCGGGCGTGGTTTCCTTCTTCCAGAACGGCGCCTGGGTTTTGAGGTAATCCATCAAAAATTCGCAGGCGGCAAAGGCCGCGGCGCGGTGGGCGCTGGCCACCAGCACCAGCACGATGTCGTCGCCCGGCAGCAGGCGGCCCACGCGGTGAATCACCGTGACACCCAGCAAGGGCCAGCGCGCCTGTGCCTCGTGCACCATGTCGGCAATGGCGCGCTCGGTCATGCCAGGGTAATGCTCCAGTTCCATCGCCTGCACATGGCCGGGGTCGCAAACGCCCGGATGATGATCGCGGCAAAGCCCGACAAAACTGGCGATCGCGCCCACATCCAGCCGCCCAGCCCGCAGCGCCTGCATTTCTGCACCCAGGTCGAACGGCTCGGTCTGGATGCGAATGGTGATCGGCTCCATGCGTTCAGCCCCCGGTGACGGGCGGAAAAAACGCGACTTCGCAGCCGGGCTGCAGCGCTGTGTCGCCGTCGCACATGAGCTGATTGCACGCCATGCGCAGCGGTTTTTCAGCCGCCAGCGCCAGGGCGTAGCGCCCGCCCTGCGCCCGCAGCCAGTCGCGCGCCTGCCCCACGGTGAGCACCGCTTCGGGCAGGTCGTGCGTTTCTTGAGGCACACCGACGATTTCGCGCACGCTGGCGAAATACCGAATCTGAACGAGCATGGGTCAGCCCTGCAGCAAGGATGAAAACGGAAGGTAGCGCAGCACATCGCCACGGGCGATGGGCTGCTGCGGCGGGTTGTCCACCAGGCCGTCGGCCCAGACGGTCGAGGTGAGCACCGCGGAATTCTGCGAGGCAAACAGCTCGGCCTCGCCTTGCGCGTTGAGCCGAACGCGCAGATATTCGCGGCGCCTGTCCGGCTTGGGCCAATCGAACGCGGCGCGCACCGGCAGCGTCTGCACGGCGGTTTGCCCTGCGCCCTGCAAGGCGAGCAAAAAGGGCCGCACAAAAAGGAGAAAGGTCACGAAGCTCGACACCGGATTGCCGGGCAGACCGATGAAGGCGGCTTCGCCCTGTTCTTCGCTGCGGCGCAGATGGCCGAAGGCCAGCGGCTTGCCAGGCTTCATGGCGATCTGCCACAGATCGAGCGCGCCTTCGGCCTGCACCGCGGGTTTGACGTGGTCTTCCTCGCCCACCGACATGCCCCCGGTGGACACCACGAGGTCGTGGCCCAGCGCGGCTTGGCGCAGCACGGCGCGGGTAGCCTCGAGCTGATCGGGCACGATGCCGAAATCGGTCACCTCGCATCCCGCGGTTTCCAGCAGGGCGCGGATGACAAAGCGGTTGGAGTTGTAAATGGCGCCGGGGCGTAGCGGCTCGCCGGGCATGGCAAGTTCGTCGCCGGTGAACAAAATCGCCACACGCGGCTTGCGACGCACTCGTAGCGAGGCCACTCCCACGGAAGCGGCCAGCCCGAGACCCTGCGGTCGCAGGCGTTGACCGGCTGCGAGCACCACGCTGCCAGCCGCCACATCCAGGCCGCGCCGCCTTACCCAATCGCCGACCTTGGGCTGCGCGTTGATGCGCACCGCATCACCCTCGGCGGCGCATTGTTCCTGCATCACCACGGCGTCCGCGCCCGGTGGAATGAGCCCGCCAGTAAAAATGCGCGCCGCCGTTCCCGGCTGCAGGGGCTGCGGCACGGCGCCGGCCGGAATGCGCTGGCTCACCGGCAGGCAGGTGCCCGCGGCAGACACATCGGCGCTGCGCAAGGCGTAGCCGTCCATCGCGGTGTTGTCAGCGGGGGGCACGTCGATGGTGGAACGCACCTCTTGCGCCAACACCCGACCAAGAGCGGATGAGAGCGGCAGCGTCTCGGTCTCGCTAATCGGGCTCGCAGCGGCCAGCAGACGCTGCAAAGCGACATCGGGATCGATCAGAGGTGAAGCTGGCGAAGTCATGGCAGGTACTCGAATTTGGGGGCATTGTCCGTCAACCAGTCGGCCACGGCAGCCGGGGCGTTGATGTCGAGGACGGCGGCAGGGGCGGGCTGCGGGAGTTGCTGCGACGAGTCGGTGGCGATAGCGAGAACCTGCGCATCCTCGGGGTAGCACAGAGGGCGCCCGGTGCTGGCGCGCCACACTTCAACCTTGGGAAGCCGGGCCTGCTTGAAGCCTTCGACAAACACCCAGTCAGCGGCTGGATCGAGCATGGGCAAAAGCTCGGGCGCCCCAAGCTCTCGCGGCTCTGGCAGACGGCGCTGCAGCGTGATCAGGCGGTCGGACGCGGCCAGCACCTCAAACGCGCCGGCCTCGCGGTGCCGCCAGGTGTCTTTACCCGGATGATCGAACTCGAAGCGGTGATGCGCGTGTTTGAGCACCGACACCCGCAACCCCTGTTGCACGAACCGCTTGACCAGCGCCTCGACCAAAGTGGTCTTGCCGCTGCCGGAAAACCCGGCAAATCCGACGACCTTCATCAGGAGCCCGCCAGCCCCGCGCCGCAGTGCATCGCAATATAGGACTTCACCGCCTCCACCTCGACCGGCATGACGGCAAAACGCTGCGGGCGGCGTTCGAGGTCTTCGAGTCCGGCCGGGCGCTGCGGGCAGGTACCCACGGCTTCCTGAATCGTTTCGGGGAACTTGGCGGCCAGCGCCGTTTCGAGCACCAGCATGGGCACGCCCGGCTCCAGGTGCTCGCGCGCCACCTTCACGCCGTCGGCGGTATGGGTGTCGATCAGCCGTTCGCTGCCCTGCCACACGCTGCGGATGGTGGCGAGCCGGTCGGCATGGGTGCTGCCGCCCGAGGCGAAACCGTAGTCGGCCGCAATCCTGGCAAACGCCGGATCGGCCGAGAGGTCGAAAAAGCCCTTGCTCGGCAGTTCGCCTGCGAACAGCGAATGGACGCGCGAGGCGTCGCGCCCGAGCAGATCGAAGATGAAGCGCTCGAAGTTCGAGGCCTTGGAGATGTCCATCGACGGGCTGGAGGTGTGGTGTGTTTCCGCCGATTTGCGCGGACGATAGACGCCGGTGCGGAAGAACTCGTCGAGCACGTTGTTTTCGTTCGTGGCCAGCACCAGCTTGCGGATCGGCAGACCCATCATGCGCGCCACATGCCCGGCGCAGATGTTGCCGAAGTTGCCCGACGGGACGGTGAAGCTCACCTGCTCGTCGTTGCTGCGCGTGGCCTGGAAGTAACCGGCAAAGTAATAGACGACCTGCGCCGCAAGCCGCGCCCAGTTGATGGAGTTGACCGTGCCGATGCGCCAGCGGCGCTTGAAGTCGAGGTCGTTGGACACGGCCTTGACCATGTCCTGCGCATCGTCGAACACGCCCTGCACCGCAATGTTGTGGATGTTGGCGTCGGCCAGCGAATACATCTGCGCGGTCTGGAACGCGCTCATCTTGCCGAAGGGCGAAAGCATGAACACGCGAATACCGCGCTTGCCGCGCATGGCATATTCGGCCGCGCTGCCGGTATCGCCCGAGGTCGCGCCGAAAATATTGAGTTCGCTGTGCTGGCGGGCCAGCGCGTACTCGAACAGATTACCGAGCAACTGCATGGCCATGTCCTTGAACGCCAGCGTGGGCCCTTCGGACAAGCCCAGCAGCGCCATACCCGGATCGCCTTTCAGCGGTTTGAGCGGCACGATCTCGGCATGGCCGCCGAACACCTCGGGCGTGTAGGTCTTGGCGATCAGCGCGCGCAGATCGTCCGCCGGCATGTCGGTGATAAAACGCGACAGAATCTCAAAAGCCAGATCGGCGTAAGACAGCCCGCGCCATTGCGCCAGCGTGGCGCGATCGATCTGCGGGTAGTGTTCGGGCAGATAGAGCCCGCCATCGGGCGCCAGCCCTTCGAGCAGGATGTCGGAAAAACCTCGGGTCGCGGACTCGCCGCGGGTGCTCAGATAACGCATCAGCGCAACTCCTCTTTACGAATGCGCACGATGGGCGCGTGCACGCTGGGCAGGGTCTGCATGCGGCCGATGGCCGCATTCATGCGCGCCTCGACGGTGTCATGCGTGAGAATGATGAGATCGGTCTGATGCTCGCCCTCCCCGGCCTCGCGCTGAATGAGACCGTCGATGGAAATACCCTCATCGGCCAGGATGCGCGTGAGATCGGCCAGCACCCCGGTCTGATCGGCCACGCGCAGGCGCAGGTAGTAGGCGGTGACCACCCGATCCATCGGCAGGATGGGCAAGTCGCTCATCGCATCGGGCTGGAAGGCCAGATGCGGTACGCGGTGCTCGGGATCGGCGGTGTGCAGCCGGGTCACGTCCACCAGGTCGGCGATGACGGCGGAGGCCGTGGGCTCGGAGCCCGCGCCCTTGCCGTAATACAGCGTCGGGCCGACCGCGTCGCCCTGCACCACCACCGCATTCATCGCGCCTTCGACATTGGCGATCAGACGTGTGGCCGGTATCAGAGTGGGATGCACGCGCAACTCGATGCCCTCACCGGTGTTTTTGGTGATGCCCAGCAGCTTGATGCGGTAGCCGAGTTGCTCGGCGTAACGAATGTCGGCGGCCTGCAGCGCGGTAATGCCTTCGACATAGGCTTTGTCGAATTGCACCGGCACGCCGAACGCGATGGCGCAGAGAATGGTCGCTTTATGCGCCGCGTCCACGCCCTCGATGTCGAAGGTCGGATCGGCCTCGGCATAGCCCAGCGCCTGCGCCTGCTTGAGCACGGTGGCGAAATCCAGCCCCTTGTCGCGCATCTCGGACAGGATGAAATTGGTGGTGCCGTTAATGATGCCCGCGATCCATTCGATGCGGTTGCCCGCCAGCCCTTCGCGCACCGCCTTGATGATGGGAATTCCGCCGGCCACAGCCGCCTCGAAGGCCACGATCACGCCCTTGGCCTGTGCCGCGGCGAAGATTTCGTTGCCGTGCATGGCCAGCAAGGCCTTGTTCGCGGTGACCACATGCTTGCCCGCAGCGATGGCCGCCAGCACCAACTCGCGCGCCGGGCTGATGCCCCCCATGAGTTCGACCACGATGTCGATGTCGGGCCGGGTCGCCAACGCCATGAAATCCGTGGTGATGGGCAGAGCGTCCCCTAAAGCGGCGCGCGCCTTGTCGGGGTTGCGCGCGGCAATCGCCGCGAGGGCAATGCCACGCCCGGCGCGGCGCTGCAGCTCTTCCTGGTTGCGCGCCAGCACCTTGACCACGCCGCTGGCAACGGTGCCCGCGCCGAGAAGGGCAATCTGTAAAGGTTTCATAGAGGACGGGAGTGGAAGTCAGGCAGTCAGGCCGCCGCGCGGCTGCGCTTGCGGAGGGTTTCAAGAAAGCGCGCGATGCGGCCGATGGCTTCCGTCAGATCGTCGGCATTGGGCAGAAAAACGAGCCGGAAATGGTCGGGCTGCGGCCAGTTGAAGCCGGTACCCTGCACGATCAGCACTTTTTCCTGCGCCAGCAGGTCGTAGGCGAACTGTTGATCGTCGGCGATGGGGTAAATCTCGGGATCGAGCCGCGGGAACATATACAGCGCCGCCTTCGGTTTCACCACGCTGACGCCCGGAATCTGCGTGAGCAGGTCGTAAGCCAGATCGCGCTGCTTGGTCAGGCGCCCCTGCGGCGCGACCAGATCCTTGATGCTCTGATAACCGCCCAGCGCGGTCTGAATCGCCAACTGCCCCGGCGTATTGGCGCACAGGCGCATCGAGGCCAGCATGGTCAGCCCCTCGATGTAGTCGCGCGCACACCGTTTGTTGCCCGACACCACCATCCAGCCCGAGCGGTAGCCGCAGGAGCGGTAGTTTTTCGACAGGCCGTTGAAGGTGATGAACAGCACATCGTCGGCCAGCGAGGCGATGCTGGTGTGGGTGTTGCCGTCGTACAGCGTCTTGTCGTAAATCTCGTCGGCGAACACGATGAGTTCGTGCTCACGCGCCACTTGCACGATCTCTTCGAGCAACTCGCGCGGGTACAGCGCCCCGGTCGGGTTGTTGGGGTTGATCACCACGATGGCCCGGGTGTTGGGCGTGATCTTGCTACGGATGTCGGCAATGTCCGGATACCAGTCCGACTGTTCGTCGCAGATGTAGTGCACCGGCTTGCCGCCCGAAAGTGCCACCGACGCGGTGTAGAGCGGGTAATCCGGCGCGGGAATCAGCACCTCGTCGCCATTGTTGAGCAGCGCGTTCATGCTCATATTGATGAGCTCGGAGGCGCCGTTGCCGATGAACACATCGTCGATGCTCACCCCCGCAATGCCCTTTTCCTGCGTGTAATGCACGATGGACTTGCGCGGCGCGAACAGGCCCTTGGAATCGGTGTAACCCGCCGCACTGGGCAGGTTGTGGATCATGTCCTGCACGATCTCATCGGGCGGCTCGAAGCCGAACACAGCCAGATTGCCGATGTTGAGCTTGATGATCCGCTGCCCCTCCTCTTCCATCTGCCGCGCCTTGTCGAGCACGGGACCTCGGATGTCATAGCAGACATCGGCCAATTTGTCGGACTTCCGGAATTCGCGCACAACCACCTCACTCTCTGCCTACAAAAAACGTCCGCACAAACACCGTGCGTGCTGCCACCCTGGCCACTCATCCCCATCCTGAGCGCATCTCTTCAGGGTAGGGGATTCAGATCCGCGCCCGCCATACGGAAGGCGAACCCTATAATTTACCTTGATCTGCACCTTCAACCCCTGCATTTCCCTCGGTTTGCGCCGTCTTTCCCCCACGCCCGCCCCTGCGCGAGCCAGATGTAGCGGCCAGCACCCGTCCAGTCATGAAACTCCAGCCCGACTTCTCCCCCGATACGCAGATGGTCTCCGCCTACGGGCCGGGTTATGTCGAAGTCAATGGCGTGCGCCACACCAGCGCCTGCGTGTTCGCCCCGCAGCAGTCGCCTAAGCCCTGGGGTGCCGAGCACGTCGGCGCGCTGTTGCCCGCGCACATCGACGCCCTGCTGCTCGATCCGCTGCCCGAGGTGGTGCTGATTGGCACGGGCCGCGAGCAGCATCTGCTGCCCGCCGCCTTGATGCGCCAGCTCATCTCGCGCCGCATCGGCTGGGAAGTCATGGACACCGCCGCCGCCTGTCGCACCTACAACATTCTGGCGGGCGAAGGCCGTCATGTGCTGGCCGCGCTGATGATCGAATGATCGGACCGGCGCGAACCGAGGCAAAACAGCGTGAACCGGCTCTGGTTCGCGCGGCAAGATAAAATAAGGTTTTACGTCCTTCCGTTTCCCTCAGCAGTATTCATAACTGATCAGAACGAGGAGAAACGATGCAGCAGCCCAGCAGGAGACTTCATGGCTTTGGTCTTGAATAAAGTGGTTCCCGATTTCGAAGCCGCCGCCACCAGTGGCGTGCAGTTCAGCCCGAAAAACTATCTGGGCAAAAAAATTGTTCTCTACTTCTACCCCAAGGACATGACGCCCGGTTGCACCACCGAGTCCATGCACTTTCGCGACAACTTCGAAGCATTTGAGCAGGCCAATGCCGTGATTTTCGGCATCTCGCGCGACAACCTGCTGTCGCACGAAAAGTTCAAGGAGCACCTCGAACTGCCGTTCGACCTGATCGCTGATACGGAAGAAAAGCTCTGCCACATGTTCGGCGTGGTGAAGAACAAGATCATGTACGGCAAGAAGGTCAAGGGCATCGAGCGCAGCACCTTCGTCATCGATGCTGATGGCGTCCTGCGGCAGGAATGGCGCGGGATCAAAGTCGCTGGACACGTTGACGAAGTACTCGACGTCATCCAGAAACTCTGAGCCCCAATCACCCCGACGCGGCGCTTTGTTTTGAACCTCAGACTCCGCAGCACCCTGGGCACTCATCGCGGGTTGCGCATGCTCTGCATCGACAGCAGGCGCCCATCTCATCCTGAGGTGGCCAACTATGTGAAAGCCGCTGTACCGTCTTGCGATGGTCAGCGGTTTTTTGTTGCGGTTTGCTGGTCTAGCCGCCCCTGAATCAGCATCTCCTACTCCATCCCCTTCCCACGTCTGCAAGCCTATCCATACGCCTCATGCCCCTGCCTCCCCCACCCAAGTCCATGGGCAGCCTGCTGACCCAAGCTGCTCCGTCGATCACACAGACGCCCTCCGCTTCGCGAAAAACCACGGCGCTCGACAAGGCCGGCCCAATACCTCAGGAGACCGCGCCAGCGGTCGCAGTTGTGTCGGCGGCGACGCAGCCCGCGGCATCTACGCGCCAAACACGCCAGCCGATATCGCGTGAGGCTGACCCCACTGCGGCTGATCGTCCCGCCCAGAAGGCGGTGCAGCCCAAGCGGGCGCCCATTGCCCAGCAACCCGCCAAGCTGTTCGTCCTCGACACCAATGTGCTGCTGCACGACCCGATGTCGCTCTACCGCTTTGAAGAGCACGACATCTATCTGCCGATGGTCACGCTGGAAGAACTGGACGCGCACAAAAAGGGCCTGTCGGAAGTGGCGCGCAATGGCCGCCAGGTCAGCCGCGAGCTTGATGCTTTGGTGGCCGATACCGGCAGCGGCATCGACCAGGGCATCGCACTGAATCGCACCGGCCATGCGGAGGCCAAGGGACGCCTGTTCTTCCAGACCCGCGCGCACGATGTCGAACTGCCCATCGCACTGCCTCAGGGCAAGGCAGACAACCAGATCCTGGCGGTGCTGCAGGATCTCACGCACATTCATACCGAGCGGCCTGTGGTGCTGGTGTCCAAGGACATCAATATGCGCGTGAAAGCCCGCGCCCTGGGGCTGCATGCCGAGGATTACGCCAACGACAAGACGCTAGACGACGCCGATCTGCTCTACACCGGCATGATGGTGCTACCGCCCGATTTCTGGGATCGGCAGGCCAAGTCGGTGGAAAGCTGGCAGCAGGGCGGCAACACCTTTTACCGGGTGCAGGGCAAGTTCGTCGCACAGATGCTGGTCAATCAGGCCGTTTATTGGGAGAGCGGCAGCGCCCCGCCGCTCTACGCGCGGGTGAAGGAAATCCGCTCGAACACCGCCGTGCTGCAGGTCATGCGCGACCACACGCACCAGAAAAACGCCATCTGGGGCGTCACGGCGCGCAACCGCGAACAGAACTTCGCCCTCAACCTGCTGATGGACCCGGATGTGGATTTCGTCACATTGGCGGGACAGGCCGGTACCGGCAAGACCCTGCTCGCGCTCGCCGCGGGCCTGTCTCAGGTGCTGGACGCCCGGCGGTACAACGAAATCATCGTGACCCGCGTGACCGTTCCCGTGGGCGAAGACATCGGCTACTTACCGGGCACCGAAGAAGAAAAGATGGGCCCTTGGATGGGCGCGCTCGACGACAACCTCGAAGTGCTCAATCAGAGCGAAGGGGGCAACACCGGCGGCGAGTGGGGCCGGGCCGCCACGCAAGACCTCATCCGCTCCAAGATCAAGATCAAGAGCATGAACTTCATGCGGGGCCGCACGTTTCTCAACAAATACGTCATCATCGACGAAGCTCAGAACCTCACGCCCAAGCAAATGAAAACCCTGATCACCCGCGCGGGCCCCGGCACCAAACTGGTATGCATGGGCAATATCGCGCAGATCGACACGCCCTACCTCACCGAAGGCAGCTCAGGCATGACTTTTGTGGTGGACCGTTTCAAGGGCTGGGGCCACAGTGGTCACGTCACTCTGGCCAGAGGCGAACGCAGCCGCCTGGCCGACTACGCCAGCGAAGTGCTGTAAGCGCGGGAGAAGCTGGCGCGCGATCAGAATTCGCGCGTCAGATTTTCAAACCGCGTCAGCGGCTTGAGGAAGGCGAGATGCACCACGCCGATCGGCCCGTTACGCTGTTTGCCGATAATGACTTCAGCCACCCCGGCGTCTTTCGAGTCTTTGTTGTAGACCTCGTCGCGGTAGATGAACAGGATCACGTCGGCATCCTGCTCGATGGCGCCCGATTCACGCAGATCGCTCATCACCGGGCGTTTGTCGGTGCGCTTTTCGAGGTCGCGATTGAGCTGCGACAGCGCGATCACCGGGCAATGCAGTTCCTTGGCCAGAGCCTTGAGCGAGCGTGAAATCTCGGAGATTTCAGTGGCGCGGTTCTCGCCGTCTCGCGACGACGACATGAGCTGCAGGTAATCGACCACGATCAAGCCCAGCCGCCCGCCGAACTGACGGGCCAGACGTCGCGAACGCGCCCGCAGTTCCAGCGGATTGAGCGCCGGGGTTTCGTCGATGTGCATGTGCACGTCTTGCAAGCGCTCAATGGTTTCGGGCAAACGCGTCCACTCGTCTTCGGAGAGTTGGCCGGTACGCAGATGGCTCTGGTCGATCCGCCCCATCGAACCCACCACGCGCAACACCAGCTGCGACGCGCCCATTTCCATACTGAACACCGCCACCGGCAGTTGCTCATTGATCGCCACATGTTCGGCAATGTTCAGCGAAAACGCCGTCTTGCCCATGGAAGGACGGCCGGCAACGATGACCAGATCACCAGGCTGCAAACCCGCGGTCATCCGGTCCAGATCGGCAAAACCCGTGGGCACCCCGGTGGTATCAGCGCCGCCGCGCTCGGCCAACTCGCTCACCCGCTTGAGCAACTCACCCAGCAGGCCCTTCATCGACTGGAAGCCCGCGGCGGATTTGGCCCCCTCCTCCGAGATGGCGAAAATACGCGACTCGGCCTCGTCGAGAATTTGCTGCACGCCCCGCCCTTGCGGGTTGAGCGCGTTCTGTGCAATCTCGTCGCTGATGGTCACCAGTTGGCGCAGCACCGCGCGCTCGCGCACGATCTCGGCATATCGGCGAATGTTCGCAGCGCTGGGCACGCACTGCGCCAGCGAATTCAGGTAGGGCAGCCCGCCGCATTCCTCGTGCTTGCCGATGGATTGCAGCGCCTCCAGCACGGTGATCACGTCAGCCGGTTTGCTCAGATTGATCAGGTCGGCGATGGCCTGGAAAATCGCCCGGTGCTCGAACCGATAAAACTGCGCCGCCACCAGCAGATCGGCGACCTTGTCGAAGGCCTGGTTGTCGAGCAACAGCCCGCCCAGCACCGACTGCTCTGCCTCGATGGAGTGCGGCGGCGTGCGAATGGCGTCTAGGGCTTGGTCTTGCATGGCGGTGGGCGGCAAATGCCATCCAAAAATAAAAAGCGACTTGGCATTGTGCCGCACGCAGCGGCACAAACCAGAAACGAAGCAGAGACAACAAGGGCCGCATTCGCGGCCCTTGTGTCCAGCGCGAAAACCCCGCGATTACATCGCTTCGGGTTTGACCTGCAGGGTGATGTCGGTGACGACATCGGTATGCAGGGCGATCGATACCGGATGCTCACCCGTGGTCTTGACGTGACCCGCCGGGAAGCGAACCTGCGACTTGCTCACTTCAATGCCTTGCTTGGCCAGGGCTTCGGCCACGTCGCCGTGGGTCACGGAGCCGAACAAGCGGCCATCCACACCGGCTTTCTGCACCAGGGTGATGACCAGGCCATTGAGCTTCTCACCGGCGGCTTGCGCCTGCATCAGCTTTTCAGCCGCCAGCTTTTCCATCTCGGCGCGACGCGCCTCGAACTCCGCCATGGCCGCGGCCGTGGCACGGCGCGCCATCTTCTTGGGGATCAGGAAGTTGCGGGCGTAGCCGTCCTTGACCTTGACCACGTCACCCAGATTGCCGACGTTCAGAACTTTTTCGAGAAGAATGATTTGCATGGTGTCGTCCCCGGATTAGCCCTTGTGCAGGTCGGTGTAGGGCAACAGCGCCAGAAAGCGCGCGCGCTTGATGGCGGTGTTGAGCTGGCGCTGGTAGTGCGCGCTGGTGCCGGTCAGGCGGGCGGGAATGATGCGAGCGTTTTCCGCAATCAGATCCTTGAGCACATCGACATCCTTGTAGTCGATCTGCTCAACCTTGGCGACGGTGAAACGGCAGAAGCGCTTGCGCTTGAACAGAGAAGACTGCTGGTTGCGACGAGCGCGCTTCGGGTCGTTCTTTTTGTCGAATTTGCGTGGTGGTGCCATGATTTAAACCTCAATGTATTGTGTGACGTGCAACTTCATCTGGCGCGAGCCGCGACGCGATGCACGCAGGAAACCGGAAACTTGCAACAGGACTCCAGGACTGAGACGGTGCATTTCGTGAGCAATCTTCCCAAACCCGACACAGCCGATCTGAAGCTGCACTTCGCAAGGCATGTCTGCCTCGGACTGGGTCGATTGATGCTGCAACACAAAATCCAGTGCTTCGATTCCGGCCGGCGTGTAGCGGAGTTCGCCCCGCTCGGCCAAAATGCCCTGAAGTTCGAGCCGATTGATCTGGCCGCTATTCAGGCCATTTTTCAGGCTGTTTGCTCCTGTTGGGCCTTGCGAGCCTCGTCGCGCTCGACCTGCTTCATCATGATGGAAGGCGCGGTTTCGGCCTTGTCCGTCTTGATCACCAGGCTGCGCAGCACGGCATCGTTGAACTTGAAGCTGTGCTCGAGTTCGCGCAGGGTTTCCAGGTCGCACTCGATATTCATGCAGGCGTAATGCGCCTTGGCAAGCTTCTGAATGGGATAGGCCAGTTGGCGGCGGCCCCAGTCTTCAACCCGGTGGATCTGGCCCGCCTTGGCGGTCACGGCGCTTTTGTAGCGCTCGATCATCGCGGGCACTTGCTCGCTTTGATCCGGGTGGAAAATCAACACAATCTCATAGTGACGCATGCAGATTCCTTCAAATGCGGCAGGGCGCAGCCCCCCTTAGGGTGAGGCCTACGCGCTGTCCTTGTGGATAGAAGCCGCCCGGAGCGCAAAAAGCGTCAATTCCGGCACAACCGGTGCGGCAAGGAACCAAGCATTATAGACGAATCGTCTTCGAGGCTCTCAATGTTTCGCCAACTGTTGCCAGGTGGCAATCACGGTGTCGGGATTGAGGGAGATCGACGAGATGCCCTGCTCCATCAGCCATTGCGCCAGATCGGGGTGATCGGACGGCCCCTGACCGCAGATGCCCACATACTTGCCCTCGGCGCGGCAGGCGGCAATCGCTTGCGCCAGCAGCACCTTCACCGCCGGATCGCGTTCGTCGAAAGCCTGCGCCACCAAGCCGGAGTCACGGTCCAGCCCTAGGGTGAGCTGGGTCAGGTCGTTGGAGCCGATGGAGAAGCCATCGAAATATTGCAGGAACTCCTTGGCCAGCACGGCGTTCGACGGCACTTCGCACATCATGATGATGCGCAGGCCGTTTTCTCCGCGCTTGAGGCCGTGACGGCCCAGCAGGTTGATAACGCCTTCTGCTTCGCCCAGTGTGCGAACGAAGGGCACCATGATCTCGACGTTGTCCAGCCCCATCTGTTCGCGCACCCGTTTGAGGGCGACGCACTCCATCTCGAAGCTCTGCGCAAAGTCGGGTGAGACATAACGCGAAGCCCCGCGGAAACCCAACATGGGGTTTTCTTCGTCCGGCTCATAGCGCGAGCCGCCGATGAGCTTTTTGTATTCGTTGGACTTGAAGTCAGACAAGCGCACGATGACGGGCTTGGGATAGAACGCCGCGGCTATGGTGGCGATTCCTTCGGCCAGTTTGTCCACATAAAACGCGCGCGGGCTGACATGGCCGCGCGCCACGCTCTCCACCGCCTTTTTTAGATCGGAGTCGACATTCGGATACTCGAGCACCGCGCGAGGATGCACGCCGATATTGTTGTTGATGATGAACTCCAAACGCGCCAGACCCACGCCCTGATTGGGCACCTGCGAAAAATCGAAGGCCAGGGTGGGATTGCCCACGTTCATCATGATCTTCGTCGGCACCTCGGGCATGGCGCCGCGGGCGACTTCGGTCACTTCGGTTTCGAGCAGGCCGTCGTAGATCTGGCCGGTATCGCCCTGCGCGCAGGACACCGTGACTAGCATGTCGTCCTTGAGCACGTCGGTCGCATGCCCGCAGCCGACCACGGCGGGAATGCCGAGTTCACGGGCGATGATGGCGGCGTGGCAGGTGCGCCCCCCGCGGTTGGTGACGATGGCCGAGGCCTTTTTCATCACCGGCTCCCAGTTCGGGTCCGTCATATCGGTAACCAGCACATCACCCGCCTGAACGAGGTGCATATCGGTGATGGAATGCACCACCCGCACCGGCCCGGCGCCGATTTTCTGGCCGATGGCACGACCCGTGACCAGCACGGCGCCCTTGCCCTTCAGGGTGTAGCGCTGTTCGGTACGCGTGTGTCCGTTGGACTTCACCGTCTCGGGGCGAGCCTGCAGGATGTAGAGGTGGCCGTCGATGCCGTCCTTGCCCCACTCGATGTCCATCGGACGCTGGTAATGCGCCTCGATGGTCATGGCAAAGCGCGCCAGCTCCTGCGCCTCGGCGTCAGTCAGGCAGTAGCGATTGCGCAGTTCGGAGGGAGTGTCGACCGTCTGCACCAGATGCGGCGACCCCGCGGGCGCAAACTCCATGCGGATCAGTTTGGAGCCAAGATTGCGGCGGATCACTGCCTCCTTGCCCGCCTTGAGCGTGGGCTTGAACACGTAAAACTCATCAGGATTCACCGCCCCCTGCACCACCGTCTCGCCCAAGCCGTAAGACGCGGTGATGAACACCACATCCGGAAAGCCCGACTCGGTGTCGAGCGTGAACATCACGCCAGACACCGCCTTGTCGCTTCGCACCATACGCTGCACACCGGCCGATAGCGCCACATCGCTGTGCACAAAGCCCTTGTGCACCCGGTAGGAAATCGCGCGGTCGTTGTAGAGCGAGGCAAAGACGTGCTTGATTTTTTCCAGCACCGCGTCGATGCCGCTCACGTTCAGATAACTTTCCTGCTGCCCGGCGAATGAAGCGTCGGGCAAATCTTCCGCCGTAGCTGAAGACCGCACCGCGAACGACGCCTCTGGATTGCCCGCAGTGAGATTGGCATAAGCGCCGCGGATGGCCTGCTCCAGATCGGCCGGGAACGGCGTTTCGATCACCCACTGGCGGATTTGCGCGCCGCAGCGCTCCAGGGCGCGCACATCGTCGGCGTCCAACTCTTTGAGCATCGTCTCGATGCGCTCCCCCAGTCCCCCGGCACGCAGGAATTGCCGGAAGGCGTGCGCCGTGGTGGCGAACCCGCCTGGAACCCGAACCCCGCTGCCGGAGAGCTGGCTGATCATTTCTCCAAGCGACGCATTCTTGCCGCCGACCTGATCGATGTCGCTCATTCGCACATCATCGAGCTGCAAAATGAGCTCATTGCCGCTGTGGGCGGTGTTTTGCTGGGTCATGATGAAAGTCCTTCATAGAATGAAAAAACTGGGCTCGGCGTGATCGTGGCGAAAATGACATGTCTTGTTCGAGTTGGTATCGCCGTCTTCGCAAGTCACACTGACAATGCGGCTCATTCTAGGTTTTGAACGCTGACACATGCCTAACCGCTCGGTCTTTTTCGTCTCGGACGGCACCGGAATCGCTGCCGAGACCTTCGGCAACTCCGTTCTGGCGCAATTCGACGTGCAGCCCCACCGCATTCGCCTGCCGTTTGTCGACACGGTGGAGAAGGCGGTGCATGCGGTCGAGCGCATCAACGAGGTCGAACGCGCCGAGGGCAAGCCGCCGATTGTGTTCGTCACCCTGGTGCACCCGGACGTGCTCGACATCATTCAGGGCGCACGCGCGCTGGTGCTCGACATGTTCAACAGCTTCGTGCAACCGCTCGAAGTGGCGTTCGGGGCCAAATCCAACCATCGCATCGGACGATTTTCCGATGCGGCCTACAGCCCGCAGTATCACAACCGCATCGACGCGATCAATTTTTCGCTCATGCACGATGACGGCCAGTCCACCCGAAATCTGACGGAGGCTGAAGTCATTCTGGTGGGTGTGTCGCGTTGCGGCAAAACACCCACTTCGCTCTATCTCGCTATGCAGCATGGCGTGAGGGCGGCGAACTATCCGCTCATTCCCGACGATTTCGAACGCATGCGCCTGCCCGACGGGCTGAACGGTTTGCGGCACAAACTGTTCGGGCTGTCGATCACGCCCGAGCGTCTGAGCGAAATCCGCACCGAGCGGCGGCCCAACAGCCGTTACGCGGCGCTCGACAACTGCCGCTATGAAGTGAGTGAGGCGGAAAAACTCATGCGGCGCGAGGGCATCCGCTGGTTGTCGTCCACGCACAAGTCCATCGAAGAGATCGCCACCACTATCCTGCAGCAGATCCGCCCGGATCGGCTGGAATATTGAGCGCTACCCGCCATGCACGACGACGATAAAAACGCCTATCTATTGGGATTCGCCTCGACCCAACAAAAAATTCCCGAACGCGAGGAAGCGCTGCCCATCGACCCCGACCGGGCGCAGATTCCGCTCACCGGGTTGATGGTCGATGCGGGCACCGATCTGTCGGGCACGATGGCGGCGGACCGGCGGGTGCGCATTCTGCCGCTGACCATCCAGTGGCCGGGCCGAACGCTGCTGGACAAAGGGACGGCGGAAGTTCGCACCGTTTCGCGCCAGCTCAGCCACGAGCGCATCCGCAGCGCCGAGGTCAGCGCGCCATCCGTCGAGGCGCTGAGCTACCGCATGCACCCGCATCTGGCGCTCAACTTCGACCGGCTGCTGCTGCTCGCCACCCACCCAGCTCTGGTGGAGGCCAGCCGCAGCGTGGAGCAGATGTTCAAAGATCATCAGGACGAAATCACCCACCTGCGCCGCGAACGCCACCTCCGGCCCGACTATGCCCTGGAGGTGATCAACACCCGTTCGCTGCTGAGCGGCCCGGCCCTGCAGGCGCGCCTGCTGCTGAACTCTCCCGAGATGCGCATGGGCGATATCCCGGGTCTGCGGCGGCTTGCCCAAACGCTGGCCGATCAGACCGAGGTGTGGCTGGCGCCGGGCCATCCCGCTGACGTCGCCTTCACGCTGGGGCGGCTTGAGCATCCCGATCTGTCTCCCTGGGTGCAAGCCTGCAGCACGCGCCTGACCCAAATCATGCACCGCTATCCGGTGCTGAGTTGCAAGGCCGGGGCGTTCGGGCTGGAAGCGCGGACGAGCAAGTGGAAATCGGCCGCGTCGCGGGTGATCGACGCGGCGGCGCAAGCCATCTGGACAAACGCGCTTGCGGCCCCGGTGATCCAGCTCAGCTTCGATGGCAGCATTCGCGAATTGCGCGACTGGCCCGAAATGCAGGCGCTGAAAAAAATGGCTGCTGAAAATGAAGTGAAGCTCCACGTCACCCACATGAGTCTGGGTGGCCGGGTCTGGGCCTCGGCCCAGTCGCTGTCGCTGGCGTTGCTGCGCAAGCCCGCGGGCTAAAACCTAGCCCGGCGAATTGCTGAACTGAGACTGCCGCACACCCTCGTAGAGGCAGATCGCCGCAGACGCGGCGACGTTGAGCGACTCCACGCCATCGGCCTGGGGAATACGCACCAGCGCGGAACACTTGGCCACCAGCGCATCTGAAATCCCCTGTCCTTCATTGCCGAAGATCCAGGTCACGGGTTCCTTCAAATCGAGTTCGTACAACACCGTGTCAGCCTGCATGTGCGTGGCATAGATCGGGCGCGGCACGATGTTGAGCACCTGCTCCCAGGGCGGATCTTCGAACACCGGAATGACGAAGTGCGCGCCCATGGCAGACCGTAGCACTTTGGGCGACCACACCCCGGCGCAACCCCGCAGCAGATACACCGCACCGCAGCCCGATGCCGCGGCGGTGCGCAGCATGGTGCCCACATTGCCGGCGTCCTGCACCCGGTCGAGGATGAGCGCGCTGCCCGGACGGGGCTTGGACGACTTGGGACGGGCGATCAGCATGCCCACCGGCGGGCCGTTCTCCACCGCAGTGATCCAGTTGAACAGGGCCTGATGCAAGACCACCGTCTGCGTGGTGCCGACGCGCTCGACCAGCGCCGCGATTTCCGGGTCGAGCAGGCCTGTATCGGTGGTGATCAGCGGCTCAGCGGCATGGCCAGCGGCGAGCGCGGCTTCGATGAGATGAATGCCTTCGAGCCAGACCTGGCCGAGCTTGCGCACCGCGCCCGGTTCGGTGGACAGGCTACGCAGGGTTTTGATCAGCGGGTTTTCAGCCGAGGTAATACGCTTCACGACACGACGTCCTTCAACGTGGGAGGGCGGATAGACTGAGCCAACAGGCGGCGGATAGGGGCAAAGCTGCGGCGGTGTGCGGCGCAGGGCCCCAGTGTAAGCAACGCCGCGCGGTGCGCCGCGGTGCCGTAGCCGCTGTGGCGCTCGAAACCATAACCCGGGTAGCGCTGCGCCAGCTCGGTCATCAGGCGATCGCGGTACACCTTGGCGATGATGGAAGCCGCGCTGATCGCAGGCTGCACCGCATCGCCGCCCACGATGGCGCGACAGGGCATGGCCACCTGGGGAGTCTGATTGCCATCGACGAGCAACAGGTCGATCTTGCAGGGCAGCGCCGCCACGGCGCGCTGCATGGCCAGCAGCGTGGCTTGCAGAATATTGCGCTGATCGATTTCTTCGACCGAGCTCTCGGCGATGCTCCAACCCAGGCTGTACGCCCGGATTTGCGCATCAAGTTCCTCGCGACGGCGAGCGCTGAGCAGCTTGGAGTCGGCCAACCCGGCAATGGGATGGGCGGGATCGAGCACCACCGCCGCGGCCACCACCGGCCCCGCCCACGGCCCGCGCCCGACTTCGTCGCAGCCGGCAATCAGGGCAACAGGAGCACCGTCTTCTGCGGCGAATAAGGCGGCCTGCGTCATGCCGGAATCATGTCGAGAATGGCCTGCGAGGCCAGCGCGGCCGTATCGCGCCGCAAACTCAGGTGCATATCAGTGAAGCGGTCTTGCAGGTGCTGCAATTGCGCCGGGTGCTCCAGCAAGTCGCTGGCCGCATCGGCCAGGGCCAGCGGGGTGCAATCGTGCTGCAACAGCTCGGGCACCAGACGTTTGCCTGCGAGGATGTTGGGCAGCCCGACATCGGGCAGATAACCCCGGCCCGACATCATGCGGTAAGAGAGCGCCGACATGCGATAGCCGATCACCATGGGCCGCTTGAACAAGGCACATTCCAGCGTGGCAGTGCCACTGGCGACCAGGGCGAGATGGCAGGCGGCGAGAACGGTGTGCGACTGACCGTCGATCAGGTGCAAGGGAAGGTCGGGATGAGCGGCCGCCGCCTGCAACACCATGGGTCGCAGGCCCGCATGAGCAATCGGCACAACCACCCGTGACATCAGGCCGCGCTGCACCAGCAAAGCGGCGGCGGCCAAAAACGGCGCGATGAGATGCTTCACCTCGGCTTGGCGACTCCCTGGCAACACGGCCAGACAGCGGGCGTCTGCGGGCAGAGCCAGCGCCCGCCGCGCCGCCTCGCGGTCGGGCTCCAGAGGAATGACCTCGGCCAGGGGGTGGCCGATGTAAGTCGCCTTCACGCCCGTATCGGCATAGAGCGCGGGCTCGAAGGGAAAAATACAGAGCATGTGATCCACAGCCTGGCGAATCAGTTCGATGCGCTCGCGCCGCCACGCCCAGATGGACGGGCTCACCAGATGCGCAACCGGTATGCCCGCCTGCCGCAGGCGACGTTCCAACTGCAAATTGAAATCCGGCGCGTCCACGCCGACGAACACCGCCGGCGGCTCGGCCAGAAGGCGCCCGCGCAAACGCCGGCGCATCAGCAGCAGTTCGGGCAGGCGCGCCAGCACGTCGGCATAGCCATTCACCGCGAGCCGTTCGCTGGGCCACCAGGCATCGAAACCCGCGGCCTGCATGCGCGGGCCGCCGATGCCCACGCTGCTTAGACCAGGCGCCCGGTCGTGCAGGGCCCTGAGCAAATGCCCGGCCAGCAGATCGCCGGAAGCCTCACCAGCGACGAAGGCCAAAGTCGCCGAAGCACGGGCGGTCATCACCCGCTCAGGGCCGGACGATGCCACGCCCAGCCTCAGCCAGGAACGCCTGCAGCACGCCGAGCGCCTCGGCCGACTGCGGCCGCTCGGCCAGCAGATCGGCCAGGGCGGTGCGTGCCTGCTCCAGCGACAGCCCCTGCCGATACAGCAAACGGTAGGCGGCGCGCAGCGCGGAGATTTGATCGGGCGAATAGCCTCTGCGCCTCAGCCCTTCGGCATTGATGCCGTGCGGTTTGGCAGGATTGCCCGCCACCAGGGTATAGGGCGGCACGTCCTGCAGAATGACCGAGCTGATGCCGGTCATCACATGGGCGCCAATGCGCACGAACTGATGCACGCCGGTATAGCCGCCCAGCACGGCCCAGTCGCCCACATGAACATGGCCGGCCAGCTGCGCATTGTTGGCAAAGATGGTGTGGTGGCCCACCTGACAGTCGTGCGCGATATGCACATAGGCCATGATCCAGTTGTCGTCTCCGACCCGGGTGATGCCGCCATCTTGTACCGTGCCGATGTGCAGGGTGCAGTATTCGCGGATCACATTGCGGTCGCCGATCTCCAGCGCCGTATCTTCGCCTTTGTATTTCTTGTCCTGTGGCTCGCCGCCGATCACGCTGAACGGATGCAGCCGGTTGTCGGCGCCAATGCGGGTTCGCCCTTCGATGATGACATGCGCGCCCACGCGCGTGCCCGCACCGATGCGCACCTTGGGGCCGATCAGGGCGTAGGGGCCGATCTCGACATCGTCGGCGATTTCCGCGCCCGGATCGACCTGCGCCGTGGAATGAATCTTGGGCATGCTGGCCTTCAGGGCACGCTGCGCTCGGTGCACATCAATTCGGCCTGCGCGACCACGCGGCCCTCGACCGAAGCCTCTGCCGTGAACTTGTAGATGCCCCGCATATTGCGCGTCATCTCGACGTACAGATCGAGCCGATCGCCCGGCATAACGGGCTGTTTGAAGCGCGCATTGTCGATGCCCACCAGGTAATACAGCGACCCCTGCGCCGGTGTTTTTCCCACCGAACCAAACGCCAGAATGCCCGAAGCCTGCGCCAGCGCCTCCAAAATCAGCACGCCAGGCATGATGGGCTTCTGCGGGAAATGGCCGGTGAAAAACGGCTCGTTGAAGGTGACGTTCTTGTAGGCCTTGATGTACTTGCCATTCACTTGCTCGACCACGCGATCGACGAGCAGCATGGGGTAACGATGCGGAAGCAGTTCAAGGATTTGCGTGATGTCTTGCGTGGTCGTCATGTCGATGGTTCTGTTTTCAAAGACTTGGTGTGTTGTTCTATATGTTGTTCCAAACGGCGGATGCGGTCTCGCAGTTGATGCAACTGGCGCACGGTCGCCGCATTGCGCTCCCAGTTGGCATGGGTATCCAGCGGAAAAGCGCCGGTGTACATACCCGGCTGACGCACGGAGCGCGAAACCAGCGACATGCCGCCGATGACCACGCCATCGGCAATGCTCAAGTGTCCCGCAATGCCGACCCCTCCGCCGATAAAGCAGTAGGCGCCGATCTCCGCACTGCCCGATATGCCCACGCAACCCGCCAGCGCGGTATGCGCGCCGATGCGCACGTTGTGGGCAATCTGCACCAGATTGTCGATTTTCACGCCCAAGCCGATTTCGGTATTGTCGAGCGCACCGCGATCGATGGTGCTGTTCGCTCCCACCTCTACGTCGTCTTCGAGCACGGCGATGCCGACTTGGGCGATCTTCACTCCGGCGCCGCTGGCATCCCGCGCATAACCAAAACCGTCGCTGCCGACCACCGCACCCGACTGCAACACGCAACGCGCTCCGAGTCGACACCCCCAGGCCACGCTACTGCGCGGATGAAGCACCGAACCGGCGCCGATCACCGCATCGCGCCCCACGAAGCAGCCTGCCCCGATATGCGCCGCTTCCCCAATTTGCGCACCCGCTTCGATGACCGCAAAGGCGTCCACCCGCGCAGCGGGAGAAACCTGAGCCGCAGGATCGATCTGCGCGGTGGCATGACACCCCGGCTCAAACGGCGGCTGCCGCAAGGCCCAAAACCACTGCGACAGGTGTGCGTAATACAAATAAGGATCGCGGGCGACAATCGCATTGCCCGAGCGCGGCAACGCACCGCGAAGCGACTCGGGCAGGATGACCGCACCGGCCGCGGTCTCGGCCAGTTGCGGGCGCAGCTTGTCCCGGTTCAGGAAGGTAATGTCGGATGCTGTTGCCGAGCCGATAGGCCGCAGGCGCTGAACGACCGCTTGCCCGTTTCCGATGAGTTCGCCGCCAAGCCGGGCTGCAATCTGCTCAAGCGTGAGGCCATCCATAGAGATGCCAGGCGTCGACACAGCCGACTGGCTCACTTGCCCGACTGAGCATCCAGCGCTTTGAGCACCTTGTCGGTGATGTCGATGCGCGGATTGACGTACACCGCTTCCTGGAAAATGATGTCGTAGTGATCTTTCAGGGCGATGTCGCGCACGACCTTGTTGGCCTTGTCGAGCACCGAGGCCAGCGCTTCGTTGCGGCGGGCATTGAGGTCTTCGGAAAACTCACGCTGCTTGCGCTGGAATTCGCGGTTCATGTCCACAAGGTTCTGCTGCGCCTTGATGCGATCTGCATCCGACATGACCGGACCATTCTTTTCCAGGCTCTCGTTGGCCGCCTTGATCTTGGCCGCCATGTCCTGCAGATCCTTGTCGCGCTTGGAAAACTCGGCCTCCAGCTTCTGCTGGGCCGCCTTGGCCAGGGTTGAATCTTTCAGCACCCGTTCGGTGTTGATGAAGCCGATCTTGAAGGGTGCGTTGGCCGCCGTACCAGCCGCGGGCGCTGCCGTCTGCGCCATGACAGGCGTGCTGATCAAAAACGCGGTGGCACAAACCGCGGCCAGAAGAGTGCGAGATAGAGTGTGGAATTTCATGGAAATCGTATGAGGTTAGAAACCGGCGCCAACCGTGAACTGGAAACTCTGGAGTTTATCGGTGGACTTGTAGCGAACCGCCTTGGCCACACTGAACTTCAACGGGCCAATGGGTGAAATCCAGGACACGCCGATACCAATGGACGAGCGCATATCGCTCAGGCTGACTTTCTGGTTCTCGCCCCACACATAGCCGTTGTCATTGAACACCGACATGCGAAGCGATTTGTCCGCGCCGGTGCCGGGGAAAGGAAACTGATACTCGAAATCGGCAATCAGCATTTTGGCCCCGCCCAGCGCATTGCCCTGAGCATCTTGCGGGCCCAGCGAACTTTGCTGGAAGCCACGCACGGTGCCGATACCGCCGGCGTACAAATTCTTGAACACCGGCAAGGGGCGGCCGTTCAAACCGTGGGCATAACCGATCAAACCGTTGAACGCGAGATTGGTGGTTCGCGTAAGCGGCAGATACTGTTGGTATTGATAAGTGATGCGGTCGTAGCGCAGGGTGCTGAACGGACTGATCTCGAAGCTCAGGCGCTGATAGCGGCCATCGGTGGGCACCAGGGCGCTGTTGCGGCTGTCGCGCTGCCAGCCGATGGTCAGCGGAATGCCGCTTGATGTCTTGCCGAACTGGTTGACATAGGCGATGTAGGAGGCCGGCGCACCCGGAGAGAGGTCCAGGGTGTAGCGCTCATAACCGGCGCCGAAAAACACCCGGTCTTCTTCGGTGAACGGAATGCCGAACTGAAGGTTGAACCCCGGGGTGACGATCTTGTAATTGCTACCCTGGCTGGTGTATGGCTGGATGGTGCGGTAATACGCATTCACCGTGCGGCTGATGCCGTCTTCGGTGAAGTACGGATTGGTGCTCGACACCGACAGCGTGCGGTAGTAGCTCGACGTGTTGAAGTCGACCGCGAGGTTGTTGCCGCTGCCAAAAATATTGTCTTGGCTGATGCCGGCGTTGAACGACAGTTTGTCCGCACTCGAAAAGCCCACGCCCAGAGACAGACTGCCCGTAGGCTTCTCCTCCACGTTCATGTTGAGATCGACCTGATCGTTGGTGCCCGGCACTTCACGCGGCTGCAGCGTCACCCCCTTGAAGTAGCCCAGACGATCCACCCGGTCGCGCGAGAGTTTGATGCGGTCGGAGTCGTACCAGGAGTCTTCGAATTGCCGGAATTCACGGCGAATCACTTCGTCCCGCGTGCGGGTGTTGCCCGCGATATCGATGCGGCGCACATAGATGCGCTTACCCGGATCGGCCGTGATGGTGAAGGAAACCTGATCCGTCTGACGATCGATCACCGGTTTGGCCTCGACCCGGGCGAAGGCATAGCCATACACGCCGAACTGATTTGTGATGGCCTTGACGCTCTCGTTGAGCGCCTGCGCACTGTAAGTCTCGCCCGGCTTGAGTTTGACCAGTGCGCGGAATTCATCGTCCTGCCCGAGATAGTTGCCCGCGAGTTGGTAGCCCGACACGGTGTACTTCGGCCCCTCGTGCACGTTGACGGTGATATAGATGCCGTCTTTGTCGGGCGACAGAGCCACCTGCGTGGAGTCGATGCGAAAATCGAGATAGCCCCGGTCTTGGTAGTAGGAACGCAGGGTCTCCAGATCGGTATTGAGCTTGGCCTTGGAATACTGATCGTCCTTGGTATACCAGCTCAGCCAACCCGGCGTGCTGAGGGTAAACAAGCCCAGCAACGTGCCTTCGCCGAACACCTTGTTGCCCACGACGCGGATGGAACGAATCTTGGCAATCTGCCCTTCGACTACGGTGAACAACACGTTCACCCGGTTGCGCGGCAGCGGCGTGGTCGTGACATTCACCTCGGTGCCATAGAAGCCCTTGGCCAGATATTGCTGCTTGAGTTCCTGCACGGCCTGATCGATGAGCGCTTGGTCGTAAGGCCGGGCTTCGGCAAGCCCCACGGAGGCGAGCGCCGTCGTCAAGGCCTTTTTGTCGAACTCCTTGGTTCCGGCGAACTCGACCCCGGCAATCGTCGGACGCTCCTCGACGATGAGGGTGACCACATCGTTGTCGGTTTCGATACGAACGTTCTTGAACAGCCCGGTGGCGAACAAGGCCCGAATGGCCGCCGCCCCACCCTCGGGCGTGTAGGTTTCACCGACCCGAAACGGCAGATAGCTGAACACGGTACCGGGTTCGGTTCTTTGCAGACCGTCAACGCGGATGTCCTTGATAGTGAACGATTCAGCTGCGTGTGCTTGCACGCCTGCAACAGCGATCACAACCGCCGTCGCACAACGAAGTGCGGGAGAAAACCTCAAATTGACCTCGAGCTGGATTAGTGCATCTGGCCGAGCAAGCGAACCAGATCGTTGTAGAGGGCGATGGCCATCATCATGGCGATGACCGCGAGACCGCCTTGCTGCAGCCTTTCTTGCCAGCGTTGCGAAACGCTGCGACGGGTCAATCCCTCGTACGCATAATACAGGAGATGCCCTCCGTCCAGAATGGGCAAAGGCAGCAGATTGAGCACGCCCAGGCTGACACTGACCACGGCCAGAAAGCTGATATACGCCATCCAGCCCAGCTCGGCGCTTTTACCCGCGTAATCGGCAATCGTGACCGGGCCGCTCAAGTTTTGCAACGAAGCCTGGCCGATCACCATGCGCCCGAGGGTCTTGAGGGTCAGGGCCGAAAGATCCCAGGTGCGCTGTACGCCGTCCTGCAAGGCCTGCAGCGGATTGCGCTCGATTTTCACTGTGGGAATTTCGCCGCCCAGCATGGCCTCGATGCGCAGGACCGCCTGGCCATTGACCTGCACCGGTTTCGCCTGCAACTGGGTTTGGAAAGTACGGCCATCGCGACGCACCTCAAGCTGCATCGGCTTGCCACCCGATGTTTGAATGGAGCGCATCAGGGCGTCTGCCGTGACGATGGGTTTGCCGTCCACTGCGACGATCCGGTCGCCCGCAAGCAGGCCGCTGCGCTGCGCCGGGCCGCCTGCGACCACTTCCCGAATCTCGGCCGGCGGGCTCTGCAGATGCAAACCGTAGCTGGTGAGAAACCCGGCGCTCTCCGCCGCTCGCATGCTCGAAGAAAAATCGAGAGCAATTTGTTGCGTCAGGCCGTCCGTTTTTCGTTCGACAACGAGCGCGAGTCGATCGCCGTTCATCGCAGCGTTCAGCAGCGTCCAGCGCAGCCCCGTCCAGCTCTGCACGGCTTCCTGCGAGCCGTCATGCACGACCGCCAAGACACGCTCACCGCCCTGCACTCCCGCTGCGGCAGCGGGCGAATGAACCGGCGGCGCGCCCAGTATGGCAACCGGCTCGCGCACGCCAGCGAACGCCACCACGGCAAACAGCAGGGTAGCGAGCAATAGATTGGCCGCTGGCCCTGCTGCAACGATGGCCGCGCGCTTGGACAGACTTTGTCGGTTGAACGCCCTCGGCAGTTCGGCCTCGGCCACTTCGCCCTCGCGTTCGTCGAGCATCTTCACATAGCCGCCGAGCGGAATCCAGGCCAGGGTGAATTCAGTTTTGTCGGCGCCTCGCGTCCAGCGCAGCAAGGGTCTGCCGAAGCCGATGGAAAACCGCAGCACCTTGACGCCGCACGCCACGGCCACACGGTAGTGACCGAACTCGTGGATGGTGATGAGCACGCCGAGTGCAAAGGCAAACGCCAGCAGGGTGATGAGCAGGTTCATGGTTTCGCGTCAGGCCAGTAGCGCCGCGCCGCCCCGCCCGGAGGGAGAGAGTTGCGCGACGCGCTGTTGCGCTTGGAGTCGCGTCTGGACGTCTAGTTCAGCCAGGGCCTCCAGGGAATTACAGCCCGCGCATTGTGCACTTGCCAGCAAATCCGCATTGATCCGGTGAATATCGGTAAACCGGATGCGCTGATGAAGGAAGGCGTCCACGGCCACTTCGTTGGCGGCATTGAGCACGGCGCAAGCGCCCACCGGCATGCGCAGTGCCTCGAAGGCCAGTGCCAGGCCCGGGAACCGCTGGGGATCGGGTTGTTCGAAATCGAGCCGTCCCACGCGCGCCAGGTCGAGCCACGGCGCGCCCGAGGCCATGCGGGCGGGATAGGACAGGCCGTAGGCGATAGGGGTGCGCATATCGGGCTGCCCGAGTTGGGCAATCACCGAGCCGTCGTGATAGTTGACCATCGAATGCACGATGCTCTGGGGATGGATCAGCACCTCGATCTGTTCGGGCCGCATGCCGAACAGATAGTGCGCCTCGATGACCTCCAGCGCCTTGTTCATCATGGTGGCGGAATCGACCGAGATCTTCGCGCCCATGCTCCAGTTCGGGTGGGCACAGGCCTCCGTCGGCGTGACCGCCTGCAAGGTGTGCGCGGCACGCTGGCGAAACGGCCCGCCCGAAGCGGTCAGCACGATATTGCGCACGTCCGCCTGCCAGCGGCTGCGATCATCGGGCAGACTTTGCTGAATGGCGCTGTGTTCGCTGTCGATGGGAATGAGATCGCCGCCTCCTTGCGCCAAGGCCTGCAACAGTAGATCGCCGGCGACGACCAGCGACTCTTTATTGGCCAGCAGCAGCCGTTTGCCGGCACGGGCCGCTGCGAGACTGGCCGACAGACCGGCGGCGCCCACGATGGCGGCCATGACCAGATCGACTTCGGGCGCGGCCGCCACGTCGTCGAGCGCCCGGGGGCCGCTCAATACTTCCGTCGGGCAATGCTCGGCGCGCAAACGTTGCTGCAGGCTGCTGGCCGCCTTCGCACTGCCGAGCACGGCGTAGTTCGGGCGAAATTCGAGACACTGCGCAAACAGTTTGTCGGCATTGCTGTGGGCTGCCAGGGCAAACACCCGAAACTGCTCTGGGTGCAGCGCCAGCACGGCCAGCGTATTGGCGCCGATCGAGCCGGTAGAGCCGAGAATGGTGACCGATTTCATAGCGCCAGCAGCAGCAAGGCCAGGGGCAACACGGGCAAGAGCGCGTCGATGCGGTCCAGCACGCCGCCATGTCCCGGCAGCAACTTACCGCTGTCTTTCAGCCCCGCCGCGCGTTTGAGCAGGGACTCGAACAGGTCGCCCGCAATGGCAAACGCCAGCAGCACGACGACCAGAATCGCGAGCCCGAATCCGCCGAACTGCGTGTTGAGCCGCGAAAAATAATTGGGGTAAATCGGCGCCAGACTCGCGCAGACTGCAGCGTAGAACAGCGTGGCGATCAGAGCCGTCCAGGCCCCGGCACGGGTCTTGCCAGGGCTGATCGACGGTGCGAGCTTGCGGCGCCCCCAGGCCCTGCCGCCAAAGTACGCCGCAATATCCGCCACCCAAACCAGCGCCAGCAAAGACAGCATGAAAAGCGCGCCCTGAACACGCAGTTGGACCAACGCCAGCCAGGCGGCCTGCAACAGCAAGAAGCCCAATAAAGTGAGCGCCAAAGGATGACGCAGCGCTGCGGGCAGGCGGGCCTTTGGCAGACTCATCCCCAACGCGAGCAACCATGCCGCGCTGCAGGCCAGCCAGAACCAGCGCCAGGCTGATGCCATCTGCCAGGCCTGCTGTTGCAATAGCCAGAGCAAGGCCGCCGCAATCACCGCCCAGAGCAAAGCCCAGAAGGACAACGCGCTAAAGCCTTGATAGCCAGCCAGCCGCGCCCACTCGCCCATGCCCACAGCACAAAACGCCAGCGCCAATAGCGCAAATGGCAGGGGATCGCGCCAGAACAAGGTGGGCAGCAAAAGTGCCATCAACACCAGGGCGGTCAGGACGCGCTGTCGCAGCATGATGCAGATGCGCCGCTCGCCGCCTCAGGCCGCGGCGGGCGATTTGGCCTCGGGAACGCCACCGAAACGACGCTGGCGGCTGGCAAAATCGGCCAGCGCTGCGTCAAAGGCTTCGGCATTGAAGTCGGGCCAGAGAATATCGCTGAAATAGAGCTCGGTGTAGGCCAGTTGCCAGAGCAGGAAATTGCTGATGCGATGCTCGCCCCCGGTGCGGATCAGCAGATCCGGGTCGGGCGAGTGCGACAGGGCCAGATGCCGCGCCAGCGCTTGCTGCGTGGGGGCCTCCTGCGCGGCTAACAGAGCTTGTGCCGCCTGCGTCATGTCCCAACGCCCGCCATAGTTGAGCGCCACGTTGAGCACCAGGGTGTCATTTTGGCGGGTCAACGCCTCGGACTGGTCGATGAGCGCGCGCATCTCGGCAGAAAAGGCCGACAGATCGCCCACCACATGCAACTGCACGCCTTGTCTGGCCAGTTCCGCAGACTCGCGCTGTAGCGCCTTGACGAACAGGTCCATCAAGGTCTGCACCTCCTCTGCCGGCCGCGCCCAGTTTTCAGAAGAAAACGCGAACACCGTGAGGTGCTTCACACCGATCTCCGCACAGTGACGCACGATTTTTTTCAGCGCGTCAACACCGAATTTATGCCCGGAGGAACGCGGCAAGAACCTTCGCTGCGCCCAGCGTCCGTTGCCATCCATGACCACCGCCACATGGCGTGGCAGCGTGGAGGGGTCGCGCTTGGCGATGGTTTTCTTGCTCATGCCATCAATATGAGAAACACAGCTTGGAACGCCGATCAGAGCAGCGGAACAATCCGCTGGCTCCCGTCAGACCGCCATGATCTCCGCTTCTTTTTGCGCCAGTTGTTTGTCGATCTCGGCAATGCAGCGGTCGGTAATTTTCTGCACCTCGTCCTGCGCGCGGCGCTCGTCGTCTTCGGAGACTTCTTTCGCTTTGACGAGGTCTTTGAGGCTTTGGTTCGCATCGCGGCGCAAATTGCGCACGGCCACCTTGGCCCCCTCGCCTTCTTGCTTGATGACTTTGACCAGATCGCGGCGGCGCTCTTCGGTCAGCGCAGGCATGGGCACGCGAATGATGTCGCCCTGCGTCTGGGGATTCAGACCCAGATCGGACTCACGAATCGCCTTTTCGACGGCCTGGACCATTTTCTTTTCCCACGGCTGCACGCTGATGGTGCGGGCATCGACCAGATTCATGTTCGCCACCTGATTAATCGCCATCATGGTGCCGTAGTAGTCCACCATCACATGGTCGAGCAAGCCGGTATGCGCGCGTCCGGTACGCACCTTGGCCAGATCGAGCTTGAGCGACTCGATCGACTTGTGCATTTTTTCTTCGGTGTTTTTCTTGATCTCTGCGATTCCCATGATGCACTCCAAAAACAGATCGGGAAAAAACAAAACCCGCTGCGCAAAAAGCAGCGCGGCGCGGGCCTCAAAGACTGCGATGGTAATCAGACGTAGACGTCCGTGCCTTCGTCCGCGCCTTGAACCACGCGCATCAGCGCCCCCGGCTTGAAAATGCTGAATACGCGAATCGGCATCTTCTGCTCACGGCACAGCGCAAAGGCCGTCGCGTCCATCACTTGTAAACGCCGCGCGATCGCCTCATCGAAGCTGATCCGCGCATAACGCTCGGCCTGCGGGTCTTTGGCCGGATCGGCGGTGTAGATGCCATCGACCTTGGTCGCCTTGAGCATGACCTCGGCACCAACCTCGGCTGCACGCAGCGCGGCGGCCGTATCGGTGGTGAAGAACGGATTGCCCGTGCCGCCGGCAAAAATCACCGACTTGCCTTCCTCGAGGTACTGCAGTGCCTTGGGCCGCACATAAGACTCGACGACCTGGTCGATGGCAATGGCCGACATCACGCGCGGATTCAGCCCGGCGTGCTTCATGGCGTCGCTCAGCGCGAGTGAATTCATCACCGTCGCCAACATGCCCATATAGTCTGCCGTCGCCCGGTCCATGCCCACAGCGCCCCCCGCCACTCCGCGGAAGATGTTGCCGCCACCGATGACTATCGCCAGCTGCACGCCAGAATGCACCACCTCGGCGATGTCCCGCACCATGGCCTCGATGGTGACGCGATTGATGCCATAAGCATCATCGCCCATCAGGGCCTCGCCCGAGAGCTTGAGCAGAACACGTTTGTATCCGGACATGGTGACTCCTGGCGAGCGGTAAAAAAGGCGAAAAGGCCGAGTTGGAGAAGCTGCAAAGAAGCGAGACGACAAGGTGCTAGGCGACCGGGCCCAATCGACCCAATTGGCCCAAATCGGTCCCGGTCAGCCGGGCGACAGCGCTCAACCTTGCTTGGCTGCAGCCATCTGTGCGGCCACCTCTTCCGCAAAATTCTCCGACTTTTTTTCGATGCCCTCACCCACCACGTACATGGTGAAGCCGTGCACCGTGGTGTTGGCGGATTTCAGCATTTGCTCGACCGTCTGCTTGTCGTTCTTGACGAACACCTGATCGAAGAGCGAGACTTCCTTGAGGTATTTCTGCACCGAGCCTTCAACCATCTTGGCAATGATCTCGGCGGGCTTGCCCGACTCGGCCGCTTTTTGCGAGGCGATTGAACGCTCTTTCTCGATCAGCTCGGCGGGCACCTGCGACGACGACAGCGCCACCGGCTTCATCGCGGCGATGTGCATGGCCACATCCTTGGCGGCCACTTCGTCGCCGGTGAACTCGACCATCACGCCGATGCGCGTACCGTGCAGATAGCTCACCAGCTTGTGATCGCCCGCAAAACGCTTGAAGCGACGAATGGTCATGTTCTCGCCGATCTTGCCGATCAGCTTGCTGCGGCGCGCTTCGATGGTTTCGCCATCGAGCGTCAGTGCCGACAGCGCCGCCACGTCGGCAGGGTTCTGCGCCGCGATCAACTGGGTCAGGTCTTTGCCGAAGGCCAGGAAATCGTCATTCTTGGCCACGAAATCGGTTTCGCAGTTCAGCTCGATCATCGCGCCGGTCGTGCCGTTGATATAGGCCGCCACGATGCCTTCGGCCGTCACGCGCGAAGCCGCCTTGCTGGCCTTGCTGCCGAGCTTGACGCGCAGGATTTCCTCAGCGCGATCCATATCGCCTTCGGCCTCGGTCAGCGCCTTTTTGCACTCCATCATCGGGGCATCGGTCTTGGCACGCAGTTCTGCCACCATGCTTGCGGTAATTGCCGCCATTGTTGAACTCCTTGAAATCGAAACTAGAAACGCAGTTGAAAAAAAGGGGCTGTGTATCGCAGCCCCGGGGTGTTTCAGGCCGGTGAATCGGGCCGTTGCAGCAGGATCATCTTGGCCCCGTCAAGCGGCAGGCGCGTCTTCCTGAACTTCGACGAATTCTTCTTCGCCCTCGGAGACGGCTTGCACGACTTCATTGACCGCGTCGTTCTTGCCTTCCAGGATGGCATCGGCCATGCCCTGCGCGTACAGCATCACGGCTTTGGCCGAGTCGTCGTTGCCCGGAATGATGTGAGTCACGCCCAGCGGGGAATGGTTGGTGTCGACCACGCCGATCACCGGAATGCCCAGCGTCTTCGCCTCGGCGATGGCAATCTTGTGGTAGCCCACGTCGATCACGAAAATTGCATCGGGCAGAGCCGCCATATCTTGAATGCCGCCGATGGATTTTTCCAGCTTATCCATTTCGCGCTGGAAGGTCAGCGCTTCTTTTTTGCTCATCTGCTCGAGCACACCCTCGGCCGCCTGGGCCTGCATGTCCTTGAGCTTCTTGATCGAGGTCTTGACCGTCTTGAAGTTGGTCAGCATGCCGCCGAGCCAGCGCTGGTCGACATAGGGCATGCCGCAACGCTCGGCCTGCTCACGCACGATTTCACCCGCCTGACGCTTGGTGCCGACGAACAGAATGGTGCCGCGGCGCGCAGCCAGTTGGCGAGCGAACTTTGCCGCCTCCAAGTACATCGGCAGCGTCTTTTCGAGGTTGACGAT
The DNA here is from genome assembly GCF_900634595.1 of Thiomonas sp. OC7. Taxonomy (NCBI): domain Bacteria; kingdom Pseudomonadati; phylum Pseudomonadota; class Betaproteobacteria; order Burkholderiales; genus Thiomonas; species Thiomonas sp. OC7. Next base: position 3,339,068 of record NZ_LR131953.1, on the reverse strand, counting down.
ATGGATTTTGTTGCGATGGCCGTAAATGTACGGGGCCATCTTGGGATTCCAGAAGCGGGTTTGGTGACCGAAGTGCACCCCGGCTTCCAGCATTTGACGCATTGAGACTGACATAAAGTTTCCAATCCAAGTTGGGTCTGAAATCCGGCTCTGATTGGCACGCCGCCCAAATTCTCCAGTGCAAGCACCGGGTAACTTCGGCAGCGGCTCAACACCTGGTTGAGTCGGTTTGCGGGTGGTTTGCGCCACAGTTTGCGCCACACAATGACCTCGTGCTGAATTTTGAGCGATCCGTCAAATCACTCCCTCATTCGCGTTGGTAGCATGGCGCGCTCTGTGCTTCTGTTTTGTGCTGCTTGATGCGGGCCAGTCACTTTTTTGTTGCGCTGGCCCGGTGCTTTCTGAACGCTTTTTATGCGTTCATTCCGCACCGCACAAAACCCGAGCATCATAGCAGACTTCCGCCCACCCAGACCGACTGACGGGCTCGGCCTCGTCCTGCGTCTTTCAGTTTTTCTTTCAGCCCACCGCTCGTCTCTCATGTCCGAACATCCTTTGCGTCAGCAGCTTCACAACGAGATCCACGCCCGCCCGTTCGAGCGAGTAGGTGCGCCGGCGCAGGTCAGCCATCAAGTGATGCTGGTCAGCCCGTCCGAGTCGCAACAGGCGTTCGAACACCTCAGTGAACTGCTCGGCAATCTGCACCTGCCGCCGCCAGCAATGGGCAGCATGTTTCACACGGAGCAGATCGGCCCGGTGCGCCTGCGCTGGGAGCGCCACGGCGAGTTCGTCAGCTACACCTTCATTACGCACGAGGCCCTCGGCCCGGAAGATCCGCTGTTTGAACGCTGCGCCTGCGACCGCGTTTCGGCGGAATGGCTGGCGCGCATTCCGGGGCAACGCCTGTGCGCCAACCACGTCGCCGTCATGCCCGAGGGCGAACTGGGCTGCGACACCCTGCCTGATTTCTCCGCGGTGCTGGACATCGATGCGCTGGTCGGGTCGGATGTGGCCGACGGTCACGCACAGGTCTTCACCGATCTGCGCATCGCACCCGACGGCTTTACCCGCTTCATTGTGTTGAGCAAGGCCATGTCGGCGCGGCGGCGCGGGCGACTGGTGCAGCGTCTGCTCGAAATCGAGACTTATCGCCTGCTGTCTTTGCTGACGCTGCCGGTCGCTCGCGAACTCACCCCCCAACTCAACCGATACGAGCAGGATCTGGTGAGCATCATGGACGCCATCGGCAGCAACGGCGGCGCCGAAGACGCCGAGCCGCAGCGCGACCACAAAACCCTGGATCGTCTGACTTTGCTGGCGTCTGCCGTGGAAGGCGTCTATGCCGCTTCTCACGGCCGGTTTACCGCGGCGAATGCGTACTACGACTTGGTCAACCGGCGTGTGACCGAACTGCACGAAAAGCCGATCTTCGGCCTGCAGACCATCGGGCAATTCCTGGAGCGACGGCTGGCGCCCGCGATGCAAACCTGCGCCTGGGCGGCACGGCGACAGCAGGCGCTTTCCGAGCGGGTTTCACGCTGCAGCAACCTGCTGCGCACACGGGTGGAAGTGGCCATGCAGCAGCAAAACCGCGGCTTGTTGGCGTCGATGAACCGTCGGCAGTTCCTGCAACTCCGCCTGCAGCAGACGGTCGAGGGCCTGTCGGTCGCCGCGATCACGTACTACATGGCCTCGCTGGTGGGCCATTTGTTCGAAGCGGCCGAACCCTGGCTGCACATCAAGCCCAAGCTGGCCGAGGGCATTTCTATCCCGATCATCGCCCTGATTGTCTGGATTGCGCTGCAGCGCATGCATCACCGCTTGGAGCGCGCCAGCGAAGCCCGATAGATCAGGCTCAGGCGCGCCGTTGACGCACGGCCTCGTAAAGACAAACCCCGGCGGCGACGGAGACGTTGAGGCTCTCCACTGCGCCGAGCATGGGAATCTGCAGCAGCTGATCGCAGGTCTCGCGCACCAGACGGCGCATGCCGGCGCCCTCGGCGCCCATCACCAGCACCGCGGGCTGCGTCCAGTTGGCGGCGTAGACATCGTCGGTCGCGGCCTCGTCAGTGCCCATCACCCACAGGCCGCGATCCTGCAATTCGCCCAGGCTGCGCACCAAATTGGTCACCATGAGATAGGGCACGGTTTCCGCCGCGCCGCTGGCCACGCGGGCCACGGTGGGGTTGAGCCCGACCGCGCGATCTTTCGGCGCAATGACCAGATGCACCCCCGCCGCGTCGGCAGTACGAAGGATGGCGCCGAGGTTGTGCGGATCGGTCACGCCATCGAGCGCCAGCACCAGCGGCGCGCCCTCCACGGCATCGAGCACGGCGTGCAGGTCGTGCACAGTCGGCAAGTCATCAACCTGCGCCACCACGCCCTGATGACGATCGGTGCCCGCCAGCGCGGCCAGGCGCTCGGCGCTGAGGGTTTTCAGCTCCACGCCCGAGGCCTCGACTTTGCGCAGAAACTGCTGCATGCGCGCATCGCGCCGACTGGCGTCGACATACACCGCATGCACCGACGCAGGGGCCGCGCGCAGGCGCGCGCCCACCGCGTGAAATCCGTAGAGCGGCTTCATGCGGCCACCGCCTGGGGCTGTTCGGTCAGGTGACCGGCGTGCATGGTGCAAACGCGGTCGCAGCGTGCAGCCAGCGCCGGATCGTGTGTGACCAGCACCAGCGTTGCTTCCATTTCGGCGCGCAGCCGGAACATCAAATCCATGATGCGCTCACCTGTGGCCGCATCGAGATTGCCCGTCGGCTCGTCGGCCAAGACCAGCCGGGGTCGGCCCACGAAGGCGCGGGCCAGGGCAACGCGCTGTTGCTCACCGCCTGACAGCAAGGCCGGGCGATGATGCAGTCGCTCGCCCAGCCCCACGGCGTGCAGCAAGGTCGTTGCGGCGTCCACCGCGCCGTGAGCACGCCCGGAAATTTCCAGAGGCAGCACCACGTTTTCCAGCGCGGTGTAGTGGTCGATGAGCTGAAAATTCTGGAACACGAAGCCGATTTTCTGCGCCCGCAGATCGGCCCGGCCGTTCTCGTCGAGGTTGTCGAGATCTACGCCGTCGATCCACACCTGACCTGTGCTGGGCCGATCCATGCCGGCGAGCAAAGCCAGCAGCGTGGATTTCCCCGAGCCCGACGCGCCGGTAATGGCCACGCTCTGTCCCGCAGGAACTCGCAGTTGCACCGCGTGAAGAATGGTCAGGGCGTCGCCGACATCGGAAACAGTCTTGCCCAGATCCTGCGCGACAATCACATCGACCGTCATGGAAGCCTTGTTATGAAAAATGGAAAGCCGCTGATTGTAGAAAGCCCGCCCCCGCTGTCGCGGCGCAAGGTCTTGGGGCTTGTGGTGTCGGCGCTGACGGGGGGCATGGGGCTAGCCGGCGCCGCGCGGGCCGCCATACCGCCTGTATCCACGCCCATAGCCTCTCTACTCGTGGTGGGCGACAGCCTGTCTGCCGGATACGGGCTGGAGACCGGAAAAGGCTGGGTCGATCTGCTGCGCCAGCGGCTCGAAGCCAAAGAGCCGCGCTCGAGCGTGATCAACGCCAGCATCAGCGGCGACACCACAGCGGGCGGGCTGGCCCGGCTGCCCGCCCTGCTCGCGCGCGACAAGCCGCGCGTGGTCATCATCGAACTGGGCGGCAACGATGCCTTGCGCGGTCTTTCCTTGCAGCAAACGCAGAACAATCTGAACCGTATGGTCGCGCTGTGCAAAAAGGCGGGCGCGCGTGTTTTGCTGGTCGGTATGCAAATTCCGCCAAACTACGGCCCGGCGTACACCGCGCGTTTTGCGGCTGTGTTTCCGGCGGTTGCAAAATCGCAGCGTGTGGCGCTGGTCCCGTTTCTGCTTGCTGGCGTCGTCGGCCATCCCGATTGGTTTCAGTCCGACAACATTCACCCCACCGCACAAGCGCAACCCACCATGCTCGATACCGTCTGGCCGTACCTCGCCCCTTTGCTGGCCCTGCCTGCCGCGAGATCGGCGCCATGAATCCCCGCGTCATGGATGCGGCAGAAGCGCTGCAAAAGCTGCAGTCTTTCAGCGCCGTGATCGATGTGCGCAGCCCGTCGGAATTTGCGCTCGATCACATGCCGGGCGCCCAAAACTGGCCGGTGCTCGACGACGCCGAGCGCGCCGAAGTCGGCACGCTTTACGCCCAGGTCGATCCCTTCGTCGCCAACAAGCGCGGCGCCGCGCTGATCGCCCGCAACATCGCCAACCACATCGAGGCGCATGCGGCCGAGTTGCCCAAATCCTGGACGCCTCTGGTGTACTGCTGGCGCGGCGGCAACCGCTCGGGCGCGATGGCCCACATCCTGGCGCGCATCGGTTTTTCCGTGGTGCTGGTGCAGGGCGGTTATCGGTCTTTGCGCCGCGCCCTGCGCGCCGATCTGGAGCAACGGCCCGGGCAACTTCAATTTCACGTCATCTGCGGCCGCACCGGCTGCGGCAAGAGCCGTCTGCTTCAATCACTGCGTGAGGTCGGGGCGCAAGTGCTCGATCTCGAGGCGCTGGCACAGCATCGAGGTTCCGTGCTGGGCCTGGAGCCGGGTGAAACACAGCCCTCGCAAAAATTGTTCGAGACCCGCGTGTGGGCCGATCTGCGCCGCTTCGATCCGAACCGCCCGGTATTTGTCGAGGCAGAGAGCAAGAAGATTGGCGCCCTTCACGTCCCAGATGCGCTGATGGAGCAGATGCGCCAGGGGCATTGCATCACCCTGGAGCTCGAAACCAACCTGCGCGTTGCGCTGTTGCTGGCCGACTACGCCCAGTTGTCTGCCGATCGCCCCCTGCTGCTGCAGCGCCTGGCCAGCCTGCGCGCCTTGCGAGGCGCCGAAACCGTCGAACGCTGGCAGGAACTCATCACACAAGGCGAGCTTGCCGCTTTCACCGCAGACATCCTGCAGCACCACTACGACCCGAGCTACACCCGGTCGATGTCCAACCATTTTCGGGCGTTCGACGCCGCGCCTGTCGTCGCGCTCAAGGGCATTGACGGAGGGTCTTTCCGCGACGCTGCGCTGAAGGTCGTGGCACTGTCAACCGCAGAAATCCATTCAGTAGTCAGCCCTGAACAATGCGTCCGTCAGACGACCGGTGGCGTTTGAATGACCGGTGCGGCGGCGGACGCCACCAACCAGTCCTGCAATGAGGCCAAGATTTGGGCACAAAGAAGCCGCAGCTTCTTCAGCAGCAGGCGAATGTTGTGCCCTGCGCCGCACAGTACCGCATGCAGCGCATCGCCGAGAGCGCCTTTGAGCGGATTGCGGCCCAGGCGCCCGTCGGCCTTCATGTGGCCGATGCTCGGCTCGATGGCGCTGCGCCGCTTGATCATCGCGTGCAGGGTTCGCGTCAGTCCGCGCTTCTGTCCGGAGCGCAGGATGCGCACGCCGTTGATCTCGACGCCGCGGTAGCCCTTATCGACGACGGCGATCTTCGGCTGGGCGTCGGCGAGGATGCCCACCTGCTCCAGCGTCTCGGCCACCGGAGTTCGACAGTTACGGTCGTAAGTACGCGATATCGTTAGGGTGAGCGTTGAAACGTGCCCCTACAGGAGTGCGAGTTGGTCGTCGATGGCGGGTTTCGGAAGCTTGAGTCCTTGGAGGATGGCGTGGTCGGCGTCGCTGAGCGAGGACGTGCCGTCGCGGCGCTCGCCGCCGAGGTGGGCCTGGTGGTATTGGATGCGTCGCAGTTGCTCGAGTGCACGTTCGGGCGACAGCTTGGAGCCGGCGTCCTTGAGGCGCATGCGCATGACGCGGTACAGCACCAGAGCGATGAAGCAGATCAGCGCATGGGCACGGATGCGGTCGGGCAAGCGGTGGAACACCGGGGCGATCTCGATCTCGGATTTGAGAATCTTGAAGCCGCGCTCGATGTCGGCCAGGCTCTTGTAGCGTCGCAGAACCTCAAGCGCCGACAACTCTGGCACATTGGTCACCAACAACAGCTTGCCGTCGCCCAGTTCTGCACGCGCCAGCGCCTTGTCGTCGATGACGTAGGTGAACAGATCCGATTGCAGGTCGACCTTGATGATCGAGCCCAGATGCGCCTCGGAGACCGCGCGATACAGCCAGGCCTTAGCACCGGAGTCGCTCAGGCGCCGGCCTCTGAAGGCGGTGCCGCCTTCTTGCGCATCAAGCTTGCCAGCACGCTGCTGGGCTTCCTGCGTGAGTTCTCCGATATGCTGGCGGCGCGCTGCGGTTTGTTCCAGGGCGCGGCGCGGATCGTGGGCCCAGACCAGGCGCAGGTCCTGCCAGCGGGTCTCGCCGAGGACCTCGCGGGTGGCCGCCGCGCAGCGCAGCGCGTGAATCGGCTCCAGGATCTCGGCGAACTCGGCGTAGCGCCGCCCCGGCACGGCCAGGATGAACTCCACGGGCTGCTCGGTGCCGCCCACGCGTTGCCCGCGCAGCCACTCCAGATTGTCCAGGCTGAGCAGACCGCGATCGGCCACCAGCACCACGCGCTTGACCGGGTACAGCGCCAGAACCTCTTGAACCACGGTGCTGAGCGTCGGTGCCTCGGCCGTGTTCCCTTCCCAGACCCGATGCGTCAGCGGCAGTCCCTCGGCCGTCTGCACCACGCCGAGCATGAACTGGCGACGCATCCCCCCGTCCTTGGACAGGCCGAACTGGCGCAGGTCGCCGGCCAACTCGGTCTGGCCCTCCACGCCGATGGTGGTCATGTCGTAGAACACCACCGACAGATCCTGGTCGATCAGCGGGCGCAGCAGCCCGGCCAACGCCGCCTGGACGCAGTCCTGGTGTTCGACCAGCGCATCCATCGCCCGCAGCAGGTGCTGATGCGTCACCTCCTTGGGCGCAAAGCGCGGCAGCGCCACCGTCTGCAACCAGCGCAGCACGCCGAGCTTGGACGTCGGGTCGCACAGGCGGTTGAGCACCATCAGGCGCACCAGCGCCTCGACGTCGATGCGGCTGCGCGTGCGACCAAAAACCCGGCGCAGCTCGCCAAATCCCAATTCGTCCCACAGCTCGGTCAGCGCCCATACGTCGCCCAGGGCGCGGCTGGACTCGAACCGCACGTCGGCCACGGTCGCCACCGCGCCGGCCTCCGGCGGCGTGTCGCTGCGAAGTCGCTGCAGGCCGCGGATCACGCTCTCAAGCTGGCTGCCAGCTTGGTCGGCGCGCCCCAGGGTGGCCACCGTGCGTTTCTTCACCCGCCCGCTCTCATCCCGGTAGGACTCCACGAGCTGGACGTAGCGGCGACCGCCGGAGGTGGTGATCTTGATGAACATGCCGCCACAATACACCAACCCATCTTCAAATGGCAACAGCCTCACAATGTGGAAAAACGTGCCACCACACGTACTTTTCCAAAAACGAGGCTAACCCTTTGTTCCGTCAAGGCCGGGTCGGCGTTTTCAGCCAATTTTTGACTCAAACTGTCGAACTCCGGCGGCCAGGGTGTGGCCGTCGTAGGGGTTGCCGGGCATCGAGCGCATGCCCACGACCAGGCCCTCTTTGAGCGTGGTCGCCACCGTGACCTTCACCCCGAACTCGTAGGGGGTGCGCGCCTTGCCCTTGCTGATGCACTCGACTTCGGGCGCGTGCAGCGCATAGAGCTTGTTCTTGTCCTTCGTCTTCTGGGTCAGGATGCGACCGGCGCGGGCCAGCAAGTCCTTCGCCTTGTCCTGCATCCCCTTGGGCAGTTCATCGGCCTTGCGCTCGATCTCGCGGTGCACGCGACCGACCCGGCCGCGCAGGGTGCGCAGCGCCTTGTGCATGCGCTTGTACTGCTTGGCATGAACGTAGCGGCCGACCTGCGTGGCCAGCCTCGGGGCCTCGCGGTTGTCGTTCTGCCGCAGGGTGAGGCCGCCGTCCTCGGCCAGCTTGACCAGGTGCTCGCGGGCGCGCTCGAGCAGCCGACTGTCGGTCGGGTGGGCGATCGCCTTGGGCATGACGGTTGTGTCGACGATGACCCGGTCCACGCTGGTCTTGCCGATCATGCCGGCCTTGCGCGCCGCCTCGATGGTCAGCGCCAGGAGCGTCTCAACGCCTTCCTCGCCGATGCGCTTTCTCCAGCGCGTCAGGCTCGACGGGTCGATCGGCAACTCGGTTTGCAAGTAGTCCTCGCCGGTGAAGAACTGCCAGTAGGGGTTCTCCATCCAGGTGTTCACCACCGCTTCGTCCGAGGCGTCGAACGCGTGCTGCAGGTACAGCAGCCCAGCTACCAATCGAGGCGAGAGCGCGGGGCGGCCCCGGCTCGATCTGAAGTGAACAGCGAAGCTGCGGTGGATCTCGTCCCAGTCGATCAGCCCGGCCAGGCGCACCAGCGGGTGTCTCAGGTTGAGCTGTTCATCGAGCCGCTGCCGGAACAGATCAGGCAGCGGTGCCTGGGCAGAGTGCGGAGCCATCGAAACCTCGGAGAAATTTGCAAGAAATTGGGCCCTGCACAAAATAAGGCTGCAAATTCAGGCCCAGTAGAATGATATTTTACGTTAAAAATCAAAGTGTTGCGAGTTTTTCAGGGGCGACTCAGTATCGCCCGCCAAGGCGAGCGTTCAGACGCAAGCCGAAGCCGTTAACGGTTGACCGAGTTGGCCGAGTTGGCCGAGTTGGCTGGGTTGATTGCACTCCATCGCTTCGTCGCCTTCGGCCGACAGGCGGGCGCGTCTGGCCGTCGCGAATAGCTCAGGCACCGACAGCGTGGACAACAAACTCGAATCGCTCAACACTTGTCGCCAGCGACGCCCACCGGGTTGCCCCTTCCACAAATTGAGCATATGCCGGGTGATCGCCTGCGGATGCAAGCCCTTTGCCTTCCACTCCGCGATGTAAGCGCCCATTTGCTCTTCGACGATTTCGCGCTCATGCGCAGCCGAATCAGCACTCCCTAGAAATTCTCGATCCCAAGTCGACAGACTCCACGGGTCTTGATAAGCCGCCCGCCCCACCATCACGCCAGACACCTGCGGCAACCACTCGCGAATCTGCTGCCCCGTCTTGATGCCGCCATTGAGCACGAAGGCAAGTTCTGGAAAGTCGCGCCGCAACTGCAAAATAAACTCTGGCCGCAGCGGAGGAATATCGCGGTTTTCCTTCGGGCTAAGGCCATCAAGCCATGCGGAACGGGCATGCACGATAAACGTCTCACAACCGCCTTGCGACACCGTTCCCACAAAATCGCGCACAAAACCGTAACTATCCTCATGGTCGACACCAATGCGGTGCTTGACCGTAACCGGGATCGTGCCTGAAACCGCCTCCACCATGGCAGCAACCGAATCGCGCACCCGCGAGGGTTCAGCCATCAAACAAGCCCCAAATGCCCCACGCTGCACCCGAGGACTGGGGCATCCACAGTTCAAATTGATTTCGTCATAACCCCATTCGAGTGCCAGTCTAGCGCAACAGGCCAGATCAACTGGCTCACTACCTCCTAACTGCAGCGCAACAGGGTGCTCATGCGAACTGTAATCAAGATGCCGCGCCACGTCTCCATATAGCAACGCCCCAGTCGTCACCATTTCCGTGTAAAGCAAAGCTCGCTGTGTAATCAGGCGATGAAAATAGCGGCAATGTCGATCCGCCCAATCGAGCATCGGGGCAATGGAAAGCGCTGAAAGCATCAGTGAGAAAATTCAGAAAAAGAACAGAAAAAATAATAACATCGAGATGAATGTTAAAATCGTACATCAAGCACATAAAAAAACTTATCGCGCCCTCATCAACTTTGCGACACCTTGTCGCAATAGATTTCGCACCTGCCGGTCAAAAATAATAATCAAAGCACCATACACAAGCACGCCGATAATAATTTGAGAAAAAATTCGAAAAGCCAGGTCCGGCGGATCAATATAAACCACCACACCATACATTATTAGAGTGAATGACCCATATTTTAATACGTCAAACCACGGGATGCGTATTTTTACAACTTTGCGGCCATAATAGGCCGCCATGACAGTGTACAAGATGTAGCTGACCAGGGCAGCAAAAGCAGCCCCCTCAATACCGAATGGGCGAACAAGCACAACTGTCAATGCAATATTTACGGCAGCGGCCGTCAATACCGAATACATGACGACTTTAGTTAGTTTATTGATGTAGATTCCAGCACTAAAAATTGGAGTCCCACCAGAAACTAGCATGCCCCCAACGATGAATACAATCAATGTTGCACTTACATCATATTTTGAAGAGGCCAGAAGCCGGAGTAATTCAGGGCCTACAGCAGCCATGCCACCCAATACAGGGAGTGCTAGCGCAATATAATATTTGAGGGCTTGTTGTATGAATTCAATAGTTTTTTCGCGCCCCTGTTGCTCCCACATCCTGAAGTACATCGGCACAACAGCCTGCGCAAAGGAAGCAGTCAACACTCCCTGCAAATAATCACTAAAATTAAATGCTGCAGAAAATGCGCCCAAAGGCTCTGGACCGAGTTGATAATTTATGATGTAACGCCCACTCATGTTCAGCAGCAGCATAGAAAGCTCGCTAGCAAGCAAAGGTAATCCAAACACCAACATCGACATGAAAAGCGGCCTATTAAACTGCCGCACATCAAAAACGTGCTGCCTCGCATAGTAAAAAATTATGACTGCTACAGCAATAAATTCACCCACCATGGAAGAAATAAAAAACCCTTCCAAAGTGCGTGAAACATAAAAAAGCACAAAAAATATCAAACACAGCCCAAGATATTTCCTAACCGTGAAGTAGGTGCTGTAAATTCCGCTTTTTTGTTGAGCACGGAGCATGTTGTACATTGCACTATCCACCACACGGATAAAAATCAGTGGCGACGCCAATATAATCAAGTATTTTGTTTGCTCATTTGACAACCAGGCCGTGGGCACAAAACGGATCCCCACAATACTGAGCAAGGTCACAGCCAACCCAACGACAATCATTCCAAATAATACGGTAGAAAAAAACTGCGTCGCAGTATTTTTCCTCGTCCCCGCCTCAACCTCGCTGTAATAACGTACTACCGAGTGTTGCAGGCCAAGTTTTCCTATTCCTACTAAAAATAGGATCGTAGAGGTAACCAATGCCATTGTTCCATATTCCGCAACCGAAAAAATCCGAGTAAGAATTGGAAAAGAGATGATGCTGGCCAACATAACCAGCACACTACCAATCGAATAATTTGAAGTATGCTGAAAAAGGCGTGCAAGTACTCCACGCTTTTCACCCTTTGCCCTAACCACGGCATCCTCACCGATTTGCATTGATTTTTGCCTTAGTCATTGGATGGCTCAGTGGAGCACTTGGCTGAGTGTAGACAGCTAAAAGCGATTGCATGACCGCTTCAGTAGAAAAGTATTGCTCAACAAATCGCCGGGCAGTTGCTCCCATCTCTTGCCTTAAGTTTGGGTTCTCAGCCAAATGACTAATCGCCGCCGCCAACTCATCGGCATGATTTGGCGGCACAAGCAATCCCGTCTCGGAATGAGCGATCACATCTTCATGACCACTGATCTGGGTGGCAACCGTTGGCAGTCCATTTGCCATCGCCTCGAGAACCGCATTGGGCAGACCCTCCTGATGCGAGGCCTGCACGTACAAATTGTGCGTGGACAAAAGTGCCGGCACATCCTGCACCAAACCAGGGAAAGAAACACTATTCTCAATGCCCAACTGCCGGGAAAGCGTCATCAACCTTTCTCTCTCTGGTCCATCACCGGCAAGGGTCAAGTGCGCATCAGGTGATTGCAAGGATACCCTCACCCAGGACTCCAGCAAGACATCCAGTCCTTTTACTGGGACGTGACGCCCGACAAACACAGCACGAAGTGAAGACTGGTCTCTAGTCCCTTTGTATGCAAAGCGCACCAAATCCACTGCATTCGGCAGAAGATGCAGGCGATCCTTGGCGAATCCGGCTTCCAGCATGATCTTCACCGTCCTCTTGCTGATGCATTGATAGGCATCGAGATGCTGTGCACCTCTCCGCAGAATCCGGTGAACAGGCTTTGTCATTAATTTTGGGTCGAGAATGCCCCCTTGAAACTCCGCTGCACCCGAAACTTTGACTATAAGAGTTGGCTTCAGCCATCGATTGATCCAACCCGCCGCCCCGGCAAGATTATGCATCATATGAATGTGAATAGCATCAAATTCGCCTTGATGCCTCAACAACCAGAGCGCAAAATTTAGATTGAGTAATATCGCACCAAGTCCCTTTATTTTCGGATACCCCAATCTTAGTACCGGAATGCCATCGACCTGATCGGCAAACGGGAGCGAGCGGTCCAGGTGCGGCACCAGAACGCGCACCTCGTGACCGGCAGCGGCGAATGACCGACTAAGTAGCCGGGCCTGCATCTCTGCACCACCCGTTGCAGGATAGCGTCCGTCAACTACCATTAATATACGTATTGGGGTATGCATATTGAATGAAATGCCAATTTAGATAAACTGCATAAAATTTAAAAAGATACTTAATGACGCGATCCGGCCCGCCTCTCAAAATCGAGAATCTCCATGAACAAAAAGTCCTTTAGTCGATTTTTGTGAAATGACCTTCGCAGGAATTCCGCCGATAGTTGCATTACCCTCGGGAAAGCTTTTATTGACTACCGCATTGGCGCCCACTGCTGTATTGTCCCCAATCTCTATCGCACCAAAAATTTTTGCCCCTGGTGCAATATAACAATTGTGTCCTATTCTTGGCACTTCGTTTCCTCTGCCAAGCTGCGCTCCAATATTCACGCCTGTATGAATTCTGCAATTCGAACCAATTCTTGCCCCGGAATTCACGACGATCGTGCCGTAGTGCAAAATTGCAAGGCCTGGGCCAAAAACATTGATCGGTATAGAGAACCCTAGCTTGATCGAAAGCTTACGAAAACGATGTACTGCAAGGCGGCGCCGAAAAAAATTTTTCTCACAGTTTGTGAGAAATTCGACTTTTCTAAGCAAGCGCTGAAATTGAAAAATTTCGTCAAACAGCCAGGCCCAGCGCGAATTCACCCCCAAAGCGATGCGGTCCGCCTCGAGATACCTTTGGTAGTCTGCGTACGATTTGATCAAGCTGCGCTCCCTTTTGCGATTTCAGTCGGTATCTATTTTTGCACTCAAATGTTGCCTTGCACTCCCCCAACTGAGCGACGCTGATCCAGTGCCGGATGGTGCTGCAAGAAAGCCCAAGCAGACCTGCGGAGGCGTAACGTCGAGCAGATGGGACGCGGCCCTTGGGGCACTCCCGAAAAATGGGAATTCTTGGTCACTACAGGGTCATTGCGGGTGACCTGCCCCCTCGCGCCGTACCAACGTTAAGTCAGGAGTCCGGGTTGCAAGGTTAATTCACCTCGTTGGGGGTTGCGGGGTGAGCAGCATCGCCAGCGCGCTGGCGATGCTGCTCGGCGAATCGCGCCGGAGGTATCCGACCCAGACTGCTGTGGGGCCGCACCTCGTTGAAGTCGCGGCGCCATTCAGCAATGGTCACTCTGGCTTGGTGCAGCGTCTCGAACCATTGCTCGTTGAGGCACTCGTCGCGGAACTTGCCGTTGAAGCTCTCGATGAACCCATTCTGCGTCGGCTTGCCCGGTGCGATCAGGATGTGGCGCACGCCGCGACTCGTGGCCCAGGCCATGAATGCCTGACTGGTGAATTCCGGTCCGTTGTCGGTTCGGACGGCTGCGGGGTAGCCGCGAAATTGGGCGGCTTGATCGAGCAGGCGCGTCACGTAGGCACCGGAAATGCCGTAGTCGACCGCAATGTCCACACATTCATGGCTGAAGTCGTCGGCCACGGTCAGGCACTTCAACCGTCGGCCGCTTACCAAACTGTCGCTGACAAAATCCATGCTCCACACCTCGTTGACCGTTTTGGCCAGTTGCAGCGGCACGCGCTCGGCCGCCGCGCGCTGGACCTTCTTGCGCTTGCGCACAGCCAGGTTGGCCTGGCTGTACAGCCGATACACCCGCTTATGGTTGATGCCCGGAAATGCGGGGCGCAGCAGGTCGTGGATGCGCCGATACCCGAACCGCCGCCGGACATGCGCGATCTCAACGATCTTGCCGTGCAGTGCCGTGTTGAGCGCATCCTGCTGGGGCGCATGGCGATAGCTATCTCTGCTGAGCCCCACGAGGCAGCACGCTCGGCGCTCGGACAAATGATGCTCGCTGATCATCTTGCCAATGGCCTCGCGTTTGACCCGTGGGGCTAGCGTTTTACCCCGAGAACGCTCTTGAGCGCGTGCATGTCCAGGTGCGCCTCGGCCAGCAGCTTCTTCAGCTTGGCGTTCTCCGACTCCAGTGCACGCAGCCGCGTCGCTTCGGATGCCTCCATGCCGCCGAACTTGGCGCGCCACTTGTAGAACGTCGCGTCGCTGAAGCCGCCGGTGCGGCACACCTCCTTGACCGAAACGCCCGCTTCGGCCTGCCGGAGAAACCCAATGATCTGCTCTTCGCTGAATCGACTCGTCTTCATGTCCATCATTCTCCATCGTGATGGACTCCACGAACTTCACCGTGGTACGGCTGACGGGGGGCAGGTCACGGGGACAAATTGATGTCCGGAAGACGAAAAAAAGCCCACAGCGTTAGTGTGGGCCAATCCTGTAAGCTATTGTTTTTACAGATATTTGGAGGCGGGGGTCGGAATCGAACCGGCATAGACGGCTTTGCAGGCCGCTGCATAACCACTCTGCCACCCCGCCGGGCGACTTGGCTGCGTAAAGATTAAAGATCGTACGCAAAACCGTAGGATGCTGCAGCGCTGACCCCGGCTTGTCTGCCATTGGTCAAACCCTGTGTCGTCACAGGAAAGCGACAACATGCACCGGACACAAAAAAGGGAAGCTTGGCTTCCCTTTTTTGCTGAGAATTTGGAGCGGGAAACGAGACTCGAACTCGCGACCTCAACCTTGGCAAGGTTGCGCTCTACCAACTGAGCTATTCCCGCGTAAAACAATTATTGTCGCAGCGCCTGAACCGCTTGTCAACACTCGCTCGTAAAAAGATTGATCAATGCAAGCCGCGTTCGTCAGGCTCGTCCACTGAGGTGGCGATCACGCTAACCGGGCGGCCCTTGAGACGATGCCACACATAGACGCCGTAGCCGGACAATCCATATAGAACAAACAAGCCAAACAACACCAGCGGAGGCTGATACGCGATCAGACCGATCAACAACACGATGAGAAAGATGCTGATGAACGGCACGCTGCGGCGAAAGCTCACGTCCTTGAAGCTGTAGAACGGCACGTTGGTCACCATGGTGAGTCCGGCGAAAAGCGTGATCACAAAACTGAACCAGGCGACATGCGCGCCCTGCACACCGGCATCCGTCATGATCCAGAGAAAACCGGCCACCAGCGCGGCAGCGGCCGGACTGGGCAGGCCTTGAAAGTAGCGTTTGTCGATCACCGCAACATTGGTGTTGAAACGCGCAAGCCGCAGAGCAGCCCCTGCGCAATACACAAAGGCGGCCAACCAGCCCAACTTGCCCAGACCGCGCAGCGACCATTCATAAATGATGAGCGCAGGGGCCGCACCGAACGACACCATGTCGGCGAGCGAGTCGAACTGGGCGCCGAATTCGCTTTGGGTATTGGTCATCCGCGCAACCCGGCCATCGAGGCTGTCGAGCACCATGGCGGCGAAGATGGCCGTGGCCGCGGAGTCGTATCGCCCGCTCATCGCCATCACGATGGCGTAGAAGCCGCAGAACAACGCGGCAGCGGTGAAGGAGTTGGGCAGAAGATAAATGCCGCGCCGACGACGGTGTGCAGGATCGTCGTCAGGCTCAGGCGGCTGATAGGTCACTTCCGGCGACCGGGGCGTATCGGCTTCTGGAGGCGCATCTGTCCGTTCCGACAAACTGGTCTGCGGGGGAAATTGGGCCACATTTCGCGACATGCTCAACCTCTCTGAACGAATAGACGTCTTAAGAAAAGGACTTCAGGCAGCGAAATCGGCCAGCACGGTGCTGCTGGCGTAAACCTTGTCTCCGATCGAAACGCGCGACTGTGTGTCCAACGGCAAATAGACATCGACACGCGAACCAAACCGGATGAATCCAAACCGTTGCCCGCGCTGCAGGGCATCGCCCGCCTTGACGTAGCAAAGGATGCGCCGGGCAATCAAGCCGGCGACTTGCACGGCAGTCACCACGCGACCATCGCAATCGATCACCAGCGCATTGCGCTCGTTTTGCTCGGAGGCTTTGTCGAGATCGGCGTTCACAAATTTACCCGGGAAATATTGCACATCGCGCAAGGCGCCGTCCACCGGGGCACGGTTTGAATGCACATTGAACACGTTCATGAACACGCTGATTTTGAGGGCATCGCGCCCGGCGTAAGGGTCGAACGCATGCGTAATGGCCACGATGCGGCCATCGGCCGGGCTGAGAACGGCGAGCGGATCGCGAGGGATCGGACGGGCGGGATCACGAAAGAACTGCACCACGAAAATCGTTAGCAGCCAGATCGGCAATGACCACCAGAACCCGGCGAGCGCCCAAACAATCACGGAAAGCAGCACGCTGCTGGCAATAAAGGGCCAGCCTTCGCGGGCCAGAATGGGATGGGGATAAGTCATGGGTGGAGTTTAGTCGCCGTAAGGCCCGGCATGAAGCACAACACCCGGCATGGGCCGGGTGTTGTGAAAGTCCAAGGGTCGGAAGATCAGTTCTTCGATTTGTCCACCAGTTTGTTGGCCTTGATCCAAGGCATCATCGCACGCAGCTTCTCACCGACCTGTTCGATCTGATGGTCGGAGGTCAGACGGCGACGCGAGAGCAAGGTGGGCGCACCGGCGCGGTTTTCCAGAATGAAGCTCTTGGCGTATTCACCCGTCTGGATGTCCTTGAGGCACTGACGCATAGCGTTTTTGGTGTCCTCGGTGACGACCTTCGGCCCGGTGACGTACTCGCCATACTCCGCGTTGTTGGAGATCGAGTAGTTCATGTTGGCAATGCCGCCTTCGTAGATCAGATCGACGATGAGCTTGAGTTCGTGCAGACACTCGAAATAGGCCATCTCGGGCGCATAGCCGGCCTCAACCAGGGTCTCGAAACCGGCCTTGATCAATTCGACAGTGCCGCCGCACAGCACCGCCTGCTCACCGAAGAGATCGGTCTCGGTCTCTTCGCGGAAGTTGGTTTCGATAATGCCGGCCTTGCCGCCGCCGTTGGCCACGGCGTAGGACAAGGCCAGATCGCGCGCCTTGCCCGACTTGTCGGCATGCACCGCGATCAGATGCGGCACGCCGCCGCCCTGGGTGTACGTATTGCGCACGGTATGGCCGGGCGCCTTGGGGGCGATCATGATGACGTCGAGATCGGCGCGCGGCTGAACCTGGCCGTAATGCACGTTGAAGCCGTGCGCAAAGGCCAGTGCAGCCCCCTTCTTCATGTTCGGCTCGACGGCATTGCGATAGACCTCGGCGATGTTCTCGTCGGGCATGAGCATCATCACCACATCGGCGCCTTCAACGGCCTTTTCGACCTCGGCGACCTTCAGGCCGGCTTTTTTGGCCTTGTCCCAGGATGCGCCGTTCTTGCGCAGGCCGACGGTGACCTTCACGCCGCTGTCATTCAGATTTTGGGCATGCGCATGGCCCTGCGAGCCGTAGCCCACGATGGTGACCTTCTTGCCTTTGATGAGGGAGAGATCGGCGTCTTTGTCGTAATAAACGTTCATATTGGCTCCTGAAGTTGAGGTATTGTGTTCTCGGCGGGACGATCCACGCCACAAAGAAAAAATATGCGCCGTCTTGGAATCAGGCGCGCAGGATACGCTCGGCGCGGCCAATTCCGCAGCTGCCGGTTCGCACGGTTTCCAGAATGGCCGTGGGATCGACCGCCTGGATAAAAGCGTCGAGCTTCGCGGCGTCGCCGGTCAGTTCGATGGTGTAGGACTTGTCGGTCACATCGATGATGTGGCCGCGGAAAATGTCAGACATGCGCTTGATCTCTTCGCGCTCCTTGCCCACGGCCCGCAGCTTGATCAACATGAGCTCGCGCTCGATGAAGGAAGCCTCGGTGAGATCGACGACCTTGACCACTTCGATGAGCCGGTTGAGGTGCTTGGTGATCTGCTCGATGACCTCTTCCGAGCCGCTGGTGACAATGGTCATGCGCGACAGTGAGGCATCTTCCGTGGGCGCCACGACCAGCGATTCGATGTTGTAGCCCCGAGCGGAGAACAAGCCCACCACACGCGACAGGGCACCGGGTTCGTTTTCCAGCAGAACGGCAATGATGTGTTTCATGAATTCACTCCTCTACGCAGGCTTCGTGCGGCGCCGGTAAGCGTCGCCTGGCTGCTGCGAGATTGATGATGAAAGGGTGTGCAGCACTGCCGCACACGATAGGTCAAGGCACTTGCTGCAACTCCACAGACCGCCGCGTCTGGTGAGACACGCCCCCTGCAGAGCCGGCAGGATTGCGCCGTTCAAAAATTAGAGATCCTCCGACCCAAGCAACATGTCGGTAATCCCCCGACCCGCCTGCACCATGGGCCAGACGTTCTCTGTGGGGTCCACCGAGATGTCGAGGAAGACCGTGCGGTCTTTCATCGCAAACGCCTTCTCCATGGCGGGACGCAGGTCTTCGGGCTTGTCCACCTTGATGCCCACATGACCATAGGCTTCGGCGAGCTTGACGAAGTCGGGCAAGGAGTCCATGTAGGAATGCGAATAGCGGCCTTCGTACTCGATCTCCTGCCACTGCCGCACCATGCCAAGATAGCGGTTGTTAAGCAGGATGATCTTCACCGCCGTGCCATACTGCAGGCAGGTGGCAAGCTCCTGAATGTTCATCTGGATGGAGCCGTCACCGGTGACGCAAACGGCTTCGGCTTCGGGCTTGGCCAGCTTGATGCCCATGGCGTAGGGCAGACCCACGCCCATGGTGCCAAGACCGCCCGAATTGATCCAGCGCCGCGGCTCGGGAAATTTATAGAGCTGCGCGGCCCACATCTGATGCTGTCCAACGTCGGAGCAGATATAGGTCTCGCGGTCTTTGGTCAGCTCGTACAGCGTGTCGATCACAGCCTGCGGCTTGATGACCTCGGTCGAATGCTCATAGGCGAGACAATCGCGCTTGCGCCACTCGTCGATCTGCGCCCACCAGGCCGCCAGCGCGCCGCCGTCGTTCTTGTTGCCCGCCTTGAAGGACTGTTCGAGCTGATCGATGAGTTCCCGCAGCACCTCGCCGACATCGCCCACGATGGGCACGTCCACCTTCACCCGCTTCGAGATAGAGGAAGGATCGATGTCGATATGCACGATCTTGCGCTGGTTTTGCGCAAAATGCCCCGGATTGCCGATCACCCGGTCGTCGAACCGCACGCCCACCGCGAGCAGCACGTCGCAATGCTGCATCGCCATATTCGCCTCGAAGGTGCCGTGCATGCCAGGCATGCCGAGAAACTTCGGGTCTTCGCCGGGCATCGCGCCCAGCCCCATCAGCGTATTGGTGCAGGGATACTTCAGCAGATCGGCCAGCTTGCGCAGTTCGGGAGACGCATTCGCCAGCACCACGCCGCCGCCCGTATAGATGTAGGGCCGCTTGGCCGAGAGCAGCAGTTGCACCGCCTTGCGGATCTGGCCACCGTGACCCTTGCGCACCGGGTTGTACGAGCGCATCTCCACGGTCTTGGGATACTCGAACTGAGTGGTGTGACGCGACACATCCTTGGGCACATCCACCACCACCGGGCCCGGCCGACCCGAACGGGCGATGTGGAACGCCTTTTTCATCGTGGCCGCGAGATCGCGTACATCGTTGACCAGGAAATTGTGTTTGACCACCGGGCGGGTGATGCCCACGGTGTCGCATTCCTGAAACGCATCCAGCCCGATCGCCGTCGTCGGCACCTGCCCGGTGATGATCACCATCGGAATCGAGTCCATATACGCGGTGGCGATGCCCGTGATGGCATTGGTCGCCCCCGGCCCGGAGGTCACCAGGGCCACGCCGACCTCGCCCGTCGCACGGGCATACGCGTCTGCGGCATGAACCGCGGCCGCTTCCTGCCGCACCAGTACATGCTGGATCGAGGTTTGCTTGTAGAGTTCGTCGTAGATGTAGAGCACGGCCCCGCCGGGGTAGCCCCACATGAATTCGACGCCTTCTTCCTGAAGGCATCGCACCAGGATTTCTGCCCCGGTGAGTTCCTGCGCGCTTGCCGCGCCGGACTTTGATGCGGCCGTAGCGGCCGACTTGTGTTCTGTGCGATTCATTTCCATGAGTTCACCTTGTGAATTTCTCTGACGAAAGACTTCAGGTCTCCCTCGGCACCCGCTTGTGGCCGGCCTTTGGGATACACGTGCGATCTGGAACGTTGTGGGCGCGGCAGGCAATGCAAATCGCATCTCACCTTGTTGCTGCACGGAGGCTCAGACCAAACGGAACTAGGTAGTGTAGTGCAGCGCAGCACTGCTGCACATGACCGTGGGGATTTTGGTCTCGCATCAGATCGGACTGACGCCCCAACGTCGCCCCAACGCCGGTCGGCTGGTTGAGCTTCATGAGCCCGTCCTGTAGCCCATTTGGTGCAACGATGCGCCATTGCATAATGTGCAGTTGCCTCTCATCCTCACGGACCGCACGACGTCCGACTCGATGGCCACCGAACGAGAACTCAACGAATTCCTCGCCAGCATCGACAAGCGCGCTTTTTTGCGCGCCGCGTTCTCGACGCGCGACGACGACGCCGCGATGGATCTGGTGCAGGAGGCGATGATCAGCCTGGCGACCAAATACGCCGACAAACCGCGCCAGGAGTTGCCGCTGCTGTTCCAGCGCATTCTGACCAATGCCATTCTCGACTGGCATCGCAAGCGCAAGGTGCGCAGCGCGCTGTTCAGCAATCTGTCGGATTTTGAATCTCAGGAAAGCGAGGGCGAGTTTGACCTGCTCGAAACACTGGAACTCGAAGCACTGAGCGAGCATCTCGAGAGCGCCGAAACCCAGGTTCAGCGCATGCAGATCCTGAAACATCTCGAAACTGAAATTTCGCGTTTGCCCGCACGTCAACGGGAAGCGTTTTTGTTACGTTATTGGGAGGAACTCGACGTTGCCGAAACCGCGCAAGCCATGGGCTGCTCGGAAGGCAGCGTCAAAACGCATTGCTCGCGCGCCATCCATTCGCTGGCACGCGTTTTGAAAGCCCAGGGCTACTCATGAAAAACGACGCAACCGATCCGCTGCGCCCCAAAGTCGAAGCCCGCCTTGCGCAGCAATTCGCCACACGGCTGCAACAGGCCGAGCGGCAGATCACGACCGAACAGGCCGAGCGCCTCAAGGCCCTGCGGCTGATGGCGGTCGCCCAGATTCAGCCCGTTTCGGCAACTGCTGCCGTCGCGCAGGGCCGCGCGCTTTCGCTGGCGGGCCCCTCGCTCTGGAGGTCGTGGCTATTTCGTTTCGGCTCCGTTCTGCCGCTGATCGTGCTGGTCGTCGGCCTGCTGGTCTTGCAAGACTATCAACAGGAACGGTTCATCCGCGTCACGGCCGACATCGACACCGCCCTTTTGCTGGGCGATTTGCCGCCAGCGGCCTACGCCGATCCCGGATTTGCCCGCTACCTCAAGCTGGAGCGCTGATGACTTTGCGCCCCTGTCCTCCACGCCTGATGGAGCGCCCCCTCCTGCTTCAGTACGCCCTGTTTCAGTCGGCTCTGTTTCAGTCCGCCTTGCTGCTGTTCCTGTTCGTGGCCCTGCTGTTCTGCGTCACTCCGGCGCATGCGGCTGAAGCGCCGCCGAGCTGGCAACACCTCAGCGCGACGCAGCAGCACATTCTTGCCCCCCTGAAAGCCGATTGGAGCGAGTTCGATCACGACCGCAAGAAAAAATGGCTCGACATCGCCGCCCGCTATCCCGCAATGAGTCCGCAGCAGCAAAAAACCCTGCAGCAGCGGATGAATGAGTGGGCGCACCTCAGTCCGGAAAAACGTCGTCTGGCGCGCGAAAATTTTCTCTCCACCGGCAAGACGCCGCAGCAAAGCCGCCGCGAAGCCTGGGAGGCCTACCAAAAACTGCCTCAGGCCGAACGTGAGCGGCTCAAGGAAGAAGCCCGACATCCCAAGCCCCACCCCGGACAGGTGGGCAAATATTTGCAGGAAAAACAGGCTGCTGCAAGCCACGCGCAGCCTGTCAAGCCGCCCGTCAAACCCGCGCCCCAGCCACCTCTTCCGGCATCGGTGCCGATACCCGCCAAAGTCGCTTCCGCCGCAGTGCCTTGTGCAGATGCGCTGCGCTGCCCGGCCCGCTAAGTTCGCACGACGGGCGCACGTCTTCGCCCAAATCCATGCTTTCTCTAAACGCGCCCCCACTGCGCCGACGCCTGGCCTGCCTGTCCTATGAAGGGCTCATACTGCTGGGCCTGTCCCTGGTCACTGCGGCGGTCACGCTAGGGCTACTGCACTTGTTGGGTTTGCCGCAGGCGTCGGCAACACACCGCGTCGTCCTGCAAGTCGCAGAATTCGTTGCGCTCACCGGCTATGGCGCCGGGTTCTGGAGTGCAGGTCGACAAACACTACCAATGAAGGTCTGGAAAATCGCTCTGGTCACCCCAAGCGGGGCGCCGCTCGGCCTTGGGCGGGCACTATGGCGCGCCGTTCTGGCCTGGCTCTGGGTCGTCCCCGCCCTGACCTTGGCTGCGGCCCTGCAACTTTCGCCGGGGGAGACCGGCTGGCTGCTCGCGGCGGGCATTTTGCTGTGGGCCTGCACCAGCCTGCTGCGCAAAGACCGTCAGTATCTGCACGATGTGCTCGCGGGCACGCGCCTGGTGCCCGCAAACGGATAACCGCCCATGAAACTCGACCCTCACGCCATCTGGTACGCATGGGACGGCTGGAACGCCCGCCTATTCCTCGCCATCAATCACGCCGGAGACAACCCGGTGTGGAACAACGCCGCACGCCTGGGCACCGCCTTGGGCGACCATCATCTGCTGCCGGTCTACCTCGGCCTGCTGCTGACCCTCGCGATGCGCTGGCCCCGGCTGATTTCTCTGCGCAGTGTGCTGGTCTATGCCTGGGCCAATCTGCTGTTGTTTGTCTCGATTTACGGCGTACTCAAACCCTGGGCCCACTTTCCGCGACCGCTTGAGGTTTTCGGGCCGCAGATGGTTCATGTGCTTGGAGAACCCAAGTTTGCGCACAGCTTTCCCTCGGGTCACGCGGCTTTTGCCATGGTGCTTGCCGCAAGTCTGGCCTTTTCGCTGCCCCGCCCCTGGGGCGTCGTGCTGTGGCTGTTCGCGCTTTGGGTGGCATGGTCACGCATCGCCGTCGGCGCGCACTTCCCGGCTGACGTGATCGGCGGGGCGTTCGTGGGCGCCCTGTGCGTCTTGGTGGCGCACGGGCTCGCCAGGTTGTGGATTCGGGGTGCGAAGCCCGCATAAGGCAGACGCGGTCTCATTCGTCTGATTCGGAAGGCGAGTGGCATGCCAAGCTGCAAACACCATCAGACCACCTCCCAGCCAGCCCGGTATCGTCATCTTCTCGCCCAGCAGAGCAACGCCAACCAACACACCAAACAAAGGCTCGCTACCCATCAACAACGAGACCCGGCTGGGGCTCGTGCGCGACGCCGCATAGTTCTGCGCAAAGAAAGCAAATACGGTGCACAGCAACACCAGAAACGCCATCCCGGCCCAGAAACTGGCCCGCAGGGGGATGGACGGCCAGTGTGGCCCGCGCCAGACCCACACCAGGGCAGCCAACCCCACCGTCACCACGCCCGATTGAACGGCGGTCAAAGTCAGTGCGGGCAAGGCATGACGGGCTGCAAGCCGTCTGGTTTGAGTCACCATCACGGCCCTCAGCAAGGCAGCGAGAAGCACCAGCGCATCGCCCAAGCCCGGGCGGCCAATTCCCGATGTTGCCGACAGCAAACCCGCTCCGATCACCGACAAACCCGCCGCCTGCCACACGCGCAAGGTGGGCGGCTGCCCCAATAGCGCCCATTCGACCAGTGGCGTCAGCGCGACACAAAGACTGATGAGCAGAGCAGCGTTTGCTGCAGTCGTCAACGTGACGCCGTAGGTTTCGCAGAGAAACACGGCCAGCAGGTTGAGTCCCAGTATCGAGCCGACCGCCAACCCGCCTCGCCATTGCGCCGTAAACAGGGGACGCAAGGTCGGCGACAGGATCAGAAAGGTCAAACCAAAGCGCAGGGTGAGCAAGTCGAGCACCGGCCACTGCTGAGCCAGCAATTTGGTCACCCCATAACTGCCACCCCAAACCGCTGCAACCAGTAGAAGCAGCACTTCAGGCACACCCAAGTTGAGCGCATGAAATGCGGGCGCTGAGGCCGCGCGCTTGATAGGCGGATTTGTCATCGAAAGACCTGCATAAGATGGAGCGTTGTCCCATTGTTGGGCGTGCATCCCTGGCAAACCAGACCCTCCACCGGAACAGGACTATTGCGCCGTGAGTACAAATGCGTTTTTGAGCGTTCTGCCTGAAATGGTGACCTTCCTGCGAGTCGCCGAGTTCGGGAGTTTCTCCGCAGCCGCACGGCAGCTTGGCACCACGCCCTCGGCGGTGAGCCGTCAGGTCTCTCGCCTGGAAAAACACCTCGGCATTCAGCTGATCCTGCGAACGACGCGGCAGCTCCGTCTGACCGCCGCAGGAGACGCGGCGCGCGTGCGCTGCGGCGAGTTGGTCGCCGCGGCGCAAGCCGTCATGCAAGTGCCGCAACAAATAGCCGGAACGCCGAAGGGATCGATCTGCATCAGCGCCCCCAAGGCATTTGCCCGGCATGTGCTGCATCCCTTGCTCTTGCAGTTTCTGGCGCAATGGCCCCAGGTACAACTGCAATTGATCGCGACCGACCATGAGGTCGATCCCTTTCGCGAGGGCGTCGATCTGATGATCCGCGTCACGCGTCATCCGCCCGAAGGCTTTGCCGCGCGCGAACTGATGCAGGTAGAGCAGGTTCTATGCGCAGCGCCCGCGTATCTTGCGGCCCACCCGGCTATTACTCATCCATCCGATCTGGCGGTGCACAGCTGCCTTCCCCTAGGCGAAGATGCTCACGACAGGTGCTGGCGTTTTCGGCAGGGCGACACTGAGACTGAAGTCGTCGTGCAGGGTCGCTATACCGTGAATCACAGCGCATTGCGGCTGGAGGCCATGCTGGCCGGTCTGGGGCTCTGCACCTTGCCTGACTATGTGGCGCGCCCCGCACTGGAGAACAGGTCTGCCGTCCAGGTCTTGCCGGACTGGAATTTCCTCGGAAATTATGGTGGCAGTGCCTACGCACTCTATCCGCCGAGCCGCTTTGTGTCGCCCACCTTGCGCGCACTGATCGACCATCTTGCCGCCGCCCTGGAATAAAAAAACGCCCCGACTTGCGGGGCGTTTTCATCAGACCACTTCTGCGCACATCAGGTGAATTTGCGCGTGGCCATGAAACGGTCGAACTCGTTGTCCGCAAAGCGGAACCAGAGAATGTCGTCGTTGCGGAACTTGGCCCAGTCGGTGTAGACCTTTTTCCAACGCGGATTGCTCGCTGAAAGCTCGTTATAAAGGTCGTTGGACGCCTTGAACGCCGCTTCCATCACGTCTTTCGGAAAGCCTTGCAGCTTGGCGCCTTTGCCCACCAGTTCCTTGAGCGCGGGAGGGTTCTTGGCGTCATACATGGCCTGCATATTGATGTGCGCATGCGAGGCCGCCAGTTCCACCATGGCCTTGTATTCTGGCGACAAAGCGTTGTACGCCTTCTGGTTCACATACAGGTCGAGCTGCGGGCCGCCTTCCCACCAGCCGGGATACAGGTAGTTTTTCGCCACTTTGTAGAAGCCCAGCTTCAGATCGTCATACGGGCCGATCCACTCCGCCGCGTCGATGGTGCCCTTCTCCAGCGAGGGATAAATGTCACCGCCCGGAATATTCTGCGGCACCACGCCGATGCGCTCCATCACCTTGCCACCGAAGCCGCCAATGCGCATTTTCAGGCCCTTCATGTCGGCCAGGCTCTTGATCGGCTTGCGGAACCAGCCGCCCATCTGCGCGCCGGTATTGCCCAAAGGAAAGCTGATGATGTTGTAGTTTGCATAAAACTCGCGCATGAGCTTGAGGCCATTGCCCTGATACATCCAGGCGCTCATCTGGCGGGAGTTCATGCCGAAGGGCACAGCACAGCCCAGGGCGAAGGTCGGATCCTTGCCGAAGAAGTAGTACGGCGCGGTGTGCGCGCACTCCACCGTACCTTGTTGCACGGCGTCGACCACGCCGAAGGGTGGAACCAGTTCACCGGCAGCATGGATGCTGATTTCGAACTTGCCGCCCGAGGCTTCCTTGACCTTCTGCGCGAAGATGTTGGCCGCACCGAAGATGGTGTCGAGCGAATTGGGAAAACTTGACGCCAGGCGCCAGCGCACGGACTGCTGGGCCATGACAACGGCGGGTGCGCTACCCGCCGCGAGAATACCGGCCAGGCCGGCGTGTTTGACAAATGAACGGCGTTCCATAGGGTCTCCTGGTAAATAAGTCACTCTCGATACAGATGATTCATTTCATATCAAGATGATTCCAATTGTATTGACCCGTCCCAAACGCCCTGAAAAAAGCCCGCTTCGGCGGGCTTTTTTTGGCTAGGGCAGCGCGCTCAGGTGAGCTTGCGTGTGGACATGAAACGGTCGAACTCGTTCTCGGCAAAACGGAACCACAGAATGTCGTCGTTGCGGAATTTCACCCAGTCGGCGTAGACCTTGCGCCAATTCGGATTGTTTGCGGACAGTTCGCTGTAAAGATCGTTGGCCGCCTTGTACGCCGCTTCCATGACGTCTTTGGGGAAGCCTTGCAGCTTGGCACCCTTGCCCACCAGTTCCTTGAGAGCCGGGGGGTTCTTGGCGTCGTAGGCAGCCTGCATATTGACGTGGGCGTAGGCCGTCGCGGTATCGACTGCGGCCTTGTAGTCGGCGGGCAGCGCGTTGTAGGCCTTCTGGTTGACATAGAGGTCAAGCTCCAGACCGCCTTCCCACCAGCCGGGGTACAGGTAGTTCTTCGCCACCTTGTAGAACCCGAGCTTCAGGTCGTCATACGGGCCGATCCACTCCGCCGCGTCGATGGTGCCTTTTTCCAGCGAGGGGTAGATGTCACCGCCGGGAATGTTCTGCGGCACCACGCCGATGCGCTCGATCACCTTGCCAGCGAAACCGCCGATGCGCATTTTCAGGCCCTTCATGTCGGCCAGACTCTTGATCGGCTTGCGGAACCAGCCGCCCATCTGCGCGCCGGTGTTGCCGCAGGGGAAGTTGAGGAAGTTGTACTGGCTGTAGAACTCGCGCATGAGCTTGAGACCGTTGCCCTGGAACATCCAGGCCGTCATCTGGCGCGAGTTGAAGCCGAACGGCACCGTGCCGCCCAGCGCGAAGGTCGGGTCTTTGCCGAAAAAGTAATACGGCGCGGTGTGGCAGCACTCCACCGTGCCTTGTTGCACGGCATCGACCACGCCGAACGCCGGCACCAGTTCGCCAGCGGCGTGCACCGAGATCTCGAACTTGCCGTTGGTCAGGTCTTTGACCTTCTGCGCGAACACATTGGCGGCGCCATAAATGGTGTCGAGCGAATTGGGAAAGCTGGAGGCCAGACGCCAACGTACCGATTGCTGGGCCATGACGGCCGGGGCGGTACCGGCAGCGAGGATGCCGGCGAGACCGGCGTGTTTGACAAAGGAGCGACGTTCCATGGAGTCTCCGGAAGGGGAATAAGAAAGGATCGGGCTGTGAGTTCTTCTGCAGTCGCGAGACGGCTTGACCCGACATGAACATCGTAACTTCTGTAACCATTCGCATCATTGCGGGTAAGCGCGAAGGATTGCTGACTCTGGCGCGAATCAGCTTTGACTTGAAGTCAACAATGCGGACGCGCAAACGACAAGGCCGCCCGAAGGCGGCCTTGTGCGAGGGGCTCGGCAAACTCAGCCCGCGCCGCCCACCGTCATGCCGTCGATCAGGATGGAGCCCGTGGTCTTGCTGCCATAGGTGTGCGTATCCGCGCCCACGGCCACCACGTTGCGCAGCATGTCGCGCAGATTGCCCGCAATGGTGATCTCCTGCACGGGATAGCGGATTTTTCCGCCTTCCACCCAAAACCCCATGACCCCACGCGAATAGTCGCCCGTCACATAGTTGACGCCGTGGCCCATGAGTTCGATAGCAAACAGCCCGGTGTCGAGCTTGCGCAGCATGGCGGGCAGATCATCCTTGGCCTGCGTAAGGCGGCTTTGCAGCAGCAGGTTGTGCGCGCCGCCGGCGTTGCCGGTGGTCTGCATGCCGAGCTTGCGCGCCGAATAAGTGCCGAGCAGATAGCCTTGCACCACGCCGCCGTCCACCAAACTGCGCTTGTGCGTGGCCACACCTTCGCTGTCGAACGGCGCGCTGCCGCGGCGTTTGGGCAGGGTGGGGTCTTCGATCAGGTCGATGTGATCGGCCCACACCTGCTGTCCCAGACTGTCCTGCAGAAAAGAGGATTTGCGATACAGCGCGCCGCCGCTGATGGCATGGGTGAAGCTGCCGATCAGGCCGGAAGCCAGCGGCGACTCGAACAACACCGGGCACTTGCGCGTGGACAGCTTGCGCGCCTTCAGCCGCGACAACGCCCGCTCTGCGGCGTAACGCCCCACCGCCTCGGGAGAAGCCAGGTCGGCGGGGTCGCATTCGGACGTCCACCAGTAATCGCGCTGCATATCGTCGCCCGAACCAGCGATCGGCGCGCAAGACACGCTGTGCGACGAGGTAGCGTAGCCGTCGCAGAAGCCGCGGCTGTTGGCCAATACGAAGTGCGACTCTTGCGCGGAAACGCTGGCGCCTTCGCTGTTGCGGATGCGCGGATCCACGGCGAACGCGGCCTTCTCGGCGCGCAGGGCGATCTTGGCCGCGCTCTGCGGTGTCAGATCCCAGGGGTGATAGAGATCGAGCTGCGGCTGTTGCCGACCGATGGCCAGCAGCTCCACCTCGGGCAGCCCGGCGCAGTCGTCTTCGGCGGTGTAGCGGGCGATGTCGAACGCCGCCTGCGCGGTGCGCGCAATGGCCTCTGCCGAAAAGTCCGACGTGCTGGCATGGCCGCGGCGCTGGCCATCGAACACGCTGATGGACAGGCTCTTGTCGCGGTTGTGCTCCACGTTCTCGATCTGGCCGTTGCGCACGCCGACCGACATGCCCTGCCCTTCGGAGACTTCCACTTGTGCGTCCGAGGCGCCGACCTTGCGCGCCTGTTCGAGCGCCTGTTGGGCGAGATCCTGAAACTGCGATTTGCTGTAGGCGAAACGTCCCACGATATGGCATTCCTTTTTTGGCGGCCCGGCTCACTGTCCAGGATGGGCAGGTGGCCAGGGCACGCATGAACTCAACGGATAATAAGAGCCATGAAATTCCCGCATCGCCCCACCGGCCCCGCCTTTGATCCACCCGACGACCGACCGCCGAGCAAAAGCCAGGTCAAACGCGACATGCTTGCGCTGCAAGAGCTGGGCGAACAACTGATCAGTCTGCCAGCCCACACCATCCGGCAGGCCGATCTGCCCGAAGCCCTGCGTGATGCCGTGCTTGAAGCACAGCGCATCACCGCGCATGGCGGCCGCAAGCGCCAGACCCTTTATGTGGGCAAGCTGATGCGCTCGACCGATGCCGACGCAGTGCGCGCGGTCATTGCCGCAGCCACCCGGGACGACCGCGCCAGCGTCGCCCGCATGCACGCGCTGGAGCGCTGGCGCGACGTTCTGCTGGCCGACGACCAGGCGCAGACCGAATTCCTCGACAAATACCCCAGCACCGACGCGCAACAATTGCGTCAGCTCGTGCGCGGCGCACGCGCCGAAGTCGGCGCCGACAAGCCGCCGCGGCTCACCCGTCAACTTTTCCAGTTCGTCAAAGCGGCCATCGCCGCGCACGACACACCTCACCATCCCGCAGACGATGAACCCCTCCCCAGTTTCTGAAACGTCCGCCGCCGACCGGGTGCGCATCGGCCTGGTCTCCATCAGCGACCGCGCCAGCACCGGCATCTACCAAGACAAGGGCCTTCCCGCCTTGCGCGACTGGCTCGGGCGCGCCTTGCTCAACCCGGTGAGCTTTGTCGAACGGCTGATACCCGATGACCGCCTGCAGATCGCCAACACGCTGTGCGAACTGGTGGACTCCGAGCATTGCGACCTGGTGCTGACCACGGGCGGCACCGGCCCCGCTCCGCGCGACGTCACCCCGGAGGCCACGCTGGATGTGGCCGACAAGGAGATGCCCGGCTTCGGTGAACAGATGCGCCGCATCAGCCTGCACTTCGTGCCCACCGCCATTCTTTCGCGGCAGACCGCAGTGATCCGCGCGAAAACGCTGATCATCAATCTGCCAGGCCAGCCCAAGTCGATTGCCGAAACGCTCGAAGGCGTGCGCGACGCCGCCGGGCAAAGCGTCGTGCCGGGCCTGTTCGCCGCGGTGCCGTATTGCGTCGATCTGATCGGCGGGCCGTATCTGGAAACCGACCCCGCAGTGTGCGTGGCCTTCCGCCCCAAGTCGGCGCAGCGGCCGCCACGGGTTTCGTAACACGCTCTCACCACCTTGCTTTCTGCGGGCACGACAAACGTCGGCCTTTCGCGTTATGCTCAAAATGCACAACGACAGGAGACTTGCAATGCACCCGATGAAAACACTCCCTCTCACCTTGAGCGCACTGGCGCTGGCTGCCGCCTGCACCACGGCCCAGGCTGAAACCCTGACCGTGTTCGCCGCGGGCACTCTCGGCAAAACCTTCACCACCCTGGCACGCGGCTTCGAGAAGCTGCATCCCGGCGTGACCGTGCAGCCGCAATTCGGCGGCAGCGTCAAAATGGTCAAGCAGGTCACTGTTCTGCACCAGCCGGCTGACGTAGTGGCGGTGGCCGACTATTCGGTCATCCCCAAGTACATGTTCAAGGGCGATGAGGGCAACAAACCCACGGCCGACTGGTCCATCGGCTTTCTGGGCAACGCTATCACCTTCATCTACACCCCCAAGAGCAAGGGCGCGAAGGAGATCAACGCCGACAACTGGTGGAAAATTCTCTCCGAACCCGGCGTGCAGATCGGGCGATCCAACCCCAACACCGATCCCTCGGGCTATCAAACTCTGCAGATGCTCGATCTGGCCGGCCGCTACTACAAACAGCCCGACCTTGAAGCCAAGGTGCTGGCCAACTCGCCCGAGAGCAATATGCGCGATACCGAGACCGATCTGATCTCGGCGCTGCAGCTCGGTCAAATCGACTATCTCGCCATCTACCGCTCCGATGCCGTGCAGCATCACATGGAGTCCATCGACCTGCCGCCGCAGATCAATCTCAGCGATCCCAAATACGACGCCGATTACGCCAAGGCCAGCGCCAAGACCAAGAACGGCGAACTTTCCGGCCGTCCCATCATTTACGCGGTCACGATCCCAACGACCGCCCCGCATCCCAAGCTGGCGCAGGAGTTCATCGCCTACCTGCTCGGACCAGCAGAGCAAAAGGTCATTGCGGCCAATGGCTTCATTCCGCTCAAGCAACCCTACGCCATGAACCGCGACAAAGTTCCTGCAGACCTGCGCAAGCTCACAGTCGCCTGGCCAAAATGAACCCACCCCGAAAGCCCGCGCTGCGCTTGGCTTGCCCCTCAAGGGGCGACACGCCCTTGGGGCGGCCCGGCGGGCGTGGCCTATGCCCACCCCGAAAGCCTGCGCTGCGCTTGGCTTGCCCCTCAAGGGGCGACACGCCCTTGGGGCGGCCCGGCGGGCGTGTCACTGTGATCACCTCGCCGAGGAACGCAAAGCATGTTGAGGCGTGAGGCGCGCAGCCCGATGTTCTGGGTGTTCTGGCTGATCGGCGCGACGCTGCTGGCCTTCATCGCCCTGCCCTTGCTGGCCCTGCTGCTGCACCCCACGCTGGGCGATCTGCGGCAGGTGGCGGCGATGGCGGATGTGCGCAGCGCCATTGGCCTGAGTCTGGGCGCGGCGCTGTTCAGCACGGTGCTGGCGGCGATGTTCGCCGTGCCGCTGGCTTATGTGCTGGCGCGGCAGCAGTTTCGTGGCAAGAGCGCGGTGGAAGCGCTGGTCGATCTGCCGCTCACCATTCCGCACACCATTGCGGGCATCGCGCTGCTGCTGGTGTTCAGCCGGGGCGGCTGGCTGGGCGCACCATTGGCACACATCGGCCTGGAGTTCTGGGGCACGTTTGCCGGCATCGTGCTGGCGATGAGTTATGTCGGCCTGCCCTATGCGGTGAACGCCGCCCGCGGCGGATTCGAGGCGGTGGACCTGCAGATCGAGCGCGCCGCGCGCATTCAGGGCGCGGCGCCGTGGGAGGTATTTCGCCGCGTCACCCTGCCGCTGGCGCGTCAGGGCATCGGCACTGGGCTGACGCTGTGCTTCGCCCGCGCCATCGGCGAGTTTGCCGCGGTGGTGCTGCTGGCCTATTACCCGATGACCGCGCCCATACGCATCTACGACCTGTTCCTGCAGTCCGGGCTGCGGCAATCCGTGGCGGCTTCGGTGCTGTTTCTGCTGGTGGTCATGGCGCTGTTCTGGGGACTGAGGCTGCTCGCCTCGGTGCGCGCACCGCAGTCCGCACAAGACCGGCAAAAGGCATGGCTGCACTGACGCAACGCACCGTCCTGGTAACGCCCGCGGTCACCAGCCCGACTCATGGCGTGCCTGGCGCTCTGCGTCTACGCGGACTGCAATGGGGCATCGGCGCCTGGCAGTCGGCCGTCGTCGATCTGCAAGTTCCGCGCGGCCAGACCCTGGTTTTGCTGGGCCACAACGGCGCGGGTAAGAGCGCCCTGCTCGACACCCTCGCTGGCTTTCTGCCCGCGCGCGCCGGGCAGGTGCAACTGGGCGCGCAAGACCTCACCGCCCAGCCGCCCGAGAAGCGCCGCATCGGCTATATGTTTCAGCGCGATGCGCTGTTTCCGCACTGGACGATTGCGCGCAATTTGCAGTTCGGCCGTGGCGCACAGGCCGATCTCGATCCGCTGCTCGACGCGCTCGATCTGCGGCCCTGGTTGAACCAGTACCCGCACCAACTCAGCGGCGGCCAACGGCAGCGGGTTGCGCTGGCGCGGGCGCTGGTCGGTGCACCCGAATTGCTGCTGCTCGACGAACCTTTCTCGGCCATCGACCCCGAGGCCCGCCCTAGCTTGCGACGCACCCTGGCTGCACTGCTGCGCGAGCGCGCCATCACCACCGTGCTGGTGACGCACGACCCGGTGGACGCACGCCTGCTGGGCGACCTCGTGGGCGTGCTCGATGGCGGGCGTCTGCTGCAAGCGGGCACGCCACAACAAGTCTTCGAGCGCCCGGCCGATCTGCCCACGGCGCGACTGGCGGGTGTGGACAATTTGTGGCCGCTTCAAGTGCTGGCACAGTCGCGGCTGGGCGCACAGGACGTGCTCTCGCTCGGCATCGAAGCGCAGCCCGTGCTGGACTGGCGCGGCACGCTGCCTGCTGGCGTCGAGTTGCAACCCGGCGCCCGAGTCACCCTGGCCGTTCGCGCCGAGGCGGTGCATCCCTGCCCGGCTTCGGCCTCGGCTTTAGTGACTCAAGACGACGACAGCCTCACCCTGACGGCCCGCCTGATCGAAGCCCGATGCGAAGGCCCACTGTGGCGGCTGCGCTGTGCGCTGCCCTGCGGGCTGGAAGCCGAGACCTACGCCCTGCCGACGCTCTGGCGCGAACTCGCGCTGGAGATCGGCGGCACACTTGGCCTGCGTATCCGGCAGGCCAACCTGCATCTGCTGGTCTGAAATTCAGATCATTCAGATCAATTGCTCGCCGCCGCAGAGGAAGCAGTCGGCGCCAGACAAACCCGGTTGCGGCCCAGTCGCTTGGCCTGCAGCAAAGCCTGATCGGCGGCACGGATGAGCGATGCGGCGTCGGCAAAACCCGCGGCGCCCAGAGCCACCCCCACGCTGACCGACAAGGGCGGCAAATCGGCTTGTGGGACTGCAATGGCGGCGCGGATGCGCTCGGCCACGCGCATCGCGGCCTCTTCGGTCGTTTGCGGGCAGAGCATCAAAAACTCCTCGCCGCCCACCCGCGCAACAAAATCCATGCCGCGCGACTGCTGGCGCAGCACACGCCCCACAGCACGCAAAGCCTGATCTCCCACATCATGGCCCAGCCGGTCGTTGATGCGCTTGAATTCATCGAGGTCGAACATCAGACACGCCAGCGGCTGACCCTCGGCTGCGGCCTGGGCAAAAAGCGGCGGCAAAAAAGCGTCGAGCGCGCGGCGGTTGCCCACGCCGGTCAGCTCGTCGGTACCCGCGGCCTGCAGCAACTCGGCGTTGCGCTGCTCCAGCGTGCGCAGAGTGCGCAAGCCGTGGCTGCGCTCGGCCTCTGCGGCGGCGAGCACCCGCGTGGCGCGCGCTCCGGTCTGCACCTTGGCGATCAGCATTTGCGGCAAGACGGGGGCAAAGAGCACGTCGTTCGCGCCGGCATCGAGCGCGTTCAGCACCGCGTGCTGCTCCATGTCGCGGGACAGGGCCAGCAAGTAGATACGCGGGCCGCGCTCGGTGCGCAGGCTGCGGCAAAGCGCCGCCACGCTGTCGCCGTCGGCCCAATCGAGCACGACCACCCGCGGCCCCTGAATCTGCACGATCTCAAACGCCTCGGCCGGGGTGGCGGCTTCGGCGAGCGCATGCCCAGCCGATTCCAGCGCCTGCCGCAGGCCAAGACGCAGCGCTGCGTCTTTCGACACAATCAGCACTTCGTCGGCAATGGGTTCGTCGAGCAGCGGCGGAGTGGCCAGAGCGCGGCGCAGACGGTCGAACTCGGCATCCACTTCGGCCTGTTCGAGCTTCATCTCGAACACCGCGGCCATGCCCGCCATGTCTTGCGCGGCGCTGGCGAGCACACCCTGCAGATCGCTTTCGCTGAGATGGAGATGTTCGGCCAGGCTGCGCATCTGCCCGGCATCGGCCGCCACACCACCCGGACGAAGCTGCAGGCTGCGGCTGAGCGCCACGCACTCGCCCAGCTGCGCTTCACGGCTGCCCGCAGCCCCCGGCGTCTGCGGCCGAATACGCACGGCCTGCGCCAAGGTCTGCGGAAAGCCCCAGTGCGCGAGCAGCACCGCACTGGCGTCGCCCTGGTCGTAGCCGTACTGTTGCAACTGCTGAGCCAGCAACGCTTGCACCGAACCTTCGGCACCGATATAGACCGCCTGCGCGCCCAGACTGACAGCCATCGCGAGTTGCCCCACATCGGCGAGCAGGCCCAGGCTGAAGGCTTCGGCGCTGGGCATCTTGCCCACACGCTGCGACAGATACTGGAACACCAGACCGCGCTGGATCGAGGTCATCCAGAACCGGCGCAGATCGAAACCTTCGATATCCGTGGCCTTGCTCGCCTGCATGAGCGACAGCGCAATGGCCAGCCGGGCCAGCCCGCCCGTGCCGATGCGCAGCACGGCCTCTTCAATGGCCACCGCGGGACGCATGCCCGCGAAGATGGCCGAGTTGGCCAACTGGATCATGCGCGCCACCAGGGCCGGGTCCTTACGCGCGATGTTGGCGATGTCGCGCATGCCCAGATCGCGCCGCTCCAGCGCGCGCATGAGTTCGAGCGCGACCGCGCTGGGCGACGGCAGGAGCCGGTTCTCGGCGGTCAGGGCTTGAAGAATCTCGGGATCGGTCAGCGGTGAGGCAGGCATGGGAGGATTTTTTTGGAATGTCAAGTCATGTTACCGACTTGCCCAAGCGTCGTCCCTCTGAAAATCTACGGGTGTTGCGCCGAAGAATCGGAAACTAGGTCAACGATTGACCGCCTGCATCCCGGCTTCCGGGTAGCGCTCGCCGCTGGCCGCACCGGGTGGCACCGCTTGATGGATGCGAATGAGATCCGCCGTGCTCAGGCGCACCCGCAATGCGCCCATGTTTTCCTCCAGATAGCGCCGCCGCTTGGTGCCCGGAATGGCGATGACATCATCGCCTTGCGCCAGCAGCCACGCCAGGGCGAACTGCGCCGGGGTGCAGTTTTTCGCCTCGGCCATCTGCCGCACGGTTTCGGCCAGACGCAAATTGCGCGCGAAGGTCTCCGGCTGAAAACGCGGTGAGCGGCGGCGCCAGTCGTCTTCGGGCAAATCGTCGAGCGACTTGATCTGCGAGGTGAGAAAGCCTCGTCCCAAGGGGCTGTAGGCGACGAAAGCGATGCCCAGTTCGCGTACCGTGTCGAGCAGCACGCCTTCAGGGTCGCGCGACCAGAGCGAATACTCCGACTGCAGCGCGGAGATCGGATGCACCGCATGCGCGCGGCGGATGGTGGCTGGCGCCGCCTCGGACAGCCCGAGCCAGCGCACCTTGCCCGCGCGCACCAGATCGGCCATCGCGCCCACCGTCTCCTCGATCGGCACCTCGGGATCGACGCGGTGCTGGTAATAAAGATCGATCACGTCCACGCCCAGCCGTTTCAGGCTGGCTTCGCAGCTCTGGCGCACATAGTCGGGGCGGCCGTTCACCCCCAGAAACTCGCCATTCGGCCCGCGCATATTGCCGAATTTGGTCGCTAGGAAAACCTCATCGCGACGCCCGTTGATGGCGCGGCCGACTAACACCTCGTTACGTCCTACGCCGTACATATCGGCCGTATCGAGAAAATTCACGCCGAGATCGAGTGCGCGGCGAAGGGTGGCGATCGATTCAGCGTCGTCGCCCTGCCCGTAAAACTCGGACATCCCCATGCATCCCAAACCGAGAGCCGAGACATTCGGCCCATCAGCGCCCAATTGTCGGTACTGCATCACTATTCCTCCTGCTCACCCAGCAAACATGTGGGCATCAAGACTTAGCCTATCGGTTCGCGCGGGCGTTCGCTGTTACCGTGGGTAAACCGGAAAAAGTTCACGTCAGCCGCAGTTTCCTGTTGTTTCAGCCCGCACCGGCCCGAAGAACACTTCCTAAAATTTGCATCTCTCGATATCCCGCACCTCACCCGCCCATGACCGCCCTCACGCTGCACCAAGACGAGCTCGTCAATATGTTCGAACTCGCGCCGGTTTCGCTCTGGGTCGAGGATTTCAGCGCCCTGCATCAGTTGTTCAAACAATGGCGGGCCGAGGGAGTAAGTGATCTGCGCGCGTGGTTGCACGAACAGCCCGCCCGCGTGGCTGAATGCTCGGCGCGCATCAAAGTGCTGCAGGTCAACCGCCGCACGCTCGACCTGTTCGAGGTCCGCGATCTGGCGCATCTGGTCGCCAATCTCGACCGCGTGTTTCGCGATGACATGCACAGCCAGCACCTGGAAGAACTGGTGCAACTGTGGCAGGGCGCCACGCGTTACACCAGCCAGACGGTCAACTACACCCTGAGCGGACGCCGCCTCGACATCCTGCTCAACGCCCATGTGCTGCCCGGCCACGAGCAAAGCTGGGGCCGGGTGCTGTTTTCCGTCGAAGACCTCACGGACCGCCTGCGCGCCGAGCGCCAACTGCATGCCAGCGAGCAATATGCGCGCGGCCTGTTCGAGCACTCGCCCGTATCACTTTGGGTCGAGGACTTCAGCGCGGTGCGCAGCCTGCTGTCCATGCTGCGCGAGCAGGGCATCAGCGACTTCCCCACCTTCTTGCGCGTGCATCCGGAATTCATCGACCGCTGCATGCAGGAAATCCGCGTGCTCGACGTCAACCATCAGACCCTGAGCATGGTGGGCGCCAGCGACAAGCCGCATCTGCTGCGCAACCTGCAGCATGTGTTCCGCGACGACATGCGGGTGCATTTCGCCGATCAGCTCATCGACCTGTGGAACGGCAAGCTCACCCAGCAGCGCGAAGTCATCAACTACAGCCTCAAGGGCCAGCCGATCAACGCCCACATGCAGTTCGCCGTCATGCCCGGGCATGAAGACGACTGGGCGCAGGTGCTGGTCTCGCTCACGGACATCACCGCACGCAAAAAGGCCGAGGCCTATCTCGAATTCCTGGGCAACCACGACATACTCACCGGCCTGCGCAACCGCACCTTCTATGTCGACGAAATCAACCGCCTCGAACGCAAGGAAGCCTGGCCCGTGAGCGTCATCATGCTCGACCTCAACGGCCTGAAATCCGTCAATGACGAACTCGGCCACGCCGCGGGCGACGGCCTGCTGCGCCGCGCCGGCGAGGTGCTCGCCAAACTGGTGGACAAGCCGCAGGTCGCCGCTCGCGTGGGCGGCGATGAATTCGTGCTGCTGCTGCCCGACGCCGACGCCAGCGCCGCCAAAACGCTAAGCCAGCGCCTGCTCGAACTCGTCGACCTGAACAACCAGTTTCACCAGTCTCCGCGACTGATCTTTTCCATGGGCATCGCCACCTGCATGCCCGGCGAACGCCTGGAAGCCGCCATCCACCGCGCCGACCAGCAGATGTACGCCGAGAAGCGCGCCTACTACCTGAAGTCAGACATCGACAGGCGACACGATTAGGGCACGATCACGCCATTTCTGCGCCCGAGCCGGGGCGCTTCAGGCTGCTGCGCCGCCGCACCGTGTCGAGCCGCGCTCGATGCAACGGCCGCTGAGCAAGAGCTTTCTCGCAGGAAGGTCAGGATTTTTCAGCCGTTCGGACAGCAACTGCATGGCGTTGCGTCCGATGTCGTCTACCGGCTGCTCGATCACGGTCAGGCCTGGCTCCACAATTTCCGTCCAGCTCTCGTTGTCGAATCCCGCCACGGCGATGTCGCGCGCAATCTGCAGTCCGGCATGCCGAACCGCCCGGACCAAGCCCATGAGCAACAGGCCGTTGCTTGCAATCAGCGCATCAGGTCGCGCCGTTTCGCGCAGCCAGTGCGCAACCGCCTCCTCTGCCGCCAGTGCCTGTGGCGGAACAAACGTGGAGCGCGGCGGCAACCCCAGGCGGAACATCGCCGCGACATAGCCGTCGTGGCGCTCCACGCCGCTGCTGCTGGCGTTGCCGAACACCCCGGCGATACGCCGGCAGCCCTGCGCATGTAGGTGCTCAACCAGCAAGGCGCTCGCCGCCGCGTTATCCAGCGCTACGGCGTCCTGGCCGCCCCGTGCGCCGACACGATCGATCAGCACGATCGGAAAACTCCAGTCTTGCGCATTGAGCTGATCCGCCGTCTGCCGCGTAGGCGCGAAGATCACGCCCGTCACGCGCTCCTCTTCCATCAGATTGAGGTACATCGCCTCTTTGTCCGGATTTTCATCGGTATTACACAAAATGACGCGCAACCCTGCGCTGTAAGCCGCGTCTTCCACCGCACGGCTGACTGCGGTGAAAAACGGGTTGCGAATGTCCGCGACGATTAGCCCGATGGTGCCCGAGTCTTGCGAACGCAGTCGGCGTGCGGACAGATTCGGGCGATAGCCCGTCTCCCGGATCGCCTGCTGAATGCGTTCGGTGAGCGCAGGGCTGACTGCCGCAGCGCCGCTGAGCGCGCGCGACACCGTCGCCACCGACACACCGGCGACACGTGCGACATCCTTGATGCTTGAGCTCATATGTAAACGTCAACAAAATTTTGCGGAAATTCGCCTGCCGAACATCGTCGCATCTTACAAAAAATACGCGACACTTGAGTTGAATCAGGGTTTTCACCCGGGAAAATCGCTTGAAGCTACTGATGTAATCGTTATCATTTATTCCACGAAACGAGGAGATGAGAATGTCTGTCACCACACCGCAGGACCTGCTCACTGACGCACGCATCCGTCTTGGCGCCCGGCCAGAGACCAAAGAGGACGCCATCCGCGAAGCCTGCCAGTTGCTCATCGCCAGCGGCTGCGTCGCACCCGAATTCACTGCCAGCGTGCTGGAGCGAGAAAAAGTGGCTAACACCTTTCTTGGGCACGGTGTGTCGATCCCGCATAGCCTGGGAAAGGATCGCGACCTGATCCAGCGCGACGGCATTGCGGTGCTGCAAGTCCCACAGGGCGTGGAATGGAACCCGGGGCAGACTGCACGGCTTGTAGTGGCGATTGCCGCCAAGTCCGATAGCCACATCGCCATCCTGCGTCGTCTCACACGCCTGATGCAGGATGACATGCGCCTGTCCGCACTGTTCAGCACCTTGAACCCCTCGGAGCTGGCGAGCGCCCTGAGGGACGACACCGTCTCCGCTGGCACATCGCCTGCTGTGGACCTAGCGCAGACCCTGGACTGGGTGCTGCCCTATCCCGCCGGCCTGCATGCCCGCCCCGCCTCCGTCTGGGTGGAGGCCGCCCGCAAATCCGGTGTGCGACTCCAAGTGCGGCATGGCAATGACGCGGCAGATCCGCGCAACCTGGTTGCCCTGCTGAGCCTGGGGCTGCGCCAGGGCGACCTGCTGCATCTCTCGGCCGATGGCGAACACGCCCGCGATGCGCTCGACCGCTTCCGCCAGTTGCTTGACAGCCTGACCCTGCAAGAGCGGGCGGATGCACAACGCGCGGCCGTGCAGACCGTCCCCACTGCGGGAGCCTGGGTACCGCCAGGCCAGCCCGTCGCAGTACCCGGCATACCCGCCAGCCCGGGTCTGGCCATCGGGGTACTGCATGTGCTGGCGAAGTCCCATGCGGAGATCCCCGATCTGCCCGTGCCGCTCGACCAGGGAGCAGACCAGCTCAACAACGCACTCATTGCCACCGATCAGCAACTTGCCGCACTGGCCGACGACACGGCGCGCCGCCTCGGTGAAGCCGAAGCACGCATCTTCAAGGCCCAGCGTGAACTTCTCAAGGACAGCGATCTCATCACCCTGGCTTGCCAGATCATGGTCGAAGGCCACGGCGTGGGCTGGTCGTGGAATAGTGCCATCGACCGCATGGCTTGCAAACTGGCCGCCCTGGGCAACCCGGTACTCGCCGGGCGAGCGACCGATCTACGCGATGTGGGCCGCCGCGTCCTGATGCTGCTGGAACCCACGCTACAACTCGGCAGCCTGCAGGATTTGCCCGACGCGCCGTGCATCCTCGTCTCCGACGACCTCAGCCCCTCTGACACCGCCGCCATCGACATGACCCGTGTCGTTGGGCTGGCCATCGCGCAGGGCGGACCCACTTCGCATACGGCCATTCTTGCGCGCACCCTCGGGCTTCCCGCCATGGTCGGCGCGGGACCGGCACTGCAAGCTCTGCGCAGCGGCACGCAGGGCGTGATCGACGGCGTTGGCGGCAAGCTTTATCTCGATCCGAGCGAGGCCGATCTCGCTTCGGCCCGCTCCTGGATGACCAGTGAGGCTGCGCGACGCGACGCGCAAAAGGCCGAACGCAGCCAGGCTGCGCGCCTGCTGGATGGCCACGTTGTCGCCATCGGGGCCAATGTCAACCTGCCTTCCCAGGTGCCCATGGCCATAGACGAAGGCGCGGAGGGTGTTGGCCTGATGCGCACCGAATTTCTCTTTCTGGAACGTGGCGAAACACCCGATGAGGCGGCGCAATTCGCCATCTACCGCGACATGATCGAAGCATTGGGCAATCGGCCGCTCATCGTGCGCGCGCTGGACATTGGCGGCGACAAACAGGTGGCTCACTTGCATCTGCCGCAGGAAGCCAATCCATTTCTCGGCGTACGCGGCGCGCGTCTGCTGCTGCGCCGCGCCGATCTGCTGGAGCCCCAACTGCGCGCACTCTACCGCGCCGCCAAGCTCGGCGCAGACCTGTCCATCATGTTCCCGATGATCACCAGCGTTGACGAAGTATTGACCCTGCGCGCCGTATGCGAGCGCATTCGGGCCGAACTGGACGCGCCGCAAGTCCCGCTAGGCATCATGATCGAAGTCCCCGCAGCCGCCCTCCAGGCCGACGTGTTGGCGGCGCACGTCGATTTTTTCTCCATCGGCACCAACGATCTCACGCAATACACCCTGGCGATGGATCGGCAGAACCCCGAGCTGGCGCCGCAAACCGACAGTCTGCACCCCGCCGTGCTGCGCCTCATCCGCGCCACGGTGGAGGGCGCGGCGCGGCACGGCCGTTGGGTGGGCGTATGCGGCGGCATGGCTGGCGACCCGTTCGGCGCCGCACTGCTCACCGGCCTGGGCGTGAACGAGCTGTCCATGACTCCGCGCGACATTCCGGCGGTGAAGGCACGGCTACGTGCCAGCGCACTGGCAGAACTGCAACAGCTTGCCACGCATGCGCTCGCGGCCGAATCTGCACAGGCGGTACGCGCACTCAATGGGGAGGCTGCATGAACGCCCCTGTCATCACGGTCACGTTCAACCCTGCAATCGACGAGACCATTACTCTCGACGCGCTGCGCCCCGGCGAGGTGCACCGCGCCCGTTCGGTGCGCTTCGATGCGGGAGGCAAGGGTGTGATAGTCGCCGGCTGCCTGGCCGACTGGGGCCAGCCCGTGATCGCCACCGGACTTCTGGGCAGCGACAACACCGCCCTCTTCAACGACCTGTTCGCGGCCAAAGGTATCGAAGACCGTTTCATCCGCCACCCCGGACAGACGCGCACCAACATCAAGCTGCTAGATCCCCACGCCACCACCGACATCAATCTACCCGGCGCCGACATTCCCGTCGCCCTGACGCGCCAAGTGCGTGAGACTGTGCTGCGCTATGCGGATGCAAAAACGCTTGTGGTGCTGTCCGGCAGCCTGCCCGCCGGATTTCCAGCGGAAACCTATGCAGAGCTGATCGGCGCA
Organism: Thiomonas sp. OC7; assembly: GCF_900634595.1. Lineage (NCBI taxonomy): Bacteria > Pseudomonadati > Pseudomonadota > Betaproteobacteria > Burkholderiales > Thiomonas > Thiomonas sp. OC7. Next base: position 3,296,545 of record NZ_LR131953.1, on the reverse strand, counting down.
CTGGCGGAGCATGGCATTCGCACGGTGCTCGACACCAGCGGCGCGCCGCTTGGCGCTGCGTTGCAGGCCCGCGTGCCGAGCGTCATCAAACCCAACCGCGAGGAACTCGAAGCCTGGGCAGGACATGCCTTGCCGACCCGCGGCGACCTGATCCGCACAGCCCAAGGTTTGTTGGCTCGCGGCGTGGAACTGGTAGCCATCTCCATGGGCGCAGAAGGCGCATTGTTTATCTCGCCCACCGCAGCCTTGCATGCCAGCCTGCCTCCCCTGCAGCCCATGAGCACCGTGGGAGCGGGAGATGCGATGGTGGCCGGCATCGTTGCAGCACTCGCAGAGCGCGCCACGCTTGAGCACATCGCCCGGCTGGGCAGCGCGTTCGCCCACAGCAAGCTCGGGCAGATCGGCCCCAATCTCGGTCCGCGCGATCAGGTGCAACACCTCGCGGCACAAGTGCAACTTCAGCTCGAGCGCTGAAAGCACCACACTACAGGAGACCCGTATGAGCCCGTTATTCGCATGTGTGGCGGCGCAAGACCGCACCGTGGCCGGCGTCCTCGCCGCCGAGGCCTTGCGCCTGGCAGCTGCCAAGCGACAGCAAGCCATCGACATTGAAGTCAACACCGCAGAAGGTGTGCTCAACCCGCTGACGCGCACGCAGACTGAGGCGGGCGGCACACTGCTGGCCGTAGGGCCGGTGAACGCCGCCGATCCACGCTTTGCAGGCTTGCGCGTCGTCTCTGCCTCAATTGAAGAGGTGCTTGCCAATGTCAACACGGTGCTGGACCACGCGCTCGCTCCCACCCCACCGGACAAGAGCCGATCCACTACGGCCAGGATCGTCGCGGTCACATCCTGCCCCACTGGCATCGCCCACACTTTCATGGCCGCAGAAGCCATCGAGCAGGCCGCCAAGGCGCTCGGCCACCTGGTGAAGGTCGAAACGCAGGGCTCGGTCGGTTCGCAGAACACCCTCACGGACGACGACATCGCACAGGCTGATGTGGTGCTCATTTCCGCAGACCGGCAGGTTGATTTATCGCGTTTTGCGGGTAAACGGGTACTGCAGGCCAGCACCAAACCCGCCATCCAGGACGGGCAGGCCTTGATCAGGCGCGCACTGGCCGAGGCACAGGTCCTGAGCCCTGCGGGCGATGCCAGCTTCGAAGCGTCTGGCAAGCGCGAAAAGGCCGCGGTGTTGCGCGCCGGGCCATACAAGCATTTGATGACCGGCGTGTCATTCATGCTGCCCTTCATCACGGCGGGCGGCCTGCTCATCGCGCTGTCTTTTGCACTGGGGGGCATCTACGTCTTCAAACCGGAGCACGCTGGCACACTGGGCTACGAACTGTTCCAGATCGGCGCCAAGGCGGCCTTTGCGCTCATCGTTCCCGCGCTTTCGGGCTATATCGCCTACTCCATCGCCGACCGGCCGGGGATCGCGCCGGGAATGATCGGCGGCATGATCGCCTCCTCGATTGGCGCTGGATTTCTTGGCGGAATCGTCTCAGGCTTCATCGCGGGTTACGGCACGGATTGGTTCAACAAGCATCTGAAACTCAATCGGCATGTGGAGGGGCTCAAGCCGGTGCTGATCCTGCCTCTGCTCGGCACCTTGCTAACCGGCCTGCTGATGATCTATGTGGTTGGCACGCCGGTGGCGCATGCCCTGGCCTGGCTCACCGATTGGCTCAAAAGCATGCAGGGCGCCAGCGCCATTCTGCTCGGTCTGATGCTGGGCGCGATGATGGCATTCGACATGGGCGGCCCGGTGAACAAGGCGGCTTACACCTTCGCCACCGGTCTGCTCGCCAGCCAGATTTTCACCCCCATGGCCGCCGTCATGGCCGCTGGCATGACCCCGCCCCTGGCGCTGGCGTTGGCCACGCGCGTCTTTCCGAGCCGATTCACCTTGGATGAGCGCGAGGCCTGGGGCGCCACCGGGTTGCTGGGCCTGTCCTTCATCACCGAAGGCGCCATTCCCTATGCCGCGCGCGATCCACTACGCGTCATTCCCGCCAACATGATCGGCTCGGCCGTCGCCGGCGCCATTTCGATGGTGGCTGCCGTGCAGTTGCGAGTGCCCCATGGCGGCGTCTTCGTGCTGCCCATTCCCAACGCGGTGTCGCATCTGGGGATGTATGTCATTGCCATCGTCGCCGGCACTGTGGTCAGTGCGGTGTTGTTGGGCTTGCTCAAAAAACCTGTTGCCTGATCCCTCATCTTTTCCAGGAGACCTCCATGATGCTTTCCACTCTTTTTAAGCCCACCTGCCTGTGCGCTGCACTCTTGCTGATGAGCAGCGCCGCAGCGCAGGCCGCTCAGTCCACGCACACACCGGGCCAGTATGACCTGGGCAATGGCCTGACCTTCTCCGCCAATTACACCGGCGAAGCCGCAGCCAACACCACCGGCGGCCTGCGGCAGGGCTCAGCCTACGCGGGCCAACTCTTCCTGGGCGCGGATCTGGATTTGCAGAAGATGCTGGGGTGGAATGCCACCAGCGTGCACATCGCCGTCACGCAACGCCACGGCCAGAGCTTGTCAAACGAGGCGATTGGCAACAATACCTCGGTGCAGGAGATTTACGGGACGCAAAATCTGCACCTGGCCTACTTCACCGTTGAGAAAAAGTTTTTCGGCGGGCGGCTGGAAATTCAGGGCGGGCGGACGGTGGCGAATATCGACTTCCTCAACTCCCCGCTGTATTGCAACTTCCAGAGCAACTCGGCCTGCGGCAACCCTACTTTCGTCTTCAAGAACAGCAACTTCACTTACTTTCCAGCGTCGAGCTGGGGCGGCTACGCCAAGGGCTGGGTGACCGACAGGTTGTACACCAAAGTTGGAGCGTACGAAGTCAATCCGAACGACAAGCGCCCCAATGATCACGGCATCGACTGGAGCACCAAGGATGCCACTGGCGTCGTCGTGCCCTGGGCGATGGGCTATGCCACGACCTTCGCCAACGACACCCATCCGCGTGACTATGAGATCGGCGGCTGGTTTGATCGCTCCAAGTACACCGATCCCCTACTCGATGCCAATGGCGACTATGCCGTCCTCACCGGACAGCCCTACCGCACCGACCGCAACCGCTCCGGCGCCTATGTGCGGTTCAGCCAGATGGTGTGGCGCCCTGACACGAACTCCCAACGCGGCCTGACCCTTTTTGGCGTGGCGATGACCAATCTCACAGGCCGGGTCAATGAATCCAGCTTTCTGGAACTGGGCGCGGTCATGCAAGGGCCTTTCCCCGGTCGTGAACAAGACACTCTTGGGTTTGTCATCAACCAGCAGCGATTCTCCAGCCTAGCCCTGCAGAATATTCGGGTGGCGCGCGCCTCGGTTGGCGCAAGCACCGATATACCGGGGAGCGAAACCATGATGGAACTGGCCTATGGCTATCAACTCAGCCCAGGAATCCGACTCTCCCCCAACCTGCAGTACATCCTCCATCCCGATCAGCAGGCCGAGCCCTTTCGCACCAGGAACATTCCCAACGCCTTTGTGATCGGGCTGAAATTCACGGTGGCACTTTGACCAAACCCCGGCATGGCTGAATTGAAAACGGCTGCGATTGATCGCAGCCGTTTTTACGTCAACACCCGGCCGAGGGGCGTGAAACAGAACTAGGGCCTGTTCACGCTATGCAATCAGCCGCGCGTCCTGCCAGTCATCGCGATCAGTTCGCGCGCCTCTTCCGGCTCGGGCAGGCCGCTGGCTACGGCGATGGCCATGATGGCGATGCTGATGATGACCACGACGACCATGCCCTGATAGAAGGTCAGCAATCCCGTGCCGCCGATGAGATCCTTCGGACCGAGATAGGTCACCAGCCACATGGCGAAGAAATACGGCGCCAGCCACCACGCGCCCTTCCATTGCAGATGGCTGAGTTTGCCGCCGTGGGTGATGGCCTGACCGATCACGAACAGCACAAAGATGATGGCCAGGCCGCCGAACAGGAAGTTGTCCGTGCTCGCGCCCGACCAGTAGATGATGAAGTTGGCCACGATGAAGGCCAGCGGCGCCCACAGGCTTGCGCCTTTCAAGGTGAAGGGGCGCGGATAAGTGCCCAGCGGCATGCTGCGGCGCAGGGTCATCAGCGCCACCGGGCCGATGCCATAACCTAGCACGGTGGCCGACGAGATGAAGGTGACGATCTTCTGCCACGACGGAAACGGCAGGAAGAACAGAATGCCCACGATCCAGGTGATCCACAGCCCGGTGGACGGCGCGCCGTTTTTGTTCAGCTTGGCGAACCAGGGCGTAGACAGACCGTCGCGCCCGGTGGCGTACACCACGCGCGCTGTAGTGCCGCCATACACCAGGCCGGTGCCCGCAGGCGAGACCACAGCGTCGATGTAGAGCAGGATGGCCAGCCAGCTCATGCCCAGAATCACGGCCAGACCGGCGAACGGGCCTGACACCCCGGTGAAGTGAAGCTTGGCCCAGCCCTGCGCGATGTCGGAAGGATTGACCGCGCCGATGAGGGCCACTTCCAGCATGACAAAAATCGCCCCGGCGATCAGCACCGAGCCGATGATGGCAATGGGCACGTCACGCTGCGGGTTGGTCGCCTCGCCCGACAGCTCGATGGCCTGGCGAAAGCCCAGATAGCTGAACACGATGCCCGAGGTGGCGATGGCCGCGATCGTGCCTTTGGCGCCAAACGGGGCGAAGCCCTGCGCGGTGAAATTGCCCACATGAAACGAGGCGAGCATCAGCGCCACGATGGTCAGAATGGGGATGATGAGCTTCCAGATCATCAAGGTATTGCCCAGCCGCAGCAGGGCGCGCACGCCCCAAGCGTTGATGAGGATGAAAGCGCCGAGCAGCAAGATGCTGACGATCATGCCGGTGTCGGTCAGCAGCGAAGTTTTCGCATCGACCATGCCCGGCAGATAGTTGTTGGCGTAAGTCACCACCGCCAACACCTCGGCCGGAGCGACGGTCACGTAACCGAGAAACACCACCCAGCTCACCACCGCCGCAGCCAGATGGCCGTGGCTCAACTTGGGAAAGGTGATGACCGCGCCCATGCCCGGAAACGAGCTGGTCAGTTCGGCATTCACAAAAGCCAGCACCAGAATGGCCGCGCCGCCGATGGCCCACGAAAGAATGCTGGCCGGCCCGGCCTGCGTGGCCGCCGTAAGCGGCGCGAAAAGCCAGCCCGAGCCGATGATGGCCGTCAGGCTGGCGAACAGCAGGCTCCAGATGCCAGCAGCCTTGCGGATGTTGCGCCCCGGCGTGCCAGCCGCCGCGGGGGTATCGAGGTGAATGCTTGCCATGATGTGCTCCTCATCGTTTTTTGATGTGAGGGTTTTAGGCGCATTTGCGACGCAATGCCGTTTGAAAACGTAACGGCTGCGGCGCTGCGAAACATCTCGCGAAACATGTCGCGAAACACCCCTTTCCCGTTCAAACCGATTCGCTATGCTTGCCTCATGAACAAACAACGCCTTTTGCGCCACAAGCGCAGCCACCTCACCGACCGCAACTTTCCCAGCGCAGGCGAAGATGCGGCCATCGTCGCCGTCGAGCCCTCGCCCTACGACCAGCCGGGCAGCAGCTACAAACTGGCGTTCACCGACACCGAGTTCATCCTGCGTGAAGAAATGCGCGCGGTGCGTATGCAGCTCGAGCTGCTCAAGCCCGAAATGATCCAGACCGAGCACGGCATCGAGTCCACCCTGGTGATCTTCGGCAGTGCGCGCATCCTGCCGCGCGACGTGGCGCAACAGCGCCTAGCCGAAGCCATTGCCAAAGGCAACGCCCAGGCCGTCGCGCGGGCGCGCATGCAGCTCGAGATGTCGCGCTACTACGAGGAGGCGCGGCGCTTCGCCACCCTCGTCACCCGCGCCACCTGCGATGCCGACGAGCCGCTGGTAGTCGTCACCGGCGGCGGCCCCGGCATCATGGAGGCGGGCAACCGCGGCGCGTTCGAAGCCCAGGGCAAAAGCATCGGCCTGAACATCGTGCTGCAGCACGAACAGCGGCCCAACCCCTACATCACGCCGGAGCTGTGCTTCCAGTTCCACTACTTCGCGCTGCGCAAGATGCACTTTCTCATGCGCTCGGTCGCGCTGGTGTGCTTCCCCGGCGGCTTCGGCACGCTCGACGAGTTGTTCGAGGTGCTCACGCTCACGCAGGCGCGCAAAGTGAGGCAGCGCCCCATCGTGCTGTTCGGCGAGAGTTTCTGGCGCAAGCTGATCAACTTCGACTATCTGGTCGAAACCGGCATGATCGCCGCCGAAGACCTGGATCTGTTTCACTTCGTCGAAACCGCCGAGCAGGCGTGGGATGTGTTAGCGCAGGCCTTCGAGCTGAACGGTGCGCAGGGCGGTGCGGATGTCGGTGCAGAGAGCGGCACAGAGGCTGAATCCGAGCCTGTTGCTCCATGAGCGCCAGCCCCGTCATTCATCTCATCGGCGCGCCCACCGACATCGGCGCCGCAGACCGTGGCGCCTCCATGGGGCCAGAAGCGCTGCGCGTGGCCGGCATCGACCGCGCCCTGCGCGCTCAGGGCCTGACGGTGCTCGATACCGGCAATCTCATCGGCCCCCACAACCCTTGGCAACCACCGGCCTGCGGCTATCGCCATCTGCCCGAAGTCATCGCCTGGAACACCGCGGTGCATCAGGCCGTGGGCGATGCCTTGCGGGCTCAGGCCCTGCCCATCCTGCTGGGCGGCGATCATTGCCTGGCCATCGGCTCGCTCAGCGCGGTGGCGCAGCATTGCCGCGCACAGGGTCGCAAGCTGCGCGTGCTGTGGCTCGACGCCCATGCCGACTTCAACACCCACACCGTCACGCCCACCGGCAACATCCACGGCATGCCGGTGGCCTGCCTGTGCGGCAACGGCCCGCAAGCGCTCACCACCCTAGGCGGCCCGGCGCCGCAACTGCAACCCTCCTGCATCCGGCAGATCGGCATCCGCAGCGTGGACGCAGAGGAAAAACGGCTGGTGCATCAGGCCGGGCTCGACGTGTTCGACATGCGTTACATCGACGAATACGGCATGCGCGACGCCATGCGCCGGGCACTCGAAGGCGTGGACGCCGACACTCATCTGCATGTGAGTTTCGACGTCGATTTCCTCGACCCCGACATCGCCCCCGGCGTGGGCACCACCGTGCCCGGCGGCCCTACCTACCGCGAGGCGCAGCTTTGCATGGAAATGATCGCCGACACCGGCCTGCTGGCCTCGCTCGACGTGGTGGAACTCAACCCCGCCTTCGACGAACGCAACCGTACCGCCGAGGTGGCGGTCGATCTCATCGAGAGCCTGTTCGGCAAGTCCACGCTGATGCGCAGGTGAGGCTGTCGGCGCAGCGACAATAGCGTCCATGCCCAAGAAGTTTCCCTCTGCCCTGGACGCGCTGCAACACGTCTGGGGCTACCCCGCGTTCCGCAGTTTGCAGGCCCAGGCCATCGACCATGTGGTTGCGGGCCGCGACGCCCTGGTGCTCATGCCAACGGGTGGCGGCAAATCGCTGTGCTTCCAGATACCGGCCCTGCTGCGCGAAGGCGTGGGCATCGTGGTGTCGCCGCTGATCGCGCTGATGCAAGACCAGGTGGCCGCGCTGCGCGAACTGGGGCTACGCGCCGCCTTTCTCAACTCCACCCTTGACGCCACAGAGGCCAGAGCGGTGCAGCGCGCGGCGCGCCAAGGCGAGCTGGACCTGCTCTACATGGCGCCCGAACGCCTGCTGAGCGAATCCGGCCAGGCTCTGCTCGACGATCTGCGCATCGCCCTGTTCGCCATCGACGAGGCGCATTGCGTCTCGCAATGGGGCCACGACTTCCGCCCAGAATACGGCCAGCTCTCGCTGCTGCGCGAGCGCTGGCCCGAGGTGCCGCGCGTGGCGCTGACCGCCACCGCCGACGAGCCCACGCGGCACGAAATCGTGCAGCGCCTGCTGCACGACGGCGCCGAGTTCGTCTCCAGCTTCGACCGCCCCAACATCCGCTACCGCGTGGTGGAAAAACGCGACGGCCGCGCGCAACTGCTGCAGTTCATCCGCAGCGAACATCCGCATGACTGCGGCGTGGTGTACGCCCTGTCGCGCAACACGGTGGAGGAAGTGGCCGAGATGCTCGCGGGCCACGGCCTGCGCGCCTTGCCCTATCACGCCGGCCTGCCCGCGGCCACACGCGCGGCGCACCTGCGGCGTTTTCTCGATGAGGACGGCATCGTCATGGTGGCCACCATCGCCTTCGGCATGGGCATCGACAAGCCCGATGTGCGTTTCGTCGCCCACCTTGACATGCCCAAGTCCATCGAGGGCTATTTTCAGGAAACCGGCCGCGCTGGGCGCGACGGCCTGCCCGCCACCGCGTGGATGGCTTACGGCCTGGCCGACGTGGTGCAGCAGCGTCGGCTGATCGACCTGTCGGACGCCGACGACGCCTACAAGCGCCTGTCCACCGCCAAGCTCGACGCCATGCTCGCGCTGGCCGAAGCCGCCGACTGCCGCCGCGTGCGCCTGCTGGGCTACTTCGGCGAAGCCAGCGCGCCCTGCGGCAACTGCGACAACTGCCTGAACCCGCCGCAACTCATCGACGCCACCGAGGCCGCGCAAAAGCTGCTGTCCACCATCTACCGCTGCCGCCAAGCCAGCGGCACCAGCTTCGCCGCCAGCCACCTCATCGACGTGCTGCGCGGCAAGCGCACCGAGAAGACCGAACGCCACGGCCACCACGCCCTGTCGACCTTCGGCATCGGCGCCGATCTGAGCGAGACCGACTGGCGCTTGCTGCTGCGCCAGCTCGTCGCGCAACGACTGGTCGAAGTCGACGCTGCGCATTTCAACGTGCTGCACCTCACCGACGCCAGTCGCGCGGTGCTCAAGGGCGAGCAGCGCATCCACCTCAAGCACCGCGAGCCTGGCGCGGAGCGCCGTCGCCGCAGCACCAACGGCAGCACCACGTCGACCGGCACGCGACTGACCATGCAGGCCATGTCGAGCGCCGATGCCGAGCTGTTCGCCCACCTGCGCACCTGGCGCGCAGCCACCGCCAAAGAGCACGGCGTGCCTGCCTTTGTGGTGTTTCCCGACGCCACGCTGCAGGCCATCGCCCTGGCCCGGCCGGATAGTCTGGATGCGCTGCGCGGCATTTCCGGCGTGGGCGACAAAAAGCGCGACACCTACGGCGCCGCGCTGCTCGAAGTCATTGCACAGGCGAGCGAGATGGGCTGATTCAGCACGCGCCGCAGACCCGGCCGCATCAGCCAGGAGATTTTGAACGCCAGACGCAACAGCCAACTTGGCTTGCGACACGTTTGCTGATCGTCAACCCCCAGCAGGACTGCCTTCGCTTGCTGCTCCACGTGTTTTCCACAACGAGAACAGCACGCCCGCGGCCAGCAGGCCAAAAGTCACGCTCAGGCTGATGGCCGAGGGAATCTTGCCGACCAACTCGGCCGCGATGATCTTGCCGCCGATGAACACCAGCACCAGCGCCAGCGCGTATTTCAGGTAGGCGAAGCGGTGCAAAATGGCTGCCAGCGCGAAGTACAGCGCGCGCAGGCCCAGAATGGCGAAGATATTGCTCGTATAGACCACGAAGGGATCTGCAGTGACCGCGAACACGGCGGGCACGCTGTCCACCGCAAACACCAAATCAGCCAGTTCCACCGTAACCAAGGCCATGAACAGCGGGGTGGCGATGCGCCGCACCCGCCCGTGCGCGTCAGGCTGTTTCACCCAAAAAGCCTTGCCGTGCAACTGCTCCGTCACCGGCACCACGCGGCGAATGAGGCGCAGTACCGGGTTGCGCATCGGGTCGGGCGCATGATCGGCGGCCCACAGCATTTTGATGCCGGTGTAGATCAGGAAAGCGGCGAACAGGTAGAGCACCCAGTGGAATTCCTGCACCAGCGTGGCGCCCGCGCCGATGAGCAGGGCGCGCAGCGCGATCACCCCCAGAATGCCCCAGAACAGCACGCGGTGCTGCAAAGCGCGCGGCACGGCGAAGGCGGTGAACACCAGCGAGATCACGAACACGTTATCGAGCGACAGACTTTTTTCCACCGCATAGGCGGTGAAGTAATCCATGCCCTGCTGCGCTCCCACCTGCCACCACAGCCAGCCGCCAAAAGCCACCGCCACGGCGATATAGCCCGCCGACAGCCACAGGCTTTCCGTCACGCTGATCTCGCCGCCCTCGCGGTGCAACACCCCGAGGTCAAGCGCCAGCAGGGTGACGACCACACCCCCGAACACCAGCCAGAGCCACAGCGCATAACCCAGAAACGAAGCGTGCAGAAATTCCATGATCGAGTCAAAAAAGCGTAAAGGAAGGCACAAAAAAGGGGGGCCGCAGCCCCCCAAGAAATGACACGGTTGGAGCGCAGTGTGTCAATCGAAATCAAACAGATCGGACAGCAGCGACTTGCGCTTTTTGTAGGGCTGCTGGCCAAAGCGCGGATCGTGGGAACGCTGGCGAAAATCGCTGTCGTCGAAATCCGGCTGGCGGGCCGACTGGGAGACAACGGGCTGGGGCGAGCTAGCTCGCGGGCTTGTGGTTTGTTCCGCTGACGCGGCGCGCTCGATGATTTTGTCGAGCTCGCCGCGATCAAGCCACACGCCACGGCACTTCGGGCAGTAATCGATCTCGATGCCGTGGCGCTCGGCCATCACCAGCGTGGTCTCTGCGCAGTGCGGGCAGTTCATCGCGCGCTCCTTCAGTCGTCGCTGTTCATGAAACCGAGCAACTGCAGCAAGCTGGTGAACAGGTTGAAAATGCTGACAAACAGGCTCACCGTGGCCAGGATGTAGTTAGTCTCGCCACCGTTCACGATGCGGCTGGTCTCGAACAGAATCATGCCCGACATCAACAGTACCACCGCGGCCGAAACCGCGAGCGACAACGCGGGCATCTGGAAGAACACGGCCGCCAATCCGGCCAGCAGCGCCACGATCATGCCGGCAAACAGGAAGCCGCCCATGAAGCTGAAGTCGCGCTTGCTGGTGAGCACCCAGGCCGACAGCCCGAAGAAAATCAGCGCCGTGCCGCCGAAGGCCATCGCCACGATCTCGTCACCGCCGGCATTCGCCAGGTAATGACTGACGATGGGCCCCAGCGTATAGCCCATGAAGCCCGTCAGCGCGAACACCGCGCCCAGACCCCAAACGCTGTTGCTCAGCTTGTAAGTGGCGAACAGCAGGCCGAAATAGCCCACCAAGGTGAGAAGGATGCCGGGATGCGGCAGCCTGAGCGCGGCACTCACCGCGGCCACCGCCGCACTGAACGTCAGGGTCAGCGCCAGCAAGGCATAGGTATTGCGCAGCACGCGGTGCGCCGGCATAGAGGCGGAATCAGGAGCGGCAGCCGTGCCGGTGGAATACACCACGGCACTCTTGCCCCAGGCATTGCTCTCGTTCATGTTGAACTCCATAAAAGAATCAAGACAGCACGAACTCTAGAGATGTTTTAATTTCGAGTAAATTCGTATTTTTGACTTTTTCATTTCGACTTATTCGAAGTGATTGGGGATCACACAAATGAATTTCAAGCACTTGCACTACTTCTGGGTCACAGCCAAGACGGGCGGCATCGTGCGGGCGGGCAAGCAGCTGCATCTCACACCGCAAACGCTCAGCGGGCAGATCAAGCTGCTGGAGGAATACTTCAACAAACGGCTGTTGCGCAAAAGTGGCCGCAATCTGGAACTGACCGAGGCAGGCCAACTGGTGTTGCGTTATGCGGAGGAAATCTTCACCCTGGGCGCAGAACTGGAGGCCGCACTGCAACACGACCAACCCGCACGCCCCACCGCGCCGCTGCGCATCGGCGTGACCGATGCCGTGCCGAAAGCCATTGCCTACCGCCTCATCGAACCCGCCCTGCAAGGCGGAGAGTCACCCCGGCTGGTGTGCGAAGAAGGCGAAATGGACGATCTGCTGGCCGATCTGGCGGTGCACCGGCTCGATCTGGTGATCGCCGACGCCCCGCTGCCCGCACATGTGAATGTGCGGGCGTTCAACCACAGGCTGGGCCGAACCACCTTGTGTTTCTATGCCAGCACCTCGCTGCTGGAGCGCGCCACGCAGCCTTTTCCGCAGTGTCTGTCAGAGCTGCCGCTGCTGCTGCCCGCCACGTCGTCGGCGGTGCGCGCGCAGATCGATCAATGGCTGGGCCAGAACAAAATCGCCGCCCACATCGCCGGTGAATTCGAGGACGGCGCGCTGATGACCGCCTTCGGCCGCGAGGGCCGGGGCGCATTTGCCGCCCCCAGCGTGCTGCAGGCCGACATCGCGCGCGAACTTGGCGTGACGCTGCTCGGGCACTGCGCCGACATGCACCAGGAGTTCTACGCCATCTCGGTCGAGCGGCGCATCACTCACCCGGGCGTGGCGAGAATCACCCGCGTGGCCAAGGATCTGCTGGGCGACTGAAAACCCAGCGGCTTACGGAAAAGCGGGAATGTCGTTGTCCATCCCCTCCGAGGCCACGTTCGGGCAGCACTCTTTCATGCGATGCATGACGGACTCCACCTGCTCGTGCGCCACATCGGCCATCACCAGCACCTGACCCGATGCGATCGCCTCCTTGAAGCGTTCAAGCCGGGTGCTGCTCACGCTCACCCCCACCAGGCTGCTGGCCCAGCTGCCCACCAGCGCTCCTGCCGCGGCCAGCGCAATGACCAGCCCGCCACCGGGAATGATGGCCATGCCCGGGATCGCCACGGCCACCAACCCGGCCACCAGGCCGGTGGCGCCGCCCGCCGCCGCACCGCGCTCAATGGCGGGAATCAGGTCGGATCGCTGAGCCACGCCCGCCTCGGGCAAGTCGCCCATCGGCGTTCCCTCCCGCGCCAACACGTGGATGTGCTTGTCTGGAATGCGGGCCAGCAGCAGGCTGTCGACCAAAGCGTGCGCGCTATTTACATCTGGCGCGAGAAAAAAGAGTCTGCGCATAAGTGTCTCCTGATCAATTGCCCGCCTGCACCAAAGACGCCGCTGTCTCTGTTTGGCTGAACTGACCACAAGCGTAAGGGGGAAATATGAAAACAGACTTAGGGTTTTGTCGTAGTTGGCGATAGTGCACCGCAAACCAGATAGAGCCTCAGTGCGGTCGCAGATCGGCTACAGTTCTAATTGACGTAAACGTCAATCAATCATGCCGCTGCGCCATGTACGCTGCGTCGAAGGAGACCGCGATGACCGACTTGTCCGAGGCCAAAGTGCTGGCCGCCTATTCGCCGCAGCAGCGGCTGCGTTTCGTGACGGCCGCCTCGCTGTTCGACGGCCACGATGCGGCCATCAATATCATGCGGCGCATCCTCATCAGTATGGGGGCCGAGGTCATTCACCTGGGCCACAACCGTTCGGTGGACGAGATCGTCACCGCGGCGATTCAGGAGGACGCGCACGCCATCGCCATTTCCAGCTATCAGGGCGGGCATGTGGAATTCTTCCGCTACATGATCGACCGGCTGCGCGAACAGGGCGCGGGGCATATTCAGGTGTTTGGCGGCGGCGGCGGTGTGATTGTGGCCGACGAAATCGAGGCGCTGCAGCAGTATGGCGTGGCCCGGATCTACAGCCCGGAAGATGGTCAGCGGCTAGGGCTGCAAGGCATGATCGGCGACATGCTGCAACGCGCCGACCGCCCCCTGCCCGCGCTGGACGCAAAACAGGCGACTGCCGCGCTGCCGACTTCGCCATCCTCGCTCGCACGCCTGATCACTCAGATTGAAAACGGCACTGCCGACGCGGCGCTGATGCACAGCCTTCGCCAGCAGGTTGAAGGCGCGCACGGCGTGGTGCTCGGGGTGACAGGCACCGGCGGCGCGGGCAAGAGCAGTCTGGTGGACGAGCTGATCCGCCGCACCCGGCTCGATCAGGACGACGCGCTGCGCATTGCCGTCATCAGCATCGACCCTTCCCGCCGCAAAAGCGGCGGTGCGCTGCTGGGCGACCGCATCCGCATGAACGCCATCGGGCCGTGGCGCAACAGTAATGAAGTCTTTATGCGCAGTCTCGCCACCCGGCAATCGGGCGGGGAGCTCAGCGCCGCCCTGCCCGAAGTCATCGCCGCGTGCAAGGCGGCGGGCTTCGATCTCATCATCGTCGAGACCTCGGGCATCGGCCAGGGCGATGCGGCCATCGTGCCGCACGCCGACGCCAGCCTGTACGTCATGACGCCGGAATTCGGCGCGGCCAGCCAGTTGGAGAAAATCGACATGCTCGACTTTGCCGACTTCGTCGCCATCAACAAATTCGACCGCAAAGGCGCGATGGACGCGCTGCGCGACGTGGCCAAGCAACTGCAGCGCAACCGCGAAGCCTGGACGGCCAAGCCCGAAGACCTGCCCGTGTTCGGCACCATGGCTGCGCGCTTCAACGACGACGGCGTGACGGCGCTGTACCAGGCCATCAAACCCCGGCTGGCAGAGCATGGACTCAAGCTTTCCGAAGGACGACTGCCCCCGGTCACCACACGCCACAGCACCCACCAGACCCCGATCGTGCCGGCCGCGCGCAGCCGCTACCTGGCGGAAATCGCCGACGCGGTGCGTGGCTATCACCGCAATGTCGAGACGCAAGCGACCCTGGCGCGCGAGGCGCAGCAGTTGCGCGAAAGCGGCCGCATGCTGCACGCGGCCAACCCGCACAAAATCTCCGCAGTGCAGGCCGTGACCGATCTGGCCGAACAGCGCGAAGCCCGCATGCAGCCCGCCGCGCGCAAACTGCTGGCGATGTGGCCCGACATGCAGCGCGCCTACGCCGGTGACGAATATGTGGTGAAAATTCGCGACCGCGAAATCCGCACTCGCCTCACCCACACCACGCTGTCGGGCACCACGCTGCGCAAGGTGGTGCTGCCGCGCTATGCAGACCACGGCGAGGTGCTGCGCTGGCTGATGCGCGACAACGTGCCGGGCAGCTTTCCGTACACCGCGGGCACTTTTGCCTTCAAACGCGAGAATGAAGATCCCACCCGCATGTTCGCCGGCGAGGGCGATGCCTTTCGCACCAACCGGCGCTTCAAGATGCTGAGCGAGGGCATGCCGGCCAAGCGCCTGTCCACCGCGTTCGACTCCGTCACGCTTTACGGTGCAGATCCCGACCGCCGCCCGGACATCTACGGCAAGGTGGGCAATTCCGGCGTGAGCATCGCCACGCTCGACGACCTGAAGGCGCTGTACGACGGCTTCGATCTGTGCGACCCCGCCACCAGTGTGAGCATGACCATCAACGGCCCGGCACCCACGATTCTGGCGATGTTCCTCAACACCGCCATCGACCAGCAGATGGCCAAATTCGAGGCTGACAATCACCGCCAGCCGACCGATGACGAGGCTCAGAAAATCCGCGAATGGGTGCTGGAAAACGTGCGCGGCACGGTGCAGGCCGACATTCTGAAAGAAGACCAGGGACAGAACACCTGCATCTTTTCCACCGAGTTTTCGCTCAAGGTCATGGGCGATATTCAGCAGTATTTTGTGCAGCACCGGGTGCGCAATTTCTACTCCGTGAGCATCAGCGGCTATCACATCGCCGAGGCTGGGGCCAACCCCATCAGCCAGCTTGCCTTCACCCTGAGCAACGGCTTCACTTTTGTGGAAGCCTATCTGGCGCGCGGCATGCACATCGACGATTTCGCGCCCAACCTGAGCTTTTTTTTCAGCAACGGCATGGACCCGGAATACAGCGTGCTCGGCCGCGTGGCGCGGCGCATCTGGGCGATCGCCATGCGCGACAAATACGGCGCCAACGAACGCAGTCAGAAGCTCAAATACCACGTGCAGACCAGCGGCCGCAGCTTGCACGCGCAGGAAATTGCGTTCAACGACATCCGCACCACGCTGCAGGCGCTGATCGCCATTTACGACAACTGCAACAGCCTGCACACCAACGCTTATGACGAAGCCATCACCACACCCACCGAGGAAAGCGTGCGCCGGGCGATGGCGATTCAGCTCATCATCAACCGCGAGTGGGGGCTGGCGAAGTGCGAAAACCCGAATCAGGGCGCATTCGTCATCGAAGAACTGACCGATCTAGTCGAAGAGGCGGTGCTCAAGGAATTCGAAGCCATTGCCGAGCGCGGCGGGGTACTGGGTGCGATGGAAACCGGCTACCAGCGCAGCAAAATCCAGGAGGAAAGTCTGCACTACGAAATGCTCAAGCACACTGGCGAGTTGCCCATCATCGGGGTGAACACTTTCCGCAATCCGCACGGCGACGCCGCTCCAGCGCATCTCGAACTGGCGCGCTCCACCGAGGCGGAAAAAGAGTCGCAACTGCAGCGTCTGGCCGACTTTCACCATCGCCACGCGGCCGAGGCGCCCGCCTTGCTGCACCGGCTGCAGCAGGCCGTCATTCATAACGAAAATGTGTTTGCCGTGCTGATGGACGCGGTGCGGGTGTGCAGCCTAGGGCAGATCACCGCCGCGCTGTTCGAGGTGGGCGGCCAATACCGGCGCAGCATGTAAGACTTATCATTTCGCCACTCCGCTGCGCGGCGAGTCGTTTCCAATTTCGGTTTCCTGTTCTGCGCGGCGGTTTTTTATTTTCTGTCATGTCCACCTCCCCCGCCTCGCTCCGCGCCAGCGCCCTGATGCTGCTGGCTTCGCTCATCTGGGGCACGGCCTTCGTCGCCCAGACCGCGAGCATCGGCACGGTGGGGCCGTTCTTCTACACCGGTCTGCGTTTCATGCTGGGCGCTGCCGTGGTGCTAGCGGTGATGGCCTTGCGCCGCCGTCCTGATCCGGCTGCACATCCTGCCTCAAATCTGCGCAGCCTGCTGCGCGACGGCGGCCTGCTCGGCGTGGTGGTGGCCATCTCCATTTCCATGCAGCAGATCGGGCTGGAATCGACCACGGTGGCCAACGCCGGTTTCATCAGCTCGCTCTACGTCGTGCTGGTGCCGCTGCTGGGCCTGCTGTGGGGGCGGCGCGTCGGCGCTGGAGTCTGGCTGGGCGCCTTGCTGGCCGCAAGCGGCATGTACTTTCTCAGTGTGCGCCAGGGCTATAGCGTGCGGCATGGCGACTGGCTGGAGTTGGGCGGCGCGCTGTTCATCACTGTGCAGTTGCTGCTGCTGGGCCGCATGGCGCCGCGCCACGACCCGCTGCAACTCGCCGTGGTGCAATTCGTCGTCTGCGGCCTGCTGTGCCTGGGCGCCGGGGTGCTGGTGGAATCAATCAGCCTGGAGGCGCTGCAGCGCGCGGCCTGGACCATTTTCTACGGCGGCGCGCTGTCGGTCGGCGTGGCCTACACCCTGCAAGTGGTCGCGCAGCGGCACGCCGTGCCCGCGCACGCTGCGGTGATTTTCAGCATGGAAGGTGTGTTCGCCGCGCTCGCGGCGTGGCTGGTGCTGCATCAGTCGCTCGACGCACGCGCCCTGTTCGGTTGCGCGCTGGTGTTCAGCGGCCTGCTGGTCTCGCAACTGCCGCTGCGCGCGCTGGCGAGCGGTTTGTTCACGCTGATGCGGCGCGTCCAGCCGGCTCAACCCATAGACCCATGACGACCAAACCGCGCCCCGCTTCCGTCTGGCCAGGACGGTCGCGCTCTTCCGAACCCGCACCCCGGCGCAGCGCACCCGCCAAAACGGTGGCCGCGCCCGCACCGCAGGGCGACCCCGCCGTCGAAGTGCGCCTGTCCAAGCGCATATCCGAACTCGGCCTGGCCTCGCGGCGCGAAGCAGACGACTGGATCGAGCGCGGCTGGGTGCTGCTCGACGGCACACCCGCGGTGCTCGGTACCAAGGTGGCGGGCAATCTGCCCGCCTCGCGCATCGTCATCCGCAAGGCGGCGCAGCATCGGCAGGCGGCGCAGGTCACCATCTTGCTGCACAAGCCGGTGGGCTATGTCAGCGCGCAGGCCGAGCACGGTTACACCCCGGCGGTCGCGCTCATCAAGGCCGAAAACCGCTGGGCCGAATGCGAAGCGCCGCAGCCGTTTTCACCCGCGCATTTGCGGCATCTAGCCGTGGCGGGTCGGCTCGACATCGACTCCACCGGCCTGCTGGTACTCACCCAAGACGGCCGCATCGCCCGTCAACTCATCGGCGAAGACAGCGCGGTGGAGAAGGAATATCTGGTGCGGGTCAGCCTGACCGATGCGCCAGCCCGCAACGGCGCCGAAGAAGACGTGCAGGCCGCCTTTCCCGAGAGCCGCCTCGCCCTGCTGCGCCACGGTCTGAAGCTCGACGATCAGCCGCTGCGGCCGGCGCAGGTGGAATGGATCAACCCGCAGCAATTGCGCTTTGTGCTGCGCGAAGGCAAGAAGCGCCAGATTCGCCGCATGTGCGAGCTCGTCGGCCTGCGAGTTACCGGTCTCAAGCGCGTGCGCATCGGCGGCTTGCGCCTCGGTGCACTGCCGCTGGGGCAATGGCGCTATCTGCGCGAGGACGAAGGGTTTTAAGGCGCGAGCAGGGAAGCGCTCAAGCGTGAACCTGCTCGAACAAATCGAGCGCCTTCTTGACTTCGGCGATATAGGTCATCGCCGGGCCGCCGCCCATGACGATGGCCACCTTGCAGACCTCGACGATTTCGGCGTGGCTCACGCCCGCACGCAGCGACTTCTCGACATGGATGCCGATGCAATAGACGCAGCGCGCGGTAATCGCCATGCCCAGGGCGATGAGTTCCTTGGTCTTGGCGTCGAGCACGCCATCGCCCAGGGCCTCGCCCATGAAGGCACCAAACGCCTTCATCGTGCTGGCGGCCTCGCGGTTCATCATGCCCATGCCCATTTTGAAATCGCGCATGGACACGTCCATGCCGTTGTGCACTGAATCGTTCATCTCGTTTTTCTCCCGGATTGATGCCTTCACTGTGAATGGGCGATGTGACGCTCTGATGTCACCACTTGGATTGACACAGGGCCGACACTTGCGCGTGGTAACAAGCGCACATGTCTGCCGTACCCACGCCCTCTCCTCACCGCCTGCTGTACGACGCGGTCTCCGAATTACGCCGCGCCGCGCTCGCGTATGAGCAAGCCCACCAAGACCGCATCGACGCGCTGCCGCCGCAGCGCCGCGCCAGCGCCCGCAATCTGCTGCACTACATCGCCGTGCGCCAGGCCGATCTGCGGCCGTTGCAGACCCAGTTGGCTCAGATCGGCCTTTCTTCGCTGGGCATGCTGGAAACCCATGTGCTCGCCGCGCTCGACGCGGTGCTCGACCGGCTCGAAGACTTGCTCGGCCATGCCCGCAGCCAGCGCCCCGCGCCCCCCTGCACGTTCGTCGAGGGCCTGCAACTGCTGCAGCACAACACCACCGCCCTGCTCAACCCGCCGCGACCGCAGCGCGAGGTGCGCATCATGGTGACGCTGGCTACTGAAGCCGCGCAAGACGCTGCAGGGCTACGCGCCCTAGTTGAGGCCGGCATGGACATCGCCCGCATCAACTGCGCGCATGACGATACCGCCGTCTGGCAGCGCATGGCCGAGCTTGTTCATGGCACCGACGCTTCGCCGCAGCGCCGTCCTCTGGTGCAGATCGATCTGGCGGGGCCCAAGTCGCGCACGGGCGAGTTGCTGCCGCAGGGCCGCGTCCTGCGTCTGCGGCCCCGGCACGATGTGCGCGGACAAATCATCGCCCCCGCGCTGCTGGCGCTGTGGTGCGGTGAGGGCCCGCCACCGCAAGCTCCCGAGGGACAAATCCTGCTGCACGCCGGAGCGCTGCATCCGCCCCTGCCCGCGCAGTTGCCGCCGTCCGCCCGGCTGCAGGTCACCGATCTGCGCTCGCGCGCGCGGCAAGGCAGACTGATTTCCCGCGAGGGCGCGCTGCTGGTGTTTGCCTTCGAACGCTCGGCTTATCTGGCCGAAGGCATGCCGTTCAAGCTGACGAACGACTCTGTCGAGATGGCCGCAGGCACGCTGCAAGGCATCGCCGAAGTTCCGGGCGAACTGCGGCTGTTCGTCGGCGACCCGCTGGTGCTGCTGCGCGAAGAACGCCCCGGCCATGCTGGGCAGCGCGGCGACGATGGCGCCTTCACCACGCCGCCGCAGGTGCACTGCACGCTCGATGTCGCCTTCACCTCGGCGCAGGTCGGGCAAAGCGTGTGGCTCGACGACGGGCGCATTGGCGCGGTCATCGAAACCCGCACGGACGACACCCTGCAACTGCGCATCACCCACGCCGAGCCGAGCGGCAGTCGGCTCAAGGCGGAAAAGGGCATCAACTTTCCCGACACCCGCTTCGACCTTCCCGCGCTCACCGAAAAAGACCGAGACGATCTCGCCGCGATGGCTCGCCATCTCGATCTGGTTGCGCTGTCCTTTTTGCGCAGCCCGCAAGACGTGCGCCAGTTGCGCGCGGAACTCAGCGCACGACAGCGCGACGATGCCGGTGTGGTGCTCAAGATCGAGAACCGTCAGGCCTTCGATCGCCTGCCCGCCATCCTGCTCGAAGCCCTGGCGCACCCGCGCCTGGGCGTCATGGTCGCGCGCGGCGATCTGGCGGTGGAACTGGGCTTCGAGCGGCTGTCCGAAGCGCAGGAGGAAATTCTCTGGATGTGCGAGGCCGCCCACCTGCCGGTGATCTGGGCCACCCAGATTCTCGACACCATGGCCCGCAGCGGCCTACCCTCCCGCCCCGAGGTCAGCGATGCCGCCCTGAGCATTCGCGCCGAGTGCGCCATGCTCAACAAAGGGCCGCACATCGTCGAGGCCGTGCGCTTTCTCTCCGGCGTGCTCGAACGCATGGAAGGCCATTACGCCAAGCGCATGACCTTGCGCCGCCCATTGTCGATCGCCGAGCTACCCAACTGAACCCCAGCCTCACAAACGCCTCCAAGCAAGATCGCGCCGCCGGTCGAACGGGTTTCACTTTGTTGCACCGCAGCACTTGCATGATTGATTTTTGTCAACGACAAACGTCCAAATCAGTGAGCGCTTATAGAGGGTTGTCCTAATGTCCAAGCGGTGCCGCGCAGGGAACAATGCGCCATCTTTCGCGGAGTACGGACATGGATTCAAAGCGTCGCACATGGTTGATTGCAACGGGTTGCGCCGGTTGCGTGGCAGCAGGGGGAGCGGCCGTGCCTTTTGTCGATTCGCTCGCGCCTTCCGCGAAGGCCCGCGCCGAAGGCGGGCCGGTGGATGTGGACATCAGCTCGCTGCGTCCGAGTGAAAAAATGACCGTGCTGTGGCGCGGCCAACCCGTGTGGATTCTGCACCGCACCCCGGCCATGCTGGAGTCGCTCAACGAAACCCAACCCCTCGTCGCCGATCCCGACTCCAAGCGCACCGCCTTCCCCACTCCGGCCTGGGCGCAAACGCAGTGGCGCTCGATCAAAAAAGAATATCTCGTGGTCGTGGGCATCTGCACCCATCTGGGCTGCTCACCGGTCGACCGCTTCACGCCGGGGCCGCAACCCTCCTTGCCCTCGGACTGGGATGGCGGCTTTCTCTGCCCCTGCCACGGCTCGATGTTCGATCTGGCGGGTCGCGTGTTCAAGAACATGCCCGCCCCCGACAACCTGGTCGTGCCGCCGTATATGTATGTGACCGACGCCAAGGTGCGCATCGGCGAACACGAGAAAGCCTGACCTCCCGCCCTTCCTCCCGATTTTCCTCCCGCTGCACCCTCCCCACAAAACAAACAGGAGACACCTCAATGGCCGATCAATCGCTGCACGGCGCGCACGCCGCCCCCGAACACGGCGGGCTGCGCGGCTGGGTGGACAAGCGCTTTCCCTTCTCCTCGCTGTGGAGCGCGCACCTGACCGAGTATTACGCGCCGAAAAACCTCAATTTCTGGTACTACTTCGGCTCACTGTCCATCGTGGTGCTGGCCATTCAGATCATCAGCGGCATTTTCCTGGTGATGAACTACAAGCCCGACGCCGCGCTGGCCTTCGGTTCGGTCGAATACATCATGCGCGATGTCAACTGGGGCTGGCTGATTCGCTACATCCACTCCACCGGGGCCTCGGCGTTTTTCATCGTGGTGTATCTGCACATGTTCCGCGGCCTGATTTACGGCTCCTACCGCACCCCGCGCGAACTCATCTGGATTTTCGGCTGCCTGATCTTTCTGAGCCTGATGGCCGAGGCCTTTTTCGGCTACCTGCTGCCGTGGGGGCAGATGTCGTTCTGGGGCGCGCAGGTCATCGTCAACCTGTTCTCCGCCATCCCCTACATCGGCCCCGATCTGGCGGTGTGGATTCGTGGCGATTACGTGGTGAGCGATGTCACGCTCAACCGCTTTTTCGCCTTCCACGTCATCGCCATTCCGCTGCTGCTCATCGGCCTGGTGGGATCGCACATCATCGCCCTGCACCAGGTCGGCTCGAACAACCCGGACGGCGTGGAAATCAAGGACAACAAAGACGGCCGCGGCATTCCGCGTGACGGCGTGGCGTTCCACCCCTACTACACCGTGCACGATCTGTTCGGGCTGTCCGTGTTCCTGATGATTTTCTGTGCCGTGGTGTTCTTCGCGCCGCAGTTCGGCGGCTACTTCCTGGAGCACAACAACTTCATTCCGGCCAACCCGCTGAAAACCCCGCCGCACATCGCCCCGGTCTGGTACTTCACGCCGTTCTACTCCATCCTGCGCGCGACGACGAGCAACACCGTGCACATCTGGATGGGCGTGGTGGTCGTGGCCACGCTGTTTGCCCTGTGGCGCAACCGCGGCAAACCCGGCCTCGCCGTTTCGTTTGCCGTGGGCGGCGGCCTGCTGTTCTGGGCGCTTGCCTCGGTAGACGCCAAGTTCTGGGGGGTGGTCAGCATGGGCGGCGCCGTCATCATCTTTTTCTTCCTGCCCTGGCTCGACAAATCGCCCGTCAAGTCGATCCGTTATCGCCCCACCTGGCACCGCGCCGTCTACACCCTGTTCGCCATCAACTTCGTAGTGCTGGGCTACTTCGGCATCCAGCCGCCCTCGCCCGTGGCCTACGCTGTGGCGCTTACCTGCACCCTGCTTTACTTCGGCTTCTTTTTCCTCATGCCGTGGTGGAGCCGCCTGGGGGAATTCAAACCCGTGCCGCAACGCCTGACCTACAAAGCCCACTGATGCCCGCCACCATGACCTCCTTCCTGCACCCGCTTCTGCGACGTCTGTGCCTGGGGTTGCTGCTCGGGCTGATGCTGCAAGGCGCCGCCAGCGCCGCCTCGGAAGAGCAAGAAATTCCGCTCGATCATGCCCCTTACCGGGTCAACAATGTGCTGGCGCTGCAAAACGGCGCCCGCTTATTCGTCAATTACTGCATCGGCTGCCATTCCGCCAAGTACATGCGGTATGAAAGCCTGCGCGGCATCGGCCTGACAGACGACCAGATTCAGCACAACCTGATGTTCGGCGATGCGAAGATTGGCGACACCATGCGTGTGGCCATGACGCCCGTTCAGGCGGAGAAGTGGTTCGGCATCGATCCGCCCGATTTGTCCATCATCACCAAGGCGCTGGCCTCTCATCGCGGCAGCGGCACGGACTACCTCTACACCTATCTGCGCACTTTTTACCGCGACGATACGCGACCGACCGGCTGGAACAATCTGGTCTTCCCCGGCGTGGGCATGCCCAACCCGCTGTGGATGTTGCAGGGTGAGCGCGCCGCCAACTTCCAGGTCGGCCCCGACCCCGCCGATCCGGCCATCAAGCTCAAGACTTTCGTCGGCTACACCCAGCTGACGAAAGGGTCGGAATCGACAACCGAGTATGATTCGACGGTTGCCGACCTCGTCGCCTACATGCAGTGGATGGCCGAACCCGATCAACTGTTCCGCAAGCGCCTTGGCGTCATCGTGCTCATTTTCCTGGGATTGTTCAGCTTCATTACCTGGAAGCTGAAATCCGAATACTGGAAAGATGTCACCTAACTCTGGCTAGCGCCCGCACCCCGGGTGCGCAGCCCAATCCGTATCGCCGGGGTGGCACTGCCACCCCGTTTCGTCTTTCAGGAGTCTGCATTCATGATGGTGCTCTATTCCGGCACGACCTGCCCGTTTTCGCAGCGTTGCCGCTTCGTGCTGTTCGAAAAAGGCATGGATTTCGAAATCCGTGACGTTGACCTGTTCAACAAACCCGAAGACGTCAGCGTCATGAATCCCTACGGACAGGTGCCCATCCTGGTCGAGCGCGATCTCATCCTGTACGAATCCAACATCATCAACGAGTACATCGACGAGCGCTTCCCGCACCCGCAGCTCATGCCCGGCGATCCGGTGGCCCGCGCCCGCGTGCGGCTATTCCTGTTCAATTTTGAGAAGGAACTGTTCGTGCACGTGACGACACTCGAATCGCGCGCCACCAAGTCCAACGAAAAAGCGCTCGAAAAGGCCCGCAGCGCCATTCGCGACCGCCTGACGCAGCTCGCGCCCGTATTCCTCAAAAACAAATACATGCTGGGCGAAGACTTTTCCATGCTCGACGTGGCCATCGCCCCGCTGCTGTGGCGCCTCGATCATTACGGCATCGATCTGCCCAAGTCGGCGCTGCCGCTGGCCAAGTATGCCGAGCGCATTTTCCAACGCCCCGCCTACATCGAGGCGCTAACGCCCTCAGAAAAAATCATGCGCAAGTAAGCAGTTCGGTGCACCGTGATGAACAGCGATTCGCAAAACATTGGCTCAACCAAGCCCTACCTCATCCGCGCCCTGTACGAATGGTGCACGGATAACGGCCTGACCCCCTACCTGGCCGTACAGGTCGGGGCTGGTGCGCGGGTGCCGATGGAGTTCGTGAAAAACGGTGAAATCGTGCTGAACATCAGCTTTGACGCCACCAGCGCGCTGAACATCGGCAACGATGAAATTCGCTTCAAGGCGCGTTTCGGCGGCGTGGCCAGAGACATTCTTGTCCCCATCGGTCAAGTCTCAGCCATCTATGCACGGGAAAACAGCCAAGGTATGGCCTTTCCGGTCGAAACCGCTGACGAATCAGCCGAGATCGGTGAAGCCAACAACGCGCCCGCCGCAGAAGACCAGGACGAACCGGCTAAAGCCAGCAAGCCCACGCGGCTGCAGCCGGTAAAATCCAAAGCATCGGAATCGGAAGAACCTTCCTCCGAACCGCCCCCCGGCGCCCCCCGCCCCGGCGGAGCGCATCTGACCCGCGTGAAGTAGTCCGGCGACCTCAAGGTCACCGGATAACCGACCCACGCAACCCGGCGCTCAGCAGCGCCTACGCCGACTTAGCTCAGCTGGTAGAGCAACCGCCTTGTAAGCGGTAGGTCATCCGTTCGATTCGGATAGTCGGCACCAATCTCTGTTTGGGATTCCATGCCACGCTGCCTGATGCAGGGCAGTGCGCATGCAAGCGCAATTCCTGTATGAACAAGTCGGATAAAAAATTATCTGGACAACTCGTCTCAATTTGTATCAAATGGTGACTGAGCCTTTACTGGCTCTTTCAGGGAGTGTGCAATTCACCCAGGTCGACATCGACCTGGGTTTTTTTTCGCCTCCGTTTTTCGTCTCTCTCTTTTTCTCTCATCTCTTCCTCACCTGAACCGCCCATGCCTGCCGCAGGGGGCAAATGCTGTTGGCGACTCTGAGAGACAATAGACCTATATCAGTTCGGTATCTGCTCATGCCCTCTCCCACCCCTCGCACCGATTGGCCTCAGGCCATCGTTCTGCACAAGTTATCTCGCGTGCTCGAACTCACCTATGCCGACGGAACCCAATACCTGCTGCCGTTTGAGCTGATGCGGGTCTATTCGCCGTCTGCCGAGGTGCGCGGGCACGGGCCTGGGCAGGAAACCTTGCAGACTGGCAAGCGTCTCGTCGAGATCGATAGTGTGATGCAGGTCGGAAACTACGCCATCCAGCCGCACTTCTCGGACGGCCATGACAGCGGCATCTACAGTTGGGACTATTTGCACTTCCTGGGGCAAAACCAGGAGTCGCTCTGGGCCGACTATCTGAACCGCCTACAGGCTGCCGGTGCCGACCGCGACGCGCCCATGCCCGAGGCTACGTCCAACACACACCACTGCTCGTCTCACTGAGCCTTACTGACCCTCGCATTGAGCTTCCCATGTCCGATACCCAATCCACCTCTACCACCCATTTCGGCTACCAGCAGGTTGCCGAAGATGAAAAAGCTGCGCGCGTGCGGGGTGTGTTCGATTCGGTCGCGTCGCGCTATGACGTGATGAACGATCTGATGAGTGGCGGCCTGCACCGCGTCTGGAAGGCGTTCACCATTGCCCTCTCGGGTGTGCGCCCAGGTCAGCGCGTGCTGGATGTCGCTGCGGGAACCGGCGATCTGTCGCGCGCTTTCGCCCGCAAGGTCGGGCCCACTGGCCTGGTGGTGATGAGCGACATCAATGGCTCCATGCTGCGGGCGGGCCGAGACCGGCTCATCGACTCTGGCGTGCTGGTGCCGACGCTCTTGTGCGATGCCGAAAAGCTGCCCTTCCCGGACGAGCAATTCGATCTGGTGAGCGTGGCATTCGGCCTGCGCAACATGACCCACAAAGATGCGGCGCTGCGCGAGATGCAACGTGTGCTCAAGCCGGGCGGCAAATTGCTCGTGCTGGAGTTTTCCAAGCCCTGGGCGCCGTTGCGCGGGGCCTACGACCTCTACTCGTTCCAGGTTTTGCCGCGCCTGGGCAAGATGGTTGCGGGCGACCCGCAGAGCTACCAATACCTGGCCGAATCCATCCGCATGCACCCGGATCAGGAAACCCTCGCTGGCATGATGCGTGAAGCGGGTTTCGGTCATGTCGATTGGCACAACCTGACAGCTGGCGTCGTTGCGCTACATATCGGGCAGAAATTTTGAGCTGACGCAATGCAAAACGCGCGCATTGAACTTTTCCACCGATCTGGTAACAAAATGTCACTTCTTCTCGACTTTCTGGAAATTGCATGAAAACGACTGGTTTGCTTCGCACCCTTCTGACCTTCGGCCTGACGTTGACTCTCGCTCTGGGTCTCGCGCTGAGCGCTGTCGATGCGCATGCCAAACGTATGGGCGGCGGCAAGAGCATGGGGCGGCAAAGCAATACCGTTACGCAGCGCGAAGCGGCACCGCCGCAACAAGCCGCGCCCGCCGCCACACGTCAGCAGGCCGCGGCCACACCGCCCGCCAAGCAGCCCAGCCGCTGGGGCGGCATTCTGGGGGGTCTGGCTGCCGGTCTGGGTCTTGCCGCGCTGTTCCACGCACTCGGCTTCGGCGGCGCGCTGGGCTCCTTCCTCGGCTCGGCGCTGATGATCGGTCTGCTCGCGCTGGCCGCGTTCTGGATTTTCAATCTGCTGCGTCGCAAGTCCAGCACTGACAAGTCCGCCCAGCCCATGCAATATGCAGGCGCTTCGCAGGGCTATGCGCAGGCTCCGCTGGGCGTCGAAACGCATATGCCGGCGCAGTGGACGCCTGGTGCCGGTTCGCAAACCGCAAGTGGGGCGGGCATTCCGGCCGATTTTGATCGCGACGGGTTTCTGGCGAGCGCCAAGCAGCACTACATCCGCTTGCAGCAAGCCTGGGATGCGGCTGATCTGAACAGCCTGAAAACCTTCGCCACCGCCGAGATGTACGACGCCCTGGCTGCCGATCTGCAACAACGCGGCATGACACCTAACAAGACGGAAATCGTGACCCTCGAAGCCTCGCTGCTCGCGTTGGAAGAAACCCCGACTGAATACGTTGCCAGTGTCGAGTTCTCCGGTCTGGTGCGCGAAGAAACCTGGGGTGGCGCGAGCCCGGTGCGCGAGGTGTGGAACCTGGTGAAACCTCGCGATGGCTCCAGCGGTTGGCAACTGGCCGGTATTCAGCAGTTGAATTGACGCACCGAATCTACCCTGCTGCGCTTTCACTCTACGCCGCAGCCGCGCAAGCGCTGCGGCGTTTTTCATGCAGCGCTTGCGCGACCAAACCTCTCAACGGAGGCAGGCTCCTAGAATGCGTCATTAAACGCCATTCCTCATGCGCATTCCCGACTTTCAGCCCTTGATTCCCGATCGCACTTCGCTGGTGCGCAGACTGCAGTACCTGGTCTTGCCAGCACTCAATCATCTGCTCGCATCCGACCCACGCGCTCAGGGCAAGCTTGGCGCCCATGCAGGCAAGACGGTGGTATTTACTGCGCTGGGTATTGATTTGCCTTGGGAGATCGAACCGCAAGGCTTGCTGCGCACCGCAACGTCTACAGCGCTCGGTAATGATGAGGCCGACCTGCACATCACCCTCGATGTGGATGCCTTGCGTGAGGCCATCGCCAAGCGCGCGCCGCTGAATTTGACGGGCGCCCGCATCACCGGGGACGCCGAGCTGGCCCAGACGCTGTCATGGCTGATGGCGCATGTGCGCTGGGATGCTGAAGACGATCTCGCGCAACTCGTCGGCGATATTCCTGCGCACCGCATTTCCCGGGCCGGGCAAAAGCTGGCGGCACAGGGACAGCAAGCCTGGACGCGTACCCACGACGATGCGCGCGACTGGTTTGCCGCGAGCCCGCGTGCTTTGGTCAGCCGCGGCGAATTGGCGCAAATGCAAGAACAAGTGCGCGAATTGCGCGATCAAGCCGCACGGCTGGAAAAGCGTCTTGCCCTGTTGCGCAAGCAATCGAGCGCCCGCGAGAACTGAACGACCGATGCGCCGCCTGCTCCGCCTGCTGAAGATTGTTTCCGTCATCCTGCGCCACGGCCTGGATGAAATGGCGCTGTCGAGCTTTCGCCATCCCTGGCTGCGTCGGCTCTCCCGGGTGCTCAGCTTCGGGCGTCCGCTCAATCGTCCACGCGGCGAGCGTTTGCGTCTGGCGCTGGAGAGTCTGGGGCCGATTTTTGTCAAATTCGGCCAAGTGCTTTCAACCCGCCGCGACCTGTTGCCGCCCGACATCGCCGACGAACTCGCCAAGCTTCAGGACAACGTGCCCCCGTTCGACTCCGAGGTCGCCGTGGCCATCATCGAGCGTTCGTTCGGCAGACCCATCGAAACCTTGTTCGCCACCTTCGAACGCAAGCCGGTGGCCAGCGCCTCGATCGCGCAGGTGCATTTCGCCACCTTGCCCTTGCAACAGGGCGGCGCCGAGGTGGCGGTCAAGGTGCTGCGTCCGGGCATGCACAAAGTCATCGATGAAGACCTCGCGCTGATGCACACCATGGCTGCCTGGGTAGACCGGCTGTGGAGTGAGGGCAAGCGACTGAAACCGCGCGAAGTGGTGGCCGAATTCGACAAATACCTGCACGACGAGCTCGACCTGGTCCGCGAGGCGGCCAACGGCACGCAACTGCGGCGCAATATGGCTTCGCTCGACCTACTGCTGATTCCCGAGATGCACTGGGAGCTGTGCCGCAGCGACGTGATCGTGATGCAGCGCATGTACGGCGTGCCGATCGGCCGCGTCGATGCGCTGCGCGCAGCCGGTGTCGATTTCAAGCAACTGGCCAAGGCCGGGGTGGATATCTTTTTCACCCAGGTGTTCCGCGACGGGTTCTTTCATGCCGACATGCACCCGGGCAACATCATGGTCAGCCTGCAGCCCGAGACATTCGGCCGCTACATCGCGCTGGACTTCGGCATTGTCGGCACCCTGTCCGACTTCGACAAAGACTATCTGGCGCAGAACTTCATTGCTTTTTTCCGTCGCGATTACAAGCGCGTGGCCGAACTGCATGTGGAGTCGGGATGGGTGCCGGCCGATGCCCGCATCGACGAACTCGAAGCGGCGGTGCGCAGCGTTTGCGAGCCGCAGTTCGCCCGCCCGCTGAAAGACATTTCGCTCGGCCAGGTGCTGCTGCGGCTGTTTCAGGTTTCGCGCCGCTTCAAGGTGGAAATCCAGCCCCAACTCGTGCTGCTACAAAAAACCTTGTTGAACGTCGAAGGGCTGGGTCGCCAGCTCGACCCCGATCTCGATCTCTGGACGACAGCGCAGCCCTTTCTCGAAAAATGGATGAAAAGCCAGGTGGGCTGGCCTGCCTTCCGCGACAAGTTCAAGAACGAATCGACCCGCTACGCGCAATACCTGCCGGAAATCCCTCGTCTGCTGCATCAGGCCCTGCTGGCGCAGGAAAAGCGCGACGACCCCGTGCTGCGCGAGCTGCTGCAGGAACAGCGGCGGACTAATGCCCTGCTGCAGACGTTGATGGCGTTTGTCGTCGGCTTCATCGTGGCGGTACTGCTGCTCGCCGCGGTGGACAGCCACTGGCTACAACTCTTGTTTTGACGCTCCTCCGCCATGCTCATGCCACAACGCACATTACCCGACGGTAGCGCCATCCCCGCACTGGGTCTGGGCACTTGGCGTATGGGCGAACGCGCTGAGGCGCGTGCCGCTGAAATCCTTGCGGTACGCGAAGCGCTGCGCATGGGATACCGCCTGATCGATACCGCCGAGATGTACGGCGAAGGCGGCGCCGAGAACATGCTGGGCGAAGCGCTGCGGCAGGCGTTTGCCGCAGGCGAGGTGCAACGCGAAGACCTCACCATCGTCAGCAAGGTGTACCCGCACCATGCCAGCACCCGCGGGGTGGTCGAGGCCTGCGAACGCAGCCTGCAGCGCTTGAAGCTCGACCGCATCGATCTGTACCTGCTGCATTGGCGCGGCGAGTACGCGCTGGCGGAAACGCTGGCCGGGTTTGCCCAGCTCCACAGCCGCGGTTTGATCCTTCACTGGGGCGTGAGCAATTTCGATGTGGCTGATCTGGAAGATCTGTTCGCGCTGCCAGGCGGATCGGCCTGCGCCACCAATCAGGTCTATTACAGCCTGGGCGCTCGGGGCGTGGAATTCGATCTGCTGCCCTGGCAGGCGCGCCACCGGCTACCGCTTATGGCCTACAGCCCTATTGATCAAGGCGCGCTCGGCGGCCATCCCGTGTTGCAGAGGATCGGTCAGCGGCTCGGCGTCAGCGCGGCTCAGGTGGCGCTGGCCTGGGTGCTGCGCCAACCCGAGGTCATTGCCATCCCCAAGGCCGTGCGTACCGCGCACCTGCAAGACAATCTGGCCGCCGCCGAGTTGCGACTCTCGGCAAGCGATCTGCAAGCGCTGGACGCCGCCTTTGCCCCGCCGAGCCATAAACAGCCTCTGGCGATGATTTGACCGCTAGGTTTGAGCTGTATGCTTGCCGCGCCTGCCGCGTCTGGGCACAATGCTTTCGTCCCCTGCAATCAACTACATCATGTCTGATACACAAATCCGCGACACCCTGCAGCGCCTGCACACCGTGCTGCAATCGCAGCCCGCCATCAACCCCGAGCTCAAGAGCCTGCTGCAGACCCTGGATCGCGACATTCAGGCCGCACTCGAACGCAAGCAGACTGAATCGGCTCCCGCGCCGAACGACGATCTCGCGGAACAGGCGCAAACCCTGGCCACCCGTTTCGCCGCCGAGCACCCGAATGTCGATCTGGTCCTGCGCGAACTGCGCAGCCTGCTGCTCGGCCTAGGGCTGTAAAGACTCGCGCCCGCCGCCGGGCTGAGTCTTTGCACGGCGTTTTTGAGAAAACGCAGGGGCGAGCGGGCCGGAGTGAAGTCCCCCGACAAGCGGCCTTTTTGATGCGCCGCGACAATGGTGCATTCGCAAAATTCACCATGTCTGCAAACGTCTCCGTCGCTGCCCCCCAGCTCTGCGCACATCCGCCCATATCGCGCCATTTCATTGCTTACATGGCGGTGGCCTGTGGGGTGTCGGTCGCCAATATCTACTACGCCCAGCCCCTGCTGGAGCAGTTCGCGCGGCAGTTTCACACCACCGTGGCTGGTGTGGCGGCCGTGCCCTCGGCCACGCAGATCGGCTACGCCGCGGGGCTGATGTTCCTCGGCCCGCTGGGCGACCGGCATGCGCGGCACCGGGTGATTCTCATCATGGCCGCGCTGCTCGTGCCCGCGCTGATCGGCGCTGCGCTGGCGCCCAGCGTGCTGCTGCTCGCCACCGCCTCGTTCGCCATCGGCATGCTCTCCAGCATTGCGCAGCAGATCATTCCCATGGTGGCGCACCTCGCGCCGCCGCAGGCGCGCGGCAAGGCCATTGGCCTGGTGATGAGCGGCCTGCTCGTGGGCATTCTGGGCGGTCGGGTGCTGGCCGGCGGCATTGCGGCGCTGCTGAACTGGCAAGCGGTGTTCGCTTTCGCCACGCTGGTGAACATTGGGATGTGGATCATGCTTTGGCGCGTACTGCCGCGTCTGCCAGTTGATGCCCACGCCACAGATCAGAGCTATGCTGCCCTGCTCGGTTCCACCCTGAAGCAGTTCGCCCTGCATCGCGATCTGCGCTTTGCCGGCATCACCGGCGGGCTGTTTTTCGCCAGCTTCAGCGTGTTCTGGGTGGGTCTCACGCCGCTGCTGCAGAGCCCGGCCTATGGCTTCGGCCCGGCGGTGGTGGGCGCCTTCGGCATTCTGGGCATCATGGGCGCGACGGTGGCGCCGATCGCCGGTCGCTATTCCGACAAGCCGGATGGGCCGCGCCGCGTGCTGTTTGTCGCGCTGGCGCTCACCGTGCTGTCGTGGGCCTTGTTCGCGCCGGGCACGCACGGGCTTGGGTGGCTGGTCGCCGGGGTGCTGGTGCTCGACGCCGGGGTGCAGGGTTCGCAGATCGCCAACCAGACCCGCATCTATGCCCTGGACGCCGCCGCGCGCAGCCGCATCAACGCCGTGTACATGACGCTCTATTTCATCGGTGGCTCGGTAGGTTCGTTCGTCGCCAGCCATGCGTGGACGGCCGGTGGCTGGCCCGCCGTGACTCTGGCGGGCGCAGGCTTCGCACTGGCGGCGTTGCTGCTGCACGCCGCCAGTGGAAGCCGCCGGCGCGGCTTAACCTCAAACGCTTAACGTCCGAGATCGTCGAGCACGGCCAGCGTGGCTTCGGCCTGGTTCAGGGTGTAGAAATGCAGCCCTGGCGCGCCGCTGGCGATGAGTTCTTCGCACAGGCTGCTGACCACCTCGCGGCCGAAGGCGCGGATACTCTCGCGGTCGTCTCCGTAGCTCTGCAGGCGCAGTCTGATCCAGCGTGGAATCTCGGCGCCGCACACTTCAGAGAAGCGCAAAAGCTGGCTGGAATTGGTGATGGGCATGATGCCCGGCACCACGGGCACGTCGAGACCGAGGGCGCGCACGTCGTCGACAAAACGGCGATAGGCCGCAGCGCTGTAGAAGTACTGCGTGATGGCCGAGTTCGCCCCGGCGCGTACCTTGTCGGCGAAATGCTGCAGATCATCGAGCGGGCTTCTGGCCTGCGGATGCATCTCGGGATAGGCGGCCACTTCGATGTGAAACGCGCTGCCCATTTCGTCGCGGATGAACGCCACCAGATCGCTGGCATGGTGGAACTCGCCGCCGATGCCGTAGCCCGAAGGCAGGTCGCCACGCAACGCCACGAGACGTTTGACGCCCGCAGCCTGAAAGTCGCGCAGATGCCCGCGCACCGAATCACGGCTGGCACCGATGCACGACAGATGGGGCGCGGCATCCACGCCTTCGGCGAGGATGCCGCGCACCGTCTGCAGCGTGCCTTCCTGCGTGGAGCCGCCGGCGCCGAAGGTCACGGAACAGAACTCGGGCTGACGTGCGTACAGACGCTGCCGCACCGCCCGGAGTTTGTCCGCACCCTCGGGCGTCTTGGGCGGGAAGAACTCGAAGCTCAGATTGACCCGAGGAGAAACCGATTGTGCGGAAGCCATGCGCATCAGTACCGGTAGTGGGCCGGCTTGTACGGGCCGTCTTTGGGCACATTGATGTAGGCGGCCTGCTGGTCGCTCAGCGTGGTGAGCTGCACATTGAGGGTGCTGAGCTGCAGACGCGCGACATGCTCGTCGAGGTGCTTGGGCAGGGTGTAGACGCCCACAGGGTATTCGCCAGTCTTGGTGAACAGCTCGATCTGCGCCAGGGTCTGGTTGGCGAAGCTGGAGCTCATGACGTAGCTCGGATGGCCGGTGCCGCAGCCCAGATTCACCAGACGGCCCTTGGCCAGCAGGATAATGCGTTTCCCGTCCGGGAAGATGATGTGATCGACCTGCGGCTTGATCTCTTCCCACTGGTACTTCTCGATGCCCGCGACGTCGATCTCGTTGTCGAAGTGACCGATATTGCAGACGATGGCCTGGTTCTTCATGCGGGCCATGTGGTCGTGGGTGATGACGTGGTAGTTGCCGGTGGCGGTGACGAAAATGTCGGCCTTGTCGCAGGCATAGTCCATGTTCACCACGCGATAGCCTTCCATCGCGGCCTGCAGGGCGCAGATCGGGTCGATCTCGGTCACCCACACCTGGGCCGACAGCGCGCGCAGCGCCTGTGCCGAGCCTTTGCCCACGTCGCCGTAACCGGCGACCACGGCGATCTTGCCGGCGACCATCACATCGGTGGCGCGCTTGATGCCGTCCACCAGACTTTCGCGGCAGCCATAGAGGTTGTCGAACTTGCTCTTGGTCACGCTGTCATTGACGTTGATCGCAGGAAACTTCAGCTCGCCGCGCTGGTGCATCTGATAGAGGCGGTGCACGCCGGTCGTCGTTTCCTCGGTCACACCCTTGATCTGCGCCAGGCGGGTGGAATACCACTTGCCGTCCTTCGCCAGCTTGGCCTTGATGGCGGCGAACAGCACGCGCTCTTCTTCGCTGGTGGGGTGGTTGAGCGCGGCAGCGTCGGCCTCGGCGCGAGCGCCCAGATGCAGCAGCAGGGTGGCATCGCCGCCGTCGTCCAGAATCATGTTGGAGTAGCCGCCATCGGTCCACTCGAAAATGCGGTGGGTGTATTCCCAATAATCTTCGAGCGACTCGCCCTTCACCGCGAATACCGGCGTGCCGTTGGCGGCAATGGCCGCGGCGGCATGATCTTGGGTGGAAAAAATATTGCACGACGCCCAGCGCACCTGCGCCCCCAGCGCCTGCAGGGTTTCGATCAGCACGGCCGTCTGGATGGTCATGTGCAGACTGCCGGTGATGCGCGCGCCGCGCAGCGGCTGGCGGGCGGCGTATTCCTCGCGGATGGCCATGAGCGCGGGCATCTCGCTCTCGGCAATGGCAATCTCGCGGCGGCCCCAGTCGGCTAGGCCGATGTCGGCAATTACATAATCAGGGGAAATTTTCATATCGACCACAGCGTTCATACAAACTCCGAACAAAGTGGCCGGGAACGGATGCGCACCGCATCCCGCGCCCGGCACGGGTTGGGTGAGCGCCGTTGAAGGAAAGCCGCCAGCAAGGTGTAGCGGCCTGCGATCAAAGACCCGAGCCTGGCGACAGCGGCGAACAACTCGCCCCGTGCGTTGCAACGCTCCTCGGGAAGCCACACATTCTATCGGTTTGCCGCAGGTTTGCCACGCGCACCGCAGGCCGTGAAATGACTGCTCCCACCCGCGCACCGCCTGATTCTGGAGTGGATTACTGCGGCGCCGCGTTGACTTGTCCCGCTCTACACCCGCGACGCCAACGCCAGACGCAGGCCCAAGCCGACGAACACCACGCCCGTCAGCCGCCGCACCCAAAGCGCCAGGCGCTGCATGCGCCCCAGATGGCGCGCCCGCGCCGCCACCCAGGCCACGCCCAGATTGAATAGCGTGCCATTGACGGTGAACACCACGCCGAGCAACAGAAACGCCCAGCCCTGTCCGCGCGTCGAGGTGCCAACGAACTGCGGCAAAAAGGCCAGAAAAAACAGCACGATCTTCGGGTTGAGCACATTGGTCAGCACGCCTTGCCAGAACACCGCCCGCAAGGGTGCGGCAGCCATCGGCGCTGTAACCGCTGGCGCCTGCGTCCTTGCACGCAGCAGACCCACCCCCAGCCACACCAGGTAGGCCGCTCCCATCCACTTGACCACGTTGAACGCCAGATCCGACGCGGCAATCAGCGCCGACAGCCCCACTGCGGCCGCGGTGACATGCACCAGACAACCCGCCCCAACCCCCAGCGCCGCCATCGCCCCGGCCCTCACCCCCTGCCCAGCACTACGCGACACGATGAACAACATATCCGCGCCGGGGGTCATATTGAGCAGCAGGCCCGAGAGCAGGAACAAGGCGAAGTGGTGGATGTCGGGCATGGGCGGCAAGCTCTAGTGGCAAAAGAGCAATAGTTTGGGTTTGGGGTGGGGCGAACCCTGGCTACAACCAGCGAGAGCGCTTGAGCCAGTAGTACAGCCCGCCGCACAAACCCAGTGTGAAGACGAGCAATGCCGGATACGACCAGCGCCAGTCCAACTCGGGCATGTGCCGGAAGTTCATGCCGAACCAGCCGGTGAGCAGCGTGGGCACGGCCAGCAGCGCGGCCCAGCCGGCCAGCCGCTTGACCACCTCGTTTTGCTCCAGCGTCACAAGAGAGACCGAGACGTTCATCGCCGCCGAGAGCATTTCGCGCAGCGCGCCCACCGTGTCGTTGATGCGGTTGGCATGGTCGTTCACGTCGCGGAAGTAAGGCCGCATGGCCTCGGGCATCACGTCGTCGGGCAGGCGCTGAAGCTGCGCCAGCACATCCTGCAAAGGCGCCACCGCCAGCCGCAGGCGGGTGAGTTCGCGCTGCATGGCGTACAGCCGCTTGAGCGTGCCGCGCCGCCATTGGCGCGCGAAGATCTCGCCTTCCAGCTCCTCCAGCTCGGCCCGATAGGCCTCGACGATGGGCAGGTACCCGTCGACGATGGCATCAAGCACCGCGTACAGCGCATACCCCGGCCCCTGCGCGAGCAACGCAGGCGTCTGCTCGACATTGCGACGCACCGTCGCGTAGCCGGTCGAATCCCCATGCCGGATGGTGAGGATGTAGTTGCGGCCCATGAACACATGCGTCTCGCCGAACCGCACATGCACGCCGCTGCGCGAGGCCGTGCGTGCCACGACAAAAAGCGATTCGCCATAAGCCTCCAGCTTGGGGCGCTGGTGCGCCTTGGCGGCGTCTTCCACCGCCAGCGGGTGCAGGCCAAACTCGTGCTGCATCTGCGCCAGCAAGGCCGCATCCGGCTCATACAGCCCCACCCAGACAAACCGGTCGGGCAAAGCGAGCATGTCGCTGATCGCCTCCAGCGCGATATCGCCCACCCGCCTCCCGCTGCGGTCATAGGCCACACAGGCGCGAACGGGGTTTTCGACGTTGGGGGTGTCAGAAAGAGGCATGGGATGGTTTCATTCGTTGGCCTAATGGGGCGAATCGTCAGCGGACAAATGCGCGTGATTTTGCATTGCCGAACGAGCCGACATGCTGGAACGACAGTACCGCCCGTCCTTCCGGCGTCATGCAGCACATTGCCAGCTAAGCAAACTCGGGATGCTGCAAGGCCTGCGCAGGCGTGAGGATGCGCAACCCGATTGGAGGCGGATTCACCCCCAACAGGTCTTGGTCGCCGGTGACCAGCCATAAGGCTTGCGCCACCTCGGCGGCGTGAATGAAGGCGTCGTCGTCGGGATCGCGGCTGAACGTCTGTGCAGCCAACCCGGGCGGAACATCCACCCAAAGCGCTGCGGCGCTCAGATCGTGTAGAAGTTGCTGCCGGACCTCGATGGACAGATACGGGTCGAACTTAGGCTTCCACAAGCGAGTCTCAAGTTCGGCAAAGGTGTGCGTCGTCAGCACGACCAGACCGTGCTGCAGAACGCGGCGCACCACTTGCGCGGGCGCACCCGGCGGTGAAAGCGCGGCGCTGATCCAGACATTAGTGTCGATCACGAAACGCCGCGAATCGCGCTCAACTTTCATCAGCCAAGAGATCGTTCAATGCCTGTTCGGTCAGCCCGCCCTGCTGTGCCAGCGCCGCACTGCTTTCCAGCGTGTGCTGCAGGCGGTTGGCATAGAAGGCGCGCATGGCCTCGAAGTCTTGCGCGCTGACCATCACCCCCACGACGCGGTCGTGCCGCATGACGCGCACGGGCTCACGTTGCACCCGGTCGAGAAATTCGCCGAAGCGCGTCTTGGCTTCATTCGCGGTGTAGGTCTGCATAGGCACCCCCTTTTCGATCAATGCGGGAATGCCCCATTCTACCGCTCGATTCGTTCGATTCGCGCGGTCTGTGGGGCGAATGGCTCGTCCGCTCACCCAAACACTGTTCGCGCATATCAGGGTTGCGCCCCAGCATGGGCCGCTGCGAGCTTAGCCTCGTCCCAAACCCGAGTCCTCGCTGATCTGCTCTCAAAAACAGTCGGAAATCATGCGGAACCTGACAAATAATCAACCCAGTGCATGACTGAACAAATTCGGGTCGATTTGTCCCAACCCCTCAAATACCGGTCGAGAAAAATAGAACCCCTGAAACAAATTGATTCCCATACGCTCAAGGCACAGATATTCCTCTCGCGTTTCTACGCCCTCCGCGATGACCCGGATATTCAGATCTATGCAGGTCTGAATAACCCCACGGATAATGGAGGCCTTGATGCGGTCTTCGTTAACGTTACGCACCAATGCCATATCCAGCTTGACAATATCCGTTTGCAATTCGGCAAGCAGATTCAGCCCTGCAAAACCGGCACCAAAATCATCAATCGCCGTCAGAAAACCTCTGCTTTTATAGTCGTTAATGATGGGCTTCAAGTGCCCGACATCTTCAACAC
The DNA here is from genome assembly GCF_900634595.1 of Thiomonas sp. OC7. NCBI lineage: Bacteria > Pseudomonadati > Pseudomonadota > Betaproteobacteria > Burkholderiales > Thiomonas > Thiomonas sp. OC7. The sequence goes on along the minus strand of NZ_LR131953.1, from coordinate 3,258,164 downwards.
GCTCGCTCTCGGTCACTTCAAACAGCAGACGGTCTGGCGGAAAACTGTACTGTTCCGCCGCGGCCAAAGTGGCGCGAATACAGAGCTCAGGTTTGTAAACCGCATTCGGAAGAAAATTGATGCTCAGATAGCCTTTCAATCCCAACCGGGCGGCAAGCGCTACCGCCTTGACGCGGCAAGTCTGATCGAATCGATAGCGATTATCGTCGTTCACCTTCTCAAAAATGGTGCTTGCGGGCTCACCCTGCAAACCACGCGCCAAGGCTTCATGTGCAAAAATTGTACCGCTGCGTGAATCCACAATGGGCTGAAACGCCATGGTGAAATCAAAATCCAGTGGAGGCGAATCGAAACACAGCTTGCAGCCCGTCGCCGCCAATGAATTGATATTCAAAATAGTTCTCCTCGGGGGATAATCAACCTCATGGTGATAGGGGAGAGAGAAGATCAGGAGTCATGCATGACCAAGAACACATGCATCTGCGGCTTCACTCCCCCTTCTCCCCTTCCAACCGCAACATACTCGCGCCCTCGCCCAGCGAAATCAGCCCGGTCTTGGCGTAGATGCCGAGCTTGGCGCGGGTGTCGGTGATGTCGAGGTTGCGCAGGGTCAGCTGGCCGATGCGGTCCAGCGGGCTGAACGGGGCGTCTTCCACCTTTTCCATGCTCAGGCGCTCGGGGGCGTAGGTCAGGTTGGGGCTCTCGGTGTTGAGGATGGAGTAGTCGTTGCCACGGCGCAGTTCCAGCGTCACTTCGCCGGTCACGGCGCGGGCCACCCAGCGCTGGGCGGATTCGCGCAGCATCATCGTTTGCGGGTCGAACCAGCGGCCCTGGTAGAGCAGGCGGCCGAGCTTGAGACCGCCCATGCGGTACTGCTCGATGGTGTCTTCGTTGTGGATGCCGGTAACCAGGCGCTCGTAGGCGATGTGCAGCAGCGCCATGCCGGGGGCTTCGTAGATGCCGCGGCTCTTGGCTTCGATGATGCGGTTCTCGATCTGGTCGCTCATGCCCAGGCCGTGGCGGCCGCCGATTTCGTTGGCTTTGAGGAAGAGCGCAACCGCGTCGCTGAAGGTCTGGCCGTTGAGGGCGACCGGCTGGCCTTCCTCGAAACGAATGGTGACTTCTTCGGCTTTGACTTCCACTTCGGGCTTCCAGAACGCCACGCCCATGATGGGGTTGACGATGCGGATGCCGCTGCTCAGGTGCTCCAGGTCTTTGGCTTCGTGCGTGGCGCCGAGCATATTGCTGTCGGTGCTGTAGGCCTTTTCGACCGACATCTTGTAATCGAAGCCGTTGGCAATGAGAAACTCGCTCATTTCCTTGCGGCCGCCGAGTTCGTCGATGAAGGTCTGGTCGAGCCAGGGTTTGTAGATTTTCAGCGCGGGGTTGGTGAGCAGGCCGTAGCGGTAGAAGCGCTCGATGTCGTTGCCTTTGAAGGTGGAGCCGTCGCCCCAGATGTTGACGTCGTCTTCCTTCATGGCGGCCACCAGCATGGTGCCGGTGACGGCGCGGCCCAGCGGGGTGGTGTTGAAGTAGGTGACGCCGCCGGTGCTGATGTGAAACGCGCCGCACTGGATGGCGGCAATGCCTTCGTGCGCCAGTTGCACGCGGCAGTCGATCAGGCGGGCCTTTTCAGCGCCAAAGCCCATGGCCTTGCGCGGAATGTCGTCGTAGTCGCTCTCGTCGGGCTGACCGAGGTTGGCGGTGTAGGCGTAGGGCTGGGCGCCCTTTTTTTTCATCCACAGCAGGGCGGCGGAAGTGTCGAGGCCGCCGGAGAAGGCGATGCCGACTTTTTGCCCGGTAGGCAGGTTTTGCAAAATGGTAGCCATGGGTTTTGAGCGCGGGTTAGCCGAAATGGCAGATGTAGTGATAGGCGGTTTCGCCTTCCGGCACGCGAATCTCGAAGCGGGTGTTGCCGGGTACGCTGAAACGCTCGCCCACGCCGGATTTCACCCAAACGTCGCTGCCCGGCAGTTTGTATTCGCAGGCCCCGGCCACGCATTCCATGATTTCGGGCGCGCCGGTGTTGAAGGTCAGCGTGGCGGGCAGGATGACACCGACTGATTTTTTCGTACCGTCAGCCAGGGTGATGCCGTGGCTGATGCATTTGCCGTCGAAGTACACATTGGCCTGCGTGTTGACGGTCACGCCGCCGATCTGGGTGGTGCTCATGGATAGGTTCGGGCAGGGGGAAAAGAGACCCGCTATTCTGCCATTCCCATGAACTTACGCACTTATTACCCGCCCATCGAACCCTTCAAAACCGGCGTGCTCGACACCGGCGAAGGCCACCAGATCTACTGGGAACTCTGCGGCAATCCGCAAGGTCGGCCTGCCGTCTTTCTGCACGGCGGACCGGGCTCGGGCTGTTCGCCGGATCATCGTCGGCTGTTCGACCCGCAGCGCTACTGCGTGCTGTTGTTCGACCAGCGCGGCTGCGGACGATCGACCCCGCACGCCTCGCTGGAGAACAACACCACCTGGCATCTGGTGGCCGACATCGAGCGGCTGCGCACCCTGCTGGGCGTGGATCGCTGGCTGGTGTTCGGCGGCTCGTGGGGCAGCACCCTGGCCCTGGCCTATGCCCAGACGCACACCGCGCGAGTGTCGGCGCTGATCCTGCGCGGCATCTTCACCCTGCGGCGAGAGGAGCTGCTTTGGTTCTACCAGGAGGGTGCGTCGTGGCTGTTTCCCGATCTGTGGGAGGGCTTTCTGGCGCCCATTCCCGAAGCGGAGCGCGGCGATCTGATCGGCGCTTATCGCAAACGGCTGACGGGCGCCGACCCGGCAGCGCAACTGGCCTGCGCCCGCGCCTGGAGCGTGTGGGAAGGGCAAACCATCCGTCTGCTGCCCGATGCGGTCAACGCTGCACATCATGCGCAAGATGCGTTCTCGCTGGCCTTCGCCCGCATCGAGAACCACTACTTCGTGCATGAAGGCTGGATGGAGCAAGGCCAGTTGATCCGCGACGCAGGCAAGCTGGCCGAGGTGCCTGGCGTCATCGTGCAAGGCCGGTACGACGTGTGCACCCCGGTACGCAGCGCCTGGGACTTGCACCGCGCCTGGCCGCAAGCCGACTTTCAGCTCGTGCCCGACGCCGGGCACGCCTACAACGAGCCGGGCATCCTCTCGCGTCTGATCGAGGCGACGGACCGATTTTCCGGCTGTTAACGTCGCCGAACCGCCGCCCCTGACACGCCCTCTTTTACGCCGTCGCGGCGGCCCGCAGTGCGCCCAGTCCGGCGTCGTCGCGCAGCTTGGCGGCTTTGTCGGTGGCCTCCCAGCTGAACTCGGGTTCGTCGCGGCCGAAATGGCCGTAGGCGGCGGTCTTGGAGTAGATGGGGCGACGCAGATCGAGCATTTCGATAATGCCGCGCGGCCGCAGATCGAAGTGACGGCGCACCAGTTGTTCGAGCTTGGCGTCGTCGATCACGCCGGTACCCTGCGTCGTCACCATGATGCTGGTGGGCTGGGCCACGCCGATCGCATAGGAAATCTGCACCAGGCATTTCTTGGCCAACCCGGCAGCCACAATGTTCTTGGCCACATGGCGCGCAGCGTAGGCGGCCGAACGGTCGACCTTGGTCGGGTCTTTGCCGCTGAAGGCGCCGCCGCCATGCGGGGCCGCGCCACCGTAGGTATCGACGATGATCTTGCGCCCCGTGAGACCGCAGTCGCCCTGCGGGCCGCCGACGACGAAGCGGCCGGTCGGGTTGATGAGGTACTTCACCTCGCCGCGCATGAACTCCGCGGGCAGCACGGGTTTGATGATGTGCTCGATGACCGCCTCGCGCAGATCGGCCAGCGCGATGTCAGGCGCGTGCTGGGTGGACAGCACCACCGTGTCGATGGCCACGGGATAGCCGTTTTCGTAGCGGAAGGTGATCTGGCTCTTGGCATCCGGGCGCAGCCAGGGCAGACGGCCGTCACGGCGCAACTGGCTCTGGCGCTCGACCAGGCGGTGCGCGTAGTAGATCGGCGCGGGCATGAGCTCGGGGGTTTCGTCGCAGGCGTAGCCGAACATCAGCCCCTGGTCGCCGGCGCCGATGTCGAGTTCGTCGTCGTGCGCCTTGTTCACGCCTTGGGCGATGTCGGGGCTTTGCTTGTCGTAGGCGACGAGCACCGCGCAGCTTTTGTGGTCGATGCCGAAATCGGCGTCGTCGTAACCGATGCGTTTGAGCGTATCGCGCGCGACCTGGATGTAATCGACCACGGCCGTGGTGGTGATCTCACCCGCCAGCACGATCAGGCCAGTGTTGGCCAGGGTTTCGGCGGCAACGCGGGAGGCCGGGTCTTGCGCCAGATTGGCGTCGAGAATGGCGTCGGAAATCTGATCGGCCACCTTGTCGGGATGACCTTCGGAAACGGACTCGGATGTAAACAGGAAGTGGTTTGCCATGACGGACCTTTCTTTGAACGGTTGGATCGACGCCACCGTTTGGGTCTCGCACGGCGACGCTTTAGCGGACATCTACGCAGCCGCCCCGAAGGTCGCCTGCCCCTGCCACCCCGCAAGTTGTCATTAACTCGGTGGCAATGTCATGGATTCTATGCGCGCCCTTTGTTCAGCGGCGCTTCGTAACATGGCACCCTTTGCACCTCAGGGAAATCCTTCATCGTGCTGCTTCGCGTGTTCCGCTGGCTGTCTGTCTTGCCGCTGGGTTTGCTCCAGTCGCTCGGGGCGGCGCTCGGCCTGCTGGTTTATGCCGCTTCAAGCGTGTATCGCCAGCGTCTGCGCGCACATCTGCAACAGGCGGGGTATGCACCGGAGCAGCTTGCGCGCAAGGCGGCCGCGCAGGCCGGACGCATGGTCGGGGAGTTGCCCGTGGTCTGGTTCCGGCGCGGCGCTGCGGCGCCCGTGCACCGCGTGCAGGTGATCGGCAAGGAACATGTCGATGCCGTTCGCGCCCAGGGCATGGGCGTGCTGTATCTCACGCCGCACCTGGGATGCTTTGAAATCTCGGCGCAGGCGGCCGCGCTCTGGAGCCCGATCACGGTGATGTTCCGCCCGCCGCGCAAGGCCGTGCTGCTGCCGCTGGCCCTGGCCTCGCGCCAGCGCCACAATCTGGCCACCGCCCCGGCCAATCTCGCCGGGGTGCGGCAATTGCTGCGCGCCCTGCGCGCGGGGGAGTCCGTCGGCCTGTTGCCCGATCAGGCGCCCGGCAGCGGCGAAGGCGTCTGGGCCGACTTTTTCGGCCGCCCGGCCTACACCATGACTCTGCCCGCGCGCCTGGTGCAACTGGGCAACGCCCGCATCATTCTGGCCTCGGCCCTGCGCCTGCCCGGCGGGCGCGGCTACACCCTGACGCTGGAGCCGTTTCCCGAAGCCTTGGACGCCGACCCGCAACGCGCCGCCACGCAGATCAATCGTGCGCTGGAAGGTCTGATCCGGCGCTGTCCCGAGCAATATCTCTGGGCCTACAACCGCTACAAAATCCCCTCGGGCGCACCGCCGCCCCCCGCGCCGAATCTTGCCGAGGAATGCGCGCCATGAAGTCGCTGTTCGCCCGTCTGAGCATCGGCCTTGTCTGGCTGCTGCATCTGCTGCCCTACCCCGTGCTCGCTGCGCTGGGCACGGCGGTGGGCTGGTTGCTGTGGCCGCTGGCCCGCTCGCGTCGGCGCATCACCCTGCGCAATCTGCAACTGTGTTTCCCCGACTGGACGGCTGCGCAGCAGCGCACCGTGGCGCGACAGCATTTTGTCTTCGTCGCCCGGGCGTTTCTCGAACGCGGCGTGCTCTGGTACGCCAGCCCGAAGCGCCTGCAGCGCCTGCTGCATCTCGAAGGCCCGGTGGAGGAAGCGCTGGATGGCAGCCGCAACACCCTGCTGCTGGGTTTTCACTTCGAGGGGCTCGACGCCGGATGGACGGCGCTCAGCCTGGTGGCGCCGCGCCCGGTTTCGGGCATGTACACCCCGCAGAAAAACAAGGTACTCGACGATTGGGTGGTGGCGCGGCGCAGCCGCTTTCACACCGCCGCCATCGTCTCGCGGCATGACGGCGCGGCGGGCATGTTGCGGCAACTCAAAGCCGGGGTGCCGTTCTACACCCTGCCCGACATGGACTTCGGCCTGCGCAGCTCGCGCTTCATCGACTTTTTCGGCGTTCCCGCTGCCACCCTCGACGTCGCCCCGCGGCTGGCGGCTTCCGCCGACGCCCGGGTTTACGCCGTGGTCACCCGCATCCTGCCCGGTGCGCGCGGCTACGCCATCACCGTGCATCCCGCCTGGGCCGATTTTCCCGCGCTGGACGCCCGGGGCAAGCCCGCCGACATCGACGCCGATCTGCGACGCATGAACCGCTTCATCGAAGAGCAGGTGCGCACCATGCCCGCGCAATACCATTGGGTGCACAAGCGCTTCAAGAACCGCCCCGAAGGCGAGCCTTCTCTTTACTGACCCATGCAAGTCGCGTTCACCAAAATGCACGGTGCCGGCAACGACTTTGTCGTACTCGACGCCACCCGCGCCCCGCTGACCCTCAACGCGGCGCAACTGCGCCTGCTTGCCGACCGGCACTTTGGCGTGGGCGCTGACCAGATTCTGGTGGTCGAAGCCGCGCCCTCGCCCGAAGTCGATTTCGGCTATCGCATTTTCAACGCCGACGGCGGTGAGGTGGAGCAATGCGGCAATGGCGCGCGCTGCTTCGTCGCCTATGTGCACGGCAAGGGGCTCACCGCCAAAAGACGCATCCGGGTGCAGACGCTCTCCGGCCTCATCGAGCCTGAACTGCAGCCCGACGGCCGCGTCACCGTGGACATGGGCGCGCCGGTTTTCGATCTGCCGCGCGTGCCTTTCGAGGCCACCGGCCTGAGGCCGCGGCAGGTGGATGGCTGGGAGCAATGGCCGCTGGACATCGCGGACGCCACCGCCTGGGTGAGCGTGCTGTCGATGGGCAATCCGCATGCGGTGCAGCGGGTGGACGATGTGGACACCGCGCCCGTTTTGCGCGACGGCCCGCTGATCGAGCATCACCCCCGTTTTCCGCGCCGGGTCAACGCCGGTTTCATGCAGATCGTCGATGCCCAGCACATCCGCCTGCGCGTCTGGGAGCGCGGCGCGGGCGAAACCCTGGCCTGCGGCACTGGCGCCTGCGCCGCCGTGGCGGCCGGGCTGCGCCACGGCTGGCTGCAAGGCGCGGTGGACGTGCAGACCCACGGCGGCGAGCTGACCATTTCATGGGCGGGAGCAGGCCAGCCCGTGCGCATGACCGGCCCCGCCGCTTTTGTTTTTGACGGCACGATCGACCTTCCCGATCTGCCCTGATGGAGAACACCCGATGGAACTGAGCGAACACGATCTGGCCGCCTACCTGGCCGCCAACCCCGAATTTTTCGAGCGCCACGCCGAACTGCTCACCACCGTGCAATTGCTCAGCCCGCACGGCAACCGCGCCGTGTCGTTGCAGGAGCGGCAGATGGAAATGCTGCGCGACAAAATGCGCACTCTGGAACATCGCCTGGCCGCGATGATGCGCAACGCGGTGGACAACGAAACCCTGGCTGGCAAGCTGCTGTTGTGGGCCCGCGATGTCATGCTGGCGCAACAGGGCGCACCGGAGCAGTTGCCGCAAACGCTGCAAGACACCCTCAAGTCCGCCTTCGACCTGCCCATGACCGCGCTCAAGCTCTGGCCGGTGCGCGAAGCGTTCGCCGCGCTCGACTTCGCAACCGGGGTGAGCGAAGACGCCAAGACCTTCGCCGCCAGCCTGGCCGCGCCCTTCGTCGGCCCCAACCCCGGCTTCGAGGCCGCGCACTGGCTGCCGGACGCGCAAATGGCGCAATCGCTCGCGCTCATTCCGCTGCAAAACCCGCACACCAGCATGTGCATGGGGCTGCTGGTGCTGGCCTCCCCCGACAGCCAGCGTTTCACCGCCGATATGGGCACTGACTTCCTTAACCACATCAGCCAGTTGGCCAGCGCCGCGCTCGTCGGCCTGCTCGCGCGCTGAGCCCGCCCAGGCCATTCTTCGCCCCCTGTTTGCCCCTCAATTTGCTCATATGGCCGCGCCCGGCTCACTCCCGCTCAATAGCCCGACCTTGCGTCAGTTGGCGGTGGACTATCTCGCACACGCGCAAACCGAACGCCGTCTGGCTGAGGGCACGCTGGTCAACTATCGGCGCGACCTCGATGACCTGCTGCAGCGCGCCGAAACGCTGGGCGCAGCGCCAATCGAGTCGCTGCACATCCGCCGCTGGGCCGCGCAGCTTCACGCCGGCGGCATGAGCCCGCGCGCCATCGCGGCGCGGCTGTCGGCCTGGCGCAGTTTTTTCCGCTGGATGGGGCGGCTCGGCTTCGTTGCCGCCAATCCGGTGCAGGACGTGCGTGCGCCCAAGGCCGCCAAGCCGCTGCCCAAGGCGCTTTCGGTCGATCAGGCCGTGGCGCTGGCGGCTTACACCCCGCAAGAATCGACGCCCGCAGCGCGCCCGCACCGACGCCCGCACCAAGCTGAACCCTTCGCCACCCGCAGCGCGCGGGTGCATGCCATCGCCGAATTGCTTTATTCCTGCGGGCTGCGCGTGTCCGAGCTCACCGGGCTAGACCTGCGCGCCAGCAAGACCGCGCGCGGCTGGATCGACTGGGACGCCGCCGAAGCCACCGTCACCGGCAAGGGCAACAAGCGGCGCAGCGTGCCCATCGGCCGTCCCGCCCTACTGGCGCTGCGGCAATGGCTGGAGCAGCGCCCCGCCCTGCTCCGTCCCGATGCCGACGCCGACGCGCAGGTCGCGCTGTTTCTCGGCGCACGCGGCGCACGCCTCACGCCGCAGCGCGTCTGGCTGGAGCTGCGCGAGCACGCCCGCGCTGCCGGGCTCGATGCCCGCGTGCATCCGCATATGCTGCGCCACTCCTTCGCCTCGCATGTGCTGCAGTCCAGCGGCGATTTGCGCGCGGTGCAAGAATTGCTGGGCCATTCCAGCATTGCCACTACACAGGTCTACACCCGCCTGGACTTCCAACATTTGGCCAAGGTCTACGACGCCGCCCATCCCCGGGCGCGCAAAAAACCCTAAGGCCCCTCCATGAAAACCATCCGCCTTCATCCGGGCAAGGAACGCTCCTTGCTGCGCCGCCACCCCTGGGTGTTCGCCAGCTCGATCGCCAAAGGCAGCGCCGACAGTGGAGAAACCGTCCGCGTGGAATCGCACGACGGCCAGTTTCTCGCCTGGGCCGCGTTCAGCCCCGCTTCGCAAATCCGCTTGCGGGTCTGGAGCTTCGAGGCCACGCAGCGCATCGACGCCGCCTTTTTCACCGAACAACTGCGCGCGGCCATCGCCCGCCGCCAAGCGCTCGGGCTGGATCTCACCGCCTGCCGCCTGGTACACGGCGAGAGCGATGGTCTGCCCGGCTGCATCGTCGATCGCTACGCCGACATCGTGGTGCTGCAAGCGGGCAGCGCGGGGATTGAGCGCTGGAAATCGGTGATCGTCAGCGCCCTGCATGCCCTCATGCCCGAAACCCGCGTTTACGAACGCTCGGACGCCGCGCTGCGCGAACGCGAAGGCCTGCCCGCGGCCACCGGCTGGCTGCTGGGCGAAGGGCAAACGCAGGTCGAGATCCATGAAAACGGTCTGCGGCTGCAGGTCGATGTCGCCACCGGCCACAAGACCGGCTTCTACCTCGATCAGCGCGACGCCCGCGCCCGCTTTGCCGACACGGTACGCGCGCACGGCCTGCAGCGCGTGCTCAACTGCTTCAGCTACACCGGCGGCTTCTCGCTGGCCGCCCTGGCCGGCGGGGCGCAGCAAGTCACCTCGGTCGATTCCTCCGCGCCCGCGCTGGCGCTGGCGGCCGAGCATGTCGCGCTCAATGGCTTCGATCCGGCGCGGGCGCAATTCATCGACGCCGACGTCAACGCCACTCTGCGCCGCCTGCGCGAAGAAGGCGCGCAGTTCGACGCCATCGTGCTCGATCCGCCCAAATTCGCCGCCAGCCCGCAGCAAGTCGAACGCGCCGCGCGCGCCTACAAAGACATCAATCGCCTGGCCTTCCATCTGCTGCCGCCGGGAGGCTGGCTGTTCACCTTTTCGTGCTCGGGCGGCGTCAGTGCCGAGCTGTTCCAGAAAATCGTCGCTGGCGCCGCGCTCGACGCGGGCGCAGACGCTCAGATCGTCGCCCGTACCGGCGCCGGGCTCGACCACCCATTGAGCCTGCATTTCCCCGAAGGCGAGTATCTCAAGGGGCTGCTGCTGCGCCGCAGTTGAACTTCCGGTTGATTTTTCGTTGATCGCCCCGATCTGAAGGGGAGTTGCTTCTTTCAAGGAATCCCACCATGGCCTCCCTCATTCCCGCCACCATCGTTACCGGCTTTCTCGGCAGCGGCAAAACCACCTTGCTCAAGCGCGTGCTGCACGAAGCGCATGGCTCCAAAATTGCCGTGATCGAAAACGAGTTCGGCGAAGAGAACATCGACAGCGACATCCTGGTGCAGGAAGCGGGCGAGCAGATCGTGCAGATGTCGAATGGCTGCATCTGCTGCACCATTCGCGACGATCTGCGCGCCACGCTGGCCGATCTGGCCGCCAAGCGCCGCAAGGGCGAGCTGGTGTTCGACCGCGTGGTCATCGAGACCACCGGCATCGCCGACCCTGGCCCGGTGGCGCAGACCTTTTTCATGGACGACGAGGTCGCCAGCCAGTACATGCTCGACGCCATCCTCACCCTGGTCGATGCCAAACACGCCAACCAGCAGCTCGACAGTCGGCAGGAAGCGCGCCGCCAGGTGGGTTTCGCCGACCAGATTTTCATCAGCAAGGCCGATCTGGTCAGCGCCGACGAACTCGCCGCCCTGCAACACCGACTCGCCCACATGAATCCGCGCGCCAAGCAAAGCGTGGTGCATTTCGGCGAGGTGCCGCTGTCGCAGGTGCTCGACCTCAAGGGTTTCAACCTCAACGCCAAGCTCGACATCGACCCCGACTTCCTCAAGGCCGATGATCACGATCATCACGACCACGACCATGATCACGACCACCATGACCATGATCACGAGCATGGCGAACACTGCAATCACCCGCACCATCACCACCACGACGATGATGTGAAATCCTTCGTTTACCGCGCCGACAAACCCTTCGATCCGGCCAAGCTCGAAGACTTTCTCGGCGCCATCGTGCAGGTCTACGGCCCGCGCATGCTGCGCTACAAGGGCGTGCTGAACATGCAGGGCATCGACCGCAAAGTGGTGTTCCAGGGCGTACACCAGCTCATGGGCAGCGATCTCGCCGCCCCCTGGGGGGCGCAGGAACAGCGGCAAAGCAAGATGGTGTTCATCGGCATCGATCTGCCGCGCGACATCCTCGAAAAAGGCCTGCAGCAATGCTTGATCGGATGATGCATTTGCCTTGCCACCCGAAATGAATAGAATCGGGCGGTTTTGGCAGTGGCCAGCCCGGGCAGTGGCTAACCTGAATGACAGCTCGCCCGACAAACCGCAGTCATGGTGGAATTGAGGAGCGGTTGGGTTGCGTTGGGTTGGGTTGCAGTGGGGCTGACCTGCACCCCGGCACAGCAAAGGCATGATGCCAAGAGTACGGCAAAGAGCACGGTCAAGAGGGGTGGAAAGTCGAGGGGTGGAAAGTCCGGGGGCGAGTCCAGCGATGGGCGGCTCCACACGTTCAAATCAGCGCGCGGTCAGCGCACGACGAATTCACTTCGTACGTGCCGGGCTACGCAGCAAATCAGGCGGCAATGGGCCGTCGGATGGGAAAGTTCGGGAGGATTTTCGTGGTCAAGTCGTCTCAAAAAGCGGTCGCAGCCCCAGGCAAGAGCAAGCCTGCGGCGGCAGACAAAAAACCCGCAGTCAAACCAGTTGCAGCCAAGACCAAGGTCGAGCCAGCCGTTCAGGCGACGCCAGTAGTGCCCGACAAAGTTGTGCCCGCCAAGTCAGCCGCTAAAGCTACAGCGGCGCAAACCGCGCCAGCCGTCTCTGCCGCACCTGCCAAAAAAGTCACAGCTTCCCCGGCGCTTCGGCGCTCATCTTCGTCTGGCGTGAGTAAACTCCACGCCTCAAAACCCTTGTCGGCGGCCATGGGGTCGCCGGAACCTATCCGACTCGACAGAAGTTCCATGAGCAGCACAACCATCGAACCCACCCCCAGAAAATCCGATCCCAAGCATGCCAATGCCTGGAAGCACAAGACTGCCTCCGAACTGACCGAGCAAGAATTGCTGGCCATGCCCGAGTCGGAATACATGAACGAAGTCCAGCTCGACTACTTCAAGCGTCTGCTCAGCACCATGCGCGACGATCTGATCAAGAGCGCGGGCGAAACTACCGAGCATCTGCGCGAAGACACGCTGCTGGTCCCCGACCCGGCCGATCGCGCCACCATTGAAGAAGAGCACGCGCTGGAGTTGCGCACCCGCGACCGTGAGCGCAAGCTGCTGAAAAAAATTGACCAGTCGCTGCAGCGTATCGAAAGCGGCGAATATGGCTGGTGCGAAGAAACAGGCGAGCCCATCGGCATCGGCCGTCTGCTGGCCCGGCCGACGGCCACCCTGTCGCTCGAAGCGCAGCAACGCCGCGAGCTCAAGCAGAAAATGTTCAACGATTGATTGAAGACCTGTCGCCTCCCTGCGGCAGGCGCGATTTGCGGGCAACTCAGGCATGAGCAGTTCTGATTCAGGCGGTTTCTGGAAGCGAGTGGGTTCTTTTGTCAAGAACCCGACCCGCGACTGGTCGCTAACCGACGAACAGGCCCTTCAGGAGCATGAAAACCTCGCCCGGGTCAAGGCCCGCGAGGACCAGAAGCGTCAGGACGATTTCATCCGCAAGCGCGAACTCGACGGCCTGCGCAAGCTACGCAGACGCGAGGCCACCGATCTGGGCATGGATGACAGCCTGCAGACCAATGTTCCGGATCTGACGTCCCAGCCCACCCCGGTGCACGACCGGGACGAAACCCTGCGAAAAATCAACGAGATCGAAAAATCGATGGCGGGCGATCACGCCTCTGCCGCAACCCGCAGTCGCGCGCCGGTCACGCGGCAGATGCCTGCGCCCACGACCCGATCTCTTCCCCAAAGTCTGCCAACCCAAAGCAACCAGCCATCACAGGCCAAACCGCCACTCAGCTTCGCGCCCCCATCCCTGACGGCGGGGACGCTATCGCCCGAGTCGCAGACGACTGGAACGATGCACTTCAAGGTGGATACGGCCTATGCCGATACCACTCTGATCACCAAGCCGGGCGGCCTGACAACGCAACCCGCAACCGGTGTGCCGTCGCAGTCCGGCCCGACCACGGCGCCGGGTGAGCCGCCTACGCTGCCGCCTGTAGGCTACGCCCCCACCGTCCCCTTCGTGCCCAGCGCGCCGCCAGCGCAGGTGCGCAAGTCGCAACCGGCTGCCGTGTCGTTCGACGAGCAGCCTACGCTGGCGGCAGCCACCCGCCTGAGCGCCGACGCTCTACCGCCGCACACCTCGGCGCCCTCGGGCGACAGTTGGCTGCGATCGAGTAATGACTTCATGCCCAGCGCCTTCTTCGCCGTGGAAGTGCACGAGGCTTTGAGCTCCAATCCCTTGTTCGATCAGGCGGTGATGGACTTCGCCAATGGCGATGATGTCGCCGCCGAGTCGGCCTTGCGCGACGCGATTTCCAACTCGCAGGATCTGGATTCCGAGAAAGAGCTCTGGCTGGCGCTGTTTGACTTGTTCCGCGCCTCGGCGCAGATCGACAAGTTCGAAGCCCTGGTGACCGATTTCGTCAGCCGCTTCCAGACCTCGGCGCCGATGGCCGAAGACGGCCTGCCTGCGCCCGCTGCGGCGCCCGCGCCAGCGTCAAACCACTTCAAGCCCTCGCTGGTTTTTTCTGCATCGGTCGATGCCGCCCAGACCGAGCGTTTGCGCAAGCTGCTGCTCAATGCGCCGTCGGCGCTTGAATTGAGCTTCGAGGAGGTGCGCACCATCACGCCAACCGCCTTGTCCGCACTGGTTGAGTCGCTGAAAAAGATCAACAACACCGCCTGCACCGTCACCCTGAACGGCGCGAATACCCTGCTGTCCCTTTGCCAAGTGCAGGCGCCCGCCATGCAGCGCGAGGCCGATCCGCAATGGTGGGCCTTGCGTCTGGAGTTGCTGCGCTTGGTCAACCAGCAGGACGATTTCGACGCCATCGCGCTCGACTACTGCGTGACCTACGAAATCTCGCCTCCGACCTGGGAGGCCAGCCGCGCCAGAGTCGAACTCGTCGGCGTGGACGGCAACGCGGCGCCTGAGGCATCCACACAGCCAGTTGCGTTTCAGAACTCGGGGATCAGCCCGAATTCCGTTTTGGGCAATGGCGGCTCGCGCTCGGCACAGTTGCATCTCAGCGGCGAGATTCTCGGCAGTTCAAGCGACTTTCTGAACCCGCTGGAGCAGGCGGCCAAAACGCATGAACAGATGAGCATTTCCCTGCGTCAGTTGCGCCGTATCGATTTTTCGAGCGCAGGCGCCCTGCTCAACTGGGCCATGATGCAACACGATCAGGGCAAGACCCTGCAGTTCACCGGCGTACACCGGCTGATCGCCGGTCTGTTCAGCATCCTCGGCCTGCACGAGCACGCCCTCATTCAGCTGCGTCGCGACTGAGGTTCTGCTCGGCGCCGATCGGCTGCGGCAAAGCGGCGGTTGTACTGCCGGGTTGCCACACTGCCGCCTCTTGAGTTTTCTACTCCCACCCTTACATCCCGGCATGGATCAATATCACGGCACCACCATCCTCAGCGTGCGCCGCGGCGCTACCGTGGCCCTGGGCGGCGACGGGCAAGTGACGCTTGGCAATATCGTCGTCAAATCCACTGCGCGCAAGGTGCGCAGGCTCTACAACAACCAGATTCTGGCTGGCTTCGCCGGGGGAACGGCCGATGCCTTTACGCTGTTCGAGCGCTTCGAAGCCAAGCTGGAGAAGCACCAGGGACAGTTGTTGCGCAGCGCGGTCGAACTGGCCAAGGACTGGCGCACCGACCGCATGCTGCGCCGCCTGGAAGCGATGCTCTCGGTGGCCGATGCCGAGCACTCGCTCATCATCACCGGCAATGGCGATGTACTCGAACCCGAGTACGGCATCGTCGCCATTGGCTCCGGCGGGGCCTACGCCCAGTCGGCCGCTCGAGCCCTGCTGGAACACACCGCGCTGAGCCCGCGCGAGATCGTCGCCCAATCGCTGAAGATTGCGGGCGACATCTGCATCTACACCAACCAGTCGCACACCATCGAAACCCTGGGTGAGTAAGACCATGAATATGACTCCCCGAGAAATCGTCTCCGAGCTCGACCGCTTTGTCATCGGCCAGGCCAAGGCCAAGCAGGCGGTGGCCATCGCCCTGCGCAACCGCTGGCGCCGTCAGCAGGTCGCCGAGCCGCTGCGGCACGAAATCACCCCAAAAAACATTCTGATGATCGGCCCCACCGGCGTGGGCAAAACAGAGATTGCGCGCCGACTGGCCAAGCTGGCCGACGCGCCGTTCATCAAGGTCGAGGCCACCAAGTTCACCGAAGTGGGCTACGTCGGCCGCGATGTGGACACCATCATCCGCGACCTGATGGAGGCTGCCGTGAAGCTGGCGCGCGAAACCGCCATGCGCCAGCAACGCACCCGCGCCGAAGACCGCGCGGAAGACCGCATTCTCGACGTGCTGCTGCCCGCGCCGGCAGACTCCAGCGGGCATACCCCATCGGTCACCGAGACCAATCCCACGCGCCAAATGCTGCGCAAGCGCTTGCGCGAGGGCCAGCTCGATGACAAGGAAATCGAGATCGACCTCGCCGTGCATCCGGCCAGCGTGGACATCATGGGCCCGCCCGGTATGGAGGACATGACCGAGCAGATCCGCTCAATGTTCGCCAATATGGGCCAAACGCGCCGCAAGACGCGCAAGGTGACGGTGCGCGAAGCGCAGAAGCTGCTGATCGACGAAGAGGCCGCCAAACTGGTGAACGAAGACGAGATCAAGGCCGGCGCGCTGCGCGCGGTGGAGCAAAACGGCATTGTGTTCCTCGACGAGATCGACAAGGTCGCCTCGCGCAGCGACACCCAGGGCGCCGATGTGTCGCGCCAGGGCGTGCAGCGCGATCTGCTGCCGCTGGTGGAAGGCACCACGGTCAGCACCAAATACGGCATGGTGCGCACCGATCACATTCTGTTCATCGCCAGCGGCGCGTTTCACGTCGCCAAGCCTTCCGACCTGATTCCCGAGCTACAGGGGCGCTTTCCCATCCGGGTGGAACTGGAGTCGCTCTCGGTCGCGGATTTCGAGGCCATTCTCACCAGCACCGACGCCAGCCTCACCAAGCAGTACGCCGCGTTGCTCGCCACCGACGGCGTGCAAGTCGAATTCACCGCAGACGGTATTCGCCGCATGGCAGAAGTGGCCTTTCAGGTCAACGAAAAGACCGAGAACATCGGCGCGCGGCGGCTGCACACGGTGATGGAGCGGCTGCTCGAAGAGGTGTCGTTTCATGCCGATGGCGCGCAGCACAGCACCGTGAAAGTCGATGCGGCGATGGTCAACGAACGTCTGGGCGACATCGCCCGCGACGAAGACCTGTCGCGCTACGTGCTTTGATCCGTCTGCGGCTGCGCGTTCCCCGCAATGCACAGCAGGCCTTCGAACACCAGATGTTCGACATGCTGATGCGGCAGCCCCAGAGCGTCGCGCAGCTTGGGCGCCGCGCCGCCGGTCAGCAGCACAACCACCTCGCCCGCTTCCTTCGCCTGCAGACGCGCATGCATCTGCCGCGCCGCGCCCGCAATGGCCAAGGCGCCTCCGGTCATCAAGGCATCGCTGGTATTGGTGGGAAATTCCGCGATGTCGCCTTCGGGCACGCGCAGCCCGGCCGTGCCCATCTCCAGCGCCTTGAGCATCAACCCAAAGCCGGGCAGGATGATGCCGCCGATGAACACCCCTTCGCGGCTGAGGCAATCGACAGTGACGGCCGTCCCCACGCTGATGACCATCGCTGCCTGATCGGGCACGCGCTGACGCGCGCCCAGTTGCGCCGCCCATCGATCCGCACCCAGCAATGAGGGCACGGCATAGCTGTTGCGCAGCCCGCATTGCGCGGCCTGCGCGCTGATCCAGTTGCAGCGCAGCCCAAGCGCATCGAGTTCGGCACACACTCGCGCGGTGACCACCGCACCGGCCACGGCACAACCGATCACCCGCTCGGCACGAGGCTGTGCGGCCAGCACACGGCTGAGTTGATCGACCTCTTCCAGCAGCATGGCCCCGCCGGCGAGCAACTCCGCGTTGCGTTGCGGGCGCGCATAGAGGCCCCATTTCAGCCGGGTATTGCCAACGTCGAGAACGAGAAGGGGCATGCGAGTTTCACGTCATGGATTGATCGGCTGGGAACCATAACAGACCGGCCTGGCAAGAGCGCTGCGCACTGTCTTTTTGCCTCGCAGGCTTGCCAAGTCAGACAGGCGCCTGGGCGGGGCGTATGTCCCATGCGCATCCAGCGATCAGGGCTTGGCGCCGTCTTTGATCCACTGCCCGATTTCGGCGCGCTCCAGATCGGTCATCTGCGTAGCGTTGTTCAGCGGCATGGCCTTGAGCACCACCACCTGCTGATAAATCGCCTGCACGTGGCTGACGATGTCTGGCGCCGAATCCAGACGCACGCCTTTGCTAGCTGCGGCTCCGGCATGGCAGAGCAAGCAGCGTTCCTGCACGATGTGCTGCACCTGCGCGAACGTCACGGGTTTGCTCGATGCCAAAACCGGCTGCGGCTTGGGCGCGAGCGCTACGGCCACGGCCAGAATGAGGCCGCCACCCACGATCCAGTATTGCCACTTCCAGGCGCCTTTTTGTTTGAGCACGAAGAACTGGCGGATAAGCGCGCCGGCCAACATCATCAGCACCAGCACCAGCCAGTTGTTCGGCGCGTCATACACGAAGCTGTAATGGTTGGACAGCATGGCGAACAGCACCGGCAGGGTGAAGTAGGTGTTGTGCACACTGCGCTGCTTGCCGCGCTTGCCATCCATCGGGTCGGGCGTTTGGCCAGCGCGCATGGCCGCCACTACCCGGCGCTGACCGGGGATGATCCAGAAAAACACATTGGCACTCATCGAGGAACCGAGCATGGCGCCGATGATCAGAAACGCCGCCCGCCCGGCAAACAAATGGCAGGCCAGCCAGGCCGCAATGAGCACATACACCGCGACCAGAATGCCCACGGTGAGGTCGCCCTTCTTGCCTTGGCCGAACACGCGGCAGATGCCGTCATAGACCAACCAGCCGACGACGAGAAAGCCCAGCATGGCCGCCACCGCGTACCCCGGCGAACTCCAGGCAAACACCCGCGGATCGACGATGAAAATGCCAGCGTGATAGAAGTACAGCACGCAGAGCAGAGCAAATCCCGACAGCCAGGTGGAATAGCTCTCCCAATAAAACCAGTGCAGATGCTGCGGCAGGTTCTTCGGCGCGACCCTGTATTTCTGCGGGTTGTAGAAACCCCCGCCATGCACCGCCCACAGTTCCCCATCCACTCCCCTGGCCTTCAACTCCGGGTCGGTAGGTTTTTCAAGGCTGTTGTCGAGCCAGACGAAATAAAACGAAGAACCAATCCAAGCAATCGCCACAATGACGTGCAGCCAACGCAGCAGCAGATCGGCCCAGTTCATGGCGTAGGGCAGGATGGTGGTCATCAAGTCGCTCATCATGACGTCTCCTAAAAGGTCATATGAAGTCGACTTCCGCCACGGCAGGCTCTGCGAAAGTCTGTCGGATCGCGTGCCATCTGCAATGGCGCACCGCGCTGCGGCGATCCTGGTTCAAGCGGCAAGCTGTCTCAACTGCCGCGATAAGTCGAATAACTCCAGGGCGACACCAGCAAGGGCACGTGATAGTGCTGCTGCGCATCGGCCACGCCGAACTCCAGGGGAATCTGATCGAGAAAAGGCGGCTCTAGCAGGGTCAGCCCGAGCGCCCTGAAATAGGCGCCGATCTGGAACACCAGCCGGTATCTTCCGGGCTGCAGATCGGCACCTTGCAGCAGCGGCCCATCGCAACGACCGTCGGCATTGGTCTGCACCGAACGCAACAGCACCCACTCTGCGCCTTGCTCGGCATACAGATCGATCTGCACGGCAGCGGCCGGCCGTCCATGCGCGGTGTCGAGAATGTGTGTGGTCAAGGCGCCCATTGTGGTCATCGATCCATTCGTTGATTTCGGTCTACATTTTTTGCATACAATCGCAATTTAAGTTGTATGCTATTGCATGTCAAACGGAATCACAACAATGCAGACGCTGCAAGTGAACACGCCCTGGAGACAGCAAACACCGTCCCGGAAAACATCGCAAGGAGTGAAACCATGACAGCAAGCCGCAAAAAAACCTCGAAGGCCCAACAAACCCCAGCTGGAACGATCGTGAGTGCGGTGGCCGCTGCCGAAAGCTCGCTGCCTGACTCGACGCAGATCATCGTCGCAGCCATCACCGCAGCCATCATCGAACACCGTCTGGCGCCCGGCGCCAAGCTCACCGAGCAAAAGATTGCGGCGATCTACGGGGTGTCGCGCACCATCGTGCGGCAAGCCTTGTTCCAGCTCGCGCGCGATCATTTGGTTACGCTGGAGCCCGCCCGGGGCGCCTTTGTCTCGCAACCTTCAGTCGAGGAAGCGCAGCAGGTGTTCGCGGTGCGACGAATGCTCGAACAGCATCTGGTCGAGGAGTTTTGCGAAAAGGCCGTGGCGAGCGATTTCCGCGCCCTGCGTGCCCACCTCAAGCAGGAGCAGGCCGTGGTAAACCGTGTGGATGTGACGGGTCGCACGCGGCTCTTGGGCGATTTTCATGTGCTGATGGCCGAGCGCATCGGCAACCATGTGCTGGCGCAGATTCTGTCGGAGCTGATCTCGCGCTGCGCACTCATTACGCTGATGTATCAGTCGTCGCGCGCGGCGCAGCATTCGTCAGACGAACACGTCGACATCCTCAAAGCCCTGGAAGCACGCGACGTTGCCAAGGCCAAGGCTTTGATGGAGGCCCATCTTCTGGCCACCGAAAACAGTCTGCTCTATCACCCGAGAACCAGCAGCGCCGATCTCGCGCAGGCGTTGGGCAGCTACGCGGCCTGAGAGTTAACTATGTCGACCCATCCCTATCCCCGCGACCTCGTCGGCTACGGCCGCAACCCGCCTCAGGCCAACTTGCCGGGAAAGGCCCGCGTGGCGCTGCAGTTCGTGCTCAATGTCGAAGAAGGCGGCGAGAACTGCGTGCTGCATGGCGACGCGGGCAGCGAGCAGTTCCTCTCCGAACTGTTCAATCCCGCCGCCTACCCGGCGCGGCACCTCAGCATGGAGAGCATTTATGAATACGGCTCGCGCGCCGGCGTGTGGCGCATCCTGCGCGAGTTCGAGCGCCGCGGCTTGCCGCTTACGGTCTTCGGCGTGGGCATGGCCTTGCAACGCACACCCGATCTGGCCCGCACCTGCGTGGATCTGGGTCATGAAATCGCCTGTCACGGCTGGCGCTGGATTCACTATCAAAACCTCGACGAAGCCACCGAGCGCGAGCACATGCGGCTGGGCATGGAGGCAATTGAAGCCCTCTGCGGCGTGCGCCCGCTGGGCTGGTACACCGGCCGCGACAGCCCCAACACCCGCCGCCTGGTGGCTGACTTCGGCGGCTTCGCCTACGACAGCGACTATTACGGCGACGACCTGCCCTTCTGGCTGCAGGTGCGCAAGACCGACGGCAGCCTTGCGCCCCATCTGGTCGTGCCCTACACCCTCGACAGCAACGACATGCGCTTCGCTCTGCCCCAGGGCTTTGCGCAGGCCGAAGACTTCTACATCTACCTGCGCGACAGTTTCGACGCGCTCTACGCCGAAGGTGAAGAGCAGCCGAAGATGCTCAGCATCGGCATGCACGCGCGCCTGCTGGGCAGGCCCGGCCGCATCCGCGCGCTGCAGCGCTTTCTCGACCATGTGCAACGCCACGACCGGGTGTGGATCGCGCGCCGCATCGACATTGCACACCACTGGCGCACCGAGCATCCCTTCGATGCGGCCACCGCTTTTATCTGGGAGTGATCATGCCCACTCTGGCTGAACTCAACGCCGCGTCGGCGCCGGCTTTCACCGACCTGCTCGACGGCGTCTATGAACACTCGCGCTGGATTGCCGCGCGCACCTGGGCGGCCCGCCCCTTTGCCACCCTGGCCGCCCTCAAGGCGGCGCTGGTGCAGACGGTGCGCCAGGCCAGCCGCGATGAACAGCTCGGGCTGATTCGCGCTCACCCCGAGCTGGCGGGCAAGGCGGCCGTAGCGGGCCAGCTCACAGCCGAATCCACGGATGAACAATCGCGCGCCGGCCTGTCGCACTGCACTCCCGATGAGTTCGCCCGAATCTCCGCGCTCAACGCCGAGTACACCGCGCGCTTTGGCTGGCCCTTCATCCTCGCAGTGCGCGGTCCGCGCGGCGCCGGGTTGAGCCGGGCACAGATCATCGCCACGCTGGAGCGCCGCACCGACAACCCGCCGGACTTCGAGTTTGCCGAAGCCCTGCGCCAGATCCACCGCATTGCCGAACTGCGGCTGAACGACAAATTCGGCTTCGTGCCGGAACAAGGCAACCGCGTGTGGGACTGGTGTGAGCACCTCGCCACGCACAGCGAACCGGCGTGGAAAGAACGCGGCGAACTCACCACCACCTACCTCACCGACGCACACCGCGCCGCGGCCGCCGAGATTGCCGCCACCATGCGCGAATGCGGCTTCGACACCGTGAACATCGACGCCGTCGGCAATGTGGTCGGCGTCTACCCAGGCAGCAACCCCGCAGCCCCGCGCCTGCTCACCGGCAGCCATTACGATACCGTGCGCAACGCCGGCAAGTACGACGGCCGCATCGGTCATTTCATTCCCATGGCCTGCGTGCGCGCCATGCACCGCGCGGGTCGGCGCCTGCCCTTCGGCCTCGAAGTCGTGGCCTTCGCCGAAGAGGAAGGCCAGCGCTACAAGGCCACCTTCCTCGGCTCGGGCGCGCTCACCGGCGCTTTCAATCCGGCCTGGCTCGACCAGCAAGACCGCGACGGCATTTCCATGCGCGACGCCATGCGACACGCCGGGCTGCCCGCAGACTTGCCCGCCATTGCAGCGTTGCGCCGCGATCCGGCGCGTTACCTCGGCTTCGTCGAAGTACACATCGAACAGGGACCAGTGCTGAATGCGCTCGATCTGCCGCTGGGCATCGTCACCTCGATCAACGCCAGCGTACGCTGCGTCGGCGAGATCATCGGCATGGCCAGCCACGCCGGCACCACGCCGATGAACGCGCGCCGCGATGCCGCCTGCGCCGCCGCCGAACTGGCGCTGTTTCTCGAGCGCCGCGCCGCCGCCGATGGCGACAGCGTCGGCACCGTCGGCCTGCTTGAAGTGCCCGGCGGGTCGATCAATGTGGTGCCCGGGCGCTGCCGCTTCAGCCTCGACATCCGCGCGCCCAACAATGCCCAGCGCGACGCCGTGCTGGCCGACACCCGCACCGAGCTGGCCGCCATTTGCGCCCGCCGCAAGCTGCGCTTCACCCTCGAACAAACCATGCGCGAGCAAGCCGCCACCAGCGACCCGGCACTGCAACAACGCTGGGAACGCGCAGTCGCCGCACTCGGCCTGCCGCTGCATCACCTGCCCAGCGGCGCCGGACACGACGCCATGATGCTGCACACCGTCATGCCGCAGGCCATGCTGTTCGTGCGCGGCGAAAACGCCGGCATCAGCCACAACCCGCTCGAATCCAGCACGGCCGACGATCTCGACCTCGCCTGCGCCGCCTTCCAACATCTCCTCGACACCCTCGCCGCATCATGACCGACACCACTCGCGACTCACCGACCTACGCCGCCCTCGACCGATGGGTCGATACCCACTTCGACGAACAGACCCGCATGCTGCAGGAACTGGTGCGCGTGCCCACCGACACCCCGCCGGGCAACAACGCCCCGCATGCCGAGCGCACCGCGCAACTGCTGGCCAACTTCGGCCTGACGGCCGAAAAAATCGCCATTCCCGCCCAGGCCTGCAAGGAACAGGGCCTGGAGTCCATCACCAACCTCATCGTGCGGCGCAACTATGGCGCGGGCGGCCCGGTCATCGCGCTCAACGCCCACGGCGACGTGGTGCCACCGGGTGAAGGCTGGACGCATGCCCCCTACGGCGGCGAGATCGAAGACGGCAAGCTCTACGGCCGCGCCTCCGCCGTAAGCAAATGCGACTTCACCACCTACACCTTCGCCGTGCGCGCCCTTGAAGCGCTGGGCGTGCCGCTCAAGGGCGGCGTCGAACTGCACTTCACTTACGACGAAGAATTCGGCGGCGCGCTCGGCCCCGGCTGGCTGCTGGAGCATGGCCTCACCAAGCCCGACCTGGAAATCGCCGCCGGTTTCAGCTATCAGGTGGTCAATGCGCACAACGGCTGCCTGCAACTCGAAGTGACGGTACACGGCGTCATGGCGCACGCCGCCATTCCGCATACCGGCGTGGACGCACTGCAGGGCGCCGTCGCCATTCTGAACGCCCTCTATGCCCAGAACACGATCTACCGCAAGATGCATTCGCAGGTGCAAGGCATCGACCACCCGTATCTCAACGTCGGGCTGATCGAAGGAGGCACCAACACCAACGTGGTGCCGGGCAAGGTGGTGCTCAAGCTTGACCGCCGCATGATTCCCGAAGAAGACCCGGCCACGGTCGAAGCCGAGTTGCGGCGCGTGATCGAACAGGCCGCCACCACGGTTTCCGGCATCACCGTGAACATTCGCCGCATGCTTCTGGCGCGTGCGCTCAAACCCATTCCCGGTTTCGAGCGCCTGGCCACGCCGCTGCAGCGCCATGCGCAAACCCTGTTCGGCGAACCCGTCCCGATCATCGGCACCCCGCTCTACACCGATGTGCGGCTTTACGCCGAACACGGCATTCCCGCCGTGATCTACGGCGCGGGCCCGCGCACCGTGCGCGAGAGCAATGCCAAGCGCGCCGACGAACACATCGTGCTCGAAGACCTGCGCCGCGCGACCAAAGTGGTAGCGCGCACCTTGTTCGATCTGCTGCACTGAGTCTGCCTGCCGCAGGCGACCGAATCGACGCCAAGCCCTATATAGTCCGCGTAGTTTCGTATTCGCCTGAAGGACGCCGCCATGCGCCAAGACAGCGTGTTATTCAAAACCGAAAAGGGCCAGGACGAGATCGCCAAGCGGGCGGTTCTGCAATCGCGTGTGTTGCGCAATGTGCTGCTTCTGGTGGACGGCAAACGCAACGTAAAAACCCTGCGGGAGTTGATGCAGGCCATCTCCGCTCCCGAAGACGCGCTGGAGCAACTGCTCGCCCTCGAAATAGGGCCTGTTAACCTGCTGCGCCAACTCGGACGGTAGCGCTGCAAGCGCTCAATGCGGAGCGAAGAACCACGCGCACACCGCGATCGAGGCCACTACTCCGGCCAGATCGGCCGCCAGTGCGCAACCCACGGTGTGGCGCACGCGTTTGATGCCCACCGCGCCGAAATACACCGCCACCACGTAGAACGTCGTCTCGGTGCTGCCCTGCATCGTCGCGGCCAGCAGCGCCGGGTAGCTGTCCACGCCGTAATGCTGCATGGTCTCGATCAGCATGGCGCGCGCGGCACTGCCGGAAAACGGCTTGACCAGCGCCGTGGGCAGCGCGGCGACGAAGTCGGTGTTCATGCCCAGCGCGTGCACCACCCAGCGGATGCCCTCCAGCGCATAGCCCAGCGCGCCCGAGGCGCGCAACACCCCCACCGCGCACAGCATGGCCACCAGATAGGGCAGCAGGTCGCGCGCCACGCCAAAGCCGTCCTTGGCGCCTTCGATGAAGGCCTCGTACACCGGCACCCGTTTGAACGCGCCCGCCAACAGGAAGGCGAGGATGACGCCGAATAACACCAGGTTGCCAACCAGCGCCGAAACGCTGGCCAGCGCCGCCGCGCTGAGCGTCGTCAGCCCCGCGAGCAGCGCGCCCAGCAGCAGCGCGCCGCCGCCCAGATAGGCCAGCGCCACCGGGTCCCAGAGTTTGAGCCGCTGCATCCACGCCACGCTGAGCAGCCCCGTCAGCGTGGACGCGCTGGTGGCGATGAGAATGGGCAGAAACACCAGCGTCGGGTCGGGCGCGCCCTGCTGCGCGCGGTACATGAAAATGCTCACCGGCAGCAGCGTCAGCGACGACGCATTGAGCACCAGGAACAGGATCTGCGCATTGCTCGCCGTGTCCGGACTGGGGTTGAGCGTTTGCAACTCGCGCATGGCGCGCAGGCCAATGGGCGTGGCGGCGTTGTCCAGCCCCAGCACATTGGCGGCGAAGTTCAGGGTGATCAGGCCGATGGCCGGATGGCCTTGCGGCACTTCCGGCATCAGCCGCCGGAACAGCGGGCCCAGTGCCCGCGCCAGCACCTCCACCAGCCCCGCGCGCTCGGCGATGCGCAGCAGCCCCAGCCACAAGGTGAGGGTGCCGAACAACAGCACCATCACCTCGACCGAGAGCTTGGCCATGGCGAACAGGCTGTCGGTGATCGCGGCGAACACCGCCGCATCGCCCAGTGCCCAGCGCGTCAGAGCCGCAACGGCGGCCACCAGAAAGAAGCCGAGCCAGAGTCGGTTGAGCATCCGTTTTGCCGACGCCGCGCTTTCAGGCCCCTGCTTCGTCCCGCCGCGTCAAGGTTTGCGCTTGAACGACTTGCTACCGGGCATCGGCGCGGCGCGGCGCTTGGGCGCGGGCGACGCGTCGCCCGAATCGAAACGTCGTGCGGGCGCTCGGGTCGCCGGACGTTCCCGGGCGGTATCGCGCACCGGCTCGGCTTTGGTGAGCTGCAGTTGACGCCCACTCACCCAGGTTTTTTGCAGGGTGCGGAATACATCTTTGGGCATGCCTTCGGGCAGCTCGACAAAGCTGTGGTCGCCGCGAATGGCGATATTGCCGATGTGCTTGTTTTCAAGCCCGGCCTCGTTGGCGATGGCGCCGACCAGATTGCGCACTTCCACGCCATGATCGCGTCCGACTTCCACCCGGTAGGTCTCGAAGCGCACATCGCTGGCAGTATGCGGGCCTCGCGCGGTGCGCTCGCTGTGCGCCGGATGTTCGGCAGACGCGACCTCGCGCGGCGCCGAATGCGGCGCCGCATCGGCCGCTTCACGCGCCTGCATCAGGGTTTGGGTGAAATCGTCGAGATCGCGGGGCTTGGCGCGCTCACGCGGCGCACGCGCCGCAGGCCCCTCCTCGCGTGTGGCCCGCGCGGGGCGTGGCGCGCGCGGTTCGCGGCCCTCACGCGGTTCGCGCTCGCGGCGTGGCGCGCGGCTCTCCTCGCGGGTATCAGCGTTGTAGGACGGTTCGCTGCCCGGGCGCATGAGCAGCGGCTTGTTGCCTTGCACCATACGCGCCAGCGCCGCGGCAATCTCGATGGCTGGAATGTCGAATTCCTGCTCGTAGCGCTCGACCAGGCGCTGGTAATCCTCCAACCCTTCCTGCTCGCGTGCCTCGGTGATGCGCTCCATGAAGCGGCTGATGCGGCTGTCATTCACCGCTTCGGTGCTGGGCAACTGCATCTGCGTGATGGGCTGGCGCGTGGCCCGCTCGATGGCGCGCAGCAAATGCCGCTCGCGCGGGGTAACGAACAGAATGGCGTCGCCAGTGCGCCCCGCACGACCGGTGCGGCCGATGCGGTGTACGTAGCTTTCGGTATCCGTCGGAATGTCGTAGTTCACCACATGGCTGATGCGCTCCACATCCAGCCCGCGCGCCGCCACATCGGTGGCGACAAGGATGTCGAGCTGCCCGTCCTTGAGCCGCTGCACCATGCGCTCGCGCAGCGCCTGCGGCACGTCGCCATTGAGCGCCGCCGCGGTGAATCCACGCGCTGCCAGCTTCTCGGCCAATTCCTCGGTGGCCTGCTTGGTGCGGGCGAAGATGATCATGCCCTCGAACGGCTCGACCTCCAGAATGCGGGTGAGCGCATCGAGCTTGTGCAGACCGCTGACCATCCAGTAGCGCTGCTGAATGTGCGTGGCGGTGGTCGTGGCCGCCTTGATGGTGATCTCCTGCGGATCGCGTAAATAGGTTTGTGCAATTCGGCGGATGGCCGAGGGCATGGTGGCCGAAAACAGCGCCACCTGACGCTGCGGCGGGGTCTTTTTCAGGATGGACTCGACATCGTCGATGAAGCCCATGCGCAGCATCTCATCCGCCTCGTCGAGCACCATGTGCGCGAGTTGGTCGAGCTTGAGCGTGCCGCGCTCCAGGTGATCGATGATGCGCCCCGGGGTGCCCACCACGACATGCGCGCCCCGCTTGAGCGAGGCGAGCTGCGGCACGTAGCTTTGCCCGCCATAGATCGGCAGCACATTGAAACCCGGCAGATGCGCGGCATAGCGCGCAAACGCCTCGGCCACCTGAATGGCCAGCTCGCGCGTAGGCGCCAGCACCAACGCCTGGGTGTGGCGTGCATTGCAATCGATCTTGGCCAGGATGGGCAGCGCAAACGCCGCCGTCTTGCCCGTGCCGGTCTGCGCCTGGCCGAGCACATCGCGCCCAGCCAGCAGCGGCGGAATGGTGGCCGCCTGAATGGGCGACGGGGTTTCATATCCCACATCGCGCAGGGCTTGCAGCAACGGTTCGGGCAAGCCGAGTTCGGCAAAGGGGGAGATTTGTTGTGAAGTCATGGATTGTGGGCCTTGAAGACGGCTAAACCTCTATTGTGCGCGCGACACCGAAACCTGATGCGCATCGTTCATGCGATAGCGTCGCTTCAGGCTCAAACCTTGCATATCGGCCTAGCAAAATGCTTAAAAAGCCACAATTCGTCAAGATTGCGCACTCAGAAAGCGTTTATGACCGAAAAACACCATAAAAAACTTCTAGTATCTGGCGGCTGCGCCGTCTGATAGTCGGGCAGGCCCGCTTTTTCATCGATAACAACTTGGAGTCCAGATCAATGATGCATCCATTCAAGCGCCTAACAGCCCTAGCTGCGGTTCTTTCCCTCGCCGCATGTTCCAGCATGGACATGGGATCAAAAGCTGCAAAAACCGAAGCCACAGGATCGGCTGGCGGCGCCAACAGCCAGAACGCGAACAGCAAACTCGCTCGCTGCAACGCGCCGCTGGGCACGATTGCCGTGGTGGAAGACACCAACACACCTTGGTACGGCATTCTCACCAGCCAATACCAGCTCGGCCCGACCACGCCGGTGCTCAAGCTCATGATCCAGCAGTCGAACTGCTTTGTGGTGGTCGATCGTGGCCGCGCCATGAACAACATGATGCAAGAGCGCGCGCTGGCTCAATCGGGCGAGTTGCGGCAGAACTCGAACTTCGGCAAGGGGCAAATGGTTTCGGCGGACTACACCCTTAGCCCGACCATCACCTTCTCGAACAATAACGCTGGCGGCATTGGCGGCTTAGTGGGCGGTCTGCTCGGCCCGGTTGGGGCCATTGTGGGCGGCAGCGTCAGCGCCAAGGAAGCCAGCACCCTGCTCACGCTGGTGGACAACCGTTCAGGCGTGCAGCTTGCTGCTGCCGAGGGTAGTGCGAAAAATTGGGATTTTGGCGCCATTGGCGGCTTGTTTGGCGGCGCAGCGGGCGGCATCGGCGGCGGTTATGCCAACACGGCGCAGGGCAAAGTCATTGTGGCGGCGTTCATGGATTCGTATAACGGTGTCGTCAAGGCCGTCGAGAACTACAAAGCGCAGGAAGTCAAAGGCGGACTGGGCACCGGCGGCCAGCTCGGCGTGCAGGGCGGATCGACCCCGGCCGCACAGCCTGTGGCCGCAACGCAGACCGCCCCCGCCACCATGACGCTCAAACAGGCGCAGGAAAAGCTCAACGCGCAGGGCTTTCCGGTCGGTACGCCCGACGGCGTCATGGGACCGCGAACCCGCGCTGAGCTCAAGCGCTTCCAGAATTCGCGCGGCCTGCCTGAATCGGGCGTGCTCGACCAGGCCACGATCGCGGCGTTCAATCAGTAATTTCAGGGTAGTCTGCCTGTGAGGGCAGACCTCCACCAAAAGCCGACGCTTGTCGGCTTTTTTTAATATGCACAAAACGCAACATGTCAGACAAACTTTGCCAACAAAGTCACGGAACTTCACTATAAAGCGGCCTGCAGCGGCAAAAGTTCCTGCCGCCGCATCCCGGGGAACAACGACAAACTTGGAGTCATGAATGGCATCTTCTCTTAGCACACCCCTCTCTAAACCGGGCTTGCTCGACCGCGAAAGCACGGTTGCAGGTCCCAATTTCAACCGCTGGCTGGTGCCTACCGCCGCGCTTGCGATTCACCTGTGTATCGGCATGGCCTATGGCTTCTCCGTGTTCTGGCTGCCGATGAGCAAGCTGCTTGGAGGCACCGATCCTGCCGTATGCGGCTCGATGGGTTTCTGGGGCCATCTCACCACCACGACTTGCAACTGGACGGTGCCGTCGGTGACGCACATCTTTGAAGTATTCATCGCCTTTCTGGGTATTTCGGCCGCCATCTGGGGCGCCTGGCTGGAACATGCGGGCCCGCGCAAGGCCGGTTTCATCGCCGCGCTGTGCTGGGGCGGCGGCCTGGTGCTCGGCGGCATCGGCATTTACATCCATCAGCTCTGGCTGGTGATTCTCGGGGCCGGCGTACTGGGAGGCATTGGTCTGGGGCTGGGCTATATCACGCCCGTCTCGACCCTCATCAAATGGTTCCCGGATCGTCGCGGTCTGGCCACCGGCTTTGCCATCATGGGATTTGGCGGTGGCGCGATGATCGGCGCACCGCTAGCTGTGGCGCTGATGAAGAATTTCAGCGCCTCGGGCACCCTGGGCGTCGCTCAAACGCTGATCATCATGGGCGTGCTCTATTTCGTGGTGATGTCGGCGGGGGCGTTCGGCTTCCGGGTGCCGCCCACTGGCTGGAAGCCGCGGGGATGGACGCCCAAGGCCAAGGGCGGCAATGCCATGATCACCGACCATGAAGTGCATCTGAACAAGGCGATGAAAACGCCGCAGTTCTGGCTGGTCTGGTGGATTCTGTGCCTGAACGTGACGGCCGGCATCGGCGTGATCGCCATGGCCAGCCCGATGCTGCAGGACGTGTTCGGCGGCCGTCTCATCGGCCTCGACAGCGGCGCAGCGCTCGATGCGGCGCAGAAGGCCGCGCTGGTCGCGGCAGCCGGTGGCCTGGTCGGTTTGATCAGCCTGTTCAACAGCGGCGGTCGTCTGTTCTGGGCCGCGCTGTCTGACTACATCGGCCGCAAGGCGACTTATGCGGTGTTCTTTGCGCTGGGCGTGGCGCTCTACGCCAGCCTCCCCGCGCTGGGCCATAGCGGCGCAGCAGGCCTGTTCATTCTGGTGGTCTGCGTCATCATGACCATGTACGGCGGCGGCTTTGCCACTGTGCCGGCCTATCTGGCCGACTTGTTCGGCACGCAGATGGTGGGCGCGATTCACGGCCGTCTGCTCACCGCGTGGTCGGTTGCCGGTGTGGCCGGGCCCTTCCTCATCGCCGCCATCCGCCAGACCCAGATCGACGCTGGTGTGGCGAAGAACCTGGTCTATGACCGCACGCTCTATATCCTGGCCGGACTGCTGCTGGTGGGCTTCATCCTCAACCTGCTGGTGCGCCCTGTGGCGGCCAAGTACCGCATGACGCCAGAAGAACTCGCCCGCGAACGCGCCCTCAAGCACGAGGACCGCATCGCCGGTGACGCCGAGCACGCGGCACGCGGCAGCTTCGGCATTGTTGGCGTGCTGGCCTGGGCTGCGGTCGGTATTCCCTTCTTTATCGGCGTCTATATCGCCCTACAGAAGGCAGCCGTACTGTTCTGAGCTTGCGGCAGGGGGCTGATTGCCAGCCCCCGTTCAGCGCCGGGTGCGAAGCCCGGAGCCGCGCGCATCGACCAGGGCGATCTGGTGCCGACCGGGCGGGGGAAACCAGGGCAAGCGCGCGCCACGGACAAGAGGGCGACCATTGACTTGCCAGCGCGCATCGGCCGTGGAAGCGGCGGTCGGCCCAACGCGCGGCAGACCGCTCGGCGGCGTCTGTTGGCGGCTTGGCGTTTTGGCGTGCAGAGCCCGCATCACCGCAGCCCAGACGAGCGCAGCGCCGGCGTCATCGCGCTTGGGAGCGCCTGGCATCAATCCCAGAAACAGGCTAAATGCGGCCCACCAGCGTTCGTAATCCATCTCTCACCCTCATCACCTGCAAAGTTGTTTTTATATGCGATAAGAATGACAAAAAGTGACAACTTGGTTGGCTACAAACCGTGAAACTGCGCGGGAAAGTCGGCCCGTTGCCAGAATTTCCAGCCTTGCGGACGGCGGATCTGCAGGGTGCGCCAGCGCAGCTCGCCCGCGAGGGTGAGACGCACGCCGCCCGACTGCTGCAGCGCCTGCGCAATGGCGGCGCAGAGGCTGGCATCGAGCCGACGCAGACCGGCGGCGGGGTCGCCTGCCAGCAGCGCGCGGGCGTCGAAAATACGCAGGGTGTCGAGCGGCCCGTTGCGCGGGCGCAAAGCAAGGCCGCGCAGCGCGGCGGCGAGGGCCGGATCGCTCACCGCATCGCCATCTCCCTCATATTCGGCAAGGCGCACCGGGCTGCGCCAATCGGCCGCCAGGGGGCCGCAACCGTGTATCCAGAGGGTATTGATGTCGGGCAGGCCGCGCTGTTCGCGCGCTTCGTTGACGGCATGGTGCTGCCAGGTCATCTGCACTTCGGTGAGCAGTTGCCGCCAGGGTCGGGCCGCCGGGCCGCCGGGCATCCAGGCTGCGACGCTGCGGCCAAGAGCGCGCGCCACGCCCGCCGTCACAACCTCGGTCAGACTGGAGTGGGCGGCATACCAGCGCATCGGCGTGACTCGGCGCAGCGTCCATCCCGCGCTGGCAAACAAGGGCTCGGCGGCGGCGAAGAGCGGCTGAGCTTCATCCGCCCTGAGATCGAGCGTGGCAGGATCGGTGAGCGACAGGCTGTCGCGTCCCAGCCGCAGATGCGCCGGGGTGAGCAGGCACAGCGCCTGATCTGCGGGAAAAGCGTCGGCCACGCCATCGGCCAGCGCGGCCAGACGTGCCCAAGGCGCCTGCTCGGCCTCTGTGCCATCCAGACGCAGGGCGTGCAGCAGCCAGCGCTCGGCGGGCGTCAGCCAGGCGGCTTGGGCATCTTCTCGCGGTGGCTCCTGCTCCAGCACCACGGCCTGGCGGCAAAGAGCGGCGGTTGCAGGCAAGCCGGGCTGCGCCAGCAGTTGCGCAAGCGCCGGTGAGGTCGAGGGCAGATCGGACAGCAGCAGATGTTCACTCATACCGCAAAGCCTGCGCCGGTTGCACCCGCGAGGCGCTCCAACTGGGATAAAGCGTGGCCAGCAGAGATAAGACCAGCGACGCCACGGTGATGGTGGCGATGTCTAAAAAGCGCGGATCGCTGGGCATGGTGTGGATCAGGTACACGCTGCGTGGCAGGAACTGGGTGTGCAGCACGGTTTCGAGGAACGAGACAATGGGGTCGAGATTGAACGCAATCAGACAACCCAGCGCGACACCGGCGAAGGTACCGAGAAAACCCGTCACCGCGCCCTGCAGCAGAAAGATGGACATGATGGAGCCGGGGCTCGCACCCTGCGTGCGCAGAATAGCGATATCGGCCAGCTTGTCGGTCACCGTCATGACCAGGGTAGAGACGAGGTTGAACGCCGCCACCGCCACAATCATGGTGAGGATGATGAACATCATGCGCTTCTCGATCACCACGGCCTCGAACCAGGTGCGGTTCTGCTCGGTCCAGGGTTGGGCCACGAGTTCGGGCGGCAGCACGCGCTGCAAGTCTTGCGCAATCTGCGGGGCGTCATTCATATTTCGCGTCTGCACGCGCAGCCCGGTGGGGCCTCCGGTGCGGAACAGCGCCGATGCGTCTTGCAGATTCACCAGCGCCAGAGTGCTGTCGTACTCGTAGTGCCCGACATTGAAAATGCCCACCACCCGCAGGGTGCGCAGACGGGGAATCATGCCCGCCGGGGTGATGGAGCCGCTGGGCACCACCATGGTGATCTGGTCGCCCACGCCAACACCCAGCGCATTGGCCAGCTCGTTGCCCAGTACCACACCGAAGTCGCCCGGCTTGAGCGCGGCCAGACTGCCAGCCACCATGTGCTCGGGGATCTGCGACACCTGGGTTTCTTCGCTCGGCTCCACCCCCCAGACCAGCACGCCCTGCAACTGACTGCCCTGCGCCACCAGCGCCTGACCTTGCACAAACGGCGCCACCCCGGTCACTGCCGGATTGCTTTTGACCTGCTGCGCCACGCCGCGCCAGTCGGGCAAGGCCTGACCATTGACATTGAGAATCTGGATGTGCGGAATGACGTTGAGCATGCGGTCTCGCACCTCCTTCTGAAACCCGTTCATCACCGAGATGACCACAATCAGCGCGGCGACCCCGAGGGCGATGCCGCCAACGGAAACCGCAGAAATAAAGGAGATGAAGCCGTTGCGCCGACTGCGCCGCCCGCTGCGGGTATAGCGCCAACCGATAAGCAGCTCAAAAGGCCAGGAGAAGGATGCAGACATAACTGCGCAGTGTAGGCGACGGCCGCAGGCAAGGCGGCGCGCGGGACATGTGGATTCGTGATGACGGGCAAAGGCACAATGTCGGTTTATCGCGTTTCTCTACCGCACCCCATGTTGCACGCCACCGCCCTGTCCGCCCTGCTCTGCTGGCTGGGATGCGCCGCCCTCATCGTGCTGGGTCGGCGCAGGCATTTCGGCCTGGACGAAACCCAGGGCGTGCAGAAATGGCATCGCCACCCCACGCCGCGCACCGGCGGCTTCGCCCTGGCGCTGGGCATATTGGTGGGCCTGCTATGGCTCATGCACCTCACCTATGTCAGCGAGCCCGTCACAATCCGATTGGCCGTCGCCATTGCGCCGGTGCTGCTCGCCGGGGTGGTGGAAGACCTGCGCCGCCATGTGCCCCCCTTGTGGCGGGCGCTGGCCACGGTGCTCGCCGCGGGGCTAGCGGTCTGGCTGCTTGAGGCCAGCGTCACCCGTCTGGGGCTGTGGCCGCTGGACGCTTGGATACACGCCTGGCCAGTGCTGGGTTGGCTCATCGCGCTCGTCGCCATCAGCGCCCTGCCGCATGCGGTCAATATGATCGACGGCTACAACGGCCTGGCCGGCATGGTGAGCTTCATGATTTTCGGCGCCATCGGCTATGTGGCGTTCAAGGTCAGCGACCCGCTGATCATGGCGCTCAGCCTCGCCGCCATCGGCGCGCTGCTGGGTTTTCTGTTCTGGAACTGGCCGCGCGGCCAGATCTTCCTGGGCGATACCGGCGCTTATCTGCTCGGCTTCTGGATGGCGCTGCTCAGCGTATTGCTGGTGGCGCGCAACCCAGCCGTCTCACCCTGGTTCGCCCTTATGGTGCTGGCCTACCCGGTGTGGGAGTTGCTGTATTCGCTGTGGCGGCGCAAGTTTCGCCAACGCGCGGGCACGGCGCCCGATACGCTGCATCTGCATCACCTGGTGTACTGGCGGCTCACCCGTCTGATCGACGAGGACGATCATCCTGATCCGCGGCAGCGCCGCAATGCGGCCACCTCGCCTTATCTCTGGGCCGTCGCGGCTTTCAGCGTGGGCCCGGCCATGCTGTGGTGGGGCAGCACCCCCCTGCTCATGGCCTGCTGTGTGGGCTTCGTTACCCTCTATCTGCTGGCCTATCGCCTGCTGGTTCAGCGCCGCATCTGAGCTACAGCGTCAGGCCACGTCCTGCCAGTCGAAGTTCCAGGTGTTTTGCAGCAATTTTTCCAGCCAGAACGCGCCGATCACGGTCTTGACGTCGGTGATCTGACCATTGCGCACCCAGTCGAGGGTGTCTTGCGGGCTGGCCTCGAAAACATCGAGCAGTTCGTTGTCGTCGAGCGATTGGCGACCTGCGACCAGGCCGCGCGCGAAAGCGAGATGAATGGTTTCGTCGGAGTAGGAAATCGCGTTGTTGATCGGTCCGATATAGGCCCACTGCTTCGCGCTGTAGCCGGTTTCCTCGCGCAGTTCGCGCTGGGCACAAGCCAGCCAGCTCTCACCCGCGTCGAGTTTGCCCGCGGGAAACTCCACCATGACCCGCTGCATCGGCGTGCGGAACTGGCGCTCCATCAGTACCTTGCCGTTATCGAGCAGGGGAATGATCATCACCGCGCCGGAGTGGCGGATGTATTCGCGGGTCACCTGCGCGCCGTTGGCCAGCCGCACCAGATCGCGCGAAATATTGAGGAAGGTGCCGCGAAACACCATCTCGCTGTCGAGCGTGTGTTCGCGCAAGGCCGCTGCCTGCGGCACGCGCGCCGGATCGCCGCTCATGTGCGACTCGGGGCCGGATGACGCTTGACCATGTAACGCAGCACATAACCCGGAAAGGCCAGCACTAGGAACATGGCGACAGAGACGGCATAGAACTCCCAATGCTGTGGATAGTTCTGGCCGATCCGCGCTTCGAGCGCCATGCCAATAAAGCCGACGACAAAGAACAGAATCAGCAGCTCAAGCAGACGTAGCCAGATCGACTTGGGGGTTTTCTTGAGCGGAATGACTAGGAAGAAGCGGTTGGAAACAAACGGTAGGTTGGCGGCGACGAACGCCAGAACGATAACCAACCAGATTGCGGAATTCTGCATAGGGAAACACTTTCAGTGCAGGGTGTTGGCGATGGCCTGATAACACAAGGTCATCAAACCACCGGGCATCAACCCAAGAAATAAAACCGCCAGACCATTGAGCGACAGCAGAGCACGCGCTCCGCCCACTCCACTTGCGCGCGAGGCCGAAAGCGCCGTGGGTGCATCAAAATACATCACCTTGATCACACGAATGTAGTAATACGCACCGATGACCGAGAGGATGACCGAGTACACCACCAGCCAGACCCGCCCGGTATTGAGCAGAATGGTGAGCACTTCGAGCTTGGCATAAAAACCAGCGAACGGCGGTATGCCAGCCAAAGAGAATAAAAGAAACGTCATGACACCTGCCATCCAGGGGTCAGTTTTGGCCAGACCGGCAAAATCGCGGATGTCTTCGGCCTCGAAACCTTCGCGCGCCAGCAGCAGAATCACGCCGAAGGTGCCCAGCGTGGTGAGCACGTAAATGACCATGTAGAACATCGCGCCGCTGTAGGCGGTGGAGGCGGAGAGCCCATTGCCGTTGAGCATGCCTGAGAGCAGCGCGAGGAGCACGAAGCCGATCTGGGCGATGGTGGAATACGCCAGCATGCGCTTGAGGTTGGTCTGCGCAATGGCCGCCAGATTGCCCAGACCGATGGACAGCACCGCCAGCACCACCAGCATGCCCTGCCAGTCCATCGCCAGCGGGAACATGCCTTCCACCAGCAGGCGAATCGCCATGGCGAAGGCCGCCAGTTTGGGCGCCGCGCCCACCATCAGCACCACAGCCGTGGGCGCGCCCTGATAGACGTCGGGAATCCACATGTGGAAGGGCACGGCTCCGAGCTTGAACGCCAGACCTGCAACGATGAACACCACCCCGAGCACGAGCACGGCGCGGTTGATCGGCTCGACCGCGATCATGCGGAAGATGGTGACCAGATCAAGCGAACCGGTGGCGCCATACAGCATCGACATGCCGTAGAGCAGGAAACCCGAAGCCAATGCGCCGAGGATGAAATATTTCATCGCCGCCTCGGTGGACTGCGTGTGATCGCGGCGCAGCGCAACCAGGGCGTAGAGCGCGAGCGAGAGCAGTTCCAGCCCCAGATAGATGGTCAGCAGGTTGTTTCCCGAGATCATGATGAACTGCCCGAGCAGCGACAGCAGCACCAGGCTGAACAACTCGCCGCCCCACATGCCGCGATCCAGGGCGTAGCGCCGAGAGTAAACCAAGGTGACGATGGTGGCGATGACCGTGAAAAGCTTGAGCAGCATAGCCATCGGATCGACGATGAGCGCACGCGCCATGGCGAACTGCTGCATGCCCGAGGCGTAGTAAAGCCCGCAAAGCGCGCCGATGCCCACCAGTCCCAGCAGCGTCAGCCAATAGCTCACTCGGTGCTGCGCATCTTTGACGAACAGGTCGACGAGCATGACCACGCAGGCCAGCACGAGCAGGAGAATTTCCGGATAAATGGCGATCCAGTTCATGGCGGTTGTTGTCACTGCAATTTGGAAGACGCCGCAAACTGCAGCAGATGTTGCACCGAGGCCTGCATCGGATCGGTGAAGAATTTGGGATACACGCCCATCCACAGCACCGCGCCGACCAGCACGGCGAGCATAAAGAATTCACGGGCGCCGATGTCCTTGAGCGCGGCTACATGGTCATTGCCCACCGGCCCGAAATACACCCGCTTGATCATCCACAAGGTATAGCTCGCAGCCAGAATGAGCGTGGTCGCGGCCAGCAGGCCGATCCAGAAATTGAATTTCACCGCAGCCAGAATCACCATCCACTCGCCGACAAAACCGCTGGTGCCCGGCAAGCCGGCGTTGGCCATGCCGAACAGCACGGCCAGCGCGGCGAACTTGGGCATGGTGTTGGTCACTCCGCCGTAATCGGCAATCTCGCGGGTGTGCATGCGGTCATACAGCACCCCGATGGTCAGAAACATGGCGCCGGAAATGAAGCCGTGCGAGATCATCTGCACCAACCCGCCCTGCACACCCAGGTCGGAGAACAGGAAAAAGCCCAGAGTGACAAACCCCATGTGCGCGATGGATGAATACGCCACCAGCTTTTTCATGTCGGCCTGCACCAGAGCGACAAAACCGATGTAAATCACCGCAATGAGCGACAAGGCGATCATGACCGGCGCGAGCGCATGGCTGGCATCAGGCAGCATGGGCAGAGAGAAGCGGATGAAACCGTAGGCGCCGAGCTTGAGCATGATGGCCGCCAGAATCACCGAGCCGCCGGTGGGCGCTTCAACGTGCGCATCCGGCAGCCAGGTGTGCACCGGCCACATCGGAATCTTCACCGCGAAGGCGAAGAAAAAGGCGATGAAAATGAAAATCTGCGCCGTCATCGACAGCGGCACGTGGTACCAGTTGGCGATGTCGAAACTTCCGCCCGACTGCAGGTAAAGATAGATCAGCGCCACCAGCATGAGCAGCGAACCAGCCAGGGTGTAGAGGAAGAACTTGAACGCGGCATATACCCGCCGCGGCCCGCCCCAGATGCCGATGATCAGATACATCGGAATGAGCGTGGCCTCGAAGAACACATAGAACAGCAGGGCATCGGTCGCGGCAAACACGCCGATCATCAGGCCCGACAGAATGAGGAAAGCGCCGAGATAAAGGCTGACGCGATCTTTGATGACCTCCCAGGCGCTGATGATCACGATCACGGTCATCAAAGCGGTCAGCGGCACGAACCACAGCGACACGCCGTCGATGCCCAGCGCGTAATTGATGTTGAAAGGCCGAATCCAGGGCACGGACTCGACAAACTGCATGCCCGCCTGGGCGTTGTCGAAGCCGGTGATCAGCGGCAGGGTGATGAGAAAGGAGATCAGCGAGCCGATCAGCGCCAGCCAGCGCGCCGCCGCAGCGCGTTGCTCGCCCTGAACAAAGAGCAGCAAGACACCGAAGGCGATGGGAATCCAGATGGACAGACTGAGCAAAGGGAGAGATTGCATGCTTGTATCGCGCTTCGCTGTTATCGGATGAACCAGCCGGACAACAGCTTGCCCGGAACAAAATAGCCCATGAACACCACCACACCGGCAATCATCGCCAGGGCGTAGTAATAGATGTAGCCGGTCTGCAGCAGGCGCACCACCCGCGCCGTCCAGCCGACCACGCGCGCCGTACCGTTGACCAGCAGACCATCGATAAGACCCACATCCCCGCCTTTCCACAGGCCCGTGCCCAGCAGACGCATGCCAGAAGCCAGCACGTTCTGGTTGAACCAGTCGAAGAAGTAATTGTTTTCGAGCACGGTATAGATCGGCCCCAGCATGCGCCGCACAGCCTGCGGGAAGCGCAGGTTCACCATATAGCCGTAGTAGGCCGTGGCAATGCCGGCAAGCGCCAGCCACAGCGGCATCGACGACAAGCCGTGAATCATCATCTGAATCTGGCCGTGCCAGTGCTCAGCGAGATCGCTCATGGCCGGGTGGGCCGCCGCGTTGACAAAAATCGAGTTCCCGAAGAAGTGCCCGTAAAGCAGCGGCTGAATGAAGAGATAGCCTGCGAGGACGGACGGAATGGCCAGCATGATGAGCGGCACCGTCACCACCCACGGCGACTCGTGCGGCTCGTGAGCGCCATCGTGTCCGTGATCCTGCGCATGATCATGTCCATGCGCATCGTGCGCCACGTGCCGGAAGCGCTCTTCGCCATGGAACACCATGAAATACATGCGGAAGGTGTAGAGCGCGGTGACGAACACACTGGAGAGCACGGCGAAGTAAGCAAAGCCCGCTCCCGGCAGATCGCTGGCATGCACCGCCTCGATGATGCTGTCTTTGGAGAAAAAGCCAGCGAACGGCGGAATGCCGCTGAGCGCCAGACCGCCGATCAGGAAGGTGATCCAGGTGATGGGCATGTATTTGCGC
This sequence comes from Thiomonas sp. OC7, assembly GCF_900634595.1. Taxonomy (NCBI): domain Bacteria; kingdom Pseudomonadati; phylum Pseudomonadota; class Betaproteobacteria; order Burkholderiales; genus Thiomonas; species Thiomonas sp. OC7. Next base: position 3,218,654 of record NZ_LR131953.1, on the reverse strand, counting down.
AGACCGCCCATATGGCGCATGTCCTGGTCATGGTGCATGCCGATGATCACCGAGCCCGCCGCGAGGAACAGCAAAGCCTTGAAGAACGCATGGGTCATCAGGTGGAAAATCGCTACCGAGTAGGCCGAAGCCCCCAGCGCCACGGTCATGTAGCCGAGCTGCGATAGGGTGGAGTAGGCAATGACCCGCTTGATGTCGGTTTGCACCACGCCCAGGATGCCCATGAACAGCGCGGTGATGGCGCCGATGACCAAAATAAAGGACAGCGCAGTGTTCGACAACTCGAACAGCGGCGACATGCGCGCCACCATGAAAATACCCGCCGTCACCATGGTGGCCGCGTGAATGAGCGCCGAGATCGGCGTCGGGCCTTCCATCGAATCGGGCAGCCAGACATGCAGCGGGAACTGCGCGCTCTTGCCCATGGCGCCGATGAACAGAGAGATGCACGCCACCGTGATCAGCATCCAGTCGGTGCCCGGCAGATGCAACAGCGCCAGCTCCGGCCCCTTGGCGAAAATTTCGGTGTAGTTCAGGCTGCCGGTGTAGGCCGCCAGCAGACCAATGCCCAGAATGAAGCCGAAGTCGCCCACGCGGTTGACGATGAAGGCCTTCATATTGGCGAAAACCGCCGTGGGCCGCGTGTACCAGAAGCCGATCAGCAGATACGACACCAGGCCCACCGCCTCCCAGCCGAAGAACAACTGCAGCATGTTGTTGCTCATCACCAGCATCAGCATGGAGAAGGTGAAGAGCGAGATGTAGCTGAAAAAGCGCTGGTAGCCGTCGTCATCGGCCATGTAGCCGATGGTGTAGATGTGCACCGCGAGCGAAACGAACGTGACGACAGCCATCATCAGCGCCGACAGGCCGTCGATCATGAAACCGACTTCCATGTGCAGCTTGCCCACCACCATCCACTCATAAATCGTGGCGTTGAAGCGGGCGCCGTTGATGACGTCGTTGAGGACGATGAGCGACAGCACGAAAGACAATCCGACCGAGAGCGTGGTCAGCCAGTGCGAAGCCGATCGGCCGATGCTTCGGCCGAACAGACCGACGATGATGGACGAGACGAGAGGCGCCAGTGCGATGACCAGCAGCAAGGTGGGATTCAGCGTGGCTTGCATCGATCAGCCCTTGAGTTGGTCGAGATCCTCGACGTCGATGGTGTTGAGGTTGCGGAACAGCACCACCAGAATGGCCAGACCGATGGCCGACTCCGCCGCAGCGACGGTGAGGATGAAGAACACGAACACCTGTCCGCCAAAATCCTGCAGGTAGTGCGAGAAGGCGATGAAATTCAGGTTCACCGCCAGCAGCATGAGCTCAATGGCCATGAGGATGACAATGAGATTGCGGCGATTGAGAAAAATGCCGACGACCGAGATAGCGAACAGAATGGCGCCGAGCACCAAGTAATGCGCCAGGGTGAGTGAACCGAGCATGGCTTACTCCTTGGGTTGGGCGGGCATGGATACCAGCCGCACGCGGTCCGCACGGCGGGCCTTGATCTGCTCGGAAGCCGGCATATGCCGCACATCCTTGCGCCGGCGCAACGTGAGCGCGATGGCCGCGATGATGGCCACGAGCAATATGACCGCCGCAATTTCCACCGCGAACAGGTATTGCGAATACAGCACCACGCCCAGCGCGCGGGTGTTGGACAGATCGGTGAGCGGATTGTCGGCAGAGGTCGCTGCCCCGACCTGCGCAGCGCGCGTCATACCGCCAATCTGGAAGCCCTGCATCAGCACGGCGGCCATTTCCAGCACGATGAGCACGCCCACGAGCGCTGCGACTGGAAAGTAACGCCAGAACCCCTTGCGAATGCTGTCGAGGTTGATGTCGAGCATCATCACCACAAAGAGGAACAGCACCATCACCGCGCCGACGTACACCAGCACCAGCACGATGGCGAGAAACTCGGCGCGCAGCAGCAGCCAGATAGCCGACATCTGGAAGAACGCCAGCACCAGATAAAGCGCGGAGTGCACCGGGTTACGCGCCGTGATCACTCGCAGCGCGGCAAACAGCAGCACGGCGGAGAACAGGTAGAACAGGATGGTTTGAACGTCCATGGTCACAACAAGGGCCTTGCCGCAGCGCAAGCCGTCGGCCTAGAAACAGTGGGGACAATCGCCAGAGCCCGCCCATGACTTGCGGCGGGCTTCAGCGATCAGCGGTATGGGGCGTCGGCCTCCTTGGTGGCGGCGATGTCTTTTTCATAGCGGTCGCCCACGGCCAGCAGCATCTCTTTGGTGAAGTAGAGATCGCCACGCTTTTCACCGTGGTATTCAAAAATCGAGGTTTCGACGATGGAGTCGACCGGGCAGCTTTCTTCGCACAGCCCGCAGAAAATGCACTTGGTCAGATCGATGTCGTAGCGGGTGGTGCGGCGGGTGCCATCGTCACGCTGCTCCGATTCGATGGTGATGGCCAGCGCCGGGCACACCGCTTCGCACAGCTTGCAGGCGATGCAACGCTCTTCGCCATTGGGATAACGGCGCAGCGCATGCAGGCCACGAAAACGCGGCGACAGCGGCGTCTTCTCTTCGGGATACTGCACCGTGATCTTGCTCTTGAAGGCGTATTTGCCCGTCAGAGCCAGACCCTTGAAGAGTTCGACCAGAAAAAAGCTGTTGAAGGTGTCACGCAAAGCGGCCATGGTTCTGCCTCACTTCCAGATATTCCAGGGGGTTTGCATCCAGGCGGCCACCACGACAAGCCAGATGAGGGTGACGGGAATGAAAATCTTCCAGCCCAGGCGCATGATCTGGTCGTAGCGATAGCGCGGGAAGGTGGCCCGCAGCCAGAGAAACATGCTGACCACGACAAAAGTCTTTATGCCCAGCCAGATCCACCCCGGAATGAAACCGAGGAAGGCCACCGGCGCATCCCATCCGCCCAGGAACATGACCGTGGTGAGGATGGAGATCAGGATCATGTTGGCGTATTCGGCCAGGAAGAACATGGCGAAGGCCATGCCCGAATACTCGACCATGTGGCCGGCAACGATTTCCGATTCGCCTTCCACCACGTCAAAGGGCGCACGATTGGTCTCGGCCACACCGGCAATGAAATAGACCACAAAAATGGGCAGCAGCGGCAGCCAGTTCCAGGAGAGGAAGTTAAGGCCCATGGAGGCAAAAGTGCCATGGGTCTGCCCCATCACGATTTCGGTCATGTTCAGACTGCCGGACACCATGAGCACGATGACCATGGCGAAACCCATCGCGATCTCGTAGCTCACCATCTGTGCCGAAGCGCGCATGGCGCCCAGGAAGGCGTATTTGGAGTTCGACGCCCAACCGGCGATGATCACGCCATAGACCTCAAGAGAAGTGAGCGCCAGCAGCAGGAGCAGTCCGGCGTTCACATTGGCCAGGGCGACGTCCGGCCCGAAGGGTATGACCGCCCAGGCGGCCAAGGCCGGCATGATGGTCATCACCGGCCCCAGCAGGAACAGACGCTTGTTCGAGCGAAACGGGATGACGATTTCCTTGAGCAGCAGCTTGAGGCCATCGGCGATGGGCTGCAGCAGGCCGAACGGGCCGACGCGGTTGGGGCCGATGCGGATCTGAATCCAGCCGATCAGCTTGCGCTCCCAGAGCGTTAGGTAAGCGACGGCTCCCATCAGCGGCGCGACGATGACGATGATCTTGATCAGGTTCCAGACGATCGGCCAGGCTATCGGCCCGAGCAGGGATAGTCCGCCTTGGTTGAAGGATTCGAGCATGGTCAGCAGGATGCGTAGGATCGCGCCAGGCGCGCTTCATTCCCCTTGGGAGAGGGAAAACTTTGCGAACATTGTGAGGGCCACGAGTATTTCATCTCAGACCCTTTCAGGGCTTGCAGGGGCGGTGGGAACTGCGGCGGCAGGAACGGCAGCCACGGCGCTCACCCGCTCGACCTGAACCGCACCAGACATCGCTCCGAGCGAACCCAAAGGCGCCGCCTCGGCCCAGGCCGCAGCAATGCTGACCACGGTGGGGGCCAGCGCGTCGTCACAGCGCGCGGGCAACACCACGCTTTGCGCATCAACCGTATCAACCTTCACGCGCACCGAATCGCCGTTCTGCAGGCCGAGTTGCTCCCACAATGCGGTGGACACGCCCACCATGCGGGCGTTGCGCGCATCGCGCGTGCGTTGCAGGCTAGGCGCGCGACGCACGATGGCGTCGCTCGAATAGATCGGCACCGGGGCAAAACGCTCGATCGCAGGGGCCACCGAGGCAGGCAACTCAGATGGCAAGTCCAGGGGCGTGGACTGCGCCAGACGGGCGGCGATCTGGTCGGCGCCGCCTTGATCAACGCCACCCAGGCCCGCGAAGGCCTCAGTGCGAACCTCCGCAGCACTCTGGTAGTCGAAGCCCTGCAGCTCGAACAAATTGCCCAGCACGCGCAGCACTTTCCATCCGGGACGAGTCTCACCCAGAGGCTGTACGACGGGATTGAAACTCTGCAGCCGACCTTCGGCATTGACCAGGCTACCCGCCGTTTCGGTAAAGGGTGCGATCGGCAGCATGACGTGCGCGTAGCCCTCAGCCGCGTCAACAAAGGGGCTAAACGAGACAATGAACTCGGCCTGCTCCAGCGCTTTGTGCAGGGCGACCGGGTCAGCGCTGTCTTCCTCCGGTTCGACGCCGAACAGCATCATGGCGCGCGGCGGCTGAGCGATGATTTTGGCGACATCACGGCCAGGAGCCAGGGGCGATACCCCCAGCAGCGCGGCGCCCACCGTGTTGCCCGCCTCAGTCAGATCGCCGCAGATGCCGCCGACCTCACGTGCGATCCACTGCGCGAGGGCGCGCAGCGTCGCAGCCTGCGGATGTTGCACGGCTGAGTCGCCGAGGAACACGGCCTTGTGTTCGCCGCCGAGCAGGCTGGCCGCGATCGCCTGAGCCTGAGCACTCGGCATCGCCACGGTCTGTAGACCGGCCGGCGCCTCGATGCCTTTGACCTGAGCCACGGCACGCGCCACCCCAGCCAACTCGGCAACCCATAGACTGGGCGCAGCGGCAATGCGTGCGTGCAGGGGCATGAGCCAATCGTCGTTTGCCGCGTGCAGGGTGGAAATTTTGGCCCCGGCCTTGGCCGCTTGCCGCACGCGAGCCGACAGCAGCGGCTGCTCCTTGCGCAAGGTGCTGCCGATGAACAGAGCGGCCTGCAACTGTCCCATTTCAGCAATCGGCATGCCCAGCCAGGGAATGGCCGCTGCGTTGGCGTCACCGGAAAAATCGCTCTGACGCAGGCGGGTGTCCAGGCTGTTGCTGCCCAGCGCGGTCAGCAGTTTTTTCAGCAAATACAGCTCTTCCACCGTGCTGGTGGGCACGGCCAGGGCCGCCAGCGCGGCGCCGCCCTCTTGCCCCATGGCGCGACGCAGACCTTGCACGGTAAATTCGAGCGCGGTTTGCCAGTCGACTGACTTCCACTGCCCGTTTTCGCGGATCTGCGGCGCAGTCAATCGTTCTTCGCTGTTGAGCCCTTCGTAGGCGAAACGATCGCGGTCGGAGATCCAGCATTCGTTGACGGCTTCGTTCTCTTGCGGCACCACGCGCATCACGCGGTCGCCCTTGACCTGCACGATGAGGTTGGCGCCCACGCTGTCGTGCGGGCTGATGGAAGCGCGGCGCGACAGTTCCCAGGTGCGGGCGCTGTAGCGGAACGGCTTGCTGGTGAGCGCGCCGACCGGGCAGATGTCGATCATATTTCCCGACAGCTCGGAATCGACCGTGCTGCCGACGAAGGTCATGATCTCGGAATGCTCGCCGCGGTTGGCCATGCCGAGTTCCATGATGCCGGCAATTTCTTGGCCGAAGCGCACGCAGCGCGTGCACTGGATGCAGCGGCTCATCTCTTCCATGGCGATGAGCGGGCCCGCGTCCTTGTGGAAGATGACGCGCTTTTCCTCGGTGTAGCGCGAGGCCGAGCCGCCATAGCCCACGGCCAGATCCTGCAATTGGCACTCACCGCCCTGGTCGCAGATCGGGCAATCGAGCGGATGGTTGATGAGCAGAAACTCCATCACCCCTTTCTGCGCCTGAAGCGCACGCTCGGAATGGGTGCGCACGACCATGCCCTGCGCGGCCGGGGTGGCGCAGGCCGGCAGCGGCTTGGGCGCCTTTTCCACATCGACCAGACACATGCGGCAGTTGGCTGCGATGGTCAACTTGTGGTGATAGCAAAAATGCGGCACATAGATGCCGAGTTGCGTGGCCGCATCCATGACCATAGCGCCCTCGGGCACCTGGACTTTTTGACCGTCGATTTCGAGTTCAACCATGATGGTGCGTCCTGTGCAGAATCGGGACAAAGAGCGGCTCAAACATAGGCTGGCACGAGGCAGGTCTTGTGGGTGATGTGATGCTCGAACTCCGGCCGGAAGTGCTTGACGAACGACTTCACCGGCATGGCCGCCGCATCGCCCAGCGCGCAAATGGTGCGCCCGGCGATGTTGTCGGACACCGAGTTGAGCAGGCCGAGGTCTTCCATCCGTCCCTGGCCGTTTTCGATGCGGTGCACCACGCGGTACAGCCAGCCCGTGCCTTCGCGACACGGAGTGCACTGCCCGCAGGACTCATGCTGGTAGAAGTAGGACAGACGCATCAGCGACTTCACCATGCAGCGGGTATCGTTGAGCACAATCACCGCGCCCGAACCCAGCATGGAGCCTGCCTTGGCGATGGAGTCGTAATCCATGGTGCAGTCCATCATGATGCTGGCGGGCAGCACCGGAGCCGATGATCCGCCGGGAATCACAGCCTTGAGCTCGCGCCCTTCGCGCATGCCCCCGGCGAGTTCGAGCAATTTGGCAAACGGCGTGCCCATGGGCACTTCGTAGTTGCCCGGTTTGGCGACGTCACCCGACACCGAATAAATCTTGGTGCCGCCGTTGTTGGGTTTGCCCACTTCGAGATAAGCCTGGCCGCCGTGGCGGATGATCCACGGCACCGCGGCAAAGGTCTCGGTGTTGTTGATCGTGGTGGGTTTGCCATACAGGCCAAAGCTCGCGGGAAAAGGCGGCTTGAAGCGTGGCTGGCCCTTCTTGCCTTCGAGCGATTCGAGCAGCGCGGTTTCCTCGCCGCAAATGTAGGCGCCAAAACCATGCGCGGCATGCAACTGGAAGCTGAAGTTGCTGCCCAGGATGTTGTCGCCCAGATAGCCTGCATCGCGCGCTTGTCGCAGCGCTTCTTCGAACCGGTCGTAATCCTCGAAAATCTCGCCGTGGATGTAGTTGTAGCCCACGGTGATGCCCATGGCGAAGGCGGCAATGGTCATGCCTTCGATCACTGCATGCGGGTTGAAGCGCAGGATGTCACGGTCTTTGAAGGTGCCCGGCTCGCCCTCGTCGGAGTTGCACACCAGATACTTCTGCCCCGGAAACTGACGCGGCATGAAGCTCCACTTCAGCCCGGTGGGAAAACCAGCGCCACCTCTGCCACGCAAGGCCGAGGCCTTGACTTCCGCAATAACTTGTTCGGGCGTCCAGCCCTCGGTGAGGATTTTGCGCAGCGCCTGGTAGCCATCGCGCGCCAGGTAGCCCTGCAGATCCCAATTCTCGCCGTTCAGCCCTGCGAGGATCTGCGGCTGCAGATGACGGCCGTGAAAACAGCTTTCCTGCCCAGTGCTTTGTCCGAATGGCCGACTCATTTCGACTCTCCCTTGGCCGCCTCTGCACGCAGTTCTTCCACCAGCGCATCCAGACGCTCGGGGCGCATGAAGCTGCACAGCCGACGATCGTTGACCAGCATGGCCGGGGCATCGCCGCAGGCGCCCAGGCATTCGGACTCTTGCAGGGTGAAAACTCCGTCGGGCGTGGTTTCGCCCAGCGCCACACCCAACTTCTCGCTCAAATACTGAGCCGCCGCTCCGCCGCCGCTCAGGGCGCACGGCAGATTGGTGCAGACGTTGAGCTTGAAGCGTCCGACCGGCCGGGTGTTGAACATGTTGTAGAAGGTCACCACCTCATGGACGGCGATCGGCGGCATGCCAAGGTAGTCGGCCACCGCCTTCTCGGCCTCGGGCGACACCCAGCCCTGCTCCTGCTGGACGATGGACAGCGCCGCGATGACCGCCGACTGCTTCTGCTCGGGCGGATATTTGGCCACTTCCAGGTCGATGCGCTGGCGGGTGGATTCGGACAACATCATGCGTTGCATTTCACAAGTGATAGGCGAGCGGTCCATCAGCGGTCGATCTCCCCGAAAACGATATCGAGCGTGCCGATGATGGCGACGACGTCGGCGATCATGTGGCCGCGCGACATTTCATCGAGCGCAGCCAGATGGGCGAAGCCCGGCGCGCGGATCTTGAGACGATATGGCTTGTTCGCCCCATCGGATACGAGATAGATGCCAAACTCGCCCTTGGGATGCTCGACGGCGGCATAGGCCTGACCTTCAGGCACTCGCATGCCTTCGCTGAACAGTTTGAAATGATGGATCAGCGCTTCCATGCTAGTCTTCATTTCCTCGCGCGCGGGGGCCGCAACTTTATGGTTGTCGGTAATCACCGGGCCGGGGTTGGCCCGCAGCCAGTCCACGCATTGCTTGATGATGCGATTGGACTGGCGCATTTCTTCCATGCGCACCAGATAGCGGTCGTAACAGTCGCCGTTCTTGCCCACAGGAATATCGAAATCCATGCGGTCATAGACGTCGTAGGGCTGAGTCTTGCGCAGGTCCCACACCACTCCGGAGCCGCGCAGCATCGGGCCGGTCATCCCCAGATTCATCGCCCGCTCCGGAGAGACCACGCCGATTCCCACCGTGCGCTGCTTCCAGATGCGGTTGTCAGTCAGCAGGGTTTCGTATTCATCGACATAGGCCGGGAAACGCTGGGTAAAGTCGTCGATGAAATCGAGCAGCGAGCCCTGGCGCCCGGCGTTGCGGGCCTCGACGGCTCGGGCATTGCGAATCTTCGACTCACCGTATTGCGCCATGCGGTCGGGCAGATCGCGGTAAACGCCGCCCGGGCGAAAATAGGCCGCATGCATCCGCGCACCTGACACCGCCTCGTACATATCAAACAAATCTTCGCGCTCGCGGAAGGCGTAGAGGAACACGGTCATCGCGCCGCAATCCAGCCCATGCGCGCCCAGCCACATGAGGTGGTTGAGCAAGCGGGTGATCTCGGCAAACATCACCCGGATGTATTGCCCACGCAGCGGAACCTCGACACCCAGCAGCTTTTCAATCGCCAGGCAGTAGGCATGCTCGTTGCACATCATGGACACATAGTCCAGACGATCCATATACGGCAGCGCCTGGATGTAGGTCTTGTGCTCCGCCAGTTTTTCGGTCGCCCGGTGCAACAGGCCAATGTGCGGATCTGCCCGCTGCACCACCTCGCCGTCGAGCTCAAGCACCAGACGCAGCACGCCGTGCGCAGCCGGATGCTGCGGGCCGAAGTTAAGGGTGTAGTTTTTGATGTCAGCCATATCAGTGCCCTAAGCAGTGCCCCAAGCTCAGCGCCCCAGACCTGCGCGACTGACACCGCCCAGACCCCCATAGCCCGTCTCGCGAATGACACGCGGAGTGATCTCGCGGGGTTCAATGGTGACAGGCTGGTAGATCACGCGCTTGCTGTCGGGGTCGTAGCGCATTTCCACCGTGCCGGAAAGCGGGAAGTCTTTACGGAAGGGATGACCGATGAAGCCGTAATCGGTAAGGATGCGGCGCAAATCCGGGTGGCCTTCAAAAATGATGCCGTAGAGATCGAAGGCCTCGCGCTCGAACCAGTTGGCCGAGTTCCAGATGTCGTTGATCGAGGCTACCAGCGGCAGATCATCGTCGGCACAGCGCACGCGCACACGCAATCGCCAGTTGTGCTTGAGCGACAACAGGTGCACGACCACCATGAAACGGCCAGCCTCGTCGCGCACGGCATTGCCATATTGCGCGTAATCGACGCCGCAAAGATCGATGAGTTGCTCGAAATGCAGTTCGGCGTCATCGCGCAGAGCCAGACAAACGTCGCGGTAATGTGCCGGAGCAACGTCCAGGGTGAGTTCGCCCACGCTGGCCTGCAAGGCCACAATGCGCTCGCCCAATGCGGCGCGCAGCGCGGTGTCGAGTTGTTCGAGCTTGCTGGTCATGGCATCGATTTGCGAAGTGAATGAGGGCGCGTTTTTGAAGGCAGTTCAGCGCGCGATCGTTTCGGTTCTGCGGATCTTGTTCTGCAACTGGATCAGTCCGTAAAGAAGCGCTTCGGCAGTCGGCGGGCAGCCCGGCACATACACATCCACCGGCACGATGCGGTCACACCCACGCACCACCGAGTAAGAGTAGTGGTAATAGCCGCCGCCGTTGGCACAAGAGCCCATGGAGAGCACCCAGCGCGGCTCGGCCATCTGGTCGTAGACCTTGCGCAGCGCGGGCGCCATTTTGTTGCACAGCGTACCGGCCACGATCATCAAGTCGGACTGACGCGGGCTGGGGCGAAACACAATGCCAAAGCGGTCCAGGTCATAGCGCGCAGCACCTGCATGCATCATTTCCACCGCGCAGCAGGCCAGACCGAAGGTCATGGGCCAGAGCGAGCCGGTGCGCGTCCAGTTGATCAGCTTGTCTGCGGAAGTCGTGATGAAACCTTCCTGCAGAACGCCTTCAATGCTCATGATGCTTTACTCCTCATCGATTCAGATTAGCGCTGCAGGGCAAGCCCAACCACGAGTCTATGTCGCAGGGACTCATTCCCAATCGAGCGCTCCCTTTTTCCATTCGTAAATGAAGCCTATCGTGAGGATGGCGAGAAAAATCATCATCGCCCAGAAACCAATCTGGCCAATGTCTTTCAGGGCGACGGCCCAGGGAAACAGGAAGGCGATTTCAAGGTCGAACAGGATGAAGAGAATGGCGACGAGGTAGTAGCGCACGTCGAACTTCATCCGCGCGTCTTCGAACGCTTCGAAGCCGCACTCATAGGGGGAGTTTTTCTCGGCGTCGGGATGACGCGGAGCGATCAGGTAACCGAGCAGTTGGGGCACCACGCCCACACCAATGCCCACCAGGATGAACAACAACACCGGCAGATACTGCTCAAGGTTCATCGCACTCCATCTCCTGTTGTTATGGGGCTCGGGTTGAAACCCCGCCCTTCAATCTTTTGGTGCCGACGGCGAGACTCGAACTCGCACAGCTTTCGCCACTACCCCCTCAAGATAGCGTGTCTACCAATTCCACCACGTCGGCTCAAAACCGGATACCACCTGAACACCACCGCTTGACCTGCACGGCGAAAGTGGCCCAGCGCAACAAAACTTTTTAAGGACAGTCCACAGCGATCATGAGGATCATCGCCGTTGTGTGGCCTATCTTCTGCGCGGCAGCTTAAAGCGCTTCGTAAAGCGCGCTTACCTTACCCTTGCCGCCCCGTACCTTGTTTGTTACCGGATTTGCAAAACAAAAGAATCTTACATGCTTCCAATACAGCGAAGCAACACGCAACAGTCGGATATTGCTCTAGCGCAATGCTCAACTACAGATCAGATTGACAAGTCGCAGAGCCTGTGTTTGCTGCAATGCACCATCAATGATGAGCGATGGTGCATGACAAGCGAATTTACCGGCTCGCGGACGCCGCAGACGCGGCCGTCTTGGGCTGCGTGGTGGCTTGCGAAGCCTTGCTCACCGCGCTCGGCACCCCAGGAATTTCGCTGATCGGACCCGCTGGTTTCGCGGGCGCCGCAACCGAGGCCACGGGTACGGGCGCAGCGAGTTTTTCCATCAGTCCGCCATCGCCGGAATTGGCGCGGTTGCCGAAATACGCCATCATCAGCGTGGTAACGAAAAACAGTGTGGCGGCAACCGCTGTGCTGCGGCTCAAAAAATTCGCCGAACCCGTTGCCCCGAACAGGCTGCCCGACGCACCAGAGCCGAAAGAGGCGCCCATATCGGCGCCTTTGCCGTGCTGCATCAACACCAGAACGATCATCACCAGCGCAGACAGTATCTGCACCACCAGAGTCAAGGTCAAAAGAATTTGCATTTGTGCACTCATCCGCGCCAGGCGCGATTTACAACTTCACTTCACAAAGCAGGACGAACCTGCGAATCAATCAGTCTTGGCGCGTTGCCGCGGTGATCGCCAGAAAATCAGCCGCCTTGAGCGACGCCCCACCGATCAGGCCGCCATCGATGTCGGCCTGCGAAAACAACACCGCCGCATTGTCGGGCTTCACACTGCCGCCGTACAGAATCCGCACACCCGCAGCGGCTTCGCTCACCGTGCGCAAATGCTCCCGCAGCACAGCGTGCACTTCTTGCGCCTGCTCCGGGGTCGCCGTGCGGCCCGTGCCGATCGCCCAGACGGGTTCGTAAGCCACGACGATGCGCGATGTCTGCTCTCGCAGAAGATGGGTGACCGCTAGCAACTGACGCAGCACCACGGCACGGGTCAGCCCCGACTCCCGCTCAGCCAGTGTTTCTCCCACGCAGACGATGGGCGTCATGCCCGCTTCGAGCGCACGCTCGGCCTTGGCCGCGACGAGCACATCGGATTCATGATGATCGGCACGGCGCTCGGAGTGGCCGACGATGACATAGCGGCAGCCAAAATCCTGCAGCATGCTCACGGACACTTCGCCCGTGTGTGCGCCACTTTGATGCACCGAACAATCCTGCGCCCCGAGCGCAACCTGGCTGGTCTGCAGCAGTTGTTGCACTTGAGAGAGATAGGGATAGGGCACGCAGATCGCCACTTCACAACGCGCGGTTCCTACGCCGGCAAGAACCTCGGCCAGCAGCGCGGCATTGCTCGCCAGGCTGCCATGCATTTTCCAGTTTCCTGCGACGAATTGCTGACGCATGCTTTGCTCCTGTCTGATGTCGTTTTACGGCGCGCGGTTCAAGACCAGCGCAGCACGAGTTTGCCAATGTGTTGCCCTTGCTCCATGCGCTGGTGCGCCTGCACGATGTCCTCGGCGGGGAATACCGCGTCGATCACAGGTCGCACACGACCTTGCTCGATCCAGGGCCAAACTGTTTTGTGCAAGGCCTGCGCAACGGCGCTCTTGAAGGCCACGCTGCGCGCGCGCAAAGTCGAGCCGGTGAGGGTCTGACGCCTGCGCATCAGCAGACCGGCATCGATTTCGGCCTTCACGCCCCCCTGCACGGCGATGACCACGAGCCGTCCCTCTTCTGCAAGGCAACGCTGCTCACGGGCGAGATAGCTGCCCGCCACCATGTCCAGAATGACGTCGGCGCCACGCTCTGCTGTGTGCGCCTGTACGGCCTCGACAAAATCCTGCGTGCGATAGTTGATGGCCAGTTCGGCGCCGAGTTGGAGGCAGGCGGCACATTTTTCGTCAGAGCCGGCCGTGGCGACGACGCGTGCGCCACTGGCCACAGCCAATTGAATGGCCATCGTGCCAATCCCGCTGCTACCCCCCTGCACCAGCAGCATCTCACCGGCTTGCAAGCGCCCACGCTCGAACACGTTGTGCCAGACGGTGAACGCGGTTTCCGGCAGGGCAGCGCCCTCCTCCGCACTCAGCCCGTCCGGCAAGGGCAGGCACTGGCCAGTGGGCGCCACGCAATATTCGGCGTAGCCCCCCCCGGCGACGAGCGCGCAGACGAGATCGCCCTGGTGCAAATCGGTTCCCGCCAGATCGCCCGAGACGATTTCGCCGCAGACTTCCAGCCCCGGAAGGTCGGGTGCACCCGCAGGCGGCGGGTACAGACCGCGCCGCTGCAAGGCATCGGGTCGGTTGACGCCGAACGCTCGCACGCGCAGCAACACCTCGCCTGCACCGGCTTGCGGCATGGGCCGCTCGCAAAGACGCAGGACTTCAGGTCCGCCGGGCTGGGAGATTTCGATGGCGCGCATGAAACCCGTAGCGATCAGACGCCCGGCTCAAGGTCGGCATCGGCGGCAGCGGGCGCCACGACCGGCTGCGCAGGCGCTGAGGAGGAATCCTCACCCAGCAGTGCCTTGATCGACAGACGGAAGCGGCCCTTGTCATCGGTTTCGATGACCTTGACGCGAACCTTCTGGCCTTCCTGCAGGAAATCGCTCACCTTGTTGATGCGCTCGTTGGCGATCTGCGAGATGTGCAGCAGACCGTCCTTGCCCGGCAGCACGTTCACCAGGGCGCCGAAATCGAGAATCTTGACCACGGCGCCGTCATACACCTGACCGACTTCCACTTCGGCAGTGAGGTCGATGATGCGCTGCTTGGCGATTGTGGCCTTGTCGGCGTCGGTTGAGGCGATGGTGATGGTGCCGTCCTCGCCGATGTTGATCTGCGTGCCGGTTTCTTCGGTGAGCGCACGGATGGTGGCGCCGCCCTTGCCGATGACATCGCGGATGCGCTCGGGATTGATCTTCAGGGTGTAGAGACGCGGCGCGAACTGCGAAACCTCTTCACGCGCACCGCCGACTGCCTGCTGCATGACGCCCAGGATGTGCATGCGGGCCTCGCGCGCTTGTGCCAGCGCCACCTGCATGATCTCGCGGGTGATGCCCTGAATCTTGATGTCCATCTGCAGCGCGGTCACGCCCGAAGCCGAACCCGCCACCTTGAAGTCCATGTCGCCGAGGTGATCTTCATCGCCCAGAATGTCGGTCAGCACCGCAAAGCGATTGCCTTCCTTGATCAGACCCATGGCGATACCGGCCACATGCGCCTTCAGCGGCACACCGGCGTCGAGCAGTGCCAGGCAGCCGCCGCAGACCGAGGCCATGGACGAAGAGCCGTTGGACTCGGTCACTTCCGACACCACGCGCATGGTGTAGGCGAAGTCTTCTTTTTTCGGCAGCACCGCCAGCAACGCGCGCTTGGCCAGGCGACCATGGCCGATTTCGCGGCGCTTGGGCGTGCCCACGCGGCCCGTCTCGCCCGTGGCGAAAGGCGGCATGTTGTAGTGCAGCAGGAAGCGATCGCGGTATTCGCCGCCCAGCGCATCGATGATCTGCGCATCCTGGTCGGTGCCCAGCGTGGCCACGGCCAAAGCCTGGGTTTCACCGCGGGTAAACAGCGCGCTGCCATGCGTGCGCGGCAACACCGAAGTACGGATGCTCAAAGGACGCACGGTGCGGGTGTCGCGACCATCGATGCGCGGCTCGCCTGCGAGAATCTGGTCACGCACGATGCGCGCTTCCATGTCGAACAGGATGCCGTCGACCTTGGCCGCATCAGCGGCGATGCCCGCCTCGGCCAAGCCGGTATGCACCTTGGCCGTCGCTTCGCGCAAGGCCTGCGTGCGCGCCTGCTTCTGGGTGATTTTGTAGGCGGCGCGGATATCGTCACCAGCCAGCGCCTGAATGCGGTCGATCAGCGCCTGATCCTTCTCGGGCGCGGCCCAGTCCCAGGCGGGTTTGCCGCCATCGCGCACCAGCTCGTGGATGGCGTTGATCGCCGTCTGGAACTGCGCGTGGCCGAACATCACGGCTTCGAGCATGACCTCTTCAGACAACTGATCGGCCTCGCTCTCGACCATCAGCACGGCCGATTCCGTACCCGCCACCACCAGTTCGAGGCGACTGTCGGCCAGTTCGGCGCGGCTGGGGTTGAGCACATAGTTGCCGTTGACGTAACCCACGCGGGCAGCGCCCACCGGGCCATTGAACGGCAAGCCCGACACCGCCAGCGCGGCGCTCGAAGCCAGCAGGGCCGGAATATCGGCTTCGACCTCCGAGTTGATGGACAGCACATGCACCACCACCTGAACCTCGTTGAAAAACCCCTCAGGAAACAAGGGGCGGATCGGGCGATCGATCAAACGCGAGGTCAGCGTTTCATTCTCGCTGGGGCGGCCCTCCCGCTTGAAAAAGCCACCGGGAATGCGGCCCGCCGCATAGGTCTTCTCGATGTAATCGACGGTCAGGGGGAAAAAATCCTGCCCCGCCTTGGCCGTACGCGCGCCCACCACCGTGGCGAGCACCACGGTATCGTCCATATTGAGCAGCACCGCACCGCTGGCCTGGCGCGCAATCTCGCCCGTTTCCATCGTGACTTGATGGCGTCCCCACTGGAAGGTTTTGACGACTTTGTTGAACATGGCTAACTCCTTGATCAAGGCGCAACTGCGATCTTCGTCCTGAGGGACTGAGATCGCCACGAGCAGCGCCCGTTAAAAACCTGGCGGAGTGATGCCATTCCAGCGACGCCCGGCTATCCGGCGCGTCGGTGGAATGACACGGGTCACACCGCCCCCTTGAAACCCACGCCGCACCCCATCAGAGGCGCGACGCTTCAAACTTTGCAAACCACAACGCCCATACAAAAAAACGCCTGTGCCGACAAACTCACACAGGCGTTCTTGCAAAGCAGGCACTTACTTACGCAGACTGAGCTTGGCGATCAGGGCGCGATAACGATCAGCGTCCTTGTCTTTCAGGTAGTCGAGCAACTTGCGACGGCGGCTCACCATCTTGAGCAGGCCACGACGACCATGATGGTCTTTGGCGTGCGTTTTGAAGTGATCGGTCAAATGATTGATGCGCGCGGTCAGCAAAGCGACCTGCACTTCCGGAGATCCGGTATCACCCGTACCGCGGGCATTGTCGGCGACGATTTGCGCCTTGTTGATTTCTGCAACAGACATGTCAGTTTCCTAGTAGAGAACACGCGAACGCAGAAGAAACCATTCCGCGCCGTGAAGATGAAAAGCCGCTGATTCTAACCTGAACTGAAATCGCCACGACTTGAATCGACGCACAGCCTGACCCACAACCTCGCAGCACTCACGAGAACACGCAGGGCCGCCCCCAAGTTTTCTTGTCCACCTCGCGGCTTGCAAACCGCTCGGATTCGGCTCCAAGCTGCCACAGGGCGGCTTGGAGCTGCAGGTCTCATCCCCCTCGGGGGACCTGACGCGAACGCGGCAGGTCTGGGGCGCGATTGGAGAACTTGAAAACTGTCACACTGGCGGCATATCCTGGTTATCGGGGCTTCGATCCCCTATTTCTTAAGGAGAATCCTCATGGCTTATTCCATTACTACCCCATCCAGCCGTTCTTCTCTCTATAGCAGCGGTTTGGAGCCTGTTTTTGGTCGGCTGTTCGATCAGGCATTCCGCGACTTTTTCGCCGCGAGCGACAGTCCTGATCAGGCCTTGAAAAAACTCAGCATGGATGTGACCGAGACCGACAAGGGCTATACGGTCCACGCCGATCTTCCGGGTATCGAAAAAGACGCGGTCAAAATCCAGATCGATGGCCCGCGCGTCACCATCTCGGCCGAGTCGAAGAAGGAAGACGAGAAGACTGAGGGCGGCAAGGTGATCTACCGCGAACGCAGCGCAAGCCAGTTTTATCGCTCTTTTGAACTGCCCGCCGAGCTAGACGCCGCCGCTGCAGAAGCGAAGCTGGAAAACGGCGTGCTCACCCTCACGCTGCCGCGCAAAGCACAAGCCGTAATTCAGCAAATTGCGGTGAAGTAAGTCACCCGTTGGGAACGGCAGCGCACCGCAGCTCCCAACGGTCAAGCGCTTGCAGCGCCAGCACGCAGGCTGTGGATTTGTTCACAGCCTGCGTATTTTCGTGGCGCTTCGGCGCGGGCAAACGGCGCGAACGGGTTTACAGTGCATTAACAAACCCAACAACGCACCGATCACCGCGCCATGCGCATTCAACTTCTGTCCGATCTGCATCTGGAAACCGAGACCTTCGCGCCGCAACCCGCGCCCGATGCCGATCTGTTGGTTCTTGCGGGCGATATCGACGCCCATCACACCCAGATCGACCTGTTCCGCGACTGGCCGGTACCGGTCATTTACGTGCCTGGCAACCACGAGCATGACCACAAGGATTTTGATCAAGCCCTGGACGCGTTGCGCGAGCGCTGCGACCGTCTGGGCTTCACTATGCTGCACCGCGAGCAGACTCGAATCGAACACCAGGGACGCACCATCCGGGTGCTAGGTACCACGCTGTGGAATGATTTCGAGCTGTTCGGCGCCGAGGGCATCGAGCGCTGCATGCGCGCAGCTCGCTACTTTGCCGAACAGGTGCAATGCGCCACACGCCACGGCAAACCCATGGGCGTGGCCGAGCTACGCGAAGAAGGGCTGGTTTGCCGTGACTGGTTGCGCGATCAACTGACCAATCCCGCCCATCTCTCAGACGCAGACGATGCCACTCTGGTCATCACCCATTTCGCGCCCAGCCTGCGCAGCAACGACGCGCGCTATCCCGTCAACGCCTCGACGGCGAGTTTCTGCAACGCCTATGACGATCTGATTCCACACAGCACACTGTGGCTGCACGGCCATCTGCACTGTCGGCACGACTACCGGGTGGGCGCTTCGCGAGTGGTGTGCAACGCCCGCGGTCTGGCGAGCAAGGGCGAGGACAGCGACTTTCAGCCGCAAGGCGTGTGGGAAATCTAGCCCGAAACGGCTCTTAGGCCGCCCCGATCTGCGTCAAATCCCAGCGCGGCAGCACATCGAACGGCCCGGCCGCACGGGCCGCTTCCGGGTGCGCCTGCAAGCGCAGGGCGCCGGCCAGGGCAATCATCGCGCCGTTGTCGGTGCACCATTCCAACTCGGGAAAAAATAACGCCACACCGCGCGCCGATAGCGTCGCAGCCAGTTTCTCCCGCAATTGCCGGTTCGCGCCCACGCCGCCCGCGACGACCACCGACCTTCTTTTTGTCGCTTGCTGCGCGCGCGCGGTTTTGTGCACCAGCACATCGGTGATAGCTTCTTGCGCGGCCGCGGCCAGATCGGCCCGGGCCTGTTCGCACAGATTAGAGCCCAGGCCGCGCACCCGCGTGAGCACGGCGGTTTTCAAACCAGCAAACGAAAAGTCGAGATCCGGGCTGTGCATCTTCGGCCTCGGAAGATCGAACGCGGCCGGATTGCCGAAGGCTGCGAGCCGGGCCAGTTCCGGCCCGCCGGGATAACCCAGCCCGAGCAATTTCGCCGATTTGTCGAAAGCCTCGCCAGCCGCATCATCGACCGTCTCGCCCAGCAGGGTGTACTGACCGAAGGCCTGCACGTCGAGCAGCATGGTGTGCCCGCCAGACACCAGCAGCGCAAGGAAGGGGAAGCTGGGCGGCTGCTTCGAAAGCAGGGGAGACAACAGATGTCCTTCGAGGTGATGAACCCCGATCAGCGGCTTGCCCAATGCCATGCCCAAAGCCGAGGCCACGCCCGCGCCGACCAGCAGCGCCCCCGCCAGCCCCGGCCCGCGGGTGTAGGCGATGGCGTCCACCTGATCCAGCCGCACCCCGGCCTGCTTGAGAGCCAAGTCGGTCAAAGGCAGAAGGCGACGAATATGGTCGCGCGAGGCCAGCTCTGGCACCACCCCGCCATAGGCCTGATGCATATCGACCTGCGAATGCAGCGCGTGACCGCGCAGACCCGCATCGGTGTCGTACAGTGCGGCGGCGGTTTCATCGCACGACGTTTCAATTCCAAGAACCAGCATGCCCGGCAGTCTAGCCTTCCCAACCACCTTCCGCTCCCCCGCACCTCATCAGCCCCGCTTCGACGCCGTCATCATCGGTGCGGGTGCAGCTGGGCTGCTCTGCGCCGCACTGGCCGGACAACGTGGGCGGCGCGTGCTGTTGCTCGACCATTGGCCCAAGGTCGCCGAGAAAATCCGCATCTCCGGCGGCGGGCGTTGCAACTTCACCAATCTGCACACGCGTCCTGAAAACTTCCTGTCAGGCAACCCGCATTTCTGCAAATCGGCGCTCTCCCGATACGGGCCGCAAGACATCATCGCGTTGCTGCGCAAGCACCGCATCGGCTTTCACGAAAAGCACAAGGGACAGCTGTTTTGCGATGACTCGGCGGAGCAACTCATCACCGCACTGCTTGAAGAATGCGCAGCAGGCCAGGTAACACACTGGCAACCGTGCGCGGTGGAAGCGGTCGAAGCCGCCGCCCCCGGCTTTCGCGTGCGCACCGCAAAAGGCTGGGTGAGCACTGGCGCCCTGGTTGTCGCCACCGGAGGGTTGTCGATTCCGCAGATTGGCGCCAGTCCGTTTGGCTATCAACTCGCCGAGCAATTCGGCCTGCCGATCGTGCCGCCCCGCCCTGCCCTGGTGCCCCTGGCATTCGATCCGGCATTGTGGGCCCCGTTTGCCGACCTCAGCGGCGTCTCGCTCGAGGTGGACATTCAGACGGACTACGAGCATCGCACCGTCGGTTTCCGCGAAGATCTGTTGTTTACCCACCGCGGACTCAGCGGCCCGGCGATCCTGCAGTCTTCGAGTTACTGGCAAGCGGGCAAACCCCTGCGGATCAACCTGATGGGCGAGGTCGCCGAAGCGGCGTGGATTCAATCCAAGCAGGGCAATCGGCGCACCCTCGCAGGCGAACTCAGCCAACACCTGCCGCAACGCCTGGCCCACGCCCTGTGCGCACAGACTGGCGACGCTGACCGTCGCATGGCTGATTTCAGCGACAAAGCGCTGCGAACCCTCTGGCAACACTGGCACGCCTGGCCCGTGCTGCCCAGCGGCACGCTGGGCTGGCGCAAAGCCGAGGTCACCGCCGGAGGCATCGATACCCGCGCACTCTCGTCATCGACTCTCATGGCGATGGATGTCCCGGGGCTGCATTTCATCGGCGAAGTCGTCGACGTCACCGGTTGGCTTGGCGGCTACAACTTCCAGTGGGCCTGGAGTTCCGCCGCCGCCTGCGCGCAGGCGCTCTGATAACGTCTTGTGGCCGGGTATTTGTTGCCTTCAAAATTAGGGCATATAATCTTTAGGTTTTTACTCCTCGACACGGCAGGCCACACTAGGCTTGGCTGCTGCGAGTTTGGCCCACGCAGCCCAGTACCCAAGCAGTTGAACCGCGTCGTTGAAACGTCTAATACGACAACGACGGCGGCAGCACGACAAACCCACCTGGCCTGCCTACATTGGATTGAAGCTCATCAATGACCACCATTCGCGTTAAAGAAAACGAGCCGTTCGACGTCGCACTGCGTCGCTTCAAGCGCACCATCGAAAAACTCGGCCTGCTCACCGAACTGCGCGCTCGCGAGTTCTATGAAAAGCCGACCGCAGAGCGCAAGCGCAAGAAGGCCGCAGCGGTCAAGCGCCACTACAAGCGTATCCGCAGCCAAACGCTGCCCGAGCGCAAATACTGATTCCACCCGCCTGATTTTCCGCTGATTTTTTTCGTTTCCGCGCGCTGACTTTTGTTTTGTCTGGCGCCCGCAACGGAATGCGCAAGGCAGCAACGCGCATCTGCAGCTCGCCTCATAGCCCGCCCATCGATGCGGGCTTTTTGCATTGGACTCACCATGACAATCAAAGACCGTATTCAGGATGACATGAAGGCCGCCATGCGCGCCAAAGACGCGCCGCTGCTTGGCGCCATTCGCCTGCTGATGGCCGCGATGAAACAGAAAGAAGTCGACGAACGCATCGAGTTGGACGACGCGGCCATCGTGGCGATCATCGACAAAATGATCAAGCAACGCCGCGACGCCATTGCGCAATTCACCCCGGCCGGGCGCCAGGATCTGGTGGACAAAGAGGCCGCCGAGATCGTCGTTCTCGAGCGCTATCTCCCGCAGCGCCTGGATGCCGCCGCCATTGACACCGAGATCCGCGCGCTGATGGCACAAACCGGTGCCAGCGGCCCGCAGGACTTGGGCAAGCTCATGGGCCCGCTCAAGGCGCAGCTTGCCGGTCGGGCCGACATGGCCCTGGCTGCAGCCCGCGCCAAAGCCCTGCTCAGCGGCGCCTGATTCCGGGTACGGCGCCGTGAACCCAAGCTCCGACGCCAGTTCGCGCCCTTTGTTGGTGTTCTCCCACGCCAACGGCTTTCCCGCTCCGGTGTATCGCAAGCTGTTTCAGGCGCTCGAACCGGCATTTCGGGTGCGCGCCGTGCCCATTTACGGTCACGACGCCCGGTATCCCGTGCGCGATGGCTGGAAGCCGCTGGCGCAGCAACTGATCGATTACCTGCAGCACGATTGCCACGGCGAGCCTGCGGTACTGGTCGGGCACTCGCTGGGGGGCTATTTGAGTCTGATGGCCGCACATGCCCGCCCCGAACTGGCGCAGCAGGTCATTCTGCTCGACTCGCCCGTGGTGTCTGGCTGGCGCGCGCGGCTACTCTGGCTGTCCAAACGCACCGGGCTGGGCGAGCGATTCTCGCCCGCTGCGGCGGCCAAACGACGGCGCACGCGCTGGCCCGACGTTGACGCCGTGCGCACCCATTTCTCCTCGAAAACCGCCTTTGCGCAATGGGACCCGGAAATGCTGGGCGACTACTGCGCGTTCGGCACCCGGGCCGATCCGCAGGGCCGGGCGTTGGCCTTCGAGCGCGACATCGAATACCGTATCTACAAAACCCTGCCGCACCAGCTCGGCGCCCTGGCGCGCAAGCCCTTTCCCGTGCCTGTGAGTTTCATCGGTGGACGATCATCGCGCGAAATCCGCATGGCCGGAATGCAGACCACGATGCGCCTGGCGCAAGACCGCCTGCAGTGGATCGATGGCTCGCACCTGTTCCCATTCGAGGCGCCGCAGCAGACTGCACGCCTAATCGAGCGGGCTTTCGACCTCGCCAGCAACGCCTGTCATCCAGGTCTCAAAACCTGCTCCCTATAATGCACTTTTACCGGCATTCGTCGCGGCTATGACCAAATATGTGTTCGTCACCGGCGGAGTGGTGTCCAGCTTAGGCAAGGGCATCTCATCTGCATCTCTCGCCGCGATTCTCGAATCGCGCGGCCTCAAAGTCACCCTCATCAAACTCGATCCCTACATCAACGTCGATCCAGGGACCATGAGCCCCTTCCAGCACGGCGAAGTCTTCGTCACTGAAGACGGCGCCGAGACCGATCTCGATCTGGGGCATTACGAGCGCTTCATCACCACCCGCATGCGGCGGGTGAACAATTTCACCACCGGCCAGATTTACGACAGCGTGCTGCGCAAGGAACGTCGCGGCGAATACCTTGGCAAGACGGTGCAGGTGATTCCGCACATCACCAACGAGATTCAGGATTTCGTTCGCCGCGGCGCCGGCGAGGGCACCGCTGACGCGGTGGATGTCGCCTTAGTGGAAATCGGCGGCACGGTGGGCGACATCGAATCCCTGCCTTTTCTCGAAGCCGCGCGGCAGATGAGTCTGCGCATGAAGCGGGGCGACTGTGCCTTTGTTCACCTCACCCTTGTGCCCTACATTCCGGCCGCTGGCGAACTCAAGACCAAGCCCACGCAGCACAGCGTGCAAAAACTGCGCGAGATCGGCATCTCGCCCGACGCCTTGCTGTGCCGCGCCGACCGCCCGATTCCCGACGATGAGCGTGCCAAGATTTCCATGTTCTCGAACGTGCGCGAAGACGCGGTGATTTCGGTGTGGGACGTGGACACGATCTACAAGATTCCGCAAATGTTGCACCAGCAGCATCTCGACGACATCATTTGTGAAAAGTTGGGCATCACGGCGCCTCCTGCCAATCTCAAGGTCTGGAACGATCTGGTGCAGGCGCTCGAACATCCGCAGCACACCGTGCGCATCGCCATGGTGGGCAAGTACGTCGATCTGTCGGACTCGTACAAGTCGCTCAACGAAGCCTTGCGCCACGCCGGCATCAAGACCAGTTCGCGCGTCGAGATCAGCTATCTCGACTCGGAAACCCTAGAGCCGACCAACATCGCCCAGCTCGACGGCTATGACGCCGTGCTCGTGCCCGGCGGATTCGGCAAGCGCGGCGTCGAGGGCAAGATTCTTGCCGCGCAATATGCGCGCGAACACCGCATTCCCTACCTGGGCATCTGTCTGGGCATGCAGGTGGCCACCATCGAATTCGCCCGCCACGTCGCCGGTCTGCCGCAAGCCAACAGCACCGAGTTCGAGCCCGACACCCCGCAGCCCGTGATCGCGCTGATCGACGAGTGGCTCGACCGCGACGGCAGCGTGCAGAAGCGTCACGCCGGGTCTGATCTCGGCGGCACCATGCGGCTGGGCGCCCAAAGCTCCGATGTGAAACCGGGCACCCTCGCTCACAGCATCTACGGCAATGTGGTGACCGAACGTCATCGCCATCGCTACGAGGCCAACGAGCACTATCTGGCCACCCTGCAAAAAGCCGGGCTGGTCATCTCGGCCATCACGCAGCGCGAGCACCTCACCGAAATCATCGAGTTGCCGCAAACCGTTCATCCGTGGTTCGTCGGCGTGCAGTTCCACCCGGAATTCAAATCGACGCCCTGGGGCGGCCACCCGCTGTTCACGGCCTTCATTCAGGCCGCCCTGCAACGCCACGCCGCAAACGCCTGATCCGCACGCCTCGCCATGCCCACTCCACAAACTCTTTGCGGATTTCCCGTCGGCCTCGATCAGCCGTTCTTTCTCATCAGCGGCCCCTGCGTAGTCGAGTCCGAGCAGTTGCAAATGGATGTGGCCGGGCAGTTGCGCGACATCTGCCGTTCCCTCGACATCCCGCTGATTTTCAAATCGAGCTACGACAAGGCCAATCGTTCGAGCGGAGCGTCGTTTCGCGGCCCCGGCATGGAGCAGGGTCTGGAAATTCTGTCCAAGGTGCGGCGCGACATCGGCGTGCCCGTTCTCACCGACGTGCATACCGCCGAAGAGGCCCCGCGTGTGGCCGAGATCGTCGATGTGCTGCAGACCCCGGCCTTCCTCTGCCGCCAGACCGATTTCATTCATGCGGTCAGCAGCCTGGGCAAGCCGGTGAACATCAAAAAAGGCCAGTTTCTCGCGCCGGGCGACATGAAAAACGTCATCGCCAAGGCGCGCGCCGCCGCCGCACAGGCGGGGCATCCTGACACCTTGTTCATGGCCTGTGAACGTGGTGTGAGCTTTGGCTACAACAATCTGGTCTCCGACATGCGCTCGCTGGCCATCATGCGCGAAACGCAGAGCCCCGTCGTCTTCGACGCCACCCATTCGGTGCAACTGCCCGGCGGCCAAGGCACGAGTTCCGGCGGACAGCGCGAATTCGTGCCGGTGCTCGCCCGCGCGGCCATTGCCGCGGGTGTCGCGGGCGTTTTCATGGAGACCCACCCCGATCCGGCCCATGCGCTGAGCGACGGCCCCAACGCGGTGCCGCTGCACCACATGCGTGCCCTGCTCGAAAGCCTCAAAGACATCGACGCCGCAGTCAAGCGCCGCGGCTTCCTCGAAACCCACTTCAACTAATCCCCATGAGCGCCTACATCATCGCCGACGTCGATGTGACCGACCCCCAGCAATACGAGCAATACAAGGTGTTGTCGTCCCAGGCCATCGCGGCGCACGGCGCAGAGGTCTGCATCCGTGGCGGCGCGGTCGAGGTGCTCGAAGGCGACTGGTCGCCTACTCGCATCGTGCTGCTGAAGTTTCCAGACCTTGCAGCGGCGCGCAGTTTCTACGACAGCGCCGAGTATCTGCTGGCGCGGCAGGCGCGCGCCGGCGCCGCCACTATGCGCATGATCGCCGTGCAAGGCGTCTAAAACCTATCTTTGTTCCTATCTTTTCTCACATTCCCTGACAGGAGTCTCCATGAGTGCCATCGTTGACCTCACCGCCCGCGAAATCCTCGATAGCCGCGGCAATCCCACAGTCGAATGCGACGTGGTGCTGGAAACTGGGTTTATCGGCCGCGCCGCCGTGCCGTCGGGCGCATCCACCGGCACGCGCGAAGCCATGGAGCTGCGCGACGGCGACAAGTCGCGCTTCGGCGGCAAAGGCGTGCTGCGCGCAGTCGAGCACATCAACACCGAAATCACCGAAGCGGTGATGGGCCTGGACGCCACCGAGCAAACCTTCCTCGACCAGACTCTGATCGACCTCGACGGCACGCACAACAAGTCACGCCTGGGCGCCAATGCCATCCTGGCCGTCAGCATGGCCGTGGCCAAGGCGGCCGCCGAAGAAGCCGGCATGCCGATCTACCAGTATCTCGGCGGCTTTTCGGCGCGCGAGCTGCCGGTGCCGATGATGAACGTCATTAACGGCGGTGCCCACGCCAACAACAGCCTGGACATGCAAGAGTTCATGATCATGCCGGTGGGCGCGCCCAACTTCCACGAGGCGCTGCGCTACGGCGCCGAAGTGTTCCACGCGCTCAAGGGCATCCTGAATGATCGCAGCCTGCCGACCACCGTGGGCGACGAAGGCGGCTTTGCGCCCAACGTGGCCAACCATGAGGCGGCGCTGCAACTCATCGTCGAAGCCATCGAGAAGGCGGGCTACCGCCCGGGCGAGCAGATCGCCATCGCCCTCGACCCGGCTTCGAGCGAGTTCTACAAGGACGGCAAGTACCACCTCGAAGGCGAAGGCCTGGTGCTATCCACCGAGGAAATGGTCGATTTCTACGACAACTGGCTGGGCAAATATCCCATCGTGTCCATCGAAGACGGCCTGGCCGAACAAGACTGGGACGGATGGAAGCTGCTCAACTCCCGTCTGGGCAAGAAGGTGCAGTTGGTGGGCGATGACATTTTTGTCACCAACACCTCCATCCTGAAAAACGGCATTGCCGACAAGCTGGCCAACTCCATTCTGATCAAGGTGAACCAAATCGGTACCCTGACCGAGACCTTCGCCGCCATCGAAATGGCCAAGCGCGCAGGCTGGACCGCCGTGGTGTCGCACCGCTCCGGCGAAACCGAAGACAGCATCATCGCCGACATTGCCGTAGCCACCAATGCCGGGCAGATCAAGACCGGCTCGCTCTCGCGCAGCGACCGTATCGCCAAGTACAACCAGTTGCTGCGCATCGAAGAAAACCTGGGCGAGACCGCCCGCTTCCTCGGCCGCGACGTGTTCTACAACCTGCGCTGATTTCATCGCACGCGGCCGATCGTCATGCGCTGGGTCACCGTTCTGCTCGTGAGTTTGCTGCTGTTGCTGCAGTGGCCGCTGTGGTTCGGCGAGCGGGGCTGGTTCGCGGTGCAACGGCTGGAAAATCAGCTCAGCCAGCAAGAGCAGGCCAACGCGCTGGCCCAGCAGGACAACGACCGCCTGGCCGCCGAGGTCCACGACCTGAAAGCCGGTCTTGGCGGTGTTCAAGACCAGGCCCGTCGCGAAATGGGCATGGTCAAGCCCGACGAGATTTTTGTGCAGATCGTGCCGCCCGCGCGGGCGGCCAGCGCCAGCGCCCGATAAAAAGGGGCCCGGCGCAGCCTTCTCAGTGACGTATCAATGACGTACTGATGCCACCGGCGGTTGAACCAGGGTGTTGACAAACACTTGAGCCGCATCGATGGCATCAAAGGCATAGCCCTGACCGCAGAATTCGCAGCGCACATCCACCTCGCCGCGCTCCGCGATAATCGACTCCACCTCCTCGCGCCCCAGCATGCGCAACATGCCCACAACGCGATCACGCGAACAGGTGCAGTGAAAACGCGGGGTCTTCGGCTCGAAAACCCGGGCATCCTCTTCCCAGAACAGGCGCCTGAGCACTTCCTCAGGCGCGAGCTGCAGCAATTCATCGGAAGTCAAGGTTGCCGCCAGATGGCGGGCACGCTGAAAGTCTTCTTCGGGTTGTTCCGCGCCCTCGGCGGTCTGTTTCTCACCGGGCATGCGTTGCAGCAGCAGACCGCACACAGACTCGTCGTTGCTGGCCAGCAGAAGCAGCGAGTCGATCTGCTCCGATTGCGCCAGATACTGTTCCAGCATGGCAGCGAGTGACGGCAGCGTCTGGCCGTGCTCATCGGTCAGCGCCACGATGCCTTGGTAGGGCTGCAGGCCGGATTCGGGATTGCGCGGATCGAGGGTGATGGCGCAGCGTCCTTTGCCATCTGGATTGACCAGCGACGCCAGGTCTTGGGGCAAGGCCACAGCCTCCTGCAAATCGTCGGCCATCTTGGCCGTTGCCCGCAACCCGAAGTCGGGCTGACACTCGGCGACAGCGAGCTTAAGCGGCCCGTCGCCCTGAATCTGCAAAATCAAGGCGCCATCGAATTTCAGGCTGCCCGCGAGCAAGGCGCTGGCTGCCGCCATCTGCCCCACCAGTGCGGCGACCTCCTGCGGATAGGTGCGGCGCCTCTGCAACTCGGCCCAGGTGGACTCCAGACGGACGAGGACGCCGCGCACATGGCCCGTGCCCAGCATGAATTTGACGAGTTGATCGCTCATGAATGCATTAGTTGAAGTTCTTGGGCAAAGCGCTGGGCGCGCTCAACGTAGTGTTCGGCACTGCCTTTCAGCGCGGCAATGGCCTCGGGCGTGAGTTCGCGCGCCACGCGTGCGGGCGCACCCAAAATCAGCACCCCATCGGGAAACACTTTTCCCTCGGTGACCAAGGCGCCGGCACCCACCAGGCTATTGCGGCCAATCTGCGCGCCATTCAAGACCACCGCGCCAATGCCGATCAGGCTGCCCTCGCCGATGGTGCAGCCATGCAGCATGGCCTGATGGCCGATGGTGACGCGCGGCCCTACCGTGAGCGGATAGCCGGGGTCGGTGTGAAGCACCGAACCATCCTGCACATTCGAATCCTCTCCGATCTCGATGAGTTCGTTGTCACCGCGCAGCACGGCAGAAAACCACACGCTGGAACGCGGCAGCAGCCGCACTTTGCCCATGACCTGCGCGCCTGGCGCCACATAGGCATCGGCGGCGATCTCGGGGCGCCAGCTGGCGAATTGGTAAATTGGCATGATGGATCACTCCAGAAAAATCAGGCCATGAACTGGCAAATCCCCCGGCTTGAACCGGGCGATGACTTTCCGCCCGCATCGCAGGCGCTCCCCGCATTGTCGCCGTTCCCCGGCTTGCTTGCCGTGGGCGGGCAACTCGATGCCGACACCCTGGAGCGGGCCTACCGGCAGGGTATTTTCCCCTGGTTCAGCCCGGGCGAGCCGCTGCTGTGGTGGAGTACCGATCCGCGCATGGTGCTGCGGCCCGAGCAGTTGCATGTGACGCGCTCGCTGAAAAAATCGGCGCGTCGGTTCGGTCGCAGCGCCGATTGGCATCTTCGGATCGACACCGCCTTCCCCCGCGTGATGCAGCAGTGCGGCGCGCAGCGCGCCGACACCGGCACCTGGATCACCCCCGACATGCTTCAGGCCTACACCACCCTGCACGCGCGCGGCCTGGCCCACAGCTTCGAGCTGTGGGAGGGCGATGCGCTACGCGCCGGTCTGTACGGCGTGTGTATCGGCCGCATGTTCTACGGCGAATCCATGTTCACCGAGGTGAGCGATGGCTCGAAAACCTTGCTGATGGCGCTGTGCGGGTTTTGCCTGCGCCAGCGCATCGACCTGATCGATTGCCAGCAGCAGACCGACTATCTGGCGCAGATGGGCGCTGCGCCGATCGCGCGCGATGCGTTTTTGCACCATGTGGCGCAAGCCACAAGGCAATCGGCCGTACCGGGCTGGCAGTATGATGATTCAACCTTTCTCACCGACTGCGCGCGCTGGCTGTGACCCATCCCAAAGAACTTCCACTCACGACCCTGCAGTTCTACGCCACGGCAAGTTACCCGTGCAGCTACCTGCCGGGCCGCATGGCGCGCTCGCAGGTGGCCACGCCCAGCCATCTGATCAATGCCGATGTGTACTCCGATCTGGTGCGCGCCGGCTTTCGTCGCAGCGGTCTGTTCACCTACCGTCCGCAGTGCGACGACTGCCAGGCCTGCCTGCCCATCCGCGTGCTGGCGGCGCAGTTTTCGCCCAACCGCACGCAGCAAAGAGCCTGGAAGCGACATGGCGATCTCTCGGTGCGCGTGCTCAAGCTCGGCTTCATCCCCGAGCACTATCAGCTTTATCTGCGCTATCAGGCCGCGCGCCACACCGGCGGCGGCATGGATCACGACAGCATCGACCAGTACGCCCAATTTCTGCTGCAAAGCCGGGTGAACACCCGGCTGGTCGAGTTTCGAGCCCCCGCGCAGGCTGGCGCAGAGCTTGGCGCCCTCAAGATGGTCTCGGTGGTCGACGTGCTGTCCGACGGCCTTTCTGCGGTGTACACCTTCTTTGAAACGGCGGACGCCGGCACCAGCTACGGCACCTACAACATCCTCTGGCAGATCGAGCAGGCGCGCTCCATGCAGTTGCCGCATGTGTATCTGGGCTACTGGATCGCGCACAGCCGCAAGATGGCCTACAAATCCAATTTCACGCCGTTTGAAATCTACCGAGACGGCGGCTGGTTCAACCCGCTGCCCGCAAGCGTTTGACCTCCGCGGTCACCCTGCCGCCTTGCCCTTGGCGCGCTGTGCGAACTGCTGTTTGAAGGTTGCCTGCGACGGCACAGGCAGATCGCGGTAAGCCGTCCACCCCGAGGCGCCTGGCAAGTTTTGCACCCGCCTGCGCTCGCCCCCCATCATCCGAAAAACCCTCGACGCCAGCCGCGCCCCCGGCCGATACAGCCAGGGATGCCGCGCGGCATAGCTCCACAGCCTCAAGGCCCAGCGCTCCATGCCCGGCCGCATTTCGCGCTCGAATTGCTGTTCGCGCATTTTGCGCAGCAGATCGGGCAGCGGGATTTTCATCGGGCATACGACCTGACATTGCCCGCACAACGTGGCGGCCTGCGGCAAATCCTGCGTGCTTTCAAGCCCCTGATAACTCGGCGTCAGCACCGACCCCATCGGCCCCGGATACACCCAGCCGTAGGCGTGCCCGCCGATTTTCTGATAGACGGGGCAATGGTTCATACAGGCGCCGCAGCGTATGCAGCGCAGCATCTCGGCAAACGCACCGCCCACCAGACTGGTGCGTCCGCCATCGAGCAGCACCACATACATATGCTCCGGGCCGTCGCGGTCGCCCTCGCGCTTCGGGCCGGTGAGCACGGAGAAGTAGTTGCTGATGGTCTGCCCCGTCGCCGAACGGGGCAGCAGGCGCATCACCGCCGCCAGGTCTTCGAGCGTGGGCAGCACCTTCTCCACCCCGGTCACCGCGACATGCACCCGCGGCAGGATGGTGCACATGCCCTCGTTGCCCTCATTGGTGACCAGGGCGACGGAGCCGGTTTCAGCCACCACGAAATTGCCCCCGGTAATGCCCATATCGGCCGACAGAAACTTCGCCCGCAGCACCTCGCGGGCCTCACGGGTCATCTCGGGGATGTCGGTCTTGCGCGGCGTGTGGTGCGTGCGCGCGAACAGATCGGCAATCTCCTCTTTGTCTTTGTGCACCACGGGCGCAATGATGTGCGAAGGGGGCTCGTTACCATTGATCTGCAGGATGTACTCGCCCAGATCGGTCTCCGTCACCTGCACGGCTGCGGCTTCCAGCGCCGCGTTCAAGCCCATCTCCTCCGACACCATCGACTTCGACTTGATGGCCTGCTTGCAATCGTGCTTTCGGGCGATCTGCACCACCAGATCGGCGGCTTCCTGCGGGGTTTGCGCCCAGAGCACCGTGGTGCCGCGGCGCAGCGCTTCGGCTTCGAATCGCTCCAGCCAGACATCGAGCGTCTTCAGCGCCACGTTGCGACGATTCACCGCAGCATCTCGAATCTGCTCGAACCCGTCCAGCGCAGCGATGGCCGCTGCCCGGCCGGTCACAAACTTGGTCGAGAGTTTCTTGAGGTTTTGCTGCAAACGCTGATCAGCCAGCTTCTGGCCGACGCGCGCCTTGAAATGCAGAGTCTGTGATTCCATGATCAGCGCTTTCCACTCAGCACTTCAGCGATATGAAGCACCTGAGTTGTGTTGTCTCCCTGCCGCCGCAGCCGCCCTTCGATTTGCATCATGCAGCCCAGATCGCCCAGCACCACGGCACGCGCCTTGGTCGCCTGGATGTTGGCGCACTTGTCATCGGCAATGGCGGCAGAAATATTGCCGTACTTCACCGCGAAGGTACCCCCAAAGCCGCAGCACTGCTCGCATTGCTCCATTTCACACAGACTGAGTCCGGGCACGAGCGACAGCAGTTGGCGGGGCTGTTGCTTGATGCCCAATTCGCGCAAACCCGAGCAGGAATCGTGATACGTCACCTCCCCCTCGAACGCGCCGGGCACCTCGGTCAGATGGGCCACACGCACCAGAAAGTCGGTGAGTTCAAACAGACGCGACTGTATAGCGGCGAAACGACGCAGCAAATCCGGCTGGTCTTTGAGCACATCCGGATAGTGTGTCTTTATCGTGCCCATGCAGGAGCCGGACGGGGCGACCACATAGTCGAACGACTCGAATTCGTCGAGAAACTTTTCCGCCAGCGCCAGAGTCGTTCGGTGGTCGCCCGAGTTGTAGGCGGGTTGCCCGCAACAGGTCTGCGCCATGGGCACATGCACCTCGAAATGCGCCGATTCCAGCAACTCGACGGCCGCCATCGGAATGCTCGGCCGCATGACATCGGCCAGACAGGTAATGAAGAGACCTACGCGTTTTTTCATTCCCGCATTATCAGTCGGCTGGCTGGTGACTGGCTGACGAACCACGCTGGCTGAACTACGAAACGAACTGCAAGGCCTCGCGTTTTTCCGATATACAAAAGACTGTTCCAGCATATAAAATTTTTGCAATGCAGCATTCTTCTGTTTCCCGCAAATCCGAACCGCTCGCAGCACCCGCCGAACCCACCATCCAGGTGCTCGGGCGAGTCTTTGCGCTGCTGGACGTTCTGGCGCAAAACCCCGATCCGATGCAACTCAAAGACATCGGCGCCGCAACCGGCCTGCACCCATCCACGGCTCACCGCATCCTCAACGATCTGGTCGTTGGTCACATGGTCGAGCGAGTTGAAGCCGGCACCTACCGCCTAGGCATGCGGCTGCTCGAATATGGCAATCTGGTCAAGGCGCGTCTGAGCGTGCGCGACGCGGCGCTCGGCCCCATGCGCGAACTTCACCGACTGACCCATCAACCGGTCAATCTGAGCGTGCGGCAAGGCGACGAAATCGTCTATATCGAACGCACCTACAGTGAACATTCCGGCATGCAGGTCATTCGATCCGTGGGCGGGCGGGCGCCCCTGCATCTGACCTCGGTCGGCAAACTCTTTCTGGCAGCCGACGAGGTGGCCCGCGTCAAGGCCTACACCCTGCGTACCGGCCTAGCCGGGCAGACGCGCAACAGCATCACCAACCCCCAATTGCTCGAGCGCGAATTGACCAAAGTGCGCCATGACGGTTATGCGCGTGACAACGAAGAACTCGAACTCGGAGTGCGCTGCATGGCGGCCGGCATTTACGACGACAGCGGCGCTCTGGTGGCCGGTCTGTCGCTCTCTGCGCCAGCCGACCGGCTGATGGAAGACTGGCTGGAAAAGGTGCAGCTGACGGCGCAGCGCATTTCGGCCGCGCTCGGCTACAAAGGCCCGCGGCGCTGATTCGGCGACCGCGCCCCAAAACGCGCGGTGTTGAACTCACTCGCCAAGGTCGGCGGATGACGGCTTTTCCACAAAGGCGGTCCGCACCAAGGCCGCGGCGTTTTCCGGCCCTCGGGCAGGCAACGCCTCTGTACGGGCTACCGGATCATGCAGGGCGTCGAAGCCCTTGGCTTCCAGCCAAGTGCGGATGCGCTGGGCATCGCCAAAATGCGAGTACTTACCCCACGCATCGAGCAGCACCACAATCACCCGGCGCCCTTCAAACTTGGTCTGCAGCACCAGGCAATGCCCCGCTTCGTTGATGTAACCGGTTTTCTGCAGCAGGATGTCCCAACCGCGGTTAAACACCAAATGATCGGTATTTCGGAATTGCAGTGTGCGCGGGCCGACCTCCACCTCGCTCTCGGGATGGGTGGAAAACTCGCGGATCAGGGGATAGTGATACGCCGCCTTGACCAGCAGCGCGAGATCATGTGCGGTCGATTCGTTCTGCGGCGACAGGCCGGTCGGCTCCACGTAACGCGTGGTATTCATGCCCAAAGAACGCGCCTTGGCATTCATCGCAGGTATGAAGGCCGCCAAGCCCCCGGGATAGTTGCGCGCCAAAGCATGCGCCGCCCTGTTTTCAGAGGACATCAGGGCCAGCTTGAGCAGTTCTTCCCGCGTGAGTTTCGTGCCGGGGCGCAAGCGCGAGGAGCTCCACTTCAGGGTGTCGATATCGGCATCGGTGATTTCGATGACCTGATCCATCGGCTGCTGCGCATCGAGAATCACCGCGGCGGTCATCAGCTTGGTGAGTGAGGCAATCGGGCGCGCAGTATCGGCGTTCTTGCTCAAAAGCACGCGATCCGTACCCTCGTCAACGACCAAAGCGGAACCCGAACGCAAACTCAGCGGGTCGTCGTTCGCTGCCGTGGACCTCGGTGAGATCTGCAATTCATCCGTCGCGCGCACCACGGATGAGGCCGCCCCGGTCATCAGGGCTGCTTTCAGAACGAGCGGATCCGGACGGCGTTTCTCAACGGCAATCCGCGTAGCGGGCAATTGACCTGTGCGCGCCTTCTTGTTGCGCACAGTCACAGCGATACGCCTGGAAGCCGCGCCCTGACGCATCTTGGCCACGATCGGTCGGGCACTGGGATGCGCGCGCTTATCCACCGCAACCTGCCGAGCCTCTCGCTCTTTCGCTGTGACTTTCCTGACCGGCTCAGTCTTCGCCTCGGCTTTGCCGCGTTTCTTTGAAAGACCAGCTGATCGCACTTGATGAGTTGATCGTGTCGCTGGTTTCTTGGCGACCTGCTTCTGAGCAGTCGGCCGTTCGGTCGTTTCTTTGCTGATCGCTGCGAAAGCGGGCGTCGCGATCAAGGACAGGGCGAACAACGCCGCCACCAGAACGCCCGGCCAGTACAACAGAGCGCCACCGAGTCTCCCCTTCGGCGTCCATCTTCCCAAAAAGGTGAGAAACCCTTGGGAAGGCCCATCGTGTTTCTCAGGAGAGTAAAAAAAGGAAGACTGCATGATGACCGCAAGGCAAGATGAAAATAATGTGACCAGCCTATCAAAGGCTGCAATAACAAGCAAGATCAAAAACTTGGCTTGTGTTTCTCAAGTGGCGGGTAAACGCAGCACGTTCGCAGCCAAAGCAAACGGCCCGCTGCGTTGAGCGGGCCGCTTTTATGCGCTGCAATCAGCGAGTTCAGAACATCTTGTTGTAGTTCGCCAGACCCGGATTGCCCTTCACGCCGATGAGCTTGGGCTCATTCACCTTCAAGGGCTTGATGACCTTCTGGTGCTTGAGATACTCCTCGACAATATCCCAGATCGGCGGGTTGTCGGGTGTTGCGCTGGCCTGCTGAACCGGCGCCCATCCCGCGACCTTGTAGGTCTTCTTGGGATCGAGCGGCTTGCCGCCCAGACGCATGTCCTGGATGCGATTGCCCATTTTTTCTTTCGGGGCACAGCTGTACTCCAGCGCACCCAGCCGCACCATGTCACCACCCTGCTGGTAGTAGGGATCCGGATTGAACAGGTTGTCGCAGACGTCTTCCATCACGTTCTTGACCGTCTCGCCCGTCATCTCGGACAGGGTGCAGTACGGGTAGGTGATGGCCAACTGCGTCATCATGTCTTCGCGGGTGATGGGCGCACCAGGAAGCAGGCTGCCGCCCCAGCGGAAACCCGGCGAGAACGCGAGATCGCCGCCACGAACGGCCAGCATCGCATCGACCACCAGTTGGTCCCACGTACCGTTGAAATTGCCACGGCGATACAGCAAACCTTCGGTGTGCGCCAGCACTTCGGTCAGTTTGCTTTCGTACGGCGCGCGCACCTTGGTGATCAAGGCCTCCATTTCAGGGTCGGCTGGCAACAACTCGGAGAACACCGGCAGGAGCTTGTACTTGTAGCCCACCATCTTGCCACCGCGAACATCGAAGTCCATCACGCCCATGAACTTGCCGTGAGAGCCGGCGTTGGTCACCAGGGTCATACCGCCAGAAGGACGGCGGATTTCCACAGCCACGGCCTCGCCATCATGGGTGTGTCCACCGAAAATGCAGTCGATGCCCTCCACCAGACTGGCCATCTTGCGGTCGACGTCCATACCGTTGTGAGAGATCACCACAACCAGTTGGGCGCCCTTCTGCTTCACTTCCTTGACCACCTTTTGCATGTGGTCGGTATCAATACCGAAAGTCCAGTCGGGGATCAGATAACCCGGATTGGCGATTGGCGTGTAGGGGAAAGCCTGCCCGATGATGGCGACCTGCACGCCATTCATCTGCTTCATCACATAGTTCGGGAAAACTGGATCACCGAAGTCCGCCGTTTTCACGTTCTGCGCGACAAAATCGATCTTGCCCTTGAAATCCTTATCGACGATCTCTTTCACGCGGTCTTGGCCGTAGGTGAATTCCCAGTGCGCCGTCATCACGTCCACACCCAGTTTCAACTGAGCGTCGACCATGTCCTGTCCCTTGGTCCACAGCGATAGGGCTGTGCCTTGCCAGGTATCGCCGCCGTCGAGCAACAAGGCGCCCGGCCGCGAAGCCTTCAATTGCTTGACCAGGGTCGCGATATGGGCATAACCACCCATCTTGCCGTACTGCTTGGCCGCGCGCACAAAATCGAGATAGGTGAAACCATAAGACTCACGGGTATTCGGCTTGAAGCCGACCCGCTTCAAATAATTCGTGCCCACAAGGTGGGGCAGGTGCCCTTCCATTCCGGCAATACCGATATTCACATTCGGCTCACGGAAATACACGGGACGCAAATGCGCGTGACTATCCGTCATGTGCAGAAAATGCACATTGCCGCTCTTGGGCGGGTTGTACAGGCTTTTGACTTCCGCGGCGGTTGCCTCGCGGGTCATGGGAAAACCGGTGGCCGCAGCAGCTGCCAATACACCCATAAATTCACGACGGGTCAGGCTCATTCAAATATCCTCATCAAAAAAATAAAAAGCCCGCCAAATCAATAGCGATCAGGCGGGCGCCACTCAAATTAAGTTTCTTATTATTAGTTGGCGTTAACGGGAGACTTCGGATCCATCAGAAGCGCCATCACGTCCTTCATCTGCTGCTCAGTCAGAATGTGGTGCGCACCAAATGAAGGCATCCAGCTGCATGCGTTGTAAGCTGAAGAATCATAAATCCGACCCCAGGTGTACTTCAGGATGGCCTCGCTATTGCCGCGAAGTTTTCCGTAGTCCACCAGTGAAGGGCCGATATTGCCTTGCGAAGGATCATTCTTGACCATTTCATGGCAGGCCAGACAATTTCCGCCGCTAGGCTTGTCAGGATTGTCACTCCATTGCTTGCCCTTGCCGTCCTGTGCAATCTTCAGGCCCGCCTTCCAGTCTCCCAGGAATTTACCATCCTTGGGATAGGCGATACCCGCCATAGCCTCAGATTCGAGTTTTTTGCTCATTTCGGCAGGCATGGGTTTTCCGAGATACTCATATTTAGAGCACTCATACTGCTGCTTGGTCTGAACCAGGCGATCTAGTTTAGCTTGTCCCTTCGGGGCAAAGTCATTTTTCAGAATGCTCTGAAAGGAGGCTGTCGCAAACGGGTTGCCCCCCTCAGAGGCGGATTGATTCATGCCTGCGCAGCCGCCAAGAACTCCGGCCGCTGCCGTCATGAGTACGAACAAAGTGGTTCTTTTCATGTTGTCTCCTCAGGTCTCAGCGCTTGAACGAAGGCGTGTGCAGGGTAGCGCCATTCGAATTCACACCCATGTAGGTAATCAGGTCGATGACCGCATTCGAAGTCATCTTGGGCATGGGGAAGCGTTGTTGACGGAAGCAAGCCAGCATGCGCCATTCAAGCGTACGAGCTACACCTTGCGAGTTGGGGTAAGCTGGCCATGTCGCGTAAGACACTGCAGCGCCCTTGGGCCCAGTGTCAACGAGATCAGGCAATGCGGAGATTTTGATCCGCTTATCCTTCTCGGAGTGACAGGTGGCGCAAGAAAAACTGAAGGGCCCGCCACGATAGAAGAACAGCTTTTTACCATTCTCATACGCCAATTTTTCTTCCGGCGTGTTTTGCGGAATGGCGATTTTCATATTGTCAGATTCATGGGCAACATACATCGCCATGTTGACCAGCGGTGTCGCATTGCCGCTTTCTTTGGCGAAAGCATCATGCTCAGCTTGCTGCTCAGTAAAGCCTTGCAGGGTTTCCATGCAGGTAATCAGGCGGGACTCCAGATCTTGCACCTTGCCGGTGTCAGCAAAGTAACGCGGAAGCTGGGCATACGCACCCTTCAGCACCCCGGGACCAAGGCCCAGATTGCATTGTTCCATCGAGGCATTTTTTGGGCCGCGTTTTTCGGTCCAAAGTTTTTTGCCGTCATCGATATTGAAATCAGCGGGGTTACCGCCCATTTCGTTCATCAGGGCTAGATATTGATTGCCCTCATTGGTCAGTGAAGCCGCATTTGCCTGTACGGCAAATCCTCCGACCCACAGCATGGCGGGTAGCGCAACCCCGGCCAAGATGGCCGTCTTTTTTGTACGGTTTCTCATAGTCTCCTCGCAGCGGTGAATAAACCAGAATGCGCAAAGCCGTTCGGCTTCGCGCATGAGATGCATCAAGACACCGTGGTGTCTGCAGTGGACGTATCGCCCTTGTTATCGATCCAGGACACAGTCACTTTGTCACCGGCTTTACCGCCCTTGAAACGGAACTCCAGGAACGGGTTTTTGGAGATGGCCGTGCCCCAGTCGCAGGTCATCACGGTCTTGTCCCCATTTTTGCAGGTGACGGACTGAATGAAGTGGGCGGGAATGATTTGGCCAGCTTTGTCTTTCAGCAGGCCGGTCTCTTCGGGGTGGGTCATCAGAACGCGAACGACCACAGCGTCGCCTTCGACGTTCGCCCGCATACGCATCGGAAATGCCATCGTGTTACTCCTTAAATAGGTGTGTTGCTGGAATCAGCAAAATTCAAAACGGTATCAATAGATCGGGTTGCTGGATCGCGTGGGATCGGGTTGCCGCAGGCTAATCAGCCGCCGCAACCACCCAGCGTGACCTTGATCTCTTTTTTGCTGAACAGCAGCTTGTCGCCAACCTTGGCCACGGCATAGACGTTGGAGGTCTGCGCCATTTTGACGCGGGTGGCCACGTTGGGCACCGAAGCGTCGGTCATGTTGAACATGCCGGCGAGGACCGTCGGGTTCTTTTCGATCACGATACCCAGCGCGGTGGTACCGGCTGCATTGCTTTTCACACCCACGGGCACAACAGCGCCGTTTTCGGCGATGTCCGGACCGATGATGCTGACATCGGTGCTTTCGGTAGGCGTTCCACCCCAGATCTTGGCCGCGTCGGCAAACGACTTGGCTTCGAACAGGGGCGCATTCCAACCCGGAGCGTCAGCAGCCAGGGCAATATTGGGCATGAGACCAGCGGTTGCAGCAACGCCCAGGGCGGCTGCGCCTGCACCAATCTGCATGACCTGGCGACGAGTTTGATTCATCAGTCTTCTCCTTAAAGTGAACAGGACAGTACCTGTATCTTGATAACGTATTACTGCTTCGCGCCGTCGACAATCCACTGCGCAATCATCTTGGCATCGCCTTCGCTGATGGTTTGCGGCGGCATGGGGATAGAGCCCCACACACCTGAACCGCCCTTGATGATGCGTGTGGTCAACTCGGCGACCATATCTTTTTTGCCGCCATACTTGCCAGCGACTTCCTTGTAACCTGGGCCGACCAGCTTGTTGTCACCCAAGCTATGGCAGGCCAGGCAGGACTTGTCTTTCAAAAGAGCAACCACCTTGGCGTCAGGATTGCTGTCCGCCGCGGCTTTTTCCTTGGCTTTCTTTTCCTGCTCTGCCGCAGATTCGGTCATCATGCCGCGGATCGGACCCCAGGTGCGGTACTGATCTGCCAGATTGCCGTTATTGTTCAGCGCAAACTCAGGAATGAAGCTGGTGATTTTGGGAGCTGGTGCGCAGTTTTTCATGCAATCCGTGTTGTGGGTATCCGGGATACCCCCATTCCCGATCTCTTTGCCTGGCCACATGCCGTGGTTCCAGATCATGCCATTGCGGTTAGGCAGCATGTCCTGAACTTGTTGCACGTTGTCACGGGTCAGTACGAAGTTGCCGGGCACCACGTTGGCCAGGTTCAACAGGTAGGCCACCAGCGCATAAGTGTCGTCCCAGGTCAGCGAGCCCGGCTCGTTCCAAGGCATGGCGCGGTGGATGTAGTCGAACAGCGTGGACACCGTGGACAGCTTTTCAATGGTGGTTGCGCCATCATTGGTGTTCGCCAACTTGGCGACACGACCCGTCTTGATGTCCTGCTTGGTGGCCTGGTAGGCACCGACCAGAGGCGGGAACACCGCGTTGGAATCGGCAAAGTCACCGTGGCACGAAGCGCACTTGGCCTCCCACAGCTTGGTGCCGGTTGCCACGCTGCCTTGACCGACCGGCAGGCCGGCGAAATCAGGGCGAACGTCGATGTTCCAGGCCTTGATTTCATCGGGCGTTGCCGTACGACCCAGGGTGGCATCGAGCTTCAGGTCCTTTGCGGGGACTTGGGGATGGACGGGCATGCCCGCCGCCGAGGCCACCGTGGCGCCGCCGACAAACATTCCTCCCAGAATGACCGCCAGCGCGGCTTTACGAATTCGCGAGTTGGACATTGCGAACATCTCCATTTTCTTCAACTTGCCAAGTTTGGATTGCGTTGTTGTGATAGACGGACCGAGTACCGCGCACTTTGCGCAGTTCTTCATAGGTGGGCTGCACCATGCCGGTTTCGTCAATCGCGCGACTTTGCAGGAAGGCGACCTGCCCCTTCCAAACCCAAGGCACATTGAACCGAGTGAATGCCTTGCTCTGGATCGGCCCTTCAAGACGCGCGGGCTGCCAGTTCACGCCGCCGTCGAACGAGACATCGACACGCTTGATTTTGCCGCGGCCCGACCAAGCCAGACCCGAGACGTTGTAGAGCCCTTTGTCCAACAACACCTGACCACCGGACGGCGAGGTGATCACCGACTTGACTTCCATGACCGAGGTGTATTGACGCAGACGGCCATCGGGCATCAGATCGACGTAGCCCACGGTTTCGTCCTTGGTGGCGAAAGGCTGGGTACCGAGCTTGATGCGGCGCAGGTACTTGATGTTGGAAACGCCTTCGACCCCCGGCACCACCAAACGCAGCGGGTAGCCGTTTTCCGGGCGGAGCATTTCACCGTTCTGGCCGTAGGCCACCAGCACCTCACCCGACAGCACGAGCGACATCGGGATGGTGCGGTTTTCGGTCGAGCCGTCAGCGCCTTCCGCCATGATGAAGCGAACACCCTTGAGGTCGGCGCCGCAGTCTTCGAGAATGTCGATGAGCGGCACACCGGTGAACTCGGAGCAGGACACCATGCCGTGCGTATATTGCACGGTCGGCAGTGCCACGTTGCCCCATTCCATCGCGGAGTTAGCGCCGCATTCGATGAAGTGGAAGCGCGACACCGGCTGCATGCGCATGATGTCGCCCACGGTATAGACCTTGGGCTTCTTGATGAGATTCTTCTCACCCATCACCATGAAGCGGAAGTCTTCCGGATTGATGTCGTACCAGCCCTGGTGCGAGCGGTTGAAGTGCAGACCCGCCGGCGTGACGATACCGAACATGCCTTGCAGCGGCGCAAAGGCCACGTTGGCCTGATTCACCGCAGCCAGACCCGGACTGATGCGGCGCACCAAGTCCTTTTCGTACTTGGACGGCATGCCGTAAGGCGGCTCGTTCACCGGAGCGCCCAGAGTGGTGCGCCACTCCTGCTCTTTCAGGATGAACTTGCTGCCCTTGTCACCCTCCCAGTCTTTGCGATCGGCTGCGTAGACGTTCGCTGCACCGCCAGCGGCCATGGTGGCGCTGGCCGTCAGAAACGCTTTACGCAAAAAGTCGCGGCGACCTCCCTGAACCTGGGCGATCTGCTCAGCGCTCAGGAAGTTTTCCGGTGCTTTACGCAGCCGGCCTAGCTTTTTTGTGTAGTCACTCATCCTCTTTCTCGCTTAGTAGGCACGTCGGGCCAGGCGATCCGTCTGCGAAACCGATTCAGGATCGTCGAGCTCGATGGCAATTTGAGTACACACGGTCCGGCACAACTGCACTGCCTTCTCGCTCTGCACACGGTAATAAACCAGATTACCGACGCGGCGCTTGGCGACCACACCGGCTTGATACAACACCTTGAGATGCTGGGACACGTTGGGCTGGGTCGAATCGACCGAGTCCATGATTTCTGTCACGCTTTTTTCGCCTGTACAGATGGAATTGAGGATGCGCAAGCGCAGGGGGGTGGCGAGGACGCCGAAGAGCTCGGCGGCGGAATCGAACACCCGATCCGCGTCGACCGAGAGATCATCTGCGGGCGACGTCACCAGTTCCGGGAGCGTGTCAGTTTGTGGCATATGAATTTGCTTATAAGCAAGCACTGATATTTTTCAAACCCTGACGGGGCTTGTCCACCCTTGGCGGCTAGGAGTTTCCCTAGTCAGGGACGCGCAATTGCATCAGGAATTTGCTGAAGGGCAAGCGGGTCTTCCAGTGTAGTGAGGTCGCCGGGGTCACGGCCTTCGCAAATCGCCTGGATCGCGCGACGCAACATTTTTCCTGAGCGGGTCTTGGGCAGTGCCGTCACCAGGCAGATGCGCTGGGGTCTGGCGACGGCGCCGAGTTGGGCGTCGACGTGGGCGGCGATGGAGGCCTGACTGGCCTGCGCAGTCACATTATCCTGCCCCGGACGCAGAACCACGAAGGCCCAGGCGGCTTGTCCTTTGAGTGCATCCTGCACGCCCACGACGGCCACCTCGGCCACTGCGGGATGCGCGCTGATGCTCTCTTCGATTTCGCGCGTGCCGAGCCTGTGTCC
Source organism: Thiomonas sp. OC7 (assembly GCF_900634595.1). Lineage (NCBI taxonomy): Bacteria > Pseudomonadati > Pseudomonadota > Betaproteobacteria > Burkholderiales > Thiomonas > Thiomonas sp. OC7. The sequence continues at coordinate 3,176,103 of NZ_LR131953.1, read as the reverse complement.
GGCCACATTGATGACATCGTCGGTGCGACCGAGGATGTAGAGATAGCCGTCGGCGTCCTGACGGCCCCAGTCGAAGGTGGAATACACCTGCCGGTTCGGGTATGTACTCCAGTAGGTATCCACAAAACGGGCGTCGTCGCCCCAGATGGTTTGCAGACAACCGGGCGGCAGCGGCCAGTCGATCGCCACCACGCCTTTTTCGCCGGGAGCGACCGGCTCGCCGTCTGTCTCGTTGCGCAGGCAGACTTTGTAACCCGGCATGGAAACGCCGGGGGAGCCCATGCGAGAAGCCACGTCGGGAAATCCCAGCGGGGTTGCCAGAATGGGCCAGCCAGTTTCGGTTTGCCAATAGTTGTCGATCACCGGCTTGTTCAGCGATTCGGCGGCCCAGCGGCCAGTGGGTTCGTCCAGCGGCTCGCCCGCGAGAAAAATGGCACGCAGACTCGACAGGTCGTGCCGCTGCAACAGCGCGGGGTCATGGCGCTTGAGCACGCGCATGGCGGTTGGGGCGGAGAACATCTGATTGACGCGATACTGCTCGACGATGCGCCAGAACACAGCGGCATCCGGGCGGATGGGGGTGCCCTCGTACAGAATGGTGGTCATGCCGGAGAGCAAGGGCGCATACACGATGTAGCTATGCCCCACAACCCAGCCGATGTCGCTCGTACAGAAAAACGTCTCCCCGGGCTGGCCGCCGAAAATCACGCGCATGGACAGTTGCAGCGCCACGGCATAGCCCCCGGTATCGCGCTGCACGCCCTTGGGTTTGCCCGTCGTGCCCGAGGTATAGAGGATGTAGCTCGGATGGGTGGAATCGACCCAGACGCAGGGCACTTCCGCCCGGGCGTGCCGGGTACGCAAATCGGCGTAGGAAACATCGCGCGGCTGCTGCCGGGCCCAATCCGCCAGCCCGCGATCGACCACGATGACCTGCTCGGGCGGATGCTGCGACAGACGCAGCGCTTCGTCGAGCAAGGGTTTGTACGACACGACCTTGCCCGCGCGCGATCCAGCGTCGGCGCTGACGATGACTTTGGGTTGCGCGTCATCGATACGCGCCGCAAGGCTCACCGACGCGAACCCGCCGAACACCACCGAATGCACCGCGCCCAGACGCACGCAGGCCAGCATGGCGAACACCGCCTCGGGAATCATCGGCATATAGATCAGCACCCGGTCGCCCTGGGTGACGCCCAGGCTCTGCAAACTGGCCGCCATGATCTGCACCTCACGGTGCAGCTCGGCGTAGCTATAGCTCACCTCCTGGCCCGTTTCGGTGGACACATACACCAGCGCGGCTTGCCCGGCGCGCTCCGGCAGATGGCGGTCGACCGCGTTGTGACAGAGGTTGGTCAAGCCCCCCGAAAACCAGGCGGAGAATGGCGGTTTGCTGCGGTCGAGCACACTGTTCCACGGCTTTTTCCAATCGATGGCCTGCGCCTGCTCGGCCCAGAAAGCTTCGGGTGAATCGACGCTGCGGCGGTAAAAATCGGCGTAAGACGCATCAATCATCGCACTGTCTCCTGTTTTGTATGAATGCGGCCCAGCCTAGGAATGGGCGCTGACGCCGAACTGACTCATCGATGAGCTGAGGGGAGCCGCGATCAAATCTTCACCACAAGCCGACCCCGCACTTTGCCGTCGAGCAATTCTTGCGCAGCGGTTTGAGCCTGATCGAGCGGGATGTCGTGAGCGATCTGATCGAGCATCGGCGCATCGATCAGATCGGCCAGCTTCTGCCAGGCTTTGCACCGAGCCGACTGCGGCTGCATCACGCTGTCGATTCCCGCCAGTGTCACGCCCCGCAGAATGAAGGGCGCCACCGTGGTTGGGAAATCCATGCCTCCCGCCAGTCCGCACGCGGCCACCACGCCGCCCCAGCGGGTTTGTGCGCAGGCGTTGGCCAGGGTGTGGCTGCCCACCGTATCCACCACCGCCGCCCAGCGCTCTTTCTGCAACGGTTTGCCGGGCGACGAAAGCGTGTTGCGGTCGATCACCTCAGCGGCCCCGAGCGCGCGCAAATAGGCTTGCTCCTGCAACTTGCCAGTTGACGCCACGACCGTCCATCCCATTTTGGCCAGCAGCGCCACGGCCACGCTGCCCACGCCACCGCTTGCCCCCGTCACCAGCACGCTGCCCTGCGCGGGAAGCGCGCCATGCCGCTCGATCGCCAGCACGCACAGCGCCGCGGTATAACCGGCAGTACCCAACGCCATAGCCTGTCGCGCGGTGAAGGCCTTGGGCAGCCGGATCAACCAGTCTCCATTGAGCCGCGCTCGCTGGCTCAGGCAGCCCCAATGCGTTTCGCCCACGCCCCAGCCGTTGAGCACCCAGCGGTCGCCAGGCTGCCAGTCGGCATGCGTGCTTTCAAGCACCGTGCCTGCGCCGTCGATGCCCGGCACCATGGGCCAGCGCCGCACGACCGGGCCGCGGTTGGTCAGCGCCAGCGCGTCTTTGTAGTTCAGGGTGGAATATTCCACCGCGACGGTCACGTCTCCCGCAGGGAGTTCTTCGTCTGGCCATGCCGCCAGGGTGGCACTGAAGCCTTGATCGGTCTGATTGAGTTTCCAGGCAGTGAACATCGTGTTTTCCCGTTGAGGCGGCAATGCTTCTTGCACTGCACAATGATTGACACATTCAAGCGTTCTATCTAAATTCACGCGATTATGCGTGTCAACCCCTTGTTCGCCCAGATTGCCTTGACCTGTTGCCTGTTAGGACCGTGCGGCATCACCTCAGTCTGGGCCGGCCCGCGTGTGCTGCCCCAGATCGACCCGGCGCAGCCCTCTGAAAAAGCGGTGCAAGACGTGCAAAACGCCCAGCGCGACGACGCCTCACTGCGCCAATGGTTGACGCAAAACGGCTTTGTGCATCAGGTCTCCACCCGGGCTTCCGACTTGGTGGTCAATGCACTGAGCTTTCTGGGCGTGAAATATCGCTACGGCGGCGACTCTGCGCGCAGCGGCTTCGATTGCTCGGGTTTTGTGCGCTACGTCTATCAGGAAACGCTGGGCACGGTGCTGCCGCACAACGCCGCGGAGCAGGCGCACGAAGGAGAAAAGATTCCAGAAAGCCAGCTCAAACCGGGCGATCTGGTGTTTTTCAACACGCTGCGCCGAGCCTTCTCGCATGTGGGCATTTACATCGGCGATGGTCAGTTCATTCACTCTCCCCGACCAGGCCAGACTGTGCGCGTCGAAAATCTCGATTCGCCTTACTGGGCCAAACGCTTCGACGGCGCGCGCCGCATCATGACGAGCCCGCAGACCGAAGTCGCGCAAGACGACCCTGGCAGCAGCACGAGCGATGCGGCGGCACAGGCGGGGCAATAAGCGAATCCGGCGTTCATTGCCAAGCTGCTTACAAAAAAACGGGCCGAGGCCCGTTTTTTTATCGCCGTGGCGGCGGCAGATCGGTACAGCTGCACTCTGCTGCCTCAGCCGCCAGACCCACGGATTCGCCCAGTGTGGGATGCGGATGGATGGTGCGGCCGATGTCCACCGCGTCCGCCCCCATCTCGATCGCCAGGGCGATTTCGCTGATGAGGTCGCCCGCGTGGGTGCCGACAATACCGCCGCCGACGATGCGGTGCGTCGCCTTATCGAACAACAGCTTGGTGAAACCCTCGTCACGCCCGTTGGCGATAGCCCGACCCGATGCCGTCCACGGAAACAGCCCCTTGGTCACGGCGATGCCTTGCGCTTTGGCTGCGTCTTCGGTCAGGCCGACCCAGGCGATCTCCGGATCGGTATAGGCCACGCTGGGAATCACCCGCGCGTCGAAGGCCGACTTCGCCAGCGCGTCGTCGCCTTTGAGTTCGCCCGCGCACACCTCGGCGGCGACATGGCCCTCGTGCACCGCCTTGTGCGCCAGCATGGGCTGGCCGACGATGTCACCAATGGCATGGATGTGCGGCACGTTGGTGCGCAACTGCGCATCCACCGGAATGAATCCGCGCTCGTTCACCGCCACGCCGGCCTTGTCGGCCGCGATTTTGCGGCCATTGGGCGCGCGGCCCACGGCTTGCAGCACCAGGTCGTAGCGCTGCGGCTCGGTAGGAGCACCTTCGCCCTCAAACGTCACCCAGATGCCGTCGGGCTTGGCTTGGGCGGCCACCGTCTTGGTCTTGAGCATCATGCGGTCGAAGCGCTTGGCGTTGAGCTTCTGCCAGACCTTCACCAGATCGCGGTCGGCGCCGGGCATCAGACCATCGAGCATTTCCACCACATCCAAGCGCGCGCCCAGCGTGGAATACACCGTGCCCATCTCCAGCCCGATGATGCCGCCGCCGACGATGAGCATATTCTTCGGCGCCTGCTCCAGGGTGAGCGCGCCGGTTGAATCGACGATGCGCGGGTCATCGGGCAAGAAGGGCAGGCGCACCGCCTGCGAACCTGCGGCGATGATGGCGCGCTGAAAGCCCACCGTCTGCGTGGCGCCGGTCTTGTTTTGACCCTCGCCCTCGGTGAGTTCGACCTGCACATGGTGCGCGTCGATGAACGCCCCATAGCCGCGCACGACGGTGACCTTGCGCATTTTCGCCATGGCCGCCAGACCGCCGGTGAGCTTGCCCACCACCTTGCCTTTGTGCGCCGCCAGCTTGGCGAGATCGACCTTGGGCGCGCCGAATTCCACCCCGAGGTCGGCGAAATGCGCCGCTTCGTCCATGACTGCGGCCACATGCAGCAGCGCCTTGCTGGGTATGCAGCCGACGTTGAGGCACACGCCCCCCAAAGCGGCGTAACGCTCGACCAGCACCACCTTCAGGCCCAGGTCGGCGGCGCGAAATGCGGCGGAATATCCCCCGGGGCCAGCGCCGAGCACCAGCACGTCGCACTCCACATCGACCTTGCCAGAGAACGCGGCGGCAGCCTGCGGCGCGGGTGAGGTTTGTGGCGCCGTGTTTGTCGGCGAGGCGGCAGGCGCGGGCGGCGCGGGCGTAGTCTCGTCGATTGCCTGCGCACCCGCAGCGTCCAGCTCCAGCAAAACCGTGCCTTCGTTTACCTTGTCGCCCAGTTTCACCCGCAGCGCCTTCACCACGCCGGCGGCGCTGCTGGGGATCTCCATGCTGGCCTTGTCACTCTCCACCGTGACCAGCGATTGATCGACCGCAATCTGGTCTCCGGCCTTCACCAGAACCTCGATCACTTCCACATCCTTGAAGTCCCCGATATCGGGAACCTTGACTTCGATGATGGCCATATCGTGCTCCCGGTCAGATCAGCACACGCCGCAAATCGGCGAGCAACTCGCCGAGCACGGTGGTGAAGCGCGCGGCCATCGCCCCGTCGATGACGCGGTGGTCGTACGACAGCGAAAGCGGCAGCATCAGCCGTGGCTGGAACGCGGCGCCGTCCCAGACCGGTTTGATCTGCGATTTGGACAGCCCCAATATGGCCACTTCCGGCGCATTGATGATGGGCGTGAAGGCCGTTCCGCCCACACCGCCCAGGCTGGAAATGGTGAAGGTCGCACCCTGCATGTCTGAAGGCTTGAGCTTGCCTTCGCGCGCCGTCGCGGCCAGCTCGCCCATTTCCTTGGCGATTTGCGCCAGGCCCTTCTTGTCCACATCCTTGAGCACCGGCACGACCAGGCCTTGCGGCGTATCGGCCGCGAAACCCAGGTGGATGTAGTCCTTCAGAATGAGGTTCTCGCCGCTTTCATCGAGCGAACTATTGAATGCGGGCATTTGCTTGAGCACCGTCACGCAGGCTTTCATCACAAAGGCGAGCATGGTGAGCTTCACGCCTTGCTTAGCCATGCGTTCGTTGCTGCTCTTGCGGAATTCCTCCAGCTCGGTGATGTCGGCCTCGTCGAACTGGGTGACATGCGGAATCATCGCCCAGTTGCGCGCCAGATTGGGGCCCGAGAGCTTTTTGATGCGCGACAGCGGCTGGCTGCTGACCGGGCCGAACTTGGCAAAATCCACCTTGGGCCAGGGCAGGAGCGTGAGCCCGCCCAGGCTGGCCGCGCCCTTGCCCGCACCGACTCCCGCCACAGCCGCGGCCTGAGTCACGGTCTGGCCTGACATCACCGCCTTGACGAAGGCTTGCACATCCTCCGCGGTGATGCGGCCCTTGCTGCCGCTGCCCTTGACTTCCGCCAGCGGCACGCCGAGTTCACGCGCCAGCTTGCGCACACTCGGCGAAGCGTGCGGCAACAGCGCAGTGGTTGCTGCAGGCTCGTGCACCGGTAGCGCGGCGGTAGGCGGGGTGTGGTGACGCGGCTCAGAGGCGAAACCCACGCCAACCGCCGCAGGAGGCAGCGCGACCAGCGGCGATGCCTCGGGCTGCGCAGGCTCGGCTGCTGCCGGAACGACCGGAGCGGACGGAGCTTCTGCGGCGGGCGGTGCGTCGGCGGCGCCTGCGGCGTCGAGTTCGAGCAAAACCGTGCCTTCGTTCACCTTGTCGCCCAGCTTCACCCGCAGCGCCTTCACCACGCCGGCTGCGCTGCTGGGGATCTCCATGCTGGCCTTGTCACTCTCCACCGTGACCAGCGATTGATCAACCGCGATCTTATCTCCGGCCTTGACCAGAACCTCGATCACTTCCACATCCTTGAAGTCCCCGATATCGGGAACCTTGACCTCGACGACGGCCATGTTGGGTGTCTCCTGTTGTGTGTGCGTTCGGCGGTCGTTCAGGCGTAGAGCGAGAACACCTTCTCCGTGTCGATGCCGTACTTGGCAATGGCCTCGGTGAGCTTGGCCGCAGGCAGCGCGCCCTCATCGACCAGACCGCGCAGCGCAGCCAGCACGATGTAGTGGCGATCGACCTCGAAGTGGCGACGCAGCTCGGTGCGGGTATCCGAGCGGCCGAAGCCGTCGGTGCCCAGCACCCGGTAGTTGCGTCCCTTGGGCAGGAAGGGACGGATTTGTTCAGCGAACAGGCGCACATAGTCGGTGCTGGCCACCACCGGGCCTGCGTGCTTGTCGAGCTGCTGGGTGACGAAGGGCACGCGCGGCTTGTCGGTCGGGTGCAGCAGGTTCCAGCGCTCGGCGGCCTTGCCATCACGCGCCAGTTCGTTGAAGCTCGGGCAGCTCCACACGTCGGCGGCGACGCCCCAGTCGCTTTCCAGCAGTTCCTGCGCCGCCAGACTTTCGCGCAGGATGGAACCGGAGCCGAGCAACTGCACGCGCTGCTTGACCTCGGCCTTGCCCGGCTTGCACAGGTACATGCCCTTGAGAATCTGCTCTTCGGTGCCCGGCTGCAGCCCGGGTTGGGCGTAGTTTTCGTTGAGCAGGGTCAGGTAATAGAACACGTTCTCCTGATTCTCGACCATGCGCTTGAGACCCGCATGCAGGATGACGGCCACCTCGTGGGCGAAGGTCGGGTCGTAGCTGATGCAGTTGGGCACGTTGGCGGCCATGACCTGGCTGTGGCCGTCTTCGTGCTGCAGCCCTTCGCCGTTGAGCGTGGTGCGCCCGGAGGTGCCGCCCAGCAGGAAGCCGCGCGCCAACATGTCGCCCGCGGCCCAGATCAGGTCGCCGATGCGCTGGAAGCCGAACATCGAATAGAAGATGTAGAACGGAATGGTGATGCGGTTGCTGTGCGAGTAGCTGGTGGCCGAGGCGATCCACGAGCACATGCCGCCCGCTTCGTTGATGCCTTCCTGCAGGATCTGGCCCTGTTTGTCTTCGCGGTAATACATCACCTCGCCACGATCGACCGGGGTGTATTTCTGTCCTTCCGGCGCGTAGATGCCGATCTGCCGGTACAGCCCTTCCATGCCGAAGGTACGGGTTTCGTCCACCAGAATGGGCACGACGCGCGGGCCCAGCGTCTTGTCGCGCAGCAGTTGGTTGAGGCAGCGCACATAAGCCTGGGTGGTGGAGATTTCGCGGCCCTCGGCCGTGGCTTCGAGCATGGGCTGGAAAATCTCTTTCAGATCGGGCACGGGCAGATGTTCGTCGGCCTTTTCGCGGCGCTGCGGCAGCGGGCCGCCCAGGGCCTTGCGACGCTCCATCAGGTACTTCATTTCCGGCGTGTCGTCGGCCGGCTTGAAGAACGGCAGCTTGGGCAGTTCGCTGTCGGGCACCGGGATGTTGAAACGGTCGCGGAATTCGCGAATGTCTTCATCGGTGAGCTTTTTGACCTGGTGCGCCACATTGCGCGCCTCGGCCGCGCGGCCCATGCCATAGCCCTTGATGGTCTTGACCAGCAGCACCGTGGGGCCGCCCTGATGGTTGGCCGCAGCGTGGAAGGCGGCATAGACTTTTTGCGGATCGTGGCCGCCGCGGTTCAGGCGCCAGATGTCTTCGTCGCTCATGTGCTCGACCATCTTGAGCAGGCGCGGGTCGCGGCCGAAAAAATGCTTGCGCACGAAGGCGCCGTCATTGGCCTTCATCGCCTGATAGTCGCCGTCGAGCACATCCATCATCACCTGACGCAGGATGCCGTCTTTGTCGCGCGCCAGCAGCGGGTCCCAGTAAGAGCCCCAGATGAGTTTGATGACGTTCCAGCCCGAGCCGCGGAACTCGCCTTCGAGTTCCTGGATGATCTTGCCGTTGCCGCGCACCGGGCCGTCGAGGCGCTGTAGATTGCAGTTGATGACGAACACCAGGTTGTCGAGTTTTTCGCGCGCCGCCAGCCCCACGGCGCCGAGCGCCTCGGGCTCGTCCATTTCACCGTCGCCGCAGAAAGCCCAGACCTTGCGCTTGGAGGTATCGGCAATGCCGCGGGCGTGCAGATACTTGAGATAGCGCGCCTGGTAGATCGCCATGATCGGCCCCAGCCCCATGCTCACTGTTGAGAATTGCCAGAAGTTCGGCATCAACTTGGGGTGGGGGTAGCTCGACAGCCCTTTGCCGCCGACTTCTTGGCGGAAATGCAGGAGCTGCTCTTCCGTCAACCGCCCTTCCATATAGGCACGGGCGTAGATGCCCGGCGCGCTATGGCCCTGAAAGTAAATCAGATCACCGCCGTGCTCGGCTGTGGGCGCGTGCCAGAAATGGTTGAAGCCGGTGCCATACATGGTGGCCAGCGATGCGAACGAGGCCATATGCCCGCCCAGATCGCCTCCATCGGCCGGGTGCAGACGGTTGGCATGAACCACCATCGCCATGGCGTTCCAGCGCATGTAGGCGCGCAGCCGCTCCTCGATCTCGACATTGCCCGGGCTGCGCACCTCGTCGTCGGTGGCAATGGTGTTGACGTAGGCGGTGTTGGCCGAGAAGGGCACGTCCACGCCGTTCTGCCGCGCTTCGGCGATCAGCGATTCGAGGACGAAATGCGCCCGCTGCGGGCCTTCGGCAGCGATCAGCGCGTCCAGCGCATCCAGCCACTCTCGGGTTTCCTGGGGATCGGCATCTCCCGCGGCGGCGGAAAGTGAGCTGGGTTGCATCTCGGGTAAGGCAGCCATCATGTTCTCCTCATGAATTTGTGGCGCAGTATCGCAAACAATTTTTCAAATCACAAGATTTGATTTCGCATCGTGAAATTAACGGCGCGGTTTTGCCCGATTTCTTTCACCCATCTGCCTCGTTTGAAGATCGAACTGCGTCAACGCAAAATCTGCTGGTCAACTCAACGACCGGGCGGTTCTCGACAAAACGCAGGGCCGACATTTGAGGGCTCTGTGTTCCAGACACTCTAGACTGCTCCTGTGAATCCTTCAAAGCACGTTTCCACTTTCCGCCGCCGCAGTTGGCCGCAGCGCTTCGGGCTGTTGCGCGCGCGCGCTGCTGCGGCGCATGCAGTCCGACCGTGTGCTGCTAGTGCTGCCTCTTGTCGTCTTCATTCTGTTTCTGGCGGCCATGGCCGCGCTGGTGAGCTATTCGCAGCAGGCCGACCTGCAACGCGACAAAGACAATTTGCAGCGCGATAGCGAATGGGCGCAGCAACGCATCAGCCTCGACCTCACCCTCGCGCAGGACCAAGTGCAGGCCATCGCCAACAACCTCTCCTTGCATGAAGACCGACCCGGGCCGTTCGACGTGCAGGCGCTGCGCTTGCTGCGACGCTATCCGCAGTTGCTTTTGGTGTACTACGCACATCCCGATGGCGCCGTGGTGTTCAAAAAAGGCAACCCCAACCTCGCCATCGAGCAGATCGCCACCTTGGTGGGCAAGACCCTCAAGCGCGCCAACAGCCTGCAACTCATGCAGCAGGCGCTGGTCAGTCAGCGCACCGCGTACTCAACACCCTTCAAGGGCGCCGACAACGGCTGGCTGCTCGAAACCGCCACGCCGGTGGTGCGCAACGACCAGCTCGCCGGCGTGGTGGGCGTGGTGTACTCCGTCGATGGCATCTTGCGCAACTCGGTGCCGGAAGACCTCAATGCCAGCTATGCCGTTTCGCTCCTCGGCCCCGACAACCAGTTGCTCGACAGCGCTTCAAGCCAGCCCATACGCGACAAGGCGCTGCAGTACCGCGCGCCCCTGCCCCCGTTCGAGCCCGGGCTGGTGCTGCAGGTCAGCAGCTATCGCAGCAGCCCGAGCTGGACGACCAAGGGCCTGTACTGGAGCGTGTTCCTGCTGTCGGCGCTCACCCTGTGGACGCTATTGACGAGCTGGAACCAGCTGCGCCAACGCCTAAGCGCACAAGAGGCGCTCACCCGCGAAACCGCCTTTCGCCGCGCCATCGAAAACTCGCTCTCCACCGGCATGCAGGCGGTGGACATGCAGGGCCGCATTCAATATGTCAACCTGTCGTTCTGCCGCATGACCGGCTTTGAAGACAGCGACCTGATCGGCAGCCAGCCGCCCTACCCCTACTGGCCCGCGCAACAAGGCGCTGAAATGGCCCTGGCCATTCAGCAAAGCCTCGATGGCCTGGCGCCACCCTCGGGATTCGCGCTGAAAATCCGCCGCAAGAACGGCAGCGAGTTCGACGCGCGGGTCTATGTCTCGCCGCTGATCGACGTGCGCGAAAAGCAGACGGGCTGGATCATGTCGGTCACCGACATCACCGAGCCCACCCGCATCCGCCAGGAACTCGCCGCCTCGCACGAGCGTTTCGTCGCCGTGCTCGAAGGGCTGGACGCCGCGGTGTCGGTGATCTCGCTGGGCACCGAAGAACCGCTGTTCGCCAACAAGCTCTACCGCCAGTGGTTCGGCGCGTCGGTGCATGGCCACCTCATGCTCAATGGCGGGCAGATGACCTCGGTGGCCGACGACGATCATGTCGACACCGTCGACTCGTTTGCCGGCCTGCCCGCCGACGAAATCCTCGACGGCCACTCCAACGCGCATGAAACCCACGTCGAAGCGCTCGACCGCTGGTTCGACGTGCGCCAGCGCTATATGCAATGGGTGGACGGCCGGGTGGCCCAGTTGCTGATCGCCACCGATATCACCCCCCGCAAGCGCGCCGAGGAAACCGCGCGCAAGCAGGAAGAAAAGGCCCAGATCACCAGCCGACTGATCACCATGGGCGAGATGGCCTCGTCGCTGGCGCACGAGCTCAACCAGCCGCTCACCGCCATCAGCAACTATTCCTCGGGCATGATCGCCCGCGTCAAGACCCACGGCATGACCCAGCAGGAATTGATCGATGCGCTGGAAAAAACCGGGCGGCAGGCGCAGCGGGCCGCCGGGGTCATCAAACGGGTGCGCGATTTTGTGAAAAAGAGCGAGCCCGCGCGGGTGTCATGCCGCGTACAGGACATTGTGCGCAACACCCTGGAACTGGCCGAAATCGAGCTCACCCGGCGCAATGTGCGGCTGCTTAACTTCGTCGCTCCCGGCATTCCCACGCTGTACGCCGATCCGATTCTGATCGAGCAGGTGCTGCTCAACCTGCTGCGCAATGCGGCCGAATCGGTGGACAAGGCCGGGCGGCAAGGCAATCTGCGCAGCATCGAGCTCAAGATCATGTCGGATGCCGAGCGGGTGACTTTCACCGTCAAAGATCACGGCACCGGCATCGATGAAGCCGTGATGGAGCGACTGTTCGAAGCCTTCTACACCACCAAGGCCGAAGGCCTGGGCATCGGCCTGAACATCTGCCGCTCGATCATCGAGTATCACCAGGGCCGTCTCTGGGCCGAGAATTATTACAATCAGTCGGTGATTGCCGGATGCCTCTTCAGCTTCACCCTGCCGCTCGGAGCCCCCAAAGAGCGGCCTCGGCCACCGGGTCCCTCCGGCGATTCCGCGCATCCCGACTTCCTTCCGTCCCGCTTGTGATCCCCGGCCACTGAAGCCCCACTTCTCATCACTTCCCCATCCTTCTCGATTGCTCATGAAAACAGCCAACAAAGGTACCGTGTATGTGGTGGATGACGACGAGGCCGTGCGCGATTCGCTGCAGTGGCTGCTCGAAGGCAACGACTACCGCGTGCGCTGCTTCGAATCCGCCGAAAGTTTCCTCACCCGTTTCGACCCGCGCGAAGTCGCCTGCCTCATCGTCGACGTGCGCATGCCCGGCATGAACGGCCTGGAGCTGCAAGATGAATTGCTGCATCGTGGCTGCAGCATGCCGCTGGTGTTCATCACCGGTCATGGCGATGTGCCGATGGCGGTGGACACCATGAAAAAGGGCGCAATCGACTTCATCGAAAAACCGTTCAACGAAGTCGTGCTGCGCGACCTCGTCGATCGCATGCTGCAGAAAGCGCGTCTGACCGCCGATCAGCAGCAGGCCGAAGCCAGCCGCGGCGCCCTGCTGGGCCGACTCACTGCGCGCGAGTCGCAGGTGCTCGAACGCATCGTGGCCGGGCGGCTGAACAAGCAAATCGCCGACGATCTCAACATCAGCATCAAGACCGTTGAAGCGCACCGTGCCAACATCATGGAAAAGCTCAACGTCAGCACCGTGGCCGATCTGCTCAAGATTGCGCTCGGCGCACCGAAATAAATCCATCCCCTCCCCATGCACCACGCCCGCACCACGCGGGCGTGGTGCATTTTTCCAAGCCCATTCCCATGACAGCCCAACGCATCGACGGTCTCGCCCTCTCCGCCCAAATCCGCCAGCAGGTCGCGCAGCGCGCGCAGACCTGCACCGCTGCGGGACATCGCCCCGGCCTCGCCGTCATTCTGGTGGGCGACAGCCCGGCCAGCCAGGTCTATGTGCGCAACAAAATCAAGGCCTGCGAGCAGACCGGCATCCACTCGGTGCTGGAGCAATACGCCGCCGACCTGCAAGAGGCCGCGCTGCTGGAGCGCATCGCCGCGCTCAACGCCGATCCGGCGATCCACGGCATCCTGGTGCAATTGCCCCTGCCCCGCCACATCGACGCCAACAAGGTGATCGAAGCCATTGCACCGACCAAGGACGTGGACGGCTTCCACGTCGCCAGCGCAGGTGCGTTGATGGTGGGACAGCCCGGCTTCAAGCCCTGCACGCCCTATGGCTGCATGAAAATGCTCGAATCCATCGGCCTGCGCGATCTGCGCGGCAAGTCGGCGGTGGTGGTGGGCCGCTCGAACATTGTCGGCAAGCCGATGGCCTTGATGCTGCTGGCGGCCAATGCGACGGTCACCATCGCGCACAGCGGCACGGCCGATCTGGCTGCGGTGTGCCGCCAGGCCGATATTCTGGTGGCCGCCGTCGGGCGTGAAAACCTGATCACCGCCGACATGGTCAAGCCCGGCGCCGTGGTGATCGACGTGGGCATGAACCGCAACGCAACGGGCAAGCTCTGCGGCGATGTGGATTTCGACGGTGTCAGCGAAGTCGCCGGCTGGATCACCCCGGTGCCCGGCGGCGTCGGGCCCATGACCATTGCGATGCTGCTGGTCAATACCCTGGAGTCGTGCGAGCGAGCCCACGCCCGCCCATAATTTCAGCCTCGTCCCCGACCCGACTTGATGCACCGACCGACGCCATGACGCTTGCTCTGCCCGCCAACAACCCGCTGTGTGATTTTCGCGATCTTCCCGACTACGCCGCAGTAAAACCCGAGCACATCGAGCCGGCGCTCGACGCGCTGATTCAGGCAGCGGAGCAAACGCTGGATCAGGTCACCGCACCCGCCACTGCTCCCACCTGGGCCGCCGTGGTGGAGCCGCTGGAGCGCGCCACCGAACATCTGGGCCGCGCCTGGGGTGTCGTCGGTCACCTCAACGCCGTGGCCGACACCCCCGCCCTGCGCGCCGCCTACAACGCCATGCTGCCCAAGGTCACCGAGTTCTGGACCCGGCTGGGCCAGAACGAGGGGCTGCTGCGGCAATATCGGGCGCTGCACGACAGCGCCGAATTTTCCCGCCTCAGCCCGACGCGCCAGCGCATCATCGAGCACGCTTTGCGTGACTTCCGCTTGAGCGGTGCGCTGCTCGAAGGCCCCGCCCGCAGCCGCTACGCCGAAATTCAGGAGCGCCTGGCCGCACTCAGCCAAACCTTCTCCGAACACGTGCTTGATGCCACAGCGGCCTATGCCGAATACGTTGGCGAAGAACAAACCGCTGGCATTCCTGCCGACGCCCTGCAGGCCGCGCGCGAAGCCGCCGAGCGCGACGGCAAACCCGGCTACAAATTTACCCTGCACTATCCGTCGTACATGCCCGTGCTGCAGCACGGCGAACACCGCCCGCTGCGCGAACGCCTGTACCGCGCCTATGTCACCCGTGCCAGCGAGCTGGGCGATGAAAAGTTCGACAACTCTGCCGTCATGGCTGAAATTCTCGCCCTGCGCGACGAAGAAGCCCGTCTGCTCGGCTACGCCAACTACGCCGAAGTCTCGCTGGTGCCCAAAATGGCCGACACCCCGGAGCAGGTGCTGCACTTTCTGCGCGACCTCGCCGCCCGCGCCCGTCCCTTCGCCCAGCGCGACCTCGACACCCTGCGCACCTTTGCGCAAACAGCGCTTGGCCTAGCCTCGCTCGAAGCCTGGGACATCGCCTGGGCCTCCGAGAAACTGCGGCAGTCGCATTACGCCCTGTCGGAACAGGAAGTGCGGCAATATTTCACCCTGCCCACCGTCATCGCCGGGCTGTTCCGCGTGATCGAAACCCTGTTCGGCGTGAAGCTGCAGCGGGTGGAGGGCGACATTCACGCTTGGCATCCTGACGCCGAGCTGTATCGCATCGAAAACACCGAGGGTCGCAGCGTCGGCCTTTTCTACCTCGATCTTTACGCCCGCGACGGCAAACGCTCGGGCGCGTGGATGGATCATGTGCGTTCGCGCTGGCTGCACGCAGATGGCACGCTGCAAACCCCGGTCGCCACCCTCACCTGCAACTTTCCCTCGCCCGTGGGCGGCAAGCCCGCCCTGCTGAGCCACGACGACGTGCAGACCCTGTTCCACGAATTTGGCCACGGGCTGCACCACATGCTCACCCAGGTCGACGACATCGCCGTGTCGGGCATCTCTGGCGTCGAATGGGACGCGGTGGAGCTGCCCAGCCAACTGATGGAAAACTTCTGCTGGGAATGGGAAGTGCTGCGTTTTCTCACCCATCATGTGGAAACCGGCCAAGCCATGCCGCGCGCCTTGTTCGACAAAATGCTGGCCGCGAAAAACTTCCAGTCGGGCATGCAGACCCTGCGTCAGGTCGAGTTTTCGCTGCTCGATATGCGCCTGCACCACGATTTGCGCACCTATACCCCCGAAGCGATTGAAGCGCTGGTGGCCGAGAACCGCGACGAAGTCGCCGTGCTGAAGCCGCCGTCGTTCAACCGCTTCGTCAACAGCTTCTCCCACATCTTCGCCGGGGGCTACGCAGCGGGCTACTACAGCTACAAATGGGCTGAAGTGCTGTCGGCCGACGCCTTTGAGCGCTTCGAACAAGAAGGTCCGCTCAGTCCGCAAGTGGGCAAGAGCTATCAGCAAGCCATTCTCGCCGTGGGCGGAAGCCGCGATGCCATCGACTCGTTCAAAGCCTTCCGTGGCCGCGAGCCGCGCATCGATGCCCTGCTCCGCCACAGCGGTATGACGGCTGAAGCGGCTGAAGTCGCCTGAGCGCACGCGATGGCCCCGAACCCGTCCCGCCGCCTGTGGCGAAAACACCGCGCTCGCAGCCCAGCCTGGGCGCAGCCGTGGCACACTTGCAGCTTGTCTTGGCCCTTGCTGCACAGAACGATGAAACGACTGACGAAACGAACTTCGCGCCACGCCCTCGTGTTTTCCGCCGCATTGGCGCTCGGCCTGACCGCGGGCACGCCCGCCTGGGCGATTTACAAGATCGTCGGCCCGGACGGCTCGGTTACCTTCAGCGATGTACCGCCCAGCAGCACGCAGGGCAAGGCTGTGCAGTCGTTGTCGGCCAACGGCAATGCGACGCCCAGCAGCTTTGTCGGCTTTCCCGTCGCGTTGCGTGAAGCGGCGCGCAAATACCCCGTCACGCTCTACACCGCGCCGCAATGCGAGGCCTGCGATGCCGCACGCGACTACCTGCAACAGCGCGGCATTCCCTTCGCCGAAAAAACCATCACGACCAATGCCGACATCAAGGCCTACAAGGCTTTGTCGAACGGCAGCGACCAGCTCCCGCTGGTGATCATCGGCAGCACCAAACTGAGCACCGGTTTCAGTTCCAGCAATTGGGACGTCGCGCTCGATGCTGCAGGCTATCCGAAGAAGAGCGAACTGCCGCGCGACTACGTGCGTCCGCAGCCCGTGGCGCTGGTGCCTCCCACAGCCCAGAAAGCTTCGGCCCCCGGACAAAAGCGCGTGCCGACCGAACCTTCCGTGCTGCCACCGCCAAACCCGAACGCCCCCAAGGGCTTTCAGTTTTAGTCAGAGAATTAGTCAGACAAAATCGCGCCGCTGCACACCCTCGGCAGTGCCGATCAGGGCGACGTTGGCGGCGCGCAGTGCGAACAGGCCCACGGTCACCACACCCGGAATCTGGTTCACACGGGTTTCAAATTCGCGCGGCTGCGCAATCTCCAGGCCGTGAACGTCCAGAATCAGATTGCCGTTATCGGTCACGTAGCCTGAACGCTCGCGCGGATCGCCCCCCAGGGCACGCAACCGGCGCGCCACCAGTTCCCGCGCCATCGGCACGACTTCGACCGGCAAAGGAAATTTACCCAGCACCGGCACCAGCTTGCTTTGATCGACGATGCAGATGAAGCGCTCTGCGGCCTCGGCGATGATTTTTTCGCGCGTCAGCGCGCCGCCGCCGCCTTTGATCATCGCGCCCGAGGCGTCGATTTCGTCGGCGCCATCGACATAGACCGAAAGCTGCGCCACCTCGTTGAGGTCATACACCGTGATGCCATGCGCGCGCAGGCGCTCGGTGGAACGCTCGGAGCTCGACACCGCGCCTTTGATCTGGTGCTTGATGCCAGCCAGGGCGTCGATGAAAAAATTCACTGTCGAGCCCGTGCCAACTCCGATGATTTCGCCCTGCGGCACCTGAGTGAGCGCGGCCGCGGCGACCTGCTGTTTGAGTTCGTCTTGCGTCATGTCGGGTCTTCACGAAAAATGTCAGTCTTCATTATCGCTGCGCCGCCCTGTGCTCAGCGACCTCGTCTGCTCTCCATGCCGCTCTCCTATCCGCTGATTCGCCCTATTTTGTTCCGCCTCAATCCAGAATGGTCGCATCACCTCACGCTGAGCGGCATCCGCATGGCGCATTCTGCCGGTCTGTCGATTCTGTACGCCCATGCGCCGGTACACGATCCGGTGGAACTGCTGGGCTTGCGCTTTGCCAATCGCGTCGGTCTGGCCGCCGGGCTCGACAAAAATGGCGAGGCGATCGACGCTCTCGCGGCGATGGGTTTTGGTTTTGTCGAGGTCGGCACGGTCACTCCCCGCGCCCAGCCCGGCAACCCCAAGCCGCGCATGTTCCGGCTGCCGCAGGCGCAGGCGCTGATCAATCGCATGGGGTTCAACAATGCCGGGCTGGAGGCTTTTTTGCGTCATGTGCGCCGCAGCCATCGCCCCGTGCCCATCGGCCTGAACATCGGCAAGAACGCCAGCACCCCGGTCGAGCACGCGCTCGACGACTACCGGCTGGGCCTGGAAGGGGTGTACACCCAGGCCGACTATGTCAGCATCAATATTTCGTCGCCCAACACCCGCAACCTTCGCCAGTTGCAAACCGACGCCGCCCTGCAGGGCCTGCTGCAAGGCCTCGCCGCCACGCGCGAGCGCCTGCGGCAACAGCATGGCCGCCATGTGCCCATGCTGCTGAAAATCGCCCCCGACCTTGAAGACGCCGACATCGACGTCATCGCCGATCAGTTGCTGACGCATGGCCTCGATGGCGTCATCGCCACCAACACCACGCTGGCGCGCGACGCCGTGGCCGGGCTGGCCCATGCGCATGAAGCGGGTGGACTGAGCGGGGCGCCGGTACGCGCCGCCTCGACCCGGGTGATTGCGCGGCTGCGCCAGCGTCTGGGCCACAACGTGCCGATCATCGGTGTCGGCGGCATTATGAGCGGGGCCGACGCGGTCGAAAAACTGCGCGCGGGCGCCGATCTGGTTCAGCTCTACACCGGCTTGATCTACCGCGGCCCGGAACTGGTGGGCGAGTGCGCCAAGGCGCTCGCGCTTGAAGCCAGCCGAGGGGAGTAAGCCTGAACCCCTGGCCCCGAGAAGACGGCCAAAATAAAAGCGCCTGCAAAGTCGATTGCAGGCGCTTTTATTGGAAAAGTTTGGCGCGAAAAAAGCGCCAAAAATAAAAAAGCGTTGAAAAAGCGCTTATTTTTGCTTCAGGCGGGTTTTGTTGGCAGTGATGTGCTCATAGATTTCGCGCGACCGCTGGGAGAGCGGTCTGCCAAACCCTTCACGCCAGGGTGAAGACACTTTCACTTGAGGCCGCTTGCGGAATGTGGAGGCCACTTCCTCGGCGTTCTGCATCATCAAATCCCAGGGATCTGCCGATTTTGTGGTGGTGGAGGAGTTTGACTCTTCGAGTTCAACACCGTTGGTTTTGCCTGTGGTCGTCGCTTTTGCCACGTTTACCCCTCTGATGGAACTGTGGGACAACACTGTCTGCCGCATACCACATGCAACAGAAAAATTGCCCCGTTAAACACCCAACAATTATAACCGGAAGTAAGCTTCAGCGCCTACTTTGACCCGGCAACCGGATTGAATCAGCCGAGATATTTTTCGAGGCGCTGCACGACGGTGTCCCGTCCGAGCAAGGCCAGCACCGCGTCAACAGCGGGGGTCTGCTGTCGGCCGGTGACCATCAAGCGCACGGGCATGGCCAGTTGCGGCATTTTCAGGCCATGCTGTTTGAGCACGCTTTTGAGGGCTGCACTGATCGCTTCGCGCGACCAGTCGTGAAGGGCGGTGAGCTGGGCCAGAAAATCCGCCGCGGCCGCCTTTCCCTGCGCACCGAGATGCTGCTCAAGCGCAGCGGCGTCGGGCGCGGTGGGGCGATAGAACAACAGGGTTTGCTGGGCCAGTTCGGGTAGCGTCTGGGCGCGGTCGTGCAGCAGGGCGCAAACCGCCGCGAGATCAGGCGTTTGGTGGGCAATGCCGTCCTTGTCCAGCAAGGGACGCACGAGTGCGGCCAGTTCCTCCGCCGGGGTGTGCTTGATGTAATGCGCGTTCACCCAGCGCAGTTTGGCCTCATCGAACTGCGCTGGCGAGCTGCCCAGGTGGTCGAGATCGAACCACTCCAGAAACTGGGCGCGCGAAAAAATCTCCGCATCGCCATGCGACCAACCCAGCCGCGCCAGATAGTTCACCACCGCATCGGGCAGATAGCCTTCGTCGCGGTACTGCAGCACGCTCTTGGCGCCATTGCGTTTGGAAAGTTTCTCGCCCTGCTCGTTGAGCACGGTGGGCAGGTGGGCATAGCGCGGGGGCTTGGCGCCCAAGGCCTGGAAGATGTGCAGTTGCCGAGGCGTGTTGTTGACGTGATCGTCGCCGCGGATCACATCGGTAATCTGCATGTCGATGTCGTCCACCACCACGCAGAAGTTGTAGGTCGGTGTGCCGTCGGGGCGGGCAACGACGAGATCGTCGAGTTCTTCGTTGCGAATCTCGACCCGGCCTTTGACAAAATCATGCCAGGCCACGACGCCAGTGGTCGGCGTCTTGAAGCGCCACACCGGCTGCACGCCTTCGGGAATCGGCGGCAGCACCTTGCCGGGCTCCGGCCGCCAGGTGCCGTCGTAGCGGGGCTTTTGCTTGGCGGCGAGTTGCTGCTCGCGCAGGGCATCGAGCTCGGCGGTGGACATATAGCAGGGATACACCATGCCAGACTGCCGCAATTGGTCGAGCACCTCGCGGTAACGCGGCATGCGCTGCATTTGATAGAACGGGCCTTCGTCATAATCGAGCCCGAGCCAGTCCATTGCCTGCAGGATGACTTGCACGGCTTCTTCGGACGAACGTTCGGTATCCGTGTCTTCAATGCGCAGAATGAAGTCGCCGCCGTGGTGCCGCGCGTATGCCCACGGATAGAGCGCTGATCGGATATTGCCCAGATGGATGAATCCGGTCGGGCTGGGAGCGAAGCGGGTACGAACGCGGTGCGGCTGGGTGGTCATCGTCGAATTCGGAAAGTGAAAAAAAGGACAAGAAGACGCGCTCAGCTCAGGGTCTGCAGACCCCGGCTGAGATCGCGCTGAAGATCACCCACATCTTCCAACCCCACGGCCAGGCGGATCAGCCCCTCGCCGATGCCTGCGGCCTGCCGCTGCGCTTCGCTCAGGCGGCCATGCGTGGTCGTCGCGGGGTGGGTGATGGTGGTCTTGGTGTCGCCCAGATTGGCGGTGATGGAGCAGATGCGGGTGTGGTCGATGAGGTGAAACGCCCGCGCTTTGGCCTGCTGCGCATCGTCGGCCTTGAGCTCGAACGACAGCACGGCACCCCCGGTCTTTTGCTGACGCATGGCCAACGCATGCTGCGGATGGGTATCGAGGCCGGGATAGAACACCCGGCCGATAGCAGGCTGGGCCTGCAGCCATTGCGCCATGGCGATTGCAGCAGAGCTGTGCGCCATCATGCGCACACCCAGGGTTTCCATGCCCTTGAGCACCACCCAGGCATTGAAGGGCGAGAGCGACAGGCCGATGGTGCGCTGCACGGGCAGCAGCTTGTCGTGGATCGGCGCGGCTTTGCCGCACACCGCGCCTGCGATCACCCGCCCCTGTCCATCGAGGTATTTGGTGCCGGAATGAATCACCCAGTCGGCGCCGAAATCGAGGGGACGCTGCAAGGCCGGTGAACAAAAGCAGTTGTCCACCACCAGTTGGGCGCCAGCGTCGTGCGCCAGATCGGCCAGCGCGGCGATGTCGCAGACCTCGGTCAGCGGGTTGGACGGCGTTTCGGCAAACAGCAGCCGGGTATTGGGCCGCAGGGCCGCCGCCCATTGCGTCACGTCGGTTTGCGAAACAAACGTGGTCTCCACGCCGAAGCGGGCCAGTTCGCGGCCGAACAGATTGATCGTGGAGCCGAACACCCCTTGCGAGCAGATCACATGATCGCCGGCCTTGAGCAGCGCCATCGCCAGCAGCAGAATGGCGGCCATGCCACTTCCCGTGGCCATGCAGCCTTCCGCCCCTTCGAGCGCGGCAAGCCGCTGCTCGTAGCTGGAGACAGTGGGATTGGAAAAACGCGAATAGACAAAACCGTCCTGCTCCCCGGCGAAACGGGCGGCCGCGGTCGCCGCATCGGGATGCACGAAGCTGCTGGTCAGGAACAGCGCCTCGCTGTTCTCGCCGTATTGCGAACGCGGCAAGGCCTCGCGCACGGCCAGCGTATCGAGCGCGAGCGCAGGGGCGCTTCGGTCTTGTGCTGTCATGACAGCTGCCCCTGCTCCTCGGCCCCTTGCAGGCTGAGTCGGCCGGTGTTAGGTGCCACGCCTTCGCCCCGGTTCTTGCCTTCATCGGGCGGCAAGGTGCCGGCGATGTAGCAGCCGTCGAAACACGACGCCTCAAACTCGACGATCTCGGGGTTGATCTCGCGGATCACCCGCTTCATGGCGTCGAGATCCTGGTAGATCAGCACATCGGCGCCGATGATCTGGCGGATTTCCTCGACACTGCGGTTGTGCGCCACCAGCTCCGAGGCCGTAGGCATGTCGATGCCGTAGATATTGGGATAGCGCACCGGCGGTGCGGCAGACGCCAGATACACCTTGCGCGCCCCGGCCTCACGCGCCATCTGCACGATTTCGCGCGAAGTGGTGCCGCGCACAATGGAGTCATCCACCAGCAGCACGTTGCGCCCGGCGAATTCCTGGCCGATGGCGTTGAGCTTTTGCCGCACCGACTTCTTGCGTACCGCCTGTCCGGGCATGATGAAGGTTCGCCCCACATAACGGTTCTTGACGAAGCCCTCGCGGTACGGCCGACCCAGCCTGTGCGCGAGTTGCATGGCCGACGGCCGACTGGATTCAGGAATAGGAATGACCACATCGATCTCGCTGGGTGGCAGCACCGAGATCACCCGCTGCGCCAGCGTTTCGCCCATGCGCAAACGGGCGCGGTAGACCGAAACGCCGTCGAGCGCAGAGTCTGGTCGGGCCAGATAAACGTACTCGAAGATGCAAGGATTGCGCTGCGGCTCGGCCGCGCACTGCTGGCTGTGCAATCGGCCTTGCAGATCGACGAAAATCGCCTCGCCCGGCGCGATGTCGCGCTCGAACTTGTAGCCGGTGCCTTCCAGCGCGACCGACTCGCTCGCCACCATCACCTCGCCGCTCTCGCCCGCGGTACCGAAGCACAGGGGGCGAATGCCGAAGGGATCGCGAAAAGCCAGCAAGCCGTGCCCGGCAATCAGCGCCACCACGGCGTACGAACCGCGCAAGCGCAGGTGCACCGCGCGCACCGCGGCGAAAATATCGTCACTCGAGAGCGGCAACCCGTGGGTGCGGCGCTCGATCTCGTGCGCCAGCACGTTGATCAGCACCTCGGTGTCCGACTCGGTGTTGATGTGGCGGTGATCGTTATTGAACAGCTCGCGCTTGAGCGCCACCGCGTTGATCAGATTACCGT
Source organism: Thiomonas sp. OC7 (assembly GCF_900634595.1). NCBI lineage: Bacteria > Pseudomonadati > Pseudomonadota > Betaproteobacteria > Burkholderiales > Thiomonas > Thiomonas sp. OC7. Next base: position 3,153,304 of record NZ_LR131953.1, on the reverse strand, counting down.
TGTGCGCCAGCACCAGACCAAACGGCGCGTTGACGTAGAACGGCTGCGCCTCTTCCTCGCTTTCGGCGTTGCCCGCGGTTGGATAGCGCACCTGGCCGATACCGTAATCGCCCGGCAGCGCGCGCATATTGCGAGTACGAAACACATCGCGCACCATGCCACGCGCCTTGTGCATATAGAGCTTGGAACCCGAGCCGGTGACGATGCCCGCAGCGTCCTGACCCCGATGCTGCAACAGCAGCAGCGCGTCGTACAGAAGCTGGTTCACGGGTTGCTGCGAAATGACGCCGACGATGCCGCACATGGGAGTGGTCTTTCAGGAAACGAGGGGAGAGCCAAACACTTCAGCCTTGCGGCAAATGGGTGACGAAAGCGGCGGGCAGCCAAGGGCGAATGGCCAGCAACAAAGACTGCGCCGGCGGAATGAGCACCGCCGTTTTCCACATCGCGCTCTGCGCCAGCGCCGTCTGCGCGCCAAGGGCGACGAGCAACAACGACAACGCCACGCCCTTCACCAGACCGATCAGCGCGCCCATGCTGCGGTCAAAAATACCCAGTCCGCTTGCACGCAACAGCAAACGCAGCACCGAGGCGAGTATGCCCGCGCTCAGCACCACCACGATGAAACACATCGCATAGGCCGCCAACAGGCGCATATCGATATTGTCGATGGCCTGCAAATACCTTGCACCCAGGCTGGGCGCGAAGTGCGCCGCAAACCAGACGCCCCCGATCCAACCCAGCAAGGTGACGATTTCATACACGGCGCCGCGCAACAAGCTGATCAGCACGCTCAAACCCATGACGACGAGCAGGAACCAGTCCAGCGGACTCACAGCGTCAGCACCGCACCGCTGAGGCCCAGCGCCTGCAATTTGTGCAAGGCCCGCTCGGCTTCATCGCGCGTGGCAAAGGGGCCGATGCGCACCCGAACCCGCTTGCCCTGCGCAGTATCGACCACCTGGGTATAGGTCTTGAATCCGGCTTTTTCAATTTTGGCCCGCACGGACTGGGCGGCATGCGCGTCGGCAAACGCGCCTGCCTGCACCACAAATCGCGCCTTCGAGGGGGCGGCGTCTTCCTGCACCGCGTGCTTTTTATTCGCCAGCGCTGCCTCGGCCTGCGCGGTGGAAATCTGGTCGGGCGATTTGCCTTCGAGCGCTGCAAGGGCCTGGCGCGCACTGGCCAGTTGCCGTGCCTGCTCGGGTGTCGGGGCGGGTGGCTTGGGTGCTGGCGGGGGGACAACCGGCTCCGCCTGCTGTACCGGACTGGGTTTGGGTGCTGCGGGTATTGGCTGAGGCGCCGGTTTCGAGGCCACCACCGGCTCGGGCGGAACTGGCGCGGGGGCCGCGGCCACCGCGCTCGCCGCATGCGCCACGGCCGCGCGTTCGCCCGAGGGCACGGCCACGCTGGACGCCGCAGGCAGCATGGGCGCGGAAGCGGGCACCGCCAGGCCCGGCGCCTTGCTCTGCGAGGGAATATCGAGCGCGATGTTCGACGGCACCGGTTTGGGCTTGGAGTCGAACACCAGCGGAAACACGATCACCCCGAGCAGCACCAGCGCCACTGCGCCGATCAGCCGCCGACGCGCGCGCGCTCGCAGACTGTCCTGGCTTTGCGAATCGGAGTCATCGCCTCTGGAGGAGCGACGGGCGGAATTACGGGGAGCGCCAAAGGTCATTGCGGGGAGGAAACGAGATGCTTGCCGTGAAGTCGGGGCAGCCCCTCCTGCATCACACCGCCCACGGTGTAGAAGGAGCCGAACACCACGATTCTATCGACCAGCTCCACGGCAGCCGCCGCTGCGCGCAGCGCCTGCAAGGGGTCGGGGTGCTGGGCGATGCGGGCGTCTGGCTTCAAGGCGAGCAGGTGAGCCGCCAGCTCTTTTGCCGACGCGGCTCGCGGCGTCGGCAAGTCGCAAAGATGCCAGACGTCGATCAGCGGCAACATGCGGCGCAACATGCCGGGGATGTCTTTGTCGGCCATGGCGCCAAACACCGCGTGGGTGACGGGAAAGTAGCCCATGCTGTCGAGGTTTTCCGCCAGCACGGCGATGGCGTGCGGGTTGTGGCCCACATCGAGCACCAGCGTGGGCTGCCCCGCCAGCACCTGAAAGCGCCCGGGCAGCTCCGCTCGCGCAAAGCCTTCGCGCACCGCCTGCGCCGCAACCGGCAGGGCGGCCTTCAAGGCCTCTAGCGCGGCGAGCACGCCGCTGGCGTTGAGGAGTTGATTGGCGCCGCGCAGCGCCGGAAACGCCAGGCTGTGCCGACGCTGCGCGCGCCCCTGCCAGCCCCATTGCTGCGGCAGGTGGGTGTAGTGAAAGTCGCGTCCGGCCAGCCAGAGATCGGCGCCGATGTCCTCGGCGTGAGCCCGCACCGACTGCGGCGCCTGCGGGTCGCTGACGATGGCGGGCTTCGCGGCCCGCATGATGCCCGCCTTCTCGCGGCCGATGGACTCCCGGTCCGGGCCGAGAAACTCCATGTGATCGAGGTCGATGCTGGTGATGATGGCGCAGTCGGTGTCGATGACGTTCACCGCATCGAGCCGCCCGCCCAGCCCGACTTCGAGAATGACGGCGTCGAGCCGCTGGCTGGCGAGCAGCGACAGAATGGCCAGGGTGGTGAACTCGAAATAGCTCAAACTCACCGCCGCGCCGCCCTCGCCTGCGGTCAGCCGGGCCTGCTCGACAGCGGCGAAATGCGGCAGCAAGTCCTGCGCATTCACCGTCTGCCCTGCGATGCGGCAGCGTTCCTCGAAATGCACCAGATGCGGCGAGTTGTAGACGCCCACGCGGTAGCCCGCCGCCATGAGAATGGCTTCGAGCATGGCGCAGGTCGAGCCCTTGCCATTGGTGCCCGCCACAGTGATGACCGGGCAGGTGAATTGCAACTGCATGGCCGCGCGCACCGCCTGCACGCGCTCAAGCCCCATGTCGATCACGCGGGCATGCAGCGACTCGGCGTGCGCTAGCCAGCCGTCCAGAGTGTGGGGTGTGGGAGACATACGCAAAGCCCGTCGCCCGCTGCTGCGAACGAAGGGAGAGTCTGAGGAAATCAGGAAGCGATCGCGTCGGCAGGCTGACGCAGCAGCATGGCCAGCATTTGCGCGAGTTCGCCGCGCAGTTCACGGCGGTCAACGATACGGTCCACCGCGCCCTTTTGCAGCAGAAACTCAGCGCGCTGGAAACCCTCAGGCAGCTTTTCGCGCACGGTGTTTTCGATCACCCGCGGGCCGGCAAAACCGATCAGCGCCTTGGGTTCGGCCAGCACCACATCGCCGATGAAGGCAAAACTGGCCGACACCCCGCCCATGGTCGGGTCGGTGAGTACGCTGATGAACGGCAGCCCGGCGGCGGACAGGCGGGTGAGCGCGGCATTGGTCTTGGCCATCTGCATCAGGCTGAGCAAGCCTTCCTGCATGCGTGCGCCGCCCGTGGCGGTAAAGCAAATGAAAGGCACCTTCTGCTCGATGGCCGCCTGCACCCCGCGCACGAAACGCTCGCCGACCACGGAGCCCATGGAGCCGCCCATGAACTCGAACTCGAAACAGGCCACCACCACCGGCAGGGTCTGGATGGCGCCACCCATGACGATCAGCGCGTCGGTCTCCTGGGTGTTTTCCAGCGCCTCCTTGAGGCGATCGGGATATTTGCGGCTGTCCTTGAATTTCAGCGGATCGATGGGCAACACTTCCTGACCGATCTCGTACCGGCCTTCAGGGTCGAGCAACGCGTCGAGCCGAGCCCGTGCACCGATGCGCAGGTGGTGGCCGCACTTGGGACAGACGTTCTGGTTGAGCTCCAGATCCGATTTGTAGAGCACGGTTTCGCAAGACGGGCACTTGATCCACAGGCCTTCGGGCACCTGGCGCCGATCCTGCGGGCTGGTCTGTTGAATTTTGGGAGGGAGGAGCTTTTCCAACCAACTCATAGGGTCTCCTTAAGCGTCGAGCGCCTGGCGAATGTCTTGGATGAAGCCGCGCGCAACGTCCGCCGCCTGTTCTGCGGTCTGCGCCTCCATCAATTCGATCAGTCGCGAACCAATGACCACGGCATCGGCCAGCTGGCCGATCGCGCGCGCAGTCTGCGCATCGCGAATGCCGAATCCTACTCCCACGGGCACCTGCACATGAGCGCGTATGCGAGGCAGCATGGCCGCCACGGCTGAGGTGTCGAGATGGCCCGCGCCGGTCACGCCCTTGAGCGAGACGTAATACACATAGCCGCTGGCGATACGGCCCACATCGGCCATACGCGCGTCCGTGCTGGTGGGGGCGAGCAGAAAGATCGGGGCGATGTCTGCGGCCTTGAGCGCCGCGGCAAAAGCCTCGCTTTCCGCGGGCGGGTAATCGACGATGAGCACGCCATCCACGCCCGCAGCCTTGGCCGCAGCCACAAAGGCCTCCACGCCGTAGCGCTCCACCGGGTTGGCGTAACCCATCAGCACCACGGGGGTGACGGCATCGGTCTGGCGGAAATCGCGCACGAAATCGAGCACCTGGGGCAGCCCGATGCCTTTTGCAATGGCCCGCTCGGTGGCGCGCTGTATCACCGGGCCGTCGGCCATGGGATCGGAAAACGGCACGCCGAGCTCGATCACATCGGCCCCGCCCTGCACCAGGGCGTGCATCACCTCAACGGTGACTGAAGGCGCGGGATCGCCTGCAGCGATGTAGGGAATGAGCGCCTTGCGATTCTGGGCGCGAAGCTGGGCGAAGCGTTGGTCGATGCGGTTCATGTCGGTTCCGCGCGGCCGCCCCGAAGGAACCGACACCCCCTCGGGGGGAGATGAGCGCAGCGAATCAGGGGGCTGTTTCATTTTGTGACTCCGGACTGGCGGGCGAACAGGGTGTCGAAGCTCACGCCTTCGCGCTCGGCCACGGTGTTGATGTCTTTGTCGCCGCGCCCCGAGAGATTGACCAGAATGTTCTGGTCGGGACGCATTTGCGGCGCCAGCTTGATGGCATGCGCCAGAGCGTGGCTGGATTCCAGCGCTGGGATGATGCCCTCGATGCGGCACAGTTCGTGGAAGGCCGCCAGAGCCTCGTCGTCGGTAATGCCGACGTACTCGGCTCGCCCGAGATCTTTGAGCCAGGCATGCTCGGGGCCGACACCGGGATAGTCGAGCCCAGCGGACACGGAATGCGTTTCGATGATCTGACCGTTGGCGTCCTGCAGCAAATAGGTGCGGTTGCCGTGCAGCACGCCAGGCGTGCCTGCGGACAGCGAGGCCGCGTGCTTACCCGTGTCCAGCCCCAGACCGGCGGCTTCAACCCCGATCAGCCGCACCGATTCATGGGGAATGTAGGGATAGAAAATGCCCATGGCGTTGCTGCCCCCGCCCACGGCGGCGATCACCGCATCGGGCTGGCGGCCGGTCATCTCGGGCATCTGCTCCAGGCATTCGTCGCCGATGACCCGCTGGAAATCGCGCACCATCTGCGGGTAGGGATGCGGCCCCGCGACGGTGCCGATGATGTAGAAGGTGTCTTCGACATTCGTCACCCAGTCGCGCAGCGCTTCGTTAAGCGCATCCTTGAGCGTTTTGCTGCCCGACTCGACCGGCACCACACGCGCGCCCAGCAGATTCATGCGATAAACATTGGGCGATTGGCGCTTGACGTCTTCGCTGCCCATATACACCACGCATTCCATGCCATAACGTGCGGCAATAGTGGCCGTAGCCACGCCGTGCTGTCCCGCGCCGGTTTCGGCGATGACGCGCGGTTTGCCCATGCGACGGGCCAGCATGGCCTGGCCGATGGTGTTGTTGATTTTGTGAGCGCCGGTGTGATTGAGGTCTTCGCGTTTGAGGTAGATGCGCGCGCCGCCGAGTTTGTCGCTCAGGCGAGCGGCGTGATACACCGGGCTGGGACGGCCGACGAAATGCTTGAGTTCGTAGCGGTATTCGGCCAGGAACTGCGGGTCGTTTTTGTAATGGTCGTAAGCCGCCTGAAGCTCTTCCAGCGCGTGGCTCAGGGTTTCGGCAATGAAGCTGCCGCCGTAGGGGCCGAAATGGCCGCTGGCGTCGGGATAGGCATAGTCAAACATGGTGGGGTCTCGTCTGGCGCCGGGCGGAAGCTGGGCCCGCGCGCGATCTACAGGTCTGCAGCGCGAACCGCGGCGATGAACTCGGCGATGCGCTGCGCGCTCTTGATACCCTTGGACGCTTCGACGCCGGAACTGACGTCAACCGCCCACGGGCGCACCTGCCGGATGGCATGCGTCACATTTGCAGCATGCAACCCACCAGACAAAACGAGGGGAAGCGCGACGTTTGCGGGAATGCGTGACCAATCGAAAACCTCGCCGCCCCCGCCGTATCCGGGCTGATCCGTGTCCAGAACGAGGGCGTGTGATGTGGAAAAACGAGAAGCGAAGTCTAACAAATCCAGCCCTTCTCGCATGCGCGCCGCGCGAATGTAGGGGTGGTGATAGCGGGCACAGTCTTGCGGGGTTTCATCGCCGTGGAACTGCAACAGCGCGGGACGAATCTGGTCGATCACCTCTTCGACAAGATCTGGCGCGGCATTCACAAACAGGGAGACGACCGAGACAAAAGGCGGCAGGCTGAACGCGATGTCGCGCGCCTGCGCGACGCTCACGTTGCGCGGGCTGGGCGGATAAAACACCAGGCCGATGGCATCTGCGCCGTTGTGAGCCGCCGCCTGCGCGTCTTCCACCCGGGTAATGCCGCAGATTTTGATGCGGGTTCGGTGGTGCGGGGCGGGCGAGAGCGGCAGGGGGGGCGGCATTTCGGACATCGGAGATCAGATCGTCAGGCCGATCCGGGTGGGTGGCGAGGGAAGGTTGAATTCTGCCGGGTAATCCGGGCCGAGGAAATAAAGCCCGTCGGGCATGAAGGTCGGCGCCGCCAGGCGGCGGTCGCGGCTGGCCAGAACTTCGGCGAGCCAACTCACCGGCTCGGAGCCATTGCCCACGGCCAGCAGACTACCCACGATATTGCGCACCATGTGGTGCAAGAAGGCGTTGGCACGCAGGTCGAACACCAGGGTGTGACCATGACGCGCAATCTCAATCGCATGCAGCGTCTTGACCGGGCTCAGCGCCTGGCATTCGCTGGAGCGAAATGCGCTGAAATCATGCTCACCGAGCAGGCACTGCGCAGCAACGCGCAAAAGGTCGAGATCGAGCGGGCGATGCGTCCAGCCCACCCGCGCGTGATCGAGCGCCGGGCGCACGGGATGGTTGCGCAGCACATAGCGATATCGGCGCTGATAGGCACTGCGGCGGGCGTCAAAAGTCTGTGGCAGATCGGTTCGTGCCCATTGCACCGCCATGTCGCGTGGCAGAAAGGCATTGACCCCGCGCACCCAGGAGGACGGCTCACGCTGCAAAGGCGTATCGAGGTGCACCACCTGGCCGAGGGCATGCACCCCAGCGTCGGTGCGTCCGGCGCAGACAGTGCGAGTCGGAAAGCCCAGAAACTGCGCGAGCGCCCGCTCCAGAAAGTCCTGCACCCCGCAGCCGCCCGGCTGACTCTGCCAGCCGCAGTACGAGGTACCTCCGTAACTCAGGCCCAACGCGACTCGGAGCAGAGGACGCCCGACTTGCGGGCCGGATGAGTCTGAAGAATCAGCGGCCAATCTTGTCCAGCATGTCCTGCGCGCGTTTTTTGAGTAGCGGGTCGCCTTCGGCAATCACCTCACCCAGCAGGTTGCGCGCCGATTCGTTATCGCCGATGGCCATGCTTTCTGCCGCGAGTTCCAGACGAAGATCGAGCGAGGGCCTGGACTCGCTGAACTGCGGCTCCAGCTTGGGCGGTTCGGTATGCGATTCCTCGAGCGATTTGACTTCGTTGTCCTGCAGGGAAATGCTGCTCAGATCGAACTCAAGTGCGTTGTCATGTACGGCAGCTTTCGTGGTCTCAGCGGCAGTCTCAGCGGCACCGAGCGTCGAGGCGGGCGCGCCAAAATCGGACGGCATATTGAAGTCTAGGCCGCCCGGCAATAAGAAATCAGCATCCGCAGCTTTGCCGGGTTCTTTTTCGGGCGTCGGCTGCACGCTGGGGAATGCCGAGGGCACCTCGATTTCGGGCAGAGAGGGAACGGCGGGTGACGCAGTCGCCGCTGCTGGAGCCGGTTCGCCCATCGGCAAGCTCAGATCCAGGTCCAGATGCTCGGGCATCGGCGTCTTGGCCGCGGCCGTTTCCACGCCCGAAAGCATTTCGGTGCTGGGCAAGGTTTGCGGAGTCAGCGCAGCCAAAGCGGTGGGGGTGGCCACCGGGAACTCTGTCTGCGGCATGGTCGACGGCGCGCCCAGCGTGCTGGGGAGCACGGTGTTGTGATACAGCGGGTTGACCGGGTCGAGACTGCGACCGAGATCTTGAGCGCGTTTCCAGTCTTCGCCCACACCCTGCGTCAACGCAAAGAGTTCTGCGGCGCCCACTTCGAAGGAGCGGGAATCCTTGCGTTTGGCATAGATTTCCAGCAGTTTGAGCCGCGCTGCCAGACGGTCGGGGTTGGTCTTGACGGCCTCCTTGAGGATTTCTTCGGCCTGCAGATCGCGGCCGTAGGCCAGATACACATCGGCCTCGGCCACCGGATCGACATCATTGGTGTCGAGCTGGCTGGAGGAGAAGGTGGAGCTCATATTGCCATTGCGCGTATCGACGCGCTCGCCACCCGTGCCGCCAAAAAAGCTGTCGGCCACACTCATGCGACTATCGAAGACCGACACGTCGCGCTGCGACTTTGCCGCCTTCTTGCGCTGCGCCAGCCAGGCGAGCAACAGCAGCAGAATCACCAAAGCGCCGCCCACAGGCAACAGCAAGGGGTTTGAAAGCAGACTGCTAAAGAAACTCTCCTGCTCGACAGGGGCGGGCTTGACGACCTTCGGGGGCACAGGCTTCGCCACTGGCGCGGGCGCAGGGGCGGATGCGGGAGCCGAAGCGGCCACAGGCGCCGACGCCGACTTGGCAGCCGATGCGGCATGCGCCGCCGAAGCGGTTGCGACGGCCGCCGCCGCGCTGGGTGCCTCGGCCGGTTTCGCAGATGCCGAGGCAGCAACCACTGGCGCGGGCACGGGGCTCTTCACCGGTACGGTCAGCGCCGCGGCAGCCTTACTTGCCACGGGGGCCACGGTTGCCGCGGGTGCGGCGGCTTGCGGTTTGGCCGCTGCGACGGTCTGCGCCTGCTTGGACAGCGCGCTAAGCTCGTCGACATTTTTCTGCAACTGCTTGATCTTCTGTTCGTCGAGCGCTTCCTGCTTCTTGTCGGCGATCTGCTGGGCCTTCTGCGTGCCAGCCACCTCGGCCTTGCTCAATTTGAGCTTGCTTTCAGCCTGCGCGCCTGTGGCAGCAGGCTCCTGAACCTGGGCTTGGACTTTGCCCGTCACCTCGCGTTGCGACTGCGGCTTGGCCTGCCCGCCCATTTCCGCCAGACGACGGCGGTAGGCGTTGAAACTCTCGCTCTGAGCCAGAACGAAACGGCGCGCTTCGGGCTGCGAAACGGCCTGCGCCTGTTCAGCGGTGGGCATTTGCAGCACGCTGCCCGTCTTCACCAGATTGATGTTTCCGTCGATGAAGGCCGACTGGTTGGCGCGGTAAATGGCCGTGAGCATCTGGTCGAGCGAGACGGACTGCACACCCGATGCGTTGGCGATTTTGCTCAGGGTGTCGCCCCGCTTGACCACATACTGGCCGGGAGCCGCAGCGGACTTGGCGGACGATTTTTTCGCATTCACCGAAGGCTGCGGCGTTTGCAGCGCGGGCGCAACCGGCATCGCCGGGGTCGGGGTGTTGGCCGCATTAGCGGCATTCGACACCGAGGGCGCCACCGGCATGGCGGGCGCGGGCGACGGTGCGGCGGTCTGCACCGGCACCTGAGTCGGTGTGGGAGCGCTCTGGAAATTGGGCGGATCGAGCAACAGGGTGTAGTCGCGGCTCAACTGACCATTGGCCCACTGCGCACGGATCAACAGATCGAGAAAGGGTTCGTTGATCGGGCTGTTGGACGTGACGCGCAGATAGGCGCGACCTTCCGGGCTGCGCTCAAGCTTGATCCGCACGCCCGACAGCGCACTGCTGTAATGCAGCTTGGCCGCCTGAAACGCATCGGGCGGCGCAACACCCACCTGCAGTGAAGACGCCTCGTCAGCGCTGATCTGGGTAATGTCGATTTCCGCCCTCAGGGGCTGGCCCAAGGCGGACTGCACCTTGATGCCCCCGAGGCCGAATGCATAAGCCTGACCAGCAGTTGCGCCCAAGGCAATTGCCAGGGCCAGACGTCGAGTGTTCTGTCGCAGCATGTCGGCTGCCCCCCAATTTTTGATCATGTCGAATGCGCGAATTTCTCTGCGGCTGCAGAACTAAATTGCGTCAAATTTCACCATATCATCAACAAATTAGGCTGACAAGTTGATGCGCCAAGACAGGCCGGTGCAAGCCCGGCGACTGTGGCATTCCGGCGATTTCGGCTGACTTGCCGTGCAAACCCGGCAGTCAACGACGCTCAAGCAGAACGCGCAGCATGCGACGCAGCGGTTCGGCCGCGCCCCACAACAATTGGTCGCCCACGGTGAACGCGCCCAGATAGTCTGGCCCCATGGCCAGCTTGCGTAGCCGCCCCACCGGGATCTGCATCGTGCCGGTCACCGCAACGGGCGTGAGTTGCTGCATGGTCGCTTCGCGCTCGTTGGGGACGACCCGAACCCAGCCGTTATCGGCCGCGATCATGTCTTCGATCTCGTCGAGCGGAACGTCTTTCTTGAGCTTGAAGGTCAGCGCCTGACTGTGGCAGCGCATGGCGCCGACGCGCACGCAAAAACCATCGACCGGCACTGCAGGCGAGCCGAACCCGGCGCCCTGCCCGAGGATCTTGTTGGTCTCCGCCCCGCCCTTCCACTCTTCGCGCGACACGCCATTGCCCAGATCCTTGTCGATCCAGGGAATCAGGCTGCCGGCCAAGGGCACGCCGAAGTGCTGGGTCTGCGCGGCGTCGAGCGCCTTTTGCTGGGCCAGCACATCGCGGTCGATGGCCAGAATGGCCGAAGCCGGGTCGTCCAGCAGCGCCCGCACCGATGCGTTGAGCGTGCCGAACTGCGTGAGCAATTCGCGCATGTGCTGCGCGCCGCCGCCCGAGGCTGCCTGATAGGTCATGCTGGTCATCCACTCCACCAGTCCGGCCTTGTAAAGCGCGCCCACGCCCATGAGCATGCAGCTCACGGTGCAGTTGCCGCCAATCCAGTTGTTGCCGCCCTTGCTCATCGCCGCATCGATGACGGGGCGGTTGACCGGGTCGAGAATGATGACGCAGTCGTCGCGCATGCGCAGGGTGGAGGCGGCGTCGATCCAGTGCCCCCTCCAGCCGGAAGAGCGCAGCTTGTCGAACACCGCCGTGGTGTAGTCACCGCCCTGCGCGGTGAGGATGATGTCGCAGCGGCGCAGTTGCTCCAAGTCATGCGCGTCCTGCAGGGTGGTTTCATTTTTCGTTTCCGCCGGGGCTTTGCCGCCCGCGTTGCTGGTGCTGAAAAACAGCGGTTCGATCAGGTCGAAATCGCCCTCTTCGCGCATGCGTTGCATCAGCACGGAACCCACCATGCCGCGCCATCCCACCAAACCCACCAAAGTCGTTGCCATCATCCGTTCCGTTATGTGTTGTCTTTCCAATGCTGCGCTCAACCCAGCGCGGCGACTACCGCGTCGCCCATTTGCGCGGTGCTGACTTTTTGCGTGCCCGGCGCGTGAATGTCGGGTGTGCGCAAGCCCTGCGCGAGCGCCTTCTGCACGGCGGCCTCGATGCGGTCGGCCTGCTCCGGCAATCCGAGCGAATGGCGCAGCATCATGGCCGCACTGAGAATGGTCGCCAGCGGATTGGCGATGCCCTGCCCGGCGATGTCGGGTGCGCTGCCGTGGCTCGGCTCATACAAGCCCTGTCCCTTTTCGTTCAGCGACGCCGACGGCAGCATGCCGATGGAGCCGGTGAGCATCGACGCCTCGTCGCTGAGAATGTCGCCGAACATATTGCCGGTGACGATGACGTCGAATTTTTTCGGCGCCTTGACGAGCTGCATCGCGGCATTGTCCACATACATATGGTCGAGCTGCACGTCCGGGTACTGCTGGCCGACTTCGGTGACGATGTCTTTCCAGAACTGGAAGGTCTCCAGCACATTGGCCTTGTCCACGCTGGTCAGGCGCTTGTTGCGGCCCTGCGCCGCCTTGAACGCCACATGCGCAATGCGCTCGATTTCCGGGCGGCTGTAGCGCATGGTGTCGAAGGCTTCGGGCTGGCCGGCGAAGGCGCCGTCGGGCGCGGTGCGGCGCCCGCGCGGCTGGCCGAAGTAGATGTCGCCGGTCAGTTCGCGCACGATGAGAATGTCCAGGCCCGACACCACTTCGGGCTTCAGGCTGGAGGCATCGGCCAGCTCGGCGTACAGAATGGCTGGCCGCAGATTGGCGAACAGGCCGAGGTTTTTGCGCAAACCCAGAATGGCCTGCTCGGGGCGCAGGTGCCGCTCCAGGGTGTCGTACTTCCAGTCGCCCACCGCGCCGAACAGCACCGCGTCGGCCGACTTGGCCAGGCTCAGGGTGGCCTCGGGCAGCGGATGGCCGCTGGCGGCATAGGCCGCGCCGCCCACGTCGGCAAATTCGAAGGTGAAGTCGAATCCGTCTTGCGCAATGCGCTGGAGCACCTTGACGGCTTCGGCAATGATTTCGGGCCCGATTCCGTCTCCGGGCAATACGGCAATTTTCATGTGTGGGAGTTGCGTGGGGGTTGCGTTACAGGATGCGGTTGTCGAGCCAGGGCATGCGCGCCAGGCGCTCGGCCTCATAGGCGCGGATCTCTTGCGCATGGCCGAGGGTGAGGCCGATGTCGTCGAGCCCGTTGATCAGGCAGTGCTTGCGGAAGTCACCCACCTCGAAAGCCAGCTCGCTGCCATCGGGCTTGACCACCACTTGCCGCGGCAGATCGATGGTGAGCGTGTAGCCGACGAAACCATAGAGTTCGTCGAACAGCCGGGCCACCTGCGCTTTCGACAACACAATCGGCAGCACGCCGTTCTTGAAGCAGTTGTTGTAGAAAATGTCGGCGTAGCTGCTGGCGATCAGGGCGCGAAAGCCGTATTGCTGCAATGCCCAGGGCGCATGTTCGCGGGACGAACCGCAACCGAAGTTGTCGCGCGTGAGCAGAATGCTCGCCCCCGCATAGCGCGGCTGGTTGAGCGCGAAGTCGGGGTTGGGTTTGCGCGTGGCAGGGTCTTGCCCCGGTTCGCCGTGATCGAGATAACGCCACTCGTCAAACAGATTCGGGCCGAAGCCGCTGCGACGGATCGACTTCAGGAACTGCTTGGGAATGATGGCGTCGGTATCGACGTTGTCGCGATCCATTGGCGCGACCAGTCCCTTGTGGACGACGAATTTTTCCATGGTGTCTTTCCGCGTTGCCGCGGCGTTCGGGTGTTATTTCGACTTATCAGCCGCGTTGGTGATGGCCTGACCACCTGCCTTGAGGTCCTGGCCCACGCCAGCCACGGTATTGCAAGCGGTCAGGGATAGCAGCGTGGCGGCAAGCAAAAGAATGGACAGCAGAGGTTTCATTTCAATCTCCTGAAAAAGTAGCGCAAATCATGACAGCTTGCGCACATCGACAAAATGACCGGCAACTGCCGCGGCCGCGGCCATCGCCGGACTGACCAGATGGGTTCGACCGCCCGCCCCCTGCCGACCTTCGAAATTGCGATTGGAGGTGGAGGCGCAGCGCTCGCCCGGCTCCAGGCGGTCGGCGTTCATCGCCAGACACATGGAGCAGCCGGGCTCGCGCCATTCAAAACCGGCGGCCCTGAAAATCTTGTCCAGCCCTTCGGCTTCGGCCTGCGCCTTCACCAACCCCGAGCCCGGCACCACGAGCGCCTGCCGAACATTCGCGGCGATATGCCGCCCGGCCAGCACCTGCGCCGCATCGCGCAGGTCTTCGATGCGCGAATTGGTGCAGGAGCCGATGAACACCTTGTCGATGCGGATATCGGCAATGGCCTTGTTCGGCTCGAGGCCCATATAGGTCAGTGCGCGTTCCATCGCCGAGCGCTTGTTGGCATCTTTTTCTTTGTCGGGATCGGGCACGCGGGCGTCGATCGGCAGCACCATTTCGGGCGAAGTGCCCCAGGTGACTTGCGGCACGAGTTCGCGGGCGTCGAGCGTGACCACGCGGTCGAACTTCGCGTCGGCGTCGGAGTGCAGGCTGCGCCAATACTGCACTGCCATGTCCCAGGCCACGCCGGTGGGCGCGAAGGGACGGCCGCGCACATAGTTGATGGTCGTGTCGTCCACGGCCACCAGCCCGGCGCGGGCGCCGGCTTCGATGGCCATATTGCACAGCGTCATGCGGCCTTCCATGCTGAGCGCAGCGATGGTGCTGCCGCCGAACTCGATGGTGTAGCCGGTGCCCCCGGCAGTGCCGATCTTGCCGATGACGGCCAGCGCGATGTCTTTGGCGCGGCAGCCCACGGGCAGCGGCCCATCCACGCGCACCAGCATGTTCTTCATCTTGGGCGCCAGCAGGGTTTGCGTAGCCAGCACATGCTCGACTTCACTGGTGCCGATACCAAAGGCCAGCGCGCCGAACGCGCCGTGGGTGCTGGTGTGCGAATCGCCGCAAACCACGGTCATGCCGGGCAGGGTGGCGCCCTGCTCCGGGCCGATGACATGCACGATGCCCTGGCGGCGGTCGTTCATGCGGAACTCGGTGATGCCATTGGCGGCGCAGTTGGCGTCGAGCGTATCAACCTGCAGCTTTGATATCGGATCGGCGATGCCTTCAGCGCGGTCGGTCGTGGGCACGTTGTGATCGGCCACTGCCAGATTCGCGCTCACCCGCCAGACCTTGCGGCCCGCGAGTTGCAGCCCTTCAAAGGCCTGCGGGCTGGTGACTTCATGCACCAGATGGCGGTCGATGTAAAGCAGCGCGGTGCCATCTTCTTCGGTGCGCACCACATGCTCGTCCCACAATTTGTCGTACAGCGTTCGGCCCATCGGCATCTCCTGCGTCTTGTTCGCGGTGTGCGCAAGACTTGTCATGAAAGGTTGATTTTAGTTGGCGCGCTTCACGCCGTGCTCGGCTGAGTTTGCAGCCATGCCACGGACAGATCGAACGATCCATCGGGCTGAACGCACATCGCCTCGCGCGCCTCCTGAGGCGCCTGCGCCCACACGTCGCGAATGGCCTGCACGCGCAGCTCTGGGGTGCGCATGCGCGCCACCCACGAGGCGAATTCCATGGTCAGACTCCAGCCCTCCATACTCGGCGCGGCAAAGCCCGCCCGCTGCAGCAGGGCGCTCCATTCGGAAACACGGTAATCGCGCACATGCGAAGCGTCGCGCAAGATCTCCACCGTCTGCAGCAGGGTGTCGCACAGCGGCGACTCCAGGGCCACGACATCGATGATGATCAGCGTGCCCTGCGGCTTGATAGCCCGGCGCATTTCGCGCAATGCGGCAGGCACATCGGGCCAGTGATGCGCTGAAAAGCGGGTGACCACCAGATCGAAGCTGGCATCGGCGAAGGGCAGTTTGTCGGCCGGACCCTGGCAAGTCTGCAGATCGTGCAGGCCGCGAGTTGCCGCCTCTTGCGCCACGATGGCGAGCATCGCGGGCGACAGGTCCAAGGCGGTGACCTGCGCGCCCGCGGCCGCCAGGGCGAAGCTGGCGTGTCCGGCCCCGCAACCGACATCGAGCGCCCGGCAGGGGTGCTCTTTTTGCACCATCGCAGCTAGACGCTGCAGATCGCGCCCCTGCGCATGAACGGCGCTGGTGAGGTAGGCGGCAGCGCTAACACCGAACTGATGCGCGGCCAAAGCGGGCTGTTTCAAGAGGGTGCTCCAAGACGATGCAAAGACGACGGAGCAAAAGATAGCCCAGCATTTTTCCTGGTACAAGATGACAAAACATCCTGGTATAAAAACCTATCAGCCTGGGAACCTACCGTCGTCCTCAGCTTCGCCTTCATCTTCTTGAAAGACCATGTCGCTGCCGTCATCCTCCATGCCCTCCGATCCGCACCAGGGCAGCCGCCTTCTGGGCGATTTCATCCGTCTGCACCGCAACCGTCTGTCGCCTGCCGCAGCGGGCTTGCCTGCGACGGGGCGGCGACGAGCGCCCGGACTGCGCCGCGAAGAGCTCGCCTCGCTCTGCGGCGTCAGCGCCACCTGGATCACCTGGCTGGAACAGGGGCGGCCGGTCGCGCCTTCACCCAAGACGCTGGAGCGTGTGGCGCACGCGCTGCAACTGACCCCTGCGGAGCGCGCGTATCTGTTCGAGCTGGCGCAGCGGCGCGACCCGAGCGAACCCGCGACACCGACAAAAGCGGTCGATGCCGTTCTGCGCAGCGTGCATGCCATAGTCCATCCCGCCTATGTGCTCAACCAGCGATGGGACGTGGTGGCGGGCAACGCTCAGGCGCAGGATCTGTTTCTCGGCTGGCAGACCTCCCCCGCCACACCACACACCGAACCAGCCACTGAGGAGCCGCCCAACCTGTTGCGCTTTCTGTTTTTCAACCCGCAGGCGCGCGGGCTGATCGAAAATTGGCCGCTACGTTCGCAGCGGCTTGTAGCGGAATTCCGGGCGGACTGCGGCGGGCGCCTGCACACCTCGCCCTTGCGCGCCTTGATCGATGAACTAAGCGCGCTCAGCCCCGAGTTTGACGCGTTCTGGAAACTCAATGATGTGCAGGAGCGCGAAGGCGGCGAAAGGGGCTTTGCCCATCCCCGGCACGGCCGCCTGGTGTATGAACAACTCACCCTGCGGGCGGCGCTGCACCCGGAGTACAAACTGGTGATGCTGCTCCCGGTCGCGACACCGTAATAAACAAATCTTCGAGCGAAAAAAGACCGCGCCCAGCGCGGTCTTTACAGGCAATGGATGAATGCCGACCGATCAGCCGCGCTCCGCGATGGGCTTGACATCGCGGCGCACCGACCCGGTGAACAGTTGGCGCGGACGACCGATCTTGTACTCGGGATCGGTGAGCATTTCGTTGAGCTGCGCGATCCAGCCCACGGTGCGCGCCAGCGCGAAGTTGGCGGTAAACAGCGACACCGGCACGCCGATGGCCTTCTGCACGATGCCCGAATAAAAATCGACGTTGGGATAGAGCTTGCGCTGGATAAAGTAGTCGTCTTCCAGCGCGATTTTTTCCAGCGTCATCGCCAGCTTGAACAGCGGGTCGTTGTGCAGGCCCAGGGCGTCGAGCACTTCGTGGCAGGTCTCGCGCATGAGCTTGGCGCGCGGGTCGTAGTTCTTGTAAACGCGGTGGCCGAAGCCCATCAGCCGCACCGAGGAGTTCTTGTCTTTGACTTCGTTGATGAACTCGCCGATCTTCGCCACGCCGCCCTTGGCCTGGATGTCGTCGAGCATGTTCAGACAGGCTTCGTTGGCGCCGCCATGCGCCGGCCCCCACAGGCAGGCCACGCCGGCCGCGATGGCCGCGAAGGGGTTGGTACCGCTGGAGGCGCACAGCCGTACCGTCGAGGTGGACGCGTTCTGTTCGTGGTCAGCATGGAGGATGAAAATGCGGTCGAGCGCGCGCTCGATCACCGGGTTGGGCACGTAATCCTCGCAGGGCGTTGCCCACATCATGCGCATGAAGTTGGCCGCATAGCTCAGGTCGTTGCGCGGGTACATATAGGGCTGGCCTTGGTTGTACTTGTAGGCCATGGCCACCAGCGTGGGCATTTTGGCGATGAGGCGGATGGCCGAAATGTCGCGCTGCTCGGGATCGTTGACGTTGATCGAATCGGGATAGAACGCCGACATCGCCCCCACCAGCCCGGTGAGCACCGCCATCGGATGGGCGTCACGGCGGAATCCGCGCAGAAAGAACTGCATCTGCTCGTGCACCATGGTGTGCTGGGTCACGCGATCGGAGAAGGCCTTTTTCTGTTCGGCGTTGGGCAGCTCCCCGTAGAGGATGAGGTAGCAGGTCTCCATGTAATCGCACTGCACCGCGATCTGGTCGATGGGATAGCCGCGGTAGAGCAGCTCGCCCTTGTCGCCGTCGATATAGGTGATGGCCGAGCTGCAAGAGGCGGTGGACAGAAAGCCCGGGTCATAGGTGAATTTGCCGGTCTGGCCGTAGAGCTTGCGGATGTCGATCACGTCCGGGCCGATGGTGCCTTTGTAAATCGGCAGGTCGACGCTCGGTGCTCCGTCGCTGAACGAGAGCGTGGCTTTATCGCTTGAAGGGGTCATTTTGAAATCTCCGGGGACTGTGTAATGAGGCTCCCGGAGGCAGACCCCGGGGACGGAATGACGCAAGCCCGTACTTGCGGGCTCACAAGCGCTGCAAAGTGTCAAGCAAGCCCCGGATCTGCGGTGTATCCAGTTCTTCCGGGAGCGGGGTTTTACGCATGAAAAGATCTAAAAGCGTGTTGTCGTCCAGTGCGAGCAGGGCGCCCAGCGCCGCCACCTCTTCGCTGCTGAGCGGCATTTCGCGTTGGGCAAAGTAGCGCTGCAGAATCAGATCGTTCTCCAGCATGCCGCGCCGCGCGCGCCAGCGCAGCCGGGACAGGTCGGCGGCGTCGGCAGGGGCGTTCGCGTGCAGCATGGCAGGCTCAGACGGCGCGGCGCACCATCATTTCCTTGATCTTGCTGATGGCCAGCGTGGGATTGAGCTCTTTCGGGCACACGTCCACGCAGTTCATGATGGTGTGGCAGCGGAACAGGCGGTAAGGGTCTTCGAGATTGTCGAGGCGCTCGCCAGTGGCTTCGTCGCGGCTGTCGGCGATGAATCGATAGGCCTGCAAAAGCCCTGCGGGGCCGACGAATTTGTCGGGGTTCCACCAGAAACTCGGGCAACTGGTGCTGCAACTCGCGCACAAAATGCACTCGTAAAGACCGTTGAGCTCTTCGCGTTCGGCGGGGCTTTGCAGACGCTCTTTTTCCGGCGGCGGCGTGTTGTTGACCAGATAGGGCTTGATCGAGTGGTACTGGTTGAAGAACTGGGTCATGTCCACGATCAGGTCGCGGATGACAGGCAGGCCCGGCAAGGGCTTGAGCACCACCGGCTCCTTGAGGGTGAGCAGATTGGTGATGCAGGCCAGGCCGTTTTTGCCGTTGATGTTCATCGCATCCGACCCGCACACCCCTTCGCGGCAGGAACGGCGGATAGACAGCGAATCGTCGAGTTCCCACTTGATGCGCTGGATGGCGTCGAGCAGCATCTTGTCGGTGTGCTGCAACGTCACCTCATAGTCCTGCATGTAGGGCTTGGCGTCTTTATCCGGGTCGTAGCGGTAGATCGAAAACTTCATCTTGCGCGTGTCGTTCATATGCGCTCCTCATGCCTGCCGTGCGCAGGCTGTTGATCCATCAGAAAGTGCGTGCCTTGGGCTTGAAGGACTCGACGGTCAGCGGCTTGAGCTTCACCGGCTTGTAGCTCAGGCGGCTGCCCTCGCGCCACCACAGGGTGTGCTTGAGCCAGTCCTGGTCATCGCGTTCAGTGTGATCGTTGTGATAGTGCGCGCCGCGGCTTTCCTGGCGGGCTTCGGCCGAGACCATGGTGGCCTTGGCGACTTCGATCAGGTTGTCGACCTCCAGCGCCTCGATGCGCGCGGTGTTGAATACCTTGGATTTGTCTTTGAGGTGGATGCGGTCAACCTGCCCCGCGATATCGGCAATCGCCTGCACGCCCTCGGCCATGAGCTTTGCGTTGCGGAACACGCCGCAATGCGTCTGCATCGCCGCGCGGATGGCGTCGGCCACCACATGGCTGCCGTCCCCGCTCTTGGAGGCGTCAAGCTGGGCCAGGCGCGCCAATGAGCGGTCGGCGGCGTCCTTGGGCAGGGGTTTGTGGCTGCGCTGATGAATGCCGCTGTTCACGATATGGTTGCCCGCCGAGCGGCCGAATACCAGCAGGTCGAGCAGCGAGTTGGTGCCCAGGCGGTTGGCGCCGTGCACGCTCACGCAAGAGCATTCGCCGATGGCGTAGAGCCCGCCCACCACGGCCGCAGGATCGTCGCCCTGCGGCACGACCACTTGGCTGTGGATGTTCGCCGGAATGCCGCCCATCTGATAGTGAATGGTCGGCACCACCGGAATGGGCTCTTTGATCGGATCGACGTTGGCAAAGCGGATGGCGATTTCGCGGATGGAGGGCAGCCGCTTCATGATGGTTTCGGCGCCCAGGTGATCGAGCTTGAGCAGCACATGATCCTTGCGCGGCCCGGCGCCACGACCTTCCTTGATCTCCTGGTCCATCGAGCGCGAGACAAAGTCGCGCGGCGCCAGGTCTTTGTAGGTCGGGGCGTAACGCTCCATGAAGCGCTCGCCGTTGGCGTTGAGCAGAATGCCGCCCTCGCCGCGCACGCCCTCGGTGATCAGCACGCCCGCACCCGCCACGCCGGTGGGGTGGAACTGCCAGAACTCCATGTCCTGCAGCGGCAGCCCGGCACGCGCGGCCATGCCCAGGCCATCGCCCGTGTTGATGAAGGCGTTGGTCGAAGCGGCGAAGATGCGCCCTGCCCCGCCGGTGGCCAGCACCGTGGCCTTGCCCTCGAAAACCGTCACGTCGCCGGTTTCCATCTCCAGCGCGACCACGCCGAGCACGTCGCCTTCGGCATCGCGAATCAGATCGAGCGCCATCCACTCCACGAAGAAATGGGTGCGGGCCTCTACGTTTTGCTGATAGAGCGTATGCAACATGGCATGGCCGGTTCGGTCCGCCGCAGCGCAGGCGCGCTGTACCGCTTTTTCGCCGAAGTTAGCGGTGTGGCCGCCGAACGGCCGCTGGTAAATGGTGCCGTCGGGGTTGCGGTCGAACGGCATGCCGAAATGTTCGAGTTCGTACACCGCGCTGTTGGCCTCGCGGCACATGAACTCGATGGCGTCCTGGTCACCCAGATAGTCCGACCCTTTGACGGTATCGAACATATGCCAGTACCAGTCGTCTTCACTCATATTGCCCAGCGCAGCGGAGACCCCACCTTGCGCCGCCACCGTGTGCGAGCGGGTGGGAAACACCTTGGAGAGCACCGCCACGTCCAGCCCGGCACGCGTGAGCTGCAGCGCGCAGCGCAACCCGGAGCCGCCCGCACCCACCACCACCACATCGAATTTTCGGTTACTGACCTGCATTTACGCTCTCCACAACACTTGCAGGGCCCAGCCCGCGCAAGCCAATAGCCACAAAATGGTGCCGATCTGCAGCAGCAGTCGCACGCCGACCGGTTTGACGTAATCCATCCAGATGTCGCGCATGCCCACCCAGACGTGGTAGATGAGCGCCAGCACCGTCACGAAGGTCAGCAGCTTCATCCACTGCTGGGCGAACAAATCGTGCCAGCGCTCAAAGCTCAGCGGGCCGGGCGCGAGGAAATACACCAGCAACACTAGGGTGAACACCGCGATCACGGCGGCGGTGACGCGCTGCGCCATCCAGTCGCGCAGGCCGTAGTGCGCGCCGACGACCAGGCGCTTGTTTCCAATCTTGTCGGCAGCCATGTCAGTACACCCCCAGCAGCTTGAGGCCGAACAGCGCGGTGAGACCGAGCGACACCGCAAAAGTGATGAGGGCCAGTTGCAGGCCCTGCGCCTTGCTCACGGCATGAAACGCATCCATCCACAAATGCCGCACCCCTGCCACGAGGTGATGCATTAGCGCCCAGAACAATCCGAGCAGAATGAGCTTGACGAACCAGTGCGAAAGAAATTGCGTGATGGCCGCATGACTGTCGGCGCTGCGCAGACTGTCGTCGAAAGCCCAGAGCACCAGCGGCAGCGCCAGGAACATCACCGCGCCGCTGATACGGTGCAAGATGGACACCAGGCCCGCCAGCGGCAGGCGGTAGCCCACGATCTGGCTGATGTGGATGTTGCGGTAAACCGGCCGGGCCGGTGGCGAAGCAGGTTTTGTCATGACACTGTCCTCGTTGTGATCGGTTGTTATCGCAGGTTTTCGGATCGGCACATCAACCCGGCAAGAGGTAGATGCACGAACGAATGCTGCTTTTTGTTTTGAAGTCTATTGCATCGCAGCAAAACAGCCGGACGGCTGGGCTGGCAACTGCGATGCTTTCGGGGTCACTAATTCAACTCATTGCGATAGTGATGATGCCTCGTGTTGTACAGCCCGCGGCGGTATTCCGCAGGCAGTTCACCATAACTGAATGACAGCCGTTCGACGAGTAGCAGGGCTTCGGCCTCGCGCACCCGCAGAAGCTGCGCCTCCTGCGCGCTGGCATTGACCGCACGCAACTTTTCTTCCGCCCGCACCATGCGGGTGGAAAACTCGGACTCGAACAAAGCGTAAAGCGGGCCGCGGTAACTTTCCAGCCGCTCCGCGGTCAGTCCGCGAAACGCCGGGCCGGGCAGGTAAATATCTTCGTACACCACAGGCTCGCCCGCCAGCAGCAGCAAGCGGCGAATCTGCGTCACGCTCTCGCCGACTTTGATGCCCAGGGTGCGCGCCACCTCTTGTGAGGCGCGGGAGCGCTTGCATTCCAAAAATTGCCGCTCCATGGGCTGCGGCACAGGGCGCGCGCCATCAGCTGCGGCATCGGGCACGATGCGCAGGAAGCGGAATTTCACCCGCTCTTCATGGTGCGTGGAGACAAAGGTGCCGCGCCCTTGGCGTCGCAGCAGCAGACCTTCGGCCGCGAGTTCATCCACCGCCTTGCGCACAGTGCCCTGGCTGACGCCGAAGCGCCGCGCCAGATCGGCTTCGCTGGGAATGAGTTCTCCCGGCTTCCAGTCCCCCTGTTGCAGGCTGCGCGTAATCAGACCCTTGATCTGCCGATACAAAGGGCTGAAACTCGGGTTGGACGCCAATTTGGATGCCGATTCGGACACATGGGCGGCCTGCAACTCGGTCGCTGGAGTGGGGGCGGGGCGGGAAGCCATCATGTCGTGCATTGCAGCATAGGCTGCCCCGCCTTGTCCAGCTTTTGATAAAAAACATCTTATATAAGATAGAAGAGTGATTGACGCCCGAACGACCTCGGCCTACACTTCTTTCGCATACTGCGGCGCACAAAGAGCCGCAAAGAGTCACTACCCTGAGCTGTCCCGCTGTGTTGTTCTGCTGAGTTCTATTCACGCAGGGCGCCTGCTCCATCAACCCCTACCGACCAGGAGTTTCCCCATGTCCAAAGCCCCCGTACGCGTGACTGTCAGCGGAGCCGCTGGCCAGATCGGCTATGCCCTGCTGTTTCGCATCGCCTCTGGCCAAATGCTGGGCGCCGACCAGCCGGTGATTCTGCAACTCCTGGAGATTCCCGACGAAAAGGCCCAGAAGGCGCTGGGCGGGGTGATGATGGAGCTTGAAGATTGCGCCTTTCCGCTGCTGGCGGGCATGAGCGCGCATGGCGACCCCATGACCGCCTTCAAGGATGTGGACTATGCCCTGCTGGTGGGCGCCCGCCCGCGCGGCCCCGGCATGGAGCGGCGCGACCTGCTGTCGGCCAATGCGCAGATTTTCACGGCGCAGGGCAAGGCGCTCAACGCCGTGGCCAAGCGCACGGTCAAGACGCTGGTGGTCGGTAATCCGGCCAACACCAATGCCTATATCGCGATGAAATCCGCGCCTGATCTGCCGGCAAAAAATTTCACCGCCATGCTGCGCCTGGATCACAACCGCGCACTAAGCCAACTCGCCGCCAAAACCGGCAAAGCAGTGGGAGAAATCGAAAAAGTCTGCGTCTGGGGCAATCACTCCCCGACCATGTACGCCGATTACCGCTTCGCCACCGTCGGCGGCCAGTCGGTGAAAGACATGATCCATGACGACGCCTGGAACCGCGACGTCTTCCTGCCCACCGTCGGCAAGCGCGGCGCGGCCATCATCGAAGCGCGCGGCCTGAGCTCCGCCGCGTCCGCCGCCAACGCCGCCATCGACCACATGCACGACTGGGCGCTGGGCACCAACGGCAAGTGGGTGAGCATGGGCATTCCATCGGACGGGTCTTACGGCATTCCCGAGCAGACCGTGTTCGGCTTCCCGGTCACTTGCGCGGGCGGCGAATACCAACTGGTGCGCGATCTGCCCATCGACGCGTTCTCGCAGGAGCGCATCAACAAAACCCTGGCCGAGCTCGAAGAAGAGAAGGCTGGCGTGCAGCATCTGCTCTGAACGGCCATGACGACCCAAACTGCAGGCGAGCGCTTCCGTCTCGCACTCCAACAGGAAAGCCCGCTGCAGATCGTGGGCGCGATCAACGCCAACCACGCCTTGCTGGCCCAGCGGGCGGGCTTCAAGGCCATCTACCTCTCGGGCGGCGGCGTGGCGGCCGGCTCGTTGGGCATGCCCGATCTGGGCATCAACACGCTGGACGACGTGCTCACCGACGTGCGCCGCATCACCGATGTCTGCGACCTGCCCCTGCTGGTGGACGTGGACACCGGCTTCGGCCCTAGCGCCTTCAACATTGCGCGCACCGTCAAAAGCCTCATCAAATTCGGCGCCGCAGCGCTGCACATCGAAGACCAGGTGGGCGCCAAGCGTTGCGGCCACCGGCCCGGTAAAGAAATCGTCAGTAGCGGCGAAATGGTCGATCGCATCAAGGCCGCGGTGGACGCCCGCACCGATCCCGCCTTCTACCTCATCGCCCGCACCGACGCCATCGCGGTCGAGGGGCTCGACGCGGCCATAGCCCGTGCCCGCGCCTGCGCCGAAGCCGGGGCCGACGCCATCTTCGCCGAAGCCGCGCTCGATCTCGACACCTACCGCAAGTTCGGCGCCGCCGTGGGCGTGCCCTTGCTGGCCAATATCACCGAATTCGGCGCCACGCCGCTGTTCACCGTGGAAGAGTTGCGCAGCGCCGGTGTGTCCATGGCGCTCTACCCGCTCTCGGCGTTTCGCGCTATGAACAAGGCCGCGCAGACGGTGTACGAAACCCTGCGGCGCGACGGCACGCAAAAGGCGGTGTTGCCGCTGATGCAGACCCGCGCCGAGTTGTACGAGAGCATCGGCTACCACGCCTACGAGCAGCGGCTGGACGCCATTTTTTCCGGCAGACCCCAATCCTGAAGCAGGCGTGAACCGATTCGCAAGCTGCTAACTGAATTGAATACCGAGGAGACAAACCCATGAGCGATGACGCAGCCCCCGCTGGCATGACCTTCAAGCCGAAAAAATCGGTCGCGCTTTCCGGGGTGACCGCAGGCAACACGGCCCTGTGCACCGTCGGACGCACCGGCAACGATCTGCACTACCGCGGCTACGACATTCTCGATCTGGCCGAGGCTTGCGAATTCGAAGAGATCGCCCACCTGCTGGTACACGGCAAACTGCCCAACACCGCCGAACTCGCGGCCTACAAGACCAAGCTGCGCCGTCTGCGCGGCCTGCCCGCCGCGGTGAAAGCCGCGCTGGAGCAACTGCCGCCTTCGGCCCACCCGATGGACGTGCTGCGCACCGGCGTCTCCGTGCTGGGCTGCGTCATGCCCGAGAAAGACGATCACAACGTCGCCGGCGCCCGCGACATTGCCGACAAGCTCATGGCCTGCCAGGGTTCGATGCTGTTGTATTGGTGGCATTACGCTGCCAACGGCCGCCGCATCGAAGTCGAGACCGATGACGACTCCATCGGAGGCCACTTCCTGCATCTGCTGCACGGCCACAAGCCCAGCGCCTTGTGGGAACGGGCGATGCACACCTCGCTCATCCTCTACGCCGAGCATGAGTTCAACGCCTCCACCTTCACCGCCCGCGTCATCGCCGGAACCGGCAGCGACCTGTTCAGCGCCGTCGCCGGGGCCATCGGCGCCCTGCGCGGCCCCAAGCATGGCGGCGCCAACGAAGCGGCGCTCGACATTCAGCGGCGCTACGCCAGCCCCGATGAAGCCGAGGCCGACATCCGCAGCAGGGTCGCCAACAAGGAAGTGGTCATCGGCTTCGGCCATCCGGTCTACACCATCGCCGATCCGCGCAACAAGGTCATCAAGGAAGTCGCCCGCCGGCTTTCAGCCGATCAGAAAAACATGCACCTGTTCAACGTGGCCGAGCGTCTGGAGACGGTGATGTGGGACGTGAAAAAAATGTTCCCCAATCTCGACTGGTTCAGCGCCGTGAGCTACAGCCTCATGGGTGTGCCCACCGCCATGTTCACCCCGCTGTTCGTGATTTCGCGCACCAGCGGATGGAGCGCGCATGTGGTGGAACAGCGACAGGACAACAAGATCATTCGACCCAGCGCGAATTACACTGGCCCGGAAAATTTGCAGTTCGTGCCGCTCGCACAGCGTCCTTGACTCGTCCCGCGCACTTCTCGCCATGCCCACGCGCCCGGCTTGTCACTCGCCTCGTCCCGGAGCGGTTTTTTTCCGTGTTCCAGTTCGTGGAGTGTTCAAGATGAAACGTCAGTTCTTTTTCCTGTCCGGAGTGGTCGGTCTGTCCTGCGCGCTTGCCCTGCCTGCTCATGCGCAAGCGCAGGCCAGCAAGGAAAAAACAGTGGATGCCGCAACCGCCGCGACTCACGGCACCACCAAGGCCGAGCCGACGGTCGTGGCAACCGCCGATATCGCAACCCCGGCCCTGCTGATCAGCAATGCCCCCGGCGCCCGCGTGCCCGGCACGGAAAACGGCTTTCCCGATGTGAACCCGGTGTTTGCGCTCAAGGCCGGACGCATGGTGTGCGGCAGCCGCCGCCTGCCGATGGACGTCAAGATCGAAGGCGCCAACGACCAGGCCGTGCTGCTGACCTGGAATCGGAAAAGCTACATCCTCAAGCGCAAGCCCACCTCCACCGGCGCTTACCACTTCGACGATGCCAAGGCTGGCTTCGTCCTCATTCAGATCCCGACCAAGAGCATGCTGTTCGACAAAAAGAACATGACGCGACTGGCCGACGACTGCGTTCCCTCGCCCTGACGGGCTCTCCCTTACCCACGATCCATGTCCTCAGCGATTTCCAACGTCCGCCCCGCCCCCGATCAAGTTCTGGCTGACATAGCCGACTACGTCCTCAAAACCGATCTGCAAAGCGCACTGGCTTATTCCACGGCGCGAAACTGTCTGATCGACACCCTGGGCTGCGGACTGGAAGCGCTGGAGTACCCGGCCTGCACCAAGCTGCTCGGCCCCATCGTGCCCGGTACCGTGGTGCCGCATGGCGCCAAGGTGCCCGGCACCCAGTTCCAGCTCGACCCGGTTCAGGCCGCGTTCAATATCGGCGCGATGATCCGCTGGCTGGACTTCAACGACACCTGGCTGGCGGCAGAATGGGGCCACCCGTCCGACAATCTGGGCGGCATCCTGGCGGTGGCCGACTGGCTCAGCCGCAACGCCGTAGCCGCGGGCAAGCCGCCGCTGACCATGCGCGACGTGCTCACCGCCATGATCCAGGCGCATGAAATCCAGGGCGTGATCGCGCTGGAAAACAGCTTCAACAAGGTCGGCCTCGATCATGTGGTGCTGGTCAAGGTCGCCACCACCGCCGTGGTTGCGCGCATGCTGGGTCTGTCGCGTGACGAAATCATCAACGCCGTGTCACTGGCCTGGGTGGACGGGCAAAGCCTGCGCACCTACCGCCACGCGCCCAACACCGGCAGCCGCAAGAGCTGGGCCGCCGGCGACGCCACCAGCCGCGGCGTGCGTCTGGCGCTCATCGCCAAGACCGGCGAAATGGGCTACCCCAGCGTGCTCACCGCCAAGACCTGGGGCTTTTACGACGTGAGCTTCGGCGGCCAGCCGTTCAAGTTCCAGCGCCCCTATGGCAGCTATGTGATGGAGAACGTGCTGTTCAAGATCAGCTTCCCGGCCGAGTTCCACAGCCAGACCGCGGTGGAGGCGGCCATGACGCTGCACCAGCAACTTCGCGCTGCGGGCAAGAGCCCGGAAGACATCGCCAGCATCGTCATCCGCACGCATGAGGCCTGTATCCGCATCATCGACAAGAAGGGCCCGCTGAACAACCCGGCCGACCGCGACCATTGCATTCAATACATGGTGGCGGTGCCGCTGCTGTTCGGCCGCCTCACTGCGGGCGATTACGAAGACACGGTCGCCGCCGACCCGCGCATCGATGCCCTGCGCGAAAAAATCGTCTGCGTCGAAGACCCGCAATACACCCGCGACTACCACGACCCGGAAAAGCGCTCCATCGCCAATGCCCTGACCGTGACCCTCAAAGACGGCTCGGTGCTGCCCGAGGTGGCCGTGGAATATCCCATCGGCCACAAGCGCCGACGCGCCGACGGCATCCCTTTGCTCGAAGCCAAGTTCCGCACCAACCTGGCACGGCGCTTTCCGGGCAAACAACAAAAAACCATTCTCGACGTGTCGCTGGATCAGAACTTGCTCGAATCCATGCCTGTGCACGACTACGTTGATCTGTACGTCATCTGACCTCGGAGACCTCCATGCCCACCAAACCCGCCAGCGCCGCGCCCGCCCACGCCTACGCCAAAACCAGCAAAACCTTCAAGACCGCTTCGGGCAAGTCCGCATCGTTCTATTCCCTGCCGCAACTCGCCAAAGAACTGGGCACGGATCTGTCTCGCCTGCCGGTGTCCATCCGCATCGTGCTGGAGTCGGTGCTGCGCAACTGCGACGGCAAGAAAGTCAGCGCCGAGCATGTGAAACAGGTCGCAAACTGGAAGCCCAACGCCGCCCGCACCGATGAAATTCCTTTCGTCGTCGCCCGCGTGGTGCTGCAAGACTTCACCGGCGTGCCGCTGCTGGTCGATCTGGCCGCGATGCGCAACGCCGCCGCGCAACAACACAAAAACCCCAAGTCCATCGAACCGCTGGTGCCAGTCGATCTGGTGGTCGATCACTCGGTCATGGTCGACAACTACGGCACCAAAAAGGCGCTCGACCTGAACATGCAGATCGAGTTCCAGCGCAACCGCGAGCGCTACCAGTTCATGAAGTGGGGCATGCAGGCCTTCGACACCTTTGGCGTCGTGCCTCCGGGCTTCGGCATCGTGCACCAGGTCAACCTCGAATACCTCGCCCGCGGTGTGCATAAAACCAAGGACGGCGTCGCCTATCCCGACACCCTGGTGGGCACCGACAGCCACACCACCATGATCAACGGCATCGGCGTGGTGGCCTGGGGCGTGGGTGGCATCGAGGCTGAAGCCGCCATGCTCGGTCAGCCGGTTTACTTCCTCACCCCCGACGTGGTAGGCGTGGAACTCAAGGGCCAGCTGCGCGGCGGCGTCACCGCCACGGATCTGGTGCTCACCCTCACCGAAATGCTGCGCAAGGCCAAGGTGGTCGGCAAGTTCGTCGAGTTCTTCGGCGAAGGCACGGCCAGCCTGTCGGTCACCGATCGCGCCACCATTGGCAATATGGCGCCGGAATATGGCGCGACCATGGGCTTTTTCCCGGTGGACGACAAGACCCTCGACTACTTCAAGGGCACCGGCCGAACCAAAAGCGAAATCGAGCTGTTCGAGGCCTATTTCAAGGCGCAAAAGCTGTTCGGCGTGCCCAAGGCCGGGCAGATCGATTACTCGCAGACCCTCACCCTCGATCTCGGCACGGTCGAGCCCTCGCTGGCCGGCCCCAAACGGCCGCAAGACCGCATTGCGCTGAGCGAAGTCAGCCATCAGTTCGACAAACTGTTTTCGGCACCGGTGGCCGACAACGGCTTCAACCAGCCTGCAGACCGCCTGAGCCGCACCTTCAAAACCAGTGAAGGCATCGAAATCGCCGATGGCGACGTGCTCATCGCCGCCATCACCTCCTGCACCAACACCTCCAACCCCAGCGTGCTGCTGGCCGCCGGGCTGCTCGCCAAAAAGGCCGTCGAAGCCGGGTTGAAGGTGAAAAAACACGTCAAAACCTCGCTGGCCCCTGGCTCGCGTGTGGTGACGGAATATCTGGAAAAGGCCGGCCTGCTGCCCTACCTCGAAAAGCTGGGCTTCTACCTTGCCGGCTACGGCTGCACCACCTGCATCGGCAATGCCGGGCCGCTGGCGCCCGACATCGAGACCACCATCACCGCCAATAATCTGGTGTGTACCGCCGTGCTGTCGGGCAACCGCAACTTCGAAGCGCGCATCCATCCCAATATCAAGGGCAACTTCCTCGCCAGCCCGCCGCTGGTGGTGGCCTATGCCATTGCCGGCACGGTGCGCCGCGACCTGATGACCGAACCCGTGGGCTATGGCAAGGGCGGCAAGCCGGTCTATCTGGGCGACATCTGGCCGAGCAGCGAAGAAATCGACAAGCTGATGAAGTTCGCCATGAACCCCAAGGTGTTCCGCGAGAACTACGCGCAGGTCGCCACGCAGCCGGGCAAGCTGTGGAAGAAGATCGAAGGCGTCAAGGGACAGGTGTACGACTGGCCCAAGAGCACCTATATCGCCGAGCCGCCGTTCTTCGCCGGGTTCGGCATGCAGCCTGCGGCCACGTCGCTGCAGGTGCAGGGCGCGCGCGCCCTGGCGCTGTTCGGCGACTCGGTGACCACCGATCACATTTCGCCCGCAGGCCCGATCAAGGAAACCTCGCCCGCCGGGCAATGGCTGCAGGCCAACGGGGTGCTCAAGGCCGACTTCAACTCCTACGGCTCGCGCCGCGGCAACCACGAGGTGATGATGCGCGGCACCTTCGCCAATGTGCGCATCAAGAATCTGATGATTCCGGCCGGGGCCGACGGCTCGCGTGAAGAAGGCGGCGTGACCCTGTTCCAGCCGTCTGGCAAGAAGATGTTCATCTTTGATGCCGCGATGCAGTACATCGCCGAAGACACGCCCACGGTCATCTTCGCTGGCGAGGAATACGGCACGGGTTCCAGCCGCGACTGGGCGGCCAAGGGCACGCAGCTTCTGGGCGTGAAGGCCGTGGTGGCGCGCAGTTTCGAGCGCATCCACCGCTCCAATCTGGTGGGCATGGGCGTGTTGCCGCTGCAGTTCCTCGGCAATGATTCGTGGGAGTCGTTGGGCATCAAGGGCGACGAGACCTTCGCCATCGATCTGGGCGATACCCTGAGGCCGCAACAAGACGCGCTGCTGACCATCACCCGGGCGGACGGCAGCAAGCAGCAGGTCAAGCTCAAGCTGCGCATCGACACGCCGATCGAGGTCGATTACTACCGCAACGGCGGCATCCTGCCCTTCGTGCTGCGGCAGTTGCTGGCGGCTTGAGAGGGTGTGAACCAATCCGCCATGCCCACTCCTTGCGCCAAAACACCCCCGCTCGGCGTTGCACTCGGTGTCGTAATTGAGCGCCGTGCCGACGGGCACGGCTGCGCTTTGCGCCTTGATCGGAGGCGTTTGGGCACGTTGCTCGGCCACGCCGGATTCATTCACACCCTCTGAGCGCTCTCGCCACAGCGCACCCGCATGACTGACGCCGCGCCGATCCCCGACGTTCTCGTGGTCGGATCGGGCCCGGCGGGCGCCATGGTGGCGCGCGATCTGGCCCGCGCTGGTGCGCGGGTGCGCATTCTGGAACAGGGCTCGGGGCCGCCTCCCGGCACCAATCTGCTCAAACTCCTGCGCCGCAAAGAGGCGATGCACATCGCGCCCGGTGTGGTGCTGCTGCGCAGCCTGCGGGTGGGCGGCGGATCGGTCACCTTCTATCACACCGCCACGCCTCCGCCGCTGGCGATGTT
This sequence comes from Thiomonas sp. OC7, assembly GCF_900634595.1. Lineage (NCBI taxonomy): Bacteria > Pseudomonadati > Pseudomonadota > Betaproteobacteria > Burkholderiales > Thiomonas > Thiomonas sp. OC7. Next base: position 3,121,788 of record NZ_LR131953.1, on the reverse strand, counting down.
TGCCCGTCACGGCATCGACCTTGCCGCCGCGCTCGAACGGGTGCAGTCCGAACTGCCGCATGCCCCTTTGCGCGACGATCTGCTCACCCCGATTCCCTCTCTGCTGATGCAGGCCGGAGAGTCTCTGGGTCTGCCCTGGCAGCCGTTGCCCAAGATGATCGACCAATCGCGCTGCGCGCAGGGCATCTGCCCGCCGGAGGCCTTCTGGTCGGCGCAGACGCTGTTGCAGCAGGCGATCCGCCACGGCGCGGATCTGCAGACCGGCGTTCGGGTCACGCGCGTGCTGTTCGACCAGGGCCGGGCCATCGGGGTGGAAGCGCAACACCAGGGCGGCGCGGCGCAAATCTTCCGCGCGGGACGGGTGATTCTGAGTGCGGGCGGCATTGCCAGCCCGGCCATCCTGCAGCACAGCGGCGTGGAGCAGGCGGGTGACGGTTTTTTCTGCGACCCACTGCGCATTGTCATGGGCCATGTGCCGGCCATGAGGCGCGCGCACGACATCTCCATGTCGGCGGGTTATTTCAACGCTGACGCGGGCTACATGCTGTCGGACATCACCATTCCGGCCAATTTTTTCCGCGCCTTCACCTGGGCGGCCGGTCGGCCCGATCAGTTGCTCAGCTACGGCCACACGGCGATGATCATGGTGAAAATCCGCGACGACATCGAAGGCCGCATCGACCCGCACGGGCGCCCCTGGCGGCGCTTCGGGCCGGGCGACCGGCTGAAAATGCGCGCGGGCGTGGAGCAGGCGCGCGCGGTGCTGAAGGCCGCCGGTTCGGGCAAACCTTATGTGTCGCCCTGGGTGGCGGCGCACCCCGGCGGCAGCGTGCGTCTGGGCGAAATGCTCGACGAAAACCTGAGCTGCCATAGCCCGAATCTGCATGTATGCGACGCCTCGGTCATTCCCGAGCCCTGGGGCCTGCCGCCCACCCTCACCCTGCTGGCGCTGGGCAGTGAACTTGCCCGGCGCTTGTCATGAGAACGGCGGCAAGAACGGGGATAGCGCGGCGCGCCAATCTGCTTCGTCAAACCCCACCAAAAGCTGCCCGCCCGTCTCGACCACGGGCCGTTTGATGGCGCTGGGATGCTGCGCCAGAACCGCCACCGCGCTGGGCGCATCGACCACGCGGGCCTGCGTAGCCGCATCAAGCTTGCGCCAGGTGGTGCCGCGCTTGTTCAGCAGCGCCTCCCAGCCGACGGCCTCGGCCCAGGCTGAAATCTGCGCGGCACTGGGCGGGGTTTTCTTGAAATCGACAAACTGAAAATCCACGCCCTGCGCCTGCAGCCACTGCCGCGCCCGCTTGACGGTGTCGCACTGGGTCAAACCGTAAACCGTTAAAACCGGCGATGCGTTCATGCAGAAACCTTGTCGCGGCGGAAAGCCCACTGATCAATCTTGGAGGCCTCGGGCACGAAGCGGTAGCCGTCGCTGTCGAACGCCTTGAGCGCATCCACCTGAGTCAAGCGATGCTCAATGACATAGCGCGCCATCAGCCCGCGCGCACGCTTGGCGTAAAAGCTCACGATTTTGTAGCCGGTCTGGGGCGTGCCGTCCTGAAACACCGGCTGCACCACGCGCGCCTTGAGCGCTTTGCGATCCACGCTACGGAAGTATTCGTCGGAAGCCAGATTCACCAGCACCGGCTCGCCCTTGCCGCCAGCCAATTCGGCGTTGAGGTTTTCGGCGATCTGCGTCCCCCAGTAGGCGTACAAATCCTTGCCCTTGGTATTGGGCCAGGCCGTGCCCATCTCCAGGCGGTAGGGCCGCATGAGATCGAGCGGGCGCAGCACGCCGTAAAGCCCGCTGAGCACGCGCAGATGCTGCTGTGCCCATTGCAGATCGCCTTCGCTCAGACTGCGGGCATCAAGCCCTTCGTACACATCGCCGTTGAATGCCAACACCGCCTGCTTGCTGTCTTGCGGGGTAAAGCTGGGCTGCCATTCGGCAAAGCGCGCGGCATTGAGCGCGGCGAGTTTGTCGGAAATGCCCATGAGCGCGCTGAGCTGCTGCGGGCTTTGCTTGCGCAGCCCGTCCACCAGCACCTTGGCCTGCAGGGTGAACTGCGGCTGGGTGGCGATGGACGTCGTGGGCGGGGTGGTGTAGTCGAGTGATTTGGCGGGGGACAGGACCATCAACAGCATGTCGGTTCTCACAAAGTCAGAGTGCTGCACAAGTGTATCGACGGCCTGCCCCGCGCAGTTATCCCATCAGGCGGCCACGGCTTCGGCCATCTGCGGCGCCGGGGTGCGGATGAGATAGTCAAAGGCGCTGAGCGCGGCCTTGGCGCCATCACCCGCGGCGATGACGATCTGCTTGTAGGGCACGGTCGTCACGTCGCCTGCCGCCATGACGCCGGGGACCGAGGTCTGGCCTTTGGCATCCACCACAATTTCGCCGAATCGGCTGAGTTCGACCACGCCCTTGAGCCACTCGGTGTTGGGCACCAGGCCGATCTGCACGAACACGCCCTCCAACTCCAGATGATGGCTGGCGCCGCTGGCGCGGTCGGTGTAGGTGAGGCCGTTGACCTTGCTGCCGTCGCCGGTGATTTCGGTGGTTTGCGCGTTGGTGTGAATGGTGACATTGGGCAGGCTGCGCAGCTTGCTCACCAGCACCGCGTCAGCGCGTAGCTCGGGCGCGAATTCCAGCAGAGTGACATGCGCCACCAGACCCGCCAGATCGATGGCGGCTTCCACGCCCGAGTTGCCCCCGCCGATCACGCTCACCCGCTTGCCCTTGAACAGCGGGCCGTCGCAATGCGGGCAGTACGCCACGCCCTTGTTGCGGTACTCGGCTTCGCCCGGCACGTTCACATTGCGCCAGCGCGCGCCGGTAGAGAGGATGACGCTGCGCGCCTGAAGGCGGCCGCCGTGGGCAAACTGCACACCGATCAACCCACCTTCCTGCTCCGCGGGAATGAGCTTTTCGGCGCGCTGTTGATTGAGAATCTCCACGCCGTATTGCCGCACATGCGCTTCGAGCGCCATGCCGAATTTCGGGCCATCGGTTTCCAGCACCGAGATGTAGTTTTCAATGGCGAGGGTGTCGTTGACCTGCCCGCCGAAACGCTCCGCCGCGACGCCCACGCGAATGCCCTTGCGCGCGGCGTAAACCGCGGCAGCCGCGCCAGCGGGACCACCGCCCACAATCAGCACGTCGTAAGGCGCTTTGGCGTTGAGCTTGGCCGCGTCGCGCTGCGCAGAGCCGGTGTCGAGCTTGGCGACGATCTCGGCCACATCCATGCGCCCGCTGCCGAACAGCTCGCCATTGAGATACACCGTGGGCACCGCCATGATCTGCCGTGACTCGACCTCGCCCTGATACAGCCCGCCGTCGATCACCACGGTCTGTACCCGGGGGTTGAGCACGGCCATCAGCGAGAGCGCCTGCACCACGTCCGGACAGTTATGGCAGCTCAGCGACATATACACCTCGAAGCGATAGTCGCCGTCGAGCTGGCGAATCGCCTCGAGGGTCTCCGCCTCGACCTTGGGCGGATGCCCGCCAGTCCACAACAACGCCAGCACCAGCGAGGTGAACTCATGGCCCAGAGGAATCGCGGCAAACCGCAGATGCTGCGCCGGGCCCGAGACACGCTCCAGAGCGAAGGACGGGCGCCGCGCGTCGGTGCCGTCGAACCGCACCGAAATCTTGTCGGACAGGCTCGCGATCTGCTCCAGCAGGGTGCGCATCTGCGCCGCGTTCTCGCTATCGTCCAGCGAGGCGACAAGGGTGAATGGTTGAGAGACGCGCTCCAGGTAAGCCTTGAGTTGGGAAAGCAGGGTGTCGTCGAGCATGGCGTGCTCCTTCGGGGTGCAGGTGGAGTTCGGGCAGGAAAAAGCCACTGCTTCGCCCGGCAGATCGCCGTGCGCAGTGCGCCGATTCAAAAGGCGGCTGCCTGACCCAACGACTGCCGGGTCAGGCGCAGCGAGGGGCCGAAGATCAGATCTTGCCGACCAGATCCAGCGAAGGCTTCAGCGTGGCCGCGCCTTCCTTCCACTTGGCCGGGCAGACTTCGCCCGGATGCGAGGCCACATACTGCGCGGCCTGCACCTTACGCAGCAGTTCCTTGGCGTCACGGCCAATGCCGTTGTCATGAATTTCGCACAGCTTGATCACGCCTTCCGGGTTGATCAGGAAGGTGCCGCGCAGCGCCAGGCCCTCTTCTTCGATCATCACACCGAAATTGCGGGTCAGCGCGCCGGTCGGGTCGCCGATCATCGGATAGTTCACCTTCTTGATCGCTTCGGAGGTGTCGTGCCAAGCTTTGTGGGCGAAATGCGTATCCGTCGAAACGCTGTAAATTTCCACCCCAAGAGCCTTGAAAGTGTCGTAGTTGTCGGCCAGGTCTTCAAGCTCGGTCGGGCAGACAAAGGTGAAGTCGGCGGGGTAGAACACCACGACCGACCATTTACCCTTCAGGCTGGCCTCGGTCACGTCGAAAAACTTGCCATTCTGAAAAGCGGTGGCCTTGAAAGGTTTGACTTCAGTGTTGATCAAAGACATGTGAAACTCCTTGAGGTTGCTGTTGACGTTCGGCTGTTGCCGAGCTTGTAAAGAAGGTTTTACCTTCATTTATGTTGCAGTGCACACTGTAGAGAACGCGTCCCTGAACGTCCAATGGACACTTTCAATTCAGGCTATAGAAGGCCCCTATGCCTTCCTTATCCTTGCTTATGCCGCTCGCCCTTTCGTCCACCTTTGCCGATATTTTGCGGCCGCGAAGCAAAAGGCAAATCAAACTCTAACTGGTCCGACATGACGACTTCAATTGCTTTCATCGGCCTGGGTGCCATGGGTGCGCCCATGCTGGGCCATTTGCTGCAACTGGGCTGCAGCGCCAAAGCCTATGCCCGCAGCGACAGCAGCCGTGCTGCCGCGGCCGAGCTGGGCGTTCACCTCTGCACCAGCCCGGCAGAGGCCGCGCGCGGCGCCGAGTTCATTTTCACCAACGTCACCTCGACCGAAGACGTGCGCAACGTGCTCTGCGGCCCGGAGGGTGCTTTGCACGGCGCACGGCCCGGCGCGGTGTGCGTCGACCACAGCACCATCTCACCGGAAGGCGCGCGTGAAATCGGGCAGGCCCTGCAGGCCGCCGGGCTGCATTTTCTCGACGCCCCCGTGTCGGGCGGCGTGAACGGCGCGAAGCAAGCCAGCCTGAGCATCATGGTCGGCGGCGATGCCGAGGTTTTCGCCCGCGCCCTTCCCTTGCTGCGCGCCCTCGGCCAAAACGTGCGCCACGTCGGGCCCAGCGGCAGCGGCCAGGTGGCCAAGACCTGCAATCAACTCATTCAGGTCGTCACCATCGAAGCCATCGCCGAGGCTTTGCTTTATGCCACGCGGCAAGGCGTGGACGCCCACGCGGTGCTTGGCGCCATTTCCACAGGTTTTGCCGGCAGCCGCATGCTGGATCTGATGGGCCCGAAAATGGCGCAGCGCGATTTCGCCGCGGGTATCGAAGCCCGGCTGCACGCCAAGGATTTCGGCCTGATCGCCGCATCGGCCAAGGCCGCCGGGCTGCATCTGCCCGCACTGGAACAGGTACAGCGCCAGCTCGATGCGCTGATGCAATCCGGCTGGGGACGGGACGACACCTCCAGCCTGTTGCGGGTGCTGGAGTCGCAACAGGACGGGCTCAATCGGCCGGAGTGAGGTCTTGCGCTGTGTTGGCAGCGTCGGCAGTTTCACTCACGCGCTCGCGCTCTCGCGTCCCGATCAGATCCCACAGACGGCTGTGCAACACAGACCCCGGCTGCGCCAGCGCGTCCAGCGCCGAAAAATGATGCGCGCCCGGAACGACCAGCGTCTTGCCCGATCCGGGCCAGTGGCGGTGCATCAACCGGGCCTGCGCGTGAAAAGCCTCAGACTCGTCAGCGCCCACCGCCAAGGCCAGCGCAGCCGGCCCGGCGGGAGGCAACCACGCCGGCGACATCGCCCGCGCCGAATGTTGCGTGAGCTTCAGATCGCGCTGCAAAAACGCCGTCTTGCGCACCGCCTCCAGGTCGTACACCCCCGACAACGCGAGAGCCCCCGCTGGAATCTGGGCCGGCAGATCGTCGCCGTACCAATCGAAGCGGCAGGCCAGCATCATGGCCGCCAGATGCGCGCCCGCAGAATGCCCCGCCAGAACGATGCGCGAACGATCCACGCCAAAGTCTTCCGCCCGTCGCCAGACCCACGCCAGCGCCTGCACCACATCGCCCACGATCTGCTGCAACGGCGCCCCGGGGGCAAGCGCGTAATTCACCACCACCACATGCACCCCGCGCGCTACGAACGGCGGCGCGATGAAACTGTGATCAGCCTTGTCCAGCGAACGCCACCAGCCCCCGTGGATAAACACCAGACAGGGCGCCAACCCCGTCGCGGCCGGGGCGAACCAGTCCAGCGTCTGCGCAATCGAATCGCCATACGGCAGATCGAGCAGGCAGGGCCAGTTCAACCGCGCCTCCTGCGAGTCGCGCTTCCAGCGCGCGAGATAATCGGCCCAGTCGGGCACCAGCTCACGATTGTTGAATTGGCGGTCGAGCACCGCAGCGTCGTAACGCATCATCCCACCCCACCGGGTTCGAATACGGATTTATGACGGCTTGATGGTAGGCCGGGAAGTCGCACCTCACCACCTGAGATACCGTTCGTTACCAATCACCCCACCCCCGGCAATCGATCCCGCTTCCCGGCGTCGGTTATGATTTTGCTTTTCGGGCCGATAGCTCAGCTGGGAGAGCGCTGCGTTCGCAATGCAGAGGTCGGGAGTTCGATCCTCCTTCGGTCCACCAAACACCCAAGCCCAGGCCAGCGCCTGGGCTTTTGTTTTGCGCGTCGGGCGCTCGGTAATCGTGAAAGAATTGTGACCTTCTGAAATGAGCCCGGCGCATGGCGCGGGCTTTACCGTCATGCAAACCGCCGCTATGCAAACCGAACAGGTCCGCTCTTACCTTCTCGATCTCCAGGCCCGCATCCTCGGAGCGCTTCAAGCCGCGGACGGTCAGCCCTTTCGCCGCGATACGTGGACGCGCCCCGCCGACTCGCCGCTGCAGGGCGAGGGCATCAGCAGTCTGATTGAGTTTGGCGGTCTGCTGGAGCGCGGCGGCTGCAACTTTTCGCATGTGCGCGGCCCCAAGCTGCCACCTTCGGCCACGCAGCACCGGCCCGAGCTGGCGGGAGCGCCGTTTGAGGCGCTGGGCATTTCGCTGGTGTTCCACCCGACCAACCCGTATGTGCCGACGGTGCATATGAATGTGCGCATGCTCATGGCCGAGCCCGAAGGCCAGGCGCCGGTGGCGTGGTTCGGCGGCGGCATGGATCTCACGCCTTATTACGGCTTCGAAGACGACGCCCGCCACTTTCACCGCACCTGCCAAACCGCGCTTGCGCCATTCGGCGAAGACCACTATCCGCGCTTCAAGGCGTGGTGCGACGAATACTTCTTTCTCAAACATCGCAACGAGCCGCGCGGCATCGGCGGCGTGTTTTTTGACGATTACAACGAGGGCGGCTTCGAGCAGAGTTTCGCCCTGATGCGCGCCGTGGGCGATGCCTTCCTGCCGGCCTATGTGCCCATCGTCGAGCGGCGTCGCGCGCTGCCCTACGGCGAACGCGAGCGCGACTTCCAGGCCTACCGCCGCGGGCGCTATGTCGAGTTCAATCTGGTGTGGGACCGCGGCACGCACTTCGGTCTGCAGTCGGGCGGGCGCACCGAATCCATCCTCATGTCGATGCCGCCTATTGTGAAGTGGCGCTATGACTGGCACCCCGAGGCGGGCTCGCCCGAGGCGCAGCTGTACGACACCTTTCTCAAGCCGCGGGATTGGGCCGCTGCATGAATGGCGTCGCCTCGGCAAAGCCCCGGCGCATCGGTTTGCTCGGCGGCAGTTTCGACCCGATTCACAACGCACACCTGCAGCTCGCGCAGAGCGCCTGCAGCGAGTTGGCGCTCGACGCTGTCTGGTTCATCCCCGCCGGGCAGCCTTGGCAGCGCGACCCGCTGGCGGCGAGCCCGCAACAGCGTTGGGACATGGTGAATCTCGCCATCGCCGGACGCACCGGCCTGCGCGCCTGCGACATCGAGCTCAAGCGTCAGGGGCCGAGCTACACCATCGACACCGTGCGCGAGTTGCGCGCCGCGCATCCAGACGCGGCGTTCACCTTCATTCTGGGCGCCGATCAGTTGCGCAACCTCCCGACCTGGAATGGCTGGGAAGACATCGTGGCCGAGGTCGATCTGGCCGCCGCGCGGCGACCGGGCTACGACGACAAGGCGCCGCCTCAACTCCTTGAAGCCCTGGCCGCCAGCGGGCATCTCCTGCACCGCCTGTCCATGCCCGAGATTGATCTCTCGGCCACGCGCATCCGCCGCCATCTCGCCCAAGGCGAATCGCTCGCCGGGCTGGCGCCTGCCGCTGTGGCACACTACATTGATCAACATCGCCTTTACACGCACTCATAACGCACTCATCAGCATGGATATCCGCAAACTGCAACGCACCATCGTCGACGCTCTGGAAGACGTCAAGGCCCAGGACATCGAGGTGTTCAACACCGAAGAACTCACCAGCCTGTTCGACCGGGTCATCGTCGCCAGCGGCACGTCCAACCGCCAGACGCGCGCGCTGGCCAGCAGTGTGCGCGACAGCGTGAAAGCCGCCGGATTCGCGGTGCGCAATCCCGAAGGCGAAGAAACCGGCGAGTGGGTGCTGGTGGACTGCGGCGGCGCGGTGGTGCACATCATGCAGCCCGCGATCCGTGCGTATTACAAGCTCGAAGAACTGTGGGGCGCCAAGCCGGTTCACCTCAAGCTCGGCGGCGCCAAACGGGTCGGCGCGAAAGTGGCCGCCAAGGGTCCGGACAGCCGCCCCGACAAGCCCGAAGACGACACCAAGGCGCCGGCTCGGAAAACCGCGGCCCGCAAGAGCGCGGCCAGCAAAACCGTCGTCCGCAAGCGTCCAGCCGCCAAGAAGGCCGCGGCGAAAACCGCCCCCGCGCGCACCTCGCCGTATGGCGAAACCGGCACCGAGAAAAAACGCGTGACCCGCGTGGTCGGCACGGCTGCGGGCGCTCGCTCCGCCCCGGTGGCTCCGGCCCGCAAGCGGGCGCAGCCCGCCGAGGCACCGGTTGCCGCCAAACGACCCGCCGCGCGCAAATCCACCGCCGCTGCGGGCAAGCGCCCCGCGGCCAAGAAAGCCGCGTCCCCAACGCCGACCAAGCGCGTTGCGGCCAAAAAGCGGGCGTCCTGACCGCCTCGCGGCTGGCTGACCCGCCGTCGGGCTCCGCATGAAACTCTGGCTGCTCGCCGTGGGCCAGCGCATGCCGCGCTGGGTGGACGAAGCCTATGCCGACTACGCCAAGCGCCTGCCGCCCGAAACGCCCCTGCTTCTCAAGGAGATCAAGGCAGAGGCGCGCAGCTCCAGCATCAGTGCCGAAGCGGTGATGGAACGCGAGGCGCAGCGCATCGAGGCCGCCGTGCCAGCGGGCGCGCGCCTCGTCACCCTCGATGAACGCGGCCAGCGACTCACCACCGCCGCGCTGGCTGAAGCCTTGCAGCACTGGCGCCAGGAGGGCCGCGACGTCGCGCTGGTCATCGGTGGCGCGGATGGCCTGGCCCCGCGCCTTAAACAGAAGGCCGACACCTTGCTGCGGCTCTCCGACCTCACCCTGCCCCACGGCCTCGTGCGGGTGCTGCTGGCCGAACAGCTTTACCGCGCCCACAGCCTGCTCAGCGGCCATCCCTATCACCGCGCCTGACGGCCTGCCGCCGCGCCGCGCACGGCGATAATCGGGGCTCGACTTCGCTGCTCAAAATCATGCCATCCCCTAATGCCGACTCTCTCTGGGCCGATGTGCTCGCCGTGCGCCAGCAACAACCGCTGGTGCACAACATCACCAATTTCGTGGTGATGAATTACAACGCCAATGCCCTGCTGGCGCTGGGCGCTGCGCCGGTGATGGCGCACGCCCGCGAAGAGGTTCGCGACATGGCCGGCATCGCTCAGGCGCTGGTGCTTAATATCGGCACTTTGTCGCCAGAGTGGATCGAGGCCATGGTCATGGCGTTGCAGACGGCGCGCGGACGCGGCATTCCGGTGGTACTCGACCCGGTGGGCGCCGGGGCTACGCCTTACCGCAACCGCGCCGTTGCCGAATTGCTCGCCGCAGGCAGCCCCACGGTGTTGCGAGGCAACGCCTCGGAGATTCTCAGTGTCGCCGGGGTGGAGGCGGCCACCCGCGGCGTGGACAGCGCCGCCGCGTCGGACGACGCGGTGCAGACCGCCCGCACGCTCGCCGCCCGCCTGGGCGCTGTGGTCTGCGTGAGTGGCGCGACCGACCACATCCTCGCGCCCGATGGCCGTCATGTGCGCCTATCCAACGGGCATGTGTGGATGACCCGAGTCACGGGCGTGGGCTGCTCAGCCACGGCGCTGATCGGTGCTTTCTGCGCCGCGCAGCCCGACGCGTTTCACGCCACCGTCGCCGCGATGGCCTATCTCGGTGTGGTCGGCGAAGTCGCCGCCGCGCAAGTGCAAGCGCAGGGCCGCGGCGTCGGCCAGCTGCAAATCGCCCTGCTCGACGGCCTGCAACTTCTGGACGCAGAAACCTTCCACGCCCTGCTGCGCCTGCAAACCGATGACTGAATCCGCCCGTCGCTGGCCCCTGGCCGTGCTGCGGCTGCACCTGGTCACCGACGCCGCCCTGTGCGGCCCGCGTGGCGTTGAGGCCGTGGTCGCCGCAGCGGTGAGGGGCGGGGCCACCTGCGTGCAGTTGCGCGAAAAGCAGCTCGACACCCGGCCTTTCGTCGAACGCGCCCGCGCGCTCAAGGCCCTGCTCGCACCGCTGGGGGTGCCGCTGATCATCAACGACCGGCCCGATGTGGCGCTGGCCGCGGGCGCAGACGGCGTGCATGTCGGCCAGAGCGATCTGCCGCCCGAGGACGTGCGACGGTTGATGCCGCACGCCCTCATCGGCCTGTCGGTCGAAAACCCCGAGCAGGTGCGCGCGGCGGCCGACATGCCGGTGGATTACCTCGGCGTCAGCCCGGTGTTTTCCACCCCGAGCAAACAAGACACCGCCCCCGCACTCGGCCTCGAAGGGCTGCGGGCGATGCGTGCCCTCACCGATCTGCCTTTGATCGCCATAGGCGGCATCGATCTGAACAATGCCGCGCAAGTGCTGGCCGCAGGCGCCGACGGCCTGGCCGTGGTGCGGGCGCTGTGCGCCGCACCCGACCCCGCTGCCGCCGCGCAAGCCTTGCGCCAGCTCACCGACTCGCTCACCTTCGTCCATCCATGAACGCGACCGAACCCCTGCAAGACACCCCTGCCGTCGCGCGCTATGCCCGCGTGCTGAGCATCGCTGGCTCCGACAGCGGCGGCGGCGCCGGCATCCAGGCCGACCTCAAAACCATGGCGGCGCTGGGCTGCTATGGCATGACGGCCATCACCGCCATCACGGCGCAGAACACGCAAGGCGTGCGCGCCATTCAGGCGCTGCCGCCCGAATTGCTCGCGCAACAGATCGACGCCGTGGTCGAAGACATCGGTGTGGATGCGGTGAAAATCGGCATGCTGCACGATGTGGGCGTGGTGCGGGTGGTGGCCGAGGCCATTCGCCGCCATCGCTTCACTCATGTGGTGCTCGACCCGGTGATGGTCGCCACCAGCGGCGACAAGCTGATCACCGAATCCACCGTGGACCGGCTCGTTGATGAGCTCTTTCCCCTCGCCACGCTGATCACCCCCAACCTCGACGAAGCCGCCTGGCTACTGCGGCTGGGCACCATAAACGCCGACGCGCTGGAAGACACGGCCAATCTGCTGCACGTGCTGGGCGCTCGCGCGGTGCTGCTCAAGGGCGGCCACTTGCCCGGCCCGCAGCTCACCGACTTGCTGCGTCTGCCCGATGGAGAAGTGCGGCGCTGGGAAGCGCCGCGCATCCCCACGCGCAACACCCACGGCACGGGCTGCAGCCTGTCATCGGCCATCGCGTGTTATCTCGCCCTGGGCGAAACGCTGGCCGATGCCGTGGCGCATGGTCGGGACTATGTGCGACAAGCGCTGCTCGCCGGAGCCGACATGCAACTCGGCCAAGGCCACGGCCCGCTCAACCACGGTCACGCACCTTTAGCGACGAAGCGCCTGCCGCTCTAAGCCGCCGCGGGCGCCCGCGCCTCGCGCCAGCGCAGCGCACCTGCCGCCAGCAATGTGAAGGCCAGGCTCGGCAAGGCCGAGCCCCAATTCGGCCACCACACCGTGCCAAACTGAAACACGCCGATGCCCAGCAACCACACGCTCATCGGCCCCCAGCGCCAGTTGCTCTGCGGCGGCAAACCCGGTGCCAGCTGCGCGATCACCACGCCGAACAGCGGCACGAAAATTGAACTCAGGGTGAGCAGAAAGGGCTCAAGTGCGTGCATCGGCAGCGCAAGCGCCGCCGCGGTGGCCAGCAGCACCAAGGTCATGCCAATACGACGAATGCTCCAGCGGCCGTTGAGGAAGTTGGTCGATACCGCGCCCGAATGCACGTCGCCATAGGCGTTGTCCACCTCATCCACCAAAATGAAACCCAGCGCAATCAGCCCGCCCTGAGCCAGCAGTAAGGTGCTGAGCATGTCGATATCGGCAGGCGACACGCTGATGACCAGCACGCCCAGGGCGTAGCACCAGATGTTCGCCGCGGCGTAGCCGAGCCAGGTGCCGCGCGCCGTGGCGCCAGCGTGGCGTCCGTAGCGGGCATAGTCGGCCACCAGCGGCAGCCAGGACACCGGCATGGCGATCACCAGATCCACCGCCGCTAGCGAGCTCATCGAACCGTCGCCCGGCTGCGCCCACAGCGCGGCAAAGCCGTGCTGCCAGGCCTTGAGTCCGAACTGATAGCTCAGCCAGAGCAGCGAAGCGACGATCAGCGGCATTGCCGCGCGGCTGACGAAGCGCCGCACCAGCCCGATCATCCGCCCACTGGCCAGCACCAGCAGCAGCGAGCCCCAGGCCAGCGTCGCCACCACGGGCACCCAGGCCCCGCGCGTACCGAACACCTGCTCGACGATGGTGCGGGTACCGTCGCGCATGATCACCAGCTCGAACGCCGTCCAGCCCAGCAGTTGCACCACATTGAGCGCCACCGGCAGCATGGCGAAGCGCTGCCCCAGCGTGCGCCCGATCAGCGCCGAACTCGACAGACCGTGCCGGCTGCCGATCCCCGCCACCCAGGCCAGCAAACCCGCGCCCAGCAAGGACCCCAGCGCAATCGCCCCGGCCGCCTGCGGCAGGCTCAAGCCCGGACGCAGATACGCGCCCACCTGCATGACCAGCAGCCCCACCCCCAGACTGAACCACAGCGCGGCGGCATCGGTGAAGGTGAAAATGCGTTCCGCCGCGGGAACCGAGGCATTGGACGCGTGCGCCGCGTCACTTGAAGTTGTGTGTGTTGCCATGGCCCATTTCTGCGTGCTCGCGCAGAAACCCGGCCGGGCCATGCGCGCCATAGCGCGCGCTGCCCACCTTGCTTCCCTGCGCGAGGATGACCTCAATCAGGTTCAAAGGGACTCTCTCAGCGAAGCTACCTACTGCCGCAGCCCCGCACCCCCAGCGTTGCGCCGCAGGATTGCGACACGGCGTCGATTGTAGGCAGGATGACGCCTGCGAGCCGCACCGCGACAGCTCCGGAGCACGGCTAAGCTATGCCCCTGACCCGTGTCCACCCATGCGCCCGATCCGCACTCGCCGCCTGACCTTGGCCGCACGCCTGCTCTGGGCCGCGCCCTATTCGGTGCTCGGCCTGCTCGCCGCCCTACCCGCCTGTGCGCTGGGCGCCCGGCTGCGCCGCAGCGGCCACACCCTGGAATGCACGGGAGGCCAACTGGGCCGCTGGATGCAGCGCCTGCCCAACCGCCATCGCCTCGTCGCCCTCACTCTGGGGCATGTCATCCTCGCGGTCGACGCCCCCGCCATGCAGCGCTTGCGCGCTCACGAACGCGTGCATGTGCGGCAATACGAGCTTTGGGGCCCATTTTTCGGGCCCGCCTATTTGCTGGAGAGCCTGTGGCAAACCCTGCGCGGGCGCGATGCCTACCTCGCCAACCGATTCGAGCGTGAAGCCTATGCGAAGGGCGGACCATTTCTCACGAAACCTCATGATCAGTAAGCCCGCCGCGCTGGGTACCGAAACGAACGCAGCGGCGGCGCTCCGTGCTCGCGCAATCGCTTGATCGGCCCTGAAGTTGCACGCCTCAAATTATTGACGTGCATCAATCCGCGTGTTCCGCAAACGCCTAGCCTGACTGCGAGTCAACCTTGACTCAAAACTTTTTCAGGAGAGTGCCATGATTGCCACCAAGCCATTTTTGACTGCCTTGTCTCTCAGCATCCTGCTCGCAGGTGGAGGGCTGACCGCAACTTCTGCCTACGCTCAAACCCAAAAGCAGGAAACCATTTACGGTAGCCAGTTGATGACGCAGAAGGAGCGTCGTGAATACCGACTCAAAATGCGCGAGGCGAAAACCACAGAGCAGCGGGAACAGATCCGGGCAGAACATCACAAGCTGATGCAGGAACGTGCGAAGGAGCGCGGCGTCAAGCTGCCTGATGCGCCCCCGGCGCAAGGCATGCATCAAGGGATGGGCTCAGGTGGCGCCATGGGTACTGGCGGCGGAGGCATGGGCCCTGGCGGCGGCATGGGGCCGGGCGGCGCAGCGAAACCCTGATTCAGCTCAGTCGGCCTTCTCAAGGAAACGCCGGGCCGCCCCAAGTTTCCTTGACCCCCACGGGGGGCGGGCTGGGCACAGCCCAGCCCTGGGGGCGCTCAAGGAGGCGCGACTTTCCGGTAAACCTGCGCAAACCGTCCCTGCTCAACCACGCCGTAATCGCCTGGCGCGTATTGCAGCAGCCAATCACCGGGGTTGCCGCGCAGCAGATCGCCGCCAGCGCTGCGGGTCATGCGAAACGGTGTGGGCATCTGCCGCGCCAGAACGGGAATGGGCTGGTTGATGTAAGCGCCATTCTGCCCCATGAACGTCGGCGCGAGGGCTTGGTAGCGCGCTTCGAAACGGGCGCGCGACACGCTCCAGCGGTCGCCGGTGGCGCCGGTGATGATGGCATCGCCCGCTGCGTAACGATTGGGGCCTTCGCGGCTGATCAATTCGCCGGAATCGACGGCGAATTGCACCTGCACGGTCTCATGCTTGATGTAAGCGGCTGCCTGCGGGTCGGTGCGCAAATCGACGTTTTGCAACAACGGCGCGCTGGGTTCGTTTTCGGTCATGGCGGATTTGTTCACAATCTCTCACTTGCCATCGAGCACTTCCCAGCGTTCCAGGGCGTGGAGCAGTTCTTCGTCGATCTGCGCGTAACGTTCCTGCATCTCGCTGATACGCATCGTGGAAGAGGTATAACTCGCCGGGTCGGCCAGTTGATCGGAAAGCGATTTCTGCTCCGCCTCCAGGGCGGCTATGCGGCCGGGCAGTTCCTGCAGCTCGCGCTGTTCCTTGTAGCTCAGCTTGCGCTTGGCCGGTACGTGGGGAATGGACGGCTGTGCCTGAGCCGATTTGGTTGGCGCCGCGCCGCGCTTGTCCGCCCCGCCTGCGGCCGATTTATTCAGCTGCGCCTGCAACGCACGGGCACGCTGCGATTGGGTGAGCCAGTCGGAGACGCCGCCTTCGTATTCGCGCCAACGGCCAGGGTCTTCCGGCGTGGCCTCGCTCACTATCGTGCTGGTGACCACATTGTCGAGAAAGCGACGGTCGTGGCTGACCAGAAACACGGTACCGGGAAAGTCTTGCAGCAACTGCTCCAGCAGTTCCAGCGTGTCGATGTCGAGGTCGTTGGTCGGCTCGTCGAGCACCAGCACATTGGCCGGGCGGGCGAACAACCTAGCCAGCAGCAAACGGTTGCGCTCCCCCCCTGAAAGCGACTTGACCGGCGAGTTGGCCCGCGCGGGCGAGAACAAAAAATCGCCCAGATAACTCATCACATGCTTGCGCTGCCCGGCCACCTCAACCCATTCGCTGCCCGGGCTGATGGTGTCGGCCAGGGTGGCGTCAAGGTTGAGCACGGCGCGCATCTGGTCGAAATAGGCGATCTGCAAGCGCGTTCCCTGCCGCACGGTGCCACTATCGGGTTCGATCTCGCCCAGAATGAGCTTGAGCAGCGTGGTTTTGCCCGCGCCGTTGGGCCCAATGAGGCCGACCTTGTCGCCACGCAGAATCGTGGCGGAGAAATCGCGCACCAGCACTCGGTCGCCATAGGCCTTGTTGACGCCTTGCAGCTCGGCCACGATCTTGCCACTAGACTGACCGCCATCCACCTCAAGTTTGACGCGCCCGAGCGAATCGCGCCGCGCCGCGCGTTGGCTGCGCAGCGCCTCCAGGCGGTTGATGCGGCTCACGCTGCGGGTCCGTCGCGCTTCTACGCCCTTGCGTATCCACACCTCTTCCTGCGCCAGAAGCTTGTCGGCGCGGGCGTTCATCACCGACTCATCGGCCAGTTCCTGCTCCTTACGCGCCTCATAAGCGGCGAAATTTCCGGGATAACTGCGCAACGTGCCGCGATCGAGTTCGACAATGCGGGTCGCCACATCGTCGAGAAACGCCCGGTCGTGGGTGATGAGAATCAGGCTGCCGCGAAAGCCGGTGAGCAGTTCTTCCAGCCAGGCGATGGCATCGAGATCGAGGTGATTGGTCGGCTCGTCGAGCAGCAGCACGTCGGGCGCCGCCACCAGCGCCTGCGCCAGGGCCACGCGCTTTTGCATCCCGCCGGAAAGACTGCCCACGAGCGTCGTGCCGTCGAGTTGCAGACGCTGCAGTGTTTGATCGACGCGCGTCTCCCAATTCCAGCCGTCGAGCAATTCAATGCGGGTCTGCAGGGCGTCGAGGTCGTCTTCGGGCGCGTGCCGCTCGAAACGGTCGCGCAGGGCGCGGGCTTCGGCCACGCCTTCGCTCACCACATCGAACACGCTGGCCTGGGCAGAAAAATCCGCCTCCTGCGGCACATACACCCGGCTCAGACCCTGCTGCACCTGCACCAGGCCATCATCGGGCGGCTCCAGCCCGGCCAGAATACGCAGCAGGGATGACTTTCCGGTGCCGTTGCGACCGATCAGGCCCACCCGCTCGCCCACCTCCAGCGACATGGCGGCATGATCGAGCAAGGCCACATGGCCGAAAGCGAGCGACAAATCTGAAACGGAGAGGACGGCCATGCGTAGCGTTTGTTGAGGAAAGACGCTCATTGTGCCAGTCGGTCGCCGCTACCATACTTTGATGGACTCCCTGCGCGCTGAACTCGCCGTGCTGGCCGCGCGGCTGATCGTCGAAGACGGTCTGGACTACGGCACGGCCAAGCGCAAGGCCGCCAAGCGCCTGCTGGGCGAACGCGTGGCGCACGATCTGCTGCCCAGCAACGATGAAATCGAGCAGCAGGTACGCGAAGAACTCGCCCTGTTTCATGCTGACACCCAACCCGCGCAATTGCTGCAGTTGCGCCGCGCCGCGCTGACGCTGATGGAAGCGTTTGCGGCGTTCAATCCGCATCTGGCCGGGGCTGTCTGGCACGGCACCGCCAACGAACACACCGATCTGCATGTGCTGCTGTTCACCGACGACAGCAAGGGCGTGGAGATTCTCTGCATCGATCACGGCTTCGCTTTTCAGGTCAGTGAAGCCCCGCACTACGCCGGGCGCGGCCGTGTCGAACAACTCACCCTGCACTGGCCCCCGCATGACCGTCAAGCCGTGCTCGCCCATCTGAGCCTGTACCCGGAAAAAGACGTGCGCGGCGCCCTGCTGCCTGATGCGCAAGGGCGCACGCCCAGAGGCACGCTGCGTGCGCTCAGGCAACTCCTGAGCGCCCCCGCCAGCGATGGGGAAAACCCGAGACTCTGAAGCTTTTCCCCGGCCATGCACAATGCGAGCAGTCTGACTGCTACACCACCACCCCATGAACAAAGTCAATATCTGGATTTCTGCCGCCATCATCCTTCTCATCGCTGCGGTGCTCGGCAATGCCTGGTTTCAGCGTGAACGCAGCGTACCCATTGCGGTTGAAAACAATGCGGTCAAGTCTTTTTTCGCTGACAAACTCGACGATCTGCAGGGAAAATCCATCGATCTGTCGCAATACCGCGGAAAACCGCTGGTGATCAATTTCTGGGCGAGCTGGTGCCCGCCTTGCATCGCTGAAATGCCAGATTTTTCGAAGTTTTATCAGCAGAACAAAGACAAAGGCATCGAGATGGTGGGCATTGCGCTCGACAACCCCACTGCGGTGCGCAATTTCCTGAAAGAGCATCCGGTGAGCTACCCCATTCTGCTGGGCGGCATGAATGGCATCGCCCTGAGCACCAGCCTGGGCAATAAGCAGGGGGGCCTGCCATTCACCGTGGTGCTCGATGGCAAGGGCGACGTGGTGTTTCAAAAGCTGGGAAAAACCTCTCTCGACGAACTGAAAGAAGCGGTACCCTCCGGTCATTGAGCCCGCGCATCAGAGTTGCGTTCAACCATCGTTCATCCCACCCTGTTCAATCGCCCTTCCATGACCCGCATCCTTGTTCTCCACGGCCCCAATCTCAACCTGCTGGGGCAGCGTGAGCCACACATCTATGGCGCGACCACGCTGGACGATATCAATCAGTCGCTGCAAACCCTTGCCGCCGAACTGGGGGTGGAGGTGCAGAGTTTCCAGAGCAATCACGAAGGCGACCTGATTGATCGGTTACATGCAGCGCGCCTGGACGGCACGCGCTACATCATCATCAACCCTGCGGCCTACACCCACACCAGCGTTGCCCTACGTGACGCCATCGCGGCCACCGATCTGCCCTTCATCGAAGTGCATCTGAGCAATGTGTACCGCCGCGAACCATTCCGCCATCACTCCTACTTTTCCGATCTGGCCACCGCCGTCATCAGCGGTTGTGGCGCTCACGGCTACACCCTGGCCTTGCGCCATGCCGTGGTCGATCTTGGGAATCGTAAAAATTGATGGTCTAATGCGACACTTATCAGCGACTTAACGACAGATCATGGATTTACGCAAACTCAAGACTTTGATCGACCTGGTCTCCGATTCCAACGTCTCCGAGCTGGAGATCACGGAAGCCGAAGGCACGGTCAGAATCGTCAAGGCGCAGCCGCAGCCCATCATTCAATACGCGCAGATGCCCGCTCAGTTGGGATCGCAGTTTGCGTCTCAGGCCCCGATGCAATACGCCGCGCCCCAGGCCTCGCCCGCTCAAGCTCAGGCACCCGCCGCTGAAGCAGCTCCCGCCCCGGAGGCGCAAGGGCATGTGCTGAAGTCGCCGATGGTCGGCACGTTCTACCGCTCTTCTTCTCCGGGGGCGGCGCCGTTCGTTGAGGTGGGCGACACGGTCAAGGTCGGCCAGACGCTGTGCATCATCGAGGCGATGAAAATTCTCAACGAAATCGAATGCGACAAAGACGGCGTGATCAAGGCCGTGCTGGGCGAAAACGGTCAGGCCGTTGAATTCGGCCAGCCGTTGTTCGTGATCGAGTAATGGCTTTTTCAGGAAAGCGCAGGGCCGCCTCCGGTTTCTTGACTCCCCCAGGGGAGCAAACCCAGGCAGTACCGAGGCACACATGAGCGCCCGCTCCTGACCACGGCTCCTGCGCTCAACGGGCGCTTCCGCCCTTCCCTGTCATTGAACGGACAACGCGCATGTTCAAAAAAATCCTTATCGCCAACCGTGGCGAAATCGCCCTCCGGGTGCAGCGTGCCTGCCGCGAACTCGGCATCCAGACCGTGGTGGTCTATTCAGAAGCGGATCGCGAAGCGAAGTATGTACGGCTGGCCGACGAGGCTGTGTGCATCGGCCCGGCGCCCTCGGCGCAGAGTTATCTGCACATGCCGGCCATTATTTCTGCTGCCGAAGTGACCGATGCCGAGGCGATTCACCCCGGTTACGGCTTTCTGTCGGAAAACGCGGATTTCGCCGAGCGGGTGGAGAAATCCGGCTTCGCCTTCATCGGCCCGCGTCCCGATTCCATTCGTTTGATGGGCGACAAGGTCAGCGCCAAGCAGGCCATGATCCGCTCGGGCGTGCCCTGCGTGCCAGGCTCGGAGGGGGCGCTGCCTGACGATCCGCGCGAAATCACCCGCATCGCCCGCTCGATCGGCTATCCCGTCATCATCAAGGCCGCAGGCGGCGGCGGCGGCCGCGGCATGCGCGTGGTGCACACCGAAGCCGCGCTGCTCAACGCCGTGACCATGACCCGCAGCGAAGCGGGCGCGGCTTTCGGCAACCCGGCGGTCTATATGGAGAAGTTTCTGCTCCAGCCGCGGCATATTGAAATTCAAGTGCTGGCTGACACCCACGGCAACGCGCTGTGGTTGGGCGAGCGCGATTGCTCGATGCAGCGCCGCCACCAGAAGATTCTCGAAGAAGCCCCCGCTCCCGGCATTCCGCGGCGGCTGATCGAGCGTATCGGCGCCCGCTGCGCGGATGCCTGCAAAAAAATCGGCTATCGCGGCGCGGGCACCTTCGAGTTTCTGTATGAAAACGGCGAGTTCTACTTCATCGAGATGAATACCCGCGTGCAGGTCGAGCACCCCGTTACCGAACTCATCACCGGCATCGACATCGTGGTCGAGCAGATCCGCATTGCCGCGGGCGAGAAGCTGACCGTGCGCCAGCGCGGTGTGCACCTCAACGGCCATGCCATCGAGTGCCGCATCAACGCCGAAGACCCCTACAAGTTCACCCCGTCGCCCGGGCGAATCACCATGTGGCACACCCCAGGCGGCCCGGGCGTGCGGGTCGATTCGCACGCCTATGCCAACTACTTCGTGCCGCCCAACTATGACTCGATGATCGGCAAAATCATCGTGCATGGCGCCACGCGCGAGCAGGCGATCGCGCGCATGCGCATTGCCCTGTCGGAAATGGTGGTGGACGGCATCCAGACCAATATCCCGCTGCACCGCGAACTCATGGTGGATGCGCGCTTCATCGAAGGCGGCACCAGCATCCACTACCTCGAGGAATACCTCGCCGCGCGGCATACCGCCTGATAGGGTTTGAACAAATCCGCCATGACCTACCGCGAAGTCACCCTCCCTGTCAGCGAAGAGCAGGCCGACCTCCTCTCCGATGCGCTGATGGAGCTCGGCGCTTTGAGCGTGAGCGTCGAAGACCGTTTCAGCGACACGGCGCAGGAGCAGGCCTTGTACGGCGAGCCAGGCATGCCGCCGCCCAAGGGCGCCTGGGCGCAATCGCTGCTTCGCGTGCTGTTCGCCGACGAGGCCCAGGCCGACGCTGCGCTGGCCGCCCTGCTGGCCGAAGACATCCTGCCCGATCTGCAAGAGGTGCAACAGTCCACGGTGGAAGATCAGGACTGGGTGCGGCTGACGCAGTCTCAGTTCCAGCCGGTATCGATTGCCGACGCGCTGTGGATCGTGCCGAGCTGGCATGAGCCGCCCGAGGTTGCGGCGCCCATCATCCGCCTCGACCCCGGGCTAGCCTTCGGCACCGGCACCCACCCCACCACGCGGCTTTGTCTGGAGTGGCTGGCGCGCCAAACGCCAAGCCAACTCAGCGTGCTCGATTACGGTTGTGGTTCGGGCATTCTGGCCATCGCCGCAGCCAAGTTCGGCGCCGGCCCCGTGGTCGGCGTGGACATCGATCCCGACGCGGTGCTGGCCACCGAAGCCAACGCCGCGGCCAACGACGTCACCGTGCAGGCCGGCCTACCCGACAAGGTGGCTGATGCGCAATTCGACATCGTCGTCGCCAACATTCTGTCTGCGCCGCTCAAACTGCTGGCGCCCGCGATTGCCGCACATGTGAAACCCGGTGGCTGGCTCGTGCTCAGCGGCGTACTCGACCGGCAGGCCGAAGAACTCATCGCCGCCTACGCGCCCTATTGCGCGCTGCAGATCGACAAGACGCTCGATGGCTGGGTCTGCCTCGCGGGCCGCGCCCACCCCTGAACAGCGCATGGCACAGGCCACCCGCTGCCCCCACTGCCAGACCGCCTTCAAGGTGGTGCGCGACCAGCTCTTGCTGCGCGAAGGCTGGGTGCGCTGCGGCCATTGCGGCGAACCGTTCAACGCCCTCGATCACCTGATCGATCTCACCCCGGCGCCGCCCGCCGCCGCCGAGCCCCAGGCCCCAGCACAACCGACCCCGCCACCCGAAGCGCTGCCCGAACCGCTGGCAAGCACCGTGCCCGTGACGGCGGGTCTGCGCTGGAACAACATTCCACTCGATCAGCCGACTTATCAAGGTTTTCTGCCGCTGACGGCGCAGGCCTACAGCCCGGCGCCCCGGACTCCCGCGAAACAAGCGCCTGGGCGCGACGAAGAGGCCGAGCCTGACCAGGCGTTGGCACCCGCCGAATCGCCCGATGACCTTTTGCCCGAGGATGATCTTGTGGCGGACGAGATCCCGCCCTCCCAATCTGCTCACGATCCCGACGCCGCACCGCTGTCCGAGTTCAACCTGAACGACGCGCTCAACTATCAATTCGAGAGCGAAGACCTCTCGCAAAACCCGCCCGCGCTCGCCGCAAAACCGGTGGAAGCGGAGCCCGAATTTATCCGCAAAGCCCGCCGCCAGGCCTTCTGGAGCAGCACGCCTGCCCGCGCGGCGCTGGCCGTCATCAGCCTCCTGCTGCTTCTGGTACTCGCCGCTCAGGCCGCGCTGACTTGGCGCGACACCCTGGCGCAGCAATACCCGATCAGCCGCCCTTGGCTGCAACAGCTCTGCCAGATGACCAGCGGCTGCGAGCTGGCCGCTCCGCGCAACCTCGATGCCTTGGTCATCGACTCCTCCACGCTCAGCCCGGCCGACAGCGGCTTGCAACTCAGCGTGCTGCTGCGCAACCGATCCGACCGCGCCGTGGCCTGGCCTGCGCTGGAGCTGACCCTGACCAATGCGCAGGACATGACTCTGCAACGCAAAGTGGTGCAAGCCGCGCAATACCTCCCCGAAGTGCAGGCCACCCATCGCACCCTGACAGAGGGCCTGGCCGCCGGTCAGCAAGTGCAATTGCTGTTGCACCTCGAGGTCAAAGGCGCCGCCCCGGCGGGTTACAAGCTGGTGTTGTTCTACCCCTGACGGTTATTTCCGGCCCGCCGGGCTTGGCAGGTTGAAAACGTCGTCGAGCGCGGCCCGGTAGCTGTCGCTCACCATGAGCTCGTCCCATTCCAAAGGCGGCTGGGTGGGCAGCAGATCGAGGCGGCGCTGGGCGCTGCGGGCATCGGGCGTCCACTGCCCGCGCTCCAGTGCCTGATCAAGCTCGCGCAGCAGCACATCGAGCGGTCGGCCGTTATCGACCACGCTCTGGTTGCACACCAGCATGGCGTCGCATCCGGCCTGCAAACCCTGCAGTGCGGCCTGGCTGAGACTTTGACCCTCGGCCCGCGCCGCGGCCATGCCGAGGTCGTCGCTGAGTATCGCGCCGGTAAAACCGATGCGCTCGCGCAGCACGTCCCGCAGCCAGACGGGGCTGAAACCTGCGGGCAGCGCATCCACCTCGGGATAGATCACATGCGCCGGCATGACCGCGCGCAGCCCGGGCGCCAGCCATTGATAAGGTGCAGCATCGGCGCTCAGAATGGCGTCGAGGGTGCGCGCGTCGTGCGCCACGGCCAGATGCGTGTCGGCACGCACATAGCCGTGGCCGGGGAAGTGCTTGGCGCAATGCGCCATGCCAGCGCGCGCCAAACCCAGC
The DNA here is from genome assembly GCF_900634595.1 of Thiomonas sp. OC7. Lineage (NCBI taxonomy): Bacteria > Pseudomonadati > Pseudomonadota > Betaproteobacteria > Burkholderiales > Thiomonas > Thiomonas sp. OC7. Next base: position 3,098,107 of record NZ_LR131953.1, on the reverse strand, counting down.
ATCAGGCTTTGCGCCAGCACCGTCACCACCCGCGCATCGGCGTGAAACGCGCGATCACCGATCACGCTGGAGCCGCCCCAATCGAGATCGAGCACAGGCGTGAAGCTGAAATCCACCCCGCAAGCCCGCAGCTCCGAGGCCAGCACGAAACCGCACGCCGCTGCGCGCCGCATGGCGCCTGGGGCATCGACCATCCAATGCGCCCCAAGCTCGCGCATCGCCGGAAGTGCCGTGAAGCCATCGGTGCGAAAGCGCTGCACCCGCCCGCCCTCGTGATCGACCGCGATCAGCAGATCAGGGCGTACCGCCTTGATCTGCGCGCACAGCGACAAGAGCTGCCCGCGGCTCTCCCAGTTGCGCGCAAACAGCACCACCCCGCCCACCAGCGGATTGCGCAGGCGCTTGCAGTCGGCGGCGCCGAGTTGCAGCCCGGCCACATCGAGGATCAACGGTGAGTGCATCAGCAGTTGCATGTCTTTCGCCTCAGTCAGGCCGAGTCACTTCGGCTACAACCATGGCCAGCGCGGTATCGGCCTCATCGGACACCGAGACCAGAAACCGCAGCGAACGGGCCGCGCACCAGTCTTTGAGCGCGTCATGCAGCACGATGATCGGCTGCCCGCTGGGAAGTTTGAGAATTTCGCAATCGCGCCAGCGCATGGGGCTATGAATGCCCAGGCCGATGGATTTGGAGAACGCTTCCTTGGCGGCAAACCGCGTGGCCAGGTAGTTGATGCCGCGCTGGCGCACCTTGGCCATGCGGCGCTCATACTCGGCCAGCTCGACGGCGCCGAGCACCCGTTGCGCGAAACGGTCGCCGTTGCGCTGCACCGCGGCGTCCATGCGCGCGATGGAGCAGACATCGGTGCCGATGCCGTAGATCATGAATGCGTTGCCACCACGCGCGCGATCACCGCCTGAAAGTCACGCACCGATTGCTTCAGCCCGACGAACACCGCATGACCGATGAGCGCATGGCCGATGTGCAGCTCGCTCACTTCAGGCAGTACGGCAATGGCGGGCGTGCTCTGCAGACTCAGGCCGTGGCCCGCGTTGGTCTGCAGGCCCAGGCTGCGCCCCAGCTTCAGGCCCGCGACGATGCGATCGAACTCGCGTTGCCGCGCGGCTTCGTCTGCGGCATCGAAGGCGTTGGCGTAAGCGCCGGTGTGCAGCTCGATGCAGGGCGCACCAGCCTGAGCGCTGGCCTCGATTTGCCGGATGCTGGGTTCGATGAACAGGGAAACGCGGCAGCCGAAATCGGCCAGACGAGCGCAGGCCTCGCGCACGCGGTCGAACTGCCCCGCCACATCCAGCCCGCCCTCGGTAGTCACTTCCTGCCGACGCTCGGGCACCAAGCAGACCATCTGCGGGCGCACCCGGCAGATGATGTCGAGCATCTCCGGGGCGAGCGCAGACTCGAAATTCAGCGGCGCCGAAAGGGTGGCTTTGAGCCGCTCGACATCGGCATCGCGGATGTGGCGACGGTCTTCGCGCAGGTGGAAGGTGATGATGTCCGCCCCGGCTTCGACCGCCTGCTGCGCCGCCAGCACAGGATCGGGAAAGCTGCCTCCGCGCGCGTTGCGCAGCGTGGCGACATGGTCGATATTCACCCCGAGCAGCGGCGCAGCATCGGAGGGGCAAGCCATTGGGTTCATAACTTGTGGAGATCAATAAGCAGCTGGCGGGTGCGCAGCATCTGTCCCGAAAGATGATAGTGAAGCAGGCTGCGCATCAACGTCTTCGCGGCCCGCGCCAGTGCAACATCGCCTTCTGCCGGCGGGCCTTCGCGCAGCGCCAGCAACACCTCGCCGCGCACCGCCAGGGCATCGGAAGCGGAGCAGGCCGACACGCCATGATCCGGGTCGACCCGGTAAAACGCATCGGGCAGCACCGGCTCGGAGGTCGCCCCTTCGAGGTGCAGGTCGGGCAAAAAACCTAGCTCGCGCAACAGCGAAAACTCAAAGCTGCGCAGCACCGGCTCCAATTCGCCCGCCGTCGCATGGGGGCGTTGCGCCAGCGCAGCAATGCCGGCGTGATAGGCGTCGAACAGACCTTCGTGAGCGTCTTCGCGAGCCAGCAGACGCACGAGCAGTTCGTTGAAATAAAAACCGCAAAGCAGGGGCAGGCCCGACAGCGGCGCCAGCCCGCCCGCCCACTCGGCACGGGTCAGGGTGCGCACCTCGCCGCGGCCGCTCCAACTGGCGTGGCAGGGCTGAAAACCCAGCAGCACGGCACGCAGCGCGGAAGTCGGCCGCTTGGCGCCCTTGGCCACCAGCGCCAAGCGGCCATGGCGGCGGCTGAACACGTCGAGCAGCAGGCTGGTTTCCTTCCACGGGTAACTGTGCAGGACGTAGATGGGCTCTTCCTGCACACGCTCCACCGAGACGCCGCGCCTGGGAGCGCGCGGCACGGGGCGCACGGCAGCCGGTTCGACGCCCAGCTCAGTCCTCATAGCCGAAGGCCCGCACGGCGGCCTGGTCGTCGGCCCAGCCCGAACGGGTCTTGACCCAGACCTCCAGAAAAACCGGTCCGTCGAACAAGACCTGCATGTCCTGCCGCGCTTCGGTGGAGATGCGCTTGAGGCGCTCGCCCCCAGCGCCGATCACCATGGCCTTGTGTCCGTCCCGATCGACGATGATGGCCGCGGAAATGCGGCGCAGATCGCCTTCCTGAGCGAACTGCTCGATGACCACGGTGCTGGTGTAGGGCAATTCGTCGCCGGTCAGACGGAACAACTTCTCCCGCAGAATCTCCGCCGCCAGGAAGCGTTCGCTGCGGTCGGTGAGGGCGTCTTCTTCATAGCCCCACTCACCTTCATGCAGGTAAGGCTCCATGATGGACAGCAGCCGGGGCGCATCGGCTTTTTTTTGCGCCGACATCGGCACGATCTCGGCAAACTTGCGCAGCTGCCCCAGTTCAGCCAGCCAGGGCAGCAGCTTTTCGCGCGGGGTGATGCGGTCGAGCTTGTTGACCACGGCGATCACCGGCCGATCGTCGGGCAAGACCTCAAGCACGGTGCGATCCTGCGGCAGAATCTTGCCCGCCTCAAGTACCCAGAGCACCAGATCGACCTCGCTCAAAGCGCCGGTGACAGTGCGGTTCATCGCCCGGTTGAGGGCGTGCATATGCTGGGTCTGGAAGCCTGGCGTATCGACAAACGCGAATTGCGAAGCTCCGTGCGTGGTCACCCCGAGGATGCGGTGCCGCGTGGTCTGCGCCTTGTGCGAGGTGATGCTCACCTTGGCGCCCACCAGCGCATTGAGCAGGGTGGATTTGCCCACATTGGGACGGCCGACAATGGCCACAGTGCCGAAGCGACGCGGCGAATCCGGGGGCGATGAGGTCATGGCGATTTGAGAGTTTTAGGCGGTCGTCGCACCGGCGAGCGACGCTGCTGATTGTGCGCCAGCGCGGGCTGCGCCGCATCGGGCGCGTGGCTGGGCTGAACGGCTTGCCCGCGGTCATCCACCAACACAGGCCGGTTACCGCGGCGCACGGGTTTTGTGCCGCCTCGGCCAATGCGCTCGATCATGCGCGTGGCAGCGTCTTGTTCGGCGCGGCGGCGGCTATCGCCCTCGCCCTCCACTTTCAGTCCGAGTGCCTCGACGGCGCACTCCACCTTGAATTGCTGCTGGTGCGCCGCGCCGCGCACGTCGAGCACGGCATAGCTGGGTAAAGGCAGACGCTGGCCTTGCAGAAACTCCTGCAACTGCGTTTTCGCATCCTTGCGGACGACGTCGGCGTCCAGCGTATCCATGAGCGGGGCGAACAAGCGGCGCATCACCTCTTGCGCCGTGTCGAAACCGGCTTCGAGGTAGATCGCGCCAAGTAGCGCCTCTACCGTATCCGCCAAAATAGATTCACGCTGGGCGCCCCCGCTCTGCAGTTCGCCCTCACCCAGCCTGAGAAACGGCCCCAGGTCGATCGCGCGGGCCACTTCCGCCAGCGCTTCGGCCCGCACCAGCGCCGCGCGCAGACGGGAGAGTTGCCCCTCGTCTTGCCGCGCTGCCTGGTGGTACAGCCAGGCGGCGGCCGAGAGGTTGAGCACCGAATCACCCAGGAATTCCAGGCGCTCGTTGTGATCCGCACCAAAGCTGCGATGCGTGAGCGCCCGCTCGAACAGTTTGCGATCGCGGAAGACGTAGCCCAGCCGCGTTTCTAGTGCCGTGCTCACCCGGGAATCAGTGGGAATGGCCGGCGTACTTGATCAGCAAGTACACCGGCCCGGCAATGTGAATTTCCTTGTTGTAGGCAAAGGAGATCACCACTTTGTCATTCACCTTGGTGATGTCGAGATCCTGCGCCGTGACGGAGGAGATGTAATCGACATCGGCCATTTTGGAATAAGCCGAACGAATATCGGCCACGGTCGGCCCGGCCTTGGCCGCCTGATCGACCGCCTTCTGAATGGCGAAATATTCCGTGGCGGTGGGTACCGCCTGCGCGCCAATGACCACGATGAACGCGAGGATGGCGCCCCAGAAAATCAACCCGATCAGGGTGATGCCACGCTGCTTGTCATGCTGCTTCATATTGGCCCCGATTTCTCCATCCGGCAATGACGATCAATGAATCAGCCCAATGTTTTTCGGTGCGCTGAAATTCATCCACACCACAAAGGCTTTGCCGATGATATTGCGCTCGGGCACAAAACCCCAATAACGTGAATCCAGCGAGTTGTCGCGGTTGTCGCCCATGACGAAATAGTTGCCGGCCGGCACCTTGCAGACAAAGCCTTCGGCGTTGTAGTGACACATATCGCGGTGCGGAAAACTTTCAGGCCCACCGATGACATAGGGCGGCGCCATCGGATTGATCATGATGCGGTGCTCGTGCGTGCCCAGCTTTTCCATGTACTGCTTGTAGTACGTCATGGTGTTGGGATCGAAATAATCGGGCAAGGGCGTTTCCTGTACCGGCTTGCCGTTGATCACCAGGTGCTTGTTTTCGTACGACACCGTATCGCCCGGCAGCCCGACGATGCGCTTGATGTAATCGATTTTCGGATCTTTGGGCAAACGGAACACGATCACATCGCCGCGCTGGGGCAGCGCGCCCGGAGTGAGGCGGGTATCGAGCAGCGGCAGGCGCAGACCGTACTCGAATTTGTTCACCAGAATGAGGTCGCCCGGCACCAGCGTCGGCTCCATGGAGCCCGAAGGAATCTTGAAGGGTTCGGCCACAAAGGAGCGCAGCAAAAACACCACCAAAATGACCGGGAACAGCCCGGCGGTCCACTCCAGCCACCAGGGCTGGCGCTGCACCCGTTCGCGCGCCGCTTCGATGTCAGCATCGCTGGCCACGGCGCCGTCTGCGGCCAGTCCCTGTTTTTGCAGAGCACTGCGACGCTCTTCTAACTGCGCCACGGCCGACTTCGCCGCGCGCCTGCGTTGCGGCGCGAAATACCAGCGCTCGGCAAACCAGAACACGCCGGTGATGACCAGAAGGATGAAAAGCAATAGGGTGAAGTTAACGCTGGGCGCAGTTTCCATACGGGATATTCTTGGGGAGTGGATCAGTCTTCGACTTGCAGAATTGCGAGAAAGGCTTCTTGTGGCACTTCGACCGAGCCGATCTGCTTCATGCGTTTTTTACCCGCCTTCTGCTTTTCCAGCAGTTTGCGTTTGCGGGAAATGTCCCCCCCGTAGCACTTGGCCAGCACGTTCTTGCGCAGGGCCTTGATTGTCTCACGCGCGATGATGTTGGCCCCGATGGCCGCCTGGATGGCGACGTCGTACATCTGGCGCGGAATGATCTCGCGCATCTTGGCCGCCACCTGACGGCCGCGGTACTGGCTCTGAGCGCGGTGCACGATGATGGACAGCGCGTCCACCCGGTCGCCGTTGATCAGCATATCGACCTTCACCACATCGGCGGCGCGGTACTCCTTGAACTCATAGTCCATCGAGGCATAGCCCCGCGACACGCTTTTGAGCTTGTCGAAAAAGTCGAGCACGATCTCGGCCAGTGGCATGTCGTAGGTCAGCATCACCTGGCGACCGTGATAGGCCATATTGAGCTGCATGCCCCGCTTCTGGTTTGCCAGAGTCATCACCGGGCCCACATAATCTTGCGGCATGTAGAGATGCACCGTGACGATGGGCTCGCGGATTTCGGCAATTCGCCCCTGATCGGGCATTTTCGACGGATTTTCTACCTCGATCACCTCGCCATTGGCCAGCATGACCTGATAGACCACCGAGGGTGCGGTGGTGATGAGGTCTTGGTCGAACTCGCGCTCCAGTCGCTCCTGCACGATCTCCATGTGCAGCAGGCCCAGAAAGCCGCAGCGAAAGCCGAAACCCAGCGCCTGGCTCACTTCGGGCTCGTAACGCAGGGCGGCATCGTTGAGCTTGAGCTTTTCCAGCGCGTCGCGCAGTTGGTCGTATTCGCTCGCCTCGGTGGGGTAGAGACCGGCAAACACCTGCGGCTGAATTTCCTTGAAGCCGGGCAGCGCCTCGGCTGCCGGACCGAGATTGTTGGGCAGCTTTTTTTCGAGGGTGATGGTGTCGCCGACCTTGGCGGCCTGCAACTCCTTGATGCCCGCGATGATGAAGCCCACCTCGCCCGTGTTCAAGGCCTCGCGCGACACCGATTTCGGCGTGAACACCCCGAGTTGTTCGGCGTTGTAGACCGCGTGCGTGGCCATCATCTTGAAACGCTCGCCCTTTTTCAGGCTGCCATCGACCACCCGCACCAGCATGACCACACCGACGTAGGTATCGAACCACGAGTCGATGATCATGGCGCGCAGCGGCGCGTCCACCACGCCCTTGGGCGGCGGCATGCGCGTAATCACGGCCTCGAGAACGTCGTCGATACCCATGCCGGTTTTAGCGCTGCAGGGAATGGCATCGGCCGCGTCGATGCCGATGACTTCCTCGATTTCTGCCTTGGCCTGCTCGGGGTCAGCCTGCGGCAGATCCATTTTGTTAAGCACCGGCACCACTTCCACGCCCAGGTCGAGCGCGGTATAACAATTCGCCACGGTCTGCGCCTCGACCCCCTGACTGGCATCGACCACCAAGAGCGCGCCTTCGCAGGCCGAGAGCGAACGGCTGACTTCATAACTGAAGTCGACATGCCCCGGCGTATCGATCAAATTGAGGTTGTAGGTTTTCCCGTCCCGCGCGACGTATTGCAGCGCCGCGGTCTGCGCCTTGATGGTGATGCCGCGCTCGCGCTCGATGTCCATCGAATCGAGCACCTGCGCTTCCATTTCCCGGTCGGACAAGCCCCCACACCGCTGAATAATACGGTCAGCAAGCGTAGATTTGCCGTGATCAATATGGGCAATGATTGAAAAATTACGAATATGATTCATGCAATAGTCCACTGGGGCGACCGCTTCGCGCCCTGCGGATCAGACGGAAACACGGGGATGAACAAGAAAAAAGGCGCGACAAGCGTGACGCGCCTTCCAACAAATCGATTTGGCAACTGCTGATGCTTGTTGGGCGGTCATTCTAACCCGGGGGCGAAACCCGGCCTGATGCCGCGTTCCGCCCTGTTGATCGCCTCAGTTCTGCGGCCGGATCAGGACGTACAAACCCGATTCGCCGCGCCGCGCCAGCACCGCCACCTGCTTGCCAACGGGCAGTTGCGCGCTGATGGCATTGAACTGGGTGGCACTGCTGACCGCGGTGTTGCCCACCGCCAGCACCACATCCCCCACACGCAGACCGTCGCGTGCCGCGCCCTCGCGCACAGCCTCGACCAGCACGCCGCCGCTCACGCCGAGCTGACGCTTTTGGGCATCATTGAGATCGATGACTTTCACCCCCAACGCATTGGCCTTGCTCACGGCTTCGGGCTTTTGCTCCTCGGCTGGCTTGGCGCCGGGCTTCTTGTCCATCACCCATTCGCCCACCTTGACGTTGAGCGTCAGGGTCTTGCCCATACGCAGCACCTGCATGGGCACGGTGGAGTCAGGCTTGGTTTCGCCCACCAGACGCGGCAGATCGTTGGCCCGCTCCACCGGTTTGCCGTTGAAGCTGGTGACAATGTCGCCCACCTGCACACCAGCCTTGTCCGCCGCGCCGTCCTTCTCGACCACGCGCACCAAAGCACCCCGCGCCTGCCCGAGTCCGAGGGACTCGGCCAGATCGCGGCTCACGCTGTCGATCTGCACCCCGATCTTGCCGCGCACCACATAGCCCTGCTTCTTGAGCTGCTCGACCACGCGCATGGCTTCGTCGATGGGGATGGCAAAGGAGATGCCCATGAAGCCGCCGGTCCGGCTGTAGATCTGCGAATTGATGCCGATGACGTTGCCGCGCATATCGATCAGCGGGCCGCCGGAGTTGCCCGGATTGACCGCTACGTCGGTCTGAATGAACGGGGTGTAGTCGCCGGTATCGCGCCCCTTGGCGCTGACGATGCCCGCCGTCACCGTGTTCTCGAGCCCGAACGGCGAGCCGATGGCCACCACCCACTCACCCACCTTGACTTTGGAGGAATCGCCGATGTGCACGGCGGGCAGCGCTTGCTTGGCATCGATCTTCACCAGCGCCACGTCGGTGCGTTTGTCAGCGCCGATGAGCTTGGCCTTGAACTCGCGTTTGTCGGTCAACGTGACCATGATCTCGTCCGCCCCGTCCACGACATGGGCATTGGTCATGATGTAGCCGTCCGGGCTGACGATGAAGCCCGAGCCCACACCCGTGGGACGCTCTTCCTCTTCATTCTGCGGGCCGTTCTTGCCCCCCTTCGGGCTATCGGGCGCGGGAATGGGCACCCCAAAAAACCGCCGAAGCAGCTCGCGGGTCTGCTCGTCCATCTGATCGCCGCTGCCCACGGGCACCTTCTTGTAGGTGCGGATATTCACCACGGACGGACCGGCCTTCTCCACCAGCCCGGTGAAATCCGGCAGGCCGCAGGCCACGCAAGACTGCTGCGGCGCCGAACCGGCCGCCTGCGCAGAAACCGCGATACCCGAAAAGGCCAGCAGACCCGCACTCAAACAGCTCAACAAAACTTTTTTCACCGATTTCTCCCTGATACATTGCGCCTGAGATCAGGCATGGCACTGCAATTGATTCCATCATTTCATCCGCTCGCGGGCAGCATACGGAAAACGTCGCAACCGCGCTGCGGCCAGGCGCAGAACCCTCAAGCCGCTTATTGCACGCGAACGATGGCCTCGCTGATGCGACGCAGTGTGCGCTCGGGCACGGCGCCCATCACCGTCAGCCAGGAGTCGCCGATGCGCCGAGACAGCGCCAGTGTGCCGCCGACGCGCTGTTCAGGCGCGACCGGCTCGCTCAGATCGGCAGCGGACTGCACAAAAATGGATACCGAAGCCAGGCCATCACTGAGCAGCCACTGCAATACCTCAGAGGGTTTGCTGCCCACCGACATACTGCGGCGAAATACCCCGACCGTCTTGAAACCTGGCACCTGGGAAGACAGCGCCCATCCCTGCGACTGCAGACTCACCGGCACGACCTTCATCTGCTCCACCGCATACCCTGGGGGTTGATGCAGACTGTCGCGCACCAAAGACTGGCGCGGCGCCACATTGATCTTGAGTTCGGTAAACGCCACCTGATTGATCACATGACCCGCCGCGTCCAGCGTTTGCGCCTTAACCAGCAGCTGCGAATCGCGCAGCGACCACAGGCGGTATCCCCAGCGCAAATCGTCGCGGGGCAACAAGGTGGAGACGCGGCACTCGAAACCCGCGCAACGCTGCAGCCCGCCCCGCTCCAGGCGGTAATTGCGGTCGACCTCGCCATCGGTGGTTTTGAGCAAACGGGGAAAGCTGGCCTGCCCAGCCTGATTGTCGATCAGCGTGAGGCGATAGTCGGGCCAACTCGTGCGAACCTCATCATTGAGCGAAACCATGATGCGGCGCTGCCCATCGAGCGTCTCGATGCGCTCGAAATGCCCCTGCGGCAAAACATAGTGCACCAGGCTGGAGGTGCTGATCTCATCGCCACGCTGGGTGATGAACACGCCGCTGTAATTCAGCGACCGGGCGGCCGCGCTGACGGTCTGCAACCATTGCTCCAGACCCTTGCGCTGCGCAGGCGCATCCGCTGATTGCGCCGCGGCCGAGGGGCCCGCCGCGGCTGGCGCTTGGCCCTCCTGCGCGGCGAGGGCGGTCGCGGCCCAAAGTGCACCCGACAATCCGACAAGGCTCCCCAGCCAGATTGCCCGACGCCAGCGACGCGCGCTGAATACCTGCAAGCCCGCCATCAGTGCGATTGCGCTGCGGGCGCGGTCTGATGGAGACCCCGCTCAGGGAGACCAGGCTCAGGGACGCTGGGCTCGACAGGCAGATTTCGAACCCATTGCAGCGTGGCCGGCACGGCGGGCATCATGCCCCCAGCCATCTGCTGATGCGCCAGGAGGTATTCGACCATGGGCATTTGCTCCGACACGGGAACGATCTGGGTGGCCCCTTGACCGCCCTCGCCCCGCTGTGGACTCTGCGCCGACAGATCGGCCTGGATCAAACCCGCCCGGGCCACTGGGTTGAGAGGCGCAGCAATCTGGGTATCGGCTACAGGTATCTGCCGCTTCGAACCCAGAACTCCGGCTGACGCCACCGTCGGCGCCGCACCTGACGAATCGGCGTTCTGCAATCCTGGCAGCGCCACCCAGGCCATCACCGCCACCCCGGCCACAGCCGCCATACCAGCGGCCATGCGCGTGCTCCAGTGCGGGCGGCGATGCGCGGCAGAGCGATGTGCCGATGCCGAAGATCGATCAACCGCCGCAGCCGTTTGCGTCACGGCCTGCGGCTGCAGCACGATGGGTTCGCGCGCAATGGCCGCGCTGACGCGCTGCAAAAAGTCAGCCTCGCCGGGCATGGGCGTGAGATCGGCAGAACGCAGCACATCGCCGATCTGCGCGTAAATCAGCCAGTCTCGTCGCGCGGCCTCGTCCGAAGCCACATGGCGGATAAAAGCTGCCGTAGCCTCCGTCCGCGCGGATTGCCCACGGTACTCCCCTTCCGCATCCATCAAGGCGGAGAGTTGCTCGCGCGACATGTCTTGACTCATTTCCTGTCTCCAACAAAGCTCAACCGTAGGCTCACCAACGCTTGCCACCCTTGTGCTCGATCACCGGCCGCAGACGCTCTGCGATCGCCTCGCGGGCACGAAAAATTCGCGAACGCACCGTGCCGATCGGGCATTGCATGGCTTCGGCAATATCTTCGTAACTCAAACCTTCAATCTCGCGCAGAGTGATCGCCATGCGCAAATCTTCTGGCAAAGACTCCATCGCGGCATTCACCGTTTGCACGATTTCTTTCGAAACCAGAATGGATTCTGGCGTTTCGTGGTTGGTTAGTAGCTCGGTCGGGCTAAAAGTTTCTTCATCATGGCCCAACGCATCGCCTTCGGACACCGTCGGATCGCGAATATCGTCGGAAATGGCTTTTTTGGCCGTATTGACCGCGATGCGATAGAGCCAGGTATAGAACTGACTTTCACCGCGAAACTGCCCGATGGCCCGGTAAGCGCGCAAAAAAGTCTCTTGCGCCACGTCTTCCGCCAGGGCCGGATCGCGAATGAAGCGCAGCACCAAGCGATAAATGCGGCGCTGGTATTTGGCCACGAGCAGATCGAAGGCCTTCTGCTGCCCCGCCTGGACCTGCTGGACCAGCACGGCATCACTCTGGGTGTCTTGCTCCACCAGAACTCAGTGCGGCAGTGCACCCAAGCGCAGTCGCAGTTCGCGAAAAATGCCGGGTTGGATATCGCTGGGCACGGGCAGAACCACGCGCCCTTTAGCCGTCAGGCCCAGTACCAGCAGCAGCCCTGGCAGCACCATGCCTCGCACCTGAAGCACATCTTCCAGACCGTCGCCGCGCTGCAGCTTCCACCCGCGCTCGCCGTGAAACAGCGTGAATGGGCGGATGGTCCAGTACGGGTACTGCGCCGACAGAATGGCCAGGAATATGGCAGCCGCAAATGCCGCCATCAGGCTGAGCGAATCAGTATCGCGCCAGACCCAGACCGTCCACCCGGCGGCGAGCAGGGAGGCCGCACTGAACAGCCCGAGCAGCAGATGCCAGCGGCCGAAATGTTCGACCCGGATCTGCAGGGGTGCAAGGGTCTTCATGCTGCTCTATTGAGGATGGGGAATGCAAAAGGAGAATGCAGAGGGGGAATGCAAAGGGAGGATGCAAAAGACAGCTAAATTGTCCCTCAGACGCGCTTGAACAGTAGCGACCCGTTGGTGCCGCCAAAACCGAAATTGTTTTTCAGCGCGTAGTCGATGCGCATGTCTCGCGCGGTGTTGGCGCAGTAGTCCAGATCGCATTCCGGATCGGGTGTCTGCAGATTGATGGTCGGCGGGCACACTTGATGATGCAATGACAACACGGTATAGACCGACTCGACCCCTCCGGCGCCACCGAGCAGGTGGCCGGTCATCGACTTGGTGGAATTGACCACCAGCTTGTAGGCATGGTCGCCAAAAGCGAGCTTGATGGCGTCGGACTCGTTCTTGTCGCCCAGCGGGGTGGAGGTGCCGTGGGCGTTGATCATTTGAATCTGGTCGGCGGTCACGCCGGCGTTTTTCAGCGCCAGCAACATGCTGCGGCGGGGGCCGTCGGTGTTGGGCGCTGTGATATGCCCGGCGTCACCGCTCATGCCGAAGCCGACGAGCTCGGCGTAAATCTTCGCCCCGCGTTTGACTGCGAGGTCGTAGTCTTCCAGCACCATGACGCCAGCGCCTTCACCCAGAACAAAACCATCGCGGTCCTTGTCCCACGGACGACTCGCGGTGGCCGGGTCGTCATTGCGGGTGGACAGGGCGCGCGCCGATGCAAAACCACCGATGCCCAAGGGCGATACCGTGGCCTCGGCTCCGCCTGCAACCATGACGTCAGCATCTCCGGCTTCGATGAGGCGCGCAGCCAAGCCGATGGCGTGCAGACCGGTGGTGCAGGCCGTAACGACAGAGAGGTTGGGGCCCTGAAAACCGTATTCGATAGACACATGCCCGGACACCATATTGATGATCGATGCCGGCACAAAAAACGGTGTGACGCGGCGCGGGCCGCGCTCGAGCAGTTCCTTGTAGGTGTTTTCGATCAGCGGCAGACCGCCGATGCCTGACCCCACTAACACGCCGACCCGCTCAGGGTCGAGCCCGGCCTGGTCGATGCCGCTGTCACGCACAGCCTGCATCGACGCGGCGATGCCGTAGTGGATGAAGGTATCCATGTGCCGCGCTTCCTTGGCGGCGATGTACTGCGTCACATCGAAATCACGGACTTCGCCTGCGATTTGCACGGAATAGGCCGAGGCATCGAACTTGGTGATGCGTCCGATGCCCGATTTGCCAGCGAGCAGGTTTGCCCAGTTGTCATTCAGCGTGTTGCCCAGCGGGGAAACCGCGCCCAGGCCAGTAATCGCAATTCGTCGACGAAGAGTCATGTGAAATCAGGTAAGCCGCGCCCGCGCAGAAGCATGGACGCGAGCAAAAGTGAGCCAGAACAAAAAGGGATTCAAAACAAGGTCGCTCAAGGTGCATGGCCGATCAAACAAATCGGCGCTGCAATTGAACCCGTCATCAGGCCTTGTAGTGCGCCTTGGCGTAGTCAACCGCCAATTGCACGGTGGTGATCTTCTCGGCGTCTTCGTCGGGAATCTCGATGTGGAATTCGTCTTCCAGCGCCATGACCAGTTCGACCGTGTCCAGAGAATCGGCGCCCAGATCATCCACGAAGGATTTTTCGTTGGTCACCTGGTCTTCGGCAACGCCCAGTTGCTCGGCGATGATTTTCTTGACGCGCTGTTCGATGTCACTCATTGAAACCTCCAGTGGAAATATGAAAAATTTTAGCAAGCGCCGAAGCTGACTTGGCGACAGGCCGAGAGCATAACCCCGCCCGGCGACAACGTCGCGCGTTTCGGCAGGTGTTATTGCATGTACATGCCGCCGTTCACATGCAGAACGGCTCCGGTGATATAGGCCGCCAAGGGCGAGGCCAGGAAAGACACCGCATGCGCGATCTCTTCAGGCTTGCCCAGACGACCCAGGGGAATGCGCGCCAGCATCGGCTGGGTCTGCGCCTCGGTTAGCGCCCGGGTCATGTCGGTATCGATGAACCCCGGCGCCACGCAATTGACCGTGATGTTGCGGCTGCCTAGCTCTTGCGCCAGCGCTCGGGTCATGCCCGCCACGCCGGCCTTGGCCGCGGCGTAATTGGCCTGCCCCGGATTGCCCGACGCGCCGACGACCGAGGTGATGTTGACGATGCGGCCGTAACGCTGCTTCATCATGGTGCGCATCACAGCGCGCGACATGCGGAACACACTGCTCAGATTGGTCGAAATCACGGCGTCCCAGTCGGCGTCGCTCATGCGCATGGCCAGCATATCGCGAGTGATGCCGGCATTGTTCACCAGAATCTGCAGCCCGCCTTCGTCTTTGACGATCTCGTCGACCAGACGAGCGCCCGCCACTGCGTCGTTCACATTAAGCACAGCCCCTCGCCCGCCGAAGGCCCGCAGGGCCTCGGTAATGGCGTTTGCGCCGGACTCCGAGGTCGCCGTGCCGATGACGCGAGCGCCCGCAGCAGCCAGATCTGCCGCTATGGCCGCGCCGATGCCGCGCGATGCACCCGTGACCAGGGCGATCTGACCGGCAAGTGCTTGGGCGGTGGAAGTGTCGGGGGAGGAATTGCTCATGCCAGGGCGGTTTGAAGGGAAGGAATCGCGGACAGATCGTCTAGGGCAAAAGACTGCAGGGCGGGATCGATCCGTCGGGTCAGGCCATGCAGCACTTTACCCGGGCCACATTCGACCAGCGTCGTGCAGCCCGCCTTCGCGATGGCCTGCACGCACTCGACCCAGCGCACGGCATGGCAAGCCTGACGCGCCAGCGCGTCGCGGATTTGATCGGGATCGGTTGGATGCGCCACGTCCACATTATTGATCAGCGTGATCTGCGGCGGCTTGATCGGCACCCCTTGCAGATAGGCGCGCAACTGGTCGGCCGCGCCCCGCAGCAGACTGCTGTGAAACGGCGCCGAAACCGCCAGCGGCAAAGCGCGCTTAGCCCCCGCCGCTTTCAACACTTCGCACGCGCGCGCCACGGCGGCTTGCGTCCCGGCGATCACCACCTGACCCGGAGAATTGAAGTTGACCGCTTCCACCGCTTCGCCGGTCTCCTGCGCCGCCTCGGCACACCCGGCACGCACGGCGGCATCGTCCAGACCCAGCACGGCCGCCATGCCACCGGCGCCGACGGGAACCGCGTCCTGCATGGCCTGGGCGCGAAATCGCACCAAGGGCAAGGCGTCGGTCAGCGTGAGGCTTTCGGCCGCGACCAGCGCGGTGTATTCGCCCAGACTGTGTCCGGCGACAAAGTCGGGTTTGCGCCCGCCCTCGGCCAGCCAAAGACGATAAAGCGCCACGCCCGCAGTGAGCATGACGGGCTGGGTGTTGGTCGTCAGATTGAGATGCTCGGCCGGGCCCTGCGCGATTAGAGCACCCACATCCTGTGACAGGGCCGCGCTGGCCTCCTGCAGGGTGGCGCGCACGGCAGGGTGATCGGCCACTTTATCGAGCATGCCGACGGACTGTGAACCTTGTCCGGGGAAAACGAACGCAAATGTCATGGTGGTACAGGAGTTGAACGTCTGCAAGACTCAGTAATCGACGACCGCAGCGCCCCAAGTCAAGCCGCCGCCGACGGCTTCGAACAGCAAGGTATCACCGCGCTGAATCTGCCCGCTGCGCACAGCGACATCGAGCGCCAGCGGAATCGAGGCGGCCGAAGTGTTGCCGTGCTGATCGACCGTCACGACGATTTTGTCGAGCGGAATGCCGAGTTTCTTGGCGGTGTGCGTCATGATGCGGATATTGGCCTGATGCGGCACCATCCAATCCACATCGGCGGGCAAGCGGTCGGCCTTGGCCAGCGCCTCGCGGGCCACGTCTTCGAGCACGTGGACGGCTTGCTTGAACACCGCCTGTCCGTCCATTTTCAGGAAAGGACTGCCCGCAACCTGGCCGCTCGACACGCGCCCCGGAGTGCACAGGATGGACGATTGCCGGCCGTCCGCATGCAGCGCGCTGGCCAGCACACCCGGGGTTTCACTGGCACTGAGCACCACAGCGCCAGCGCCATCGCCAAACAGCACGCAGGTGGTGCGGTCATTGAAGTCGAGAATCTGCGAAAACACCTCGGCGCCGATGACTAGGGCATGCCGCGTCATACCGCTGCGCACAAACTGATCGGCCACGGTCAGGGCGTAGACGAATCCGGCGCATACCGCCTGCACGTCGAAGGCCGCGCCTCCGGCGGCACCAAGACGGCCCTGGATGAGGGCCGCGTTGGAAGGAAAAATCATGTCCGGCGTGGACGTGGCCACAATGATCAGGCCAATGTCATGGGCCTGCAGTCCGGCCGATTCGAGGGCGCGACGGGCAGCTTGTTCGCCCAGATCGACACTGGTCGTGCCTTCTTCAGCGAAGTGACGAAAACGGATGCCGGTGCGCGCCACGATCCACGCATCGCTGGTTTCGACGCCGCGCTGGGCCAGATCGGCCGCCAGTTCATCGTTGCTGACTTTGCGGGGGGGCAGTGCGCTGCCGGTGCCGGAAATACGGGAATAGGAGGACATGGAACAGATCGTTCAGAGAGGTGCAGCGGGGCGACTCAACTCGCCGGAGCGAGCGCGGCCCCGGTGGGTGATGACTCGTGCATCACTTCGAGAATTCGTTCGGTATGGCGCACCACGTCGCCCTGCACCGCTTCATGCGCGCGCCGCAGCGCCTGCTCGAAGCCAAAGGCATCCGCCGAACCGTGGCTCTTGACGACCAGACCGCGCAAACCCAGCAGGGCCGCACCGTTGTAACGGCGGTGATCGACGCGCTTGCGGAAGCGTTTGAGCACTGGCATGGCGAACAGCGCCATCAACTTGCTCAGCGGCGTGCGGGTGAACTCTTCGCGGATCATGCCAGAGAGCATTTGCGCCAGACCTTCGGAGGTCTTGAGTGCAACATTGCCGACAAAACCGTCGCACACGACGATATCAGTCGTGCCCTTGAAGATATCGTTGCCCTCGACGTTGCCGTAAAACCGCAGACGCCCGAGCGCGTCGGCTTCGCGCAGCAATTCGGCCGCCCGCTTGATGGTGTCGTTGCCTTTGATCACCTCTTCGCCGATATTGAGCAGCCCAACCGTCGGCTGCGCATGCCCACCGGCCTCCGCATACGCCGTGCCCATGACGGCGAACTGCAGCAGGTGCAACGGCTCGCAATCGACGTTGGCGCCCAGATCGAGCATCAGCGTGCCCTCACCCTTCTGGTTGGGCAAGTAGGTCGCGATGGCCGGTCGTTCAATGTCGAGCAGAGTCTTGAGCAAATAGCGCGCTAGCGCCATCAAGGCGCCGGTATTGCCAGCTGATACGCAGGCCTGCGCACGACCGTCCCGCACCTGCTCGATGGCGCGGCGCATGGACGAATCGCGCTTGCGGCGCAACGCAACCTCGACCGGATCGTCGGAAGTCACCACCTCACTCGCCGCAACGAATTCGATCCGCGCATCGTTTTTCAGGCGCAACGACTCCAGCAGCGGCATGACGGCCTCAGCCTGGCCGACCAGAATCAGCCGACTGTCCGGATGCGCCTGCAAAAATTGCACGCAGGCTGGCAGGGTCACTCTCGGACCATGGTCTCCGCCCATCAAATCGACGGCCAGAGTGGAACTCATGACACAGCGGGCGCCAACATCGAAGGCCCCTTCGCAGGCACGCATGACAAACTGTCGCCCCACATTTGCGGGCGACGCAGGGTGCGCAAAGGCAAGCGTTTACTCGTCAGATTTGGTCTTGACCACTTTGCGCCCACGGTAAAAACCGTTCGGGCTGATGTGGTGGCGCAGATGCGTTTCGCCCGTGGTCGGCTCAACCGCCAGCGGCGGCGCGCTCAAAAACTGGTGGGCACGGTGCATGCCACGCTTCGAAGGTGATTTCTTGTTTTGCTGGACGGCCATGGCAATCCCCTGTGAAAAAGCTGATCATTATATGCGATAGCGTTGCCCCGTGACATAGCGCACTAGCGTTTCTTTCTTGCGTCGCCCAGCAGATCGCGCAGATTAGCGAAGGGGTGCTGGCGGTCCTCGGCAGGCGCCTCATCGGTGCATGAAGACGTCGGCTCGGGCGCATCACGCTGCGGGCAGACCTCGTGCATGGGCACGATGGGCAGGGCGAGGATGAGTTGGTCCTCGATGAGGGTCAGAACGTCCACGGGATGGACCGCAGGCAGCGCCTCGTCTTCGGCCTCGATTTCGGCCTGAGTCAGTTCCGGCTCTTCGGCCACCAATCGAAAATCGACGGTTTCGTCAACCGCATATTGCATGGCCTGCAGACAGCGCTGGCAGATCAGCGGAAGCGCCCCACGCACTTGCAAAGTCACCATGGCCTGCGGGCGCATGCCGATCCGTTCGCGCTGAAAACCCTGTAGCGCCCATTGCACGGGAGGCCCTTGCGTGCTCGACAACAATTCGCTCAGGCGGGGCAGTTCAGGCAACGACACCCGGCCGTGCAGTTCTCCGCCGGAACGGGCGAAGTCGAACAAGGTCAGCGCACGGGGCGGCATCGACCCGGAGTCAGCAGGGGTTGTGGAGTGGTGTTGGGACATCACCTAAGTTTACCGGCTGCAACATCTCGCCGAGACAGGGCGCAGTCCCTCTCCTACACTACGGAGTATGCAAAAAAAAGTGATCCATATCACTTCGACCCACCAAAATAGGATGAGACTGATGAACAGTATTGCGCAGTGGTTCCCCCTGGGTTGGGAGCCTTTTCTTTATGGCGGCATTTTCATCGGACTGGGCGTCAGCGTGCTGTTCTGGCTGACTGGCCTGATCGGCGGCGTCAGTACCGCTTACACCGCAGTTTGGTCGCTGGTGTCGCGTCATCCGTTTTTTCAACACGAAAAATTCATTTCGACCCGTAACTGGCGCTTGATGTACGGCCTGGGTCTGATCGTCGGTGCAGTGGTGTTCACCTACACCCTCGGGCATAGCGAAGGCTTCGTGACGCGAGTGCCGCTGTGGCAGTTGTTCCTCGGCGGCATCGTCGGCGGGTTTGGCGCCCGCATGGGGGGGGGCTGCACCTCGGGGCACGGCATCTGCGGCGTCGGGTCTGGGCAGTTGCCTTCCATTCTCGCGGTGATCATTTTCCTGTGTACCGCCGTCATCACAGCCCATGTGGTCCGCGCCTTGGGAGGGTTCTGAAATGCAACGTGTTCCTCCTTTCGCGGTGATGCTTTCGGCCTTGTTCGCCGGGGCCTTGTTCGGCTTCGGTCTGGCGCTGTCCACCATGGTCAAGCCCGAGGCCATTCTGCAGTTTCTGCTGCTCAAGAATCTCGGCCTGCTGCTGGTGATGGGAGGCGCTGCCGGCGTGACCTTCATCGCCTACCACCTGCTGCCCCGACTGATGAAGCGGCCGGTCTTTGGCGTGGTATTCGGCAAACACCCCTCGCATCTGGACGCGCGCACCCTGATTGGCGCCGCGATTTTTGGCGTGGGCTGGGGGCTGAGCGGCGTGTGTCCGGGCCCGGCCATTGCTGGTCTGGGGGTGGGCAACTGGCCGTTGCTGCTGAGCATCGCGGGCATACTCATTGGCGCATGGCTGCATGGCCGGTTTTTCGGCAAGCATTGATGACGGGGCCGGCTGATCCCGTTCTGGTTCTCGCGTCGACCTCGCGCTATCGCGCTGAGCTGCTCCAACGCCTGCGCGTGCCTTTTTCTAGCCGCGCACCCGAGGTGGACGAAACCCGCAGAGTTGATGAGTCTGCTCTCGATCTGGCGCTGCGCCTGGCGGCTGAAAAGGCCGCCGCGGTGGCGCGTACTGCGCCAGGCTGCTGGGTGATCGGCTCCGATCAGGTGTGCATGTTGGGGGAAGAGGCGCTCGGCAAACCCGGCTCCCATGCGGCTGCGGTCGCTCAGTTGCAGCGACTCAGCGGGCGTGACGCCGTGTTCCACACCGCGGTTTGCGTCATCGACCCAGAGGGCGGCGTACAAGTGCGCAACTGCCCCACCGAAGTGCGATTCCGCACGCTGAGTCCGACGGAAATCGAAACCTATCTGACGCTGGACGCACCCTACGACTGCGCGGGCAGCGCCCGCTCGGAATCGCTCGGCCCTGCGCTGCTCAAGCACATGCGCAGCGACGATCCGACCGCCTTGATCGGCCTGCCCCTGATCGACCTGTGCAACATGCTGCGCCTGAGCGGTTTCGACGTGCTGGCGCGAGCGCTGAATTCCAGATCAGCGCAGCGACCAGCCCAGGTTTGAGAGTTCGCGCACCGCGCCCATGCCCAGCGAGGCGCCAAAACGCTTGGCCAGACGCTCGGCCACGTTTTCCTGCACGGTGTAATCGACAATTTCCGGCGCTTTGATCTTGTCGCGCGCGATCTGGTCGACATCGCCGTAGCCGTCGGCCAGTCCTTGTTTCACGGCCGACTCGCCCGTCCACACCAGGCCGGAGAAGGTCTCGTCATTCACTTTCAGTCGGGCGCCGCGACCTTTTTCCACCGCCGCGATGAACTGTTTGTGAATCTGCTCCAGCATGCCCAGGGCGTAGGTTTTCTGGTCCTCGGGCATGGGTGTGAAGGGATCCATGAACCCCTTGTTGGCGCCCGCGGTGAGCAAGCGACGGGTTACGCCGAGCTTGTCCATCAGGCCGGAAAAGCCGAAGCCGTCCATCAACACGCCGATGGAGCCCACCAGACTGGCCGGATTCACATAGATGTCATTCGCCGCCGCCGCCACGTAGTACGCGCCGGAGGCGCACACCTCTTCGCATACGGCGTACACCGGCTTGTTGTATTTGGCGCGCAGCCGCTCGATCTCGGCAAAAATCTGGCTCGCCTGCACCGGGCTGCCGCCCGGGCTGTTGATGCGCAGGATGACGCCGCGCGTGTCCGGGCTGGAAAACGCATCCTGCAAGGCCGCATTGATATTGTCGGCACTGGCCTGCGAGCCGATGGAGATCTCGCCGTTGAGCTCGATCAGCGCCGTATGCGGCCCGGTGGCGGTGCTACTACCGAACTCGGCGATCATGCCGCCGAAAAAGATCAGCGCCACGATGCCGAGCAGGACGAAGCGGAAAAAAATCGACCAGCGCCGCGCCCGTCGTTTTTCGTTCACGACCTCGAGCACCAGTTTTTCCAACACCTGCCGCTCCCACGCACCGGGTTGAGCGGACGACTCAGAACGTTGCGGGGGAAGATCTGGGGGGGATGCGCTCATGTTTCTGGCTCGGAGAATGAAAAACGGGACGGGTCGCCAGAATACCAGCGCTTCATTGACGCGCAGGCACGTCTCGCGCCGACGGGCCGGACGGGTCTCGGCACGCCGTTTTGCGATTCGACAAGGATCAAGTTTGAGTTTTGTGTGACACTTTCCCACGTCTCAACATATCGGCCTTTCCTGGCTGTTCCATTTCCCTCAGTCCACCTCGCGCGAGATCCCATATGGCCCTTCGTCCCACCCTCATCGCCACCCTGCTTGCTCTGGGGGGTGTTTGCACCGCACAAGCCGAACCCGCACTCACGGTCGGCAACACGCTGTCCTTTTTCCAGGGCAAATTCGGCACCAACAACAACATCAACATCCGCTACGACGCCACCGACATTCAATACGGCGACAGCAACTGGCGCGTCAAACTCACGGTGCCCTACGTTTCTGAAAGCGGCCTGCCCGTCGGCTCCACCATTGTCGGCAACACGGTTGTAGGCGGCTCCGGTTCCACGCAAACCCGTTCCGCCAGCGGTCTGGGCGACGTGTGGCTGGCTGGGCATTACAAAATTTTCCAGGGCGGCGGTCTCACGCCCTCCATCACGCCCTACGCCAAAGTCAAATTCGGCACCGCTTCGTCCGATAACGGTCTGGGCACGGGCAAGAACGACTACGAGCTTGGGGTGGGCCTGCAGCAGATCGTGGGCAAAAGCTGGTTTCCGTTTGCCAATCTGGGCTACCGTTTCGTGGGCAACCCGGCCGGACAGAATCTGCGCAACATCGCCATCTATCAGTTTGGCGCCAGCTATGCGGCCAGCCAGCAGCATATTTTCACCTTGATGTATGCCGGTCAGCAGTCGATGGTGGCCGGGGCGTCCGCCCCCTCAGATCTGATTGCGGCGTGGAATTACAACCTCACCCCAAATGGCAGCGGGTTCCAGGTCTATGTGGACAAGGGCCTGAGCAACGGCAGCGCCAATTTTGGCGTCGGCATAGGCGGCCAGATCGTGTTCTAACCTCCGTTCTCACCTCGCCCTCTGATAAAAAAGGCCAGCGCAAGCTGGCCTTTTTCATGGACGCGGCACAGTGGGAATCTGCAGTCCGCTGGGCAAGGCGGGCGTCGTCACGCTGGGTGTGTTCACAACCGGCGGGGCCACTGTCGGCGGCACGACGACGGGCACTTGCGGCGGTGCGACCACGGGGGGCGCCACGGAGGGCATGTTGACGGCGGGCATTTGCGGCACCTGCGGCACGGCGGGCGCCGCGGGAATCGAGGGTGCGGTGAACCCCGGCTGGATCACCGTAGGCACCGTCGGCGCAACGAAGGCCGGGCTCGACAGGTTCAGCCCCGCACCGTTCGATATGAACTGGGGTGTCGCGCCGGTCACCGAGCCCTTATCGCCCGCTTTTGCAGGAGGCGTCTGCCCACCCGCCAGGGGCGGCAGCGCAAATTGCAGGGCGTTCACGTTCGGGATCACGCGCTCGACCGCCACCGTCTGCGCTGCTGTCAAGGTGCCGACGATGAACACCGGCGCGGCCTGCGACCGGGCGGCGGACTGCAATTGCGCCTGCAGCAGCGCGTCGGCGCCCCTGATCTGAAAGCCTTGCAATTCCCAACCTGGCCTGCCCTGCGACCCGGCCTGCAAAAAACCCACCATCGCCACACGCGTGCCGATGGGTGCTGCCAAGGGCGCTATCGCCTGAAGAGAATCAATCACATTTCCCTGGCTCTGCTGACTGCCGCGCGCCACGACCTCGGCGCCGACCGCCAGCCCAGTTTGCGCCGCCCCGCTGCGCACAGACAGCCAGACGCCATTGATCTTGACCCGCTGCGGTTGAGCGCTGGTCGCCTCGATTTTGCCGCGCAGCAAGAACGGCGAACCGCGTCCCGCAGGCGGAGCCGAGAGCTGAGTCAGCCGCATCGCCTGCCAATGCCCCGCGCCTTGATCGAGCGCGCTGATGCGCACCTCGTCGCCCACCTTCAGGCGCGATAGCGGAAAAGGCTGATCTTCAGCGGTGCGCAACAAAGTGCCGGGCAGGATTTGCACGGTCTGGCCCAGCACCACCAGTCGCCCCTGAGATTGATCGATCTGCGACACGCGACCGATCACCGCATGGCTGATGTCCACCGCCAGCGCATCCAGCCGCCCGCCCTGCTCTACAGCATGGACGCGCACCAGATCGCCCAAATGCAGGCTGTTCTCGGATGCGGGCTGACCGTCCACGCGATAGCGTGTCTGCGCGGGCAGTTCATATTCGCCGCCGTTGACGAAAATGCTGCCGAAGCGCTGAACCGGGCCGATGGCCACGATTCCCGTCCCGCCGATTCCACCGGGACTGATGCCGGTGCCACCGATGCCGCCGGGGTCGATACCCGTACCGCCGATCCCGCCTGGCGTGGCCGCAATCGAGCCCGCCAGACTCAGCATCAACCCTAAGCAGGCCACGCCCACGAAGCGCAGCCCCGGGAGCCAGGCACGAACGACGGCTTTCAATGCGGCTTTCACGGCTGCCCCCCGGCTGAGTTCGAAGCGGGCATATCGTCTTCGTAGTAATAGACACCGAGGCGCAGGCGCTTCTTGCTGGTTTGCGGCGCACCGAGATCGTCAGCTTGCGCGGATTGAGCCATCTTTTCCGCACGCGTGATGCGCTGGTAGGCCTCCTGCAAAACCTGTTCACCGAGCTGACGCAGATCGTCGCGCACCTCGCCCGGCACGATGGGCGGCAGATCGTCGAAATAGACCGATTGCTCCAGATAAGTCGGCGCGCGACCTTCCAGGTTATGCACCGTGGCTCGCAGATGGTCGCCGATATGCGCCCCCATGAAAGCCAGCCTGTCCTCGGGCAGATCGGAGACATAGCCGCCGCGAGCCAACTTCACCAAGTCATCCTGCTGCTCCACCACGCCAGCGCGCAGCAGTTCATCCAGCACGGTACGCGGCCGCATGTCGGCCTTCACCAGCCGCACCAGATTTTCAAAACTGGCCGCGGCGCCCGCAGCGCGCAGCGGCAGGGCAAGCGGTTCACCTTGCGGGTCGCGATACGCCTCGCAAGCCACCCAGGCCGCCACCACCTGCGCCGACATATTGGCGCCATGCCGCAGGGCAATCTCACCCGATCCGCTCTGCAATTCTTCGCGCAGACGCCGGACTTCCTTGCGGTGGATGCCGCTGAGCAGACTCACACGGCTGTCGGTCGGTACGGGTTTGCCGTCGCGCTGATCGAGCGCGATGACTTCGCCCACATAGACAAATTTGAGCAGCTCGGCCAGAGCGCCATAAGTCCAGCCCTGCGTAATGAGATAGCGCACGAAGGGCCGCAAGATGGACAGGGCGGCAGATTTGAGAGCGGCGGACATGGTGAAAGGATAGACGAAGCGATTCGGCTTGACGTGGGAAATTTTTCCACTATTATAAACACAAGCGCTTCAGTGGGAATGTTTACCACACTGCGTGAATCATCCTTCCTTCTTTCAGGAGAACATCATGTCCAAGACCCGTACCCTCGCCGTTCTGTCCGCCGCTGTTGCAGCCGCTTCGCTCTCCATCGGTCTCGCTTATGCCCAAACCGCCGTGAATGCCGTTCAGGGCGGTCAACTCTCGGCGACGACCTCGACGCGCACGGCCGATCAACAGGCCAAGCCCGCCACTCGCTCCGAGACCGCCACTTCGGCAAACACCCGTGCTGAAACCCGCAACACGACCCAGAACCACACCCGCACATCAACCGGCGAATCGGTGCGCAATACATCCGGCCAAACCGGGGCGCAAAATCGCACCGAAGCGCAGCATCGCAATACGGTGCAAACACGTTCCGCCACGCAAGGTCAGCAGGGCGCCGCCGGAGCAGCAGCCCCCACGCTGCGCACAGGGGACGCGGGCGTTGGCCAAGGGCTAGGCGCGCGCGCAGGGGCGCAAGTCACCACGCTGGCACCCTCGGTGCAAACTCCTTCAGTGCAAACCCCCAATGCGCCTGCCGTTGCCTCGCCTGCGGTCACCATTCCCGTGATCAATAGCCCAGCGGTCAATGTGCCTTCGGTCAACACGCCGTCGATCAACGTGCCCGCGGTGACAACGCCGCAAATCAACATCCCCGCGGTGGCAACGCCCTCGGTCAACGTGCCGGTGGTGACAACTCCGAGTGTGAATGTTCCGGTGGTGCAGACTCCCACGGTCAATGTGCCGGTAGTGAACTCCCCGGCCATCAACATCCCGAACGTGATGCGTCCGCAGATGTAAGACGCGGCGGCAGTCAGCGAGTGGCTGACTGCCGCGCTTACCCGTGCTGGGCGAGAAATTCCTGCAGTTCCGCGACGGAATGCACCAGCCCAGCGGGGGACAGCGACTCCAGACGCGCCACATCGTGCGCGCCGTAGCTCACGCCGATGGCATCGCATTCGGCGTTGAGCGCCATTTGCAGATCGTGCGTGGTGTCGCCCACCATCACGGTGCGCTGCGGCGGGCTGGCCAGTTCGGCCATGATTTCGTGCAGCATCGCCGGGTGCGGCTTGGAGAAGGTTTCATCAGCGGTGCGGGTGGCGTCGAACAAACCTCGCAGTTCGGGCCGGTCCATCGCCCGCGTCAGGCCGATGCGAGACTTTCCGGTCGCCACCGCAAGGTTGTAGCCGGCCGATTTGAGTTCATGCAGCAAATCCAGCACCCCGTCGAACAGCACCAGTTCGCCATCGAGCGCGAAGTAATGTTTGCGATAGGCCGCAGCCAGTTTGGGATAGTCGGCATGCGGCAACTCGGGTGCGGCGTGCCGCAGGGCATCCTCCAGCCCGAGGCCGATGACATACGACGCCGCCTCGCGACTGGGAACCGTCAGCCCCAGATCCTTGCAAGCCTGCTGGATCGCCCCGGTGATGGCCGCGGTGGAATCCATCAGCGTGCCGTCCCAGTCGAACACAATCAGGTCATAGTTCTGTCGGTGCATGGTGCGGGCAAGGGTTCAGGAAGTCAGGACTGCGCGCATTGTGCCCGCAAATGATGAAGCCACTGCGCGCAGTTTTCGGGCAAGGGCGCGCGCAGTTCCAGCCGCTCGCCGCTTGCCGGGTGCGCAATCGCCAGCGACTCGGCGTGCAAAAACATGCGTCGGAAGGGCGGCACGCCCGCCTGACCCCGCGCCAGCAGGGCGTTGAGGCTGTCATCCCCATATTTATCGTCGCCGACGATGGGATGGCCGCAGTGCGCCAGATGCACCCGGATCTGATGGGTGCGCCCCGTCAGCAACCGCGCCTGCATCAGGCTCAAGCCGCCCCAAGGCCCCAGGCCCGGCAGCGCAAATTGCTCTTGGGAACGAAACTGAGTACGCGACTCTTGCCCCTGCTGCGCGTCCACCCGCACGCGCCGTTCGCCATTGGCGAGCAGGTATTTATGCAGCGGCGCCTCGATCATCACCGCCCCACGCGTCCAGAGCCCGGCAACCAGCGCGAGGTAGCGTTTGTCGGCGTGACGTTCGCGCAGCGCCGCGTGCAGCGTGGTCAACGCGCTGCGCTTCTTGGCGATGAGCAGCAGACCCGAGGTGTCACGGTCGAGCCGGTGCACCAGTTCGAGAAATTTCGCCGTGGGCAGCGCCGCGCGTAAAGCCTCGATCACGCCGAAGCTCACCCCCGATCCGCCATGCACCGCCACGCCTTCGGGTTTGTTGATCGCCAGCAAAAAATCGTCTTCAAACACGATCGGAAACTGCAGCGCAGGCGCCGCGCGCGGCGCGTCGGGCTGCGCCACCCGCACCGGCGGAATCCGTACCTGATCGCTCGACTGCAGTTTCTGATCTGCGCGGGCCCGACCGCCATTGACCCGCACTTCGCCCGATCGCACGATGCGATGAAGATGGCTGCGCGGCACGCCCTTGAGGTGGCGCGCCAGAAAGTTATCCAGCCGCTGCCCCTCGCCCGCATCGCCGACCTGAAGGAGACGAACCTGGGGAGATGGCGCGGTGTGCATATAATCGAGCGTGAAGTTGTGAAGTTGGAAGACCGAATTTTGGCAATATTTCCGCGGAGTTGCGTGCAGTTTTACATGATGCCGCTGCGCGACGTGCCAAAAGCGGAAAGACTGCCTCCTGACAGGTTTTCGTGCGGGTACTGCATGCGACCGGGTTGCTGATATCACCCGATACGAGTGCATGCGAAACCGGCGAATCTGCCGTGACAGGAAAGGCATTCTAGGTTCAGCTTCACACTGCTCGTTTTGCCACACCACCGATTCCGGTCGGGGCAGATCGGACAGACTTCACCGAAATGAGCGTTGGCCCAAAGCCCGAGTGATGCCGTCGCGCAAATGCGTTTGACGCCTGCGACGACCGCCCGGCTTTGCCATCCTGGATCTGAAACCTTGAATCGACTCTTCGCCCTCGACCGCCCCTCAGCACTGATTCTGCGCTGCGTGCTTTTGTTGTTGGCGAAATCTGCTTGTGCTCACCTGCCGCGAACCCTCTGCTTCCCCGCTGTTGCGCCTGATCGCTGCAACAGCCTGCGCATCGCCACGCCTGGGCCAAACGCCCGGCATCGCGAAGACCACGCGCTCCGAGGCAGACCGATTGGTGGAGGTTTTTGCATGAGTCCTGTCTGATTCTGCCCGCCGGGCGTGCCGCACATCAGCGGCGAACCCGGCCTGGTTTTAGCTCCGGAGATCAACGCATGGGGGCGCCCTGGCGCCCGCTTTGTATCGGCCGCATGAAGCGGCCAGGAGCTTGAAATGAAACGCATGTTGTTCAACGCCACGCAGTCGGAAGAATTGCGCGTGGCCATCGTCGATGGACAGAAACTTCTCGACATCGATATCGAACAGGCCGGGCGCGAGCAGCGCAAGGGCAATATCTACAAGGCCGTCGTCACCCGCGTCGAGCCCTCGCTCGAAGCCTGTTTCGTCGACTACGGCGAAGAGCGCCACGGTTTTTTGCCGTTCAAGGAAATTTCGCGCCAGTACTTCAAGGAAGGCGTGTCTCCGTCGCAGGCGCGCATTCAGGACGTGATCACCGAAGGCCAGCAACTGCTGGTGCAGGTGGAAAAAGAAGAGCGCGGCAACAAGGGCGCGGCGCTGACCACCATCGTCTCGCTGGCCGGGCGCTATCTGGTACTCATGCCCAACAATCCGCGCGGCGGCGGGGTGAGCCGTCGCATCGAGGGTGAAGACCGCCAGGAACTGCGCGAGACGATGGACCAGCTCCAGCATCCCGAAGGCATGAGCCTGATCGCCCGCACCGCGGGCATCGGCCGCAGCGCGGAAGAATTGCAATGGGACTTGAATTACCTGCTCAAGCTCTGGAGCGCCGTGCGCGACGCTTCGGAGACGCAAAAGGGCGCCTTCCTGATCTATCAGGAATCTTCGCTGGTCATCCGCGCCATCCGCGACTACTTCACCAGTGACATCGGCGAAATTCTGATCGACACCGAAGACGTGTTCGAGCAAGCACGGCAGTTCATGCTGCACGTCATGCCCGACACGGTCGAGCGCGTCAAACGCTACCGCGACGACCTGCCGCTGTTCTCGCGCTTTCAGATCGAGCAGCAGATCGAAACCGCCTATTCGCGCACGGTCAACCTGCCGGCCGGCGGCGCCATCGTCATCGACCACACCGAAGCGCTGGTCGCAGTGGACGTCAACTCCGCACGCTCCACGCGCGGCAATGCCATCGAAGACACCGCTCTGCGCACGAACCTTGAAGCCGCCGACGAAGTCGCCCGCCAGATGCGGCTGCGCGACCTTGGCGGCCTGATCGTGGTCGACTTCATCGACATGGAAGAGCCGCGCAACCAGCGCGCCGTCGAAGACCGCCTGCGCGACGCCATGCGCCAAGACCGCGCCCGCGTGCAGGTGAGCAAGATTTCCAAGTTCGGCCTGCTCGAACTCTCGCGCCAACGCCTGCGCCCGGCCCTGTCGGAAGGCGCTTACGTGACCTGCCCGCGCTGCAATGGCACCGGCCACATCCGCGACACCGAATCGAGCGCCCTGCAAATCCTGCGCATCATCCAGGAAGAGGCCATGAAGGAAGGCACGGCCGCGGTTCATGTGCAAGTGCCGGTGGAAGTCGCCTCCTTCCTGCTCAACGAAAAGCGCGCCGAGATCACCAAAATCGAATTGCGCCAGCGTCTGTCGGTGCTGCTGATCCCCAACAAGCACCTCGACACGCCCAACTATAAACTCGAACGCCTCAAGCACGACGATCCGCGCCTGGACAATCTGCCCACCAGCTACAAAATGGCTGACGAGGCCGAAGAAGACACCGCCATCACCCGTCGCGAAAAAGAACAGCGCCCGCGTCAGGAAGCCCTGGTGCGCGGCATCACCCCGGAAGGCCCGGCCCCGGTCATGCCCGCCCCGGCTGCCGACAAGGCTCCCGCCCCCGCACCGGCCCCAGCGGTTGCAACCCCCGCCGCCGCGCCTGCTGCTGCCGCAACGGCTGGCGGCGGTTTATTTGGCTGGGTCAAGCGTCTGTTCTCCGCCGAACCACAACCCTCCGCTGCCGTGCAAGAGCCGCCGGTTGCCGCGCAGCCTGCCACCCCGGCCCTGACCAAGGCGGATGGGCAAGGCGGCCGCGGCGCACGCACGGCTTCCGGCCAAAACGGCAACCGCCGTCGCGGCGGCCGTGACCGCCAGCGCGAAGGCCAGGGCGAAAACCGTCAGCGCGGCAACCCGGCCGCTGGTGCCGAAGCCGCCGAAGCCGCCGAAACCGCAGCAGGAGAAACCACCAACCCCCGCAACCGGCCACCCCGTGGTCAACAGGGCCAGGCCGAACGCAGCGAGCGCCCCAAGCGCGAGCGCAACCCGGAAGAAGCCGCAGCTCGCAAGGAGCGCGCGCAAGCCGCACCTGAGCAAACCCGCGCACCCGGCGAAGAATCGGCCACGGACACGGCCGAACGCGCATCCGGAAGCGGGCGCGGCGGCAATCGCCGCCCGCGTCGTGAGCCCGTTGAAGCAACTCCCGAATCCGAACTGATCAATGCGCAGGCGCTTGAAACCCAAGCCGAGGGCGATACCGAGGCCACCCCAGCTCTGACCGTCGGAGCGGGCGACGAAGCGCAGACCGAGCGCAAATCGCGCAATCGCCGCGGTCGTGGCCGCCGTGGTGGACGCCGCGAAGGCGCCGCCGCTGACGAAAACGGCAATTTGAGCGCCGCAGCGAACGAAGCCGTTACCGATGCCGATGCGGACGAAACAGCGGGTCGCAGCTTCGGCTCCCTGGCCGCGCCGCTGGCTTTGGGCGCCGTCGAAGCCCCCGCCGCGCCCGCGCTGGAAGATCAGACGCCGCTGATCCTCAGGATCGACGCGCCGGCCGACCTGGCCGTGGAGGCTGCTCAGCCTGCCCCTCAGCCCTTTGCCCGGTCTGCCGAAGAAGCGCCGCTCGCCGCGCCCGAAGCTGCGCCCGCCGCAGCAGAGTCGTCCTCCCTGATCGTCAAAGCGGTTGAAAACACCACGGCGGTAACGACGTCCGCAGCCGAGCCCGCTGCCGCTGCCGCCTATGTGCTGCCGGTCGATGCTCTGCAGGCAACGGCGCAAGCCGCCGGGCTGCAATGGGTGCAGTCCAATGCCGACGCCATCCGCCGCGTGCAGGAAGAACTGGCCGCGCAACCCGCGCCCATTCATGTGCCGCGCGAACGCAAGCCCGCGCCCAAGCTCGACGATGGCCCGCTGATTCTGGTGGAAACCGCTCGCCCGCTGCCTACGCTGCAACTGCCGGAAAACAATCCGCCGGCGCATTGATCGGCGGGATCGGTCGGCGGGATCGGTCGGCGGGATCGGTCGGCGAAATTGGTCGGCTTATCGAACCTCGCCTGAACGCAACCCCAGCAACACCTCGGGGTAGCGCAGGCGAGCGCCGAGTTCGGCTTTCATGCGCGTGTTGTCCAGTCTTCTCGACTCGCGCATGAAACTGAGCATCATCGGGCTCAGGCCCGATGCCAGTGCCTGGTCACGCGCTACACGCACAGGCCGAGGCAGACCATAGAGATCGGCGGCGAGATCAAAGTAATCGCCCATACGCAGCGTGCTGTCGTCGCAGACGTTATAGACCCGCCCCGGCGCGGCGCGCTCGAGCGCCAGCAAACACAGCCGCGCCAGATCGTCGGCGTGAATGTGGTTGGTGTAAACGTCATCAGCGGACGTCAGCACCGGTAGGCCGCGCTCCATTCGGCCCTTGGGCGAACGCGACCCGCCGTCGTAAATGCCCGGGATGCGCAGCAAGCCCACGCGCCAGCGATGCTGCACACCGGCACGGCGCCAGAGACGCTCGGCATCGCAGCGGCGTTGCGCGCGTTCGGTTTCCGGTAGGCACGGGCGCGTCTCGGGCGCGAGTTCGCCCTGGCAATCGCCGTACACCCCCGAGGTGCTGGCATAGACCACGCGCAAGGTATTTTTCCCGGAGCCAGATAAGATGCCCGACTGTTTCAGTCTGGAAATCAGGTGGCGACTGCGCAGATCGCGCGGGCCGGACGTATCGCCCGGCGGGGCCAGCATCAGCACCCGTTGGGGCGCAAGCTGGGCCAGCCGCCACAGGGTTTGCGGCTGATCGAGATTGCCGACGATGGGCACGATGCCAGCGGAGCGCAAGCTCTCCAGCCGCTGGGGCGAGGAAGTCAGCGCCAGCAGCCGGTAGCGCCCGCGCGCCAAGGCCGCCACCCGCATGCCGATGTCACCACAGCCCACGATGAGCAGCCGGGGTCGGCCGCGTCCAGATTGATCGTTCACAGTTCACACCTAATCATTGTTCACATGAGTCATCAAGTCACCGTTCAGCCCAGCGGCCACCAA
Source organism: Thiomonas sp. OC7 (assembly GCF_900634595.1). Classification (NCBI taxonomy): domain Bacteria; kingdom Pseudomonadati; phylum Pseudomonadota; class Betaproteobacteria; order Burkholderiales; genus Thiomonas; species Thiomonas sp. OC7. Next base: position 3,066,134 of record NZ_LR131953.1, on the reverse strand, counting down.
TACGCCGCCGAGGCCGATGAAACCCTGCTCGCAGCCGCCATCCGCCAATCGGTCGGCCTGCCCTACGGCTGCCAGGACGGCGCCTGCGGCTCTTGCAAATGCAAGCTGCTCCAAGGCGAGATCGAGCTGGGCGTTCACCAGCTCAAAGCGCTGAGCGAGGCCGAACGGGCGCAGGGCTTCATTCTCGCCTGCCGCGCCAAGGCGCTCACCGATGTGGTGATCGAAAGCCATGAAGTGGTTGGCGCGGGCGAATTTCCGGTGAAAAAAATGCCGGCCCGGGTCAGCAACATCGAGCACCTCGCCCCCGATGTGGTGCGGGTCATGCTGCAACTGCCTGCGGCCGATCCGCTGCGCTATCGCGCCGGGCAGTACATCCAGTTTCTGCTGCGTGATGGCGCACGGCGCAGCTACTCCATGGCCAGCGCGCCCAGCGAATCCCCGCAGGTCGAACTGCATCTGCGCCACATGCCGGGCGGCAAGTTCACCGATCATGTGTTCACCGCGATGAAAGAGAAAGAGATCCAGCGGATCGAAGGCCCGTTCGGCAGTTTTTTCCTGCGCGACGACCCCGAAAACAAGCCCTTGATCTTCTTGGCTTCCGGCACAGGTTTCGCGCCGATCAAGGCCATACTCGAGCAGATGCGCGCCAACGCCGACCCGCGCGAAATCACGCTGTATTGGGGCGGGCGCAAGCAGCAAGACCTCTACCTGCACGACTGGGCAGTACAGCAATGCGCCGCCATGCCGCATCTGCACTTCATTCCCGTGCTCTCCGAGGCTGACGCCGACTGGAGCGGGCGCACGGGTTTCGTCCATCAGGCCGTGATGGCCGATGTGCCCGACCTTTCCGGCCATGCGGTTTACGCCTGCGGCGCCCCCGTCATGGTTGAAGCCGCGCAGCGCGATTTCACCCAGCAGTGCAAGCTCCCCGAAGACGCCTTCTTCGCCGACGCCTTCACCACCGAAGCCGACAAGGCTGGGGCGAAGGCCTGAGACCGGGTCTCGCGATCAAAAAAATGGCCTGCGAGGGCTAGGCCATAAAGCAGCAGGCCATTTTTCTCAGCGAAGCGCTTATTCCCCGAGATACGCCGCGCGTACTCTCGGGTCGTGCAGCAACTCCTCGGCCGGACCGGTCATGGTGACCTGCCCCGAGTCCATGACGTAGCCGCGATCGGCCAGACCCAGCGCGCGCTTGGCGTTCTGCTCGACCAGCAGAATGGTCACGCCCTGCTTGGAAATGTCTTCGACCACTTCGAAAATTTTGTCGACCATGATGGGCGACAGTCCCATCGACGGCTCGTCGAGCAGCAGCACTTGCGGACGACTCATCAGCGCCCGGCCCATGGCCAGCATCTGCTGCTCACCGCCCGACATGGTGCCGGCGAGCTGGTCGCGGCGTTCCTTCAGGCGCGGGAAAATGCCATAGACCTTGTCGATATCGCTGTCGATCTCTTTGTCCTTGCGGGTATAGGCGCCCATCTGCAGATTTTCTGCGATGGTCATGCGGGTGAACACCCCACGCCCTTCCGGCACCATGCACAAACCCTGTCGCACCAGATCGTAGGCACCCTGGCCATTGATGGTGCGCCCGGCGTAGTGCACTTCGCCGTCAGTGATGGGCTGTAGCCCGGTGATGGCCTTGGTCGTGGTGGTCTTGCCCGCGCCATTGGCGCCGATCAGGCTGACCAGCTCGCCCTTGCGCACCTCCAGATCGACGCCTTTGACCGCCTGAATGCCGCCATAAGAGACTCGCAGGCCCGTGATTTTGAGGACGGTTTCGGACATGCTCAGTGCTCCCCTGCGCCCAGATAGGCTTCGATGACTTTCGGATTTTTCTGCACGTCGGCGGGCACCCCTTCGGCAATGATCTTGCCGTAATCGAGCACGGTCACCCGGTCGCACAGGCCCATGACCAGTTTCACATCGTGTTCGATGATGAGAATGGTGCGGCCGTCTTTCTGGATCGCGGTGAGCAACTCGCGCAGCTGCAGTTTTTCCGTGGCGTTCATGCCGGCCGCGGGCTCGTCGAGCGCCAGCAGTTGCGGATCGGTAGCCAGAGCGCGGGCGATTTCCAGGCGGCGCTGGTCGCCATACGACAGGGTGCGCGCGCGGAAATCGGCATACCGCTCGATGCCCACATAGGCCAGCAGTTCACGCGCACGTTCGCGGATGGCTTTTTCCTCGGTCTTGAAATGCCGGGTGCGGAACACCGCGCCAATCAGCGCGCTGTTGGTGCGCACATGCCGACCCACCATCACGTTTTCAAGCGCCGTCATGTCCGGAAACAGGCGGATGTTCTGGAACGTGCGGGCAATACCCTCACGCGCCACCTGATGCACCGCGGCCGGCTTGTAAGCCTTGCCGGCCAAAATGAAGTCGCCCGAATCGGGCGGATACAGCCCGGTGATAACGTTGAAAAACGTGGTTTTACCCGCCCCGTTGGGACCGATCAGGCCATAGATCTGGCCCCGGTCGATCTGGATGCCAACATCGTTCAGAGCCTGCAAGCCGCCAAAGCGTTTGGATGCGCCACTCACGCGCAGAACAGTGGCGCTCATGCCTTGCCTCCTTCCTGCAGCGGAGTGGGCAGTTTGGTGAAGCTCTTGCCGTGCTCCGGTGCAGGCCACAGCCCTTTGGGCCGCAGGATCATGATGATGATCATGGCCAGGGCATAGATGAGCTGACGCAGGATGCCGCTGTCGATGTACACATGACCAAATGCGTGCTGCTGCCAGTCGGAGATGAAGCCCATATAGCGCAGCGCTTCGGGCAGCACCGACAACAACACCGCGCCAAGAATGACGCCGGGAATATGCCCCATGCCGCCGATCACCACCATGGCCAGCACGATGATCGACTCCAGCAGCGAGAACGACTCGGGCGAGACGAAGCCCTGGAAGGCCGAGAACATCACCCCGGCCACGCCACCGAAAGTCGCCCCCATCGAAAACGCCAGCAACTTCATATTGCGGGTATTGATGCCCATGGCCTTAGCGGCGATTTCATCTTCGCGCATCGCCATCCAGGCGCGGCCGATGCGCGAGTCCTGCAGGCGGTAGCTCAGTATCACCACGAACACCACCAGTACCAGGAACAGGTAGTAATACTGCGCCACCGAGGGTATGGTGAAACTGCCGATGTCGATGTTCTGGTTCAGATCCCAGCCGAACAGATGAATGCCGTGAATGCCCGAAATGCCTTGTGGGCCGTTGGTGATGTTCACCGGTGCGTTCAGGTTGTTCATGAAAATGCGGATGATCTCGCCAAAGCCCAGCGTCACGATGGCCAGATAGTCGCCGCGCAGCTTGAGCACGGGCGTGCCCAGCATGATGCCCGCACTGGCCGCCAGCGCCGCCGCCATGGGAACGACCAGCCAGATCGACACATCGAAGCCATTGGGAAACATCGCCCCCAGCGCATCGAAATTGCTCGTGAGCTGGTTCGACGACAACAGCGCATACAGATACGCCCCCACCGCATAGAAGGCGATATAGCCCAGATCGAGCAGCCCGGCCAGGCCGACCACGATATTCAACCCCAGCGCCAGCATGATGTAGAGCATGGCAAAGGCCGCGATCCGCACCCAGGCATCTCCTGCGATCTGCAGCACCATGGGCAGCGCGATGAGCGCAGCGGCGCCCGCCACAATCCAGACCCAGTTCTTTTGTTGGTTCATGTTCAGTCTCCTCAGGCGCGATCGGCCACGCGCTCACCCAGCAGGCCTTGCGGGCGCAGGGTCAGCACCAGAATCAGCACGATGAAGGCGAAGATGTCCTGGTAATTACTGCCGAACACCCCACCGGTGAGCGTGCCGATATAGCCAGCGCCCAGCACCTCGATCAGCCCCAGCAGAATGCCGCCCAGCATGGCCCCCGAAAGATTGCCAATGCCGCCCAGCACCGCCGCGGTAAAGGCCTTCAAACCCGGCGTGAAGCCCATATAGAAGTTCGCCGTGGCGAAGTTGGCAAACCACATCACCCCAGCAATCGCCGCGAGCATGGCGCCGATCACGAACGCCGAGGAGATGACGAAGTTGGGATTCACCCCCATCAGCGACGCCACGCGCGGATTCTCCGCCGTGGCCCGCATCGCCCGCCCCAGCTTGGTGTGGTTGATCAGCCAGGTCAGCCCCGCCAGCAGCACGGCCGTAACTATCAGAATCATGATCTGTACCGGCGTGATGACAATACCGCCGACATTGATGACATTGCTCGGCAGCAACCCGGACGGGAACACCTTGTAGTCGCGCCCCCAGATGATCATCGCCAGCGTTTCGAGCAGGATGGACATGCCGATGGCCGTGATCAGCGGCGCCAGCTTGGGCGCATTGCGCAAGGGCCGGTAGGCGATGCGCTCGATGAAGTAGTTGAGCACTCCCGTGGCCAGCATGGCGATGATCAGGGCGATGACCACGACCAACCAACCTGGAAGATGCGGGGCCACATGATCGAGCACCTTGAACACGGTGTAGGCCGTGAGCGCCCCCACCATCATCACGTCCCCATGCGCAAAATTGATGAGGTTGACGATGCCGTACACCATGGTGTAGCCGAGAGCGATCAGGGCATACATGCTGCCCAGAACCAGACCGTTGACGATCTGCTGAAGAAAAATATCCATACCTTGAATCTCCTGACGAGCGGATGGCTAGTGAGTGACGGCCCGACTCTTTTGGAGCGGCCGGGGTGAAACGAGTAAACCGGGGATGAAAGCAAAGCGCGTGCCGGGACCCCCGCACCGGTTGAGTGCATGCCTCCAGGACATCGTGTGTGAAAGTGGAGCGCCTGCGAGCGCGCACGATGCATGCCGCGTCTGGTACGCGGCGGCACCCGGCAACGATGCTGCCGGGCGAGGGTGAACAGGCTTCATGGTTTTGTCTGGGGGCCGGGCTGTCCTGACCCCTGTTTTTTTTGGCTGGCGCGATGATAACCGCCTGCCTTGGGTCACCCGGCACCGGGTCAACCCGCAGTTTGAGGCCGCTCAGTCGCTGGATGGTTCAGCTGCGGCACTGTCACTTTCCGGCCCGAAGGATGACACCACACTGCCCCGGGTATTGCGCTCAGCCAAGTCTTGCAGGCGGCGGGCGATGCGCTCCTCCACCCCGCGCGATGTGGGCTGATAGAAGCGGGGCGGCGTCATGCCGTCTGGAAAATAGGTTTCTCCGGCGGCAAAAGCGTCGGCCTCATCGTGGGCGTAGCGGTAATCCCTGCCATAGCCCAGGTTTTTCATCAGTTTGGTGGGCGCATTGCGCAGGTGCAAGGGCACGGGCTGGGTGCCCTGCTCCCGGGCAAACGCGCGCGCGGCGTTGAAGGCCTTGTAAACCGCGTTCGACTTGGGCGTGACGGCCAGATAAACCACCGCCTCGGCCAGCGCCAGCTCGCCTTCGGGGCTGCCCAGGCGCTCGTAGGTTTGCGCGGCTTCAAGTGCAAGGGTCAGCGCCTTGGGGTCGGCCAGGCCGATGTCTTCCACTGCCATGCGGATCAGCCGCCGCGCGAGATAGCGGGGATCGGCGCCGCCTTCGAGCATGCGCGCAAACCAGTAGAGCGAGGCGTCCACATCCGAGCCCCGCACCGATTTGTGCAACGCCGAGATCAGGTCGTAGGTCTGCTCGCCGCCTTTGTCGAAACGCAGCAGGGTCGCGCCCAGGGTTTGTTCGAGCAGGTCGGCTGTGAGCGTGGTTTGAGCGGCTCGCACAGCGGCCTGCAGCGCCAGTTCGAGCGCGCCCAGCAGGCGGCGGGCATCGCCATCGGCATGGCGAATGAGCCGTTCTTGCGCCGCGGGCTCGATGGCCTCGACGCCGCTGCCCGCCAGCACGCGCTGCATCAGCAAGCCAAGATCGTCGGCGTCCAGCGGTTCGAGCACGTACACCACGGCGCGCGACAGCAAGGCGCTGTTGACCTCGAATGACGGGTTTTCCGTGGTCGCGCCGATAAAGGTGAACAAGCCGGATTCGACATGCGGCAAAAACGCATCCTGCTGGCTTTTGTTGAAGCGATGCACTTCATCGACGAACACAATGGTCGCCCGCCCCCGTTGCTGCGCGGACTGGGCCTGGGCGACGGCATCGCGGATGTCTTTCACCCCGGCAAGCACTGCCGACAACGGCAGAAAGTCGGCATCGAAAGCATCGGCCATCAGCCGCGCCAGGGTGGTTTTGCCCACACCGGGCGGCCCCCAAAACAGCATGGAGTGCAGCCGCCGGGTTTCAAACGCCACGCGCAGCGGCTTGCCGGGCCCGAGCAGGTGGCGTTGGCCCACCACTTCACTGAGATGATGCGGGCGCAAACGCTCGGCCAGCGGAGCGTTGGCCCCAGGCGCAGGTTTAAACGCAGACAGCGGGCGGGCGGGCGCGGGCAAGTCCGCGTCGTCGAACAGGCCCGGGCCGCTGGTCATGGCTGGCTGATGACCGAAGCCCCTTTGGGCGGAGTGAAACGGAAGCTGTCCGGGCCGAAGGTCGGGTTGTGTTTGATGGCGGTGAAGCGCATGGTGGAAATTTGCCCGAAAGCATCGCGCAACTGAAGCTCAGCCACTTCCGGGCCTTGCGCCGTGCTGCGCAGACCGATGCGTATCCAGTCGAAGTTGCTGTCCTTGGCCTTGGGCGTGGCCTGCACCCACTGCAGACCGCCGGCATCGGCCTGGGCCTGCAGGGTGAACAGCCGGGTCAGGTCGGTTCCGGCGAAGATCGCGGCAGGCGTGCCCTTGAACGCCTGCGTGACCGGGGTGATGGTCACCTGATCGAGGTCGTGGTCATAGGTCCAGAGCTGCTTGCCGTCGCTGACGATGACCTGGGCATAGGGCTTGGTGTAGTCCCAGCGGAAACGGTCGGGCCGCTCGAAGGCAAACTGGCCGGTAGCCGGCGCCTGCGCCGGGCCCTTGGGGTTGCTCACAGTCTGAGTGAACTGGGCGCTGCCGCCCCGGGTTTGCTGCAGCCACTGTTCGAGCAGTTGCACCGAATTCGCCGCGAAGGCCGCAGGCAGACTGGCGCCGAGCAGACCGCCCGCGAGAAAAAGCCGCATCAGCGTGGTGCGCCAGCGCGTGTTCATAAACATCATCATTCGGTCTTTCAAAAATTCAAATCAGGGTGCGTGATGCGGGCGCAAGTTCACTCCGACCGCACCGGCACCAGGATGTCGCGGTTGCCGTTGGCGGTCAGGGCCGACACCAGGCCGGATTGTTCCATCTGCTCCAGTAGTCTGGCTGAACGGTTGTATCCGATGCGCAGATGACGCTGCACCAGAGAAATCGACGCCTTGCGGTGCTGCAGGACGATCTGCACCGCCTGATCGTAGAGCGGGTCGCTCTCACCGTCTGAGCCGCCCGCGCCACCCACAGCGCCCGCCCCATCCACATCTTCCTCACCGGTGAGGATGCCTTCGAGATAGTTCGGCCCGCCTCGGCTCTTGATGTCTTCGACCACGCGGTGCACTTCGGCATCACTCACAAACGCGCCATGCACCCGCTGCGGCATGCCCGAGCCGGGCGGCAGGTACAGCATGTCGCCCATGCCCAGCAAACTTTCTGCGCCCATCTGGTCGAGGATGGTGCGCGAATCGATCTTGCTCGACACCTGAAAGGCCATGCGGGTGGGAATATTGGCCTTGATCAACCCGGTGATCACATCCACGCTGGGGCGCTGGGTAGCCAGGATGAGGTGAATGCCCGACGCCCGCGCCTTTTGCGCCAGGCGGGCGATGAGTTCCTCGATCTTTTTGCCCACCACCATCATCAGATCGGCCAGTTCGTCGATGACGACCACGATGTGCGGCAACTTCTCCAGCGGTTCGGGCGACTCTGGCGTGAGGCTGAACGGGTTGGTCAGCGGCTCGCCGCGCGCACGGGCCTCCTGCACCTTGGTGTTGTAGCCCGCGAGATTGCGCACGCCGAGCTTGCTCATCAGCTTGTAGCGGCGCTCCATTTCGCCCACGCACCAGTTCAGCGCCTGCGCCGCCTGTTTCATGTCGATCACCACGGGCGCGAGCAGATGCGGAATGCCGTCGTACACGCTGAGCTCGAGCATTTTCGGGTCGATCAGAATCAGCCGCACATCGCTGGGTTCGGCCTTGTACAGCAGGCTCAGAATCATGGCGTTGACACCCACCGACTTGCCCGAGCCGGTGGTGCCGGCCACCAGCAGGTGCGGCATCTTGGCCAGATCGGCCACCACCGGGTTGCCCACGATGTCTTTGCCCAGGCCCAGGGTCAGCATCGAGGCGGCTTCGTGATAGTTGTTGGAACCCAGAATCTCCGACAGCTTGATGGTGTGCCGCTTGGCATTGGGCAGCTCCAGCGCCATGGTGTTCTTGCCCGGAATGGTTTCGACCACCCGGATGCTCACCAGCGACAAGGCCCGCGCCAGATCGCGCGACAGATTGACGATCTGCGCACCCTTCACGCCAGTGGCCGGCTCCACTTCGTAGCGCGTGATGACCGGGCCGGGATAGGCCGCCACTACGCGCACCTCCACGCCGAAATCCTTGAGCTTTTTCTCGATCAGGCGCGAAGTGAACTCCAGCGTTTCGTGGCTGACGGTTTCCGCCTGCACGGAGGGCGCAGCATCCAGCAGGCCCAAGGCCGGCAGGGAAGAGTCGGGCAGTTCATTGAACAGCGGTTTCTGCTTTTCCTTGAGCACGCGTGGAGACTGCGGCACATAAGCCACCGAAGGCTCGATCAGCACGGGAGCGAGCACCTCGCGCTCTTCCACCAAAGGCCGCTGCAACTCGACTTCCTTTTCGCGCTCCTGCTTGGCTTGCTGCCCGGCCAGCACATCGTCTTCGCGTCCGCGGCGTTCGCGCTGCCAGGTCCACAGCCGCTCGATCCAGCCGCCAAGGCGCTCGGCCGCGTCGGCCCATGAAAAATGACCAACCCAGCTCAGCGAAAACAGAAAGACCGCCAGCAGCACCAAGGTGCCGCCGGTGTCGCCCAGCAAGGTATCAACGGCGATACCCAGGCCATGCCCAAGCAAGCCGCCGGCCTCGCCCGGCAGGGCGGAAGCCAGACTCCACAGCCGCGTCGACTCCAGCGCCGCGCTGGAAAGCGGCAACAGCAGCAGGCCCGCCGCGGCGGCCAGCGGCTGCAGCTTGCGCCACCGGCTCACAGGCGTTTGCTCCTCGGCGGCGGGTGTTTGCGCCTGGGTGTTGCGCCACATGCGCAGCAGGCCGTACAGGCCCAGCGGAATCAGCCACAGGGCCGAGAAGCCCAGCAGAAAATAGGCCACATCGGAAAACCAGGCCCCAACCACGCCGACCCAGTTGGCCACATGACCATCGGTGCCCGAACTCGACCAGGACGGATCGGACTTGTGAAAGCTCAGCAGGCTCAGGCAAAGCAAAATCCAACCGATGAAGGCGGCCGTCAGGCGTACCTCGCTCGCAAAACGCTGCAGGCGGCTGCGCGGCTCAGAACGGAGCGCCGCCTGGGAAGGGCGACGTCGGGTATCGATTTTCGGCATGGGAGGGGTGTTCAAAATCCAGGGTGATGCATCGCGCCCGCCATCAAACTGGGCTTCAGGGCGGATTTTGCCGCCTTCGCGGCGGTCATGGGCAAACAAGCCAACGCGGCAGATCGCCCAGGCTCAGAATCGCAGGCGGATAGGGGCGACGGATAAAGGACGACGGATCAGGAGCGAGGACGAGGGGCCGTGCACACCCCGCTCGCATCAAATCAGGGTCGAGAGATGCTCTCGGATCAACAGGGTGCCGTCTTCGCGCTCGACCACAAAACCCTGCTGTTCAAAGTCCTTCATCACCCGGCTGACCATTTCGCGCGAAGCGCCGACCATCTTGGCCAGATCCTGGCGTGAAAGCTTGTTGCGGATGACGTGCTCGTTCTGCATCTCGTCCGTGAGTTCCATCAACGCGCGCGCCACACGTCCATAGACATCCATCAGCGCCAGAGATTCAATTTTTCGGTCGGCGCGACGCAGACGCAGCGCCAGCCCGCGCATGATCGCAAAAGACATGCTGGTGTTTTCAGGCAGGCATTGCAGAAACGCCACACGGCCGAGCATCATCACATCGGTCTGCACCTCGGCCTGCACCGTGGCGCTGTGCGGTTCGCCATCGATCAGGCTCATTTCCCCGATGTAATCGCCCGCATGCAGCACGGCGATGATGACTTCGCGGCCTTTGGCGTCCATGCTGATCACCCGCGCCCGGCCGGAAAGCAGAATGAACAGGGCATTCGACTTGCTGCCCTGCTCGACGATGTTTTCGCCGCGCTTGTAGCGCCGCTTGACGATGGATTGCGAAATCGACCAGGCCTGCGATTCGGTGAGCACGGCAAACAGCGGCACGCGCCGAACGAGGTCAATATCGGTGATTTGCGACATCAGTTTCTCCAGTTTATGGGGAGGCGGGGCAATTTCGAAGGCAGGCGGAGAAGCCAGAAAATAGCCGCATGCCGCACGCCCGATATGCCGCACCCCTAAAATCTTATCTATTGTGCGGCGGCTTGCCCTTGATCTATTTTCGAGGACAGTCCGTCAGCAGCGGTTGCAGCGCAACCCTCTCCCCCATCCTCTCAGCCCGAAGTTTCTCACACATCATGACATCCAAACACGCCAAAGTGCTCATTCTGGGCTCCGGCCCGGCCGGTTACAGCGCCGCCGTCTATGCGGCCCGCGCCAATCTGAACCCTCTGCTCATCACCGGTCTGGCTCAAGGCGGTCAACTCATGACCACGACCGAAGTCGACAACTGGCCCGCCGACGTCGATGGCGTGCAAGGGCCCGACTTGATGGCGCGCTTTCAGGCGCATGCCGAGCGTTTCAACACCGAGATCGTGTTCGATCACATCCACACCGCGCATCTGCGCGAAAAACCCATCCGCCTCGAAGGCGACAGCGGCGTTTATACCTGCGACACCCTGATCATCGCCACTGGCGCCTCGGCCAAATATCTGGGACTGCCCACCGAAGAGGCCTTCATGGGCAAGGGCGTCTCGGGCTGCGCGACTTGCGACGGCTTTTTCTATCGCAACCAGCCGGTGTGCGTGGTGGGCGGCGGCAACACGGCCGTCGAAGAAGCGCTGTATCTGGCCAATATCGCCAGCAAGGTGACCGTCATTCACCGCCGCGACAAATTCCGTGCCGAGCCCATTCTGGTCGACAAACTCATGGCCCGCGCGGCCGAGGGCAAAGTCGAACTCAAGCTCTGGAGCGAATTGAAAGAAGTGCTGGGCGACGCCAGTGGCGTGACTGGCGTGCGCATCCACAACAGCCAGACCGGCGCCGACGAAGACATCGCACTGAATGGCTGTTTCATCGCCATCGGCCATCAGCCCAACACCGAAATTTTCAAAGGCCAGTTGGACATGAAGGACGGCTACATCATCACCCGCAGCGGCAACGAAGGGATGGCGACCGCCACCAGCGTGCCCGGCGTATTCGCCGCGGGTGACGTGCAAGACCACGTTTATCGCCAGGCGATCACCAGCGCAGGTACCGGCTGTATGGCCGCTCTGGACGCACAGCGCTATCTGGAGAATGCGGAGTCTTGACACCGATAGCGGTGGACAAGCAAATCTTTCCGGCTATAATCTTTAGCCTTTGTTCTACACAATTTCGAGGTGTGCCATGGCACGAGTGTGTCAAGTGACAGGTAAAGGGCCGATGGTCGGGAACAATGTGTCCCATGCGAACAACAAGACCAAGCGTCGCTTCCTGCCCAATCTGCAATATCGTCGTTTCTGGGTTGAAAGCGAGAACCGTTTCGTGCGTTTGCGCGTAACGAGCTCTGGGCTGCGCACCATTGACAAAAAAGGCATCGACGTCGTGCTGGCCGAGCTGCGCTCGCGCGGCGAGATCTGATCGCCCTCTCCATTCCTTCCTAGAACTGCACGGAACCCATCATGGCAACCAAAGGCGGACGCGAAAAAATCAAGCTGGAATCCTCTGCGGGCACCGGCCATTTCTACACCACCACCAAAAACAAGCGCACCACGCCTGAAAAGATCGAAATCATGAAATTCGATCCGGTCGCGCGCAAGCATGTGAATTACAAGGAAGGCAAGATCAAGTAATCTGATCTGTCTACCAAAGAACGATCCGCTGGATCGGCCACAGTGTTCAAATTCACTGCGGCCTGACTAGCGGATTTTTTGTGGGCGCCTCTTTTTCATGGGCGCCTCCTTCGGCGCTCCATCAATGTTTAGCCTGGGCATCCGGCATGAATGCCCAGGCGTCGTAAACATCAGAATTCAGGCCGTCGGCGTATAACGTCGCAGCCTCAGCGACAACTCCCGAAGCGGGGCCAAGCCACTGTCTTCGGCACGGCGGCACCAGTCCTGGAGCTTCAAGCGAAGCTGGTCGGCGTTCAGATTGGTCTGCTCCCACACCGATTTGAGTTCTTCGCGCATGTGCAGCAGCTTGCTCAGGTTAGGGCTGGCGCTCGCCGCGGCGTCCACCAAGGCTCGCGAACGCTCGCACAGAATCTCGCGCTCGATGCCGATCCAGCGTTTGGCTGCGCGCAAAGTCGGCAGATGGCTCACCGCGCCCTGTTCTGCAGCCCGGGCCAGCTCGGCCTTGAGGGTGGACTTCAACCCCGCGGCATAGCGCGCCATCAATTCATAACGGTTGGCGATGACAGCTTGTAAAGTGAGTTGATCGACCTCGGCGCGCACCTCGCCCAGCCGGAACTGCGGCGGCAGTTTGCGTGGTTTGGCCAAACCCACCCAGGACAAAGCGCGGATATACGCCCAGCCGATATCGAACTCCCACCATTTGACCGAGAGTTTGGCCGACGTGGGATAGGTGTGGTGGTTGTTGTGCAATTCTTCGCCGCCGATCAGCAACCCCCAGGGCGAAATGTTGTGGCTGCTGTCTCGCGCCGAAAAATTGCGATAGCCCCACCAATGACCCAGCCCGTTGATCACCCCGGCTGCCCAGATCGGAATCCACAACATCTGCACGGCCCACACCGTCGCGCCGATCGCGCCGAACATCAGCACATCGAGAATGAGCAACAGCCCGACGCCCTGCCAGATAAATCGGGAATAAATATTGCGCTCCAACCAGTCGTCAGGAGTGCCGTGACCGAACTTGCTCAGGGTTTCGGCGTTTCTCGATTCGGTTCGGTACAACTCGGCGCCGCGCAACAGCACCGTATCGATGCCGCGCGTCACCGGACTGTGCGGGTCGTCGACCGTCTCGCACTTGGCGTGATGCTTGCGATGAATCGCCACCCATTCCTTGGTGACCATGCCCGTGGTGAACCACAGCCAGAAGCGGAAAAAGTGCGAGGCGATCGGGTGCAACTCCAGCGCTCGGTGAGCCTGAGCGCGGTGCAGAAAAATAGTGACGGACGCAATGGTGATATGCGTGGTGATGAGCGCAAATAAGACGATTTGCAACCATGATGCACGCAAAAGGCCGTGCCCAGCACAATTCAAAAACACATCAAACATCAGAAACTTTCAGATCGATACAACACAGTTGGAACTTCGCCGTTGGCGAAAGTTGCAATCATTATCGGTCTTGCACTGACGACAGCACTCAGTGCAAACGAGAAGCCCTTGTCAGTCCGCTAACGTGGCATCGGCTTCGCCACGACCAGATGAGGTCGGGCGCCGCTGCAGCACGGCGGCGTAAAAGCCGTCAGTGGCGTGGCGATTGGGCAACAACTGCAAGTCCCCTTGGGTCACCAGGCCCTCGCCGTCCACTCCTTGCTGACGTAGCACCGCATCGGCGGGAACACGTTCGAAATCGGGGTGCGCGGCCAGAAAGGCATTGACGATGCCGCTGTTTTCTTCCGGCAAGACGCTACAGGTGGCGTAAACCAAGCGCCCGCCCGGTTTCAGCAGCGTTGCCGCCGATTGCAGAATATTGGCTTGTTTTGTCGTCAACTCGGCAATATCTTCAGGCTTCTGTCGCCATTTCATATCAGGGTTACGGCGCAAGGTACCCAGGCCGGAGCACGGCGCGTCCACCAGCACCCGGTCGACCTTGCCAGCCAGACGTTTGACCCGTTCATCGCGTTCATGTGCGATGGCGACCGGGTACACATTGGATAGCCCACTGCGCAACAGCCGGGGTTTGAGCTTGGCCAGGCGGTAGTCGGCCACGTCGAACGCATAAAGCCGACCCGTGCTGCGCATCATGGCGCCCAGCGCCAGGGTTTTGCCGCCGGCTCCGGCGCAGAAGTCGACCACCATTTCGCCGCGGCGCGGGGCCAGCAGTACGGCGAGCAGCTGACTGCCTTCGTCCTGCACCTCCACCCAGCCTTCGCGAAAGACGGTGAGATCCTGCAAAGCGGGTTTGCCTTCCAGGCGTACGCCCCACGGCGAATAGGGCGTTGGCTGCGCGGGCAGATTGAGGCGGGCGAACACGTCGAGCACGGCTTCGCGCCGCGCTTTCTGCACATTCACCCGCAAATCCAGCGGGGCCGGGCGCAACATCGCCTGCGCCAGCGCAGGATATTCCGCGCCATAGTTCGCCTGCAAAGCGGCCGCCAGCCATTCCGGCAGACTCCAACGCACCGCTTCCGGCAGGGCCATCGCGTCTTGTGCCAGCAAGCGTTTGCGCCACTCGAGTTGCTCGGGAGAAAGCGCGGCATGCAGCGACTGCGCGTTTCCCGACCAGCCCAGAATGGCCAGACGCAGTTCCATAGCCCCGCCGATGCTTTCGTCGGTCGCGGCCAGCGTCTGAAACAAGCGCAGATGCCGCAGCACCTGATAGACCGTGTCGGCCAGGATCTGTCGGTCGGTCTTGCCCAGTTGCGGCTTGGTACGGAACAGCCGCGACAGCACGGCATCGGCCGCGGCGTCGAAACGCAACATATCGCGCAGCACGTCGCGCGCGGTGTAAAGCAGGTCACGCGGTTTCATGGCGCTCTTTCAAAGGGAAGAATCGGAGGACGGACGGATGCGGGTGCGCAAGCCGTCGATCTGCACCCGTCCTTCCAGCAAAGCCCGCACGGCGGGGGGATAAATTCGGTGCTCTTCAAGCAAGACCCGCGCGGCCAGCAACTCGACCGTATCACCATCGAGCACCGGCACGGCGGCCTGCGCCAGAATCGGCCCGTGATCGAGCGCACTGCTCACCAGATGCACGGTAGCACCGTGCCACTTCACCCCTTCCTCAAGGGCGCGGGCATGGGTGCGCAAACCGGTGAAAGCTGGCAGCAAAGACGGATGGATATTCACCAGACGGCCCGCAAAGCGATCCACGAAGGCCGCACCCAGCACCCGCATGAAGCCGCACAGCGCGACGACGTCGGGCTCCAGCGCAGCAATCGCGTCGCCCAAAGCACCGTCGAACGCCTCACGGTTGGGAAAGTCGGCATGCGCGATCACCTGCGTGGGCACACCGAAGGCACGCGCAGCGTCCAGCCCTGCGGCATCAGCCCGGTTACTGAGTACTCCACGCACGCAAACGCCCCAGCCCTGTTCACGCTCGGCCTGAAGAATGGACTGCAGATTGCTGCCGCGCCCGGAAATGAGGAGAACCAGATTTTTCATCGGCGGGCAGTGTAGCCGCCGCGTCAGGTGTTTGATATGCGCCGTGTTTGCGCGCGCTACCGCGAAAACAGACCGCAGCGTGAATAATGACGGGTTTAATGTTGCCACGCCGCCATGAAATGCCCCTTTTGCCAAAGCCCCGACACGCAGGTGATTGAAACCCGCGATGTGGAAGATGGCACCGCGCTGCGGCGGCGGCGGCGTTGCGGCCAATGCGACAAGCGCTTCACCACCTATGAACGCGCGGAGGTCAGCTTTCCGGTGGTGGTGAAAAAAGATGGCCGCCGCACCGAATACGACCGCGACAAACTGCGCGCCTCTTTCCTGCTGGCCTTGCGCAAGCGGCCAGTCAGTGCCGACGCGGTGGATACCGCCATCGGGCGCGTGGAGCAAATGCTGCTGCAAAGCGGCGCGCGCGAGCTGCCCTCCACCCAAATCGGCGCCTGGGTGATGGAGGAATTGCGCACGCTCGACGGCATTGCCTATGTGCGCTTTGCCTCCGTCTATCACAGCTTCAAGGATTTGAGCCAGTTTCTCGATGTGCTGCAGGAAATGCAGCCGCCCTCGCCCGCCGCCAAACCCCGGCGCGGCAAAACTCCGACATGAACCCGGACGACGTTTCATTCAGCGAACAAGATCAGCGCTTCATGCGCCGGGCGCTCGATCTGGCGCACAGCGCGATGTACCGCACCAGCCCCAATCCGCGGGTGGGCTGCGTGCTGGTGCGAGACGGCCAGGTGCTGGGCGAAGGCGCCACGCTGGCTGCGGGGCAAGATCACGCCGAAGTCCAGGCGGTGAAGCAAGCCTGGGAGCGCGGCCACGAGGTGCGGGGCGCCACCGCCTACGTCACGCTGGAGCCCTGCGCGCACCACGGCCGCACGCCGCCCTGCGCCGACCTGCTGGCCACGCAAGGCGTCGCGCGCGTGGTTGCTGCGCTGGTCGATCCCAACCCGCTGGTGGCAGGCCAGGGATTGCAGCGTTTGCGCGATGCCGGCATCCAAGTCGATGTCGGGCTGTTCGCCGATGAAGCGCGCGAGATCAACCTTGGCTTCATCTCCCGCATGGTGCGCGGCACGCCCTGGGTGCGGCTGAAGGTGGCCGCCTCGCTCGACGGCGTTACCGCCCTGCCTAACGGCGCAAGCCAGTGGATCACCAGCGAAGCGGCCCGCGCCGACGGCCATCACTGGCGCGCGCGCGCCTGCGCCGTGCTCACTGGCCTGGGGACGGTGCGGGCGGACGACCCGCAGCTCAATGTGCGGGCGGTGCAGACGCCGCGCCAGCCCATTCGCATCGTCATCGACAGCCGCCTGGAATGCCCGCCCACCGCGCGCCTGTTGCAGAGCGCCGACTCGCCGCTGTGGATCGTTCACGCCCTGTCGCCGGAGCGGGCCGCGCCGCGTCTGGCGGCACTGCGCAGCGCGGCCACCACCTCGCTCGATCTGCAAGACATCGCCCTGCCCGCCGATCCCGGCAAACCGGGCAAGACCGATTTGCGCGCGCTGATGCAGGTGCTCGGCCAGCGGGGCATCAACGAGCTGCACTGCGAGGCCGGCGAAAAGCTCAACGGCTCGCTGCTGCGTGCCGGCGTGGTCGATGAACTGCTCCTGTATCTTGCGCCCCAGTTGCTGGGCGAGGGCGCCGGATTGGCGGCGCTGGGGCCCTACCAGCAGATCAGCGAAGGACTCGCGCTGCGATGGCATGATGTGCAGCGGATCGGCGCCGATCTGCGCATCCTTGCACGTCTCCCTCATTCCTTTTCTCTTTGAACCCTTATGTTCACCGGACTCATCACCAGCGTCGGCCGCATCGCCGAAGTCACCCCCCTCGGTTCCCAGGCCAGTCACGGCAAACGCGTGCGCCTGCAGGTCGATCCGGCCTGGCTGCAGGGCGTAGAGCTCGGCGAGAGCATCGCCGTCAGCGGCGCCTGCATGACGGTGGTGGATCTTCAGCCCGGTGGCTTTGCCTTCGACATTTCGGCCGAAAGCCTGGCGCGCACCACGGGGCTGGACGTGCCGGGCGCCCGGGTCAATCTGGAGCAGTCGGTCGCGCTGTCCACCAAGCTGGGCGGCCATCTGGTGACTGGGCATGTGGACGGCGTCGGTCAGGTGGCCCGGTTCGAGCCCATCGGCGAATCCTGGCTGCTGGAGGTGGACACGCCCGCCGCTTTAGGCAAGTTTTTTGCGTACAAGGGCTCCATCGTGATCAACGGCGTGAGTCTGACGGTCAACCGCGTCGAAGATCTGCCACAGCATTGCCGCGTGAGTATCAACCTCATTCCGCACACCCTGCAGCACACCAATCTGCATCAATTGAGCGAGGGCAGCGCGGTGAATCTCGAAATCGACCTCATCGCCCGCTATGTCGAGCGCATGCTGGGCGCACCGGAGGGTCGGAAAGATGTGTGAGTTGTTCGCCTACTCCAGCCGTGTGCCCGCGCGGGTGCGGTTCGCCTTTCGTGAATTCGCGCGCCACGGCGGGCCGCACGCCGCCAACCCCGACGGCTGGGGCGCGGCGTATTACGAAGGCAGCGACGCGCATGTGCTGCGCGAAGCGCAACCCGCGCTGGCCAGCGCCTTCGTTCCGGTGCTCGAAAAGCACGACTTTCACAGCCCGCTAGTCATCGCACATATCCGCCGCGCCTCGCGCGGCCCGGTGACGCTGGTCAACACCCAGCCGTTCGCCCGCGAGCTGTTCGGCAAGCGCCACATCTTTGCCCACAACGGCGATCTGCCGGACATCGAGCAGGCGCTTCCTCTGGCGCATGCGGCGCACCGCCCGATGGGCCAGACCGATTCCGAACATGCGTTCTACGTGCTCATGCAATCACTGCAAGTGCTCGATGCGGCGGGTGAGAGCGGCGACCTCAAACGCCGCATCGAAGTGGTCTCCGACTTCGCGGCCAGATTGCGCGCCCTTGGCGCGGCGAACTTCCTGTTCACCGATGGCGACCTGCTGTTCGCTCATGCGCATCGCCGCCGCAGTCATCCGGGCAACACCTGGGTGCCCGGTTTGCACCTGCTCATGCGCGAAGCCGCCAGCGAGCATCAGATGCGCGCTTCTGGGCTGCACGTTCAGGGCCGCGACGACAAACCCGCACCCGCCGTGATGCTCGCCAGCGTGCCCCTCACCCCGGAAGACTGGGAACCCCTGCCCGAAAATACGCTGCTCGTCGTGCAGCAGGGCCGATTGATCGCGCGCCTCGGTGCTTGATCATTGCCCCGATCAGCGCCCCAACCCGGCTCTGAACAGCGCTTGAGTCGGCCACACACATGCCGCCCGTTGCAAACGGACACAGGCTCAACCTTTTGCGCTGATAAAGTCTGGCCCGACTTCCCTGAGACGCCCGCCAAGAGCCCATGAAACATTTTCCAGCCCGCCTTCTATCCACTTTCGCCCTCCTCTGGCTGGCCCTGGTTCCCCGCGCGAGTTGGGCGCTGGGGCTGGGCGGCGTATCCGACTGGGCTCAGTCCACCTGGAATGCCGCGGTCAGCACCACCCAGACCGGACAGGACGATCTGTACTTCAGCGGTTACACCTGGCACGACCCCGGCACCTACACCGCCGCCAAGCGCGCCACGCTCAACAAACACGCCTGGGGCATAGGCTGGGGCCGCCATCACATCAATGCCGACGGCAACGAAGACATGGTGTACGCCATGATCTTCTCCGACTCGCACTGGAACGCCGAGCCCGTGGTCGGCTACGCCCATCAGTGGATGTTCAACAACGACGCGCCGGTGGGCTTCGGTCTGGGCTACACCCTGGCGGTGACCTCGCGCGCCGACATCTTCCACAACATCCCCTTCCCCATCGCGCTGCCCATCGCCTCGATCCGTTTCGGCAGGCTGTCGATTTATGGCACCTTCATCCCGAAGGTGAATAACAAGCTCAACAACGGCAACGTCGCGTTTTTCTTCGGACGCTACGAATTCTGACAAGGCAAGCGGCGCAAGCGCGCCGGGTGAGGCGGTTTTAGAATGATGGGCTTTTCAGCAGCGCCCGTCCCCATCATGCCCCTGTCCCCCGTTCCCGACATCATTGCCGAGCTCAAGGCCGGGCGCATGGTCATTCTGGTCGATGAGGAAGATCGCGAAAACGAGGGCGATCTGGTCATTGCCGCCGAGCACATCACCCCGCAGTCCATCAATTTCATGGCCACGCATGCGCGCGGTCTGATCTGCCTGACCCTCACCGCCCAGCGGTGCGCGCAGCTTGGCCTGCGGCATATGGTCGAGCACAACGGCTCTTCGCACGGCACCGCCTTCACCGCGTCCATCGAAGCTGCCGAAGGCGTCACCACGGGCATTTCGGCGGCCGACCGTGCGCGCACCGTGCAGGCCGCCGTGGCGCGCAACGCACAGGCCAGCGACATCGTGCAACCGGGTCACATCTTCCCGCTGATGGCCGCTGAAGGCGGCGTGCTGATGCGCGCCGGGCACACCGAGGCCGGCTGCGACCTCGCCGCTCTGGCCGGGCTGGAACCCGCCGCCGTGATCTGCGAGGTGATGAACGCCGACGGCACCATGGCCCGCCTGCCCGATCTCGAACAATTTGCCGCGCAGCACGAGCTGAAAATCGGCGCCATCGCCGATCTCATCGAATACCGCAGCCGCACCGAATCGCTGGTGCAGCGCGTAGGCGAACACCCCATGCAGACACCGTTCGGCCCGATGCGCTGCGTGGCCTATACCGATCGCGCCGGTCATGGCCTGCATCTGGCGCTGGTGCATGGCGACCTGGCCGCGCAGGCCGCGCCGCTGGTGCGGGTGCACGAGCCCCTGTCCGTCCTCGACCTGCTCGATGCCGCCTGCCAGCGCCATTCCTGGAATCTACCGCAGGCGCTTGGCCGCATCGTGCGCGAAGGCGTGGGCGTGGCCGTGCTGCTCAACTGCGGTGAATCGGCCGCGCAATTGAAAAGCCAGTTTGAGCGCTTGTTGCAGCCGGCGGCCACGCCGCCCAAATCGGGCGTCACCGCCTTGCGCGACTACGGCATTGGCGCGCAAATCCTGCGCGATCTCGGCGTGCGGCAGATGCGCCTTCTCGGCCAGCCGCGCAAAATGCCCAGCATGGCAGGCTACGGGCTGGAGATCGTCGGCTTCGAGTCCGCACAGGACAGCGCCCCCGTCCTTGCGCCCGGCGCGTAAGCTGTTGCCCTTCTGCGCCCCGCGGCGCGCCACTCCTCTGCACTCCAACGCCATGCAAAACGTCCAGAACCGCATTCTTTCCGAACAACTCGATGGCCGTGAGCTACGCGTCGCCGTGGTGCAGGCCCGCTTCAACACCGCCATTACCGACCGCATCACCCAGTCCTGCCTCGACGAACTCCAGCGCCTGGGCGTGAACGAAGACGACATCGGGCTCTACACCGTCCCCGGCGCGCTCGAACTGCCGCTGATGCTGCAGGCGCTGGCCGAGAGCGAGGCCTTCGATGCGCTGATTGCCATCGGCTGCGTGATTCGCGGCGACACCTATCACTTCGAGGTCGTCTGCAATACCAGCGCGGCCGGCATCGCTCAGGTGGCGCTCGACTACAACATGCCGGTGGCCAACGGCGTGCTCACCGTGGAAAACGAAGCGCAGGCCGAAGCCCGCATCGACAAAGGGGCCGAATGCGCCCGCGTCGCGGTGGAAATGGCCAACCTGTTCATCGACATCAGCGACAACGACGACGAGGCCGCATGACCGCAACCACCGCCCCCAAAAGCGCGCGGCGCAAGTCGCGCGAACTCGCGTTCCAGGGCATTTACGAATGGCTGCTCGCCGGCAGCGATACCGGCGCGATCGAAGCCTTTCTGCACGAGCGCTACCCCACCATCAAGCTCGACGACGATCACTTTCAGTCGCTGCTGCATGGCGCGCTGGCCGAGGCCGGGCCGCTGGACGCCCTCATTCAGCCGCACATCGACCGCCAGACCAGCGAGCTATCCCCGGTAGAGCACGCCCTGCTGCTGATGGGCGCCTTCGAGCTGCAGCGTCATCTCGACGTGCCTTACCGAGTGGTCATCAACGAAGCGGTCGAACTCGGCAAGGTGTACGGCGGCACCGACGGCTACAAATACGTCAACGGCGTGCTCGACCGCATCGCCGCGCAATTGCGCAAGACCGAGGTCGAAGCCGCCAACCAGTCGCACCCGCAAGCGCAGCCCACGACCACCGACTTCAGCCCGCCGCCCAACCCCTACGCGAACGTGCCCGTCAGCCACAAGGCCAAAACCCCGCCGCGACGCGCGGCCGCCTCTTTCCCCCGGCGCGCCAGCGCCAGCCCGCGCCCGCCGCGCAAAGACTGAGAGGGTGTGAACAAATCCGCCATGCCCGCTCCTCGCGCCCAAACACCCCCGCTCGGCGTTGCGTTCGGTGTTGTAAGCGCGCGCCGTGCCGATGGGCACGGCTGTGCTTTGCGCCTTGATCGGAAGCGTTTGGGCACGCTGCTCAGCCACGCCGGATTCATTCACACCCTCTGATCTCCCTCTGATAGCCGCCATGCGCTTAGCCCAACGCAACCAGTTCATCGAACCCTTCTACGTCATGGACGTGGTGCGCGCCGCGGCCGAACAACAAACGGCCTGGGAAGCGCAGGGCAGGCGCATGATCCATCTCAGCGTGGGCGAGCCCGATTTCACCGCGCCCGAACCCGTGGTCGAAGCCGCCACCTGCGCGCTCCGCGACGGCCGCACCGGCTACACCCTGGCGCCCGGCCTGCCTGCGCTACGCGAACGCATCGCGCAGCACTACGCCCAGGTGCACGGCGTGACGCTCGACCCGGCGCGCGTGTTTATCACCGCGGGCGCCTCGGGCGCCCTCACCCTGGCCAGCCTGCTGCTGTTCAATCCGGGCGATGAAGTGCTCATGCCCGATCCGAGCTATCCGTGCAACAAGAACTTCGTGGCCGCTGCGGGAGCCCGGGCGCGCATGCTGCCCGCCCCCGCCGCGCAGCGCTTTCAGCTCAGCGCCAGCGAAGTCGAGGCCGCGTGGACGCCGCAGACTGCCGGGGTGCTGCTGGCCTCGCCCTCCAACCCCACCGGCACCTCCATCGCGCCAGATGAGCTGCGCCGCATCGCCGACGTGGTGCGCGCGCGCGGCGGGGTGAGCATCGTCGACGAAATCTATCTGGGCCTCAGCTATGAAGTCGGCTACGGCCACACCGCGCTGGCCGCGGGCGACGACATCATCACCGTCAATAGCTTCTCCAAATACTTCCAGATGACCGGATGGCGGCTGGGCTGGCTGGTCGTGCCGCCCTCGCTCGTCGCTCCGCTGGAACGCATGGCCGGCAATTTGTTCATCTGCGCCAGCAGCGTGGCGCAACAGGCCGCGCTGGCCTGCTTCGAACCCGACACCCTGACCGAATACGAACGCCGCCGCGCCGAGTTCCAACGCCGCCGCGACCTGATCGTGCCCGGCCTCGAAGCCTTGGGCCTGCGCGTGCCCGTGCGGCCGGACGGCGCGTTTTATGTGTACGCCGACTGCTCTGCCTATAGTGCAGACAGCTGGGACTTCTGCTTCGAGGTCATGCGCGATACCGGCGTGGTGCTCGTACCTGGCAAAGACTTCGGCACCGCCGAGCCCCAGCGCTACTTCCGCCTGAGCTACGCCAACAGCATCGCCAACCTGCAGGAAGCGCTGGCCCGGCTATGCGGCTATCTGGAACGCAAGGCGGCATGAAAGACGGCACCCAAGCTTTCCACTGGCCCGTGCGGGTGTACTGGGAAGACACCGACGCCGGGGGCATCGTCTATTACGCCAACTATCTCAAGTTTTTCGAGCGCTCGCGCACGGAATGGCTGCGCAGCCTGGGGCTGGCGCAGTCGGAGCTGGCGGCGCAATCGGGCCTGGTATTCGTCGTGGCCGACGTGCACCTGCGCTACGCCGCCCCCGCCAAACTCGACGACGCGCTGCAGATCCAGCTTCGCTTGCAGGACATCGGCAGCGCCAGCCTCACCGTCGCACAACAGGCCTGGCGCTGCGACACCAGCGGTGCGCCCGCCGCGCTGCTGTGCGAGGCCACGGTTCGCGTGGGTTGCGTGGCGGCGGCCACTCTGCGGCCATCGCGCATTCCGCGGGAAGTCTTCGATCGCGTCACCCGCTGGGCAGCGCCTGTTCCACCCGCACCCTGAGTTGCAACCCTTCCTTTCGTGAACCTTTTTTCCTCAATCCTGTCTTCTCCGCAGCGGCTGCGCCCGTTGGGGATTTGTTGTAATGCAGGCTGTCACTCCTGAGCCGCGCGCTCACTCTCCCACTATCTACAGCCAGACCTCCCTATGGATCAAAACTTCTCCATCGTGTCCATGGTGCTCGGCGCCAGCATCGTGGTGCAGCTGGTGCTCGCCCTTCTGCTCTCCGTATCGCTGGCGAGCTGGACCGTCATCTTCCGCAAATATTTCGCCATCAAGTCGGCGCGGGTGAAGTCTGAAGACTTCGAGCAGGAATTCTGGTCGGGCACGGGGCTCAACGATTTGTACCAATCGGCGCTGAGCAACGGCCGCCACGGCAGCCCGCTGCAGCGCATCTTCGCCTCGGGCATGCGCGAATACCTCAAGCTGCGCGAGCGCCATGTGCTCGACGGCTCCACGCTGGTGGACGGCGCCCGCCGCGCCATGCGCGCCGCCTTCCAGCGCGAGATGGATGCGCTCGAAGCCAACTTGTCCTTTCTCGCCTCGGTCGGCTCGGTGTCGCCCTATGTCGGCCTGTTCGGCACGGTGTGGGGCATCATGCACGCCTTCGTCGGCCTGTCCAATCTGCAGCAGGTCACGCTGGCCACCGTGGCGCCCGGCATTGCCGAGGCGCTGGTGGCCACGGCCATCGGCCTGTTCGCCGCCATCCCCGCGGTGATCGCCTACAACTTCTTCGCCCGCGACATCGATCGCCTGGCCAATCGCTACGAGTCGTTCACCGAAGAGTTTTCCAACATCCTGCAGCGCCAGAGCACGCCCGCGCCGAGCGCCGCGCAGTCGGCCGCGGCAGCAAGCGCCGGGCGAGCCGGGCCGGTCACCGGCTTTGGCGGAGGGCGCTGAGATGACGCTCCCGCGCTCACTTCGTTCGCTGATCCCTGGGAACTTCTGACATGCCCGCCCTCCAATCCAGCAGTCGTGGGCATCGCTCGCGGCGCGCTCTGGCCGACATCAATGTCGTGCCCTATATCGACGTCATGCTGGTGTTGCTGATCATTTTCATGGTCACCGCGCCACTCATCACGCCGACCATGGTCAAGCTGCCCACCGTGGGCAATGCGCCGCAGGCGCCCAGTGTCTTGGTGCAGGTCACCATCCAGAAGGACGACATGCTCGAAGTCTCGCTACGCGACCCCAAGAGCAAGGCCGCCAACGCCGCGCCGCAGCCCGTCAGCCTCAAGGACTTGCCGCAGACCGTGCAGCAACTGGCCGCGCAGGCTGGCCTCAGCCTCGATGCCATGCCGGTGCTGATCGCCGCCGACAAAAACGTGAAGTACGACGCGGTGATGCGCGCGCTCAATCTGCTCAAACAACACGGTGTGGAGCGCGTGGGCCTGGCCGTCCAGTCCAACCCATCCTGATGCGTTTTTTACCCCGGTTTTCGCCCCGATCGTTGCCCCTTCTCCCATGAACACCGCGCGCTTATCCCCAGGCGACCCCTCCGCGCTGCGGCCCCCGCACGAGCGCGGCACGCTGCGCGCCTTCGGCCTGGCCGCCCTGTTCCACCTGCTGCTCATCGCCCTCATCGCCTTCGGCGTGCACTGGAAGAGTCACCCGCCCGAAGCGGTGGAGGCCGAGTTGTGGTCGCCCACGGTGCAGCGCGCCGCGCCCCGGCCCACCGCGCCGATGGAACGCAAGCAGCCGCAACCCCAACCCCAGCCGCAGCCCGCCCCTCCGCCACCGCCGCCGCCCAAACCCGTGGCCGCCCCCAAACCCGAGCCGCAGGTGCAACAGGCCGACATCGTGCTGAAGCAGGAGCGCGAAGCCGCGCTCAAAAAACAGCAGGCCGAGCAACAGGCGCTGATCGAAAAGCGCCTCAAGGAAGAACAGAAAAAACTCGCCGAAGAAAAGCAGCGCCTTGCCGAGCAAAAGCAGCAACAGCAGCAACAGCAACTCAAACAACAACAGTTGGCCGAACAGCGCAAACAGCAGCAGGAAGAAAAACTGCGCCAGGAAAAACTGGCCGAGCAGAAAAAGCTGGCTGAACAAAAGCGGCTGGCCGAGCTGAAGCAGAAAAAGCTGGAGCAGCAGCAGGCGCAGATGGCCGCCTCGTCACGCGACGATTACATGAAGCAGTTGATGCAGCAGGCGGGCACCGGCGCGGCGAACAGCACCGGTACTGCGGCGCGCACCTCCGGTCCGTCGGGCACGTATGCGGCGCGCATCGCCAGTCTGGTGCGGGAGAACGTGACCTACCCCGAGATCAACCAGATCACCGGCGATCCGCGGGTGATCATTTCAGTTGTTTTGGATCAGTTCTCAGGTACGGTTCTAAGTGCCAAGATTGAACATTCCAGTGGAGTGCCGAGTTGGGATCAGGCGGTGCTACGCGCCATCGAGCGGGTGCACCGGTTCCCGCCCGACAGCAACGGTAAGTACTGGACGCCGATGTTGGTCAAAGCCGGGCCGCGCGACCCAAGCTGATCAGTAGTCGATCTCTGCCCGGCCGTCTTTCGAGAGCTGGGCTAGCGCGCTCAGGATCGGATCGGTGGGCGGCAGGCGGCAGGCCGGCACACTCAGGCGCACTTGCGCCCCGGCGCGCTCGACGTCGAGCAGCAGCGGCAAGCCATCTTCGCTGGCGTGCTGGCGGGCCAGCCCTACCAGTGGCTCGGCCGAGCTGGCGCCGTTGAGTTTGAGACGGATACTTTTTCCCAAGCGGGCGCGGGCTTCTTCGAGCGTCCACACCGAGTCGGCGTTGAAACGCAGCCCGCCGTTGAAGCGGTCGATCTGCGCCTTGCCGCGCAACACCAGCAGGGCGTCGTCGCGCAGGCGGTCGCGCACGGTGTCGAGCAGGCTTTCACCGATGACGATTTCCATCGCGCCCGATCGATCTTCCAGCGCGAGTATGGCGATGCGCCCGCGCTGCGACTGCACCAGACGCACCCCGGCCGCGATGCCCGCGATAAGCACCGGGTCGCGCGAATCGACCAGATCCATCAGCGCGGTCGGTGCAAAGCGCCGCACTTCTTCGGCGCTGGCGTCGAACAGATGACCGCTGAGGTAGTAGCCGATGGCGGTTTTCTCAAAGGAGAGCTTGGTGCGCAGATCCCAGGGCTCGACCTCGGGCAGCCGTGGCTCGTGCGCCGGGTTGTGGCCGCCATCGGCGGCGTCGGCGGCGAACAGGTCGAACAGCCCGGCCTGCTGCCTTGCGGCCTCGCGCTGCGTGGCGTAGTCCATCGCGGTTTCCACCGCGGCCATCACCGCGGCACGCTCGGGGTGCAGGCTGTCGAACGCGCCGGCCTTGGCCAGAGCTTCGAGCACACGTTTGTTGAGGCGGGTGCGATCCACCCGTTCGGCAAAGTCGAACAGCGAAGTGAAAGGCCGCTCTTGCCGCGCGGCGATCATGGCCTCCACCGCAGCCTGTCCGTTGCCCTTGATGGCCCCCAGGGCGTAGCGGATGGTCTTGCTGTCCACCGGATCGAAGCGCCACTGCGAGGCGTTCACATCGGGCGGCAGCACGTTGATGCCGCGCGCCTGCGCGTCTTCCACCAGAATCTTGAGTTTGTCGGTGTCGTCGAGGGCGATGCTCATGTTGGCCGCGAGAAATTCGGCGGGGTAATGCGCCTTCATCCAGGCTGTCTGCACGGCGAGCAGCGCGTAGGCGGCGGCGTGCGATTTGTTGAAGCCGTAGCCCGCGAACTTCTCCATCAGGTCGAAGATTTCGTTGGCCTTCTCCGGCTTGATGCCATTCTTGGCCGCGCCTTCGGCGAAGATGCCGCGGTGCTGCGCCATCTCCTCGGGCTTTTTCTTGCCCATGGCGCGGCGCAGCAGGTCGGCGCCGCCGAGCGAGTAGCCGCCGATGACCTGCGCCACCTGCATCACCTGCTCCTGATAGACCATGATGCCGTAGGTTTCCTCCAGCACCGAGGCCATGCGCGGGTCGGGATAGGCCACGTCTTCCTTGCCCGCTTTGCGCGCGCAGTAGGTGGGAATGAGGTCCATCGGGCCGGGGCGGTACAGCGCCACCAGGGCGATGATGTCTTCGAAACGGTCGGGCTTGGCGTCGCGCAGCATGCCTTGCATACCGCGCGATTCGAGCTGGAACACGGCGACGGTGTCGCCCTTGGCCATGAGTTTGTAGCTCTTGGGGTCGTCCAGCGGAATGTCTTCGAGTTTGAAGTCGGCGCGGTCGGGGTGGTTGCGACGGATGAGTTGCGCCCCCAGCTCCAGGATGGTCAGCGTGGCCAGGCCGAGAAAGTCGAACTTCACCAGCCCGGCGGCTTCGACGTCGTCTTTGTCGAATTGCGACACGGCGTCGGTGCTGCCCGGCTGCGCATACAGCGGGCAGAAGTCGGTGAGTTTGCCCGGCGCGATGAGCACGCCGCCCGCGTGCATGCCGATGTTGCGCGGCAGGCCTTCGAGCTGCTGGGCGAGATCGAGCAGTTGCCTAACCTCCTCTTCCTCCTCGTAGCGCTGCGCCAGCAGGGGCTCCTGCTTGAGCGCGTCGGCAATCGTGATGTGCTGGCCTGGCTTGGCGGGAATGAGCTTGGCGATGCCGTCGCAGAAGGTGTAGCTCAGATCGAGCACCCGCCCGACGTCGCGCACCGCGGCGCGCGCGGCCATGGTGCCGAAGGTCGCGATCTGCGACACGGCTTCGACGCCGTATTTCTCTTTCACATAATCGATGACGCGGTCGCGGTTTTCCTGGCAGAAGTCGATGTCGAAGTCAGGCATGGACACCCGCTCCGGGTTGAGAAAGCGCTCGAACAGCAGCGCGTACTCCAGCGGATCGAGGTCGGTGATGCGCAGGCTGTACGCCACCAGCGAGCCCGCGCCCGAACCGCGCCCCGGCCCCACCGGGCAGCCGTGGTTCTTCGCCCAGTTGATGAAGTCGGCCACGATGAGGAAGTAGCCCTCGAAGCCCATCTTGGCGATGATGCCCAGCTCGTACTCCAGCCGCTGCTGATAGCGCGGGCGGGCCGCTTCGCGCTCGTCGGCCTGCGGATAGAGCACGGCCAGCCGCTGCTCCAGCCCGTCCTGCGCCTGCTGGCGGAAGAACTCGGCGGGGGTCAGTCCCTCGGGCGTGGGGAACAGCGGCAATTGCGGTTTGCCCAGATCAAGCACCAGATTGCAGCGCTGGGCAATCGCCACGGTGTTGGCCAGCGCCGAGGGCACATCGGCAAACAGCGCCTCCATCTCGGCCTGCGACTTGAAATATTGCTGGGCGGTGAACTTGCGCTGGCGGCGCGGGTTGCCCAGGGTTTCGCCCTCGGCGATGCACACCCGCGCTTCGTGGGCATCGAAGTCGTCGGCCTTGAGGAATTGCACCGGGTGCGTTACCACCACAGGCAGGCCCAGTTCGGCCGCCAAGGGCACCGCCGCCTGCACATGCGGCTCGCAAGCGGCATGACCGCCGCGCTGCAACTCGATGTAGAAGCGCCCCTCGAAAACGGCCGCGTGCTGCCGCGCCAAGTCACGTGCGGTGGCCGTGTCGCCCTGCAGCAGCGCCTGCCCAATGGCACCTTCATGCGCACCCGAGAGCGCGATCAGACCTTCGGCCAGCCCGCCCTCCAGCCATTCCCACTGCACCACGGCACGGCCGCGCTGCTGGTTGTCCAGCCAGGCCCGACTGAGCAGATCGCAGAGGTTGAGATACCCGGTGCGGTTCTGCACCAGCAGCAGCAGCCGCGTGAACTGCCCCGGATGGCGGGCGCTGCCCAGCAGCACATCACAGCCGATGATCGGCTTGACCCCGGCGTCCAGCGCGGCTTTGTAGAACCGCACGGTGGCAAACAGGTTGTTGAAATCGGTGATCGCCAACGCCCCCTGCCCGTCGCGGGCAGCCGCGGGCACCATGTCGTCCACGCGCAAGGCGCCGTCAACGATGGAATATTCAGTGTGGGTGCGAAGATGGACGTAGGGCATCGGGGTATTTTAGGGAGGCGCCGATCCCTGGCGCACACTCAATGAGCCGCCAATTTCTGCACCTCGGCCAGCACCAACGACTTCATGCGAGGCAGTTCCACCAGCGTGGTCTGCCACACAATGCCAAGGTCCACGGTGAAGTAGCCGTGAGCCACCGCATTGCGCAAACGATAGGCGTCGGCCAGTGCGGTCTCGGGATGCCGCTGCAAAAAATCCGGATATGGGCGAGATAGTCTGCCAGCCGCAGCGCATTCCGGTTCAACGGGACACCCACTGTGAAGTTCTCCTGTGAAGAGACTTACACCGGCTTCGCTTCGGTGAGCACCTGGTCCCGGAACTTGGGCGGCAAGGCATTCGGCGTCAAAACGTCCACAGGCACGCCAAGCAGGCGCTCCAAAGCATTGCTAATGGCGTTCAGATTGAACAGTGAGGTTTCAGGCAGGGGATCGACCAGCAAATCAAGGTCACTGCCTTCCGTATCGTCGCCGCGCAAAACAGAGCCAAACACACGCGGATTTCTTGCATGGCGCGCCTCCACGATGCTGCGAATGGCAACACGGTGCGCGTATAAAGCCTCAGAAGATTTCATCCGGCCGACTCCATGAAAGTTTGCGAACCATCATAACGCGGGTCTCAAAATTTTCGAGATCGCGTTATTTCAACATTTACTGCTTCTATTTTCGCTCTTTTCCGTCCAACGTCCATGCAAATTCCCGCTCTGCTATGGTGTCAACCAAGGCAGCGACGACGGCCCATTTCACACACCGGAGACCCCGCACGATGATCAACAGCTACCTGCCCGCATGGCCCTTGCATCCTGACGGGGTGTTCTGGGTGGGTGCCGCGCTGGTGTTGGCCACGCTCACGGGGGAATCGGTGTTTCGCTTTCTCAAGTGGCCGCGGCTGGTGGGCTATGCCGCAGCGGGCATGATTCTGGCCGCAGGCGGAGCCGGGCTCAATGTGTATGAGCTGCAGAACAGCGCCCGCGCCATTGTCGATACGGCCCTGGCCGTGCTGCTCTTCGAGATCGGCCACCGGGTGAATCTGCGCTGGCTTCGCGCCAACCCAGCCCTGCTGGGCATGAGCCTGCTTGAATCGGCGTTGGGCTTTGGCGCGGTGTGGATCACTCTGGTGTTCCTCGGCTTCGCCGCGCTGCAGTCGGCCATCGTGGCTGGGCTGCTCATGGCCACCTCGCCCGCAGTAGTGCTGCGCATCAGCAGCGAGTTTCGCACCAACGGGCAGGTGACCGAGCGCCTGCTGCTGCTCTCGGCGCTCAACACGTTTTACGCCCTGCTGGTCTGCAGCCTGCTGCTGGGCATGATGGACGCCGACGGCCCGCAGGGCGCGGCCGCCTCGGCGCTGCATCTGCTGTACCTGCTCGGCGGCTCGGTGCTGGCGGCGGCGCTGCTGGCCTGGGCGGTGAACTGGGTGGAGCGGCATTTCGACTTCCGCGACGAGGGCGGCGCGCTGATGCTCGTCGGCCTCATTGTGCTCACCCTCTCGCTCACCCGCATGCTCAACTGGTCGGCTCTGCTCACGCCCCTGCTGGCCGGCGCACTGCTGCGCTGGCGCAGCCCCAGGCCCCGGCTGTGGCCGCGCCATTTCGGCACCGCAGGCGGTGTGCTCATGGTGCTGCTCTTTCTCATTCTGGGCCTGAGCCTCAACGCCCGCATTCTGCTGGCGGGCGGGCTGGCGGCGGCGTTGGTCATCGTCGTGCGGCTGGTGGCCAAGCTCGCCGGGGCGCTGGCGTTCGGCCGCGTTAGCGGCGCGAGCTGGCGGCAGTCTGTCGCGCTGGGCCTGTCGCTCAACCCGGCCGCGGGCGTGAGCTTCGTACTTGCGCTGAGCTTTCTCGGCAGCTCGGCCGGGGCGGCGCTGCACCCCATGCTGGCCGTCGCGTTCAGCGCCATCGCCCTGCTCGAACTGCTCGCCCCGCTGCTCACCCGCTGGGCGCTGGGCTATAGCGGCGACATCGCCCCCGGCCCGGTCAGCCGCACCACGGGAGGAAGCGCATGAGTCTGGGGCCCTTCACCAAATCAGGCGCCTTGAGCATCGGCATCGAGCTGGAGTTGCAGATCGTCAACCGGCACAACTACGACCTCATGCCCTGCGCGCCCGACCTGCTGCGTCTGCTGCAAGGCCACAAGCTGCCCGGCGTGGTCACGCCGGAAATGACCGAGAGCATGATTGAGCTCGCCACCGGCATCTGCACCGGTTATGACGACGCCATCGCCCAGCTCACCGAGATTCAGGGCGCGCTGGTGGAAGCCGCCAACAAGCTCGACGTGGGCCTGGCCGGTGGCGGCACTCACCCCTTCCAGCACTGGGCGCAGCAGCGCATTTTCGACAAACCGCGCTTTCTCCAGCTCTCCGAGCTGTACGGCTACCTGAGCAAGCAGTTCACCGTGTTCGGCCAGCATGTGCACCTGGGCTGCCCCGACGCCGATACCGCGCTCTACACCCTGCACTGCATCTCCCGCTTCATTCCGCACTTCATCGCCCTCTCCGCCTCGTCGCCCTATGTGCAGGGTGAAGACACCGGTTTTCACTCCGCGCGGCTGAACTCGGTGTTCGCCTTCCCGCTCTCGGGCCGCGCGCCCTTTGCCCTGACTTGGGAAGACTTCGAGCGCTACTTCGACAAAATGACCGCTACCGGCGTGGTCAAGAGCATGAAAGACTTCTATTGGGACATCCGCCCCAAGCCCGAGTACGGCACCATTGAAGTGCGGGTGATGGACACCCCGCTCACCATCACCAAGGCCGCGCGCATCGCCGCTTACATCCAGACCCTGGGCGCCTACATTCAGCGCGAGCGGCCCTTCCAGCCGCAGGAAGACGACTACCTCGTCTATACCTTCAACCGCTTTCAGGCCTGCCGCTTCGGCTTCGACGGCACCTTCGTCGACCCCGCCACCCGCGAACACCGCACCCTGCGCGAAGACCTCATCCGCACCCTCGTCAAACTCGAAGGCCACGCCGCAGACTGCAAATCCGACGCCGCCCTGCGCGAGTTACTGGCCGACGTCAGCGCCCGCGGCAACGATGCCGAATGGATCCGCGAGGTGTTCTCACGCGAGCATCACCTGCCTGAAGTGGTGCGGCAGCAGGCGGGGCGGTGGATGGTGCACACCAATGAACGCCACAACTCCACCTGAGCAATCGGACCAACCGCTGGTCAGCCTGTTGCTCGCCTGCTATGAGCAGCAGGACGTTGTGGAGCGTGCAGTGCAGGCCGCCCTGGCCCAAACCTACTCGCCCCTGGAAATCCTGATTTCCGACGACGCCTCCAGCGACGACACCTTTGCGCGCATCGAGCATGCGGTGCGCGACTATCGCGGCCCGCATCGCGTCCTGATGCGGCGCAATGCGCAAAACGAAGGCATCAGCGCGCACTTTTCCCGCCTGGTGACGCTGGCGCAGGGCGAGCTGCTATTCGTCGCCGCAGGCGATGATGTCAGCGAGCCGCAGCGCTGCGAGCGCGTGGTTGCGCATTGGCTGGCGCAACACCGTCAACCGCTGCTGATCGCCACCGACCTATACGATTTGGACGAACACGGTGAAATTCACGGGGTGATCGCGCACATCCCGCTCGACGGCTTCGACCTCGATCAATGGTGCCGCGCCAGACCCTGGCTGGTCGGCGCCTCGCATGTGTGGGCCAAGACGCTGTTCGAGCACTTTGGGCCAATGCAGGCCGGCGCTCACGCCGAGGATCAGATCATGCTGCTGCGCGCCATCCTGATCGGCCACGCCAGCACCTTGCATGAGCCGCTGGTGCGCTGGCGTCGCGGCGGCCTGTCGAGCAAACAGCGCCCGGCAAATCTGGCCGCGCACATCGCGAGAATGTGTCGGGGCAACCAGGCCGCGCTTGTCGCCTTGCAGCAGCATGTCGCCGACGCTGTGCGGGCTGAGCGCGCTGCCCCGGTACAGGCGGCGCTCACCACCTCGCTCTGCCGCGCGCGCTACACCGCGACCATGCTCTGCAACTCCAGCGCCAACCCAGCGCTGCGCGCCGTGGTTGATGCGCGCGGGGTGCCACTAGGGTATCGTCTGCGTCTGTTCGGCTATACCCGCCTGCCCTGGATGTATGATTTTTTCATCCGGCTCAAGCACCGCTTGCGCATTCGCCGCGGCGCGGACGCTGCCGGCCGTCCGCCCAAATGACCCAGCCCTTTGATCACAACCGATTGCATCTGGCCATTACGGCACAAGCGTTGAACCACGGCGGCGGCGCCGAGCGCTACGCGCGCGACGTCCTGTCCGGACTGCTGGATTTGGGTATTTCCCCGCTGGTCATTGCCCGCAAGATCGATCGCAGTCTCCCGCAAGCGCAGCGCACGCGTTGCCTCGTGGCAAACACTCAAGGGGTACCGCGCCCGTGGCGCAACGCGGTGTTCGACCGCGCCGTGCGTCGCATCATCGTGCACGAGGGCATCGACTGCGTCTTCGGCGTCAATCAAAGCCTGCATGCACACATCGTCGTCTGCGGTGGGACGCATCCGGGCTTTTTGCGCGCGATGGGAAAAAAACCCGGCTGGATCGACCGCCGTCAGATCGAACATGAGCGCCGGTGTTTTGCCCAGGCCAAACGCATCGTCGCGCACTCGCACAGAATGCGCGACGAGTTGCAGGATTTCTACGGCGTGCCTGCCAGCAAGATCGACGTGCTCCACCCACCGGTGGACACGGCCCGGTTCAAGCCCCTTGATGAACAACACAGGCGTAGCGTGCGGCAGCGCCTGGGACTGCCTGCCGACCGCGTCGTCTTCCTGCTCGCATCGACCGGCCATGCACGCAAAGGTTTTGCCGAACTGCACGCCCTGTTCGCCCAAACGTCGCTGCCGATCTGCTTGGCCGTGGCAGGCAGACCGGTGCCGCAACGAGCGCCAAACATCATTGAGCTCGGCTACCGTACCGATATCGAGGCCGTTTTTGCCGCAGCGGACTACACCGTGATCGCTTCGCACTACGAGCCTTTTGGTCTGGTCGGGGTCGAATCGATTCTGTGCGGCACGCCGGTCGTAATCGGGCAACAGGTCGGCAGCGCCGAAGTCATCGATTCCAGCGCGAAAATCGTCGTCGCGCCCACCGATGCTACGGATCTGGCCCAGGCGATCGCCGCAGCCTGCGCGCGAGCCCTGCGAGGTGAGCACCGCATCGCCGATCCTGCCAAAGCCTTGCTCTATGACCCGAGCGTGCAGACGCATGTGCGGCAACTTTTGGGCTTTTTTGCGGCCTGCCAGACAAACTCTGGGAACAGCCCGGGCTATTTCGCGCTTTCCTCGCGCTCTGCCAGGTTCGGCGCCGCCGAAACATGAAACTGCATGCGGTGTAGCTGGGCATAGAGGCCGTCTTTTTGCAGCAACTCGGCCTGCGTGCCGAGTTCGATCAGACGGCCCTCGTCGAGCACGGCGATGCGGTGGCAGTGGGCTATTGTTGCAAGCCGGTGGGCGATCACGATGGTGGTGCGGCCTTCCATGAGGCGGTTGATGGCTTGCTGCACAAGGCGCTCGCTTTCCGCGTCGAGCGCGCTGGTGGCTTCGTCGAGGATGAGCAGCGGGGCGTTGCGGTACAGCGCACGGGCAATGGATAGCCGCTGGCGCTGCCCGCCTGAGAGCTGCGAGCCGTTGTGGCCGACCGGGGCCTGCAAACCGCCGGGCAAGCCGCGCACGAAATCACCCAATGCGGCGGCGTTGAGCGCGGCCCAGGCGCGGTCTTCGTCCACCTCGGAGCCAAAGCTGACGTTGGCGCCAATGCTGTCGTTGAGCAGCACCACGTCTTGGCCGACATAGGCGATCTGCTCGCGCAAGCTGTGCAGATTCCAGGCGCGCAGCGGCACGCCGTCGAGCAGCAGTCGGCCCCGAGTGGGTTCGAGCAGGCGCGGAACTAGGCGCATGAGCGTGGTCTTGCCCGCGCCGGACGGGCCGACGAGCGCAAGGCTTTCGCCCGCCTGCACGCGCAGCCGAATGCCGTCGAGCACCGGGCGGTCCATGGCGCTGAGGGTGACGCCCACATCGTCAAACTCAAGGTCGCCGCGCACGCGCTCAGTGGTGTGCGTGCCAGTGTCTTGCTCTCGCGGCGCATCCACAATGCTGCGCAGACGGTCTAGGGAGCTGAGCGCGCGCATCATCGGTTGCACGATGTCGGCCACGCGACGCAGCGGCGAGAGCGTCATCATCATCGCGGTAATAAACGCCACAAACCCGCCCACACTGTGCTGCCCCGACACATCGCTTTGCCACATGGCAAACACGATGACCACCGAAACCGCCAGCGCCGACAGCCATTGCGACACCGGCGTGGTCGTGGAGCCCGACACCAGCGTTTTCACCGTGGTGCGGCGCAAAAATTGGTTGATGCGATCGAACCGAGCGGCAAAACCGCTCTGCGCGTTGTGCACACGAATCACCGGCGCGGCCAGCATGCCCTCCTCCAGCGCGTAGGAGGTTTCTTCCGCCGCCTTCTGCATTTGCGCATTCAAGCGCTTGGCGCGGCGGCTGATGATGCGCATGGTGAAAATCAGCGGCAGCAAAATGCCCAGGGTCAACAGCGTCAGACTCCAGTTGACCCACAGCAGATAGCCGAACAAGGCGATCAAGGTGAAGCTATCGCGCACCAGCGTGAGCAAGCCCGGAAAGATCATGCCAAGCGCCAACTGCGCCTCATACACCGACGCCCCGATCAGGCTGCTGGCGCTCTCGCGCTGGAGTTGCGCCAGCTGCGCGTGCACAATCTGCCCGTAAACCAGTTCCCGCACCCGCGCGAGCACGTTCTGCGTCAACCACTGAGTGAGAAACTGCGAAGCCAGCCACGCCAAACCCCGCACCGTGAACAAGCCCATGAGCACCGCAGGCACAGCCCACAAGGGAAAGTCCCGCTTCGCCGTGAAGCCCACGTCGAGCACATGCTTCATCAGAGCTGGAAGCACCGGCTCGGTCGCCGCCACAATCGCGGCGAAGAGCACGATGAGCAAGGCGGCGGAGCGGTTGCGGGGGTTGGCGTTGAAAAGTTGCCGCAGCAGACGCAATCCTTGGCGATCGCGCCCCGCTAGCATTTGGCACTCATCAAATCGAGACTATTCATCATGCAATTCTTACAGGTCTGTTCGGCGGTTAAGCGAATACTCGTTGGCAACGCGGGTGGCCCGATCATCGATCAGGAAATCACTAGATCTGAGCGCAAGCGCTACTTCATTCAGCATCCATCAACCCCAAGCCCACTTGGCGAGGCTCAATGCTAGTGTCTGACAAGACCCAGCGCGTCGGCGTGCCCCGCTATGTGGAGATTGCAATCACGTTTCTTTTATTTGCTTATCCAATCCTGACATTGACCGTAGCCGGTGCTGTCAACAGTATTTTTTTCCTATTGTTTTTGATCAGCGTAGTTGTATTGCTGTTCGACGTCTGGCCTGGCACCGCCACACCGACCACCGAAGACTGCAGCACCGACCCGCTCTCGGAACGCGCAGCTTGGCTTTACTTCCTGTCCATGGCCGCCCTGCCGATTGCGGTGTTTATAAGCCAATGGGCCAATCACCGCTGGGGGTGGAATTATTACGATGCCGTTTCTCGTTTTTTTCTATCCATACCAATTTTTTTCGCTCTACGTAAAATCCCCGCAAAAACACTGATGACCATTTGGCCGGGATTTATTGTAGGCGCACTCGTGGCATGCGGTTTAGCAGTCTGGTTTCCGCATAACTGGGGAGGAGGGGACAATTTGGCACGGGTCGGATCCTCTTTTGTCAATCCGATCCATTTTGGAGATATTGCACTGACCTTAGGTGCCATTTCTGTGTTTGGGATAGGCTGCCGCGGCATCGTTCGACCGCCTGGTGAGGCATTATACAATTTAGTTGCTACGCTAGCTTTGCTCGCTGGGGCCTATGCATCCATATTGTCTGGCTCCCGCGGTGGCTGGATCGCGGTGCCTGTTTTTGTTCTACTGGCATACAGCATTAACTATAAAAAAATATCTCTTATTACATTAAATTTTGGCATGCTTTTCATGATCGTATCGGCAATTTTTATTTATGCATTTATTCCAGAAATTCATCACCGTATTGACATGATTCCCCAAAATTTTCATGCTTTTTATCAAGGCAATGAAAACACGTCAATTGGCATTCGATTCCAGCTATGGAAGGCCGCTTTTTTAATTTTTTTTGAGCATCCACTATTCGGTGTTGGGATGGGAGGCTTCAAAGCGCTGATGGGGCCCATGGAGCTGTCTGGCCAGCTCACACCGTTGGCAGCAGATTTTGGTCGTCAAGAGGTGCACAGCGAATTGTTATCCCGCCTATCGCAACTTGGCATTGTTGGGTTCGCTGCGATCATAGCCGTTTATTTTGTACCGGGATGGCTATTCTGGCAGCGGCTACGCGCGTCAGACCCAGCTTCACGGGCTTCGGCGCGCATGGGGCTGGTTTTGGTCTGCGGATTCTTTGTCTATGGACTAACGGTCGAAACCTTTGACCTCACCATGACTGCCGCCTTTTACGCTCTGACTACGGCCGTGTTGCTCGCGGCTGCTTACCCGAAAAATTTGAGGATAGATCGCCAATCATGTTTAGTATCCTGATTCCCACCTGGAACAATCTGCCGTACCTTAAATTGTGTATTGACAGCATTCGCAAACATTCATGCGTTGATCATGAGATTCTGGTGCATGTGAATGAAGGGTCGGATGGCACTTTGCGCTGGTTACAGGAGCAAGGTATCCGTCACAGTTACTCCGGCGGTAATATCGGAATTTGTTTGGCGGTCAATCATTTAGCGGCAATGGCGACGCACGATTGGTTGCTTTACATGAACGACGATATGGTGTGCTGCCCTGGGTGGGATGCTGCTCTGATCAAGCGCATTAGTTCAGCTCCGAACGATCGGTTATTTTTATCCTCTATTTTGCTGGAACCCATATTGACCAGAAACGATCGCGTCATAGTGCAAGATCACGGTCGAACGCCCGACGATTTCGATGAATTTGGATTATTACAGCATTTTATGGATGTTCATCGTACAAACATGATAGGCCGCGCCTCACAACCCACATTAATCGCTAAGCGCTGGTGGTTCATGGTCGGTGGTTATAGTTTGGAATTCAGTCCTGGGATGAGCTCGGACGACGATTTACTCATCAAACTCTGGATTGTCGGCTTTCGACATTTCGAAATCATCTCAAGTAGTCGCCTCTATCATTTTTCCTGCAGTAGCACAGGGCGTGTCCGAAAAAATAGAGGCTCACGTGAATTCGCATTGAAATGGGGAATTACACAAGGCGAATTTATGCGAAACTACCTGTTGAAAGGCAACGGCACAACTGATGAATCTTTAACGAACTGCATCCCGAAACCGACTATAAGTGGAAGATTTAAGCGAGCAGTTCATGGTCTGCTATCGAATATCCCATTGGGAGACATTTCAGCATGGAATGCAAAGCCAGGAGTCCTTTTTTCCGAACCCCGAAAGAATATTGAAGTCGTTCCCAAGGATTGACGCTAATGGCCAGTGTTTCCGCCATACTGATCACCAAGAATGAAATACAAAACCTACCCGCTTGCCTTGATGGGCTCTCTTGGTGCATCGAGATCATTGTGGTGGATAGTGGCAGCACTGACGGCTCGGTAGCGCTGGCACGGCATCTGGGAGCTCGTGTAGAGTCTCGACCGGATTGGGTCGGCTTCGGCCCACAGAAAAACCGCGCTCTCGATTTAGCCCAGGGCGACTGGGTTTTTTCGATTGATGCTGATGAACGCGTAACACCCGCGTTGGCAGAAGAGATTCAATCTGCGGTGCAACGTGCCGATGCGCCGGACGCATTCTCTATCCCACGCCTGTCGAGTTATTGCGGGCAGTACATGCGACATGGCGGGTGGTATCCAGACCGGGTGGTGCGACTATTCCGACGGGGTCAGGCTCGGTTTTCGGATGACATCGTTCATGAATCTTTGCAGGTTCAAGGCCGCGTCGGCCAGTTGCACAACGATTTAATCCACATCAGCTATCGCTCGCTCGACGATGTGCTGGAAAAGATGAACCGTTACTCCAGCGCTGGGGCAGAGAAGCTGGCCACGCGAGGGCGCCGAGCCAGCTTGGCTACCGCGCTGGGTAAAAGTCTATGGGCGTTCATACGCACTTATTTGATACGGCGGGGTTTTCTCGATGGGCGCTTAGGTTTTGTGCTGGCGTGCGGCATCGCCCATGAAACCTGGTATCGCTACCTGAAGCTGTGGCTGGCGCAGCGCCCCGTCTCCGATAAAAAGTTGTCCCCTTGATCGAGCGCGGCCTGCCTAGGCGCCGGAACCAATCCCCTTTTCCCAACTCAGTCTTGTTGTCGTCATGCTCTGATTCAATTGCGCATCGCAGCAAGACTTGCGAATTTTTACTCCGGCAGGGCTCTCGTCCTTCTTAGAATTCCATTGCTGTGTTGGCTTCGGTTTGGCTGAAGCAACCCAGCTCTTTCACCGACATCCCCATGCAGCGACGCCACTTTGTTTTAGGTTCTCTCTCTGCTCCGCTTGTTCGCGGGGCGGCTTCTTTTGTTGGGCTCGCCGCGCTGGCCAACTCGGCGCAGGCGCAGTTCAAGGTGGATGTTTCGGGCATCGGCGCCACGCAGATTCCAGTAGGCATCGGCGCTTTTCGCGACCCGAACCATTGCCCGCAGCCGATTGCCGACATCGTGCGGGCCGATCTCACGCGCAGCGGGCTGTTCGCCGTGAGCAATCTGGGAGGGGAGACACTCACCGAGCAAGGTCCGCCGAATTACGCCGCCTGGCGTTCGCAAAATCTCGAAGCGGTGGCGGGGGGCAGCGTGGCGCAGGTGGCGGGCGGGCGTTGGCAAGTTCAGTTCCGCCTGTGGGACGCGGTGAAGCAGGCCGATCTCGGTGGTCTGGCGCTGACGGTCATGCCAGGCGACCTGCGACTGGCGGCGCACAAGATCAGCGATTACATTTACCAGAAGCTCACCGGACAGCGCGGGGTGTTTGCCACGCGCATTACCTACATCACCAAGGCGGGACAGCACAATTTCTCGCTCAACATCGCCGACAGCGATGGCGCCAATCCGCAGTTTGCGCTGCGCAGTCGCGAGCCGCTGCTCTCGCCAGTGTGGTCGCCCAACGGGCAGGAACTGGCCTATGTCTCATTCGAGACCGGCAAGCCCGTCGTCTTCATGCAGGATGTGCGCAGCGGCGCACGGCGCGCAGTGGCCAATTTCAAGGGCTCGAACAGCGCACCGGCCTTCTCGCCGGATGGCGGCACGCTGGCCGTGGTGCTCACCCTCACCGGGCGCTCGCAGATTTATCTCATGCCCAGCAAAGGCGGCACGCCGCGGCAGTTGATGCGCTCGTATTCGATCGACACCGAGCCGACTTTTTCGCCCGACGGCCAGAGCCTGTATTTCGTCAGCGACCGCGATGGCGGCCCGCAGGTTTACAAGGTCGGGCTCAATGGCGGCAGCGTACAGCGCATCACCTACAGCGGCGGCTATAACGTCAGCCCGGCCATCAGCCCGGACGGCAAGACGCTGGCCTACATTTCACAACAGGGCAACAGCTACCAGCTCTGGTCGATCAATTTCGCCACCAACGCCACCCAGTTGCTCGATGATGGCAGCGATTGCGGTCACCCGAGTTTTGCCCCGAACGGCCAGATCGTGCTTTATTCTGCGGGGGGGCGTGGCGGTGAAGTGCTCAAGACGGTGTCGATTGACGGTCGTGTGCGCTCGACCTTGTCGCAGGCCGGCGTGCAGGTGCGCGAACCCAGTTGGGGACCCTGGACGCCGGATCGCTGAGGCTGCTTTCCACTGATAATTTCTTATTCCGCTTTCCTTTTTTCTCGTTTTATCTGTTCTTCGTTGCACCCACCCCTTTTTACCCACCCTGATCTGATCGGAGAAACTCGTGAACATGCGCACTACCCTGGTATTTACCGCACTCGCTGCCGCCCTGGCCCTTGGTGGCTGCGCGTCACCCGTGCCTGTCAAACAAGCGCCAGTCGAGTCCAAGGCACCCACCGCTGTGGAAGGCGGCACCGCAGGCGCCAATGCCAACGGCGCTGGTCAGAACCAGGTCGCCGCGGTACAAGCCCCGGCTGAGACCAACGCCGGCCCCGGCCCCAACGTGCCCAAGAGCGTGTATTTCGCGTTCAACAGCTACACGGTGGAAAGCCAATACACCCCGGTGCTCAACGCCAACGCCACCTACCTCACGCAACACCCGCAGGCTCATGTGCAACTGCAAGGCAATACCGATGCCCGTGGCAGCCGCGAATACAACCTGGCGCTGGGCCAGAAGCGTGCAGATGCGGTGATGAAGGGCATGGAGCTGCTCGGTGTGAAACCCGCGCAGATGGAAGCCATCAGCTACGGCAAGGAAAAGCCTAAGGCCTTGGGCAACACCGAGGCTGACTACGCCGAAAACCGTCGCGTTGACATCGTCTATCAACGATGAGCCGCTTCACTTTTTCGCAAGCCGTCCACCCGCTGCGCCTTGCGCAGCAGGTGCTGCCTGCGGCTTTGCTGGCCGCGGGGCTGGGCATGGGTCTGGCCGCGCCAGCCCATGCCGACATGTTCCCGGACAACGAGGCGCGGCGCGCCATTCTCGATCTGCGCAACCAGGTGACGCAGAACCAGCAGGCCACGCAGAACCAGCTCGCGCAGCAGGCGCAGCAGATCCAGCAGATCCGCAACTCATTGCTCGATCTATCGAACCAGATCGAGCAGATGCGCGGAGAAATCGCCCAGGTGCGCGGCAAGCAAGACGCCGCCACGCAGCAGCTCAACGATGCGCTGGGCAAGCTGCAGACCAGCCAGCAGCAGCTCACCCAGCGCCTCAAACCGCTGGAGCCGGTGCAGGTGCAGATCAACGGTCAGACTTATACGGTGCAGCCCGCAGAAAAAGCCGCTTTCGAGCAGGCGCTGGCCACCTTCCGCAATGGCGATTTTGCGGGCAGCGCCACGCAGTTGAAGGCGTTTTTGGCGCAGTATCCATCCAGCCCGTATGACGCCGATGCCCAGTATTGGCTGGCCAACGCGCAATACGCGCAAAAGCAGTACAAGGATGCCATCGCCTCGTTTCAGGGCCTGATTCAGAGCAGCCCGAACAACCCGCGCTTGCCCGAAGCCATGCTGGGGCTGGCGAACTGCCAGATCGAAGTGCGGCAAATCGTCGCAGCGCGCAAAACGCTGAACGAACTGGTGAAGACCTACCCGCAGTCTGAAGCGGCGCAGGCCGGGCGCGACCGGCTGGCCAAGCTGCGGTGACCGTCACGGCCGCTGCAGCGGCCGTGACAGAGTGATCGGCTGCGTAGTTCCCGCAAACTGCGAGCCGGATTGCCGAACCCCGTCCCGGCAACACGGCTGGCATCGTCATGGAACAATAACGCATTGCGGCGAGACCCATCCGTTCTCGTCATCCAGGTGCCTTCTCTTCCATGTCGTCCGCTTCCGTTCCAGTCATCAACGCCACCGTCCTCTGGGCGGGCTTCGCCCTGAGCCTGGTGTTTGGCGCCATCATGCAGCGCACGCGGTTTTGCACCATGGGCTCGGTGAGCGACATTGTCAACATGGGCTCGTGGATGCGCATGCGCATGTGGGTGCTGGCCATTGCCACGGCGACCATCGGCTTCAATCTGCTGGCCGCCACTGGGCAGATCGACTCGGCGCAGACGATCTACACCACGTCCAGGGTGCTCTGGCTGTCGGCCCTGGTGGGCGGCGTGTTGTTCGGCTTCGGCATGGTGCTGGCCTCGGGCTGCGGCAGCAAAACTCTGGTGCGCATTGGCGAGGGCAATCTCAAAGCCGTGGTCGTTTTTGTGATGATCGCGATATTTGCCTACATCACCCTGCGCGGCATCACGGCCGAGGTGCGGGTGCGGGTGTTCGACAAAGTGGCGTTCAATCTCTCGGGCCCGCAGGATTTGCCTGCGATCTTCGCCCACGCCACCGGGCTGCCGCTGCCCGATCTGCAACTGGTGCTAGGCCTGGGCGTCGGTCTGCTGCTGGGCGTCTGGGCCTTGAGCGCACGCGAGTTTCGTACCGCCAACAACCTGCTCGCGGGTTTCGGCCTGGGCGCCGTCATCGTGGCGGTCTGGTTCGTTTCGGGCAAGCTGGGCTTTCTGGCGGAAGACCCGCAAACGCTGCAGGCCGCGTACATCGGCTCGCAGAACAACAAGATGGAATCGCTGAGCTTTGTCGCGCCGCTGGCCTACACCCTGTTCTGGTTCATGATGTACAGCGACGCGAGCAATGTGCTGACGCTGGGCATTGTGTCGGTGTTCGGCGTGATCGCGGGTTCTGCCGGTATGGCGCTCATCACGCGCCAGTTCCGCTGGGAAGGTTTTCGCGGCGCGGAAGATACGGCCAATCACATGGTCGGCGGCGCGCTGATGGGCATTGGCGGCGTGACCGCGCTGGGCTGCACCATCGGCCAGGGCATGAGCGGGGTGTCCACCCTGTCCATCACCAGCTGGATCGCGTTTCTGTCCATCGTGGGCGGCGCTGTGCTCGGGGTGAAGTATCAGGCCTGGCGCGTCGAGCGCACCGCCTGACGCGCTCGGCCATGCACGCCTCCCCTTTCGTCGCCATCCCCCCCGCCGACACGCCCGACCTGGACCGGCGTTTCGGCGGGCTATCACGGCTGTATGGCACGGTCGGTGCCCAGCGCATCGCCCAGGCGCATGCGGTCGTCGTCGGCGTGGGCGGCGTGGGATCGTGGGCCGCCGAAGCCCTGGTCCGCAGTGGCCTGGGGCAGCTCACACTGATCGACCTCGACCACGTTGCCGAATCCAACATCAACCGGCAGATTCAGGCGCTGGACTGCACCTTAGGCATGTCCAAAGTGGGGGCGCTGCAAGCGCGATTTGCGCAGATCAACCCAGAGTGCCGCGTCAATGGAGTGGAAGAGTTCGTCGATGCCGAAAACGCCGAGGCACTCATTCCAGCTAACGCCCAGGTGGTGATCGACTGCTGCGATCAGGTGCGAGCCAAGGCCGCGCTCGCCGCGCTCTGCCTGCAACGCCGCCAGGCCCTATTCATGGCCGGCGCTGCGGGCGGCAAGCGCCATGCCGACGCCCTGCAATGCGCCGATCTGTCGGAAGTCACGCACGACCCGCTGCTCTCCAACGTGCGCTACCAGCTACGCCGCCAACATGGCGCTCCTCGCAATGGCCGCATCGGCGTGCTCTGCGCGTTCAGCAAGGAAGCCATCATTCGCCCCGAAACAAGCACTTGCGACCCGCTGGCCGAAGAGGCGACACCGCCCGACAACAGCCTG
Source organism: Thiomonas sp. OC7 (assembly GCF_900634595.1). Taxonomy (NCBI): domain Bacteria; kingdom Pseudomonadati; phylum Pseudomonadota; class Betaproteobacteria; order Burkholderiales; genus Thiomonas; species Thiomonas sp. OC7. The sequence goes on along the minus strand of NZ_LR131953.1, from coordinate 3,021,380 downwards.
AACTGCGCCGGTTTTGGCTCCAGCGTGATGGTGACCGCCGCCATGGGCATGATGCTCGTCTCCCGCGCCCTGGATGCCGTGCTATGATTTCGGGCTTGATTTCTGTGGGGTCGTTAGCTCAGTCGGTAGAGCAGCGGACTTTTAATCCGTTGGTCGCGTGTTCGAGTCACGCACGACCCACCAGACCCACCAAGACGCACCGTTGAAACCAAATCAAACGGGTTGTTAGCTCAGTTGGTAGAGCAGCGGACTCTTAATCCGTAGGTCGACAGTTCGAGCCTGTCACAACCCACCAATAAAATCAAACACTTGCACGCAATGTGCGAGTGCTTACAAAGAGCCATTTCCACTTTGTTTCCACTTTTTCGAAGATGTTGGCCTCGCTTCCAAGCTCTTCGCGAGGAAACGAGGTCCGCAGCGAAATGGCCCTTCACGTTGGCCCAAACGACAGGCTGATTTCATTCCGTCGGCCGGCAGTCGCGGCGCCTGATAAGTTGTTTTTTCGCCAATCGCAAAGTTTCCAGGACTGACAAAGCAAATTTGGCAGTGCTGCACGCCGCCGTTACGGCATGGGTTGCCATCTGTGGCGAATTGTTTGCGTCTTAAGCACTTCAACCATAGCCTCTCCTTTAACCGCGCAATGAGCGCGTCAGAGGAAAGACCATGCCACACCACGAACTCCCGCACCCCCATTCACTCCTTCGCCTTTCCCAAATCCTGGGCACGAGAGACCGGCCCGGCTTGCTCAACATCGGGCGAACCAAGTTCTACGACATGATCAAGCAGAACCTGATTCCCAAGCCGCTAAAACTGGGCCGCGTGAGCGTCTGGCGTTATGCGGATCTGCAGCAGGCGCTCGATCGTGTCTTGCATCCGGATTGATGGCGCCGATGGCATCTGCTGCGCAATTGCGAGTGTCGGCCAAAACCGGGAACGTGCGACCCAACCGTCAGGTTGAGAAGACTGTGGCACCCGTCGAGCAACTCATCCGCCAAACATCTGCTCCGGAGGTCGATTCACAAATCGCCGAAGTTTGACGGTTGAGTTGCCACTGCGGATTGCGGTCAAGCCCACCAGCGAGTCATGAGGTGACCAACGACGAGGGGCCGTGGACGGCGCGCGAAGCATGACTGATCATCGGCCTTTGCCGCCACTGGGTCTGTCCTAGGCAGGGACTGCTCCAGGCTGATTGCAGACGTTCAACCTAGGAGACCGTCGGACTTGAGCCCGCGGGGCGGGTGGCGGCGGCGAGCCGCGCGGTTTTTGCGCGGCCCGGCACGCCGCCAGCGTCTTCATCACTTGCACAGGCTCCTGGGCGCCCCTTTGGGGCGCAGAGCAGGTCGTGCGGGGCGCGATCTGGGCGCACTTTCCCCCTGGCGCCTCACCCGCCACGCAGCACATGCATGCGCTTGATGTTCCAGGCCATGGTCACAAGGTTCCACTCGCCTTGCGCCTTGTGCAGCCCGCGCATGCTCATCTGACGCCAGCCCATGACGTGCTTGATGATGCCGAACACGGGCTCGACGGTCTGCTTGCGCAGTTTGTACAGCGCCCGGCCTGCCTGTGTGCACAGGCGGTGGGCCATGTTGGCGACCGGCTCCGCAGTGCGCGGCGCGTCGGGGTCGGGCCCAAACCGTTCGGCCAGCGGCACGTGATGCGACTCGCGCTTCATCGCCAGCAGCGGCTCGATTCCCGCCTGCACGCAGGCGACCACATTGGCGTGGCTGAAGAAGCCGTTGTCGGCGATGACTGTGCGCACAGCGCCCAACTCCTGCGGCAACGCCGCAATCTGCTCGAGCGTGGGCACCACTTCGCGCTTGTCATTGCAGGCCTGCGTGACGTGTGCGGTGACCACCAGCATCGTCTCGATGTCCACTGCGTATTCCGGCGAACGTGACCGCTGATTCTGGCAACGTGACCGGCATTGCGGTGAACGTGACCGAGGGTCGGTATTGCGCGTTTTGAGTTTATGCCGGCTTGCATTTCCGGCTGTTTTTCCTTGTCTTTAAGGGGTTCGTTTTTAAATCAATAGGCCCCCGGCAGGCCGCCGGAGGCCCTCCTTGAACGGGCTGGATTAGCTTTCGGTGCTCTCCTCTTTTGCGGGGCGATTTTTCTTGCGCAGCGATTCCCCCGTGAGCGTGAAGCGGTGGTGGTTTTGCATCAGCCGGTCCAGCATGGCATCCGCCATGGTCGGGTCACCGATCCACTCGTGCCAGTGCTCAATCGGCAACTGGCTGGTGATGATGGTGGCACGCTGGCTGGCCCGGTCGTCAATGATCTCCAGCAGGTCCGCCCGGGTTTGGCTATCCATGCCAGCCATGCCCCAGTCGTCAAGCAGCAAGACGTCGGTGTTTTTGAGCGTATCGAGCCAACGCGTAAATGTGCCGTTGGCGTGGCGAATACGTAACTCTTCACCCAGGCGTGGAACCCTTTGGTACAGCGCGCTGTGGCCACGTCGGCAGGCATGCTGGGCCAGCGCGCACGCCAGCCACGACTTGCCCGCGCCGGTGGCTCCGGTGATCAGCACGGCGTGCCCGCACTTGACCCATTCTCCCAGTGCCAGGCTCATCACCGCGCTGCGCTCCAGGCCCCGCGTGGCGCGGCTGTCCAGGTCTTCAATGGCCGCTTGCGGGTATTTGAGCTTGGCCGACTTCAGCAAACGCGCACAGCGCCGGTCTTGCCTGCCATGCACCTCGCGGTCCACCAACAGGGCCAGCCGCTCTTCAAAGCTCATGGCGCTGATGCCGCTTTGTATGAGCTGCTGCTCCAGCGCCTGGGCCATGGTTTCCAGGCGTAGGCTGCGCAATTGGTTCAAGGTGGTGTTCATCATCATTTTGGAGTTCTCCGTACGGGGCTTGTTCACGCTAGGTTTCATTGGTAGTAGCTCGCGCCCCGCACATGGGCGTGTGCGGGAGAAGTCCACTCAGGAGTGGCGCTAGCTTGCAACAGGTCGCGCCGGTTGAGCAAGATGTCGCGGATGTGGGTGTATTTGCTGGTGCCCAGGCCCAGAGCCATGGTGCAGGCCGCCTCCAGCCGGGCCGGGCTATAGCGCTTGGAGAGCGACAGCAGGCCCAAGCAGGCGCGGTAGGCATGCTCGGGGTGGGGTTGACGCTCCAGCATCTTTTGCACCGTGGCCGCACAGGCCACGCCGATACGCTGGCCCCAGGCGATGAGCCGCTCGGGTGTCCATTGCGCCTGGTGTTGGTGGCGCTCGGGCAGGTGTTCGGTCACGGTAGTGAAGCCGCCCTTGTGCGCGCAGCGCATGTGGCTGGCCACCCGCTCTCCACGGTGCAGGGCTTCGAGCGCATGGGCCGTCACCCGCAACTCCAGCGTTCGCCCCACCAAGGCGGTGGGCACGCTGTAGCGGTGGCCTTCAAATTCGACATGGCTGTCGATGTGCACGCGCACCGTTTTGAAGACCGACCACTCCCAGGGCTGAACCGGTAAGGCCATCAGCGCCGGGGCGTCGATTTGGGCAAACACACTGGCACGGCTTCCAGGGAGCTTTTGAAAGGCACGCTGGTTAAGCCATTGCAGCAGGGGGGCAATGGCGTCGTTGACCTCCTGCACGCTGGCGAACTGGAATTTGCGCAGGCGCGCCAGGATCCAGCGCTCCACCAGCAGTACGCTCAATTCGACCTTGGGCTTGTCCTGCGGGTGGTAGGCGCGCGCGGGCAGCACTGAGCAGCCGTAGTGGCGGGCGAAGTCGCGCACCGTTTCGGTGAGCACCGGCTCGTAGCGATCGGCCTGGGTGACCAGGGCGCGCGGGTTGTCGGGGACGATGAGCTGGGGCACGCCGCCATAAAAGCGCAGTGCCTGTGCCGTCGCATCCAGCCAGTCCTTGGCCGCTTGTGCCGGCGTGGCCGTGCAGAAGCAGTAGCCCGACACCCCCAGGGCGGCCACGAAGAGATTGGCCCGCCCCACTTCCTGGCCCCCATCGATCAGGGCAATGGTGGGGCCCGCATAGTCGATGAACAGCTTCTCTCCTGCACGATGTACCTGACGCATGGAGCGCTTGAGAAGCCTGGCAAATCGGCGGTAGTTCTCGCAGAACTGCGAATAGCGCCACGGCTTGACGGGGTGGTCTGCACTGTGCTCGTCGCCAACTTGGGCGCAGTATTCCTCCCACAGCAGCGTGAGGGTGACGCCCTTGCGGGCAAGTTCCTGGTGGATGCGCCCGTAGTCGGGCTGGGCGTAGGTGTCGCTGGGGCGCGGTGAGGCCAGCAGGCGGCGCTCCAGCGTGGCCTCATCCATGGCGGCGATGGATTGCCCGTTCAATCCAGCCGCGACGGCCAGGCCCACGTACTTGGTGACCACACCTTTGGAGATGCCCAGGGCAGAAGCGATTTGCTGGTGAGACAGCCCACTTTCGAATTTGAGACGCAGGGCGTCTTTGAGTTTGCGCATATTGATCCTTAAAGCAGGCATGGGGCTCCTTGTCTAAAAAGGCAAGAAACTACCCGACCCGCGGTTGGGCTTATGCGCAACACCGCACTGGCGGCGTATACCGCCGCGCCGATTGGCGTGGCCGTTTGCAGCGGTCACGTTCGTCGGAATCACCGGTCACGTTGGGCCGGAATACTCACTCAATCAAGTCGAACGATTTTTCGGCCTGATCACCGACAAGGCCATCCGCCGTGGGTCGTTCACCAGCGTCAAGCAACTCGTGCAGCGCATCGACCACTTCGTCGCCGCCTACAACACGAACTGTCGGCCGTTCAAGTGGACGGCCACGGCCGACTCGATCCTCGAAAAGCTGCATCGACTTTGTTCGCGTATTACCGGGACAGGACACTAGGTCTTCGCAGAACTCGTAGCGCTGGGTGATGACTACACGCGACGCATTGGATTTTTTGCGGCCGCGCTCCATGCAGCGCGCTATTGGCGCTCATTGAGGTGGCGAGAACGTCGTCCAGAATGCTGCTGGGTGCGTCAACGGTGCCGCGGATGACCACGGCGTAGAGTTGTTCATCCTCAACACTTTGCCAGGCCGACGTCGTCCAAATTTCTTAGCTCCCGGGGTTGAACGGGAATGCGGGGTCCGCGTCGCTTCGCAGGCTCACGTGTTCAAGTCGCCATTGCTGCAGTAACTTGGCTCGACTGACAGGAAGGTCCGCTTCCGACATAGCAATGCATGAAAGCAGATGGACTCTCGACCACGTTGAACATTTTTCATCGTAGAACTTATTCGCAAATTCGTTTACGAGGCTCTCGGCCGCTTTGTCCGCAATCTCTGCGTTTTCGAGCGGCTCATCACCAGATTCGTAGGCAAGCACAACACTGAGCGTGAACAGGCCAGAGTCGTCGGCTGCTCGTTGCCTACCCTTGTCGACGTCGAAGTAGATAGCCGTGATGATGTCGCCATGCTTGCCAAGAATGGTTCTAAACTTCTCGTCCAGTTTCTCAGCTCTGATGAACCTGTCGAAAGCGTCAGGAAAGGCGCTTCTGTTGTACCGGACAGCAAGCCACTGTCTGAGCGTTGCCAACTGTTTTGGAGGCATGCAAAACGAGTGGTCAGGCTCGAACCTTGCAAGAGTGCTCTTCGGAACAATTACTTTCCTCGTGGCGCTCAGTTCAATGACTGGCGTCCCATCACAGCAGGGTAACGCCATGTGCAAGGTGCGTGGAGCCTTCGCCCATTCGAAATTTCCCTCTCTGCGGACTCCGATGCGACCGACAATGACTTCGACGTTAGGCTCAACGGTGAGGTCATCATTGGCAATGTCACAGTCATGACTGATGACCACGACACAAGTGTCCGCCATCCCACCGAGCCCAAGTTCACTGACGGCAGCGGCAGGCAGAATGTGGCCCTGTCTCCAGGGCGTGTCCCTTGTCCATCCACTTTTGTCCGAGAGGGATTGGTCGCTCATGCATCCTCATCAAGAGCAGGCGCACCCAAGTCGAAGGATTCGAGCTTGGCCGGTTCCCGGTCACCAAGAATCTCTGCAAGCTGCGCCTTCGCCGCATTCCCTCGGGTCACAATACGGATTAGCTTCTCGGCTGTCGCAGCGCCGTCCGCTCCCTCCCCGACAAGTTGCAGAAAGGACTTACCCTTGGTGACAACACGGCCGAGGTCCAGCGCAGTTGGCCTGAAGCCTGCGGCCATAAAGACTTGCGCTGCTGCTGCGAGTTGTTCAATTCGGTCATGGTGCTGAGGTTTTGGCATCTCGCCATTCGCCCAGTTGTACAAGGCTTGGCGTGATACGCCAAAGACTAGGGGAAGGTGGGTCATCGTCCTTCCGAACCCACTTTTAACTTGCGCCATGCGGCTTACGAAAGGAGCAATAAGAGCAGGAGCGTCAGAGACGGTTGTCGACTCGACGACGATTTCAAATTCTTGATAGCCGTGTCGAGACGTTTTGTACGCAAGGTCTTCAATGCCGCCCGTTCCGGCGCTGCCCACCCGTACGAAGGCAGCGTTGCTTCCGGTGACAGGCACGTATGGACAGATGATTGCCGGGACCTCACGCCAGGGAACAGTCGGGGTACCGGTCTGGATTTGCAACGAGGCAAGCGCAACCATCACACGTCTCCATTCCAAACTCGAAATGCATAATGGGTAGCCGTTGCTTCAAATGCAGTTCTGATAATTGCATGAATCGAGTCAAGTTGACCTTGAATTCCTTGCATGGAAAAAGTCTCCCGTTTTTCGGTAAAGCCGTCATTGTCAAGAATAGCGTGCCGTCCTGTGTATTCGAAAAAGCGAGGCTCGATGACCAACTCGCCTAACAATAAGCCAGGCGGAAGCCCAGGACCACCAACTTGCGTGACAACCCGAGACATCAGCCTGCAGTCATTGAACGTGCTCAGCGTTTCACAATATGAGTATTCCGGGGTGCCTCCAAGCTTGGCGCCAAGTCCAAGGACCTCAGGGGCAAGATATTGCTCAAGCGTGTCGTCGCCGAATGGGCTCACCCTGTCCAAGTATCGAAGCCCAACCCTTTCTGTGTAATCAAGCGACACGGCATCGTGAAGAATCGTTAGGGCCTTCATGAACGCACCGGAGAACGTCTCGAATGTGCCGTAATGGGTCGATTGCAGCGTGAGCGTGCTCACATCCAGAAGAAAGCTGTGAGTGTTTTCGACGTTACCGAACTTATAGCGCTCGACCGGCACGGGGCTTGGCCCTAGAGACTGCCCCTCCTTGGCCTCCACCTTGAGCGCAATTACAGTTTCCTTGGCATACGTCGGGTAACCCTCCTTACGCATCCTCTCTTGGATTTGGGGGAGATAGTCTGCGAGCGTAAGAATTGGATTGAACCTCACCTGCGCCAACGTAAAGTAGACGGGCGGGTTCTTGAGGCGTCCCATTGATGTTCTCCTGTGTTCAGGCTCTCAAGTTTACACTTCGGTTGACAAATATGGGGGTCATAGCTCAGGTTGTTGTCAAGTAGTTACGCGACGTTACATCTTTAAAGCGAGCTAGCTCGCTCCACTACGCTTCTCAAACGCCCGATAAACCTGCTTCGCCAGCATCCCCATCATCGCCGTGAACACCCGCTCATCCTTGAGTAACTGGCCGGCAATCGAGTTGTGGCCGTCTTGGCTGTCAATGATGGCATCGGTCATGATGTCCTTGAAATCGCCCATGGCGAACTGCTGCTCGCTGTTGTTCCTGGCCTGCTCGGCGAGGGCTTCGCTCTCCATGAGCTTTTCGGTGATGGTGGTCACGTAGCCGACCATGTCGCCCTCGGTCAGATTGCCCGAGAAGAGGTCATTCATCACGCCCACGATTTCGGCGAGCTGTTTTTTCTCATCCTCATCTGCCGCCCCCGTGCCTGCCTCGGACACCGGCTTGAGCTTGATGACATCTCCAGAGGCGAGGTCAAGCTTTTGCTCGCCAATCTTCTGCAGCCGGTAGTGCGTCAGACGCACGTCGGCGTCCAACTCCAGGATGCTTGATGACGTGCGCTCGATGATGCGCGGCATCAGGTTCTTGCCATACGCATAGAGCATTTCCAGGTCGGGGTCGTCGTACGCCACCAGTTGGGTAAGGAAGTCATACATGCGCAGAAACGTGCCCAGGTCCTTGCGGAACTGGTCGGCATCCTCGGGCGCTGTCTCGGCCAGCGCGGTGAACCGGTCGGCAGCAGGTTTCAGGTAGGCGTGTAACCCGGCTTGCTTGCGCTTGGGGTCGAAAAACGCCTTGGCGAAGGACTCCACCTCGCTTGGTAGGTAGACCCCGGCCTTGTCCAGCTTGATTTGTAACTCGTGGACGATATTGGGGTTGGTCACCTCTTCCAACTGGGCCGAGCGGTAGTAGGGCTGGAATGAGGCCAGGATTTCCTCGGGCTTATTGACGAAGTCCAGCACGAAGGTCTCATCCTTGCCGGGGTAGGTGCGGTTCAGTCGTGAGAGTGTCTGGACCGCCAGCACGCCAGACAAGCGCTTGTCGACATACATGGCATACAGCAGCGGCTGGTCAAAGCCCGTTTGGTATTTGTTGGCTACCAGTAGCACCCGATAGATGTTCTCCTTGAACGCCTCGGCCGGGTCCTTGCCACGGATGTCGGGGTTCATGTTGGACTCGTTGAACGGGTCGGGTCCGGAGTCCAGGTCGTCGACGTTGCCGGAAAAAGCCACCAGGGCGCGCATGTCTTTGTCGTAGCCGCGCTCCTTGAGGTATTTGTCCACCGCGAGCTTGTAACGCACCGCCGCCTTGCGGCTGTCTGTCACCACCATGGCCTTGGCCTTGCCACCTATCTTCTTGGCCACATGTTCGTGGAAGTGCTCAACGATGACCACCACCTTCTGGGCGATGTTGTAGGGGTGCAGGACGGCGTAGCGGGCCAGGGCCTTCTTGGCCTTCTTCTGCGGCACCAGCTTGTCGTCGACTACCGACCCCAGCTTGTAATAGGTCTTGTAGGAGACGTAGTTCTGCAGCACGTCGAGGATGAAACCTTCCTCGATGGCTTGGCGCATGGAATACACGTGGAACGGCACCGGCACGCCGTCGGGTCCCGTGCGGCCAAACAACTCCAGGGTCTTGGACTTCGGGGTGGCCGTAAAGGCGAAATAGCTGACGTTCTCGGGGCGCTTGCGGCTTTCGAGCACGCTGTTGATAACGTCCTCATGGGTCAATTCCTCGGGGTCGATGTCGACGTCAACGCTGACCTCGACTGTCTTGCCGTCGACGTCGACCTGCATGACGGTCTTGGGCTTGTCGTCCTTGGTGAGCGCGGACCGCAGCTTTTGTGCGGCGCTGCCGGATTGGCTGGAGTGGGCTTCGTCAATGATGAGGGCGAAGCGCTTGCCCTTGAGCGCGCCGACCTTGTCGATGATGAAGGGAAACTTCTGCAGCGTGGTGATGATGACTTGCGTGCCGCTGTTCAGCGCCTCGGCGAGCTGGGCGCTGTTTTCGTCAATCTTCTGCACCACCCCGGCTTTGTGCTCGAACTGACTGATGGTCTCCTGCAGCTGACGGTCCAACACGCGCCGGTCGGTGATGACGATAACCGAGTCGAAGACCTTGTCGTCCTGGGCGTTGTGCAGATTGGCCAGCCGGTGTGCACTCCAGGCGATGGTGTTGGATTTACCCGAACCCGCCGAGTGCTGCACCAGGTAAGCCTGCCCTGCCCCTTCGTCGCCTGCGGCGTTGACGAGGCGCTGCACAGCGTCGAGCTGGTGGAAGCGCGGAAAGATGAGTGTTTCCTTGGTGGTCTTGGTGCCCGTGTTGGCGTCGACCTCGGTCTTGACCTCCAGGTGCAGGAAGTTGCCCAGAATGTCCAGCCAGACGTCCTTGGACCAGACCTCGTGCCAAAGGTAGTAGGTTGGGTAGCCGTAGTCGGGTGGGGCCGCGGGGTTGCCAGCGCTCGCACCGCCGTAGCCATCGGGGCGCCCTAGGTTGAACGGCAGGAAGAAGGTCTTGTCGCCATCGAGCTTGGTGGCCATGAACACTTCGTCGGTGGACACGGCGAAGTGCACCAGCGCCCGGGTCTTGAATTGAAGCAGGGCTTCGGGCTCGCGGCTCTTGGGGTCCTTCGGGTGCCGGTCCTTCTTGTACTGCTGGATGGCGTCAGTGATGTTCTGGGTCAGGTCGGTCTTGAGCTCAGCGGTGGCCACCGGCAGGCCGTTGACGAACAGTACGAGGTCGATGCTGTTTTCGTTATGCAGGCTGTAGTGCAGCTGACGAATGACGGTCAGACGGTTCTGGTCATACCAGGCCCAGAGCCCAGGGCTCTTCTTGTGTGCCGGGCGAAACTGGCACAGGGTGAAGCGGGCGTTCCGGTCCTTGAAACCGTGACGCAGCAGGTGCAGGGTGCCGTGCTTGTCCAGTTGCTCGGCCACGCGCTTGACGAACACGTCGTCCGACTTTCCGTTGTGCCATGTCTTGAACTTGGCCCATTCGTCCGCCTGTGTCTCCTTCACGAACGCCAGTAGGTCATCTGGGAACAGGGCCAGTTCTCGGCTGTAGCCGGTGGCGTTCTGCAGATGGGTGCGCACGGTCCAGCCGTGGGTGGCCAGATGGTCGCAGAGCTCGTTCTCGAAGATGCGTTCGGTGTGGACGTTGGAGAGCTTGGGCATGTCGAATGTGCTTGTCGATGTCGGAGCAGTTGTGTAGCCGACGTGCTTATGCGTTGGTCAACATCGGTGGAGTCGGGCCAAGGAAGTCGGCGAACAGCGTGTCGAAAACTGCGGTCAGCTCGGTGTCTTCCGTGTCGAAGGAGCCGACCTCGCTCAACGACTCGGCAAACATGCCATTGATTTGCTGTTGCGTCGGCACTGGAAAGCTCTTGCCAATCGTCTGCGCGAGCTGGGTGAGTGCATCGGCTTGCTCTGCCGCGATGAAGTAGGTATGGGAACAAGCAGCGCTTGCGTCCCGGAGGTCATCCAGAGACGATGGTCTGCCCCCCTTGGCAGCGAGAAGAAAGACCGAGGGTGCTAACGGCATGAAGGCGTAGTCAAAATCTTCTCCCTCTGTCGAGACAGGCGTAAAGCCAGTGCCATTCGCTTTGTGAAAGACCACGGGCGTATCTCCCTGAATGAGGCGCCTATCTTCGCATCGAACAACCTCGAAGGAGCAGTCCCTGAACAACTTGAATTGACTGGGGTCTCTAAGTGCATCTCCCATGACCCGCACGCGAAGGACGTTGAGTACACGAGGCAGGAGGCTGTCCCGCATGAACTTCAACATTGACATCGCACCTTCAGATGCGGGTGACACGTTGCCGGCCGCAAATGCGCTCTCGGCTTGGTCCAGCAATGCCCGGATGTCAGCTCCCGGGTACATCGCCGAAAGGGCTTCCTCGAAGAAGGGACGATTTGCCTCCAACAACTGCTTGACGGAGCCTGCGAGCCAGACCGGGTCCTGTGCGGCGTCTCGCAATTTGTCGAACAGCGGGGCAGCCGGAGCCTCGATGAGCTTCCATACTGCTCTGTTGCGCAAGACCAGATGAGACAGCAGATGGGAAATTTCGGCGTGACGCCCCTCCAAGTCGAAGGCCGCGTCTTCGCGCAGGCTCCGGACGAGACTGCTCATCCAGGTGCGCTCTGCTTCTGAAATAGCGCCATCCGCACATTCAATAGTCACGCCGTTACGCCGGAACGTATAGAACCAAGCATCGTGCCCAACATCCGACAGGGCCGCTTCAACAGGCTTGGCACCTGGCAGATAGAGCCACGTACGAGGAGCACCATCCGCAGTCTGCGGGCGATTGCGGAACCCCGCTTGGAGGAAGCGGGGAACGTAGTGCTGTTTCCTACCAGCCACTAGGCCGCCTCCAACCGCCGAGCCTGAAAGTCATCGATGTTCAGCTGGCCCGTGACGGCAGCTGAAATCAATGAGGAGCGGTATTCGCGAAGGCGCTCCGCCTCCTGACGCGCAAGCTCTCCTAATGCTTCCATCTTCTCCTTACGAGCACGCGCAGTGTCAACAATTTCCCGCTGCTCTTCCACTGGTGGCAGTGGCATTGCGAATTTGGCAACATCGGGCATATAAATCGTCGAATGCGTCGAGCCGAATTTGAGTCGGGAAAACTCGGCCCCCATTGCCCTAGATAGTGTCGTCACAAGATTTGCAGCCAGAGGGCAAGGCAGCGAATTTGCACGGCGGCAACGAATGAGGCGACGTTTTTCGCGTAGCGCGTGGCGATGCCCCGCCACCGCTTGAGATGCAGGAAGGCGTTCTCGACCAGGTGACGTAGTTTGTAGAGTGCTTTGTCATACGTGCGGGGTTGCTTGCGGTTCTTGCGTGGCGGAATCACGGCTTGCGCGCCTTGCGCTTGGGCATGCGCCACGATGGCGTCACTGTCGTAGCCTTTGTCGGCAAGCAGGTAGTCCATCTTGAACCCGTCCATCAACCGCTCAGCCTCTGCACAATCCGCTCGGGTACCTTCTGTAATAACCGCTCGGAGCGGCAGACCATGCGCATCCACGGCCAGATGTATCTTGGTGTTGAGCCCCCTTTTGTGCGGCTCATCGCCTGATTGCCACCCCGCGCACCCGCTGCGTGCGGATGAACCTTGCAGTGACTGGCATCGATCATGATCCACTCGAAATCGGGCTCATCAATGCACTGCTCCAGGAGCGACTCCCAAATGCCCTTGTCGCGCCAGCGGCAAAAACGCCGATGGGTGTTTTTCCAGCCGCCATATGAGGCGGGCAGGTCTCGCCACGGCGCACCGGTGCGAAGAATCCAGAACACGGCGTTGATGAATTGGCGGTTGTCCCGCGCAACCCCGCCCCAAACTCCCGCTCGTCCAGGCAAGTGGGGTTCGAGCAATTCCCAGTGCCGATCTGATAGATCGTGTCGATGAAGCGTCTCGGGCATCTCAATAGCGCGGTTGGTATGAACAGCGCCATCATGCCACAACTCGTGACGACNTGGGCGTTCGGCGTGTTGGCGTGACGGTGGCGGCGGGAGAGTTGCAGCGCAGCGGCTTGATTGCGTACCACCGCGGTGATCTCCGGGTGGTGAATCGCATCGCCCTGCAATCCAGGGCATGCAGCTGCTATGCGCTGGATCAGCGGATTTACGACGCTTCAATGCAAGACAAGGCCCCGGAGCGCGCAGAACCCGACTTCGCGTGAAAAAACGGTCTTGCATGTTCGTTAGCGCACAGACACCTTGCTTGCAGTTCGATACCTTCAGTGCATGCCACGACATCGCAGAAATGCAACGCGATGCCGAAGCGACATGAACCGGGGCAACGGCCCCATCACTTGAAGGATTGAACATGAACTGGGAACGTATCGAAGGCAACTGGAAGCAGATCAAGGGTCAGGCCAAAGCGCAATGGGGCAAGCTCACTGACGATCAGCTGACCGAGATCGACGGCAAACGCGAGCAACTCGCCGGAAAGATCCAGGAGTCCTATGGCATCACCAAGGACGAAGCGGAGCAGCAGCTCGCCGCCTGGCAGAAGCACTGCAAAGACGACGGTCCCGCAATCTGAGCCTGGGGTCAATCTGACCTTGCACAGCCCTGAAGCAAAGCGGTCGGTCGAGAGTCATCACGCCCATCGCTGCACACGAGGAGTATGACCATGTCGTTAGGCACCATTCTGCTGATCATCCTGATTCTGATGTTGATCGGCGCATTTCCAAGCTGGCCCCACAGCCGCAGCTGGGGGTACTTTCCCAGCGGCATTCTTGGCTTCATTGTGATCGTGGTGCTGATCCTCTTTCTCACAGGGCGCATGTAAGCGTTCATACGCCTGCGCCATTGCGCCATCAAACATCCACCCCTTGGCAACACGCCTTCGGGGACACTCGGTTTATTTCAAAGGAATGCATCATGCGATCCCACAAAGTGCTTTATGCCGTCATGCTGGCGGCGTCATTGGTCAGTTTTACAGGCTGTGCGGCCACAGATCGGCACGACAGCACGGGCCAGTACATTGACGACACGGCCATCACGACCAAGGTCAAGGCCGCGATTTTTGGCGACCCGCAGCTCAAGCTGTTCGAAATCAAGGTGGTGACCTTCAAGGGCGTGGTGCAACTCAGCGGCTTTGTCGGCACACGCGAAGAGGAGCTGAGAGCGGTCGCCCTTGCACGCAAAGTGGACGGCGTGAAGGCGGTTCAGGACAACATGAGCCTGAAGTAAACAGGCGAGTCGCGCCGCGAGGGGAATCGATCCTGGGCAGCGGCGTTGTAGGCCATCGCACAGGCGCCTGATCCCCCTCCAATGCGTGCGTCGCCTCACCGGGGCGACGTGCGCTGTTTTTTCCAACCCATTCAAAAGGTCGCATCATGAACATCAAACAAAGAATTCTCCCCTCGGTTGCCGCTGCCATGTTCTTGCTGGCTCTGGGCGGCTGTGCGGGGATGTCGTCGCAGGATAAAAGCACCGCGATCGGTGCGGGCGTTGGCGCAGTGGGCGGCGCCGTGCTGTCGGGCGGGAGCGGAATCGGGACGGTCGGTGGCGCCGCGGTGGGCGGCGTGATCGGGCATGAAATCGGCAAGTAAGCCATATTGTTTGACAGACCCCCACAACGAGGAAACGCCATGAACCGATCTTTCAAACGGCCCGCAACAATCGTCGCCATCAGCCTTCTGATGGTGGTGCTCTACGGCTGTCAAAAACCAGAGGGCCCGGCAGAAAAAGCTGGCAAGGCCATAGACCAGGGCGCGGCGAAGGCCGGCGAGCAAATCCAAAAAGCTGGTCAGAGCCTGCAAAACGAGGCCCAAAAAAGCCCGTAAGCGCTGGCGGTACCACGTGCTGACGGGCTGGCGGTTGGTTCAACCGTCTGTCGACAGCGCCTCGGCACAGTGGTAGGGGATGATCAGCTGGCCTTCGTTGTTGGCAATCGCCTCAATGGTGATGATGGGCGCGGAGCCGCGCACCGGGCCGAAGATGGTGGCGAACGCTACATCTGCGGCGTCTCGCCCTGAGCCAAAGCGCACAAAGCCCATGGGAATGGCGGTGCCTGAGGGGTCGAAGATGTACCAGCGTCCGCCCAGATAGACCTCCACATAGGCATGAAAGTCCGTGGGGCCGAGGATGGGGTCGGCGCCGTAATCAATGCCTGTGGTGAAGCGTGCCGGGATATTGCTGGCCCGGCACAGCGCAATCATCAGATGCGCGAAGTCGCGGCACACCCCTTCGGTCGCGACCAAGGTGTCGATGGCCGAGGTGTTGGAGTTCGAGGTGTTTTGTGCGAAGGTCGTGCGAAACTCAACCCAGTCACGAATGGCCTTGGCGCGGCGATAACCAGTGGGCAACTGGCCAAACTCCCGCATGGCCAATTTGTACAGCCGGTCGGACTGACAATAGCGACTGGGATAAAGAAAGCCAAGCACATCCGCCGGCAACTGTGCCACCGCAACTTCTTCAATCTGCGCCGGGTTGGCCACATGGTGTCGCAATTGAACCGTTGCGCCATAGCGCACCTGAAAGGCGCCAGCGCCAGCATGCAGCCGCATGATGCGGCTGCCGGTTTCACGGTTAAGTTCCACCGTGGGGGCAATGTTCTGGCTCAGGTTCAGATATTCCTCCAGAACGCACTGCTGCTCGGTATGGGCCGCATGAATATTGAAAATGAAGTCGCAACCAGGCTCGAACACCTCGTAGTTCAACTCCAATGTGAGACGCAGATGGATCATGGTGGAATGCCTTGAAAGGGATGCGTTGTACGGAGGATTGCGGTCGGTCCAGAGAGTTGGATCCGTCATGAATGCCAGCTGCGGCAATCAATCCTGGCTACGCTCAAGCAAGCACAGGGCCAGGCCAACGTGGCGACAGGCTTCTGCAGCGTCAAACACAAACGAAAAAATGCGGAAGCGCAGCGTCGGCGAACTGCTGCATGCCTGCAGGGCGCAGGGCGGCACATGTGCTCGGCTTATGCCTTCTGCACCCGCAACACGGGAATGCTGCTCAGGTGAGCGACACCATCCGTCACGCTGTCCTTGAGCAGATGATGAAGCCCGTTGTGCCCATGACTGCCGAACACGATCAGATCAGATCCCCACGACTGCGCCTCCGCCACGATGGCATGGGCGATATCCGCAACCTCGGGGCTGGTTTCAGCGATGACTGTGCTGGCGTGCAGCCCAACGTCCATGGCCTGCTGCATCCAGCCGTCAAGCATCTGCCGGACATCGTTGTTCAGTTGCGCCATGGCGTTGGGCTCAAAGGCAACGAAGCTGCCGAAGTCCACAACCGCAAGAAAGCGCAAGTCAGCGGATTGCTGCCGCGCCAGGCCGATGGCATGCGCTGCTGCGGCTTGTGCGGTCTCGCTTGCATCCAGGGGAACAAGAATTTTTGATGGCATGGCGGGCGACGCGGCGTGTTGCGGTTGATGGCTGGCGCAAAACCTACCAGCGCAAATAGTTGTTCATGCTTCCGCTCTGCACCTGGACGCTGCGGGTCTGGCCGTTATGCGTTCCGGTCACTGTGTAACGACCCCCGGGCAGTTTGACGTAGCACAGGGGGCCATCCGCGGTGAAGCTGGCCACCGTCTGGCGGCCGGACCGGATCTCGATTGGCACATCCGCCAGATAGGCTCCACTCGGCCCGCCGACCATCCAGAAACCCAGGTTGTAGTCGGTAGCCCTTGATTGCAATTGCGTCAAACTGCTATCGCCTACTCCACCGCACAGATGACTGCCGACATGCACAGGGGCCGGCGGGGTTGGCATCTGCGCCTGGGCTCCGCTGAGCATCCATGGCGCTCCGGAAAAAAGTACCGCGCATTTTTGAAGAAAAGCGCGGGTCGCTGCAGTGCGAGGTCTGGTCATGTCAATGGGCTCTTGGCTCAGGCGGCTTCCTGCGGCTTGCATCGCGGAATGATTCAGCTTCAGGAAGCATGGAAGCTACAGACTTTAGGTCTGCGTTGCGCGGATGTCTGTACGCCAGCGCACGCTGCAGTGCGTCAATGCGTCGCTCTGACCTGCCCCCTCGCGCCGTACCAACGTTAAGTCAGGAGTCCGGGTTGCAAGGTTAATTCACCTCGTTGGGGGTTGCGGGGTGAGCAGCATCGCCAGCGCGCTGGCGATGCTGCTCGGCGAATCGCGCCGGAGGTATCCGACCCAGACTGCTGTGGGGCCGCACCTCGTTGAAGTCGCGGCGCCATTCAGCAATGGTCACTCTGGCTTGGTGCAGCGTCTCGAACCATTGCTCGTTGAGGCACTCGTCGCGGAACTTGCCGTTGAAGCTCTCGATGAACCCATTCTGCGTCGGCTTGCCCGGTGCGATCAGGATGTGGCGCACGCCGCGACTCGTGGCCCAGGCCATGAATGCCTGACTGGTGAATTCCGGTCCGTTGTCGGTTCGGACGGCTGCGGGGTAGCCGCGAAATTGGGCGGCTTGATCGAGCAGGCGCGTCACGTAGGCACCGGAAATGCCGTAGTCGACCGCAATGTCCACACATTCATGGCTGAAGTCGTCGGCCACGGTCAGGCACTTCAACCGTCGGCCGCTTACCAAACTGTCGCTGACAAAATCCATGCTCCACACCTCGTTGACCGTTTTGGCCAGTTGCAGCGGCACGCGCTCGGCCGCCGCGCGCTGGACCTTCTTGCGCTTGCGCACAGCCAGGTTGGCCTGGCTGTACAGCCGATACACCCGCTTATGGTTGATGCCCGGAAATGCGGGGCGCAGCAGGTCGTGGATGCGCCGATACCCGAACCGCCGCCGGACATGCGCGATCTCAACGATCTTGCCGTGCAGTGCCGTGTTGAGCGCATCCTGCTGGGGCGCATGGCGATAGCTATCTCTGCTGAGCCCCACGAGGCAGCACGCTCGGCGCTCGGACAAATGATGCTCGCTGATCATCTTGCCAATGGCCTCGCGTTTGACCCGTGGGGCTAGCGTTTTACCCCGAGAACGCTCTTGAGCGCGTGCATGTCCAGGTGCGCCTCGGCCAGCAGCTTCTTCAGCTTGGCGTTCTCCGACTCCAGTGCACGCAGCCGCGTCGCTTCGGATGCCTCCATGCCGCCGAACTTGGCGCGCCACTTGTAGAACGTCGCGTCGCTGAAGCCGCCGGTGCGGCACACCTCCTTGACCGAAACGCCAGCCTCGGCCTGCCGGAGAAACCCAATGATCTGCTCTTCGCTGAATCGACTCGTCTTCATGTCCATCATTCTCCATCGTGATGGACTCCACGAACTTCACCGTGGTACGGCTGACGGGGGGCAGGTCATTTTTACAGCGCATGCCATGATTGATTTCTTTCCGCTGAGAAAAAAGAAATTTTGCGGGAGAAAGTGGAAAGTTCGAAGCCTTGGCGAACGCATCCGCTACCGTATCGAAACGACTCACGCCACCACCCCCTTCATCAACTCCAGGAACCTTGTCTCCATCGCCCGAATCTCCTCGGCAATCACCTCAGGCTTGCGCGGCGGCTTGTAGAGATAGAAGTAGCGGTTGAAGTTGATTTCATAGCCCACCTTGCCAACCTGGCCGTCTTTCTCGTCCTTGATGTCCTGGTTGACATAAGCGTCCGGCACGTGAGGCAGTACCTCGTGCGCCATGTAGGCCGCGATGTCCTCGCCCAAGGGGATGCTCTCGGTGTCACGCAGGTCCGGGTCATACGGCTTCTGTCCTTTCTTGAACTTGACTTTCACCTCTTTACCTGGCTGCGGGGGCCTGTCTACCGTCACCTTCCGGTAGCCGAAGAAGGTGGTGGGGAAGATTTTGGACACCACGCGAGGCGGTTCGTCCTCGGTCTGGCCGTTTGTGGCTCCTTGGCCGTTACCTTTGACCGGCTCCTTGTACTCAAGCCCAAAGGTGGCGCCATCGAGGTTGCCGGAATACGTCTCAACAATTTCGACGATTTGCCCGTCGGTCAGGAAGACCCGCTTATTGCCCAGACTTTTTTTCATCTTGGCGTACATGCGTGTGGCGTCGATGAGCTGGACCTTGCCCTTGCGGTCAGGGCGCTTGTGGTTGCCCAGAATCCAGATGTAGGTGGCGATGCCTGTGTTGTAGAAGAGGTCGTTGGGCAGCGCGATGATGGCGTCCAGCAGGTCGTTCTCCAGAATCCATCGGCGGATTTCGGATTCGCCGGAACCAGCATCCCCGGTGAACAGGGGCGAGCCGTTGAGCACGATGCCAATGCGGCCCCCGCCTTCGGCTGCCGGGCGCATCTTGGAAATGAGGTGCATCAGAAACAGCAGGGAGCCGTCCGACACGCGCGGCAGGCCTGGACCAAAGCGCCCGGCGTAACCCCGGCGCTCGTGCTCGGCCTTGACCACGTCCTGCACCTTTTTCCAGTCGACGCCAAAGGGGGGATTCGCGGCACCGTAGTCGAAGGTCTCGACGACGAAGCCATCGGCCGAAAGGGTGTTGCCACGGACGATGTTCTTGGGGTCCTGGCCCTTGATGAGCATGTCGGCCTTGCAGATGGCGTAAGACTCGTCGTTGAGCTCCTGGCCAAAAAGGCGAATGACGGCGGAGGGATTGATACTTTTGGCGACCGCTTCGCCGACTGACAAGATGCCTCCGGTGCCGGCTGTCGGGTCGTAGAGGGAGCGGATGACGCCAGGCTTGGCCAATGCCTCATCGTCTCCTGCAAACAGGCAGTGGACGATAAGAGAGATGACCTCACGCGGGGTGAAGTGCTCCCCGGCGGTCTCATTCGAGGCTTCTGCAAACTTGCGGATGAGTTCCTCGAACACCAGACCCATGGTTTCGTTGGGCACCGCATTTGGATGCAAGTCGATGCCGGCAAATTTCTGGACGATTTGAAACAGCAGGTTTTTGTCGTCCAGCTCGCCCACTCGGTCGAGAAATTTGAACTGGGCGAATACGTCCATCGCCTCCGACGAGAAGTCGCCGATATAGGTGATGAGGTTCAGGCGAATGTGCTGGGGGTCGGCCAGAAGGCCCGGCACGGTAAACGGGCTGGTGTTGTAGAAGGTCTGCTTGCTCTTGCGGGTGAGGTAGACGTCCTGAGCCATCCCGCCTTCTGCCTGGCGCTTCTTGTGCTCTTCCAGCACGTCCTGCTTGGTGCTCTCGAGCACGCAGTCCAGGCGGCGCAGCAAGGTGAAGGGCAGGATAATTTTTCCGTAATCGGCCTGCTTGTAGTCGCCACGCAGAATGTCTGCGACGGACCAGATGAAGTTGGCGAGTTCGGAGAAGGATTGAGACATGGGCTGAGGCGTTTTTGTTGGGGGCAAGGAAACTAAAGGCGCCTCACCTTGCCCGCTCTTCTGCAGCAGCAGCTTGGCTCAACGCCTCATTCCAAGCCGAGTTTACGGGCAGCGGTTGAGATGTAACTGCCGAAAATGTGACCAAGCGTACTCGCCACGAAAGGCGTGAGAATTCGGAGCGCTAAGTCTCGCCTAATACTCCGCTATGTACCCACTAAGTTCTGTCCGCGACACTTCCATCAACGCAAATGAATTGCGCCGCCTCTCGGTCTTTTCCCAGGGGCACCGGTCAACACTTGATGGAGTACCACCATGAAACTGAACAAGTCATTCCTTGCTGCCAGCGCGATTGCGCTCGGATTGGGCACTGCAGTCACCGCCCATGCCTTCGATGGTCAGCAATACACCAAGGACGCCAAAATTACCCTGGAGCAAGCCAGAGCCATCGCCCTGAAAGCCATTCCGGGCGCTGCCATCACGGCCGAGGAACTGGAGCAGGAAAAGGGTGGTAGCGGTCTGCGCTATTCGTTTGATGTCAAAGTCGGCCAAACCGAGCGCGAAATCGGCGTGGATGCCAAGACAGGTGCGGTCTTGGAGAACAGCGTCGAAGGCCCGAACAAAGACTGATGTCCTGGGGACCTCCCAGGCCCCAAGGCGTTGTCCTCGAAGATTCAAAGCTCAACTACGTTCACATCGCGTCCAAAGATATCGCGGAACGCTGGTAGCAGATGGTCATGGTGCGTCAGCACAACGACTTGCGTCTTCATCGAAAGCTCCCCCAACGCTTCCAGCCCCGCCTTGGACCTGGCATCGTCGTAATTGATGAAGAGGTCATCGGCAATGAATGGCATCGCGTGCGATTGCGCGAGATGCATGTCCAGCGCCGCCAGGCGTAGGGCTAGATAGAGCTGGTCGCGCGTGCCGTCGCTCAGGCCATCGACGCCCACTGACTCGCCGCTCTGCCTGCGTCCCTGAAGCTTGGGCGGTTCACTCTCAAAATCGACAGACAGCCGCTCGAACGAGCCCAGCGTCAGTCGCGCAAAAATTCGGCTGGCTGTCTCAAGCATAGGGCCCTGCTTGAGTTCGCGGTATTGTTCGATAGACCAGCGCAGAAGGCGGCCTGCGGTGTGGAGTCTCACATACTGCTCGACCGCATCCACCATCCCCGCCAGCGCCTCCTGCCTCTTCGCTTCAGCTATCGCGCCTCCAGTGCTACCCGCCATGGTTGATAGCCGCGTCTTGGCGTCCTGCCTGGCAGCAGACAGCTCGCGGTCTTGACTCAATAGTTCTTCTTCCTGTTGGTCCAGTTCGCCGAGCTCTGCAGCGGCGGCGGTCGCGTCACTGGAGTCGGACTCCGTTCTCAGGGCGTCCAGACTCATGCCTTCGCCGAGCTTTCGTACCGAGTCCTCTGCCTTGGTATGCCGCGCCAAGAGCTGCCTGTATTCGTCCGATGCAGAAATGGCAGCGCGAAGTTCCTCGTGAGTAGCAGCTCCTGTGCGCTCGAACATCGGCTGGATGGCAGCGTTCGCCTGCTCGACACGCGCCTGAGCGCCAGCTTTGCTTTGCTTGGCAACCTCCAAAGCGGCGCGCAGTCGGCGATGTTCCTTCTCGGCTTCCTGGGCCGTGCGCAGCCTGCGGTCGAGCGCCTGAGCGATTTCCTCGGGAGAGTGGGCAGCAAGGTCGGCACCAGCCTGTGCCGCTAGTGCCTTGGCGGCCTGCTCAAAGGCTGCAAGGTCGGCTCGCATCGTCTCGATGCGCTCCACCCGGGTTTTGCGCATCAGGTCCAGGCCTGAGTCAATTTTCTGAAGGATTTGAAGCGAGCTCTCAACGGTGGCCGTCACGTCCGACTGCGCAAATCCAGCCTTCTCTAAGGCCGCTGTCCATTGCAGCGTCCATGCATCGAGGGCCGTTTGGTTGCTGTCTTGCTCCAGACGAAGGGACTCAAGGTCTCGGGTGGCATCACCAATTTGCCGCATGACCGTTTGGCACTGCCCAAGAGCTTGCGTGACGGCATTCAAATGGGTCTCAGCCTGCACCATGAGTGCGCGGAGTGAGTCCTTGTGAACTGGCATGCCCAGGGACTGCACGGCCAGCGATAACTCGGCTCTCGCATGCTCGATGGCCTGTTGCTGAGCCACATGCGACTGCGTGGCGGCCGTCAGCGCGTCCATTAACTCCAACGCTCGGCTTCGAGCATCGAGCCAACCGCCCATCGACTGAAAGGACAGCGGCGGGAGCCCGCAGCACTGCGCTTGCAACTCCCATTGGGTCTGGCGCTCCTGCGCGCCACCGCGCAGCACCTTCAAGGTCGCCTGTGCGCTGTCCATGGCGAGCGCGGTTCGTTCAAGTTGGGCTCGCTTGGCGTGGAGGGTACTTGCGTCCTGAATCGTGTCATGCCGGCTATCGGCCAGCGCGTCAGCCTCGGCGATTTCACGCTCGAACTGGGGCGCGGCATCGACGATACGCCCGGGCTGCAATTTCAGGCTAGCCCAGGTGTTGTCCCGGGTTTGGCGCGCATGCATGACCTCTTCGCGCGTGACCGGATGGCGTGTGTCGAGAAACTGCTTGATATCGAGCTTCAGCGTATCCGCCTCGGCTTCAAGCTCGGCGACGCGCTTGGCTGCGGCCCTGGTCTCGGCTTCATCCTGGTTTTGGGCCAGGACCAGGGCTTGGATGGTCTCCCTGGAGGGCGGCGCCATGGACCGCAAGGTCTCCGGCTGTCCTTGCCAGGGGTGGAGTGCGAGCTGGGCCGACTCGGCTTCCGACTTGCGCTGCGCAACGAGAGTCTCCCGCTCACGCAAGCTGCCCTCGAAATCGCCAAGACTTTGGGCAGCCGTCAAGGCCACGACCAGGTCGACTGGTGCTTGCCCCGCCGGCAGCCCGTCCAGTTCCGCCTGCGCCTTTTCGAGCTCCCTGGCCTTGGCCTTGAGTGCTTTTTGGGAGGCTTGTCGCTTTTCATGGAGGACGCCATGCCGTGTGATGAGATGCGCCAGGCTCGAACGCGTCATGGCGGTGGGCATGCATGCTCGAAGGGCTTGCTCATCCATGTCAGCCCATCCCATCTCCCGCACCAGTGCCGCCACCACCTGCCACTGCGCGTCCACCTCGGCTTGCCGCCGCGCAATATCGTTCGGATGGGCCCGGTACTGCAGGCGCTGATTGTTCAGCTCAACGATTTCTGCGCCGTGTTCCAGAAGATTGCGTTCGACATGCAGCGCCGCAAGCTCCGTCTGGGCTGCCCCCTCCGCCTCGGCGTGGTGCTTGACTTCGCTCGCGGCAACGGCCGCCTTCTGTTCCGCATCGGCCAGCGTCGTCGCGCTGCTCTCCGGCAGAGACGGGGTATGCGCGTGGGCATCGAGCTGAAGGCGAAGCTGGTCGAGCTCCAGTAAAAACGGCTTGACGGCGAGGACCCGATTCAACTGCCGGTGCCGTTGCTTGAGCGCGGTGTGGCGCTGCCTGGCGTCCACAAGTTCGCTGTCGAGTTCGGCAAGCTTGCTCTGGGCATCGGACCAGTCTTTGGCGCGAACCGTGGCGTCCTTGAGCGTCTTGGTGGCTGCCTCGAAGGCCTCGAGTGCCTGGTAATAGGCGCGGTCTCCTGCTTTGCGAGGACCCCAGAGTTTGTTGGCTTCCGTCTGGAGCGCTTCGCGGATGTCCCCGAGAGACGCGACTCCCGCAGCGGACTGAAACAGAATCTGGCCGAGGTCGCTCGAAGCCGACAGAATTGCCGCGCCACCTTTGACAAGCCGTTCATGGTCCAAGCTGAACATCTGCAAAAAGAATTCCCGGTCCGTGCTTCCGAGATATCCACCCAAGGTGCCGTCTGTCAGCGGCGCGTCCTGGGGCGTACGAAGCGTTTGTCTATTGGCCTTGATGCGGTGAAACTCCAGGTGACTGTTGTCCTGTTCAAGCAGGCCGCCCAGCCGCAGTTCTGGCAAAGGATGCAGGAAAGCATGGGCGGAGCGCATCGGAAATCCATAGAGCATGTCCACGATGGCCGAACGCACGGTGGATTTACCCGCTTCATTGGGGCCGACGATGACATGAATGTCGTGACGGCGCTGTGGCAACTCGACGCTGCTACCTGTGAATTTTCCATAGCGGATGAGGTCGATTCGCTGGATTCGCATACCACTCACTCCGCCTTCGCAACGTGGGCTACGAGGGATGGCACGACACTGCGCACGAGGTCCCGTACATCGCCGTTTCGAA
This sequence comes from Thiomonas sp. OC7, assembly GCF_900634595.1. Lineage (NCBI taxonomy): Bacteria > Pseudomonadati > Pseudomonadota > Betaproteobacteria > Burkholderiales > Thiomonas > Thiomonas sp. OC7. The sequence continues at coordinate 2,997,134 of NZ_LR131953.1, read as the reverse complement.
TCACCTCCAATTGCGGCACGGCATGCAGGACATCCGACGGCAGCTTGCCGACCATTTGCATCAAATCCTCGCGGAGGGACTGCAGGAACTCGGTGTCATCTTCCGCAGTGGACAGAATGGACTGCAGGTCAGCGATGGCGTCGGCGCGCGCAGCGACATGGACGGACTGCTCAACGGGTTGCGTCTCCAGCTTGACTTTCTCAATCCATAGACGCCCTGGCGCGATGGCGGCAGCTTGGTTCAACACTTCGGCGCGCAACTGATTTTCAAGCCCAAAAAGGTGGCCGTGGGCAGGTGAGTTACCCGCCACCCTCACCCGCACCGCCAAGGTCAGCGAGCCCTCTGCGCCAGAGACCAGCGCTTCGAGACCCAAACGTATGGACTGCACAACCTCGGCGAGCGTATTGGCGTGTGAGACGTCCACATCCAGCACGGCCCAGCGAAGCACGTCTACGACGAGACGCTCGACCGACTGGATGTCCTGACCTTGGGCCGTCACCAGCAACGCGCCCTTCGGCCCCGTCTCCCGGATATGGCGACCCTGGAGGTTCCCTGGGTACGCAATTGTCGATGCGCCACCCCATTGCCGGTGGTCGTGCACATGACCCAGCGCCCAGTAACCGTAGCCCTTGGCATGCAATTCCGCCACCGAACACGGCGCGTAATTGGCGTGCGCTGTGTTGCCCTCGAGCGCGGTGTGCAAAACGCCAATGTTGAGCCACCCTGGGACGGGGTCGGGATAGGTGTGGACGAGGTTCTCTGTTGTTGCGGCAACCTTGAAACTGCGCCCGTGCAGGGCCACTTGAAGGTCCGCATGTCTGAACGTCTCCGCCTTACTCGACGAGAAGGCGTGCACGTTGTCGGGTAGGGTAAGCCGTTTCGTCATCTCACTTTCGGCGTCGTGATTGCCATAGAGAAGATAGACCGGAATGCCGACTTTCCGCAGGCGCCCCATTTGGCCAGAGAAAAAGATGCCGGTGTTGAAATCCCGCCAGGTGCCGTCGTAAAGGTCCCCAGCGATGACCATAAAATCGACCTGCTCTTCAAGGGCAACGCTGACAAGATTTTCGAACGCATCGCGTGTTGCCGTTCGAAGCAGTTCCGCAGGTGCGTCCTGGTAAGCACTTAAGCCAGTGAGCGGGCTGTCAAGATGAATGTCAGCGGCGTGGATAAAGCGCATGCGGTCTCCGAGTCGTTTGGCCTAAGCTTACCGCCGAACTCTCGAACTGGAACCTGGCCTCGGCAAGCCACTCTGTCGCAACCAGAACATGGTGATGGTCGACACCTTGCCGATTAGCGGGCGCGGCGTTCCGTGCGACGTGTGTGACCTCTTGCCCGAGCTTGACGGTGTAGCAGGCGACTCAGGGCGCTTTCGTTCTGACATGGACACGCCTGATTGCTGTCTTTGTCTTTCTATCAGGATGGGATGGGCGCTTCCTCCATGCCAAGCACTTGGTCTTCTGCCGCGGGCGTCGACCCTGTTCGCCATCTGAGGTGGCCGTTTGCCCCCCCAACCTTTGCACCCCTGCTGTTTACCCCGCCAACTGTTCCTGCACCGCCCGCCGAAACTGCATCGGCGCCGCAATGCGATGGAATGGGTCATGGGTTCCGCCTGTGCCGACAATAGCAACCGAGCCAAAGTTGAAAACCCTTCCTGTAATCCCCTGGACAACAGTAATGCTCTCAATCTTGTTGAGCACAAGTTCTACAGACGTTCTGCGGACAAGCCCCACTTTCATGATGACCCGCTTGTTCGTTACCGCGAACTCGGAGGTCTTGTACCGAATGAAGGCGCCGAGAAAGCCAGCCAATCCTGCGAGCAGGAGGATGGCACCGATGGCTGCAATATTGCCATCGATGGCAAGAATTGCGAGCCCGAGGAGGATGAGCAAGGATGGTGAGATGAACACAATCCAGCTGAGATGTGCCCTATACAAGACTTGCTCGTTGGTTAGCAGATTGCGGTCGATGTAGCTCATCAGTTCCCCTGGTTTTGAAACACACTCCGGCTGAACAGCCGTAGTGTGTATGCCTTGTCGTCGGCGTAGACGTAGCTTACGGCGCTAGCCAGTTGCGCTGGAGGGTGACGAAAAGAACAAGGGAGACAACCCCGCGCCGGGCTGCCGCACCAAGCACCTGCCTGGTTGTTGATGTTCTCGTCTATGCGCAGCGGAGTAACCGCGTAACGCGGTAACCAGCCCCCGGCCACAGGCGGACCGTTACGCCGATACACCACCAGTACGCGCTGCCTGCTTTGCAGGCTGCGATTGCACCCGATACAGCTCTGGTTCTTGCCTCACGCCCGGTGCAGGCGCAGCAGACCGACGCCGAAGGCACAAAAGACCGTTCCGGAAACGCGCTGCGGCCAACCCGAGGCGAACCACGTGTTCAGGCGCCTGCGCGTCAGCACGGCAAGCCCTGCGTAGAGACTCAGGACAAGCAACGAGATGGTCATGAACGTGGCCGTCAGCACAGCGTACTGAGGCCCCATAGGCTGCGACGCACTGAGAAATTGCGGGAACAGGGCCGCAATGAAGGCAATCGCTTTGGGGTTGGTCAGGGCCACCGCAACACCCTTGACGTAGAGCTTGCGCGGATGGTGGTCGACCCGCTGCTCGCCGGACACGGTGGCCAGTGCTTGCGACGAAGCCTGCCCCGCCTTGCGCCACTGCTGAATGCCCAACCAGATGAGGTATGTGGCACCGGCAACCTTGACCAGGTTGAAAGCGAGTGCGGACGTTTGCAGCACGGCGTTGAGTCCCAATGCGCTCAGAGTGGCCAAAGTGAGCAAACCTGAGACGTTCCCGAGCGACGACCACAGCGCACGCCGCCAGCCGAAGTGCATGGCGTTGTGTATCGACAGCATGACCGCCGGCCCGGGTGTGAAGGACGCGGCCAGGGCAAAGCTGACGAAGATGAGGTAGGTGGTCCAAGTGGGCATGGTCGTGACGAAGGAAACGGAAACCGCCGGGGTGCCCAAATTCTAGGTGCCGCCTCGAACGGCCGTGGCCTTGTCGGGCATTCCCAGCCTGGATACCTCGGCTGCAACATGACGCGCACATTGCGCTTGTTCGCCTTTCATTCGCGAGGCAATTTCGTCATCGCGCGGGCGTCGCTGATGGGGAGGTGGGCAGAACGCGACGTTTCCCCCGTGCCAGTTCACCGGGAGGCGACGCCAAGCTTCCCTATGCGTTGCAAGTCATCGAGCAGACGCAGAACGTCGTTGAAGTCATGGCTGTTGCACAGAGGAGCGAATGTGCAGTGCGTGCGCAACCCAGACGCTTCGACAGCAAGCAGTTCTGCTTTTCAGTTGATAAAAGCGACAGGAATTTAAGGTCGATGGGGGAAAAATTTAAGGTTAACCGGTCGCTTCACGTGTCTCCACCCACTTTTTGGAGATACCAAGATGGAAGCAACCAAAAGCGTCAACCCCACGACCCTTCGCGCCAACCGCAAGCAGGTGCCGGTCAACCCGCATCGGCAAATTACCCCGCTAGCTTCTGCTGATACCGAGCTCGTCCTGATTCGAGGCCTGCCAGGCTCTGGAAAATCGACCATGGCGAAGGTGCTTGCTCTGGTTGGCTACGCGCATTTCGAGGCCGACATGTTTTTCATGCAGGACGGCGCCTACTGCTACGACCGAACCCGTATTCGCGATGCGCATGCCTGGTGCCAAAGAATGACCAGAGAGGCACTCAGGGCTGGACAGCGCACTGTCGTAAGCAACACGTTCACGCAACGGCGCGAAATTGAGCCTTACCTGGCAATGAGTCGCAATGTGCGCATCATCGAAGCGCATGGTTCCTGGCCTAATGAACACGGCGTGCCAGATGAAACGTTGCGCATCATGGCGGCGAGGTGGGAACTCTTCACAAGCTGACGTTGGTCCAGTCCTGATGGCTTCGCGGACAAGGCCAGACGGCTCTCGTTTCCTTGTCCCCTCCGCGCTACAACCCTGCGGTGCGGCTTCATTCGCCACGGCGACAGACGCATGCGTCAAATCAACCGCCTCCTGAAAAGGAGAGGCCCGGTCAAAATGACCGGGCCTCTCTCCGCCTATACGGCGGCCAACCGCGACGGGAACCCCATCGCGAGGTAGGAGCGGCATTACCAATCCGCCTATACGGCGACCAACTTGCTCCTACCTTACCCGCTGACGCGGGTGAATCGTCGTATTGTTCGAGAATCTTCTCAAGCAATGCGAATACATGAATTATACAGCTACCGAATTTTATTTTCAAGGCCTCGGCAATAAATATACCGACGCTCGAGAAATTTTGTCCATGCCGCCTCCGAGTCGCGAATCGAAACTGGACTATACGCAGATGGGCTTACCAATCGCACACTTTTGGCGAGAAGAACGGCATGGACCGCAACGCTCTCGGGTCCTTCTGGCGCCAGACAATCTTCGGATGCCTGGCTTATCAAAACCACTCCATGCTCATCACCCTGCGAAGCTATGAACCGGCGGGCCTCAAGCTTGTTCGTGCCGATGGAATTTTGACCCACCGGGGGCGCGGCAGAAAACTTGGACTGGTTAAGCAGCTATTCCCAGATTTCTGCGGTACTCGACTGGGCTGCGGCAGCCCAGAGGCATCTTGATCCTTGATTCGTTGTACCAGCGGATGTACGAGTCCAAGGCCGAGCCGAACTCGTCGATGGTCGTGTTCAGCCAGTTGCGAGGGTAGAACAGTTCGTTCTTCAGGCGACCGAAGAAGCCTTCGCACGCCGCGTTGTCCGGCGAGCATGCCTTGCGTGACATCGAGCGGACGAGCTTCGCCTCGGCGATCCGTGACAGCCAACCAGGCCAGCGGTAGTGGCCGCCGCGATCGGAATGCACCACGGGCCGTCGGCTGCTGGCGGCAACCGTCTCGATGGCTGCGTCCAACATCGTGTTGACCAGCTCAGCGTCCGGGCGCGTGCCGATCGACCAGCTCACGACCATGCCATCGAAGCAATCGATCATCGGGGAAAGGTATACCTTGCCAGCAGGAATCTGGAACTCCGTGATGTCGGTGAGCCACTTCTCGTTCGGCGCGGCCGCGCTGAAATCTCGGTTCAGGAGGTTGTCCGGTGCCGGGCTGATCTCTCCCATGTACGAGCCGTATCGACGGCGCTTGGCTACGACCGGGACCAGACTCTCCTGCTTCATCAGTCGCCGAACAACCTTCTCGGAGATGTTCACGGACTGCTCGATGAGCGAGGCATGCATCCGGCGGTAGCCATAGCAGCGGTAGTTGCACTCGAAGATCTCGGCCATGGCGCGGCGCACCTCGACATACTTGTCGCCAGCCCCGAGCCGAGCCCGATGGTAGAAGTAGGAACTACGCGCCAGGCCAACGGCTCGCAGCAGATCCGGCAGCGCATAGGTCGGTCTCAGGGCATCAACTAGCTGTGTCTTCTCCCGATTCGTCAGGAGGTGCTGGTCGATGCCCAGGTCTTTTTTTAAGAGTTCATTCGCCTTCTTCAGCAGGTCATGCTCGAGTTGCAGGCGCTGGACGTCTCGGCGAAGCTCTTCGAGTTTTTGTTCCAGTTCGTCTCGCTGCTGGCTTGGCGAGGAATCGCGTTGGCGCTTCATGGATGCGGATACGTCGTGGCCGAGAAGCTGATTCTTCCAGATGTACAGCGATGGCCGTGACACGCCCAACTCTTGAGCCACCGCCTGGGCGCTTCCCTGTCGCGTGCACAGTGCGATGACCGCGGACTTTTTCATCGCGAGCGACAGCTCCTGGGCTCGGCCAACGATCCGCGCGCGAGACTCTGGGTGCTGCTCTTTGATCCAAGCGGAAAGCAGGTCCCTTGAGGGATAGCCCAATGTCTCGATCGTCATCGCGATGCAGCGGCCGTTCGCAAGGTAGTGCCCGACCGCCTGGTCCTTCTGCGCCTGCGTGTAATTCGGCGGGCGCACGTAGCCAGCGGGCAACTCGAGGCTCTGGACGTACTGCCGATGCCAGCTTCTGAGCGCGTTCTTCGTCGGATAGCCGAGCTGGCGGATGGTCAAGCCAACACGCTTGCCCAGCCTGATGTAGAGCTGCACGGCTCGCAGTCGATCCTCGTATGAATACATGAACTACCTCCAGAGTAGTCCAAGAATTCGTCCGCACCTCCACCGTGCCGATTCAATTTTGACCCGGGGTCTAAGGCCGACTGCGTCGCAGTCGGGTGTGGATAAGTCTACGGTTTTTGCGTGGGGTTGGCTCCTGGTTGGTGGGTTTGGATCCTTGGGGCAAGCTGCGCCGGGCGTAGCCCAGAGCGGCTTGCCCCAAGGGCTTGTGGGGGTCAAAGCGGTGTCTCGGGCTCAGCGGGCTGGGGTGCCTGTGCTGTGCCCGAACGCCTTTGCTCCCGCGCCTTGATGCGGGTCTTGGCGGTTTCCGTGCTGTGACGGAAGCGGTAGCTCTCGTTACCGGTTTCCAGAATGTGGCAGTGGTGTGTGAGCCGGTCGAGCAAAGCCGTGGTCATCTTCGCATCGATGAACACGCTAGACCACTCGCCGAAGGCCAGATTGGTCGTGATCAGCACGCTGGTGTGTTCGTAGAGCTTGGACAGCAGATGGAACAACAAAGCCCCGCCCGCCTGACTGAAGGGGAGATACCCCAGTTCATCGAGAATGACCAAGTCCATGCGCAAGAGGCTTGCTGCAATCCGCCCGGCTTTGCCCTGCGCCTTCTCCTGCTCCAGCGCGTTGACCCGATCGACGGTGGAGTAAAACCGCACCCGCTTGCCGTGCTGCGTGATGCCCGCCACGCCGATGGCCGTTCCAAGGTGCGACTTACCCGTGCCGGGCCCGCCCACCAGCACGACGTTGTGCGCGGCTTCGGTAAAGGCCATGCTGGCGAGTTGCCCCACCAGCTTGCGATCGACCCTTGAGGCATCAAAGTCAAACCCCGCCAGATCGCGGTGCACCGGGAAGCGGGCCGAGAGGATCTGATGACGCACCGAGCGCACGGCGCGATCTTCCTGCTCAGCCTGCAGCAAATGCTCAACGAGCCACTGCGCGACATCCAGCCTGGCGTTCGTCCCCAGACCTTGCAAATCGGCCCAGGCACCGGCCATGCCGTGCAGCCGCAACGCCTTGAGTTCCGCAATGACCTCACGCATGATCACGCTCCTCGTCAGTCACGCGCAGGCGGTCATAGCGGGCCGTGTCGGCGCGGGGTGGATCGGCCATCGTCAAGACCGTGGTGACCTCCGCAGGCTGGGGGCCGGTTTGCAGCCGTCCCATGACGTTGACAACGTGTTCCACGCTGATGCGCCCGGAGGGGGCCGTCGCCTCCAACACCAGATCGGCGGCCACCAGCACCGCCTCCAGCCCGGATGCGGGCACCAGAGCCAGCACCTGGGCCATGAGCCGGTCGCCCCCGTCTTGCCGCAGCAGCGCCTGGCGCAGTTGCTGCAAGGGCTTGGGCAGATCGGCAAACGGCGCGCCGTTGCGCAACGCCCCGGGTTTGCGTTGAATCAGCGGCACATAGTGCTGCCAGTCGTAGGTGGTCAGCCCCCGGTTGGCCAGCCGGGCATGGCGGGCCACACACACGCCGTCATGCGCCACGACCACCTCGGTGGGATACACCCGGGTGCTCACCCGCCGCCCGGCGAGTTCACAGGGCACGGAGTAACGATTGCCGGCCATGGCCACCAGACAGGTGCTGCTGACCTTGACCGTGTTGTCCACATAGCCGTCGAACGCTGTAGGCATGGGCATGAGGTGGGGCTGCTCGTGCTCGAGCATCTCGGCCACGGTGAACTGGCTGAACTCGGGATGGAAGATCTCCTGCCACAAGGCCCGGCAGCGCATGGCCAGCCAGGCGTTGAGTTCGGCAAAGGAGCGCCAGGGCGTCGACAGGGCCTCAATCCACACACGTCGCCTGCTGTCCTGGACGTTCTTCTCCACCACCCCCTTCTCCCAACCGGAAGCGACGTTGCAGAAGTCGGGGTCGAACAGGTCGTGGCTGCACATCGCCGCAAAGCGCGCGTTGACGTCGCGCTTCTTGCGCGGGTGCACTTTGTCGACGGCTGTCTTCATGTTGTCATAGATGCCGCGATGCGGCACTCCGCCGAAGGCGGCAAACCCCTGGGTATGGGCGTCAAACAGCATCTCGTGACCTTGGCTGGGATAGGCCCCCAGCCAGAAGGCACGGCTGGCGCACAGCTTGACGTGGGCAACCTGCACGCGGTACGGCACGCCGCCCACCACCATGCTCTCTTCACTCCAGTCGAACTGGAAGGCTTCGCCCAGCGCAAACGTCAAGGGCACGAAGGCGTGCACAGGGCTCGTGCCATCGGCCTGTCGCCAGGCGCGCAGTAAATCGGTGACGCGGCTGTAGGCGCCGTCATAGCCTTGTCGCTTCAACTCGGCATGCAATGCCCTGGCCGTGCGCCGCTGCGCTTTAGGACGCTGCGCATCAATGGCCACGGCCTGCCGGAGCCACTCCACATAGGGCGCGAGCTTGCGCGAGGGTTGTGTTCGCCGCGCCGCGTACCGCGGTACGACATCGCCCGGCTGGCGTAGCCAGGTACGCACCGTGTTGCGCGACAGCCCCGTACTGCGGGCAATCTCTCGAACGGATTTGTTCTGGCGGAAATGCATCCGCCGGATCTTGCCAATCATGTCCATGGTGATCACTCCTGCCCCCCGTGCCTAAAAAAGCAGCAGGGTAGGTGGAACACCCGGGTCAATTTTGCGTCGGCATAACCTTCAAAAGTGGGTCAATTTTCATTCGGCACGAACAACCTTGACGCTCCGGTCAAGCGCATCTTGAACCAAAAAATAAGTTTTTCTGATTCGAGTCCGTTCCTTGCGCAGGTCCTTCCAATAGGAGAGTGCCAGAACGACAACGGCGTGAACGGCCTCCTCTGCGACAAGGACGTCGTAGATGTGATGGTTCAGGCTCTCGAACTCTCGCTTCGAGCGCTCGATGTACGTCGCTGGAATCAGGTCCGCGTGAACCGCTCGGGACAGCAGTGACCGGACAGCCCCGTTCTGGTCGGCGGCTAGACAGGTGTGGATTTGGAGTCCGCCGTACTCGTTGCGAGTCACGGTTGGGGCATTGCCGCTAACGGCGATGGGCAGGGTCATGGGGTCGTCCTTTGTTGAAGTGGGACGACGTGTAGACACCGTTTTTATACCTGCGCCACGCAGCCGGCACCGCAGGTCGCTTCAAGGCATCGGCAAGGCATATCCGATGGATAAAACCTGGTTACTAGACCTGACATCACCTGTCTCATGCCCCGTCAACATGCACATCAAAATCCGGCGCAACTATGCCCTCCTTTACCGCTCAAACTGGGTTCCCAAAGGCTCCGCGGACAACACTCACGGCTACACGCAACAGCGGTACGTGGGCAGCATCCTCCTCACGGCTACCTCAATCCCAGCCCCCCTGCAATCCAGGCTGAGCTCCGACGAGCTGTCATTCGTTGAATCCAAGGTCTGCACACCAGCCAGACAGCGTGCAGCGGAGCAACAACGTGCGACCGAACAGCGAGAGAACGACCCAGGGTGGCGTGTCGAGGAGGCAGTGCGGCTGTTGGGTGAGGCAGCCGACCGAAGTGCTGGGCGACCCGTCGCTGCGGCCACCTTGGAACGTGTGCAACAGGCGGTCAGCAGGCTGCATGCGAAGAGCTCGGTCGTAACCGCGGTAACCACCAAATCCACCGACCCGCTGACCGACGCGCTCACGGCCATTCGTGCCGCCGCCCAGGCCGTTACATCAGGGCGTTACGGCAAAGCGCCGGCAGAAGGCGTCCGCACAACAAGGACCTACAAAACTTGGTCGCAGTTGCTTGATGCGGTGCAAGGCGAAAACGATGGCAGCTTGTTACGCGCGCTGCAGGAGTGTGGGTACGTGAAGCGAAGAGGTAGGTGACGCCGGGATTCAGGTTCGCCACTGCGGGCTGTTGGATTCGCCGTGACTACACGGAGAAGGCCAACAACCCAAGGAGAAACCAATTGAGCCCAAACCCCTCGATTTATCAGTTATCAGCTGTCATCTGGACGCCTGATGAGCTACAGCAGGCATTTCCCGACATGAAGAACCTCCCGGACTTTCAGCATCACACCGTGGTCCTCGAGGTGCCGCACATGCTTCTGCATCTGCTTGCCGACATTACCGGGGATAAAACCTGCCTCCTTGTCGAGTTGCGAGGTGACCGAACTGGAGCACGTTACGCGGTCCTCACGATGCAAGTTGGCGACACGCAGCTGGCGGTCGTCACGCCACTTGAGAGCACTCTAGCCATGAAGTGGTTGCTCCAGGCGCTGGAGCCCGATGGGCGGTTCCGATTTCTGCTGTCAGCATCTGATTCAGAGTACGTCGCCGTGATGGACGTGCCTTACCTCGGCGAAAGGCCGGACGCCGCGTCACTGCCGGCATCCCTTGAGGTCGCGCCGGACGCTGAGGTTCAACACTCCGGTCAGCTGCACCGAGCGGAATTGCGCGCGGTCGTCAGCATCGCGGGGATGGAGGGCTATGACGCGTCATTGATTAACGATGTCATCACGCGCGAGCGGCACGTCGTAGTCGTCCAACCGGCTGATTGGCCCCCCGGTGCTCACGCAGATAGCGACATGGACGAGGCGTCTGTCGCCGAGACCGTGCAGAGCCAGCTGCTGCACTGAAACTGTTCCTCCAAGGGGTCGGTGGCTACACAACGTGTAGGCCACCTACTACCTCAAAGGAACATTGACTATGACCATCAAGACCACCCGCGCTGCGGGCATCGTGCTCGACCCTGTTCAGCTTGCAGAAGAGCTCACAACGCTTAAACAGAAACCACGTCACGACGGGCACGCATTGCTATGTGAGCTACCTGACGCCGTCGTCCGGCTCCTAGAAAACCCAACCATCCCGCACGGCATCGCGATGGGCATCGCCAAATCGCGACAGGGCATGCTCTGCGTGGCGGTTCACATTCAAGCTGCATCGACGCAAGTGATGTACATCGTGCCCATGGTCGACCAGGTCGCGCGTGACTGGTTTATCGAAGCCGTCGAGGTCCATAACAGTGTGACGCTCGCAGTGTCTGTGCCAGAAACCCGGCAAGTCGCACTGCTGAGCTCGGCCCGGCTCGTCGACAACATCAACGGAGAGCAGTGGCATGCCGCCAAACAACGGGTCATGCAGTCGCGCTATGACCTAGAACAGGAGGCCCTCGGCTTGGACCTTTATGACCTACTGCTCAAACTANCCTCAGCAGCGTCCAGCGGCAGCCCGAGCGGATCAAGAGCTACTTCCAGCATGCTCCGGTTCGGTATGCGGCTTGAGTTCAATGCTTCAATGCCGGGTCAATAGAAGCGGCGCCGCGGGCGGTCATCAGCAGTTTCGCAGTCGAGACACTCCACGTCGTGGTTTGCATCCCAGACCCGCTGTATGTGCCACCTGGGCGGACCGATTTATCGGTCGCCGAAGATGCGATGTCGGCAATGGTCCATTGACAGCACCCCGCGGACTTTAGAAGGCAACAACAAGAACGCGTTTCTCGACCGGCTTGCCGAACAGTCACGCGTCGCAATTCAGCGCCGAATCCTTTCCGGGTTCGGCGCCTTTTTTTTGCAAGGGCGACCACCGAAAAATTTGGACGCATCGTCCAATTGCGGTCCGCCCCGCCCGGGACGAGATGGCGCTCAGCCTCGCTATAACATGGTCTTACATTAGACCGCGCAGCCGCAGTCTTGACAGTGGGAGGTGTGATGAATACCGCGATTTGTGACGAAGGCATGACCACTCTCGGCCTGCGTATCACCAACTCGGCGGACTTGGAGCAGGCGCGGTGGCTTGTGCAGACCGCCGGTACGGAGGCCGTACGTAACGCGACGCATGACCTGACCGGCCGACACAGGCCACGCCCGATGAAAGTTATCGCCTATCTCGGTCTTGAACGCAGAAAGAATCCCCGCCCCGACCTTCCGGCTGCCGAAGCAATCGCTGCACACCAGCGTCATCGGCTCAAGGGCTGGGGCCCCGAACTGGACAACTTACCCAGCTGAAGGCGATACGCTCCGCGGCGTTCCAATATGCGGGCAGCCGCGTCCTGCGGCAACCCGTTGAATAGCAGAGGACAAAAACCGCGGTCAGACGCGGCGGGCGCAGGCGCCCAATACCGATTGCTCCAGCGCGGCGAGCTTGCGCTCGAACCGTGCTGATGCAATCAGCGAGCGTTCAACCAGCCCAGCGCGCACAGCGTTCGCGTACTGGTCACGCATGGTGTCGAACGGCCATTGCAGGGCAAGCTTCGCAACTGAGACTGCCGAAGCCACCCCCGCTTCAATCGACGCTGGCTTCTCCGCAATGGGTGAAGCCGCGGCGGTGCATGTCACCACGGCGAACGCCAAGCGTGCGTTCCCGCGTGAGCCGCGTGCACTGGAAAATCCAGCATTGCCCCGTCGCTGTACTCGAGGTCATGCATCCGGCGCTCCAGGTCGCAAGCATCAACGGACTTGGCGAGGTAAGCCTGTTCAGCCTGCTGCTGTGCATCAAGGGGTGAAAAAAGCTTTTCAAGGAAATGTTTGAAGGTGCTCATGATTGACCTCCCTTGTGGGGAGCCTCTCATTGTGATTAGGGATAACCCTTATGTTAGGCCGATTCCCTTCCCTGCAATAGCGCAAGACCTGAAATTGTTGCTTTGCAGCATCACAGGGACTGACGCGCGTGGGGCACCCTCAATGGAGAGTCCGGGAAGCGGCGTGTGCAGGTTGAGCAGTGTGGGCCCCGAGCACCTCGGCGACGAAGGCAAGTCCGGTCATCCCCAGTTGAGAAGTTGATGTCTATACGGCATAGGCCATTCAACCAAGGAGGACAACATGGCGTTGGTTAAAACATATTTTGACGAGGGCACGTTTCTTGAGCCCTGTGCGATGGCGGCATTTAAAGCGGAAGGCACACCGCTCGCTGGAGCAGCGCTGTTAGTGCCCCTGCCTGGGCATCACCTCATGCGTCTGCAGAATGCCACCCTGAGTGCAGCGTTGAAACTGACGAGTGGACATGATGACAGCACGTTTCGCATTGCGGTTTTGGTGCTGCAAACTGGGCCACTTCAAATCGTCTGCGCTGTCCCGATGGTGACCACTGCTGCACGGGCATGGCTTATTGACGGTGTGGAGCGGTATGGGTTGATGAGACTCGTATTGCAGCACAGCGACAGGCCGCTGTTTTCCGTATCAACATGCCGCCTCCCCGTCACAGACACCCGAGGTGCTGCCTGGCAGAACTTCAAGGACCAGCTGCTGTCGGGGTCGATGCAGGTCGGTGCCGGTGAAGAGCTGGAGATGCTCGACGATTTGATGAAGAGCATCGAAGAAGTGGCACCGAACCTCGTCCCTGGGGTCAAGAAATTTGAACGACGGGTGTTTGTCTGCTGGCCGGACGAGGGCAAACAAGCCGCAATCGCGCCTGAAAACCCTGAAGACTACGGCTACGTTTTCTAGGAGGCCCTGCAACGCAGTCCCTGCGTTGAAAGACAGGTCGCGTGGGAGTCCAGGCGCCAACTCCTCCGGAGTTCGCTAGCTGTCCTGTTCCAGAGTTTCAAAGTGCGCATTTCAGTGATCGTGGACGCCTGTTTCAGTCTGATCGTGGACGGCGTTTCAGCGTGATCGTGGACGCGCCGGGGTGCGCGCAAGCGATGGGTTTCAATGTATCTCAATCGTCCACGATCCGTCTGAAACGGTTGTCGCGAAGCGGTCGGTGAGGGGCTGCTGCGCAGCCTTATCCACGGCGGCGGACGGCGCTTGCGACGGACCTGAGTATTCCGGCCCAACGTGACCGGTGATTCCGACGAACGTGACCGCTGCAAACGGCCACGCCAATCGGCGCGGCGGTATACGCCGCCAGTGCGGTGTTGCGCATAAGCCCAACCGCGGGTCGGGTAGTTTCTTGCCTTTTTAGACAAGGAGCCCCATGCCTGCTTTAAGGATCAATATGCGCAAACTCAAAGACGCCCTGCGTCTCAAATTCGAAAGTGGGCTGTCTCACCAGCAAATCGCTTCTGCCCTGGGCATCTCCAAAGGTGTGGTCACCAAGTACGTGGGCCTGGCCGTCGCGGCTGGATTGAACGGGCAATCCATCGCCGCCATGGATGAGGCCACGCTGGAGCGCCGCCTGCTGGCCTCACCGCGCCCCAGCGACACCTACGCCCAGCCCGACTACGGGCGCATCCACCAGGAACTTGCCCGCAAGGGCGTCACCCTCACGCTGCTGTGGGAGGAATACTGCGCCCAAGTTGGCGACGAGCACAGTGCAGACCACCCCGTCAAGCCGTGGCGCTATTCGCAGTTCTGCGAGAACTACCGCCGATTTGCCAGGCTTCTCAAGCGCTCCATGCGTCAGGTACATCGTGCAGGAGAGAAGCTGTTCATCGACTATGCGGGCCCCACCATTGCCCTGATCGATGGGGGCCAGGAAGTGGGGCGGGCCAATCTCTTCGTGGCCGCCCTGGGGGTGTCGGGCTACTGCTTCTGCACGGCCACGCCGGCACAAGCGGCCAAGGACTGGCTGGATGCGACGGCACAGGCACTGCGCTTTTATGGCGGCGTGCCCCAGCTCATCGTCCCCGACAACCCGCGCGCCCTGGTCACCCAGGCCGATCGCTACGAGCCGGTGCTCACCGAAACGGTGCGCGACTTCGCCCGCCACTACGGCTGCTCAGTGCTGCCCGCGCGCGCCTACCACCCGCAGGACAAGCCCAAGGTCGAATTGAGCGTACTGCTGGTGGAGCGCTGGATCCTGGCGCGCCTGCGCAAATTCCAGTTCGCCAGCGTGCAGGAGGTCAACGACGCCATTGCCCCCCTGCTGCAATGGCTTAACCAGCGTGCCTTTCAAAAGCTCCCTGGAAGCCGTGCCAGTGTGTTTGCCCAAATCGACGCCCCGGCGCTGATGGCCTTACCGGTTCAGCCCTGGGAGTGGTCGGTCTTCAAAACGGTGCGCGTGCACATCGACAGCCATGTCGAATTTGAAGGCCACCGCTACAGCGTGCCCACCGCCTTGGTGGGGCGAACGCTGGAGTTGCGGGTGACGGCCCATGCGCTCGAAGCCCTGCACCGTGGAGAGCGGGTGGCCAGCCACATGCGCTGCGCGCACAAGGGCGGCTTCACTACCGTGACCGAACACCTGCCCGAGCGCCACCAACACCAGGCGCAATGGACACCCGAGCGGCTCATCGCCTGGGGCCAGCGTATCGGCGTGGCCTGTGCGGCCACGGTGCAAAAGATGCTGGAGCGTCAACCCCACCCCGAGCATGCCTACCGCGCCTGCTTGGGCCTGCTGTCGCTCTCCAAGCGCTATAGCCCGGCCCGGCTGGAGGCGGCCTGCACCATGGCTCTGGGCCTGGGCACCAGCAAATACACCCACATCCGCGACATCTTGCTCAACCGGCGCGACCTGTTGCAAGCTAGCGCCACTCCTGAGTGGACTTCTCCCGCACACGCCCATGTGCGGGGCGCGAGCTACTACCAATGAAACCTAGCGTGAACAAGCCCCGTACGGAGAACTCCAAAATGATGATGAACACCACCTTGAACCAATTGCGCAGCCTACGCCTGGAAACCATGGCCCAGGCGCTGGAGCAGCAGCTCATACAAAGCGGCATCAGCGCCATGAGCTTTGAAGAGCGGCTGGCCCTGTTGGTGGACCGCGAGGTGCATGGCAGGCAAGACCGGCGCTGTGCGCGTTTGCTGAAGTCGGCCAAGCTCAAATACCCGCAAGCGGCCATTGAAGACCTGGACAGCCGCGCCACGCGGGGCCTGGAGCGCAGCGCGGTGATGAGCCTGGCACTGGGAGAATGGGTCAAGTGCGGGCACGCCGTGCTGATCACCGGAGCCACCGGCGCGGGCAAGTCGTGGCTGGCGTGCGCGCTGGCCCAGCATGCCTGCCGACGTGGCCACAGCGCGCTGTACCAAAGGGTTCCACGCCTGGGTGAAGAGTTACGTATTCGCCACGCCAACGGCACATTTACGCGTTGGCTCGATACGCTCAAAAACACCGACGTCTTGCTGCTTGACGACTGGGGCATGGCTGGCATGGATAGCCAAACCCGGGCGGACCTGCTGGAGATCATTGACGACCGGGCCAGCCAGCGTGCCACCATCATCACCAGCCAGTTGCCGATTGAGCACTGGCACGAGTGGATCGGTGACCCGACCATGGCGGATGCCATGCTGGACCGGCTGATGCAAAACCACCACCGCTTCACGCTCACGGGGGAATCGCTGCGCAAGAAAAATCGCCCCGCAAAAGAGGAGAGCACCGAAAGCTAATCCAGCCCGTTCAAGGAGGGCCTCCGGCGGCCTGCCGGGGGCCTATTGATTTAAAAACGAACCCCTTAAAGACAAGGAAAAACAGCCGGAAATGCAAGCCGGCATAAACTCAAAACGCGCAATACCGACCCTCGGTCACGTTCACCGCAATGCCGGTCACGTTGCCAGAATCAGCGGTCACGTTCGCCGGAATACGCANCGCAGTCGATCCTCGTATGAATACATGAACTACCTCCAGAGTAGTCCAAGAATTCGTCCGCACCCCCACCGTGCCGATTCAATTTTGACCCGGGGTCTAAGGCCGACTGCGTCGCAGTCGGGTGTGGATAAGTCTACGGTTTTTGCGTGGGGTTGGCTCCTGGTTGGTGGGTTTGGATCCTTGGGGCAAGCTGCGCCGGGCGTAGCCCAGAGCGGCTTGCCCCAAGGGCTTGTGGGGGTCAAAGCGGTGTCTCGGGCTCAGCGGGCTGGGGTGCCTGTGCTGTGCCCGAACGCCTTTGCTCCCGCGCCTTGATGCGGGTCTTGGCGGTTTCCGTGCTGTGACGGAAGCGGTAGCTCTCGTTACCGGTTTCCAGAATGTGGCAGTGGTGTGTGAGCCGGTCGAGCAAAGCCGTGGTCATCTTCGCATCGATGAACACGCTAGACCACTCGCCGAAGGCCAGATTGGTCGTGATCAGCACGCTGGTGTGTTCGTAGAGCTTGGACAGCAGATGGAACAACAAAGCCCCGCCCGCCTGACTGAAGGGGAGATACCCCAGTTCATCGAGAATGACCAAGTCCATGCGCAAGAGGCTTGCTGCAATCCGCCCGGCTTTGCCCTGCGCCTTCTCCTGCTCCAGCGCGTTGACCCGATCGACGGTGGAGTAAAACCGCACCCGCTTGCCGTGCTGCGTGATGCCCGCCACGCCGATGGCCGTTCCAAGGTGCGACTTACCCGTGCCGGGCCCGCCCACCAGCACGACGTTGTGCGCGGCTTCGGTAAAGGCCATGCTGGCGAGTTGCCCCACCAGCTTGCGATCGACCCTTGAGGCATCAAAGTCAAACCCCGCCAGATCGCGGTGCACCGGGAAGCGGGCCGAGAGGATCTGATGACGCACCGAGCGCACGGCGCGATCTTCCTGCTCAGCCTGCAGCAAATGCTCAACGAGCCACTGCGCGACATCCAGCCTGGCGTTCGTCCCCAGACCTTGCAAATCGGCCCAGGCACCGGCCATGCCGTGCAGCCGCAACGCCTTGAGTTCCGCAATGACCTCACGCATGATCACGCTCCTCGTCAGTCACGCGCAGGCGGTCATAGCGGGCCGTGTCGGCGCGGGGTGGATCGGCCATCGTCAAGACCGTGGTGACCTCCGCAGGCTGGGGGCCGGTTTGCAGCCGTCCCATGACGTTGACAACGTGTTCCACGCTGATGCGCCCGGAGGGGGCCGTCGCCTCCAACACCAGATCGGCGGCCACCAGCACCGCCTCCAGCCCGGATGCGGGCACCAGAGCCAGCACCTGGGCCATGAGCCGGTCGCCCCCGTCTTGCCGCAGCAGCGCCTGGCGCAGTTGCTGCAAGGGCTTGGGCAGATCGGCAAACGGCGCGCCGTTGCGCAACGCCCCGGGTTTGCGTTGAATCAGCGGCACATAGTGCTGCCAGTCGTAGGTGGTCAGCCCCCGGTTGGCCAGCCGGGCATGGCGGGCCACACACACGCCGTCATGCGCCACGACCACCTCGGTGGGATACACCCGGGTGCTCACCCGCCGCCCGGCGAGTTCACAGGGCACGGAGTAACGATTGCCGGCCATGGCCACCAGACAGGTGCTGCTGACCTTGACCGTGTTGTCCACATAGCCGTCGAACGCTGTAGGCATGGGCATGAGGTGGGGCTGCTCGTGCTCGAGCATCTCGGCCACGGTGAACTGGCTGAACTCGGGATGGAAGATCTCCTGCCACAAGGCCCGGCAGCGCATGGCCAGCCAGGCGTTGAGTTCGGCAAAGGAGCGCCAGGGCGTCGACAGGGCCTCAATCCACACACGTCGCCTGCTGTCCTGGACGTTCTTCTCCACCACCCCCTTCTCCCAACCGGAAGCGACGTTGCAGAAGTCGGGGTCGAACAGGTCGTGGCTGCACATCGCCGCAAAGCGCGCGTTGACGTCGCGCTTCTTGCGCGGGTGCACTTTGTCGACGGCTGTCTTCATGTTGTCATAGATGCCGCGATGCGGCACTCCGCCGAAGGCGGCAAACCCCTGGGTATGGGCGTCAAACAGCATCTCGTGACCTTGGCTGGGATAGGCCCCCAGCCAGAAGGCACGGCTGGCGCACAGCTTGACGTGGGCAACCTGCACGCGGTACGGCACGCCGCCCACCACCATGCTCTCTTCACTCCAGTCGAACTGGAAGGCTTCGCCCAGCGCAAACGTCAAGGGCACGAAGGCGTGCACAGGGCTCGTGCCATCGGCCTGTCGCCAGGCGCGCAGTAAATCGGTGACGCGGCTGTAGGCGCCGTCATAGCCTTGTCGCTTCAACTCGGCATGCAATGCCCTGGCCGTGCGCCGCTGCGCTTTAGGACGCTGCGCATCAATGGCCACGGCCTGCCGGAGCCACTCCACATAGGGCGCTAGTGTAGTGTTCCATTCTGTTTGGAACTTAAGCGTCTATTCGCGCGAATGACCTTCTGCAGGATGTCGCGAGCGCTCTTGGTCCAGATGAACGGCTTGGGGTTGACGTTGTGATGTGCGACGTATTCGTCGATGGCAGCCACGAGTTCGGGCACGCTGGTGAACACCCCGCGGCGCAGCCGCTCGGTGGTGATGTCGCGGAAGAATCTCTCGACCATGTTCAGCCACGACGCAGAGGTGGGCGTGAAGTGCATGTTGAACCTGGGGTGCTTGGCCAGCCACTCCTGCACAGCCGGGTGCTTGTGTGTGGCGTAGTTGTCGGCGATCAGATGCAGCGTCTTGTCCTTGGGCGTCTCGCGGTCGATCTGGCGCAAGAACTTCAACCATTCAACGTGGGTATGGTGCTGCTGGCACTGGCCGATGACCTGGCCGTCAAGCACGTTGAGTGCGGCAAACAGCGTGGTCGTGCCATTGCGCTTGTAGTCGTGCGTCATGGTGGCCGCACGGCCCCTCTTCATGGGCAAGCCCGGCTGCGTGCGGTCCAGCGCCTGGACCTGGCTCTTCTCGTCACAGCACAGCACCAGCGCATGCTCGGGCGGGGACATGTACAGCCCCACGATGTCTTCGAGCTTCTCGACGAATTTCGGATCGCGCGAGACCTTGAAGCCACGCACGATATGAGGCTTCAGACCGTGCGCCTGCCAATGCCGCATGACAGTGCTCGCACTGACGCCCAGAACCTCACCCATCTTGCGTGTGCTCCAGTGCGTGGCGGTCTCGGGCGTGCTTTGCGTGGTCAGCTCCACCAGCTTGGCTGCGTCCACCTTGACCGGCGGCGCGCCACGTGGCAGGTCGCGCTCGATGCCTTGCAGCCCCGCTTGCAGATAGCGCTCGCGCCAGCGCGCGACCTGCACGCGACCGATACCAAGCTGCTCGGCGATCTCCTTGTTCTGAACGCCCTTGGCGGCCAGCAGCACGATGCGCGCGCGCTGCGCCAGTCGCACGCTGGTGCGCTTGGAACGCGCCAGCCGCGTCAGCTCGCTTTCCTGCTCGGTGGTCAATTCAATCGCCGGGGCAACGCGCACTTGCTCTCTCCAATGCAAACCGTAGTAAAACATTGGAGACAAGCAACTCAATTAAGTTCACTCAAGAATCAAACACTACACTAGCAGGCCCAGCCCCGCGCCCCACGCCAGCGGCGAGCGCTCGCGCCAAGCAAGCACCTTCGCAGGAATCCAGCGCACCTGTTTGAGCAAGGCCAGATTGAACGCCGCCCCGGCCAGACCGCAGACCACCGCGGCGATGACCACCGGCAAGACGAAGGCCAGCGGAAAAATGTCCGGCGCGGTGATCTGGCCGAAATACAGATAGTTGCCCGCCAGCGCCAAAGAGACCAGGCCGGAGAACACGATGCTGGTGATGAGCACGCCGTTGGTTCGCACCTCGAAGCTGCGGGTGAGCTCCTCGATGGCAAACAAAATCCCGGCCAGCGGGGTGTTGAACGCACCCGACAGACCCGCCGCCGAGCCCGCGAGTAGCAACAGGCGCTCCATGCGCAGCGACACACGGGGATAGAACCGCCGCATCTCGTACATGATGGACGCGCCGATATGCACCGTCGGCCCCTCGCGGCCCAGCGTCAGGCCGCCCAGCATGCCCAGCAGCCCGAGACCGATCTTGCCGATCAAGATGCGCAGACCGAACAGGCGGCGGATGCGGGTGGGGTCTGGCTGGCCATGCAGCGCCGCAATCACCTGCGGAATGCCGCTGCCCTCACTGCCGCTGAACCATTTGCGGGTCATCCATACCGCGCCGCCGGTCAACGCCGGGGTGATGAGCAGGGCCAGCCACGCCCGGCCGTCGATCCAGCCGAGAAAAATCGCCAGCACATCGTTGGTCCAATTGGCGAACTGCACCGCTGCCAACCCCACCAGGATCGCCCCCACCCAGAGCACGCCGTAATTCAGCCACGATCTGCGAAGTTCTTTTCGTGTGAGTCGCCAAATCGCAGCGGGGCGGTAACGAGCATGCATAGGGAACAAGAATAGCGGGACGGCGCGCACTGGCCATGAAGAGCAAGGCCTCTGGAATACGCNCACAGCCGTCATGGCGGGCGAACTCCTCGTACGTGCGGTTGGGCAGCGGGTCGTAGGTGTCGGGATGTTTGATCAGCGCGCGCGCCTGGTCGGGCACGATCAGCCGCGGCACGCCGCCGAAGAATTCCAGCGCCTGCACTTGCGCGCCGATCCAGTCGGCGGTGGTCTGGCGCGGTGTGGCACAGGCGTACGTGTAGCTCGACGCCCCCAGCGTGGCCACGAAGATCTGCGCGGCGCTGATCTCACCGGTGGTCGGATCGGTGATCGGCACGGTCTGCCCGGCGTAGTCGACAAACAGCTTCTCGCCCGCCTCATGCACCTGGCGCATGGAGCGCTTGAGGCGCTGCGCCCACGCGCGGTACTTGATGCAAAAACTCGTGTACTTGTAGGCCTGCGCGTTACCGCGGGCGTACTCCTCCCACAGCAGCATCAGGGTCACGCCGGGGCGTTTGAGCTCCTGGTGAATGACCGCGAAATCGGGGGCGAGCTGATCGCTGGCGCGCGGCACCGGCGGGCGGTACAGCCGCCCCTGCAACTCGACGTCGGTCAGCGTCTGGGCCACCGCCCAGTCCACCCCGGCCGCCCGGGCCAGCGACACGTACTTGCCCACCGCGCTCTTGGACAGCTTGAGCGCGCGGGCCACTTCGCTATAGGTCAACCCAACCTGCAGGTGCAGGCGTAATGCTTCTCGGATCTGGCGCATCATGATTCTGGTTGTGGGCATCGGCTTCGATCAAAAAATCGACCAGCCTAGACCCGCTCAGGGGATCACTTGCGCGCCTCCCGGCGTCCACGTTCACGCTGAAACAGCGTCCACGTTCAGCCTGAAACGCCGTCCACGATCACGCTGAAATCCCGTCCACGATCAGCCTGAAATGCCGTCCACGATGGGCTGAAATACGCATCAAAGCACTCAGGCTGGTTGATTTGAGCCCCTCCCGTTGCGACGCTAGGCGTTGGCTTAAAGTGTTGAAGCTTTCATTCAAGACCACGGTAGCGCAAGCTGCTGTGGTCTTTTTTTTGGCTCTGTCACAGTCTTGTGTTGGTGCCGTTGGAACAAGTGGCCCTAAGAGGCCACTACGCAAGAAGTTTTGGCCGAGCGGCCACAGCCCTCACCCTCCGAGGGGACCAACACAGTTTGGTGATAGAGCCCTTTTTTGCCGAAGAAATCTTCGGCGGAGTCAACACGGTGCAGGTCGCTCTTTCGACCAGGAAGAGCAGGCATTACCTAGGTCAAGAGCCCTGCCTGCGGTTAAGCGGGAGCAAGCCGAAGAGGACAACTGGTCCGAGCATCTGGGAGCTTTGAGCTAGAGGGCGTGGCAATAAAGAGTCAGTTATGACCTCGTATATAAATAACAACCCTTATCTGACCGTTTTTAACAAAGCGATGACGTTCATCTGAGGGATGCAGTATAATGGTCAGATATGGCCTTTTAACTTTTTAAGGGTTCAGACATGACTGATAAAATGAAAACGGCGGCGACACCCACGATTTCCGGCCGCATCCCCGAAAGTCCGATGCCCTTGCCGGTCGAGCGTGCGCTGGTTGCTGCCGGAGAGGACCTTGCGCTGGCCCGCCGACGCCGAGGGCTTTCTACGTCGTCCATGGCGGAGCGGGCGGGCATCTCAAAAAAGACTCTCTACCGGCTGGAAAAGGGCGACCCCGGGGTGTCGTGGGGCGCTGTGGTTCGGGTCCTGAACATCCTGAACCTTCTACCCGAACTCAACAAGGCCCTGAACACCACCAATGATGCGCTCGGTCTAGCGCTCATGAACAAGGCGGTAGCCAAACGCATCCGGGTACGCAAAACCAACCCGGACAGTGGAGCCCTGTAATGGCAACGACAAAAAAAGCAAAAACCAGCACAACGCGGACGCTGCTCGTCTATCTGGGCGACACGGGACTGGAAGTGGGCGAACTGCAATTTTCCAGACAGGGGCAAAAGGAGGTCTCGGCATTCCGGTACTCCCCTGCTTGGCTCAGTAATCCAGATTGCTTCGCACTGTCTCCGGACCTTCCCCTGAGCGCCGACTTTCAATACCGTACGGGAAGCAAGGAGACTTCTACCTTTGCAGGTGCCATTGCCGATACTGAGCCGGATGGCTGGGGACGGCGTGTTATCAACCGCGCCCACGCCAAACGGCGCAAGGCTGAAAAAGACGCCGGTCGAGACGCTGGTTCTGCACAGCTGTCAGACCTGGACTATTTGCTGGGGGTGCTGGATTCCAGCCGCATTGGCGCACTGCGCTTCAGGGACAATGCCAACAGCCCCTTCCTCGATGTGCCGCATGACGACAACTTGCCTGAAGGAACTCACGAGGTCCCGCTGCAGACCTTGATTCAGGCGTCGAAAGCGGTCGAATCCGGCAAGGAAACGGCGACGGACCTCGCGTATCTGAAAGGGCGCGGCACCTCGCTCGGCGGCATGCGACCCAAAGCAACGGTCCTGAAGCCCGACGGCACCCTAGCCATCGCCAAGTTTCCGAGCGTGAACGATACGCGTGACATGGCGCGCGGTGAGGTGCTGGCTCTGTTGCTCGCGAAAGAGGCGGGCCTGAATGCGTCCGAGGCCGAAGTCGTCATGGCTGGCACCCAGGCTGTCGCGCTTATCGTGCGGTTTGACCGACCTCGGGCTGGTGGCCGCATCCCTTACCTATCTGCGGCCTCGCTGCTGCAGCTGGATTCCAGGGAAGATGGCGCATACACGCAAATTGCGGAGGCCATTGACCGGTTCTCCCCGAGACCCCTCGAAGACAAGCAGGAGCTTTGGGCGCGCATCTGCTTCAACATGCTCATCACCAACGTGGATGACCACATGCACAACCACGGCTTCCTGCACAGCGGCGGGGGGCAGTGGCGGCTCGCCCCGCTGTTTGACGTGAACCCGTTTCCCGACAAGGAACCCATCCTGAAAACCGCCGTGACCGAAGCGTCCGGTGAAACCGGAGATATTCAGGAGGCGCTGGAGGCAGCGGCATACTTTGGCGTGTCCGATGACGACGCCCATGCAATACTGACCCGGATGGCGGCTGCCCTGACCGACTGGAAACGAATCGCCCGGTCCCCGGCCGTGGGGATGAGTGACGATGAAATCGAAAAGGTCACGCCTGCTTTTGAGAACGACAACTGGGATACGGTGGCAACCTTTCTGGAACAATAAATCGGCCAATCGGACCGGCTATTGACGTCCACCCCGGTCGCGTGCGCAGCCTCATTCCGCCCGCCAGCAGAAAGAGCGGTCAGTGGGCCTGGCCGTCTCGAATCCTGCCGAAAAAATCTCCGGCAGAAAACTGCCCCCTGAAACGCGAAGTCTCAGAGGGCAAATCAGGCGTCTCCGTAGTAGGCATCAACACTTTAAGCCAGCGCCTAGCGTTGCGACGGTGAGGGGCTCTGTTTTTTCGAGACACCGCTCGTCCGCTGCGTACCTTCGTGCCAAGGAAGTTGACCACTTGGCGGCGCGTGTGACGAACGACTTGGAAGTCATGGTCGGGACTCCGGTCATGACACGTCCACCTGCGTGCGAGACCGCGGATTGGCGGGTGCTAAGGACTGGAAGCTCATCGACTACGTGGTCCCCGAAGACTTCACCATGGTCACGCACAAATCCGTCGATTTCCAAGGCAGCGGGCCGGGCCGCTCTCTGAGGACGATGTTTCCGTGGCAAAGACACATTCCAGCGGTTGACTGGAGCGCAACGGCGCTCCGTCAGGATGACTGAGCAAGTCGTCAGCAGAATGAACAACAGGCGTTCGAGGTCTGTCATTTCGACTTGCTTCGCTCTATTTGATGCGTCCGGTCGACTTCCCTGACGTTGTTTCTGAGACACGTCGAGCAAAACACTTCTTGGTGCGGCGTGAGCAAACGTGAGCAGATTTTTAGCCCAACAAAAGGACGTTGATGTATTATTTTTCAACGACTTATTGATACTTTATCTGCTCACAACGTCTCTTTAGAAGGACTCATAATCCTTTGGTCGCTGGTTCGAGCCCAGCACGGCCTACCAATCTTCACTCAGACGCAGCCGATTGCGCTCCACCCTCGCGATGCCAAGCTGGACGACTTACCTGCTGTTCATCAGCTTTGCGCTGGCCGCCTCGTTCACGCCGGGGCCTGCGGTCATGCTGTCCATCCATAACGCCATGCACCACGGTTGGAGGCACGCCATTTTGTCTTCGCTGGGCAATATCACCGGGTTGCTGGTGCTGGCGACACTCAGCGCCTTGGGGCTCAACGCCATACTCCAGACCTCCGAACTGGCTTTCACCGTGGTGAAGTTCGCAGGCGCCGCCTATCTGATCTGGCTGGGCGTGCAGCAGTGGCGTCATGCGGCTCGGCGCCCCGATGGGGCGCAAGCGAAGACGGTTCAGACTGCTGACGTTGCGCACAAACCGCATAAGTTGTACGTCAAGGGTTTGATGGTGGCGTTGAGCAACCCGAAAGCGATCGTGTTCATCGCGGCCCTGTTTCCCCAGTTTCTCACCGCTTCGCGCCCGCTCGGTCCGCAATATCTGGCGCTCACGCTGACGTTCATGGCGATTTCGCTGTTGGCGCTGAGCACCTATGCGGGGCTGGCCGTACTGGCACGCAAACGGTTGAGCATCTGGTTCGCTTCGGGTTGGCCGCAGCGGGTGTCGGGCTCGGTGTTCTGTGCGTTCGGTCTGAGTCTGCTGCGTCTGCAGAGAGTTTGAGCGCGCTTCAGCGCGGCAAACCGCGCACGATGAGCTCCGTCTGGGTGACAAATCGCCTGAAGCCGTCGAAGATTTCAGCCGTCAAAGGCCGCTGCGTCGTTTGTTGATCGGCATAAAACAGGCCGATGATTTTTTGATCCACGGTCAGCGTGGCCATCAAACAGTCGTGCACAGCCGTGGCCTGGAGCAAAAAATCGGGCGGCGGCTGCTCGGCCGAGAATCTGCGCACGCTTCCCGCCTGAAGCTGGGTTTCCAGCGTGGCCGACCAGGGCAGTTGGAGGCGCGCGCGCAAATCGGCCACACCGGAGCCAGCCCCCAGACGCGCGAGCAAACGATCTCTGGTGGGCGTCATCAGACAAAGCACACAACGGTCGAGGCCGACAGCGCGATGCAGCCCTTCAAGACAGGCCTCGAACAGCATGGGCAATTCTTTGCGGCTGACGGCAACGGCGTTCATCTCGGTCAGCATGCGCAGTTGCAGGGCCATGTCGGCCGTCGGTTCGGCGGGCCGCATCTCGAGCGGCTCCGTCGGTTGGGCTGCGGACTCTTCGTCGGTTGATGCCGGAGTTGCCGGAATCCACCTCGTAGCGGCTCCTGCGCCGAGAACTACCGCCAGCTGACTGGCTTGTTCGGCATTGCTTTGCAGTCGTTTCAGCGTCTGGGCTTCGGATTGCCGGAACAGGGCCGCGACATGCAGGACGGCTTGACGCGCCTCGGGGTTCGCCCAGCCCAGCTGCGCGGCTCGACCCAGTTGCACGGCAAGGGCGACTTCCGCACTGTCTCTGATCACCGCATCGAGATTCCAGGCGCGCAGCAGATCATGGCTGAACTGCAGCAGCGACATGCCCAATATCGATTGCTCAGCCAGCTCCGGACTCACTCCGGATTTAAGCAATTCATCCACGCGTTCCGCGAATTCGCCGCCATAGCACCAAAACGCCAGCTCTCCGATGCGCCCCATCAGCGCCTCAAGAAACAGCCGCTCGGCCTCGTCGCGCCGTAACCCCTTGCGCAAACCGAGGTCTTTGGCCTGCACCGCCGCATGCAAGGCCGTGCCCAAAGCGGCCAGAAGGCGAGCGCGAAAAGGGCCGTTCTCCGGCATGCTCTCGACTGCGAGGGCCGAAATACAGAGCGAGCGAATGGCGTTGTGGCCCATGACGACCACGGCGCGACTGACGGTGAGCACCTTGTTTTGACCGGCATAGCCCATGCCCGCAGAATTTGCGACGCGCAACAGGCTGGAGGTCAAGGCTGGGTCGCGCAGAATGATTTCTGCGATCTGCTGACCCGAAAGGCTGTCGTTCTCAGTGGCGGCGAAAACCTCCTGCATAGTCTGGCCGAAGGCCGGCAGGTTTTGCTGGGCAATGGCCTGGCCAAACCCTCGAAACGTAATGGAAGACGCGGTGAAATCAGATTGAGGCAGGGGCATGAAATCGAGGGGTCAATGCAAATGGAAGGGTGCTGTCGAGCAGGCTCGCCACATACTGGAACTTGTTTGATTGTTTATCGTCTAGATAGAGTCGTCACGAGTTGTGGCATGATGGCGCTGTTCATACCAACCGCGCTATTGAGATGCCCGAGACGCTTCATCGACACGATCTATCAGATCGGCACTGGGAATTGCTCGAACCCCACTTGCCTGGACGAGCGGGAGTTTGGGGCGGGGTTGCGCGGGACAACCGCCAATTCATCAACGCCGTGTTCTGGATTCTTCGCACCGGTGCGCCGTGGCGAGACCTGCCCGCCTCATATGGCGGCTGGAAAAACACCCATCGGCGTTTTTGCCGCTGGCGCGACAAGGGCATTTGGGAGTCGCTCCTGGAGCAGTGCATTGATGAGCCCGATTTCGAGTGGATCATGATCGATGCCAGTCACTGCAAGGTTCATCCGCACGCAGCGGGTGCGCGGGGTGGCAATCAGGCGATGAGCCGCACAAAAGGGGGCTCAACACCAAGATACATCTGGCCGTGGATGCGCATGGTCTGCCGCTCCGAGCGGTTATTACAGAAGGTACCCGAGCGGATTGTGCAGAGGCTGAGCGGTTGATGGACGGGTTCAAGATGGACTACCTGCTTGCCGACAAAGGCTACGACAGTGACGCCATCGTGGCGCATGCCCAAGCGCAAGGCGCGCAAGCCGTGATTCCGCCACGCAAGAACCGCAAGCAACCCCGCACGTATGACAAAGCACTCTACAAACTACGTCACCTGGTCGAGAACGCCTTCCTGCATCTCAAGCGGTGGCGGGGCATCGCCACGCGCTACGCGAAAAACGTCGCCTCATTCGTTGCCGCCGTGCAAATTCGCTGCCTTGCCCTCTGGCTGCAAATCTTGTGACGACACTATCTAGGCTTTTTCGCCTGCCGAATAGTTCACAATTTAACGGCTTTGCTTGGCGAGGGGCCTAAGCCGGTGCCGCAATTCCAGATTTTTTGTGTTTTCAAGGCGGGCGCGCCAGCCGACCTGACCCTCATCAAGCCCAGCCAGGCGGCGCCCAGCTTTCCATCATGCGCAGCCGGGCGGCGCGCAGGCGCTCGGACATGAGTCCGGCGAAAATTTTCATCAGGGCATAACCGAGGGCGGAGTCGCTCTCGCATGCCTGCAGAATAGCCTTGCCATCAAAGCGCAGCAGAGTGACCGGCGTGAGCGCCTTAGCTTCAAACGCCCAGCGATAAGGGGGGATGAGCCAGGACCAGCCGATCACATCCCATTCGCCCAGCGCCTGTACTTCAACGCCCGGGCCGTTGATGGCCGGCACCTGAATCTGCACCTTGCCCTCGCGCACGATGTAGAAGGCGTCGGCCTCTTTGTCTTGCAGAAAGATCACACCCTCTGCCGCGATGTGCTCTTCGGTGGCATGGGAGAGCAGTCGTTCCAGTTGTTCAGGCCGCAGGGCCGACAAAATGGTGCGGGTCTGTAGATCGCGCAGGGTAGAGGCGGATGGCATCGCAGGACTCCTAAGGTTGCGTCAACTTGACCATTGCATGCTTTCCTCAAGAAGGCGTGTTGACTCACCTCAAGGTATCGAAATAAGCGTTATCCCTGATACGTTGGTTGCACCGTCGATCAATAATTGCAACCTCATCACGATGAGGGGACCAAAAATGGGCGCAACCACCACCGGTATCAAAATGGACGAAGCCCTGCGCCAACGGGTGCGGCTCGCCGCAGATCGGCTGGGACGTACACCGCACTGGCTGATCAAGCAGGCCACGCTGAACATGGTGGAGCGCATCGAACGTGGCGAGTTTTCTCTTGGCACCTTGAGCTCGACCGAAAAGCCGTCGCAACCCGGCACACCGCACGACGAGCCGGAAGGTGCAACCTTGCCCACCCCCTTGCCCACCCCCTTTCCCACTCCCTTTCTCGACTGGGCGCAGAACGTGCTGCCGCAGACCGATCTGCGCGCGGCCATCACCGCAGCCTGGCATCGGCCGGAGCCGGAATGTCTACCCATGCTGATCGAACTGGCGCAGATTCCAGACGCCACCCAGCGCGCGGCCGTCCGGCAAATGGCCGAGCGGCTGGTCGAAGGCGTGCGGGCGAGGCGCGAAATGGGCGGCGTGGAGGCCTTGGTGCAGGAGTTTTCGCTCTCCAGCCAGGAAGGCGTGGCGCTGATGTGTCTGGCCGAGGCGCTGCTGCGCATCCCCGACAACGCCACCCGCGATGCCTTGATACGCGACAAGATCAGTCGGGGCGACTGGCAGGCGCATCTCGGTCACTCGCCGTCGGTATTCGTCAACGCGGCCGTTTGGGGGCTGATGTTGACCGGCAGACTGACGGCAACCGCCAGTGAAAAAGGGCTGGCCAGCGCGCTGTCGCGGCTCATCGGCAAGGGGGGCGAACCGCTGATCCGCCAAGGCGTGCAGCGCGCCATGCGGTTGATGGGCGAGCAGTTCGTCACCGGGCAGACCATTGCGGAAGCGCTGGCCAACAGCCGTCCGCAGGAGAAAAAGGGCTTTCGCTACTCCTACGACATGCTGGGCGAGGCGGCGATCACCGAGGCCGACGCGCAGCGTTACTTCACCGCTTATGAACAGGCCCTGCATGCCATCGGCAAGGCCTCGCACGGCCGCGGCATCTTCGAGGGGCCAGGGCTTTCGGTCAAACTCTCCGCGCTGCATCCCCGCTACACCCGGGCTCAGTACGCGCGGGTGATGGATGAACTGCTGCCCCGCCTGACCGCCCTGGTCGAATTGGCGCGGCGCTACGACGTGGGCATCAATATCGACGCTGAAGAAGCCGACCGGCTGGAGCTCTCGCTCGACCTGCTCGAAGCCCTGTGCTTCAACCCGGCTCTCAAGGGCTGGAACGGCATCGGCTTCGTGGTGCAGGCTTACCAGAAGCGCTGTCCGTTCGTCATCGACTATCTCGTCGATCTCGCCCGGCGCAGCGGGCACCGGCTGATGGTGCGGCTGGTGAAGGGCGCGTATTGGGATAGCGAGATCAAGCGTGCGCAGATCGACGGGCTCGACGGCTATCCGGTCTACACCCGCAAGGTACATACCGATGTGTCTTACCTGGCCTGCGCCCGCAAACTGCTGGCCGCGCCAGACGCGGTCTATCCGCAATTCGCCACGCACAACGCGCAGACGCTGGCGTCCATCATGCAGATGGCCGGGGAGAATTACTACGCCGGGCAATACGAGTTTCAGTGTCTGCACGGCATGGGCGAGCCGCTGTACGACCAGGTCGTCGGCCCGGTCAGCGCGGGCAAGCTGGCCCGCCCCTGCCGCATCTACGCCCCGGTAGGAACGCACGACACCCTGCTGGCCTATCTGGTGCGACGCCTGCTTGAAAACGGCGCCAATACCTCGTTCGTCAACCGCATCGGCGACGACGCCGTTCCCGTGTCCGAGCTGGTGACCGACCCCGTGGACGAGGCCCGTGCGATTGCCGTCGAGACCGGCGTGCTCGGCGCGCCGCATCCGCGTATTCCCCTGCCGCGGCAACTGTTTTCCGGGCTGGGCGCGCAAGCGCGTCTGAATTCCGCCGGGCTGAATCTGGCGAACGAGCAACAGCTGGCCTCGCTCAGCGCCGCGCTGCTGCGCAGTGCGCAGCACATGGCCTACGCGTCGCCTACCGTCGCAGATCAACCCCCGCCCGCCGATAACGCGCAGGCCGCAGCCGAAGGTTGGACGCCCGTGCTCAACCCCGCCGATCCGCGCGATCAGGTGGGCTGGGTGCGCCAGACGACCCGAACCGAAGTGGACGAAGCCGTGCGCCGCGCCCAGAGCGCTGCGCCGATCTGGCAAGTCACCCCGCCCGGCGAGCGCGCCGCCTGCCTGCAGCGCGCGGCTGACGCGCTCGAACAGCAGATGCAGAACTTGCTCGGGCTGATCGTGCGCGAAGCCGGAAAAACCCTGCCCAACGCCATCGGCGAGGTGCGCGAAGCGGTGGACTTCCTGCGCTACTACGCCGCGCAGACGGCGGCGCAGTTTGACAACGCAATCCATCGTCCGCTGGGCGTGGTGCTGTGCATCAGTCCCTGGAATTTTCCGCTGTCCATCTTCTGCGGTCAGGTGGCTGCCGCGCTGGCGGCAGGCAATGCGGTGCTGGCCAAGCCCGCCGAACAGACCGCGCTCATCGCCGCCGCTTTGGTGCGCGCGCTGCACGCGGCCGGCGTGCCGACCGATGCGGTGCAGCTCGTTCCCGGAGACGGCGGCACGGTGGGCGCGGCGCTGGTGGCGCATCCGGCGGTGGCCGGGGTGATGTTCACCGGCTCCACCGAAGTGGCGCAACTGATTTCGCGCACCGTGTCGAAGCGGCTCAGCCCGCAGGGCCGCAGCATTGTGCTAATCGCGGAGACCGGCGGGCAGAACGCGCTCATTGCCGACTCGTCCGCACTGGCCGAGCAGTTGGTCGCCGACGTGCTGACCTCGGCCTTCGATTCGGCCGGTCAGCGCTGCTCGGCCCTGCGCCTGCTGTGCATTCAGGAAGATGTGGCCGACCGGGTGATCGGCATGATCCGAGACGCGATGGACGACTGGAGCCTGGGCAACCCCGACCGCATGCACACCGACCTCGGCCCCGTCATCGATGCCGAGGCCCGCGACAACCTCGAAGCCCATATCGCCCGCATGCAGGCCGCGGGCCTTTCCGTCACCCGGCTGGGGCGCGATGAAAGCGGCGGGCTGGGCACCTTTGTTCGCCCCACGCTGATCGAGCTCGACACCATCGACCGCCTGCAACGCGAGGTGTTCGGCCCGGTGCTGCATGTGCTGCGCTACCGGCGCGAGCAACTCGGCGCGGTGCTCGACGCCATCAACGCCACCGGCTACGGCCTGACCTTCGGCGTGCACAGTCGTATCGACGAAACCATTGCCGAGCTGAGCGAGCGCATTCACGCCGGCAATGTGTACGTCAACCGCAACCTCATCGGCGCCGTAGTCGGCGTGCAACCCTTCGGCGGCATGGGCCGCTCGGGCACCGGCCCCAAGGCCGGCGGCCCGCTCTATCTGCACCGGCTGGTGCAGCCTCTGCCGCAGGCCAACAGCGCGCTGCCCGCCAACCTCGCGGCCGCAGCCGCCGAGTGCAGCAAGATCACCCCAGAACCTGCAAGCCTCGCCGCGCTGCGCGATCTGCTGGCCGCCGTGCAGAATCACACCATGAATCTGGATGACGAGGACATGACGCGCGCGCAGGCTGCGTGCGAACACTATCTCGCCCACAGCCCGATCAGCTCGGTTTACACCCTGCCTGGGCCGACGGGAGAATCCAACCGCTACCGGCTTCTGCCCCGCAGTGGCGGCGTGTGGTGCATACCGCAAACGGTGCTGGGCCTGGTGCATCACATCGCCGCCACGCTCGCCACGGGCAACCTCGCCCTCATCGAAGCGCCTAGCCCCGACAGCCCGCTCGCCACCTTTTTGGACGCGCTGCCACCCGCGGTGAAGGCATATGTGCGCTCCTGCCCTCCAACTCAGCGCGACACCCTGCCCGAACTGAGCGTGGTCTTGTTTGAGGGCGACGCCGACGCCCTGGCCCGCTTGCAAGACCAGCTGGCGCAGCGCGACGGCCTGATTCTGCGCATCGAAAGCCTGCGCCCAGCCCAGCTTGCAGACGGTGCGATGATGGATCTCACCGCCCTGGTGCATGAACAAAGCCTGAGCGTCAACACCGCTGCAGCGGGCGGCAACGCGCAACTCATGACCCTGGGCTGACTCGTCTCACATGCCGCCAAAAGCCACCATGCCAACCGACCCGCAATCCACCGCCGCGCTCGGCCAGCCCGTCCCCGGATTTATCGCCCCTCCTCCACCCGCGAGAACCGCGTTGATCGGCGCGACCTGCACGTTGGAACCCGCCGACCCGCAGCGCCACGCCGCCGAACTCTACGCCGCGCAGGTCCTGGACGCCCGCGGCGACGGCTGGAACTATCTGCCCTACGGTCCGTTCGCCTCGGCACTCGACTACCAGGCCTGGATGCAGGCCACTTGCCTGGGCCAGGATCCGCTGTTCTTTGCCATCGTCGATTCAGGCACTGGCGGCGCCACCGGGCTAGCCAGCTATTTGCGCATCACCCCGGCGGCTGGCAGCATCGAGATCGGCCACCTCTACTTCTCGCCCTTGCTGCAACGTCGGCGCGCGGCGACCGAAGCCCTGTACCTGCTGATGGACCAGGCTTTTGCACTGGGCTACCGCCGACTGGAATGGAAATGCGATGCGCTCAACGCCGCCTCGCGTGAGGCGGCACGGCGGCTCGGATTCAGCTTCGAGGGGGTATTCCGCCAGGCCGCCGTGGTCAAAGGCCGCAACCGCGACACCGCCTGGTTCAGCATCATCGACGGGGAATGGCCCGCACTGCGCGCCGCTTTCACGCGCTGGCTGGCCGCAGAAAACTTCGATGAAAAAGGGCGACAGCGCGAGCGCCTCTCGGCACTCACCGCCGCCGCCCTGAGGGGCACAGCCGACGATCAGGCGGAATAAACCGGGAATGCGTCGGTCAGCTTCTTCACCTCGGCGCGCACCCGCTCCAGCGTGGCCGCGTCGTGCGGGTTGTCGAGCACGTCGGCAATGAGGTTGCCGGTCTTCTCGGCCTCGGCCTCCTTGAAGCCGCGCGTGGTCATGGCTGGCGAGCCCACGCGGATGCCCGAGGTGACAAAGGGCTTTTCGGGATCGTTGGGGATGGCGTTTTTGTTGACCGTGAGATGCGCCTCGCCCAGCACCTTCTCGGCTTCTTTGCCGGTAATGCTCTTGGAACGCAGATCCACCAGCATGACGTGCGATTCGGTGCGCCCGCTGACGATGCGCAGGCCGCGCCGCGTCAGCGTTTCGGCCAGTACGCGGGCATTGGTCAACACCTGCAGCTGATAGACCTTGAAGTCAGGTGCGAGCGCCTCCTTGAATGCCACCGCCTTGCCCGCGATCACATGCATCAGCGGGCCGCCCTGAATGCCGGGGAAGATCGCGCTGTTGATGGCCTTGGCGTGCTGCTCTTTCATCAGAATCACGCCGCCGCGCGGTCCGCGCAGGCTCTTGTGCGTGGTGGTGGTCACCACGTCGGCGTGGGGCACGGGGTTGGGATAGACGCCAGCGGCAATCAGCCCGGCGTAATGCGCCATGTCCACCATGAAGTAGGCGCCCACGGCCTTGGCCACCTTGGCGAAACGCTCGAAATCGATGCGCAGGCTGTAGGCGCTGGCCCCGGCGATGATCAGCTTGGGTTTGTGCTCGTGCGCCAGACGCTCCATGGCGTCGTAATCGATCTCTTCCTGCGCGTTCAGGCCGTAGCTCACGACCTTGAACCACTTGCCGCTCATGTTCAGCGGCATGCCGTGGGTCAGGTGGCCGCCTTCGGCCAGGCTCATGCCCATGATGGTGTCGCCAGGTTGCAGCAAGGCGAAGAACACGCCCTGATTAGCCTGCGAGCCCGAGTTGGGCTGCACATTGGCCGCCTCGGCCCCGAAGAGCTGCTTGACGCGGTCGATCGCCAGTTGCTCGGCGATGTCGACGAACTCGCAACCGCCGTAATAACGCTTGCCGGGATAGCCCTCGGCGTACTTGTTGGTGAGTTGCGAGCCCTGCGCCTGCATGACGGCGGGCGAGGTGTAGTTTTCCGAGGCGATCAGCTCGATGTGGTCTTGCTGGCGCTGGTTCTCGGACTGGATGGCGGCCCAGAGCTCGGGGTCGGTCTGGGCGATGGTGATGCGGCGGTCGAACATGGCGAATTTCCGTCTGAACGGCCCGCGCCAGCTTCCTTCAAGGTGTGGAAGTGCGCAAGCCTGGGCTGATGAAGATCATTGACAGCGATGGCGCTGGCCCAGGCGAACGGCTTAAAGTCCAGCACTCCCCGGTGGTTCGTCCCACCTCGAAACCGCGGATGTTGCCGGTTTCTATCGCCAGTCGTGCAGATGAAGATGTTAACGCGTCGCGTGGCGTCAGGTGAGTGAGGCGTGTTTTTGTTCAGGCTCTGCGGCCACCGTCGATTTGGCCGTGGCAGGCGCCGCATGCGGCGCGACGATGTGGCCCGCCGTGCTGGCCGTCATCGGCGTTGCGACCGGCTTGGGCGCTACGCCAGCCACACGTTCGAGCTGCGCCTGTTCGGCCAGCACTTTGTCGGCATAACCGCCCTCGCTCGCGTCATTCGTGGCGCCGACGTAGTAGCGCAAGCCCGCGCGCACCGAACCGCCGCGCTGGATGGCATCCTTGAGCACCAGCGCGCCCACGCGCATATTGGCCAGCGGATCGATACTGGCTTGCGGCCCGCCAAAGGGAGCGAACTTGTCGCGGTGCACATTGGCCATCACTTGCATGAGGCCGGTGGCGCCCACACCGCTGGCTGCATAAGGATTGAACGAAGACTCGACCGCCATCACCGCCAGAATGAGCAGAGGATCGAGTTTTTGCTGGCGACCGACCGTCCAGGCGGCGCTGACGAGCTGCGCCATGGCATTGGGCGCAATGCTGTAGCGCCGCGCCAGCCAGTTGGAGACCGTGCGCTGTTGCGGCGTGAGCACCGGCATGCCATTGCCCGGCGCGGGCTCCGCCTGCACCATGGGCAGCAGGGCATCGGCCGGCTTTTGCGCCAACGCCTGAAGTTCGTCAGCCGCTGTCTTGCGCGCCATGACCCACTGCGTGAGGCCGCGGTCCAGGGTCGTCATCGCTTGAGGCTGGAAGTACAGATACGCACCTCCGGCCACCACAAACAAGCCCACCATCATCAAAGTTTGGTGGGTCAATTCCCAAAATCCACCTGCCAGCCGACGTGCGCGCGGCAGGGAAGATTGCATGGCGTTCAACATGGAACACTCCTGTGTCTGAATGGAATTGCCGCGGTGTCGCAAGACAGCCAGCGCCAGTTCCCAAGGGCACAGATCCGACAGCACAGGCTCACCAAGGGAGCCCGGCAGCCTAAGATGCGGCCTTCGAGAAAGGCCTGCATCGATTGCAGCGTTCGATCTTTGTGTCGTTCGCGGCAAGGCGTGCTTCGGGGCGAGTGTGTTGCCCGCCTGAGTTCAGGCACCTAGGGCAAACACGGATCGAATTTTAGGAACCTCGTTATTCCCAGTCAACGCACAAGGTCTTATCTTTCACTTCTATTGGTTATATGAAATATCGGGATCTGCGCGACTTTCTCTCCCAACTGGAGACTCTTTCCCTGCTGCGGCGCACGGCCGAGCCCGTATCGCCGCATCTCGACATGACGGTGGTCTGCGATGCCCTGCTTCGCGGGGGTGGGCCAGCGGTGTTGTTTGAAAAGCCGGCGGGCTACACCATGCCGGTTCTGGGTAATCTGTTCGGCACGCCGCAGCGCGTGGCGCTGGGGATGGGGGCGCAAGACGTGAGCGAGCTGCGCCGCATCGGCGAAGTGCTCGCCCGCCTGAAGGAGCCTGAACCGCCGAAAGGCTTGAAAGATGCGGGCGAGTTGATGCATCTGGTCAAAGCGGTGTGGGACATGCGCCCGAGTACCGTTTCGCGCCCCGCCTGCCAGCAGGTCGTGCTGGAGGGCGGCGACGTCGACCTGAACCGCCTGCCGATGCAGACCTGCTGGCCGGGCGACGTGGCGCCGCTGCTCACTTGGGGACTGGTCATCACGCGAGGCCCGCAAAACGTGCCGCAACCCCGCAAGCGGCAAAATCTGGGCATCTACCGCCAGCAGCGCATCGGCCGCCGCCAGCTCATCATGCGCTGGCTCGCCCACCGGGGCGGCGCCCTCGATTTCAGGGAATTCGCCCTGGCCAATCCTGGGCGACCCTTCCCTGTGGCCGTTGCGCTGGGCGCCGATCCGGCCACCACGCTGGGCGCGGTCACGCCCGTACCCGACACCTTGAGCGAATACCAGTTCGCAGGCCTGCTGCGCGGGGCGCGCACCGAAGTGGCTCGCTGCGTGGGGCTCGATCTACAGGTTCCCGCCTCGGCGGAAATCGTGCTCGAAGGCCATCTGCCACCCGCACCAGCCGGGTGGAAGGGCGAGAGCGAAACCGGCGTGCCGCTGATGGAAAAAAACGGCTATCTCCACGCGCTCGAAGGCCCGTTCGGCGATCACACCGGCTATTACAACGAACAAGACTGGTTTCCGGTATTCGAGGTCGAGCGCATCACCCATCGCGAGCAGCCGATCTACCACTCCACCTACACCGGCAAGCCGCCGGACGAGCCCGCCGTGCTGGGCGTGGCGCTCAACGAGGTGTTCGTGCCCATCCTGCAGAAGCAATACCCCGAGATCGTGGACTTCTATCTGCCGCCCGAGGGCTGCAGCTACCGGCTCGCCGTGGTGTCCATCCGCAAGGCCTACGCCGGTCACGCCAAACGGGTGATGTTCGGCATCTGGGGTTTTCTGCGGCAGTTTCTGTACACCAAATTCATCATCGTCACTGACGACGATGTGAACATCCGCGACTGGAACGACGTGATCTGGGCCATCACCACCCGCATGGACCCGGTGCGCGACACGCTGCTGGTGGACAACACGCCGATCGACTATCTGGACTTCGCCTCGCCGCAGTCGGGCCTGGGCGGAAAAATGGGGCTGGACGCCACCCACAAGTGGCCGGGCGAGACTCAGCGCGAATGGGGCCGCGCCATCGTGCCGGATGCCCAGGCGCAGACGCGCATGCAAGGCTTGATCGACGCCCTGCTGGCGCGCCCGACTACGACATAAAACGAAATGAATTCAAGGCATTGCGCAGAGGCTGTTCGGGCGATTCAGCCATACCCCTTGCCCGCAGTCATGTTTCATCTTGACGCAGACAACGCAGGAGGCGTACCTTTGCTTCGTCGTTGCAGTGCAGCTGCTACGGCGAACAGATCGGGTGGAACCCGGACTGTTGTTAGACCCCCATCATGCATCCCTGCATGAGCTTGACAGGCGGCAGCAAACCCGACTGTCGGACCCCCCGGGCCGCATACCTCTAGGTTTGCGGCCCGTCTCAATTTCAGGGGTCTGCGGGCTTCTCAGTGCATGCCGCCGTGCATTGCCTTGCCCGGCATGGGCGCATCGCCCGCAATCTTGTCGCGCGGCTCGAC
Organism: Thiomonas sp. OC7; assembly: GCF_900634595.1. NCBI lineage: Bacteria > Pseudomonadati > Pseudomonadota > Betaproteobacteria > Burkholderiales > Thiomonas > Thiomonas sp. OC7. Next base: position 2,959,041 of record NZ_LR131953.1, on the reverse strand, counting down.
CTTGAGTTGCAGCTCCATCTGCCCGCCGTGGGCGAATTTCACCGTCACCGGCACCCTCTCGCCCTCTTTCAGAGGGGCTTTCAAGTCCATGAACATCAGGTGATAGCCACTACCCGGCTGCATGCGCAGGGTCTTGCCTGCGGGCACCGGAATGTCGCCGACCTCGCGCATACGCATGATGTTGTCTTCCATGCTCATGGTGTGCAGCTCGACATGGCCGCAGACGGGTGAGGCGGCGGCCACGATCTTGTCGTCTTGCTGACCGTGGTTGACGAGAGTCAGAAATCCGCCGCCATTGCGCGCACCGGGAATCGACGGCAGCGCCTGCGCCCGTGTCACTTCGATATCCCCTGTGCGTTGCGCCAGTGCGGCCGGGGCGGCGGCCCACATCAGCAGGGCAGAAGTCATCACCAGTGCCTGGCGACGGCTCAAATTGAGACGCTTCATCAATTAACTCCTCATATTTACAACCGCACAACGTCTCCGCGGATAGTCAGCGAAAATTGCCATAGAAAAGGCGTGCATTTTGTCAGCCTTCGACAATCCCCAGACCGCGGCAAATTGCCGCACTCACGACTCTCGCCCCATGTCCGACTTCAATTTGCCCGCATTGCCCCAGCGCATCACCCTCGCTGGCGGTTGTTTTTGGTGCCTCGACGCCGCCTACCGCCCGCTGCGCGGTGTGCTGCGCGTGGAGTGCGGCTACAGCAATGGCACGGCGCTGCGCCCCAGTTACCGTGAGGTCTGCACGGGGCAGACCGGCCATGCCGAAGTGATCCGGCTGGATTTCGACCCCGATGTGCTGAGTCTGGACACGGTGCTCGAGGTATTTTTCGCCATGCACGACCCCACCATTTTGAACCGGCAGGGCAACGATGTCGGCACGCAATACCGCTCGGGCATCTACACCCATGACGCAGCCCAGTTCGCCGCCGTGCGCGCCTATGTGCAAGGCCTGCGCGATCAAGCGCTTTTCACCGATCCCATCGTGACCGAGATCGCGCCGGAAGCGAACTACAGCCCCGCCGAGTCCGAACATCAAGACTATTTCACGCACCATCCCTATCAGGGCTACTGCGCCGCGGTGATTGCGCCGAAGGTCGATAAGCTGCGCCGCCAATACGCCGCCTTGCTGCGTAAGGATGCATGAGCGCGGTACAGGTCGCGGGCAGCCCGCGCGTAGGCATCGCCGAATGGTTTCGTGTTTCGCTGGGCGCAGTGCTGGGCGTGGCCGCCGTGGGCGCGATCAGCCAGTGGGTCGAAGGCGCAAGCGGCTGGACGCAGCTGGTGTGGTTGGTCGCCCCCATCGGCGCCAGCGCCGTCATAGTGTTTGCGCTGCCCAGCAGCCCGCTGGGACGGCCCTGGTCGGTGATTGGCGGCAACACCCTCGGCACGCTAGCGGGGATTACCTGCGCCCTCTGGATCGGCCCGCCTTGGCTGGCAGCCGGCATGGCCGTCGGCGGTGCGATTGCGCTGATGCTTCAGGCTCGATGCCTGCACCCGCCAGGCGGCGCGGCGGCCTTGCTGGCGGTGTTGACCCACACCACGGACTGGCGTTTTGCCTTCATGCCAGTTGCCTTGAACTCCGCGCTGCTCGTGCTCTGTGCCCTGTTGTGGCATGCGGCCACGCGCAGACCGCACCCCGCCCCGCAGCCCGCGGCTGATGCCGTGTTGCCCAATGCGGACGAACTCTCCAGCGCCATCGACGCCGCGGTGGCCCGCTACGGCGAAGTGCTCGACATCGACCGCGCCACCCTGCGTGGCCTGCTCGAAGACGCCCAGACGCAGGCCTACCAACAGCGGCTGGACAGCGTGCGCTGCAGCGACATCATGCAGCGTGACGTACAGACCGCCCGCCCCGATGACAGCGTGGCCGACGCCCTGCATCGCCTGGAAGAGCATGGCATCAAGGCGCTTCCCGTGATCGACGCACAGCGGCAGGTCATCGGCATCGTCACCGCGGCCGATCTGCGCACCGACCCGGATGCAGCGCCCAGCGCCATGCGTGAGTCGGCCACACCCGTTGCCGCGCGCATGACGCGGCGGGTGCAGGTGGTGTCTGCAGCACGGCATCTGTCGGAGCTGATTCCGCTCTTCGCGGGCAGCGGCCACCATCACATTCCGGTGGTCGATGACGCCGCACGCTTGGTTGGCATGATCACGCAAAGCGACGTCATGCGCGCCCTGCACCGGCCCGCGCAGCAAGCACACCCGGACACCACAGGGTAAAACCGCCCCAGTCCGCCCCCGTTGACGTCAGACCGCAAGGGGATGAGGCCCGCGGCTCCAAGCTGCCCTGCGGCAGCTTGGACGGAGCCGAATCCGAGCGGCTTGCAAGCCGCGAGGTGGATGAGGCCCACGCCCCAATCCACTCTGCGGCAGCCTGGGCGGAGCCGAATCCGAGCAGCTTGCAAGCCGCGAGGTGGACAAGAAAACTTGAGGCAGACCTGGGGTTTCTCATAAGGCATGGACGCGACACAGCCCCTTCACATCGCAGTGTTACGTTATAAGATAACGTAACACTCGAACCATTCACAGACGTTTCTTCTGCCCTGTCCTCCATGCCGAAAACCCTCAACCCCTTGCCGCAATTGCGGCCTCTGGCGCTGGCGTTATTGCTCGCGCAGACCATGCCCGCGCAGGCGCAGGCCGCTGGCGAGACCCCCTCCTTGCCTGCGATTGATGTCGTCGCTGCCCCTGTCATCGGCGCACCAGGCGCGCCGACGGTCGATCTGACCGGGCCGCAGCTCCTGCTGCGCCAGGGCGAGTCGAGCACCCTCGGCGCCGCGCTTTCCGGTCTGCCGGGACTGACCTCGACCTGGTACGGGCCGAACGCCGACCGACCCGTCGTGCGCGGGCTCGATGGCAACCGGGTGGACATCCTGTCCAACGGTTCGCCGCTGCTCGACGCCTCCGCCGCGAGCTATGACCACAACGCCCCGCTCAGCCCGCTGGCGGCACGCGCCATCGAGCTGTTGCGCGGTCCGCAAGCCCTGCCCTACAGCGGCGGCGCGGTCGGCGGAGTGGTGGACGTGATCGACGACGCCATTCCCACCGCGCCGCTGCGCGGCGTCGAAGGCATCGCCCAGCTTCGCGGCGACAGCGCGTTTCCTGGCGGATCGGCGGCGTTTTCGCTCGACGGCGGCAACGGCGCGCTCGGCCTGCACGCCGACGGCTACAAGCGTCGAGCCAGCGACTATGTCGCCCCAAACGGTGCGCAGGCAGAGTCGATCGTCGATGGCCGGGTGCGCAACTCCGCAGCCGACGGCTACGGCGGCGGTCTGGGCGGCGGGGTGACCGGCCGCTGGGGATTCGTCGGCCTTTCGGTGCGCAGCGATACCAACCGCTATGGCACCATCGTCGATCCCAACGTGGAAATCGACATGCGCTCCGAACGCACCAGCTTGCGCGGGGAACTGCGGCATGTGCTCGGCGCCGATGCGCTCGCCCTGGCTTACACCCATACCCATTACCGCCATACCGAACTCGACTCCGGCCAGCCCGCGACCCGGTTCGTCAACCAGGGCGACACGCTGCGGCTGTCCCTGCGCCGCCGCTTGGCCGGCATCGACTTGCAACTGGGTTTGCAGGCGCTGCGTTTGGCCTTTTCCGCGCTGGGGGACGAGGCCTTCCTGCCGCAGACCCACACCCGCAATACCGCGGTTTTCGGCCTGGCCAGCGGCGCCAGCGGGCGCTGGGCCTGGTCGGCCGGGACGCGGCTGGAAAGCGCGCGGGTGAGTTCAGACGGTGAAGGCGCCACGGGAATCGCCCGCTTTGGCGCCGCCAGCGCGCAGCGCTTCACGCCGATGAGCGTGGCGGTGCAGGCGCAATACGCGCTCACGCCGCAGGTGGCGCTCACCAGCACGCTTGCGCACAACGAGCGCGCGCCCAGCTACGACGAGCTCTACGCCAACGGCCCGCACGACGCCACCGGCGCCTACGAGCGGGGCAACCCCGCGCTGCGCAAGGAGCGCAGCCACAGCGTGGAGCTGGGCGTGAAGGTGGAAAACGCCAGAGCGCGCTATTCAGCCACCGCCTTTCTCACCCGCTACAGCAATTACATCGGGCTGGTTCGCGGGGGCCAAACCGTTGATGGCGATGGAAATCCGGTGCCGCCGGACACGCCAGATTCGCTGCCGGAATTTCTTTACGTCGGCGTGCAGGCGCGCTTTTCCGGCATCGAAGCCAGCCTGTTGCAACCCCTGCTCGACCAGGGCGGGCAGCGCCTGGATCTCGCCGCGCGGCTCGACTGGGTGCGCGCCGACGACCTGACCAACGGCCAGCCGCTGCCGCGCATCGCCCCGCTGCACTTCACTCCGGCGCTGAACTACACCCGCGGCAACTGGAGCGCGCGCGTCGAAGCGCTAATGGCCGCACGGCAAAACCGCGTACCCAGCAGCGATCTGCTCGGCCCGACTCCTGGGTCTGTGCGCGTCAACGCCAGCCTGACGCAGCGCTTCACGGCAAGTGGCCGCACCGGGCTGTGGTTCGTCAAACTGAGCAACCTCCTCGATCAGACGGCTTACAGCGCCAGCGCGATCGACACCCTGCGCCAACTCGCGCCGCTGCCCGGACGTGGCATCGCCGCCGGGGTGCAGATCAGTCTGTGAGCGCTGCTTCAGCGCGCCTGCTGGAGCATGATCTGAATCTGCGCATCCGAGGGCACGCCGATCATCATGTCGGCGCGACCATCGGCCTTGCGCCAGATCACCACCGGCACGCCAAACAGCTTTTCGCTGTTGTAAAGCGCGAGATTGGCCGCCAGTTCGGCGCGCACCTTGGGGGTGATGGACTCCGCCGGCTCGATGCCGCCACCGGGTTGGCCGTTGGCGGCAAAGTCGTAGTCGTTCTCGTTTTTGTGAAAGGCCGCCAGCGGATCGGGCGACTGCAGAATGGCCGCCGCCTTGGGCAGGCTGCTGGGGGTGAGCATGCCCAGCGGAATCCAGCGGAACTGCACCCCGTCCTTGCCCACGAAGGCACGCAGCTTCTTGAACAGCTCATGGCAAAATGGGCAGTTCGGGTCGAAAAAAATGTAGAGCGCGCGCTGCCCCGTCCCCTCGGCGATGAACGTGGCCTTGCTGATATTCGCCAGAATGCCCTCGGCCTGCCGGGCGCTTTGCGCCCAGGCGGCGGGCCAAGCGGCCATCAACGGGGCGGCCGCCAAAGCCCGCAACAAATGACGGCGATGAATGAATTGAGGCGAAGGCATGTGGGTCTCCCTGTTGTATGGATGGATCAACAGCGTCAATAATGCCGCAGAATCTCACCCTCAGCACACTGTCCACCATGATGCTCACCCTACCCGCCGCTCATAGCGCCTGGACCCAGCCCAATTTCGGCGCTGTATTGCTGGCCGAGTTGCAACAGACCGGGGCGCTGATCGACCCGTTGCAGCAAGGCATACGCCGCGGCAGCCACGCCCTGACCGACGACGTCAGCCTGATGGTGCTGCAGCGCAGTGAAGGCGACGACGATCTGCGGGTGAAGGCGGGGCTGAGCTACTTCAGCATCATTCCGGGCTGCGCCTGCGAAGCCGACCCGACGCCGATGAGCGAGCTGCCCGAGTATGTGGAACTGCGCGTCGCCATCCGCCGCACCGACAGCGCGGCCACGCTGGAACTGCTCGACGACTGACGCAACTGTTCAAGATTCAAGGCGCCAGGCGTTGGCGCTTCCAACGGCCATCGGCCTGTAGCGCATACGCCAGTCGGTCGTGCAGACGGGAGGGCCGCCCCTGCCAGAACTCCCAGGCATCGGGAATCAGACGATAGCCGCCCCAGTGCGGCGGACGCGGCGGGCAGATGCCGTAGCGCAGACCGAATTCCGCGGCGCGTTTGAGCAGGACGGCGCGCCCGTCGATGGGCTCGCTCTGCGGCGAGGCCCAGGCGCCGATGCGCGAGGTCAGCGGTCGGCTGGCGAAATAAGCGTCCGACTCTTCGGCACTGACCTGCTCCACCCGCCCCTCGATGCGCACCACGCGCTCGAGCTCTACCCAGTGGAACTGCAGCGCGGCAAAGGCGTGCGCCGCCAGCTCACGGCCCTTGCGGCTGTGATAGTTGGTGTACCAGACAATGCCGCGCGCATCGACGTGTTTGATCAGCACCACGCGGGTGGAGGGGCGGCCGTTTTCGCCCACGGTGGCCAGGGTCATGGCATTGGGCTCGGGCACCTGCGCGTCCATGGCCTGCTGCAGCCAGTGCTCGAACTGTTTGAGCGGATCGGCCTCGGCGTGGGCCTCGTCCAGTTCGGCCCGGCTGTAGTCTTTGCGCAAATCGGAAAGTGATTTCATGCAGGGAGTATAGAAATGGAGCCCGGCAGGCTCCTTGCGGAGGATGTGACTGAAGTCACAATCATGTATCAAAATTTTTCAATATTGCGTTCAATCAATATCAATCAGCGACCGCGCGCCCACAATTCCGTACCATTTTTCTCAACTATTACCCACACCATGTCCACGACTTCCGCACCGCAATCCGCCGAACCGGCGCACGCCAGCAGTTGGCTGGCCCACTTCCCCATCACCCTGTTCGCCACCGTCATGGGCACGACCGGCCTGGCCATCGCCTGGCACAAGTCGGCGCAGGTGCTCGCCATGCCGCACGGCGTGGGCATCGGCCTGAGCTATGTCGCGCTGGCGCTGTTTGTCTTGCTGCTGCTGGGCTATGGCGCTAAGGCCCTGCGCTACCCCGGCGAACTCAGGGCCGAGTTCAACCACCCGGTGCGCATCAGCTTCTTCCCGGCCATCTCCATCAGCGCGCTGCTGCTGTCCATCGCCTTTTTGCATGTGCAGCCCGTCTGGTCGCAGGCCATGTGGTGGGGCGGCATTACGCTGCATCTGGTGTTTACCGTGGTCATCATGTCGTCGTGGATTCACCACTCGCACTACCAGATTCAGCACTCCACGCCGGCCTGGTTCATTCCGGTGGTGGGCAACATTCTGGTGCCCATTGCCGGCATGACGCACGGCTCGCTCGAAATTTCTTGGTTCTTTTTCAGCGTCGGGCTGGTGTTCTGGATCGTGCTGCTCACGGTGATGATGAACCGCTTCTTCTTCCACCCGCCGGTGCCCGCCAAGCTGCTGCCCACGCTGTTCATCCTCATCGCGCCTCCGGCGGTCGGCTTCCTGTCGTATCTGGCGCTGGATGGTGGCGTGGTCGACAACTTCTCCCGCGTGCTGTTCTATGTGGCGCTGTTCACCACCCTGCTGCTGTTCTATCAAATCCCGCAGTTCCGCAAGGTGCCGTTCTTCATGTCGTGGTGGGCCTATTCCTTCCCGCTGGCCGCCATCACAATCGCCTCGCTGACCATGGGCAGCAAGATCGGCAGCGGCTTTCTCATGGGCCTGGGCGGAGCGCTGCTGGCGCTGACCTCCGCGCTCATCGCCCTGCTCGTGGTGCTCACCCTCAAGGCCATCGGGGACGGCAAGGTGTTCATCCCGGAATGAGGGCGGACTTGCTGGGGCGCGACTCAGGGTAACTGTGCTTTACAGGCGGCGTGACGCTGCTTAATGTGAAGCCGTGACTTTGAAGCCGCCGCCCCAAGGAGGCCGCCGTGTCCGAACAGAACGCCGTCGTTCCTCATGCGCCTTGTGCACGGCCGTCCTCGCCGTCAAGGCGGCGTCTATTGCGGCTGGCCCTAGCGTGGCCTGCCGCGACCCTGCCACTGTTTTGGCAGTCCCCCGCGGCTGCGGCGGCGAATTCCAGCGCGGAATGGTCGGCCGACCCCGAGGCGGCCCGGGCGGCCAAGCTGCTCAAGGAGATCGGCTCGGCGTATTGGATACAGGAGGGCGCCGGGCCGCGCATCGTTTACATCTTTTTCGATCCGAATTGCCCGTTTTCGCACAAGCTCTACCTGGCCACACGGGCGGAGGTCGGCAAAGGCGGATTGCAGTTGCGGTGGATTCCGGTGGGGCAACTCGAAGCCAGCAGCCCGGGCAAGGCTGCGGCCATTCTCGCCGCGCACGATCCGCTCAAAGCTTTCCACAAAAACGAGGACGACTGGAACTTCGGCGACAGCCCGGCAGGCGGCATCCGCCCCCTGGCCCACCCCAGCGCCCGGGTGCTGCATCAGCTTCAGACCAACGCCGCGCTCATGCGTCAGGCCAATTTGCACACCTTTCCGGTCATGCTCTATCGCACCGCCAACGGCCGCGCCCACCTGATCGTCGGCCTGCTGCCGGAAGATGCCATCGTGACCGTGCTGCGCAGCGCCAGTTGACGCGCGGTCCTGAGCTACTTCACGCTCGCGAGGATGTCCTTGAGCTGCTGCGCATCAGGCGGGCCGACGACGAGCATGGCGTCGCCCTGTTTGTCGCGGTAGAGCAGGGTGGGCACGCCCGGAGATTTGGTGGCTTCGAGCAAGGCGTTGTTGGCGTTGAGCATGGCGCTTGTGGCGGGCAGTACCTTGCTGGCCGGGGTGATGCCGCCGCCCTGCCCTGTCGGCCCTTTGCCGTAGGTGTTCTCGTTTTCGTGAAACGCTTTGAGACGGTCTGGCGCCTGAAGAATGGCGGCGCCTTTGGTCACGCTGGTAGGGGTGAGCACAGCGACGGGCACCCAGCGAATCTCCAGTCCGTCCTTGCCCACTTTCGGGCGCAGGTTGGTGTAGAGCTCGTGACAGTAGGGGCAATTGGCGTCGAAAAAGATGTAGATCACGCGCGGCCCACGGCCTTCGGTGATGATCGTGGCCTTGCCCATCTCGCCGAGCACTTTGACGGCGTCGGGGTTCTGGGTCTGCTGGGCGCTGGCAAAAGGCGCCAGACCCATGACGCTGGCCGCGACGACGGCGGCAAAGGCGGTGCGCAACGCAGCGCGGCGATTGAAAATCATGCGGAGTCTCCTCGTCTTGTTGGGTGTTTGTCGGCGCAGTATGCCGCAAACACAGCGCGCGCGCAGAAGACCTGAGGCCGAGCTCCAACGCTTACTTGGCCGACGCCATCTCCGCTTTGAGCCGGGCCAGATCGGCGTCCACCCCGGTGGAGGTGCGCAGCTTATCGAGCGCTTTCTCGGTGCTGTCGCGCTGGTCCAGCGGATCGCTGAGGATGCCGGCCTCGGTCATGCCTTCCAGGGCTTCGGCCTTGGCCTGCATCTGAGACGTCTTGTCCTGCACGCGGCGCATGGCGTCACCGACATCGGCCAGTCCCGTGCCCAAACCGGTGAGCGACTCGGACACGCCGACCTCGGCGCTGGCGGCTGCCATCTGGGTTTTCATCACCTCTTTCTGCGTGCGGAACTGTTCGATGCGATCCTGCAGCTTGCTCTCGTAGGCGGTGAGCTTCTCGGCCTGCGCGGCCACGCTGTCGTGCGCCTGTTGCAGCGAATCGATCTTTTGCTGCGCGGCCTGCTTTTCGCCCAGAGCGGCGCGTGCCAGGTCTTCGCGCTGCGCCTGCAGCGCCATGCGGGCGTCGGCTTCGGCCTTGTCGGCATCGTGCTTGGCAGCGGTCATCTGGTTTTCCAGCGAGATGCGTTCGGTGATCACATCGGCCAGGTGCCGCTTGGTGTCCTGCAGCGTGGTGATCATTTTTTCGTAAGACAGATCCAGCGTCTGCGCCGGGTCGTCGGCGTGGTTGAGAAAGGTGTTGACGCGGGCTTCGAGAATTTCAGCGGCGTGTTTGAACAGGGTCATGAGAGTTCTCCTTCAGGTCAAAGATGGTTCAGTCGTTCACTGGAATGACGAGTTGCGGGTTGAGCGCATCCACCAGCGCGTCGGCCTGCTCCATCGCCTTCACCGCGGTACCCACGGCGAAGAACTCGATGACATGCGGCTGCCAGTTGTGCGAGCCTTCGTGCAACTGCACGCCGGTGATGCCGTCGGCCTGCGCGGCGGCGGCTTCGTGCTGCATGCGCTCCATTGCCAGTTCGCGGGCGTCGTACATGGCCTGGGTGAACTGCGCCAGCTCCACGTTGTTGCCCAGATTGCCGAGCGAGCGCAGCGCACCCTGGTGGGCGACGTGATAGACGCACGAGCCCATGACCATTTCCATCGGCCGGTAGCCCGACTTGAGCAGCATCCAGAAATCCTGCCCCGACAGGTCGGAGGTGAAGGGCTTGCCGCCCACGCCTTTGAAACCGGGGTCGCCGGTGCGGTGGGCAATGGCGGTGCCGATGGCCATGAACTCCAGAATGTCCTTGTCCCATTCCATGCGCTTGACCTCCAGCCGCAGGCCGACCACGCCGTCGGCGCGCAGCAGAATGGCCTCCTGCTCCATGCGGCTCATGGCGAGTTCGCGCGCCTGATACATGGCTTGCGACAGCACGTCCATCTCCATGCTGGTGGACCACTGGCCGTACTGAATGCCGAGGTGGTAGACGCAGGAGCCGACCACCAGGCCCAGCGGCTCGAACCCGGCCTGGCGCACCATGACGAATTCATTCACCGACAGGTCGGAGGTGAAGATGCCCTCGTGGCTACCCTGGGCGCGCAGGCCCTTGAGCCGCTCCACCGCGTGGGGCGCGAGTTGCTCGGCGGCGGAAGCTGCGGGAGTTTCGGTCTGAGGCAATGCGGTTCTATCGTTCATGATGGTTTCCTAGGGTTGGGAGCGAGGAGCTTCGAGCTGACGGTCCGCCAGGCTGAATGTGGGGCAGACACGGGAGCGCAGCGGACGGTTGGGCTCGTAGGCCACGGCGGTGCCGATGGCGATATAGCGGCACTGAAAGCGCGGCGGCTCGCCGCCATCGCCCTCTTCGCGCGCGAGTTCGCTGTATTCGGTATGCGCCAGCACCGAGGCGTTCAGCCTTTGGCCGTCGCTGCGCAGATGTTCAATGGCGCTCAGGCGCACATGCTGCTGAAAGGCCGAGAGTTCGCTCAGTTCAGCATTGCTCCACAGCGCACCGGCCTGATACGCCGTCTGCGCCGAAGCGCCGAAGGGCGCGCCGCCCATCATCCCGAACCCCGCGCCGTAGGCCGAAGCACGCGGCAGATACCAGTCGAAATGCGCGCCGATGGCAATGCCCACGGGCACCGCCCCATCATCGAGCAGACGCACGAAGTGCAGCGCCGACACCGTGGCCACCGCCGGGTCGGTGGAGGGCGGCAGACCGCGAATGCGCACCGCGGTGCCGGTGAGCGCGAAATCCACATCGTTCGGCCCCTGCCCGGCATGCGCCTGCAAGGTCACGTCGACCACTGCGTTGGCGCCCAGCAGCGCGGCCTCCAGCCGCAGGCGGTCGAGGGCGTGATGCCAGCCGTCGTAGTGCCCGTCCGACCAGGAGTAGTCGAAGTGGTACCAGCAATTGCCGTTGACCATGCCGAGCGGCTCGATGCCGTGAATGCGCTGCGCCAGCATTTCCGCCGGGGTGGCGGTACTCACCCAAGGCAGCTCGCGCCGCGCCGTGGCGGCCAGGCGCGCCTTGACGAAATCGGGCAGGTCATTGCCAGGCAGCGCCTCGGCCCAAGCCTGCTGCCGCGCCAGTTCATCGGCGCTGAGCGCACGCGGCGCGGCCAGGGTGTGGGCGGACGCGGTGAGCCCGTCCACCGCATGGCGCGCGTCTTGCGCGACGCTCTCGGCGCGCTGCTTCAAAGTGTTCCAGAGTGACATGCTGTGCTCCTTAGAGGGTGTAAACAAAGCCTCTCAATGCATCAGAAAATCATGCAGCGACTGGCTGGCGCGCTGCAGTTCGCCAGACTGCGAAAACAGCGCTGCCAGCAGGCTCTGCATCCACCCGGCCAGACTCAGTTCGTCGCGCTTGAGGATGACCCCGCCCACCACCCGGGCGCGCTGGGTGTGCACCCCGGAAGGATGGCGTTCGAGCAGGTAATGAAACTCCTCGGTGCGCACGGTGATGCTCTGCACATGGCTGGTCTTGGCGAACAGGCCGTCGCGCTTGCGCACCACATCCACCTGGCCCGGCAGATCGCCTTCGAGGCGCGCAGCCAGACCCTCGACAAAGGCCTGGATGTCGGCGCTGGAGCGGCGGATCCAGGCGGCTTGCAGATCGATCTGGTTGGCGTCGTCCGCGCCGGGATCGGTGGGATTCAGAGTGTCGTTCATGGGTAGGGAGCGTGGTGAGGGAACATCGAGGCCAGCCGCGGCGCGCGGGTGCCGCGCAAAATCACCGGAACCACCGGCATGTCGGCCCGCAGCGCCACCTCAGACGGGCCGAGGTGAAAGCCGAGCAGACCGGGGTCGCGGCGCAGCTTGCCGCTGGAGGTCTTGCGCACCGTGTGCAGCGGGGCCAGCACCCCCTGGTCGGGCGCGCCGAACATCACCACACAGTCTTTGTGCACCCCGGCCAGTTCGCTCACGGCGAGTTCGACTTGGCGCGGATAAATATTTCGCCCGCCGCGAATGATGAGGTTTTTCACCCGGCTGGTGATGTAGGTCTCGCCCTCGACGCGGTAGGCCCGGTCGCCGCTGTCGAGCCAGCCGTCGCGCGGCAGCGTTTGCGTCGGCTCGAGCTCCACCGTTGCCGCGTGTGCCCCGGCGCTGTTCGGCGGCGGCCCCTGGTCATTCTCACTGCGCGCAGATTCCATGTCCGGCTCCTGCCAAGCCGCGTTCGCCCTGCTGGCGCCGCGGGTTTCGCTTCACGCTCAATCATGGGCGATGAATGTTGGATCGGCAGCGTCCAGAAAAGTGCGGTGCCTTAAGACTCGCCAAAGCGAAGCCAGGAATGGCGCCTGAGAGCGCCCCCAGACCTGCCGCGTTCGCGTCAGACCCCCCGAGGGGGACGAGCAACCTCAGGGCCCGATCGACTGCAGCCAGGCCCGTAGGGCAGCCTGATCGCGCGGGGCGCCCATCGCGAGTTGCGCTAGTCCGCTGCGGTCGCGATAGACCGCCAGCGGCACGCTTTCATACACCCCGGCCTGTTTGAGCACGCCGACATTGGCCGCGAGGATGCGGCCAGTGGCTGCCGTGATTTGCCCCGCGCCCGGTAGCACCGGCGCAGGGCGGTTGGGGTCGAGCCCATGTTCTTCGGTCGCGCGAAACGCCTGCAGCCGGTCTTTGGCCTGCAGGATGGCGGCCGCCTTGGCCGCGCTGCTCGGCGCAAGAATGGCCACGGGCACCCAATCGACCTGCAAACCGTCTTTGCCAACGTAGGGGCGCAGCGCGCTGTAAAGCTGTCGGCAATAGGGGCAATTGGGGTCGAAGAACACGGTAAGCACGCGCGGGCCCTCCCCTTCACGAATGCGCGTGGTCTTGTGCAACTGCGCGAGCACCTGCGCCGCGGCCCGGATGTCGGGCGCAACCCCGGTCTGCACCGCGGGCGAAGCCGCCTGCTGCTGGGCCTGAACGGGTAGAGCGCCCAGACAAAAAGCGGCACCGCCGAGGCAAAGAAGTCGAGAACAAAAACGTGATCGGACCATGGCATCGCCTTTCGCAACTCAGGAAGTCATCCTGATCAGCCACTCACTTTGCGATACGCCCCCAGCAAGGCGCTGTGGTTGACGCTGGCTTCAAAGTTGGGGCCTAGGGCGCCCAGGCCCCAGAAGCGTTGTTCCTGGTTGAGCAGCGCAAGGGCTAGGTCGAGGGTGTCGCTGCCATAAAGCAGGCGCAGCGCGGCGGCGTAGGGTGAGGCGTCTTGCAGCTTGAGCAGATCGGCGATGCAGCGGAAGACTTTGAGCCGTTCCGGGCTGCGCTGGCCATACTGCGCGATCCAGGCGCAGCCTTCGAGAATGGCATCGTCATCGCCGCTGGCCAGCGCCAGCAGCAGCTTGAGTTCGCCGATCTTGAGCCCGGCCCAAGCGGTGTCGGGGTCGGGTGCGAGACCAATGAGCACGCTCACCGGGCGCTCGTCGGCCAGTTCCAGTTCGACGATTTGGTCGTAGAGCGCAACGCATTCGTCCCCGGACAATTCCGGCAAGCGGGCGATGTCGGCGCGCAGCGCAATGCCTACGCTGTTGTTCTCGTATTCGAGTTCATCCACCGGGTAGATTTCGCTCACCCCGGGCACGAGGATGCGGCAGGCGTAAACACCGAGCTGGGTGAAGTCGGCGACATAGATCTGATGGCCCTCGGCGTGCAGCGCGGCCACCGACCAGTGGTAATCCTGTTCGGTGGAGGCGCCGAAGTTCCAGTCGGCAAAGTCGAAGTCGGGCGTACTGCGCAAAAACTCCCACGACAGCACGCCGCTGGAATCGACGAAGTGGATTTCCAGGTTCTGCGGATCGGCAATTTCGGCGAGATCGAAGCCGGGCGCGGGAAATCCGGCCAGCGCGTCGAGCGCGCGGCCCTGCAGCAGTTCGGTGAGAGCGCGCTCCAGCGCGATCTCGAAATGCGGGTGCGCGCCAAAGCTAGCGAAGCAACCCTGGTCGCCGGGGTGCAGCAGGGTGACGTTCATCACCGGGTAACGCCCGCCGAGTGAAGCGTCTTTCACCACGATGCCGAAGCCCGCCTCGCGCAGGCCGCGGATACCGGCGGCAATGTGCGGGTAGCGCGCGATCACGTCCTCGGGCACGTCCGGCAGACATAGCGCTTCGCGGATGATGCGGAACTTCACATGACGCTCGAAAATTTCCGACAACGCCTGGGTGCGCGCTTCCATCAGCGTGTTACCGGCCGACATGCCGTTGCTCACATACAGATTGCCGATGAGGTTGACCGGAAAGTAGGCGGTCGCGCCGTCGGACAGGCGCTGATAGAGCAGCGCGCAAATGCCGCGCGCCACGTTGCCGGAGTTGAGGTCGACGAGCTGCGCGGCAGGCACCGCTTCGTCCGGGTTGTAGAAGGCGCGCAATTCCGGGTTGAGCAGCCCCTCGGGCCAGGCGTCGCCGTTCAGCGGGAACCAGCGCTCACCCGGCGCATGCACATGCGCACGGTGGGCTATTGCCTCGCCCAGGTAGAAATGCGTCCAGAAATAATGGGTGGACAGGCGCTCGGCAAACTCGCCCAGCGCGCTGGCCCGCGCCGCCAGCTCGGAGGCGCCCTTGCCGTTGGAGAACAGCAGTGCGCAATCGTGATCGCGCACATGCACCGACCACACACCTTCCACCGGATTGAGCCAGGAGCGCTCTTCGAGGTGAAAGCCCAGCGCGCTCAGCTTGCTGCGCAGCGTGGCGATGGACTGTTCGAGCGAAGCGTCCTTGCCGGGAATGAAATGTTCGGGGGAGGTCATGGGCGGGGCCGGTGGAGAAGGGCGCTCAGCATAGAGCCTGCGCCCGCCGCCCCGCTGTGCGCTGTGGTTAGCTCTCGGTGCTTGGCTTGGCGCTGCCGGAGGGGACGGAGTTCGGCGGCGCAGCGCTACCGTGATCTTCGCCCGGCGCATCGGTACTGTCGGGTTTATTGGCCTTGCGCTGCAGTTTCTCCTGCTTTTTGCGCTCTTTGGCGAGTTCTTTCTGACGCTTTTCGTAGGAGTAATTTGGCTTGACCAATGGGGTGTCCTGGTGAGTGGTGAAAGAGGCCTTGCAGCCACTAAAGACTTTGGGGCGCGAAGCGGGAATGCCACATGCTATCGAAGGTCGCGGCCCGGACTCGCCGCATCAAGCATTTTTCGCGTCGAGTCGGTGCTGCGCGGCCAGTTCCATGATGCGCTCCAACTCGACATCACGAATGCCGATGTCGCGCAGCGCCTGCGCAGTGCGCGCGACGTAATCGAATGTGGTGCCGTAGCGGCCACGGCAAGTGCGCAGAATGTCGAGCAACTGCGCGTCGTCTAGTTCACCGGTATAGCTCGGGCTGCTGGGCCGCAGGGTAAACGCGAGCGCCTGCACCACGCCCTGCGGAGTGCGGCAGGCAATCCAGCGCGGGTCATAGACGGCGCGAGGCATTTCGCGCTTCCACAACTGGCGCAGTTCGCGCTCGGCCCGACTTTGGGGCACGCGCAGGGCAATGCCGCTGCAGGAACCGCCGGACATCAGCGCGAACACCAGGCCGGGCGCTTCTTCCGTGCCCCGGTTGATGCGCGACCACATGCGCAGCGTGCGCCGCCAACCCCACACCCGCGCCGGACGCACTTCGTCATGCACGACTTCCGGGTTCCAGATCAGCGAGCCGTAGCCGAACACCCAGAGGTCGCCATCAGGGCGGCTGGCCAGCGTGGCCTCCAGCATGTCTTGCGGATCCCGCCCCGGAAACTGGGGCAGGCCGTGATCGTCATCGGCTTCGCGCATCATCCCGGCATTGTCCGAGAAACCCGGCTGCACCGACCCTATATAGATCAGCAAACAGATCAGCAAACGGGCGACCTGTCATGGTCGGACGCTGCATCAACGTGGCAACACGGTGCTGCCCATCAAAAACCGGTCGATCTCGCGCGCGGCCTGGCGGCCTTCGCGGATCGCCCACACCACCAGGCTCTGACCACGGCGCATATCGCCCGCGGCGAACACCTTGGGCACATTGGTGGCATAGCCAGTTTCGTCTTCGGTGCCCGCCTTGGCATTGCCGCGCGCGTCCTTGTCGATGCCGAAGGCGTCGAGCACACTGCCCACCGGATGCACGAAGCCCATGGCCAGCAGCACCAGATCGGCAGGCAGGGTGAACTCGCTGCCGGGCACTTCCTGCATGCGGCCGTCTTTCCATTCGACGCGGCAGGCCTTGAGCTGCTTGACCTTGTTCTTGTCTTTGCCGGTTCCGGGGATGAACTCTTTGGTGGCCACGGCCCAGTCGCGCGAGCAGCCTTCTTCGTGGCTGCTGGAGGTGCGCAGCTTGATCGGCCAGTACGGCCAGACCAGCGGCTTGTTCTCTGCCTCAGGCGGCTGCGGCATAACCTCGAACTGGGTAACGCTGGCCGCGCCGTGGCGGTTGCTGGTGCCCACGCAGTCCGAGCCGGTATCGCCGCCGCCGATCACCACCACATGCTTGCCCGTGGCCGTGATCTGGTTTTTCAGCTTGTCTCCGGCGTTGACCTTGTTCTGCAGCGGCAGAAACTCCATGGCGAAGTGAATGCCATCGAGTTCGCGCCCCGGCACCGGCAGATCGCGGGGAAACTCGGCGCCGCCGGTCAGCAGCACCGCGTCGAAGTCGGCCTGCAACTGAGCGGGAGTGAGGGTCTCCTTGGCCCAGTTGGCCACAGTGGCGCCGGGGCCGTCCTTGGGCAGTTCGGCCACCAGCACGCCGGTGCGGAAGGTCACGCCCTCGGCCTGCATCTGCGCGATGCGACGGTCGATATGGCTCTTTTCCATTTTGAAATCGGGAATGCCGTAGCGCAGCAGGCCGCCAGCGCGGTCGTTCTTCTCGAACACGGTGACAGCGTGCCCCGCACGGGCGAGTTGCTGCGCCGCCGCCAGCCCAGCCGGGCCGGAGCCGACCACGGCCACGGTTTTGCCGGTTTTGTGCGCAGGCTGCTGCGGCGTCACCCAGCCTTCGTTCCAGCCCCGGTCGATGATGGCGTGCTCGATGGACTTGATGCCCACCGGCGCTTCATTGATGCCCAGGGTGCAGGCCGCCTCGCACGGCGCGGGACAGATGCGGCCGGTGAACTCGGGGAAGTTGTTGGTCGAGTGCAGCACGTCGAGCGCGCGCTTCCAATCGCCCTGCCACACGAGGTCGTTGAAGTCGGGAATGATGTTGTTGACCGGGCAACCGTTGTTGCAGAACGGAATGCCGCAGTCCATGCAGCGCCCAGCCTGCGTCTTGGCCTTGTCTTCCGGCAGTTCGTGGACGAATTCCTTCCAGTGCTTGAGCCGCACGGCGGGGGCTTCGTACTGTTCTTCCTGCCGCTCGAATTCCATGAATCCGGTGATTTTTCCCATGATCGATCCTTGTTCGTGGTGCTTGAACGATGCACTTCAGTTATTCGGCACGCTGGCGTGGCCGACGGGCGCTTTGGCTTTATCCGTGGCGGCCTGCGCCTCGCGCTTGGCAGCCATTTCACCCAGCGCCCGCTTGTACTCGTGCGGGAATACTTTGACAAAGCGGCCGCGCGCCTCTTCCCAGGTGTCGAGCAGTTCACGCGCGCGCTGCGAGCCGGTCCAGCGCAGATGGTCTTGCAGCAGCTTGCGCAACTGGGCTTCGTCGGTCTGGCCGCGGTGCCATAGCGCTTCGGCCTGCTGCGCTTTCTGCTCGGCCGCCGCAAGCACCTTGTCGAGAGCCACCATGGAGGTATTGCAGCGCTTGGCGAACTGGCCGTCCACGTCGTAGACGTAAGCCATGCCGCCGCTCATGCCGGCAGCGAAGTTGCGGCCGGTTTCGCCCAGCACCAGCACCGTGCCGCCGGTCATGTATTCGCAGCCGTGGTCGCCCGTGCCTTCGACCACGGTGGTCGCGCCGGAATTGCGCACCGCGAAGCGCTCGCCGGCCACGCCGCGGAAGAAGGCTTCGCCTTCGATCGCGCCGTAGAGCACGGTGTTGCCGACGATGATGTTGCTCGGCGCGTCGCCACGGAAATCGAGGCTGGGGCGCACCACCACGCGGCCGCCCGACAGCCCCTTGCCGGTGTAGTCGTTGGCTTCACCGATGAGGTAGAGCGTGATGCCGCGGGCGAGGAAAGCGCCGAAGCTCTGGCCGCCCGTGCCTTCCATCTGGATGTGGATGGTGTCGTCGGGCAGGCCGTCATGGCCATAGCGCCGCGCCACTTCGCCGGAAAGCATGGCGCCCACGGTGCGGTTGACGTTGCGCGCGTTCTGGATGAACTGCACTTTCTCGCCGCGTTCGAGCGCGGGACGGGCGCGTTCAATCAGCACATGATCGAGCGCCTTGGCGAGGCCATGATCCTGCTCCTCGGTCTGACGGCGCGGCACGTCGGCAGGCACATCGGGCTGATGGAACACGCGGCTGAAATCGAGCCCGCGCGCCTTCCAGTGCTCGACGCCCTTGCGCGCGTCGAGCAGCTCGGTGCGGCCGACCAGATCGTCGAACTTGCGCACGCCGAGCTGGGCCATGATGGCGCGCACTTCCTCGGCGATGAAGAAAAAGAAATTCACCACATGCTCGGGCTTGCCCGAAAACTTTTTGCGCAGCGCCGGGTCTTGCGTGGCCACGCCCACCGGGCAGGTGTTGAGGTGGCACTTGCGCATCATGATGCAGCCCTCGACCACCAGCGGCGCGGTGGCGAAGCCGAATTCGTCGGCACCGAGCAGCGCGCCGATGACCACGTCGCGGCCGGTCTTGATCTGGCCATCCACCTGCACGCGGATGCGGCTGCGCAAGCGGTTGAGTACCAGGGTCTGCTGGGTTTCGGCCAGGCCGATTTCCCACGAGGACCCGGCATGCTTGATGGAGGACAGCGGCGAGGCGCCCGTGCCGCCGTCATGCCCGGCGATGACCACATGATCGGCCTTGGCCTTGGCCACCCCGGCGGCCACCGTGCCCACGCCGCTTTCGGCCACCAGCTTGACACTGATGGACGCGCGGGAATTGGCGTTTTTCAGATCGTGGATGAGCTGGGCCAGGTCTTCGATGGAATAGATGTCGTGGTGCGGCGGCGGCGAAATAAGGCCCACGCCCGGCACTGAGTAGCGCAGCATGCCGATGTACTCGGACACCTTGCCGCCGGGCAACTGCCCGCCCTCGCCGGGCTTGGCGCCCTGCGCCATCTTGATCTGGATCTGGTCGGCGCTGGCCAGGTATTCGGCGGTGACGCCGAAGCGGCCGGAAGCGACCTGCTTGATCTTGGAACGCAGCGAATCGCCTTTTTTCAGCGGAATGTCGCTGACGACGCGCTCGGCGCCGAGCACGCTGCCGAGGGTGTCGCCGTCCTGGATGCCGCTTGAACCCGTGCGCATTTCAGGCCGGTAGCGCAGCGGGTCTTCGCCGCCCTCGCCGGTATTGCTCTTGCCGCCGATGCGGTTCATCGCCACCGCCAGGGTCGAGTGCGCTTCCGTGGAAATGGAGCCCAGCGACATGGCGCCAGTAGCAAAGCGCTTGACGATCTCTGCGGCCGGTTCCACCTCATCGATGGCAATGGCCTTGCTGGGGTCGATCTTGAACTCGAACAGGCCGCGCAGGGTGAGCATGCGGCGCGACTGGTCGTTGATGATCTGCGCGTATTCCTTGTAGGTGTTGTAGTTGCCGGCGCGGGTGGAATGCTGCAGCTTGGCGATGGCGTCGGGCGTCCACATATGTTCTTCGCCGCGGGTGCGCCAGGCGTAGTCGCCGCCAGCATCGAGCATATTGGCGAGCACGGGCGAATCGCCGAAGGCTTCGCGGTGCATGCGCAGCGCTTCTTCGCCCACCTCGAACACGCCGATGCCTTCGACCTGCGTGGAAGTGCCGGTGAAGTATTTGTCCACCAGCGCGCGCGACAGGCCCACAGCCTCGAAGATCTGCGCGCCGCAGTAGCTCATATAGGTGGAAATGCCCATTTTGGACATCACCTTCTGCAGGCCCTTGCCGATGGCCTTGACGTAGTTGGCGATGGCCTTCTCGGCGCTGAGATCGCCCGGCAGGTCTTTGGCCATTGCCGCAATGGTGTCGAGCGCCAGATACGGGTGCACCGCTTCGGCGCCATAGCCCGCGAGCACGGCGAAATGATGCGTTTCGCGCGCGCTACCGGTTTCCACCACCAGCCCGGTCTGGGTGCGCAGGCCGTGGGCGGTGAGGTGCTGATGCACCGCGCTCAAGGCAAGCAGCGCGGGAATGGCCACCTGCTGCGCGCTCATGTGGCGGTCGGTGATGATGAGAATATTGTGACCGCTCTTGAGCGCATCCACCGCTTCGGCGCAAATGGACGCAATGCGCGCCTCGATGCCTTCATGCCCCCAAGCCACCGGATAGCAGATGTCGAGCTCGAAACTGCGGAACTTGCCGCCGGTGTGCTGGGCGATGGAGCGCAGCCGCGCCATGTCGTCGTAGTCGAGCACGGGCTGGCTGACTTCCAGCCGCATGGGCGGATTGACCTGATTGATGTCGAGTAGATTGGGCCGCGGGCCGATGAACGACACCAGCGACATCACCATGTTCTCGCGGATTGAGTCGATCGGCGGGTTGGTCACCTGCGCGAATAGCTGCTTGAAGTAGTTGTAAAGCGGCTTGGCGCGGTTGGACAGCACCGCCAGCGCGGCGTCGTTGCCCATCGAACCCACCGCCTCGTCGCCCTTTTCGGCCATCGGCGCCATCAGGAACTTGAGGTCTTCCTGGGTGTAGCCGAAGGCCTGCTGGCGGTCGAGCAGGGGGATGGGCGAGGGCTCGGCGTGGCCCAGATGATCGAGGTCGTCAATGCGGATGCGCAGGTTTTCGATCCACTGACCGTAGGGACGCGCACTGGCGAGCTGGCTCTTGATTTCCTTGTCGTCGATGATGCGGCCAGCCTCCATGTCGATGAGGAACATCTTGCCCGGCTGCAGGCGCCACTTCTTGACGATATGGCTCTCGGAAATGGGCAGCACGCCCGACTCGGACGCCATGATGACCAGATCGTCGTCGGTCACGATGTAACGCGCCGGGCGCAGGCCGTTGCGGTCGAGCGTGGCGCCGATCTGGCGTCCATCGGTAAAGGCGATCGCGGCGGGGCCGTCCCACGGCTCCATCATCGCGGCGTGATACTCGTAGAAGGCGCGGCGGCGCGGGTCCATGAGCGTGTGCTGCTCCCAGGCCTCGGGAATCATCATCATCATGGCGTGCGACAGCGGATAGCCCGCCATCAGCAGCAGCTCAAGGCAGTTGTCGAAGCTGGCGGTATCGCTCTGGCCAGGGTAGATCAGCGGCCAGAGCTTTTGCAGATCGGCGCCGAGCACCGGCGAGGACACGGCGCCCTCGCGCGCGCGCATCCAGTTGTAGTTGCCCTTGACGGTGTTGATCTCGCCGTTGTGCGCCACCAGCCGGTAGGGATGCGCCAGCGGCCACTCGGGGAAGGTGTTGGTGGAAAACCGCTGGTGCACCAGCGCCAGCGCCGACACCACGCGCGGGTCTTTGAGGTCTTTGTAATACTCGCCCACCTGATCGGCCAGCAGCAGGCCCTTGTACACAATGGTGCGCGCCGACATCGACGGCACGAAATACTCTTTGCCGTGACGCAGATCGAGCTTCTGGATGGCGTGGCTGGCGGTCTTGCGGATGACGAACAGCTTGCGCTCCAGCGCGTCGGTCACCATCACATCCGGGCCGCGGCCAATGAACACCTGGCGGATCACCGGCTCCTTGGCCCGCACCGTGGGCGACATCGGCATTTCGGCATCGACGGCCACATCACGCCAGCCGAGAAGTACCTGGCCTTCGGCGCGGATGGCGCGCTCGATTTCCTGCTCGCAGGCCAGACGCGAAGCCTGCTCGCGCGGCAGGAAGATCATGCCCACGCCATACTCGCCCGGCGGCGGCAGTTCCACGCCCTGCGCCGCCATTTCTTCGCGGAAAAAAGCGTCTGGAAGCTGGATCAGGATGCCCGCGCCGTCGCCCATGAGCTTGTCGGCCCCCACCGCGCCGCGATGGTCGAGGTTCTTGAGAATGAGCAGACCGTTTTGCACGATGTCGTGCGACTTCACCCCTTTAATGTGCGCCACGAAACCCACGCCGCAGGCGTCGTGCTCATTTTGCGGGCAATAAAGCCCGTCGCGGGACAGGGCGGCGATTTCGGCGCCAGGGGCGGAATTTAGGGGCGTGGACATGGCAGGCTCCGCAGTGAGTCAACAAGAGTCTGCGAATTTACTGCATCGCAGCACGCGACGCAACAAAAATTCAATATTCTGTCCCTATTAAATAGGAGAACTTGAAATCGATAAAAATAAAAAGGGACAGATTATTCTCACTGAGGCGGGCTAATCACGAGCAACTTTCATGCGCGGACGCCCCCGACGGGCAGGAGCCAGCCGTCGCCCACTCTCAGACTCCAACTCCGTCAGAAACGCCGCATCACCCACTGCGAGGCCGCTGCGCAACGCGGTCTCCAGCGCCTGGCATTGCGGCGGCGCGACGCCGTGCGCCAAGCGCTCGCGGTAGGTAGCCTCGCGGGCAAAGGGCGTGTTGCCCAGTTGCCAGTAAGCGTCTGGCGCCGAAAGCAGCGGAGGTCGTGCACCGCCTGATGGCACCTCGCCGCAATGCGCCGCCAGACTGCTCCAGGGCCAGGCGGCGGCACCGGCCAAGTCGGCGCGGTCTGCCGCGCGGTCGATCCACACCATCGCGGCCAGCTCCCAAACGCCGGGTTGCACCAGCGCGCTCTGAAACCGTCCGGCCCAGGCCGGTGCGCGCCGAATGGGCGGCGACGCCCCGGCCGATTCCGCCGACGCCGTGGCCCGCGCGCGACTCGCACGCCGCGCCAGCCCCTGGACATAGTGCGAAAGGTCGGCAGCGCTCTGCGGCGAGAGCAGCAACAGCACCGCTTCGGGCAACACGGCATAGCCATGCAGCCGCACCGAAGCCAGACTCAGCCCCTGCGCCATCCACAACACAAACAGATCGCGCTGGGCCGACGTCGCCAGAGGCGAAGCGCCGGGCGCGGCCTGCAATCGCACCAGATGCGCCCGTCCGGGGCGGCAAAAGCGAGCTTGCCGCGCCATCAGCGGCGCAGCGCCTCGCGCAAGGCAGCGATTTCGTCGAGCAAATCGAGCACCAGGGCAGCGGCGGCGGGATTGAGTTCCAGCTCGCGCTGCAGCCGCACCGCGCGGCGAGCCCGTGCCAGCGCCTCGCCACTGAAGCGCCATTGCGCCACGGCGCTTGCGGGCTGCATCGGATCGATCACGCCCTCTTCGACCAGATGCACGATCTGCGTACGCTCCACCCGGCAAAGGGCACAGACCTGGTCGACCGTGATGTCGATCTGTTCTTCCAGCACCACGCCGACCAAGGGCGCGGCATTCGCGTTCGAGGGGGCGTTCATGATTGAGCTCCTTGGTACAGCGCGGCGCGCGGGTTGAAAGCGGGAAAATCTTCCTGCTGACGACGGTAAGCCGAGCGTGCGGCCTCGGTATCCGCCGGGGGCAGCGCCACTTGCGCGACCACATACAGATCACCCGGCGTAGCCCCGGGGATGCCGCGGCCCTTGAGCCGCAAGCGACGCCCGCTGCCGGTGGCCGGGGGAATTTTGAGCGCGACCTTGCCGTCAGGCGTGGGCACATTGACTTCAGCGCCCAGCGCCGCTTCCCACGGCGCCAGCGGCAGGTCGATGAACACGTCGCGCCCTTCCACGCGGTAGAGCCCGTGGGGGTTGAAGCCGATTTCCAGATAAAGATCGCCCGCGCCACCCTCACCCGGCGCGCCCTGCCCCACCAGACGGATGTGCTGACCGGCGCGCACCCCTTTGGGAATCTGCACCCGCAGAGTGCGCTCGCGCGTCACCACATGGCCCTGCGCATCGACTTCGGGCATGCGAAGGTTGAGCGTTCGGGTCGCGCCCCGGTAGGCGTCTTCCAGATCGATGAGGATTTGCGCATGGTGATCCTGCCCACGCAGGTGCATGCCTTGGGCTCCCGGCCCGCCCTGGCCCGCCCCCGCGCGCCGCGCGCCGCCTGCGCTGCGCGCGAACAGGGCCTCGAAAAAGTCGCTGAAATCGGCCTCGTTGCCCGGCATGCCGCCGCGCTGCTCGAAGCCCGCGCCCCAGTCTGGCGGCGGCTGAAAGTCTTGACCGGCGCGCCAGTTGCTGCCGAGCTGATCGTAGGCCGCGCGCTTTTCCGGGTCTTTGAGCACCTCGTAGGCCTCGCCCAATTCCTTGAACTTGGCCTCGGAACCGGCTTCCTTGTTCACGTCCGGGTGGTATTTGCGAGCGAGCTTGCGGTAGGCGCGCTTGATTTCGTCTTGCGTCGCGCTGCGCTCCACGCCCATGACCTTGTAGTAATCCTTGTAGTCCATCGTGCGTTCCTGTGCGGAAAATGAATTTTGTGATGAAGTGGGGACGGAATCTGAATTTGCAAAACGCTGAGCGCTATTTTCCACCGCATCGGTGCCTCGCAACCACGACCGTCTTGCTCGCCTAGAATGGAAGAGAGTGAATCCGCTGCGGCAGGCTTTGTCCTGCAAATCCCCAGGCGGAACTCTGCGCGGGTCAGGGTGCCCGCCCGTTGACGCCGTCAACGCCCGAGCCGGTTTCAACTGATGTCCGGCTGCTCAATTTTCCATCGCCGCCATCACACACCGCACGGATGAACACCACGACAACCCCGACCGAAGACACTCCTCAGCCTGAACGCTTTTCCGACCTGGCGCTGGACGCGCGCATTCTGCGCGCCGTCAGCGATATGG
Organism: Thiomonas sp. OC7; assembly: GCF_900634595.1. NCBI lineage: Bacteria > Pseudomonadati > Pseudomonadota > Betaproteobacteria > Burkholderiales > Thiomonas > Thiomonas sp. OC7. The sequence goes on along the minus strand of NZ_LR131953.1, from coordinate 2,934,062 downwards.
GCTACGAAAAACTCACACCCATCCAGGCCAAGGCCATTCCGCTGTTGCTGGATGGGCGCGACATCATGGGCGCCGCGCAGACCGGTACCGGCAAGACCGCCGCGTTCTCCCTGCCCATCCTGCAGCAGCTCCTGCCGCTGGCGTCGACCAGCGTGTCGCCGGCGCGCCACCCGGTGCGCGCGCTGATGCTGGCACCCACGCGCGAGCTGGCCGATCAGGTCTACACCAATCTCAAGGCCTATGCCAAGCACACGCCGCTGCGTTGCGCCTGCGTGTTCGGCGGCATGGATATGGCGCCGCAGAAGGCCGAGCTGCGCACCGGGGTCGATCTGTTGGTAGCCACGCCCGGGCGCCTGCTCGACCACCTCGAAGCCAAGACCGTCAACCTGGGCCAGGTGCAATTCGTGGTGCTCGACGAGGCCGACCGCATGCTCGACATCGGCTTCCTGCCCGACCTGCAGCGCATCCTCGGCTTTTTGCCCAAACAGCGCACCACCCTGCTGTTCTCGGCCACGTTCTCCACAGAGATCAAGCGACTGGCGCAGAGCTATTTGCAAAACCCGCTGCTGGTCGAAGTGGCCCGCCCCAACGCGACCGCGACCAATGTGGAGCAGCGCGTCTATCAGGTGGAAGAAGACGACAAGCGCGCCACCCTGGTGCAACTGCTGCGCGACAACCCGCTGCCGCAGGTGATCGTGTTCGTCAACAGCCGCCTCGGCGCCGGCCGACTGACCCGCTTGCTGGAGCGCGACGGCATCAAGGCCGCAGCCATGCACGGCGATAAATCGCAGGCCGAACGCCTCACCACGCTGGAGGCCTTCAAGCGCGGCGAGATCCAGGCGCTGGTCGCCACCGACGTGGCCGCGCGCGGACTCGACATTGCCGAACTACCCGGTGTGGTGAATTACGACGTGCCCTTCAGCGCCGAAGACTATGTGCACCGCATCGGCCGCACGGGTCGCGCCGGCGCCTCCGGCCTGGCCATTACCCTGGCAACGGCGCGCGACGCGCGCTCTCTGGCCGATATTGAGAAGCTGATCAAACGTCAGTTTGAAAAGCAGACCGTATCGCTTGAGCGCGCGCCTCGGCCGCGCCGCGATGCGGACGAGACGCGGGAACACCGCAGCGCGCGTGCGCCTCGTGCACTGCCGGGCGAAATCGGCTCCTCGGCGCCGGTGCCTGCACGCGTTTCACGATCTTCGCGGCAGGACCCCTGGTTTGACAAACCCTATGAGGCCGACCCGAATGCCCAGCCGGTTTGGGAGGCCGCATCGGCCTCATCCGCAAGCGGCGTGCGCTCGACGTCCTCAAACATCCGCCCGCGACGCAAAATCGCCGCCCTGCTGGGCGGAAGCGATCCGAAATAAGCCGATTCGGCTAAGCGAAGAAGGTCAAGCCTCTTTCTGCTCGCCGCCCTCGCGGGGAAGAAGCTTGAATTGCGACGAGTCGGGTTCGACAGGCTCAGCCTTTGAAGTCTGCGGCTCCAGCGGCAACTCGAAGTCCAGATCGAGATGTGGCGGTTCTGAGAGAGTCGCCAGTTCCACATGCTCCACCTCGGTGGCGGGCATGCCTTCAGGAAAGCGGTCACGCGCGACTGCGTACAACATCAGCAGATCGCGGTAGGCCGCCAGCTCGAAACCCATGCGGTGTTGATGCGGGTCGTCGAGCAACATGCGCTCGAGCGCGTTCACGATCTGCGGTTCGCCCCAGGTCATGGTGATGAGTTTCATCGCACGGTCGTAATCCATCAGATCGCGGCCCTGCGATTGCCGCAAGGCATCGGCATCCGCCTCCCAAGGCGGCACGGCCACGTTGAAGCGACGCTGAAAGCGGCTGTAGAGCGACTCGAATTCGGCCTTGCGCCCATGCTTGCGGTACAGATCGAACAGCAGCAGATAGGGCAGCGCGAAGCTGTCGCTGGCACTGTCGTCGAGCGATTCTTCGAGCAGGGCCATGGCGCGGTCTTCGTCGCCGGTTTCGATGAAGTATTCGGCCAGATGCCCGGCGTCCATCATCTCATCGACATGCACCTGCTTGTCCTGGCTCATGGGCTGCATGAAGCGCGAATCCCAGTCGATTCCGGAGTCTCCCGAGTCTCCCCATTGGCCCGCTTTGGCGGATTGGAGAGAGGGCGCGTCGATTTCGGGCTGCAAAGGTCGGCCGTCCACCAGCGGGGCCAGACCAAAAGGCAGAACGGCTGGCGCGATGGTGCTGGCCTGCACCGACATCGAGGTCATGGCCACGGTGGGCGCCTGAGCAGAGGCGGCCCGCTCGGGTTCCGCCGCAACCCGGTGGCTCACAGGGGCTGACTCGAAGGGGCTGCGCGACAGACCCGGATCGGCACCGCGCCGCCACAGCCAGAAACTCAGCAGCGCGAGCGCGATCAGCGCCGCGACCAGGGCGTACACCAGGCTGGCGGAATAGCGCTGCGCCCTCGTCTGGGCCAGCTCGGTCTGCGACTGCTGCAACTGCTGTGAGGCTTGCTCGAACTGCCGTTGCAGCACATTCGCCCGGTCCTGCAGAGCGTTGATCTGCTGCAGGGTCGGCTGGGCCTCGCCCGGGGCAGCGGTCGCGTCCATGATGAGCTGGCGCAGTTGATTGAGCTGGCTGCGCTGCTCGGCGCTGAGGGCGGGCACAGTCGCGGGAAGCGCGGTCGCTAGACGCAGTTGCGGCACAGCGGCGAAGTCGGCCGCGTTGAAATCATCGAGTTCGAGTCGGTTGCCTGCATGAACCGGCGCGGGCGGCGCCTTGAGGGGCTCAGCCCGGCGGCGCTCCACCTTCGCTTTGGCGGGTTCATGCCCTTCGTGGCGCGCAAGCTCTTGCCGCGCTGACACGGGCGCCTTCGGGCGTTCAGCTTTCGGCGCGGCCTTTTTCACGACTGGCGCCTCAGACGGCGACTGACGTGACCCCGGCGTTTGCGCTGGCGCCGCAACCTCGCTGGACGGCGTCTGCCCCGCAGAAGAATTGCCAACCGCACTGCCTGCGACCATCGGCAATTCGGGCGTCGGCGGATCGACCAGCAAGGTATAAACCTGGGTGCGTTGGTACTGGCAGGCCAGGTGCAGACGCACGATCAGAATCGGCTCGCGCAGCGCTTGCTGGCTGCGCAGTAACAAAGTCAGACCGTCAGCCGACGGCTTCGAAGTGATCGCCAGCGCCCCCACCCCGCCGCCAAACTCGCCCGATTGCGCCTGGGCCTGCACGCACGACAGCGGCAAGGACTCCTGCGCATCGAGATGCACCGGAATCGTCATCTGCAGGGTACGGCCGAGTTCGGCGCGCGTTTGCGGGGCGCCGATCATCAGCGCCTGCGCTGGAGTCACGAACTGCGCCGCGAGCCCGACCGCAACCATCCAGGGCCGCAAGCACAAGCGCAGGCCATTGCAAGTCGTGAAAAAAGAGGCGAAACGGCGGAAAACTGAGGGCATTGCAGCGCAAATAAGGGCCGACATCAAAATGTGTCGAATAATTCGAAAGCAATGTATCACGCAGCTTTCATTCCAATTGGCGCCAACAAAATCCAGATGAAAAGGGTGTGAAAAAATTAACAATCGCCTGATTTTCTGTGGGAAACACCCCACAGTCCCCGGCCGCGCATGGCGAGCTGAATATGATGCTTGCATATCTGGCCCCACCCTCTCCGCATGAGCGCCGAACTCCGAGCCGAACGACAGGGCGACAGCCTCGTGCTGCGCCTGCACCACCCCGAAAGCCGCAACGCCCTGAGCGCCGCGCTCTGCTCGGCCGCGCTGGAGGCGCTCACCACGGCGCAACGTGATGGCGAGATCCGCGCCGTGGTGCTCACCGGAAGCGAACATCACTTCTGCAGCGGCCTGCACGACACCAGCGCACTTGACGCCTTGCACGATTGCATCCTCGCCCTGCGCGATTGCGAACCGCTGGTGGTCGCAGCGGTCGAAGGCCAGGCGCGTGGCGCCGGAGCCGCGCTGGCGCTGGCCTGCGATCTGCTCGTCGCGGCCGACAACGCCCAGTTCCAGCTGATCGACCCCCTGCTACCCGAGAGCGACGTGGGCGGCGCGCAATGGCTGGCCGCCCAACTGCTGCCGCGGCCCGCGTGCAACGAGGCCGCGCTGCCCGGTCTGGGGCTCGGCGCGGCTCGGCTGCACCAGCTCGGCGTGGTCAACCGCCTGTGCCGACCTACCGATGCGCTGCAGACCGCACTGCAACTGGTCGAAGCCATTCCCGGCGCTTCGGGCGGGCCGCGCAAAGTGCTGCCCAATGCGCCGAGCTACGCCAGCGCCCTGCACGTTCATCTGGCCAGCCAGATCCTGCCGCCGCTCGACTGAGAGGGTGTGAACGCTCCCATGCCGCCCAGATCGGTCGAAACCGCGCCTTCGCCGCGCGTCAGCACCCTGCAAACCCGGCTGCACCGATTCATGCACACCGTGGTGCTGCCGCAGGAAGGCGCCATCAACGCCGCCCTGCGCCTGAGCGCGACCGGGCCGCAGGACGCTGTCGGCCCGCTACTCGCCCCCCTCCGCCAGAAGGCCCAACTGGCGGGGCTGTGGAATCTGTTTCTGCCCATCTCCCCCCGCGCCAGCCAGGGGTTGAGCCATTGGGAATACGCGCCGATGTTCGAAGCCATGGGCCACATCCCCTGGGCAGCCGAGGTGTTCAACAGCGCCCAGCCCGACGCGGGAAACATGCAGTTGCTCGACAGCTACGGCAGCGAAGCGCTGAAAGATGCCTGGCTCGACCCGCTGCTGCGCGCCGAGACCCGCAGCGCCTGGGCCGCCGCCGAGCCCGACGCCGAGCTGCACAGCCCGGACTCGCTGCAGTGCCACGCCACGCAAGACGGCAATTCCTGGCGCCTGAGCGGTCAAAAAACCTGGGTGCAAGGCCTGCTGGACCCGCGCACCGCCAGCCTGCTGGTGCTGTGCCGCACCGATGCGCAGGCGGCCCTGCATCGCCAGTTCAGCGTGCTGCTCGTGCCGCTCAAGACCGATGGCGTGCAGCTCGGTCGGCACTTGCAGGGCTGGGGTACGGCGCAGAAGGCCTTGGCCGAAGTGTCATTCGAAAACGCGCGCGTGCCCATCCATCATGTGTTGGGCCAGCCGGGACAGGGACTGGAGATTCTGCAGGTCCGCCAGCGCATCGTCGGCCTGCACGATGCGCTGTGGTGTCTGGGCGCGGCGGAGCGCGCACTCGATCTGCTGATCGCCCGGCTGCAAACCCGACGCATCGGCGAACAGCTCGCGGTGCATCACCCGGTCTGGCAGCAGCGCATCGCCCGCACCCGCACCGGGCTGGACACCACCCGCATGCTGGCGCGGCGCAGCGCCTGGCAGATGGACCAGAACGACAGCCACCTGCCCCCGCAGGAACTCGCCATGCTGCAAAGCCTGTCCCTGCCGCTGGCGGTGGATGCGGTGCAATGGAGCATCCTCGCGCACGAGGCCGACGCGCTCGACGACAGCCTGCCCCTGGCCGGTCTGTCCGCGCAACTGCGGCTGATGCAGCAACTCACCCCGCCCATCGAGGTGCTCCACGCCCAGATCGCCCAGGGCGAACTGCTGCGCTGAACGAGCGCCTGCAGCAAGGCGGCAAACGTCGCACAATGAGGCGCACCGGTTCACCTCGCCGCACAGACGGCGCCTCCCGCCATGATCGACCTCTACTCCTGGGCCACCCCCAACGGCCACAAAATCCACATCCTGCTCGAAGAACTCGGCCTGCCCTACCGGGTGCACGGCGTGAACATCGGCCGCGGCGAACAGTTTGCGCCCGACTTTCTCGCCATCAGCCCGAACAACAAGATTCCCGCCCTGATCGATAGCGACGGCCCGGATGGCCAGCCCATCAGCGTGTTCGAGTCGGGCGCCATCCTCCTTTATCTGGCCGAGAAGACCGGCCGCTTTCTGGGCACAGGGCCGCGGGCGCGCATCGCCACGCTCGAATGGTTGATGTGGCAGATGGGCAGCATCGGCCCCATGCTCGGCCAGGCGCACCACTTCCGCCAGTACGCCCCCGAGAAAATCGACTACGCCATCGCCCGCTATACCAACGAGGCGCACCGGCTCTACGGCGTGCTCGACCGGCGGCTGGCGTCGCAGCCTTATCTGGCCGGTGACGACTACACCATCGCCGACATCGCCACCTTTCCGTGGTGTCGCAGCGCCGCCAATCAGGGCATAGACTGGGCCGAGTTTGCGCATGCCAAGCGCTGGTTCGACGCCATCGCCGCGCGGCCCGCGGTGCAGCGCGGGGTGCTAGTGCTGACCGACGTGCGCCCGGCCGAGATGGACGCCACCGCGCGCGAACAGTTGTTCGGCAGCACCCAATACCAGCGCCGCTGAAGGAGCTCGTCATGAAGTTCGTCCGCTACGGCCGCAACGGCCAAGAGCAGCCCGGCCTGATCGACGCGCAGGGCCGCCTGCGCAGCCTCGGCGGCATCGTCGACGAGATCGACGCCAGCGTCTTCGGCCGACCCCGGGCGCTGCGCGGCATCGACGCTGAAAGCCTGCCGCTGGTGGGCGGCAAGCCCCGGCTGGGCGTGCCCTTCGTCGGCATCAGCAAGTTCATCGCCATCGGTCTGAACTACCGCGACCATGCCAACGAGGCGCGCATGGCCATCCCGACCTCGCCCATTGTGTTCAACAAGTGGACGACCTGCGTCAGCGGCCCGAACGATGCGGTGCTGCGCCCGCCCGGGGCGCACAAGCTCGATTGGGAAGTCGAACTCGGCGTGGTCATCGGGCGCGAGACGCGCTTTGTGCGCGAGGCCGATGCGCTCAAACACGTGGCCGGGTATTGCCTGGTCAACGACGTGTCCGAGCGCGCCTATCAGCTCGAACAGGGCAGCCAGTGGAATCTGGGCAAAGGCTGCGACACCTTCGGCCCGATAGGCCCCTGGCTGGTCAGCCGCGACGAGATCGCCGATCCGCAGAACATCGACCTCTGGCTCGACGTGAACGGTGAGCGCATGCAGACCGGCAACACGCGCGACATGATTTTCGGCGTGGCCTACCTCGTCGCCTATCTCAGCCGCTACATGACCCTGCTGCCCGGCGACCTCATCGCCACCGGCACGCCGCCCGGCGTGGGCATGGGCCGCAAGCCGCCGCGTTATCTGCAGCCCGGCGATGTGGTCACGCTCGGCAGCCCACAACTCGGCACGCAGCGGCAGGAGATCCGCCCTGCTCCGCGGCGTCCGCTGTGACCGGCACCGCAGCCTGCGTGGTGACCTGCGCAGAGACCTGCGCGGCGAAGTTCATCCCCTGCGGCTATTCTTGAGCTTCACCCTGGAGGGCGTTGCCATGCCGACACTCGATCTGGCCTTGCCGCTGCACGCGCATGACCATTCGCATGAGCACCCGCATGACCATCTTTTGCAAGCGGTGCTGCACACCCGCGCGCGCAGCGTGGCGCTGGTGCAGGGGCTGAGCGATGCCGACTGCACCGTGCAGTCCATGCCCGACGCCAGCCCGGCCAAATGGCATCTGGCGCACACCACCTGGTTTTTCGAGGAGTTCATCCTCGCGCCGCATCTGCCGGGTTACCGCGTGTTCGATCCGGCCTTCCGCTATCTCTTCAACTCGTATTACGACACCGTTGGGCCACGCCACCCGCGCCCGCAGCGCGGCCTGCTCACCCGGCCGCCGCTCGAACAGATTCTGGCCTTTCGCGCCCATGTCGATGCGGCGCTGCAACGTCTGACGCGCGAGGCCGCCCCGGCCTCTTTGCTCGAGCTTGGGCTGCACCACGAGCAGCAGCATCAGGAACTGCTGCTCACCGATCTGCTGCATCTGTTTGCGCAAAACCCGCTGCACCCCACGTATCGCGCCGCTCCCGGCCCCATGCCCGCAGCGCAGAACCCGGCACCGGCGCGCTGGGTGAGTTTTACCGGCGGTCTGACCGACATCGGCCATGCCGACGAACGCTTCGCCTTCGACAACGAAGGCCCGCGCCACCGCGTCTGGCTGGACGACTACGCCCTGGCGCACCGCCCGGTGTGCAACGCCGACTGGCTCGACTTCATCGCCGACGACGGCTACGCCACACCCGCTCTCTGGCTGGCCGACGGCTGGCGCTGGGTGCAAGAACAGAACATTCGCGCGCCCGCCTACTGGCAGACGCACGGCGATGGCTTTCACACCCAGGCCATGACCCTGCACGGCCTGCAGCCCCTGCTGCCGCAGGCGCCCGTGACTCACCTCAGTTTTTACGAAGCCGATGCCTACGCCCGCTGGGCCGGCGCGCGTTTGCCGACCGAGTTCGAGTGGGAAGCCGCCGCGCGCCGCCAGCCCCTGTCGAGCGCGACGCCCGCGCAATTCGCCGATCACCCGTGGCGACTTCCCCTGCCCGCTGATGACCTAGCCACCGACGGCCTGCAGACCCTCTGGGGCGGCGTGTGGGAATGGACGGCCAGCGCCTACCTGCCCTACCCCGGCTTTCACCCGGCGCCCGGCGCCGTGGGCGAATACAACGGCAAATTCATGAGCGGCCAGATGGTGCTGCGCGGCGGCTCCTGCGCCACGCCGCCAGGCCATATCCGCCCGACCTATCGCAACTTTTTTTACCCCCACCAGCGCTGGCAATTCACCGGGCTGCGGCTGGCGCGGGCCTGATACAGAAAGGATCGCCGATGCCTGCGCAGACCGCCACCGTCCTGCACCCGCCCGACTTGCCCGACCTCAACCCCGAGTTCGCCACGCAAGTGCTCGAAGGCCTGAGCGCGCATCCCAAACGCATTCCCTCCACCTGGTTCTACGACCACCGCGGCTCGGAGCTGTTCGAGCAGATCACCGAGCTGAACGAGTACTACCTCACCCGCAGCGAAACCGCGCTGCTGCGCAACCTGCACGACGAGTTTGCCCAACTACCCGCTGGCGCGGCCGTCATCGAATTCGGCAGTGGCTCCAGCCGTAAAACCCCCTTGCTGCTGGGCGCCCTGAACGCCCCCGCGAGCTACACCGCCATCGACATCAGCGGCGACTTTCTGCGCCAGTCGGTGCGCGGGCTGCAACTGCGTTTTCCCCAGCTGGATGTGCATGCGCTGGAAGCCGATTTCACCGCCCCGCTGCACTGGCCCGCCGCGCTGGAGGCCGACGTGCGGCAGCAGCCGCGCATCGGCTTTTTTCCCGGCTCGACCATCGGCAACTTCACCCCGGAGCAGGCGGTGCGCTTTCTGCATGGCGCGGCGCAATTTCTCGGCCCCGGCGCGCATTTGCTCGTCGGCGTGGACGGCACGCAGGACAAGGCCAAACTCATTCCCGCGTATGACGACGCCCGCGGCGTAACGGCGGCGTTCAACCGCAATCTGCTCACCCGCATCAACCGCGAACTCGGCGCTGATTTCAATGCGCAGGCGTTCCGGCATGTGGCCCGCTTCGACCCCGCGCACAGCCGCATCGAGATGCATCTGCTCAGCCCCCGGCCGCAGACCGTGCGCCTGCTCGGGCAGAGCTTCACCTTTGCAGAAGGCGAGACTCTGCACACCGAAAATTCCTACAAATATCCTGTGGCGATGTTTCAGCGCCTGGCGCAATCGGCGGGGTGGACGCCGCAGAAACACTGGCTCGCCGCCGATACGGATGTTGCGCTGCACTGGCTGCAGCGGTGACGCGGTTCGCCCGGATGCCCCCACCGCGTCAACGCGGCTCTGCGTCGCCCGGCGCTTCGCGCACCGGATGCTTGAGCAGCTTGCGCTGCAGGGTGCGGCGGTGCATCTGCAGCGCGCGGGCGGTGGCGGAGATATTGCCGTCGTGCTCGGCCAGCACTTTCTGGATGTGCTCCCACTCCAGCCGATCGACCGGCAGCGGCTGGGCGGCCACGGCCCGGTCGGCCTCGGGTTCGTCTTGTTCCAGCGCGGCGAGGATGTCGCTCACCGTCGCCGGCTTGGGCAGATAGTTGGTCGCACCGAGCTTGATGGCATCGACCGCGGTGGCGATGCTGGCGTAGCCGGTCAGCAGCAGGATGCGCAGGTCGGGATAGGCCTCGCGCAGCGGCGCAATCAGCGTCAGACCGCTATCGCCGGGCAGGCGCAGATCGAGCACCGCTGCGTCGAACGCCGCCGTACCGATGAGCGCGCGCGCGGCGGGCGCAGAATCGGCATGCCACACGGAAATACCGCGCCGTTCCATGGAATTGCGCGTGGCGGCAGCCAGCGCGGCGTCATCTTCGACCAGCAACAGATTCATCGGTTTGCCATTCATTGAGTTGGATCGAGGCGCGGCCATTGCAGCGTGGCGCTCAGCCCGCCGCCCGCGCGTCGTGCCACGGTGAGCGTGCCACCGAGGCGCTCGATCCCGGCGCGGGCCAAGGCCAGCCCGAGGCCGCGCGTCTCGCCCTTGGTACTGACGAAATCGTAGCCTGCCCGCGCCAGCCGATCATCCGACAGACCGGGGCCGCGGTCGAGCACATGCACGCGCAGACTGGTCGCGTCCCAGTCGGCCTCGACTTCCACCGCGTCGGGGCTGGCGTCGGCGGCGTTGTTGAGCAGACTCACCAGTGCGGCGTTCAGACCCGCATCCACCCGCAGCACCGGGGGTGAGCCTGCGCTGCGCAGTGCGAGCCCCGCCTGCGACTGCGGTCGCATGAGGTGCCAGTGCTCCAGCGTTTGCTCCAGCCAGTGCGCCAGCGTTTCGGTCTGGTCGCTGCGGCTGCGCGCGGCGCCGGCTGCCGCGGTGATGTGACCAAGCACGGTGCGGATCTGCGCCACCTGCGCCTGCATGCGCTGCAGTTGGGGCCCGAGTTCATCGTCGCCCGCGTAGTCGGCCTGCAGATCGTCCACCGTCATCGCCAGGGTGGACACGGGCGTGGCGAGTTCATGCGCAGCGGCGGCGGCCTGCATGCCTAGCGCGAACAGATGCTGGTCGCGCAGACCGACTTCACGGCTGCGGGCCAGTTCGATTTCGCGCTCACGCAAGGCTGAAGCCAGACGCGCCACCACCGCCGCCACCAGCAGCGCCGTGATGAGAAAGTTGCCCCACATGCCCGTCAGATGCTCGCCGAGCATGCCGGTCGCGACCCCGCAGGCCTCGGTCAACGGGGTGGGGAAGAATGACACCAACGAGTAAAGCGTGATGACCACCGCCGTCATGGCCCAGACATAGAACCAGGGCAAAGCCACCGCACTCAGGACGAGCGGTATCAGCAGCAGGGAGATGATGGGGTTGACCTCGCCGCCGCTCCAATACACCAGCAGGGCAAGAATGAGGGCATCGGCCAGCAGGTGGACGAAACCGCCGAAGGCGCCCAAGCCGCGGCGGCTGCGAATCTGCCACCACAGCAAGACGCCGAGGGCCGCCTGAAGGCCGATCAGCCCCAGCACTTTGTAGACCGGCCAGGTGATGTCGAGGAAGTGATGCGCCCAGGGCAGCACCGCCAACTCGGCCATCAGCATGGCCACGCGCGCCGCGAGCAGTCGGGTCAGGGTGACAGCAGGCAGATGTGGCGAAGCCGACAAAGAAGCTTGCGCTCCCTGATCGGCAAGGGGCAAACGCGGAATACGGGAGGACAGCGGCATGTCGCCATTTTAGGAAGCCCTTGCGGCACGCCAGTACGCGGTTCTCCCTGCGACGCACTGCCGCAGGGAGAACCCGAGCCTGTTACGGCAGCAGCACCGTCGAGCCGATGGTCTTGCGGGCTTCGAGATCGCGATGGGCCTGCGCCGCCTCGGCCAGCGGGTAGCGCTGGTTGATGTGAATCTTCACCTGCCCGCTGCGAATCAGGGCGAACAGCGCATCGGCCATTTGCTGCTTCACCACCGGATCGGCCATATGCGTGCCCAGCGTGGGGCGGGTGACATAGAGCGAACCGGCTGCTGCCAGGTCGGTGAGCTTGATCGGCGGCACGGCTCCCGAGGCATTGCCGAAGCTCAACATCAGGCCGAAGGGCTGCAGGCAGGCGAGCGAACGCTCCCAGGTGTCGCGGCCAATTGAGTCATAGACCACCGGCACGCCGCGTCCTGCGGTGAGGTCTTTGACCCGGGCGACGAAATCGTCCTGCACATAGTCGATGGCGTGGGCGTAGCCGTTTTCCAGCGCCAGCGCGCATTTCGCCACTGAGCCCGCCGTGCCGATGAGCGTGGCGCCCAGCGCCCGTGCCATCTGCCCCGCAATCAGCCCGACCCCGCCGGCGGCGGCGTGAAACAGCGCCACATCCCCGGCCTTGAGCGCGCGCGTGCGGTGCAGCAGGTAATACGCCGTCAGCCCTTTGAGCAGGCTGGCTGCAGCCACCTCGAAAGCGATGTCGTCGGGCAGTTTGATCAGCGGCGCCGCAGGCACGATGCGGCGCTGCGCATACGCGCCGGGCGCGCCGGTGCAATAGCCCACGCGGTCGCCCACCGCAAAGCCCTCCACCCCCGGCCCCACCGCCTCGATCACCCCGGCGGCCTCGCCACCCAGACTGCCCGGCAGCGGCTGCGGATACAGGCCGGTGCGGTGATACACGTCGATGAAATTCAGCCCGATGGCTTCCTGGCGCAGCAGCACCTGCCCCGGGCCGGGATCGGCCAGTTCTTGCTCGCGCCATTGCAGCACTTCGGGGCCGCCGTGTTGATCGAACCGGATCGCGTGGGTCGTCGTCATGTCTCTTCCTTTGTCGTGGGTTGTTCGTGCAGCCACAGCCACAGTGCGGGCAGGCACAGCAAGGCCAATGCCGCGGCCAAGGTGAACAGGGCCGCCGCGCCGATGGTCTGCCACAGCCAGCCGGCGCCGATGGCCGCGAGCAATTGCATCAGCCCGATGGTCAGGTGATACAGACCGAACGCGGTGCCGCGCAGTTGCGGCGGCGCGGCTTCGGCCACGGCTGCGGAGAGTAATCCCTGCGTGAGCCCCATGTGCAGCCCCCACAGCGCAACCCCCAGCCAGAACCCGGGCATTCCCAGCGGCAGCACGCCGCCGAGCAACAACATGGCAGCCGCCAGCACCGCCAGCCCCAGGCCGAACAGCCGCTTGCGCCCCCAGCGCGCCGCCAGCAGACCCACCGGGTAGGCCGAAAGCGCGTAGGCCAGCGACAGCACCAGCGTGACCAGCGCGATCCACACCACCGACACGCCGATCTGGTCGCCGCGCAGCACCAGAAACGCCTCGGTCAGCCGCGCCAGGGTGAACAGCGCGGCCAGGCTGACGACCTGCCAGAATGCTGGCGGCAGCTCGCGCGCCGCGCGCCAGTCCATGCCCTTCTTACCCGCCTTGGCCGCCGCCACGCCAGCCTGAACCCGGCGCGGTTCACGCACGCCCAAAGCCAGAATCGCCACCGCGATGACTGCCGGAATCACCCCGAACCAAAGCACCAGCCGCAGGTTGTCGGCATACACCGCCAGCAAGCCGATGGCCGCCAGCGGCCCAAGCACCGCGCCCACGGTATCGAGACTTTGCCGCAGGCCGTAGGCGGCATTGCGCAGCGCGGGCGGCGTGGCGTCGGCCACCAGCGCGTCGCGCGGCGCGCCGCGGATGCCCTTGCCGATACGGTCGATGAAGCGCGCCGCGATCACCTCGCCCGCGCCCGAAGCCAGCGGAAACAGCGGCTTGGTCAGCGCCGACAGGCCATAGCCCGCCACCGCCAGCCATTTGCGCGAACCGATCTTGTCCGACCACACCCCAGACACCACCTTGAGCATCGACGCCGTGGCCTCGGCGATGCCCTCGACCACCCCGACACTGAGCACGCTCAGCCCCAGCACCGTGGTCATGTAAACCGGCAGCAGGGCGTGGATGAGTTCGGACGACATGTCCATGAACAGGCTGACCAAACCCAGCATCCACACGGTGCGGGGCAAGCGGCTGCTTGTTGGATCAGAAGGGAGTTGCATGCGGAATTTGTGGTGAGTGGCCCTGTGCCGGGCGTTAAGCGCAGTCTAAGCGCCTGCCGCTAAAGTCTGGTCTGTATCCATTTGCAATCCAGCCCCATGCGCCTGCTCCTAGTTGAAGATGATGTGATGATCGGCGAAAGCGTGCTCGACGCCTTGCGCGGCGAGGGCTACGCGGTGGACTGGGTGCGCGACGGCGCCGTGGCCGACTCGGCGCTGCGCACCGAGCAGTACGACCTGGTGCTGCTCGATCTGGGCCTGCCCAAGATGGACGGCATCGCCGTACTCAAGGCGCTGCGCACCCGGCGCGAAACCACCCCGGTGCTCATCGCCACCGCGCGCGACGCCGTCTCGGCGCGCATCGCCGGGCTCGACGCCGGAGCCGACGACTATGTGCTCAAACCCTACGACCTCGACGAACTCTCCGCCCGCATCCGCGCGCTGCTGCGCCGGGCGGCGGGGCGGGCCGAGCCGGTGTTCAGCTACGGCCGCATCAGCCTGAACCCGGCCACCCACGAAGCCCTGCTCGACGGCGAGCCAGTCGCCCTGTCGCAGCGAGAGTGGGCCGTGCTCGAAGCGCTGATCGCCCGCCCCGGCATGATTCTGTCGCGCGCCCAGCTCGAAGAAAAACTCTATAGCTGGAAGGACGAGATTTCGAGCAACGCGGTGGAGGTGTACGTTCACAGCCTGCGCAAAAAGCTCGGCGCAGACCTCATCCGCAACATCCGCGGCATGGGCTACATGATCGCCAAGGAGCCCGCGCCTGCAAGCCCGAGCCGTGATGGCGGCGGTAACGGCAGCCACACGCCAGAAGCCGATAGCGTTGACGATGGCGGAGATGGCGGAGATGGTGGCGGCGATGGGGGCGGCGATTGAAATCCCTGCGCGCCCGCCTGCTGCTGCTGCTCTCAGTGGCCGTCACCCTGGCCGCTCTGGTGCAGGCGGTGGCCGTGTTCCGCAACGCCATGAACGAGGCCGACGCGGTGTTCGACTATCACCTGCAGCAACTCGCGCTCAGCCTCGCCAGCGGCGATATGGGCCTGCCCGGTTTCGGCCCCAATGTCAGCGCGGGCAACGATGTGGACTATGTCGTTCAGGTCTGGGCGCCCGATGGCAAACGCATTTACGTCTCGCGCCCACGCAGCGATCTGCCCAGCCAGGCCGTGCTGGGCTACACCAATGTGCAGGTTGGCGGCGAGCAGTGGCGCGTCTATTCCATGCAGGCCGGGGGGCGCACCATTCAGGTCGGCCAGAGCACCGCCACGCGGCAGGCGTTGGCGCTGGGCTTCGCGCTGCGTTCCATCTGGCCGATGGCCGTCATCGCGCCGCTGCTGCTGCTGGCCGTTGCGTGGGTGGTGCGACGCTCGCTGCGACCGCTGAGCGATCTGTCGCGCGAGCTGGAGAACCGCGCCGCCACCAGCTTCGACCCGCTCGACCCGCACCCCGTGATCAGCGAAATGCAGCCCGTGGTGCGCGCGATGAACGGCCTGTTCTCGCGCACTCGGCAGGCCTTCGATACCCAGCGCATGTTTGTGGCCGACGCCGCGCATGAACTGCGCTCGCCGCTGGCCGCGCTCAAGGTGCAGGTGCAAATGCTCGGCCGCGCGCACGACGACGCCCAGCGCGGCGTGGCGCTGGCCCGGCTGGAAAGCGGCATCGACCGCGCCAGCCATCTGGTCGAACAACTGCTGCTGCTGGCGCGCAACGAGTCGGGCGCCGAAGAGGCGCTCACCGCTGTGAGCCTGCTCGACACCGCGCGCCTGGCCCTGTCCGACACCGCCGAACTCGCCCAGACCCGCGGCGTGGACGCCGGGATGGAAGACGCCGAAGACTGCACCGTGCTCGCCCCGGCCAGCGGCCTGCGCATTCTGGTGCGCAACCTGGTGGACAACGCCCTGCGCTACACCCCCACGGGCGGCCGGGTGGACGTGCGGGTGCGCTGCGAAATGCAGCCCGCGCCACCCGCCGCGCAAGCAACCGACGGCACAGCCGCACCCCGACGCATGGCCGTGCTCGAAGTGGACGACTCCGGCCCCGGCATTCCGCCCGAAGACCGCGATCGCGTGTTCGACCGCTTCTATCGCCGCGAAAACGCCCCCCCCGGCGGCAGCGGCCTGGGTCTGGCCATCGTGCGCAGCGTGGCCGAACGCTGCGACGCCCGCATCGAACTCGACACCTCCCCACTGGGCGGGCTGCGGGTGCGGGTAATTTTTGCGCCCGCAGGGCCCACGCTCCCGCGCTGAAAAAACGTCGCTTGGCGGGCTTCAGTCCAGGTTAAGGCCCATCACCGAGTCTTTAAACAAGACGCCGCCGCGCTTGCCGCGTTGCAGCAATTGCGTTTCAATCGGCTCGCTGACCCGCTTGCCTAGCTACTTTCCACTCAGGAGACCCCCATGACCATGCAACTCAGCCTCAAGGACAAAACCGCCATCATCACCGGCGCCGCCAGCGGCATCGGCAAGGAGATTGCCGAAACCTATGCCAAGGCGGGCGCCAAAGTCGCCATTGCCGACCTGAACCTCGACGCCGCCAACGCCACCGCCGAAGCCATCAATAAGGCCGGCGGCAAGGCCATGGGCGTGGCGATGAACGTGACCGACGAAGCGCAAGTGAACGCCGGCTGCGCGGCGGTCGCCAAGGCCTTCGGCCCGGTGGACATTCTGGTGTCGAACGCCGGCATCCAGATCGTCAATCCCATCGAAGACTTCGCCTTCGCCGATTGGAAAAAGCTGCTCGCCATCCACCTCGACGGCGCCTTTCTCACCACCAAGGCGGTGCTGCCGGGCATGTATGCCAAGAAAGGCGGCGTGGTGATTTACATGGGCTCGGTGCATTCGCACGAGGCCAGCAAGCTCAAGAGCGCCTACGTCACCGCCAAGCACGGCCTGCTGGGGCTGGCACGGGTGCTGGCCAAGGAAGGCGGGCCCAAGGGCGTGCGCTCGCACGTCATCTGCCCGGGCTTCGTGCGTACCCCGCTGGTGGAAAAGCAGATTCCCGAGCAGGCCAAAGAGTTGAACATCACCGAAGACGAGGTGATTAAAAACGTGATGCTCAAAGACACGGTGGATGGCGAGTTCACCACCACCGCCGACATCGCCAATCTCGCGCTGTTCCTGGCCGCCTTCCCCACGGCCGCACTCACCGGCCAGTCCATCGTCGCCAGCCACGGCTGGTGCATGAACTAAAAGGCGCAAGTCATGACGACCGCCACCAGCCGCCGCGCGCAGCGCACCCAAACTCAGGCAAAGCCCGCCGAACCCGCGCCGTCCTGCCGCGCGGATGCCGTGCTGGCGCAGGTGCGGCATTACGACCGCATCGCCTTGGTGCTTCAAGGCGGCGGGGCGCTGGGCGCCTACCAATGCGGCGTGGTGGAGGCGCTGGAAGACTGCGGCGTGCATCCGCACTGGGTGGCCGGTATTTCCATCGGCTCCATCAACGCGGCGCTGATTGCGGGCAACCCGCCGGGCCAACGCGCTGCCGCCTTGCGCACGTTCTGGGAAACTGTCACGCAGCAGCCGCTGCTGCCCACCCTGCCCTGGGAACACGGCGCCGCGCTGGCCTGGATTCCCGAACCCCTGCAACCCCAGCTTGCGGTCATGCAGGGACTTCGCGCCATACTCGAAGGTCAGCGGGGCTTTTTTCTGCCGCGCTGGCCGCTGGGCGGCAACAACCCGGCGAAGGCCAGTTTTTACGACACCGCGCCGCTGCGCGACACACTGGAAAAGCTGGTCGATTTCGACCGGCTCAACAGCGGCGAAACCCGCATCAGCGTGGGCGCGGTGAATGTGCGCAACGGCAACCAGGTGGTGTTCGACAGCGCCGAGATGCGGCTCGGTCCCGAGCACATCATGGCCTCGGGCGCGCTGCCGCCGGGTTTTCCGGCGGTGGAGATCGACGGCGAGTTCTACTGGGACGGCGGGCTGGTGTCGAACACGCCCTTGTCGCAGGTGCTGGGCGGCCATCCCAGCCACCACACCCTGGTGTTCCAGGTCGATCTATGGAGCGCGGCGGGCGAGGTGCCCAAAACCCTGCTCGACGTGGCCGAGCGGCAAAAAGACATCCAGTTTTCCAGCCGCACGCGCATCATCACCTCCACCCTTCAGCGGGCGCAGCAGCAGCGTCGCATTCTGCGCGATTTGCTGCAGCGCATTCCGCTCGACAAACGCGACGCGTTGTGCGAGCAGGTGCAGGAAATGGCGCAGGACAAACGCTACAACGTCATCCACCTGATCTACCGCGACAAAGCCTTCGACGGTCAGGGCAAGGACTACGCCTTCGGCCGCGCCGAAATGCGCTCGCACTGGCAAAGCGGTCTCGACGACATGCACCGCACCCTCGACCACCCGGACTGGTTCGCTCTGCCCAGCGCCGAGCAGGGCTTCGTCACCCACGACGTGCACACGCAGGCCTGAGTCGTTGCTCCTTCAGGGCATCAGCAAAGTGACGCCCTGCAGATCGCAGGCCATGACGGCCTGCCGCAGCGCGGCAATGGCTTCATGCCGGGTGAAGCTCTTGCGCCACACCAGCACCACGCGGCGCGTGGGCGGCGGATCGGAAAACGGCACATAACAAACGTGATCGGTGCTCGGATCGGCCGCATGCGGCACGTCCTGCCGCGGCACCGACAGCTTGGGCACCACGGTGATGCCCATGCCCGAGGCCACCATCTGCTTGATGGTCTCCAGCGACGAGCCCTCGAAACTCTTGCGGATGCCTTCCGAGCTGGGCGAAAACCGGGCGAATTCCGGGCAGACTTCGAGCACATGGTCGCGAAAGCAGTGGCCGGTGCCGAGCAACAGCATGGTCTCGTCCTTGATCGCCTCGGCGCTCAGCTCCTTGCAGGTCGCCATCGCATGGGTGCGCGGCACGGCCACGAGGAAGGGCTCGTCATACAGCGGCGTAACCGCCAGCCCCTGATCGGGGAACGGCTCGGCCAGAATGGCCGCGTCAAGCTCGCCGGTGCGCAACATTTCCAGTAGGCGGGTGGTGAAGTTTTCCTGCAGCATCAGCGGCATCTGCGGGCTGCGCTTGATGACGTTGCGCACCAGCTCGGGCAGCAGATAGGGCGCAATGGTGTAGATCACCCCCAGCCGCAGCGGCCCGGCCAGCGGATCTTTGCCGCGCTTGGCGATCTCTTTGATCGCCGCCGCCTGCTCGATGACGCGCTGCGCCTGCTCGACGATTTCCGCGCCGATGGGCGTGATGCTCACCTCATTGCCGCCGCGCTCGAACAGACGCACATCAAGTTCTTCCTCGAGCTTTTTGATGGCGACCGACAAGGTGGGCTGGCTGACGAAACAGGCCTCGGCAGCCCGGCCAAAATGCCGCTCGCGAGCGACGGCGACGATATAGCGTAATTCTGTCAGAGTCATAGAAAGAATTAAAACAGAAACGCGGTCAGATTGTGTTAATCAATGCAATTACACCTCAGGCGCTCAACCAGTCGAACCCTTCGCCCAGCCAGCGCGCGGCGTGTTGCCGGGCGGCTTCGGGCGCGGCGACCAGCAGACGTTGCGCGGTGTCGCGGGCGGCTTCGAGCAGATCGATGTCTTGCGCCAGATCGGCGTAGCGCAGGCCGGGCACGCCCGACTGCCGCAGGCCCAGCAGTTCGCCCGGCCCGCGCAGTTCCAGGTCTTTCTGCGCCAGGGCGAAGCCGTCGGTGAGTTCGCGCATCGCCCCCAGGCGCTGGCGCGCCGTGGGTGACAGCGGCGAGGTGAACAGCAGCACGCAATCCGACTGCGCCGCACCCCGCCCCACCCGCCCGCGCAGCTGGTGCAACTGCGACAGCCCGAAGCGCTCGGCATGTTCGATCACCATCAGGCTGGCGTTGGGCACGTCCACTCCCACCTCGATGACGGTGGTGGCGACGAGCAGGCCGATTTCGCCCGCGCTGAACGCCTGCATGGTGGCGCGCTTTTCCTGCGCCTTCATGCGCCCGTGCAGCAGGCCGACTTGCAGCGCCCCCTGACCGGGCCTCGTCGCCAGCGCGGCGCTGAGTTCGGCGTGGGTGGCCACGGCGTTTTGCAGATCGAGCGTCTCGCTTTCCTCAACGAGCGGGCAAACCCAATAGGCCTGCCGCCCCTGCGCGGTCAACGCGCCGACCCGGGCGATGAGTTCGTCGCGCCGGTCCGCGCTGACCACGCTGGTGCGCACCGGCGTTCTGCCCGGCGGCAAGACATCGATGGTGGACACGTCCAGATCGCCAAACAGCGCCATGGCCAGGGTGCGCGGAATGGGCGTGGCGCTCATCATCAGCAGATGCGGCTGCAGGCCGCTGTCCTGCGTGCCCGCGCGCAGGCTGTCGCGCAAGGCCAAGCGCTGCGCCACGCCGAAGCGATGCTGCTCGTCCACGATCGCCAGCCCCAGCCGGGCAAAACGCACCTGCGCCTGAATGACGGCGTGGGTGCCCAGCACGAGCTGCGCCTCCCCGCTGGCCACGCGCTGCAGCGCCGCCTCGCGCTCTTTTTTCGTCTGGCTGCCCGAAAGCCAGGCGACACCCACGCCCAGCGGCTCCAGCCAGTCGGCGAGCTTGCGCGCATGTTGCGCCGCGAGAATTTCGGTGGGCGCCATGAGCGCGCACTGCCAGCCGGCCGCCACAGCCTGCGCCGCCGCGAGCGCGGCCACGACGGTCTTGCCGCTGCCCACGTCGCCCTGCAGCAGCCGATGCATCGGCGCGGACTGCGCCAGGTCGGCGGCGATTTCGGCCACGCAGCGCTCCTGAGCCGCCGTGAGGGTGAAGGGGATGGCCGCCCGCAGCAGCGCCGGGAGTCTGTGCGCCTCGGCCGCGGCGGGCAGTGCCGGCGCCTTCCACCGCTGTCGCTGCGCGCGGGCCTGCTGCTGGGCCAGTTGCTGGGCCAGCAATTCGTCGAACTTCAAACGCCGTTGCGCCGGATGCGCGCCCGCTTCCAGCGCGGGCAAGGCCGCGGCTGGCGGGGCATGCAGGATGCGCAGGCTCGAAGGCAGATCGGGCAGATGATGGCGTGTCAGCTCCTCCTGCGGCACGGTGTCGTGCCAGACCAGCCGCTCGAGCGCTCCAGCCACGGCCTTGCGCAAATAACTTTGCGGCACGCCGGCCGTGGTGGGATAGACCGGCGTGAGCGTGCTCGGCAGGGGCGCGTTGGCGTCCACCAACTTCCAGGTCGGGTGCACCATCTCCCAGCCAAACAAGCCCTGCCGCACCGGCCCATGCACCCGCAGTCGCACCCCGGGCTGCAAGGTTTTGAGCTGATTGGGGTAGAAGTGGAACAGCCGCAGGGTGAGGATGGCGTCGCCCGCTTCCGGGTCTTGCAACCGCACCAGCAACTGCCGACGCGGCGCGCGGCCCTGCACCTGCGCCTGGGTCACCACGGCATCCGTAGTGACAAGCTCACCGTCGCGCAGCGCATCCAGCGGCGTGAGCCGCGTTTCATCCTCATAGCGCAGCGGCAGATGCAGCGCAAGGTCCCAGTCGGTGTGCAGACCCAGCCGGGCGAGCGGCGTGGGCCGTGCCGGTTTGGCCTTGCCCGCCGGGTCTTTGCGAGGCGCGCTTGCCCGCTGCGGCGGATCGGCAGTAGGGTCTTGCTGAGAGGGCTTGCGCGCGGCGGTCATCGAAGCATTCTAAAAATGACAGGGACGTTGTCTGCGCCTGAGCCCGGCATTGCGCACCCGCTGGATGCCGAGCCCCCAATAATCCCCCCATCCCCACGGGTTTTTGTGGGTCTCGTTATAGTTGTTACAAATTTACGTATTTTGCCCATGTCCAAAGCCCTCTCCACTCTGCGCACAGCCTGGTTCTCCATGCTGGTGCTGCTGCTTGGTTTGGCGCCATTCATTCATGGGCATCTGGGCCAGCCGGTGCAAAGCGGCTGGCACATTCATGCGCTGACGGCCGCGGCGGAAGTGCAGGCCAGTCCGCAATTCAGTTTGCAATCAAGTCCCGACGGCCTGGCCTGCCTTGCCAGCCACCCTCAGCACACGGCGCAGCAGTCGGGCTTTGCGCTGCAGACCCCCGAGCCCAGCGATGTGGAACTGGCCTCGGGCATCGCCCAATCCCGGCTCTCCCAGATCCGCCTGGCCAGCGTATTGATCGACACCGAAGTCGTGCTGCCGACGTTTGCTTTCGCGTCACAGCACTCCTTGGCCGTCACCGCGCTCATTTCTTGGCCGCAACTCTCTAACGACGCGCTTCCGCGCGTCCACCACGGCCTGCCGCCCCCCGGTCAGGCTCCGCCCTCCACTCTGGTCTGATTTTTTCTGCCGCAACACGCGTGAAACACAGGTGCAACCTGTCACGCGGACGATGCCACTCAGCCCCAGATGGAGCCCGGCGCATGGCCGGGATGCAAGATGCCCCAATTCTTTTTGTCGCGCAGCCCGTTGGCGTGCGCCGTGTCCGCCAGCCTGTTGAGCCTGGCGCTCGTTTCCCTGCCTGCTGCCGCACAACCCGCCTCGCCCGGCGTTATCGCCATGACGGCCGACCAGCAGACCGCGCTCGGCGTGCGGCTTGCCACGGTGCAGGCCGCCGCGGCCGCGCAGATCGACCTGCCCGCCCGCGTGGCCGTGCCGCTGTCGCAGCAGGCTGTTGTTTCTGCTCCTGCCGCCGGAATGATCACCCGCCTGCTGGTCAACCCGGGCGATACGGTGAAAAGTGGCCAGCCGCTGGCCGAGCTCAGCAGCCCGCAAATCGCCCAGTTGCAGCGCGAGCGCAGCGAGGCGCAAAGCCGATACGACCTGGCGCAGCGCCAGTTGCAGCGCGACACCACGCTGGTGAACGAGGGCATCGTGCCCGGCGCCCGGCTCGAGGCTGCACGCGCGCAAAGCCGCGAGGCGCAAGCCATGCTGGCCGAGCGCAATCTGGCGCTCAAGCTGGCCGCAGGCGGCGCTGCGCTCAACGGCTTGGCCCTCTTGCGCGCCCCCATCGCCGGGGTCATCACCGAAACCACCGCCTTGCCAGGCCAGCGGGTCGATATGGCCGCGCCGCTGTTCCGCATTGCGCAGCAAGGCCAGTTGTGGCTGGAAATGGAAGCCAGCCCACAGCAGGCGAGCGGCATTCAGGTGGGCGCCGAAGTGGAGGTGCCCGCACTGCAGGCGCGAGGGGTGGTGCAGGCCAAGTCCACCGCGCTGAACGCGGGGCAGAGCGTGCTGATTCGCGTGCGCGTCAACCAATCCGGCGGTCTGCAAGCGGGCGCCGTGGTGCAGGCGCGCTTGAACCTGCCGACGCAAGCCGGGGTGTGGCGTGTGCCGCCCGCCGCGGTGACGCAGATCAATGGCCGCGATGTCGTGCTCACGGTGACGAAACAGGGCTTTCGCATCGTGCCGGTTACCGTGGCCGGTCGTCTGAATGACGCGGTGATGGTCAGCGGCCCGCTGAAGGCTGGCGACAAGGTGGCCGCCACTGGCGTCGTGGCGATCAAGGCGGCCGCTGGCGAGGTGGCGCCATGAATTTGATGTTTCTCACGCATGGCGCGCTGCGCCAACGCCTGCTGACCCTCGGCGCGATGCTAGCGCTGGTGGCGGGCGGCATTTTTGCCTGGCGCGCGCTGCCCATCGACGCCTTTCCCGACGTGTCTTCGCCGCAGGTGAAAGTCATCATGAAAGTGCCGGGCATGACCCCGGAAGAGGTGGAGACGCGGGTTGTCCTGCCCATCGAGCAAGAGGTGCTGGGCATTGCCAACAAGCGCATCGTGCGTTCGGTGTCGAAGTACGGCATTGCCGACATCACGGTGGATTTCGTCGAGGGCACCGATGTGTATTGGGCGCGTCAACAGGTGGGAGAGGCTCTGGCGAATGTGCGCGGCGACCTGCCAACATCGGCGATGGGCGGGCTCGCCCCCATCACCACGCCTTTGTCCGACCTGTACATGTTCACCATCGAGGGACCGGCCAGCCTGGAAGAGAAGCGCAGCGCGCTGCAATGGCTCATCCGCCCGGTGCTGCGCACCGTGCCCGGCGTGGCCGATGTGAACATGCTCGGTGGCGATGTACGCGCCTTCGCGGTGCAGCCCGATCCGGCGCGGCTGGCGGCCTGGGGACTGTCGCTCAATCAGTTGCGCACCGCGCTGCAGGTCAACAACAGCAATGACGGCGCCGGCCGCCTGGACGAAGGCGAAGAAACCCGCATCGTGCGGGTGCAGGGCGCATTCGCCAATGCCGACGACATTCGCAACACCGTCGTCGCCAATGTGCGTGGCACGCCGGTGCGCATCAGCGATGTGGCGCAGGTCAGTGTGGACAGCAGCACGCGCTACGGCATCGTCACCGCAAACGGCAAGGGCGAGGCGGTCGAGGGCATTGTGCTCGGCCTGCGCGGTGCCAATGCGCAGCAGGTGATCCACGGGGTGAAAGCACGCCTGGCCGAGCTGGAGCCGCGTCTGCCCCAAGGCATGACCATCAAGGTGTTCTACGACCGCAGCCAGCTGGTCGAGCGCGCCGTGGGTACCGTGCTCGAAGCTCTGGGAGAGGCCGTAGTGCTGGTGATCGTCATGCTGCTGCTGTTCCTCGGCAACTGGCGCGCAGCCCTCGTCGTGGCCATCACCCTGCCGCTATCGGCGTTGGCGACTTTTATCCTCATGCGCTGGTTTGGACTGAGCGCCAACCTCATGAGCCTGGGCGGTCTGGCCATTGCGCTGGGCATGCTGGTCGATGCCGCCGTGGTGGTGGTGGAAAACCTGGTGAACCACATGAGCCACGACCCGCAACACGCGCCGGATCGCAACCCGGGCGGCGCCACCACCGACCGGCTGGGACGCATCCTGCGCGGGGTGTCGGAAGTGTCGGGGCCGGTGCTGTCGGGCGTGGCCATCATCGCCATCGTCTTTTTACCGCTGCTCACCCTCGAAGGGCTGGAGGGCAAGCTGTTCCGCCCCGTGGCGCTGACCATCGTGTTCGCGCTGGGCGCGTCGCTGCTCATTGCGCTGACCATCGTTCCGGTGATGGCCTCTTTACTGCTCAAGACCGCGTCGCACACCGACCCCTGGCTGGTGCGCAAGCTCTCTGCTGGTTATCGGCGCGTGCTGGACTGGAGCTTCAATCACACCCGTGTCGTCGTGACCGTGGCGCTGCTGTCGCTCGTGGCCGCAGGCTGGGCCTACACCCGGGTGGGCAAGACTTTCATGCCCACGCTCGATGAAGGCGATGTGATCGTGCAACTGCAAAAGCTGCCCTCGGTCAGCCTGGGCGCTACCGCCGCGCTCGATCTGCGGGTGCAGCAGGCGCTGCTCAAAGAGGTACCCGAGATCAAGTCCATCGTCGCCCGCAGCGGCTCGGACGATCTGGGCCTCGACCCCATGGGGCTGAACGAAACCGACACTTTCCTGGTGCTCAAACCCATGTCGCAGTGGCGCGGCAGCAAAGACGAGGTGATCGAGGCCATGCGCAAGGTGCTGGAACGCTTCCCCGGCGTGGACTTCGGCTTCACCCAGCCGATCGAGATGCGCGTGTCCGAAATGCTCACGGGTAGCCGCGGCGATCTGGTGGTGAAAATCTTCGGCCCCGACATCGCCCAGCTGGGCGATCTGTCGCAACAGGTGGCCGAGACGCTCAAAGCCGTGCCCGGCGCGCAGGAAGTGCTCGCCGCCCGACCGGAAGGCGTGCAATACCTCACCGTGCAGGTCGATCGTCTTGCCGCGGGCCGCGCCGGGTTCGATGTGGACAGCCTGCAGCAAGACCTGCGCGCCCTGGTCGAAGGCCAGCCGCAGGGCATGGTGCTCGAAGGCGTGCGCCGCACCCCGCTGCTGCTGCGCGGGGGCGCCGATCTGCGCAGCAATCCGCAGGCGTTTGCCCAGGTATCGATCACCGCGCCGGATGGCACCGCCTACCCGCTGTCGCAACTCGCCCGCCTCACCCCCACGCAAGGCCCGGTGCTGGTGGCGCATGAAGACGGCAGCCGTTTTGCCGCGGTGCAGGCCAATGTCAGCGGGCGCGATCTGGTGAGCTATGTGGCCGATGCCAAGCAGGCCGTGGCCACCAAGGTGAAGCTGCCGGAAGGAACACGGCTGGAGTGGGGAGGCCAGTTCGAGAACCAGCAACGCGCCGCTGCGCGCCTGGGGCTGGTGGTGCCAGTGGCGTTGGCGCTGATTTTTGTGCTGCTGATGACCACGTTCGGCTCCGTACGGCAATCGGTGCTGGTGTTCGCCAACATTCCCTTCGCTCTCGTCGGCGGGGTGATTGCACTGTGGGCCAGCGGCCAATACATGTCGGTGCCTGCCTCGGTGGGCTTCATCGCGTTGCTGGGCATTGCCGTGCTCAACGGCGTGGTGCTGGTCAGCCATTTCAACGAGCTGCTGCAGCGCGGGCTTCCGTTGGCGCAGGCCGTGCGCGATGGCGCCATGCGCCGACTGCGGCCGGTGATGATGACCGCCACCATCACCGCGTTCAGCCTCATCCCCCTGCTCTCGGCCACCGGGCCGGGCTCGGAAATCCAAAAGCCGCTGGCCATCGTGGTCATCGGCGGATTGATCACTTCCACCGCCCTGACCCTGGTGCTGCTGCCCCTGATGTTTGCCCGCTTCGGTCTGCCGCGCATTGCGCGCGAGACCGAAGCCGCAACCCAAAAGACGGAGAACGTCTGATGAAACCGCTATCCAAACCCTTTACCTTGAGTGCATTGAGTGCCGCGCTTGCCCTTACGCTGACCGCAGCTCCCTCCTGGGGCGCCGAGAAGGCATGGGCCAAGTCGGCGGATACGCCTTCGCTGCAAGCCGCCCTGCCCGCCTTGAGCGAACTGCCCAGCCCGACTCTGCCGCAAATCGCCGCGGTGGACCAGATCCTGACCGAAACACCCGCGCTGCAAGAGGCGCAAGCCCTGCAACAGGCTGCCGCGCAAAACGGCGCCGTGCTGCGCGCCGGAACCAACGAGTTCACCGGTCAGGCGCAGGTACAGCAGCGCCGCATCGAGTCACTGCCCGACAGCGGGCGCTACAACGAATGGCAGTTGCTCATCAACCGCCAGTTGCGTCTGCCGTCGCAGGCGCAGGCCGATGGCCGCATGGCCGAGGCCTTGCAGACTTCGGCGCAGGCCGCACTGGTCGCGACGCGCCAGCAGTTTCTCGGCGCCTTGCTGACCGCCTGGTTCGCGGCCCAGCGCGCGCAGGCCGAGGCCGTGCTGGCGCAGCAGGATCTCGACTTGATCAATGCCCAGGTCAAGGCGCTGCAACGTCGCCAGTCTCTGGGGGACGCCAGCGTGCTGGAGCTGGAGCAGATGCAGGCCGAACAGGCCCGGGCGCAATCGACCCTGCTGCTCGCGCAGGGCATGGCGGCCAGCAGCCGCGCCGCCTTGTTTTCGCGCTATCCGGCGCTGTCGCGCGGCGGCAGTCTGCAAGGTCAGAACGATCCCGGCGCGCTCGCACTGCCTACCCTGAACGCCGAGCAACTGAGCGCGCGGGCGGTGCAAGCCAGCCCGTTGCTGATCCAACAGCGCGCCATGCTGCAAAAGGCGCAGGCGATGGCAGCGCAAGCCCACGCCGCGCGCACGCCGCAACCGACGGTGGGCGCCTACATCGGGTCGGACCGCGGGGGCAGCGAGCGCATCGTCGGCCTGCAGTTCGCCATGCCGTTTGGCGGCTCGGCGCGCGTGTCGCAAGAGCGGGCCGCGCTGGCAGAAGCGGATGCCGCGCAGTGGCGTCTGCGCGATCTGCAAGCGCAGGCCGAAGCGGACTTCCAGCGGCTTTACGCCGATGCACAGGCGCAGGGGGCTGCGGTCAAAGCCACCGAACAGGCCGCGCAGGTGCAGACCCAGGCCAGCAATCGCATGTTGCGCGCCTATCAGTTGGGCGAAGCTGGTCTGTCGGACTGGCTGCTCGCCCGGCGCAGTGCGCTGGAGTCCACGCGGCTCGTGCTGCAATCGCGTTTCGACGCGGCGACCTCCAGCGCTCAACTCAAGCTGCAAACCGGCTTGCTTTACGAGCTGACGCCGTAGGCAATGCATTTGCCCCTAACCGCCCGCCGTCGAACCTGCGAGGACAGAGCCCCCCTGATGGGCTGTCTGGGTTCAATACACCGGCCAGTCGCGCATGGAAAACAGGCGCTGGTGCTCGCGGATGGCGTAGCGGTCGGTCATGCCGGCCAGATAGTCGGCGATGGCGCGGGGCTGGCGGACAGCGTCCTCCCGCTGATAGGCGCGCGGCAGCAGGCGCGTATCGGCGTGATAGGCCTCAAATAATTCGGTGAGCAATCGCTGCGCCTTGGTAGTGTTGCGCAGCACGTCGGGATGTCGGTAGAGGCGATGCAGCAGAAGCTGCTGGAGCTGCTGCAACTGCTCTTGCACCGGCGCGCTGAAGGCCGCCAGTGGCGGCGCGGCACGCACGGCGTCGGGCGAATCGACGCCCGACTGACGGATGCGCTGCGCCGTTTCGGCCACCAGGTCGGCAATGAGCGCCGAGATCATGCGGCGGATGGTTTCGGCCACCCGCCGCCGCCCCTGCACGGCCGGGTAGGCGCGTTGCACGGCGTCGAGGTGCCCGGCGAAGAACGGCACCGTCTGCAGCTCCTCCAGGTCGATCAGCCCAGCGCGCAGGCCGTCGTCGATGTCGTGATTGTTGTAGGCGATGGCGTCGGCCAGATTGGTGATCTGCGCTTCCAGACTGGGTTGGCCGCCCTGCAGAAAGCGCGCGCCGATTTCGCCCAGATGTTCGGCGTTGCGCCGCGAGCAATGTTTGAGCACACCCTCACGGGTCTCGAAGCTGAGGTTCAGGCCGTTGAAGGCGGCGTAGCGCTCTTCCAGTGTGGTGACCACGCGCAGCGATTGCAGGTTGTGCTCGAAACCGCCGCCCTGGGGGGCATGTTTTCGCATGCAGGCGCCCAACGCATCCTGCCCGGCATGGCCGAAAGGCGTGTGTCCCAGATCGTGCGCCAGAGCCAAAGCCTCGGTGAGATCTTCGTTCAAGCGCAGCGCCCGGGCGAGCGCGCGGGCGATTTGCGCGACTTCCAGACTATGCGTCAGGCGGGTGCGGAACAGATCTCCCTCGTGGTTGAGAAACACCTGGGTTTTATATTCCAGCCGCCGAAAGGCCGAGCTGTGGATGATGCGGTCGCGGTCGCGCTGGTAGCCGGTGCGATCCAGCGGCGGCGGTTCGGCATGTTCACGCCCGCGAGAGGTGGCCTCAACACAGGCGTAGGTGGCAAGCGTCATGCCGAGGGCACGGCTTGGGGCTGCGACGGCTGCAGATGCGCGGCTATGCTGGCCTGCGCTTCCGTCATGGGCGCGGCGCGCAGCACAGGGCGTCCCAGCCCGTTGAGCAGCACAAAACGCACTTCGCCGCCCTCGGTCTTTTTGTCCACCTGCATCCACTCGGCCCAGCGCTCGGCGCCCAGGTCAGGGGCGCGCACGGGCAGACCGGCGCGGGCGATCAGCCGCGCCAGCCGCTCGGCATCCGCAGGGGCGAGCAGGCCCAGACGCACCGACAGGTCGGCCGCCAGCACCATGCCCGCGCCCACCGCTTCGCCGTGCAGCCAGTTGCCATAGCCCATACCGGCCTCGATGGCGTGACCAAAGGTGTGGCCGAAGTTGAGGATGGCGCGCAGCCCGGTCTCGGTTTCGTCCTGCGCCACCACCTGCGCCTTGATGCGGCAGCAGCGCGCCACGGCCTCGGCCAGGGCGGCGGCGTCCTGCGCCCTGAGCGCGTCGATATGCGCTTCGAGCCAGGCGAGGAAATCGACATCGGCAATCGCCGCGTGCTTGATGACCTCAGCCAAACCGGCCGACAGTTCGCGCGGCGGCAGGGTGTGCAAGGTGGACAGATCGGCCACCACCAGCCGGGGTTGATAGAAGGCCCCGATCATGTTCTTGCCCAGCGGATGGTTGATCGCGGTCTTCCCGCCCACCGAAGAATCCACCTGCGCCAGCAGCGTGGTGGGCACCTGCACGAAAGGCACGCCCCGCATATAACTGGCGGCGGCAAAGCCCGTCATGTCACCAATCACCCCGCCACCCAGCGCGAACAGCGTGGTCTTGCGGTCGCACTGGTGGCGCAGCAGATCGGTGAAGATCTGGTCAAGCGTCTCCCAATTTTTGTATTCCTCGCCATCAGGCAGAGTGCAGCGCAGCACCCGCGCGAAATGCGGTTGCAGACTTTGCTCCAGCCGCGCTGCATAAAGCGGGGCCACCGTGGTGTTGGTCACAATCAGCGCCGTGCCCTTGGGCGAGGCAACCGCAGCGAAAGTGTCGGGCGCACCCAGCAAGCCGCTGGCGATGCGAATGTCATACGCGCGGGTGTCGAGCGCGATGCGAACCGTGGTCATGTGAGCATCCTGTTCTGAAGCAGGACCCGATTGTAGAAAGCCGCGTCAAGGACGCATCGAAGTGCGGCCAAGCGCCAAGGACTCTCCCTGCCGGGCCAGCGTCCTCGCGCCCGTGCACTCAATCTCGCCGATCTGCCGCCGACAACACCCCGGCGAGTTCAAGCTGCATCTGCACCATATTGGTCAGCAGGGCCGGAGAAGGCCGCCCCGTGTCCATCACGAAATGCGCCGTCTCCCGATACAGAGGATCGCGCACACGAAACAATTCATGCAGCTTGGCCCGCGCATCGCCTTGTTGCAGCAAAGGCCGATTGCGGTCGTTGCGCAAGCGATGCGCAAGATCGTCCGGGCTGGCGCGCAGATAGACCACCGTACCCCGTTCGTGCAGCGCCTTGCGGTTTTCCGGCCGCAGCACCGCACCGCCCCCGGTAGCGAGCACGATGCCCTCAAGCTGCGTCAGCGCGTCAATGGCACGCGCCTCGATGTCGCGAAACCCCGCCTCGCCCAGCCGAGAAAACAGCGTGGAAATCGTGCAACCCTGCTCGCGCTCGATCTCATGGTCGCTGTCGATGAACCGAAGGCCGACTCGTTGCGCGAGCGTGCGACCGACGGTGGTCTTGCCGGCGCCCATGAGGCCTACGAGGTAGATGCGAGACACCTCAAATCAGGATGTTTTACTTGCAGTCCAAGTCACAGGCACGCCAGTGCCCGATGTGCCGCTGGTATTTGAGTTTGTTGCGCCCGTGGATGTGCTGGCTGGCGTTGACGAAGAACCTGTTGTCGATCCAAACAAAAC
Source organism: Thiomonas sp. OC7 (assembly GCF_900634595.1). Lineage (NCBI taxonomy): Bacteria > Pseudomonadati > Pseudomonadota > Betaproteobacteria > Burkholderiales > Thiomonas > Thiomonas sp. OC7. The sequence continues at coordinate 2,903,277 of NZ_LR131953.1, read as the reverse complement.
GGTATAACTCGAGGCGCAAGTCGCCGGGTTTGCAATTTGAATAAAAGTGTTCCCAGGAATAAGCTGGCAAGCGAAGGGATCTTCTGCATAGATGCTTGTTACCGTATTAGAACTGGAGCCTGCTGTGCCACCTGTTGTGGTACTACTCGAGTTCACAAAGATATTAGTCTTACCTTGAAGTGCATTTGACGAAACAGGAGACACTCCAGAGAAAAAATTGACAACGCCCTTGACGTCTTGGAACTGTAACCCCATCGCATTGCCAGAACCATAATCTCGTCCTGTTACAGGGAACGTGCCCAAGGTCGCGTCATTGCAAGATCCCGATACGACTCCGGAAGCCGATACATTGACTTGACACGTACCCGAATAGGCAGGGGTAGCACCAGCCGACATATAAGAAACAGCCCAATTCCCTGCGTAAGCACTCACCACACGGAAAACAGCGTTCGTCTGGAACGGAGCAGATGCAAGAGTGAGGTTTTGCCCAAGGCCAAGAATAAGTGTTCCCCCTGGCGCAATAAGAGACTTAAATTCAAGGGGCGAACCGCCCGTTGGATTTGAGACAACACTAGGAACGGTAGCCAAACCGGAAAATCCAATTTGCTGCAAAATCGGATCGGTAGAGCCGGCTATTTGATATCCGCCCGCTGACAAAGGAACATAATTAAGCGCAGACGCGTCAATTGCCGAAAACCCCCAGGAAACCGATTGAGTCAATCCCTGTGTAGTTTGTGTTTGTACGATCACAGGCGTGGTATCTGAAATATTGTAACTACCATCACTGTTGGCAGGAATTGCGGAAACTCCACCGGTGTTACCCTGAAGAACTTGCACGACAGTACCTGGCAAACTAGGTTGAGCGATAGTTGAATTATAGGAAGGCGTCGGCGTACCTCCACCGCCTCCGCACCCAGACATCAGTACAGCGCACGCACCCGAGAGCAGCACGTTTTTATGGTTCATTTTCATGGCGGTCACCTCAATTTTGGATGATTACTTTCAATTTATTGCAAAGGTACGAAGGTCCAGCCTATTGGCGAGCCAATCAAGGTAGTCTGTTTGGAATACTGGACTGCACTTGCAAATTGGAAAGGCGCACTAGCAGAGGGACTAACCGTTACCGGGACTTGCGAAGTCACAACCTGAATCGAAAAACTTACACTGGGATATATCGTGGCGGCAGCATTAAGTGGCGCCGCTTGGATAATCATTTGTGCCATCCCGTTTGAATCCGTCGAAGCTGTGCAGGAAGGGTTGTAGGTTGGGGGCGTAGTTTGTGAAAAACACTGCACTAGCGAGGGGTTACTAGCGTAGAACGTAACGACCTGCCCAGGTACAGGATGTTGATAAGGATCGAGTTGTTGGTAAACGACTGTCACAGGGACATTCATAGGAACCAGGGAAGGATTGAGCTTTCCTTGCGCCAACCATTGCAAAGTCGCAGTATTGGTGTTTTTACTACCAAGCAGCGGCGTACCAGCACTACCAGTACCTCCACCACCACAGGAAGCAAGAATTGCTGCAATCGCCAAACCACCGATGACATACGCGGATTGTTTAAGAAAAATGCTCATAGAACCCCCAAATCGTAGCCTGTTATTAGCCAAAAAGCAGATAAATAATAAAGCCTTATTCAATTAAAAATATTTTCTAAAATGCCCAGTATGGCCCTATTCCATAGCTAGTTTTGGCACCGGAAATCGCCGTCGCAACCGTTCTACCAAAATAAAAAGGAAGTCCCAGAGTAGAATAGCCTGGGAAATCTGAATTTTGAAATGCAAGCGTCGGAATCACTGGTAAATTTTTCTGAAATGCCGTAGTTGGATCTGCAAGGGTAATTGTTTGCCAGCTAGTAGGATTACCGTTGCTGCCATTCAAACGGATTTGCACCGTAGCCGGGATAGGCGGGCAATATGGCCCTCCTGATTGACCGCAGACTGCTAGACCTGATATAGCCTGCATGAATGGAGGACGGCTATTGATAACCGCGCTTCCCGTCTGCGCCAAAACGTAGGCGTTCGTTCCTGTATCTAAAAATGCAAAACTTGCATCGCCAGCAATATTCGCAGCAAGCAGAGGAAATTTAACCCCTGGGACACTGGAGTGATAAACCTGCACTCCGCTCAAGCTATTGTTGGGTTGTGTTCCGATACCGAAGAGTAGTGTGCCAGTCATCTGACTCTGGTTTCCATTCGCGGCAGGAAAGGTGATCACGGTTCCATTGTTATCAGTAGCAAATTGACTTACCGGGTTTGGGGTTTGCATTGCTACGGGCATGGTCACCGCTTTGCAACTGCCCGAGGATCCTCCCTGGCAAGAAAAATACATTTGTGCTGTGTTCGACTGTTCACAACTGCTGCCACAGTCGGTTTTTTGCGGTCCAATACCCAGAATTCCTTTGAACTCGGGCAACCCAGCGATGGCGTTGGGACCCGTCGCTGCGCATCCTGGTGGCGCGCTGACAGGGATGCTCGAATCGCCCGCCACAGTTACCGGGATGTTAGCCGCGACCTCTCCCGCCATCTTGAGAGTCGCAATCCGTTGAGCCCCCCAGAAGTACCCGGCACCATATTGCATGCATTCAGCTACCGGGTCACCATTGGTATAGGTCTGCGCGGGCAACGTTATATTCAACACACCTGGCATGATGCGTAAACCTGTCGACCCGGTGTCGAGCAGTACATGGTCTATATCTTGGCAATTGTTTTGCGCGTCACAAACCTTCACGGTGACATAGGGCCGATTAGGAAATGGGTTGTTCAAATTGAACATTTCAACGGATATGGGCACTTGATTCGGAGTGGGCGGCGGCGCAGTCGCAACCGTGCCATTGCCTCCGCCACAGGCGGACAGAATCGCAACCAGAAACGTTGCAGCAAAATACCGCATTGGCAAACCCATCTTCCGCATAGCTAAGTTCTGCATCGTTTATCCCTCAACGTACGCCTCACTTAATGCGTTAGATCTGCGTTAGTAACGATTTTCGGAGTCAAGAAAACCATCAATTCGTTTTTGTTATACATCTTGCTATTATTTTTGAACAGATTACCCAATACCGGAATATCGCCGAGCAGCGGCACCTTGTCGGTCTGATTCTGTTCTTGCGAGGTGTAAATACCGCCCAGAACCACAGTACCGCCATTCTCCACTTGCACTTGTGTCGTCACGGTATTGGTATTGATGGAGGGTACACCAGCCGTTGAGGCGCCCGGGCTGTCCTTGTGAATTTCCACGTTCATAATCACATTCCCATCGGGCGTGATTTGCGGGGTGACGTCCAGACTCAAAACAGCCTTCTTGAAAGTCACCGCAGTAGCGCCGCTGGAAGTAGCCTGCTGGTAGGGAATCTCAGTTCCTTGCTCAATGGTGGCCTTGCTCAAATCGGCCGTAATGACACGCGGGGAAGAAATAATTTTTCCCTTGCCGTCTGCCTCCATCGCAGACAGTTCCAGATTGATGAAGCGGTTGGCTGCTGCGTTGAAAAGGCTGATGCCCAACGAACTTGGTGTTGCGCCTGCCAACAGGCTTCCCGCTAGGCCAAAGGCAGGAAGGTTGACAAACTGTGTGTCGGGAATATATGAGCCGCTAGTTATTGCCGCCTGATTGGTTTGCTCTCCGACACCTAGATAATTGCCGGTGACTGCCACACGGTTATTCCCAGAACCAAAGCCCGGTACCCCACCCTGCAATCCACGAGCGTCCAGGAAACCCAGCTTCACCCCAAGGCTGCGTCCAAACTGATCGCTGGCTTCCACAATCCGCGCTTCGATCATGACCTGGCGCACGGGTTTGTCAATCTTGGCGATGAGTTGGGCGACTTCTTCGAGCTTGGAGGGAATGTCGGTGACAAAAATCTGGTTGGTGCGGGGGTCAGCCAGCACGGTACCGCGCGGGGAGAGGATGCGCGAGGTGGGCGCTGCGGAACTGGACAGGCCGGGCAACAGAACCGGAGAAGGCGTTGCCGTCGCGCCAGACTGCGCGCCCCCAGCGGCGCCCGTCAGCATGGCGACCACGGTAGCGGCTTTCTGGTAGTTGAGTTGGAAGGTCTCTGACTTCACCGGCTCCAGGGCGCTGAGCGATTTTTTCGCCTCGAGATCGGCCTTTTCACGGGCGAGGATTTCGTCTCGCGGTGCGATCCACAGCACATTGCCTTCCTTGCGTTCGCCCAAGCCCTTGGCGCGGAGGATGACTTGCAGCGCCTGATCCCATGGCACGTCTTTCAGTCGCAGGGTGAGGTTGCCGGTGACGGAATCACTGACCACCACGTTCAGATGCGTGAAGTCGGCGAACACTTGCAGCAGCGAGCGCACGTCGATGTTCTGGAAATTGAGAGAGAGCTTTTGGCCGTGGAAGCCGGGGCCGTTGCCTTGCACCAAGGCGTTCGGGTTGGGTTGCGTGCGACGCAATTCGACGACGAACTGGTCGTCAGCTTGGTAGGCGCTTTGCTCGTAGTCGCCATTGGGCTGAATGACCATGCGCACGTTGTCGCCCATCTGGAAGGTGGTGATGGAGGTGACAGGGGTGGCGAAGTCGGTGACGTCGAGACGACGGCGCAGGTCGGCGGGCAGCGAGGTTTTGAGAAAATCGACAACGATATTCTGGCCCTGTTGGTGAATGTCTACGCCGACCTGATTGTTGGGCAAGTTAACGATCACGCGGCCCGCGCCGTCGGTGCTGCGCTTGAAGTTGATGGCCCGAAGCGCAACTTGATGGGTGTTGAGGTTGTCGGCGAAGTGCACGGTCTGGGCTTGCGGAGCCCCCGTGGCGGCAGAAGTCGCGGCCGCTTGTTCATGCGTGGTATTGAGCAGCACGAGCAGGCGATTGCCATCCAACTGAGTTTTGTAGGTAGCAGACTGGCGCAGGTTGAGCACCATGCGGGTGCGGCCCTGGGCCTGCACCACGTTGACCGAACGCAGATTGCCCTGCTCGAAGTTGACCGTCTGGCGATCGAGCGCCGAATCAACACCGGGGAAATCGAGCACGATGCGAGCCGGCTGGTCGATCACGAAGCCATTGGGCGCGGCGCTCAGAGGCTGCGCCAGATTGACCTGCACCACGGTTTCCGTGCCCTGCCGACTGGCGGTGACGTTCTGGATCGCGTTGCTGGCGGCGTAAGCCGGAACGGCCCCAAGCCCCAATACGACCGCAACGGTCAACAGTGCCGTCCCCAGAAATCCGTTAAAAAGCGGCCGTTTGAAAGGCGTCTTCATTGTGTGCTCTCCTGCAATTGAAGGGTTGCCGGGTGCTCGACCCAATCGCCTGTGGCGTCTTGCACCAGTTCCCTCAAATCGACTTCGCTATCAGTGATTTTGATGATCTTTCCGAAGTGCTGGCCGGCATACTCGCCGACATGCGCCCGGTACAACAGGTTGCCCGCCTTGAGCAGGGCGTATTGCTGCCCTTTGATCTTCACGCTGCCCACCATTTGAATCTGGTCGAGTGAATACGCCTCAAGCGGCTGCTTGGGACGGGCCAGCTCGGCCTGCAGCAGCGGGTTGAGCTGCTGCACCTCCTGCCGCACGCCCACTTCGAGTTTGGTCGTGGAGAACGGATCGGTGCCGATCGTCGGGTCGTAAACGGCAGGAATGAAAGGCTTGGGTGGCTCGATGGGCTTGATGCGCGGGTGCATGCTGGCGCGCTGTTGCGCCATCCACTCGCGCAGATCTTCATGCTGCTGGCCGCAGCCCGACAGGAGTACCGCTGACAACAGGGCCGCAGAAATCAGCGGCAAACGAAAGCGCTGAAAGTGCTGATATGGGCTAACGCGGTGCAAACTCATTTCGCCCCTCCCGGTTTTTTCGCCTGCTTGGCCTGGGCGGCGATTTCATCGGCGTCCAGATAGCGGAAGGTCTTGGCCGTGGCGTCCATGACCATCGGGGCGCCGGTCTTGCCCGTATTGGCCGTCAGGCTGATGTTGTTGAGGGTCACGATGCGCGAGAGCTTGGCGATATCGGTGGCGAAGCCCGCCAGATCGGTATAGCCGCCGTCGAGCTTGATCGAAATCGGCAGTTCGGCGTAGTAGGGTTTCACATCCACCTGACCCGGTTTGAACAGCTGGAATTGCAAACCGCGACCAATGCCCGCCTGGTTGATGTCGGAGAGCAGGGCGTCCATTTCGGCCTTGCTCGGCAGTTGTTTTTCCAGCAGGGCCACGTATTGCTGCACCTGGGCTTTCTGCGCCTTGAGCAGATCGAGGCTGACGGCCTGTTCGAGTTTGTTCTTGTATTCCTGACGCAGGGTGACTTCCTGCTGCTGGGCCGAGGTGAGTTCGTCACGGGTGCCCGACAGCCAGGCATACCAGCCCAGCCCCAGAGTCAGCAAAAAGGCAGCGACATAGACGGTGTTGCGCGGCCAGGCCGGCCAAGCGCCCGGATCGTTGGGGTTGAGCCCGCGGAACTGTGCCGAAATGTCCTGAAACGCACCGTTCAGGTCGATTTTTGAGAGTTTGGAGGTCGCCATCAGTGTCGCCTCACGAAGGATTCTTGGCCATTGGCGCCGCACCTGAAGTGGCACCCGAGGCGGCGCCCGCCGGCGTGGGCCGCTTGAGGGTGGCACGCAACTGGAACTGCGCCACGACGCGCGCCGCATTGCCCGCCGCAGCAGGAGCTATCTGCGAGCGGATCTCGATCAGTTCAGGCTTTTCGAGCCAACCATCGGGGCGGCTCAGATTGCGCAGAAAGTCGGCCACGCGCTCCTGGCTGAGCGCGACGCCCTGAATGAGCACAGTCGCCCCGTCCTGGCGAATCTGCGAGAGCTGAACCCCGGTCGGCGTGTCTTTGGTCAGATCGTCGAACAGGTGCACCGGCAGGTTGCGGTCGGCCTGCAGACCCTCAACCGCATCTTGACGCGCCCGCAGCGCTTCGATCTCGGCCTTGAGCGAGGCGATGTCCTTGATCTGGCTGTCGAGTTTGGCGTTTTCCGCCTTCAGGAAGTCGTTGCGGCTTTGTTGCTGGGTGATCATTTCACTCAGCACGGTATAGCCGAGCGCCAGCACCAGCCCGCCCACCAGAATGGAGGCAAAAACTCCCGCATAGAAGGCCTCGCGCCGTTTTTTGCGCTTGGCATCCCGGTGGGGAAGCAGATTGATCAACACGATATTCATGACAGATCCCGTTGCTGCGTCATTGCAGGAAACGCCGCATCGCCAAGCCGCAGCAGGTCAGATAGGACGGCGCCTGACTGCGCAGCTTCTTTTCGCGCACGGATTCGGCAACCGCCATGCCCTCGAACGGGTTGATGACCATGCAGGCCACCGAAGCCGTTGCGGTAATTTTTTCCGCCAGACCGGGCAACGCCGACGAGCCGCCGGCCAGCAGGATGTAGTCGACCCGGCCAAACGGCGTGGCGCGATAGAAGAACTGCAGCGCCCGCGCGATTTCCTGCGTGAGACTGTCCATATAGGGCGCCAGCACCTGCGTGGCGTAGTCGTCTGGAAGGTCGGCGGCGCGTTTCTTGGCCTCGGCCTCCTCGAGCGAAAAACCGTAGGTGCGGGCGATCATCTGGGTGAGCTGTGCGCCACCGAAGGCCTGATCGCGGTCGTAGAGGGTTTCACCGTTGCGCAGAATCTGCAGACTGGTGGAACTTGCACCCACCTCGAACAGCGCCACGAGCAAGTCGAGCCCGGCGCGGGGCAGACGCTCAATCAGACGTTGAGCGGCAAGACGCGAGGCGAAGGCTTCGATATCCATCACCACGGGCTTGAGACCGGCCGCCTCGGCAATACCGCGGCGATCATCCACCTTTTCGCGCCGTGAGGCGGCGATGAGCACCTCCTGGTCGCCAGGCGAGGTGCTGCTGGGGCCGAGGATGCTGAAATCGAGCGCCACCTCATCGATAGCGAACGGAATGTACTGATTGGCTTCGCTTTCGACCTGCACTTCGATTTCTTCTTCGCGCAACTCGCCCGGAAGAACAATCTTTTTAGTGATGACGGCCGACGGCGGCAGGGCCATAGCGACTTGCTTGGCCTTGGTGCCGCTCTTGCGGACGACCTTGCGCACGGCCTCGACCACATCGTCGAGCTTCTCGATGTTGCCATCGACCACGGAACCCTTTTCGAGAGGCTCCATGGCGGCGCGCAGCAAGGTGTACTGGCCGCGGTCATCCATATCGAGCTCGACGAGCTTGACGCTGGAACTGCTGATATCCAGCCCGATCATTGGCGCATAGCGCTTGCGAAACAGACTGCCAAATGTGGCCACTGAAGACCCCCCGATTGATTTGCAACATTGTGCGCAAGCTCGTAGACCAGCTTTTGGTGCACCGAAATGCGTGCCAGCCCCTGTTGGTGCATCAACCTGCACCCCGGTTTGTTTGCGCTACGAACTCAGATTTTTTCTTCGATCCTACCAACAAGTCCTTGATGTACTAACGTGTAAACCCCGGCCCATCCGAAAAACGTTGCAAAACTCCCACGACGGCTAGGCGGGTGAGCATTTGTGATTTGTTACGGCACAACGGCGGGGATTTTTATAATTTGCAACAAAATTTTCTTTCCGCCCTCTCCAAGCGTTTGCTCGTGGGTCGTGCGGCTGCCTCCTTCTCCACTGCGCGCAAGCCGCGTAAGCCTCCTGCGGAACTTCGCGTCCGCCCGCCTCGATGAGTTCTTCCTCTACCGCTTCGCCCTCCCCGACGCCGCGCCCGCGCGCTCGCTCTCCCTGGTGGCTGCGCGCCCTGATCGGCCTGGTGGTCACGGTCGTGGGGCTGCTGATCGCGGCCGCGCTGGTTGTGGGGCTGGTGCTGGCGCTCAGCTGGCCGCGACTGCCCGACATCTCGGAATTGCAGAACTATCAACCCCAGTTGCCGCTGCGGGTGTATTCGGCGGACAACGCGCTGCTGGGCGAGTTTGGCGAGGAGCGCCGGGTGTTCATGCCCATTGGACAGATTCCCGATCTGATGAAAAAAGCGGTGCTGGCCACCGAAGACGACCGCTTCTATCAGCACGGCGGCATCGATTGGCCCGGGGTGGCTCGCGCGCTGCTGGCGAATCTGGAGCGCTCGCGCAGTCAGGGCGCCTCGACCATCACCATGCAGGTGGCACGCAATTTTTATCTGTCGCGCGACAAGACCTTCACCCGCAAGTTGTTCGAGGTGCTGCTGGCGCTGAAGATCGAGCAGCAGATGAGCAAGGACCAGATTCTGCAGCTTTACATGAATCAGATTTTCCTCGGCCGCAAGGCCTACGGTTTTGCCGCGGCCGCACAGGCTTACTTCGCCAAACCGCTCGACCAGCTCTCCCTGGCGCAGATGGCGATGCTGGCAGGTCTGCCCAAAGCGCCCTCGGCTTACAACCCCATCAGCAACCCGCAGCGGGCGCGGCAGCGCCAGTTGCATGTGATCGCGCGCTTGCAGCAACTGCGCTGGATCACCCCGACGCAGGCGCAACAGGCCCGGGACGAACCGCTGGCGCTGCGCACCGCGCAGACGGAGGACAACGTGCATGCGGGCTACATCACGGAGACGGTGCGTCAGATGGTGTTCGACCGCTACCACGAAGCCGCCTACACGCGAGGATTGAATGTTTACACGACCATACGCTTGCGCGATCAACTGGCGGCCTGGCGCTCGGTGCAGAGCGGCGTACTGTCTTATGAGTTGCGCCAGCCGTATCGCGGACCTGACGCCTTCATCGATCTACCCAATGCGGTGGACGCGATTCCCGGAGCGATCGAACAGGCCTGCGCCGACCGACTCGCAGCCGACGACATGGTGTGCAGCGTGGTGCTCAGCGCAAAGCCCGCCGAAGTAAAAGTGATGACCGAGGCGGGACAGATCGTGACCGTCTCAGGCGCGGGGTTGCGGCAGGTGCGCGCACTCGGGCTGTCGGACAAGGCGCAGCCCGCCATCAAGCTGCGCGCCGGCGCGGTGGTGTGGCTGGCGGAGGATGGGCCAGGGCAATGGGTCATTACCCAACTGCCGCAGGTGCAGTCGGCCTTCGTGTCGATGAACCCGAATAATGGCGCCATCGTTTCGATGGTGGGCGGCCTGGACTTCGCGCGCAACAAGTTCAATCACGCCACCCAGGCCTGGCGCCAACCGGGATCGAGTTTCAAGCCCTTCATCTACTCGGCCGCGCTGGAAAAAGGCATCACCCCGCTCACCGTGGTCAACGACGCGCCGATATTTTTCTCCGCGGCGCAGACAGGCGGCGAATCGTGGGAGCCGAAAAATTATGACGGCAAATACGAGGGGCCGATCAGCCTGCGGCGTGCCGTGGCGCAGTCGAAGAATATGGTGGCCATCCGCGTGCTCGACGACATCGGCCCGAAGTTCGCGCAAACCTGGAGCACCCGTTTTGGCTTCGAGGCCAGCCGCCAGCCGCCTTACCTCACCTTGGCGCTGGGCGCGGGCACGGTCACGCCCTTGCAGATGGCGCGAGCGTATAGCGTGTTTGCCAACGGCGGCTATCTGCTCAAACCCTTTTTGATCAGCAAGATCACCGACTCCCAAGGGCAGGTGCTGTTTCAGGACCGGCCGCAGCAAGCGGGCGACGAAAAACTGCGGGTGATTTCGCCGCGCAACGCCTATGTCATGGACAGTCTGCTGCAGGAGGTCACGCGCTCGGGCACCGCGGCGCGGGCGCAGGCGACGCTCAAGCGCCCCGACCTTTACGGCAAGACGGGCACGACCAACGACTTTCTCGACGCCTGGTTCTGCGGCTTCCAGCCCAGCTTGGTGGGGGTGGCCTGGGTAGGCTACGACACGCCGAAGAAACTGGGCAACAAGGAGACCGGCGGTGCGCTGGCCCTGCCGATCTGGATTCGCTACATGCAGACGGCTTTGCAGAACGTGCCGGTTGCCAGCTATGCGCAACCGCCGGGCATCGTGGTGGAAAACGGCGAGCCGGTGTACAGCAACTTCGCCAATGGCGGCGGGGTTGCCAGCCTCGGACTGGACGCGCCCGTGCCGCCTCCCGAGGTCACGCGGCAAGAGCGCGACTCCATCCTCGATCTGTTCAAAGGCAATTAACGCCGAACTGGCTTACAGCGTGGGTAAGTCGAGAGGCGGCGCGTCCAGCGTCTGCATGACCCGGTGCAGCGCCGCGCCGAGCGTTTCGCCGGTGCGGGTGTCGCACCAATAGCTGCCGCTCCACACAAAGTGATGCGCTCCGGCGCGCGAGGCGAGCCAGACCTGATGCGTGGGCTGCTGCAGGTTGATGATGACCTGATCTCCGCTGTCGAGTTCCAGCCGCAGCACGGAGCCGTCGCGTTTGGAATCGAGGTCGGCGGCGTCGGCGGCCGCTTCGATGGCGGCCAGGGCCTGTTCGGCAATCTGCAGATAACGGGTGTCGTCGAGCGTGTCGGACATGGGGCGGCTGATACACTGATTTTCAATGGACACACAGCTTAATCGACCGCAACACCTGCGCCCACTGCTACGCCTGATGGCCGCGCTCGGGGTGGTTGTTTTGCTGGGCGGCTGCGGTCAGACAGGCCCCTTGTACCTGCCCACACCCGCCCCAGCGCATTCAGCCTCTGCCGCGCCGCGCTGAGGGTTGGCTGCCTCGGTTTGCTGCAATTACTTGCCACGTTTGTTTGCCGCCCTTTTTCGGACGCCTTGATGAAGACCTTGCTCCTCCCTGCCCTGCCTGGGCATCCCCACATCGCCTATGCCGACTCGACCTTGAAGATCGAGCAAGTCACCGCCTCTGCCGTGGCGGCTGAATTCGGCACCCCGACCTATGTCTATTCGCGCGCCTCGATCGAAAAGGCGGCGCAACGCTATAGCCAAGCGGCGCAGGCCAGCTCGGTGCACGTCGCCCTGCGTTACGCGGTGAAGGCGAACTCCAACCTGGCGGTGCTGCAGCTGCTCGCGCGCCTGGGCTGGGGCTTCGACATCGTTTCGGCGGGCGAACTCAAACGGGTATTGGCTGCAGGGGGCGAAGCGGGCAAGGTGGTGTTTTCCGGCGTGGGCAAGTCGGCCGACGATATGCGCTTTGCGCTCGATGTCGGCGTGGAGTGCTTCAACGTCGAGTCGCCCAGCGAGTTGGCCGCGCTCAACCGGGTCGCACAGGCCGCGGGCAAAGTCGCGCGTGTGGCGCTGCGCGTCAACCCGGACGTCGACGCCGGTACGCATCCCTATATTTCCACGGGCCTGAAAACCAACAAATTCGGTATCTCGCAAGATCAGGCTGCGCAACTTGCGCTGCAGACTGCGCAGTTCGAGCAAGTGCAACTGGTAGGCATCGCCTGCCACATCGGCTCGCAGATCACGACCGTCGAACCCTATCTGGACGCGCTGGACAAGGTGCTCGATCTGGTGGAGCAGATGGAGCGCAAAGGCGCGAAAATCGAGCACATCGATCTCGGCGGCGGTTTGGGCATCCGCTACACCGACGAAACCCCGCCGACGCCGCAGGAATGGCTGAGCCCGCTGCTGGCGCGCATCTCCGCGCGCGGTTTCGGTCATCGCACCGTCGTGATCGAGCCCGGTCGTTCCATCGTCGGCAATGCCGGCGTGCTGCTCACGCGCACCCTGTTTCTCAAATCCACCCCGGTCAAGCACTTTGCCGTGGTCGATGCCGGCATGAACGATCTGATCCGCCCCGCGCTTTACTCGGCCGAGCAGGCCGTCGTCCCCGCCGAGCAACGGGAAGGCAGCGCCTTGAAATACGACATAGTCGGCCCGGTGTGCGAATCGGCCGACTGGCTGGCCCGCGACCGCGCGCTGGTGCTGGAGGAAGGCGATCTGCTGGCCATTTTGTCGAGCGGCGCCTACGGCATGGTGATGGCGTCCAACTACAACAGCCGCGGCCGACCCGCCGAAGTCATGATCGACGGCGCCACCGCCACGCTGATTCGCCCGCGCGAAACGCCCGAACAACTCTACGCCAGCGAACGGCTCTTGCCCTGATTGGTGACCTGCTTGCCGACCTGTTTTCCGGTCGGATCGTTGCTCTGATCGTCGCTAGCTCTTGCACGGTGCAGTTGGGCGTGGCGAGCCTGCGCCGCCCGCCAGGCCCACCACAGCCGCAGCCCCAGCAGTAGCGCGAGAATCAGCGCATAGACCGTGGGGCTGGCGGTATTGTTCTTCGCCAGCTTGCCCCACCAGAAGTGGAGCACCGCCACCACACCGATCACGTAAACCAGGCGGTGCAAGGCCTGCCAGCGGCGGGCGCCGAGACGGCGGATCATGCCGTTGGTGGAGGTCAGCGCCAGCGGGGTCATCAGCAATAAGGCGGTCATTCCGGCGAGCACAAAGGGATGTTTGACCACATCGCGCAAGGCCATGTCAACGCTGAAACCGTTGACCAGACCCAGCCACGCGGTGAAGTGCAGCAGCGCGTAGAAAAACACGAACAAGCCGAACATCCGCCGAAAGCGCGCCAGCTCGGCCCATCCGGTGAGCTTGCGCAAGGGCGTGACCGACAGGGTGATCAGCAGCAGCCGCAACGCCCATAGACCGGTGGTCCAGATCACGGTCTGTTCCGGGTTGGGCCCCAGATCGTTGGTCCAGCCGCGCCAGAACAAACCGGCGAAAGGCAGCAGGCACAGCACGAACAACAGCGGCTTGACCGCCCGGCTGCGCAAGACCCGACGCGGCAGAGAGAGCGACGACGCGGCAGTCATGGCGCTCAGAAAAACTTTTTCAGATTCATGCCCTGATACAGGCTGGCGACCTGCGCGCCATAGCCGTTGAACAGTTGCGTGGGAATGCGCGGCGCGAACAGGCCGCCGAAGGCGCCGCCCTGTCCGATCATGCGTTCATTGGCCTGGCTCCAGTTCTGCGGGCTCACGTCGGGGTTGACGTTGGAGTAAAACCCGTACCACTGCGGCACGGCTCGCATCCATGAAGTGACGGGCTGTTTTTCCACCAGCCGAATCTTGACGATGGACTTGCCGCCCTTGAACCCGTATTTCCAGGGAATGACCATGCGCATCGGCGCGCCGTCCTGATTGGGCAGCACTTCGCCATAAAGGCCAAACGTGAGCAGGGTGAGCGGGTGCATGGCCTCGTCCATGCGCAGCCCTTCGAGATACGGCCATTGCAGAATGGGGTCGTTCTGTCCCGGCATCTCCGCCGGGTCGAGCAAGGTGATGTATTCCACATACTTGGCGTTGCCCGTGGGCTCGACAGCCTTGAGCAGGTTGGAGAGCGAATAGCCCAGCCAGGGCACCACCATCGCCCAACCCTCGACGCAACGATGGCGGTAGATGCGCTCTTCCATCGGCGCGAGTTTGAGCAGATCGTCTATGCCGAAGGTGCGCGGCTTGTGCACCTCACCCTCCACCACCACGGTCCACGGCCGGGTCTTCAGACTGCCGGCATTCTGGGACGGATCGCTCTTGCTCGTACCGAATTCGTAGAAATTGTTGTAGGTCGTGACGTCCTTGTATGGCGTCGTCGCCTGCGTGGTGGACAGGGCGGTGTTCTTTTGCGCGGCCAGCGCAGCCAACTTGCCCGGTGCGGGCAGGCCGCCGTGCACAGGTGTTGCGGTCGCCTGCGCACGATGTGCAGTGAGCGCCGCCACGCCTGCCGCGGCGCCGACTCCGGCTGCCGCGAGAAAGTGCCGACGATCTTTATAGACTTCTTTCGGAGTGATTTCCGAAGAATGCGGGTGTTCAAAACCTTGGTCTTGACGCTTGCTCATGATGTGCTCCTGTGCGGCGGGCTGGTATGCCGGTCGATAGACGGCAGATCGGGCGACCTTATTCCATCGCGACAGCGGGTAGTCGCTGCAACACGCCGAACCTTACAGTGCAACGCCATCCCCGCCTGCTCTGAGGGGATTGGGGTGTGAAGGAGGTTTTTCTTCATGGCTACTTCCAATAAAAAAGGCCCCGAAGGGCCTTTTTTACGTCGCTAGTTCATCTCACAGCTTGCCGTAGGAATGCAGGCCCGAGAGGAACATGTTCACGCCGAGGAAGGCGAAGGTGGTGACCAGCAGGCCGGTCAGCGCCCACCACGCGGCAACCTGACCGCGCAGACCCTTGATGAGACGCATGTGCAGCCATGCGGCGTAGTTCAGCCAGACGATCAGCGCCCAGGTTTCCTTCGGGTCCCAGCTCCAGTAGCCGCCCCAGGCCTCGGCGGCCCACAGCGCACCCAGAATGGTGGCGATGGTGAAGAAGGTGAAGCCGATGGCGATGGACTTATACATCACATCATCCATCACTTCCAGCGAGGGCAGATGCGAGGCGATGCGACGGCGGCCATACAAAATACCGGCCACGATCAACGCCGAGACACCGGCGAACACGCCCCAGTACTCGGAGATGCCGCCCTGACGGAACACCAGCGGCTCGAAGAACATGACAAAGCCGATCAGCCACAGCGGCGTGAGCTTCCACAAGGAAGTCTCGTTGGCATGGGTCTTGATGAGGTAAGCGAAGCCGACCATGGCCGCGATGGCGAAGGTGCCGTAGCCGATGAAGTTCGCCGGGACGTGCAACTTCATCCACCAGCTTTGCAACGCAGGCACCAGCGGCTGAATTTCATAGGCGTTCTGCACCATGCTGTACCACAGCAGGAAGCCCACCGCCGCGCTGACCACCAGCATGGCGAAGGCGCCCATGCTGCGGGTCTTGTATTTCTGTTCGAAATACAGATACAGAATGGTGGTCAGCCAGGAGAACAGCACGAACACTTCGTACAGGTTCGACAGCGGAATGTGGCCGATATCCGGCCCGATCTGATAGCTCTCATACCAGCGCATCATGGTGCCGACCAGCGCCATGGTGATGCCCACCCAGGCCAGACGCGAACCGAAGTACTGCGAGAAATTGGACTGCCAGCCCTTGGCGTCGCGCACCATGCCGTCGCCGCCGCCAACCATCGCCCCGCCTCCGCCGGCCAGCGCCATGCCTGCTGCGGTATTCTGCGCCGGGCCGGTGAACATGCCGAACCAGTAGGCTGCGGTGCTCAGGAACATCAGGAACGCCATCCACAGAATCGCAGACTGGCTGGCGAGGAAGTACTTGAGGAAAAACACCTGTTCACTGCGCGCCAGCACGGCGTGCCCATCCGGCCCCTGATACAGCCAGATGCCGAAGAGCGACAGGCCCGTGACGACAAGCGCCAGGTTCTTGATGGCCGTCCACCCCCATCCGAGGAACATCAACGTCGTCGTCGCTCCCAGGAAAATGAGCTTGACGTAATAGTTCATGTTCTGGCCGTACTGGCTCAGCACATACGCATCACCACCGGCGATGAGCAGTAGAAAAATCCAGTCATACATGGTGCGTCGGCGCAAGTAAGCACCGATGCCGTTCTGGCGCGGAGGTTCCGAACTCTTGGAGTTCAGTGGCAAGCTATGGGATTTGCTGGCAAGTTCCATGGCGGGTCCCTATTCAGGTCGAGGCAGTGTCCGGCGATTGTGCTTTCGCCGGGTCGGGTGATGCTACGCCCAGACTGGCTGTGCGCAGTGTTTCAAATTCCTTCTTGTATTCCATGGTGCGACGGTTGGTGCTCATGGCCATGAGGGTATCGCTGCCACCGTCTTCCCGGTCTTTCACCAAAAACCAGACGCGGCGTTCACGGATGTAAAGCATGGCAAATACGCCAAGAATGAGCAAGACCGCGCCGGTATAGACCACAACCTTGCCAGGGGCGCGCGCCACCTGGAAGATGCTGGCCTGGATCTGCTTGTAATTGGTCATCTGCAGATAGAGCGGCGACGGATAGAAAAAGGTGTCGGACAGGGCGAGTACGGCCGAGTCGAAGAATTTTTCATGCGCCGGGTCTTGAGTGACCGGCTTTTCTCCATGATTTTCGCGGCTGATCTGCCAGAGCTGCCACAGCGTGCCGTTCAGAATGCGCACGAACACGTCGGACGCCTGCTGCTGCTTGTCTTGCGGCACGGCGGCTTCGAGATACTGCGCGAGCGCGGGCAGGCCGCCGGGCGCCTGAACCACCGGCTTGCCGGTTTTGGGATCGTTGGGAATTTCACCCGCAAAAATATCCAGCGTGCGCGAGGCGGTTACCAGGAGTTGATTTTTCAGCTCGGCAGTCGCGTCTGGCGGCAAAGACGCGGCGACGTACTGGGCTGCGGCCTCCTGACGATCTTTCGAGTTGAACAAGGCAGCGCGGAACCGCATCCAGCCGTCGATGGAATCATTGCTGTCGGCCGGTATGCGCAGATATTTGTAACCCGCGTCGAGCGAACCGCGCTCCCCGGCGAGGAACACCTTTTCGCCATTGAGCTCAACCGGCAACATGTAGTTGAAATACTCGTGCGCCTGACCCGAAGCATCGCGAATCTTGTAGATCACTGCGGGGCCGATGTTCTGCAGATGCCGCTCACCCGGCGCAGCCACAGGTGCGCCCAGGTGCCGATCGAAGCCGGACATGAAGGATTGCTCCTTGGGTTTGACGCCGGTCATCTGCGCCGGGCTCATGTCCTGCACGTTGAAGATTCGCAGTTCGGTGAACTCGACCTGCATGCTCTGCGCCCCATTGCTGAGCTGGCGATCCGAGCCCACGGTGCCGGTCAGATCGAAGGTCTTATCGCTGGGGCCGTGCATCGGCCAGGCCTTGAGGAACAGTTCAGATCCGCCATCGGCGAAGCCCGACTGGAAAATGGTGACGCCGTCATACGTCAACGGATGGTTGACCTCGATCTTCGCCGGAAAGCTCTTGCCCGTGCGGGGATCGGTGATCACCACATCACTGGCGAACAAGCGCGGCATGCCGGTGGAATAGAAGTCGATGTTGAATTTTTTCAAATGGATGTTGAACGGCAGCGGCTGCAGCAACACGCCGTCGCCCATGCTGAGCACCGCCATATTCGATTCGCCGCCATCGGGAATTTGCAGATTGCCGCGAAAGGTCGGGTTGTGCACCGACAGCTTGTTGATCTCGGGCACCTGCGACAACAGCATATTGGCCTTGAGCGGCTCTTTGCCGAACATCCACATCTGCGCCTTGATCATCATGTCGCCATCGAACAGCGCACCTACGCAGATCAGCACGAATGCGGCATGCGCCAGCACATAACCAATGCGGTTGATGCCTCCGGTCTTCGCAGCGATCATGGTGGCGCCCGCACCGCCCTCCTGCGCCGCAGGACGCTCCTGCACCTTGAACTTGTAGCCGTGGCTCTTCATGACGCCCGTCAAATGCGCCACGGTGGCCGCGCGGCCATCGGTGAACGTGGTTTCGCCGCGCTCGTGGAAGTGGCGCATGCTCTGCTCGCGCATCCCCTCTTTATAGGTCTTCAGATCGGTGATGATCTTGGGCGTATTGCGGATCAGGCACAGGCTGGTGGACACCACCAGAAAGGTCAGGATCAGCAGGAACCACCAGGAGGAATAGACGTTATACAGCTCGAACTTGCGGAACACTTCCGCCCAGAACGGCCCGAACTGGTTGATGTAATTGTTGTAGGGCTGTCCCTGGGTGAGCACCGTGCCGATGATGCTGGCGACGGCGACGATCACCAGCAGCGCAATGGCAAAACGCATCGACGAAAGCAGTTCGACAAAAGCGCGCCAGGCGCGTGAGCCGTGCTGCAGCTCCCAGCCGGAGGTACTCAGAGTGGTGTTGGGAACTGGCGATGGGGTGGCAGACATACGGTGGGAAACTAGGCGCAGCGAACGATGAGCGATCGATGGGAAATCGGTAGGCCGGACTTTGATGAATCAGACCACCCAGCGGCGCCCCGCAAAAGGGTAGGTGGACAGCATCGAAGACAGGTATGACAAATGCAATAGCTTGAAAAAATCAACGAATTAATATAACAAAACAGAAAAACCTCAAATTTGATATCCCACAGGCCAGAGGTGTCATGCGCCAAGCTGGGGCAGCGTGATTTTCCGCGGAGCGAGCGGCCGTTCGTGCCGGGTCATTTCAAGCCAAACCCAAGCCATCTAACCCTGACTCTCACCCTTGGTCTCGCCGTAGGACAGAGCATGCCCGGCGGGCGAAAGTTCCGGTAACAGAGCGTATCGGTCGCCTTTCGGCTGGAGCGCGGCCCGATTCAGCGCGGCAACTCGGACGGAGCGCGCAAGCCAGCCGCATACTCGGCCACGGCGGTGATCTGCTTGTCGGTCATGCGCGAGGCGATGTCGTGCATTTCCGGGCTATTGGTGCGGCGGTCGTTGCGGAACATCTGCAGTTCCATTTCCAGGTAGCCCTGCCACTGCCCGCCGATACGCGGATAGCGCGAAGGCATGCCCGCGCCGCCTGGTCCATGGCACGATACGCACGCCGGTACGGCCCGGTCGGGAATGCCCGCCATCCAGATCGCCTGGCCGAGTTTCAACTCTTTTTTGTCGGCAAAGGCCACCCCGGGCTTGAAGGTCTGGCGGCTGTAATACAGCGCGACATCTCGGATTTGCGCGTCGGTCAGCGTTGCCGCCATGCCATTCATGATGGCGTTGACCCGCGCCGGGTGTTTGGCGCCCTTGGCGATGCGATAGTCGTGCAACTGCTTGACAAGATAGTCGGCATGCTGGCCGGCCAGTTTGGGAAATTCGGTCGAAGTGGCGTTCCCGTCGATGCCGTGGCAGGCAGCGCAGGTCTGCGCCACCTTGGCGCCCGCCTGAAGCTGCGCCGGCGTGGGCGCGGGAAAGGAAGTTTCGCTGACGCTGGACGCCGTAGCCGCCGGGGCGTCTGCGCCCCACGATGGAGCAGACACCAGCGACAGGCCGGCAAGAGTCAAGACAACGCGCACTGCAACCGAAGGGGTAGGCATGAAAGCGATCCATCAGAAATTCGCCCGCGCCGGACTAACAGTGACAAACAGCGACAATGCACTGCGCCGCGCGGCTCGGACACCGGCGAGAGCGCAGCCCTTTGCTGCACCCGGCCAGCCTGTTTGCACAAGATGGCGCATCCTACCGATACATAAGTTATGGCGAATATAGGGAATTCCAGCAGGTCAACCCCCCCGCAGGTGCGTTTCAGCCCCTTGCTCCACAGTGCGCGCTTTATGGTGACGAGTTCTTCGATGGAGAACCTGCCCGTTACCGGGCTGCCCGAAATCGCTTTTGTCGGCCGCTCCAACGCGGGCAAATCCACGGCGATCAACACCCTGTGCCAGCAGCGGCAACTGGCGTTCGCCTCCAAAACGCCCGGCCGTACCCAGCACATCAATTTTTTCGCCGTCGGCCCTAAAGACTCACCCAGCGGATTGCTGGTCGATCTGCCGGGCTACGGCTATGCGGCGGTGGCCAAAACCGACAAAAAGCGCTGGCAGTTGTTTCTCGCCCAGTATCTGGCCGAGCGCGGGCCGCTGGTCGGGCTGATTCTGCTGGCCGATTCGCGCCTGGGGCTGACCGAAACCGATCTGAGCCTGCTGGCTTTCATGGCCCCGGCCAGCGTGCCGCTGCATGTGCTGCTGACCAAGGCCGACAAGCTCAACCGCCAGGAGGGACAGCGCGCCGCGCAGGCGGCACGCGATCAACTCGCGCAGCACGCGCAGGCGGTGGGCATGACGGCGCCGATTTCGCTGCAACTGTTTTCAGCTACCAAGCTGTCGGGCGTTGAATCGGCGTCGCAACTCATTGAAAGCTGGCTTGAGGAGGCTGCGCGGCCGACAGAAGGTTCCGAATCCGACCGGCAGTCCGGCGCGGCGAGCGGCCTCACGGCCGACCCAGAGTGAGATAGAAGTTGACTTTCTGCCCTGGCGCCTTGCCGAGGCCGAAATACACCGGGCCCAGCGGCGTATCGGTGCCGAGATACACACTGGTGCTCGAACGCAGATCGCTCAGGCTGACCTGCGCGCGCTGCGCCCAGGTGTTGCCGCGCTCGTAGGCCAGACCAAGATAGGCGGCGCCGCCAAACAGTCCGGGCGTGACCAGTTCGTAGCGATAGCCGATGCGGCCATAGATCAGATAGTTGCCGATGAGCTGGCCCTCGCGATAGCCGCCCAGCGCGTCGAAGCCGCCGAGCGAGAGGTAGTCGAGATTGAGCAGCCCGGCGCGGTCGCGGAAGCTGGCCACCCGGGCCGCCACCTCCACGGTGTGTCGCCCGAAGCTGGCGACGTCCTGCCCGGAAAGGTCGATGCGGTCGTAATTGGCATCGCTGCCCAGCGCGGTGCGGGCGAAAAACAGCTCGCCCCGCCCGCTCCAGCCTTTGCGGGGAAAGTAGGCATGATCGAGCCGGTCGGCCAACACCAGCAGCCGCATGCCGCCTTCGCGCAGCAGGGCGCTGCTGTTGTTCAGCGGCGGCGTCCCAAGCAGATAGGTGCCGTAGATGTTCGCCCGACTCAGACCGGCGCGCAATTCGCCATAGTCGCCCAGGGGCACGCCCAGATCCAGGCCCACGCGCTGCGTGGTGAGGCGGTAGCGCAGCACGGGGTTGTTGCCGGAATACACATCGACGGGCCGCGCGTCCAGATCGAGATAAGGTGAGACGAACAGCCAGCCACCGCGCGTGATGGGCTGGTACAGCTCGGACATCCAGCGGTTGCGCCAGCCGATCTGCAGATCGTTACGCCACTCGCCGCCCAGACTGTTGAGCCAGGGCCGCCGCTGCGAGAGCTGCAGCGAAAACCGCGACTGGTTGCGCAGATCGGTATAGAGCCCGAGCCCGAAGCGCAGATAGTTGGGGCCCCAGGGCTTGTCCTGCAGGCGATATTCGAGCACCTGTCCGCGCCGACCGGAGACCAGGCGGTAATCCACCCGCGAAAAATCGCCGCTGCCGAAGAGACGATCGACATCGGTGCGCACTTTGTCGAACTGCAGCGGCTCGCCGGGCTTTTGCTCCAGCCGGGCTTTCAAGGTTTGATCGATGCCCGCAGACAGCCCGCGCACTTCCACCCCGGCCAGCGGCGCGTTGAACTGCAACTGCGCCACCAGCGACTGCGCCCGGCGGGCGAAGGCGTCGCGCCACTGCGCGTACTGCGCGGGCGGCAAGGCCAGCGGTTCGAGCTGCGCGCGGGCGGCCATCACCGCGTCATAGCCGATTTTGATGGCGCGGTCGCCGGCCTGAAAATCGAGCGAGGACAGGTCGCCGAGGTCGGGCGAGATGAGCACGTCGCCCGGCTTGAGCGTGGCGATCTGTGCGCGGATGTTCTGCTCGATCAGAATATTGATCATCTGCGAGGTCAGCCCGACAATGTTGTCGAGCGATTCGCGCGACGCCAGCGGCGTGCCGATATTGATCGCCACCACATGCTGCGCCCCCATGTCGCGCGCCACATCCACCGGCAAGTTGTCCACCAGTCCGCCATCGCCCAGCAAGGCACCGCCAAACTCGGTGGGCGGAAACACCCCCGGCACCGACATGCTCGCGCGCAGCGCCGTGGCCAGCACGCCCTGCTGCAGGATGACCTTCTTGCCCGTCACCATATTGGTCGCCACGGCGCGGAAGGGGATCGGCAGATCGTTGAAATCGCGCACGGTCAGCGCGGGCAGGGTGAGATTGGTCAGCACCTGCTCAAGCTGGGTGGTGTTGACCGCCGCGTTGGGAAACTGCACCTGTCCGTGATCGCTCAACCCGAACTCGATGCCGCCGGGCATTTGCTCGTCGGCCCGTTTGCGGCGGAAGGCGAGCCCTTCGCGCGCCGGGCGACTGGAAAGCACGCTGGCCCAGTCCATGCCCGAAACCTGACTGCGCAGCACATCCACCGACACGCCCTCGGCATACAGCCCGCCGATGATGGCGCCCATGCTGGTGCCGGCGATGCAGTCGATCGGCACGCGCAGTTGCTGCAAAGCCTGTAGCGCGCCAATGTGCGCCAGCCCCCGCGCCCCGCCGCCCGAGAGCACGAGACAGGTCTTGCCGGGCACGACGGTGGGTGCAAGCGCGGGCGCGGAAGGTGTTTGAGCGGCGGCAGGCAGCAGCGACAAGCCGCCGACGACCAGCACCCCGATCAGGCACGCAGCCGCCGCGCCCCGAATCCGCCTGTAGCCTGGAAATTGCCGCATGCGAACTTTCTCGGCCCTTACCTGGCACTCAGGCCAAAGCGTTTCCGCAAGAGCCGCAAAACCGATCTTCCGGAGCCGTCTGCGCGCCACATTGCGAACAGAACCGCTCTTTCAGAGAAGGCGTCGTCGAGGCAGATTCGGCCGCCGGCGCGGCGGGCATCAGCCCCAGGGCCTGGGCGGTCGCCGCGGGCAGCACCGCGGCCGACTCCGCGCCGCCGCCGAGCAACTGATTGAACTTCCCGATATGCGCCGCGCGCTCCGCATCGAGGCTGGACTGCGGCGCGATCAAAGTGGGGCGCTCCTGGCCAAAGCCGCGCAATTCGACCGCCATGCCCCGCGCCACGTCGGGCAGCCCGCGCATGGCCAGCACCTGTCTCGGGCCGGTGCGCTCGAACAGCACGGTGTCGATCTCTGACGCCCAGACCCGCAAGGTCATGGCCTCGATGTTGATGACGTCTTTTTCCGTCTTGAGCCGATCGGCCAGCACATTGCCCATTTCCATGCGCGCCGATTCATAGCTGCCCTGAATATCGACCCAGATCACGGTGGAACGAAAGTCGTAGCGCCCCCACAGGGCATGCGCACTGCGCAGCGCATACACCGCCGCCACACTCAGCCCCAGGGTCAGCATGACCCAGAAAGACAGATCGCCGCCCTGCAACAAGGCGTGGGCTAGGCCATAAGCGCCCACCGCAACGATCACCATCAGCAGCGCAAACCAGGCCGAGAGCAACACCAGCCAGCGGAACTGCGGCAGCGCCATCGCATGACTCAGACCCGAGGGCGTGGCACGCTCGCGCGGCATCGGCTGGGTTTCTTCCACCAACTCCAGCCGGAACTGGCCCTGACGGCCCTTGACCTCGGGCGATTGCCGCAGATAGTGCCGGTTGGGAATGGCCTCTTTCCAACGCTCCATCAGCATGCGGTCGACCTGTTCCATCAGCTTCGCCGGGTGCGAGTTCATGGTGCACACCTCGGTGGTCTGCGCCGACCCGACGGACTGCGGCGGCGGCCCCATCTGCTCCTTCAAGGTCGCCAGCCCCAGCGCCGTCGCCACGAAAGCGGCAATGGCGCTGAAAAACAGCGCGCTGTTGATCTGCAATTCTGGCAATGCTGGCAACTGCGCGCTGAACAAGGCCAGCAGCACCGGGCCGATCACCGCCGCCACCACCAGCAACACCAGCAGACCGATGCTCAGCTTGGCGTTCTGCACCGTGTTCGACTGGGCGGTGAGATTGCCGCGGATCATGGGCTGGAAAATCACCAGATAGCCGAGCACCAGATAAAACAGGCCCAGCCAACTTGCGGTCAGCGCATTCGAAAACACCAGCAGCGCCAGCGCCATGCTGACGATATAGGCCGCCAGCGCCACCCCGTTCTGCGCCAGCCGGTGCGCTGCGGCGCGCACCGCATAGGGCGCGAAAATCAGGTTGGGCATGAAGCGATACAGCGGGTTGCTGCCCGGGTCTTCAAAAAACACCGCCCCGTTGCGCAGCAACTCGCGCACCTCCTGCCCGGCCGTGCTGGAGCCGTCCTGACCTTCCGGGATTTCGGGGGCCAGGCCGCGCGGCAAACCGCGCCCGACAAAATAGTTGAGTTGGCTGAACGCCCGCCACATCCAGGCGATGCCACCCGACAGCAACAGCACGGCGAGCACCAGCGCCGAAGCGCCACGCGCATCGATTCCCGCCTGCAAATGACCGCGCACCTGAAACAGCACCACCAACCCCGCCACTAGCAACGCCGCTGCGGCAAAATAGAGAAACAGATTTTCGATGCGGTAGGGATTGGGCAGGTTCAGCGCTTGACTTCGGTCGGAGAATTCGTAACTCATAATGATGGGTTGGATGGGTGTTGGCAGGCGATTTTCTGGCTTCCCTGGCTTCAGGGACCGTGTTTACTTGAGCCGATAACCGCAGCTACCGCAAAACACATCGTCCGGCTGCACGGCGGCGCCGCAGGCCGGGCAATGTGTGGTGTCGGCCGACTGGGCGGGGGAAGTCGGCTCCGGTGATGGAGCGGGAGGTTCGGCCGGAGGAGCCGACGGAGCCGGGGGCGGCGGCGCGACAGGTGCGGGGCGTGGCTTGTAGTCGTCGAGCTTCTGTTTGAACTGGGCCAGCTTCTGCCCAATCTGCTCAGACCCATCCGACTCCACGCCTTCACTCACCGCCCGGTACACGAAGATCATGCCCAGCACATAGATCAGGCTCACCACCGACCAGGCGAGAAACCACACCAGGCCGATCGACAGGCCCGCGCCGCCCATGCCCGCGCCGCCCAGCGCCACTCCTTCCATGCCGCGCATGCCACCGAAGCCACCGAAGCCCCCCATACCGCCCATACCGCCGAAGCCCCCCATGCCCATGCCGCCGAAACTGCCCGCGGCAAAAAATCCGCCGACGAACATGCTGCCCACGAACACCACGGCAAAGATGAACGCCACAGCCGGGAACACCAGCAGCCCCAGTACCAGAAAGTGCATGAACACTTCCAGCGGCCGCTGGGTGACGATGCCCACGGCGCGCGACAGGCTGGCGATGAAGCCCTCGCCATGCCAGACCGCCGCAATCATCAGCGGCCCGGCGAGCAGCAGCACGGCGTAAGCCAGCGCCACCACCACGACCAAAGGCCCGCCGAGGAGAAAGCCGAGAAACCCGCCAATGCCCGGAATGCGGCCGAACAGCGACAGCAGATAAGCCGCCAGCAGAATCACGGCAAACCCCAGGCCGAGCAGAATCAGCAGCCCGATGACATAGAGCGCCGCCTGCACCCCGCCCAGAAACGCCGGGGCGAAACCGCGGATCGGCTGGTCATACGCCTGATCGACCAGCATCAGCCCGCTGGCATTCATGCCCACAACGATGATGATCGTGCCGAGCAGACTCATCAGCATCGTCACCGCGTAACTGCCCGAGCTCATGCCCGCCGCCGCGCCCCCGCTGATCGCCAGCCCGCCGAGCACGAAGCTGCCCGCCAGCATGGCCAGCGCGCGCCAGTTGTGCAGCGCCTCGTAGCTGCGCAGCAGCACGCCGAGGTTGTTGGTGGTTTTCACGGTCATGATGTCCTCCCTGGACGGTGGTGAAGTTTGGTCGGGTCAAACCCGGTACACGCTCTTACGGATTGTTTTGTTCCGACGAATTGGGGCATTCGGGAATCTTGCCCCACAGCGGATCGGGCGACAGCGGCGCGCCGCAATACTTCCAGCGCGTTTCCTGAATGCAGAGTTGCTGGGTGAAAAAATTACCCTTGGTCTGACAGGCCGCAAGCGCGGCGCGCAGGGCTTCGACCCGTCCCGTCGGCTTGGGTGGTGCGGCGTGAGGCACGGGCTCTGCGACGGACGCGGGGGCCTGCGTCGGCTGAGGCGCTGGCGCCGCAGGGCGCGCAGGCGCAGCAACGGGCGCAAAGGTCTCCGGCTGGGCCTGACGCTGCGGCACCGCCGGAGCAGGCGTGGCCGTGCTGGGCTTGCGCACGACAGGCTCAGGCTTGGGTGCGACCGCAGGCGGCGGCGGCGACGCCGCCGGTGTGGTCGGCACGGCCTGCGACGCTGGGGCAGGCGCGGCCGCAGCGGTGCGGGATGCACTCGCCGCCGTTGACTGAACCGGGGCCGACGCCGCAAACGCCGCCTCGCTCGCACCTACGGAAGCGCCCGTCTTGTCTTGCTGCGGAGGTTGCATCGACCACCACAGCCCTCCCCCGCCTATGAGCAGCAGCGCAATCACGCCCGTGGCGATACCGCCGATGAGAAACGCGTTGCTGCCCTTCACCGGCTGCTGGGCGCCTTGGCCGCGCCCGGATCGAGGCGATTGATCGGGCGAGGCACTGCTGCGGGGCGGCGGCGCGGCGCGGGCCGCCTGTGCACGCTCGCGTATTTCCGCTTCCAACCGGGCCGTGGCGGCAAGGCGCTCGGCCTCGCGCTGCGCGCGCTCACGCTGCGCGGTCTGTTCGGCTTCTCGCGCAGCCGCAGCCGCGGCGGCTTCTGCTTCTTTCTCCGCCTGCTGCTGCTTCGCGCGCTGCAGTTGCGCCTGTGCCTGCGCTTGCCGATCAGCGGCCTCCTGAGCCTGTCGCTCGGCTTGCCGCCGGGACTGCTCGGCCTCGGCTTCGGCCCGTCTCGCCTCTTCAGCCCGGCGCGCCTCTTCGTCTCTCAAGGCCTGTGCATCGCGCTGCGCCTGAAGTTGCGCCGCCTGAAGTTGCTCCGCCTGCTCGGCTTGCTGGCTCGCCTCATTCTGGGGATGGGGGGCAGCGGCCTCTGGGGGCTGCATCGGCTTGACCTGAGTCGGCAACAACGCGCCGCACTGTCGGCAAAACTTGGCGTCTTCTTGATTCTGCGTGCCGCATTGGGTACAAAAACGTGGCATGTTGGCCCCCAGATCGAAATGGCAACGATCTTAGCGAGAGCGTTGACAGCTTCATGCGTTTTCCATGACAAAAAAGCCCGCCATCCTTGCGGATGGCGGGCTTGCGTTGCAGCAGGCTGCTGGACGAGACCTGGAATTACATGCCCATGTCGCCCATGCCGCCCATACCGCCGCCGGGCATGGCGGGTGCGCTATCGTCCTTCGGCGCCTCGGCCACCATGCACTCGGTGGTCAGCATCAGAGCCGCCACGGAGGCGGCGTTCTGCAGCGCGGTGCGGGTGACCTTGGTCGGGTCGAGAATGCCCATATCCAGCATATCGCCGTAGGTGTCATTGGCGGCGTTGAAGCCAAAATTGCCCTTGCCTTCAAGCACCTTGTTGATCACCACGCTGGGCTCGCCACCGGCGTTGGCAACGATTTCGCGCAGCGGCTGTTCAATGGCACGCAGCACGATCTTGATGCCAGCTTCCTGGTCGTGGTTGTCGCCCTTGATCTCGCCCGCGGCCTGACGGGCACGCAGCAGGGCCACGCCGCCGCCAGCCACAATGCCTTCTTCCACCGCAGCGCGGGTCGCGTGCAGGGCGTCTTCGACACGAGCCTTCTTCTCTTTCATTTCCATCTCGGTGGCGGCGCCGACCTTGATGACGGCCACACCACCGGCCAGCTTGGCAACGCGCTCTTGCAGCTTTTCGCGGTCGTAATCAGAGGTGGCTTCTTCGATCTGGATGCGGATCTGCTTGACGCGAGCTTCGATGTCCGCGGCCACACCAGCGCCGTCGATGACGATGGTGTTTTCCTTGCCGACTTCGATGCGCTTGGCCTGGCCCAGATCGGCCAGCGTCACCTTCTCCAGCGTCAGGCCGACTTCTTCGGCGATGACCTTGCCGCCGGTGAGGATGGCGATGTCTTCCAGCATGGCCTTGCGACGGTCACCGAAGCCCGGCGCCTTGACGGCCACGGTCTTGAGGATGCCGCGGATGCTGTTGACCACCAGGGTGGCCAGCGCTTCGCCGTCCACGTCTTCAGCGATGATCAGCAGCGGACGGCTGGACTTGGCCACTTGCTCCAGCGCGGGCAGCAGGTCGCGGATGTTGGAGATTTTCTTGTCATGCAGCAGCACGAACGGGTTGTCGAGCACGGCAACCTGTTTGTCCTGGTTGTTGATGAAGTAGGGCGACAGATAGCCACGGTCGAACTGCATGCCTTCGACGATGTCGAGTTCGTTTTCCAGGCTCTTGCCGTCTTCGACGGTGATCACGCCTTCCTTGCCCACCTTGTCCATCGCCTCAGCGATGATCTGGCCGACATTCGCGTCGCTGTTGGCCGAGATGGAGCCGACCTGCGCGATTTCCTTGGTGTTGGAGCAAGGCTTGGAGGCCTTCTTCAACTCTTCGACCAGCGAGGTGACCGCTTTGTCGATGCCGCGCTTGAGGTCCATCGGGTTCATTCCGGCGGCCACATACTTCATGCCTTCGCGCACGATGGCCTGGGCCAGCACGGTGGCGGTGGTGGTGCCGTCACCGGCGTTGTCGGAGGTCTTGGAAGCGACTTCCTTGACCATCTGCGCGCCCATGTTCTGCAACTTGTCCTTCAGCTCGATTTCCTTGGCCACGGACACACCGTCCTTGGTCACGGTGGGGGCGCCGAACGAGCGCTCGAGCACCACATTGCGGCCCTTGGGGCCCAGGGTCGTCTTGACAGCGTTGGCGAGAATGTTCACGCCTTCCACCATGCGGGCGCGGGCGTCCGCACCAAAAATCACGTCTTTTGCAGCCATTGAAATTCTCCGTAAATTTGCAGTTGAAGCAGGAATCAGATCACGCGAATGACGTGAATTACTTCTCGATGACGGCCATCAGGTCGTCTTCGCGCATCACCATCAGTTCGTCGCCGTCGACCTTGACGGTCTGACCGGCGTATTTGCCGAACAGCACGCGGTCGCCCACCTTCACTGCCATGGCCACCAGCTTGCCCTGGTCGTCATGCTTGCCCGGCCCTACGGCCAGCACTTCGCCTTGATCGGGCTTTTCCGCCGCGCTGCCCGGGATCACGATGCCCGAGGCGGTAGTGGTTTCTTGTTCGATACGCTTGACCACGACACGGTCATGCAGAGGGCGCAATTTCATGCAAATCTCCTGAAGTTTGTGGAAAACCGGGCGCCTGCTCGGAGCCCAATGACAAACCGCCTCCCGGACGATGCCCGGAACCGACGGCCAGAAACCCATTTTGAAGGCGCGTACATGACAGTGCGATGAAGCCGTTGTTAGCACTCACCTTCAACGAGTGCTAATTATAGGGACGGCCTTTCGGGTTTCAAGAGCCAGCGCACAAACCCCGCGAGCGGAGGTGATCGCCAAGAAGTCCGCCGAGAGGTCGCCCGCCGCCTCAGTGCCCAGCCAACCGCGTCACCAAATGTACATACGGTAAATATTGGAAAGAATCGACCGTTCGTCGCCAGATTCACACCGTTCGTCGGCTCGCTGCGGCAGTTTGTGCAAAGCAATTCCACAATGCGCGCAAGGAGAGTTCATCCATGCAGCGCAACCGCGGTTTCACCCTGATTGAACTGATGATCGTCGTGGCGGTCGTCGCCATTCTGTCGGCCATCGCCATTCCGGCCTACACCAGCTACGTCACTCGCAGCAAGCTGACCGAAGCGTTCTCGAACCTCTCCAGCATGAGCGTGGCCCTGCAGCAGTACTACCAGGACAACCGGACCTATGTTGGCGCTCCCATCTGCGCGACACCGCCCGCCGGAAAGGATTACCAGTTCAGTTGCCCCACCCTGACGGCGACGACTTTCACCCTCACCGCTACGCCGACGGGCGGCCTCGTCGCACCCAGCTACGCCATCGACCAGGACGGCAATAAATACACCACCAGCGTGCCCGCCTCAGGCTGGGTCATGCCACCCGGAACCAGTTCCCCGCCATTGCCCGCTGGAACCACATCGAATGGCTGGGCGCGCGATCAATCCGGAAACACCTGACATGTCCCTCATCAAGTCACGTCAGACGGGCTTCACCCTCATCGAAATGATGGTGACCATCGCCATCGCCGCCCTCCTCGGCCTGATGGTCGTGCCCAATCTGGTGAGCATGGTCGATTCCGGCAAAACCTCGGTGCTGGTCAACAAGTTTCCACAAGACGTGGCCTGGGCGCGCAATCAGGCGGTGACCACGCAGCAGCCGGTCACCATCACCCTTGGGGCAAACAACACCTGCACCTGGAGCACTAGTGTGGGCGGAACGGTGATTGCGGAGCACTCAATGTCACCAACCCAAATCGCCAACAGCTACCCGGGCATTACCTGCAACATCACCGGCGGCAACACGCAGACGCTCACTTTCGATAGCCAAGGCTTCATCAACACCGCGCCCACCATCACCGTGACTGCTGCGCAAGGCCAGACCTGGACGCTGCAGGTACTCGCCTCGGGCAGTGTGATTCTCAACGCCAACACCGCATCATGACGCGCCTATTCACCTCCCCTGCCCGCGCCGCAATGCATCAGGCCGGGATGTCGCTCATCAGCGTGCTGGTCGCCATCGTCGTTTTCAGTTTAGGCATGCTCAGCATCGCCTCGCTTTACAGCCTGGCCGTACCTGCCGTCACCAGCAACCAATACGCCACCGACACCGCTGCCTTCGGCAACCAATTCTGGGCATTGGTGCAAGCCAACCCAGCGGTAGTCGGTCAATTGGCGGCAGGCACTTCTACCTACACATCGAGCACGTCGGGCTCTGCCCCGCCAGCGTTACAGCCCTTTCTCGCCAATGTATTCAGCAATCCCGCAACCATGCTGCCCAATGCCAAGGTCACCATCACCCCCGGCCCCGATGCGCAAGGCAACGCCTGCAGTGCCGCTTCCTGCGGCCTCGGTTTGCAAATCCAGTGGAGCAACGTCGGGGGCGCCAATAGCGGCAACGCCTTGCGCACACAGAACTACAACTTCCAGCTGGGGTTTTGACATGCGACACCTCTGCCAGCGTTCTACGGCCACACATCAGCGCGGCCTGAGCCTTGTCGAATTGATGATCGCCCTGGTGATCGGGCTGATTTTTTCCATCGCCATCCTGGTGGTGCAATCATCGCTGACCAAGCAGAACGTCCAGATGTCGGACGTCTCGCAGCGTGACGATCAGGCCCGCGCCGCGCTCAACCTCGTCACCCGCGACCTCAGCAATGCTGGCTTCATGCTGGGCGGCGTACAGCCCGCATGCAGTGCCACACTGGCCTACGACAACGCAGGGGCCATGCCCGGTGTGTTCAACCAGTACCCCGTGTCGGCCGTATCGCAAACCACATCCCCGGCGCTGCCCACGGCCAGCGCGCAGCCCGCGCTGGCACCCACCTCCTACACCGCCACACCCACAGACATGCTCAGCATTTACGTGGCAAAAAGCGGCGTGGCTCCGCAGCCAGCCGGCGCGGCGATGACCTTAATCAATAGCACCCTGGTGAATGCCGCCCCAAATAAGGGATCAACTAACAGTGGACCTGTCGTCACGACACAACTACCGCTGAACAGCGTCACCGGAATCAATGGCGGCATGGTGGGTTACTTGCGCTTTTTTCTGAGAAACGGCCAACAGGCCCCTCAATGGGTCTGCATCCGCGTGCCGATCGTGGGCGCTGCGAACACTCAGACACCAAATCCGATTAACAGCCTTGACCCAACCCTGTTTCCAAGCAACGGTTACAGCGGATTCAATTCCGCACTGCAATCAGAGAAATTCTTGGCCAATGGCGTCGATCTTTCCAACGCCTACTTTCCGGCGCCGACACGGTTTTATCTCCCCTTTCATGACCCGGCCAACAAAGATCGGATCTTGGTGGTGTATTACATCGCCCTGTCCAATCCAGGCGCTGCGCCGGGAACTGCGGGCAACTATCCCATGCTCATGCGAAGCGAAATCAACGCGCTTAATGACCAAATCATCACACCCCCAACTCCCGTCGCCGCAGGTGTGGTGAGCCTGCAGATCTTGTTTGGCGTGGATGAAACCAACTCAGGCGCAATTACCAATTACCTGAACTGGAGTGACGTGGTGAGCAATCACTTCACGGGCAGCGTGCGTAGCGTGCTGTTTGGAATCATTTCCAAAACATTGCACAGCGACCCCAAGTACAACGCCCCCAGCGCAATCAACATCATGCCGACAACAGCAACTTTGCCAAGCACCGGGCCCGTGGCCTCTGACAGTTTCAAGCCTTATAACGTGCCCAGCGCATACGCAAATGATCGATTTTCCGTGCTGCAGTCGGAAGTTGCCGTGAGGAATCAAATATGGCCGCGCTGAAAGCGCCCTTGCAGCGCAAACCCCAGCGGTCCCCTGAGCAGCAAGGCTATGTGCTGCTGCTCACCCTCATCACCCTGCTCGTGCTCTTATTCGGCGTGTTGTTCACCATGCGCGGCGCGGCGCTGCAAACCGTGATGACTGGCAATACCGTGCAACGGCAAAAGGACGTACAGGCCAGCGACATTGCCCTGCGGGTGATTCAGCAAACGCTAACCAACGCCTCGAACAACGCGGGCGGTGTGGCTCTCGAATACATCTCACCGCAGCCCGCCTGGTTTTCCTCACCCTCAAACAGCACTGCAGCTTGGTGGCCAACCCCCAGTGCGACCTACTGGACGCAAGCGATCAACGCTGGAACCGCCTATTCGGTGCCCCTCCCGGCAGGAACGTCTGCTCATGCCTGGGCTCTTGTCGTGTCTGCCAATCTACCCCCAGACTCCGCAGGCTGCTCCTTCTACGACATCTTCATTCACACGATAGAAGCGAACAACGTCACCGCAGCCAACACCGAAGCCCTGTTCAAACTTTGCTCGTGAGCATCATGAAATCCCATATCCGTTCAGCAGTCTCTCTCTCGGTCTCTTTGGCACTGATGCTCTCGCCCTTTGCCACAGCACCTAGCGAGGCCCAAACGACCGGTACGCCTGACCGCCCGCAAATCGTCATCGCCATCGGCAACTCGCAGTCGATGGACGGCGACCTCAGCGGCGCCATCATGACCGGATCGGGCAATCTCTCCAGCGGCCTGACCAGCCTGTACAACAGCAGTTCGCCGGTCAACTACTCAGTGCCCTCCGGCTTCACACCGCCGATGACCCCGAGCCAGACCGCCTCGGCGCCCTATACCTACAACAACAACGGCACCCTGGTGGACAACGGCGCCAGCCGACTGAATGTGGCCAAGGCCGGTCTATCCTCGGTGCTCAGCCAGTATCTCCCCAGCATGGACTTTGCGCTGGAAGACTATTCAACCTCGGGGACGAGCCTTTACACCACTTGGGTGTATTACATGTCACCGAGCGGCGGTTTCACTTTCGCCAACAGTCTGCCGACCAACGGTTTCACCAGCTACGCGGCTTACCAGAGCTTTAATGCAGCAAATCCGAATGCCTCCCCCCCACCCACGCGCTGGGTCAATAACCCCTGTTACAAATACGGCAGCGCCTCGTCTTCGGTCAAGAGTTACTGCACTAGTTTGTCGAAATCCGGCTTGTATGGCAGCAGCGCGAGTTCCGCTGCCAGCACGCTGTCAGGCAATCAATACATGCAGATCGGCGCCTCTAGCGACGACCCGAACGTGAACGACGTGCTCTATTCGAATGGGAACTCAGGACTATTCGTGTCATACAACGGGCCCAATCCGGCGTCACCCTATCCACCAAATTTCAGCCTTAACGACTACGAAAACGGCTCGATTTACGTTTCCTACGCTAGCACTTCCCCCAAACAAGGCACATATGGCAACTTTGGCACCAGTCCGACAAATGCTGGCTATGTGCCGTACTCGCCTCAGGTGGTCTATGCCCAGCGCGGCTTTGGCTACTACGTGCAAAGCCTCAACGCGACCGGCGGCAACCAGGTCGTTTCCATGACCAATCTGGGCACAAATCCCAGCACATCTGCAGTCAACACGGCACTGACGCCTTTCACCACAGCGTTAAAGCCAGAGACCAACAATTCATCGTCCAGCGAGATCAAGGCGCTGGCCTATCAGTCTCCGACGGCGGGGCTGGTGCAGGGCGCGGGCAATGTGTTGAGTAATCTCACCGCTTCTTGCGCAGGTCAATACGTCATTTTGGTGACGGATGGCCTGCCAACGATGGACTTGAACGGCAATAACTGGCCGCCGCTGGGCAGCGCTGCGGGACAGGGTTATGGGGTCAATGCCGCGTTCTATGGCATTGCAGGCGACTCCAACCACGGTATCAACGACGATAGCGGCAACGTTCCCAGCGGTCAGACCCAGGGTGGCTTGGACAGCAGCAAGACCAATGACCAAGCGCTGATCGACACCATCACCGCCATTCAGGCGCTGAACAAAAAGGGCATCAAGACCTATGTCGTCGGCCTTGGCGCGGGTGTGGACGCCAACGCGAATCCCGCAGCCAATTACGCCCTCAACGCCATGGCCATTGCCGGTGGCACGGGGACGGAATACCCGGCAAATAATGTGAGCGCATTCAACGCAGCTCTGGGAAGCATCGCCGCACAGATTTTCGGCACTATCAACGTATCCGCACCAGTGGCGCCGTCACGCCTGCCAGCTGGTGGGCTGATTTATACCGCGACCTCCAACAACAACTCAGGTGAGTTAGCCGGGCATGTTCAGGCTTTCCGCACCGTTGCTGCACCGACCACAGGCGCCAGTGCCCCCATCGGCACGGCAAGCGGCCCTGCGCTTTGGGACGTGGGCGATCCGCAATACGGACTCATGACGGCGGCGAATCGGCAGGCCAATCTGTATTCCACCGTGTCGGCAAATAGTGGAACGGCACGCTCTGTTGCGACTCTTGCACAAATGGGCGCAGCTTCAGGCACCTACTCTGACCAAGCGGCTTTCGGATTCACCGCGGCCAGCCCAGCGATACCGAATATTCAGACCATTCTTTATTACACCTGGGATCCCTCCTACAACACGACAGGAGACACCACCTCCCCGGCCTACCCTGCCGGGCCAAGCGGATATTCCTATCTTGCGGGGCGACAGCTCAACTGGATGCTCGGGAGCTTCAGCCCGAATGATCAGTTGCAGTATTTGGCCCCACCATCAGACCAGTACTTAGGGGGGCTTGGCGGGTATGTGAATTTCGCGCGGAATGAGAGCGGGCGCCAGAAGCTGGTGTTGTTCACCAGCAACGACGGTTTTCTGTATGCGGTCGATTCCCAGACGGGCAAACTCGCGTGGGGTTGGATGCCGCGTGAATTTGTCGGCCAGCTACAAAACTATCAAAATTTCCAGCGCCTCCAGCTGTTTGACGGGGGTTTCACCACCACGGATGCCGTCGATACGACGACTAACCCTACAGCGTCGAACTGGGCGAGCTATGTGGTGGGTACGGCTAGCGCAGGGGCGTATCACTACGCCATCAAACTGGCGGACGACCCGTCCACCAGCCCGCCCAGCCCAACACCCACCAAGCAGACTTGGGGAATTTCCACGCCAGGCGGAAGCTCTCCACAAATGCAGGCGCCCATCATCGCCACGGTCAATGGTGCGCAATATGCGATCTTTGTGGTGAACACCAAGACTGGCTCTGGCAGCACACAAGTGACGACCAGCACGTTGTACGAAGTGAATGTGGCGACAGGTCAGCCCGCCAGCGGCTCGGCGCAGTCTGCCAGCTTAGGGCTCGGCACAGGAAACTATGTGACCAGCGCGCTGAACTATGACTCCAGTTCGGGCACGCTCTGGTTCGGTGACAGCCAAGGCCAAGTATGGAATGTGTACCTCACCGGAACAGCCACTGCTGACGCTGCCGGCCTGCAACTTGCAGGCGCAACCAATCCGGCTCAGCCGATCAATTA
Source organism: Thiomonas sp. OC7 (assembly GCF_900634595.1). Taxonomy (NCBI): domain Bacteria; kingdom Pseudomonadati; phylum Pseudomonadota; class Betaproteobacteria; order Burkholderiales; genus Thiomonas; species Thiomonas sp. OC7. The sequence continues at coordinate 2,867,280 of NZ_LR131953.1, read as the reverse complement.
TGTGGGCTACACAGAACAGGGCGGCATGCCATATTTCTGGGCAGCCACACAAAACGAGGTAACTGTGTTTGAGCAGGTAAGCGGCGGCTCTGGCTATATCGTCTGGGCCAGCAGTAGTTCCGGAGGATACGAGCCAGACGCCTCTGGCACTCTGCAACAGGCGTCTGGGGTGAATGCTTTGATGGGGCAGGTTTCTGCGGTGCCCTACTTAAAAAATGGCGTGTTTTGGGTCCCTGTCTATCAGCCCCCTACGGGCACGAATGTTTGCGGCGTTGGATCAGGGGGGTTGAATTACTTCAATTTTGTCAATGGATTAGAGCCAACCACCCCGATCACCTACAAAGGGCAAGTGGTCACCGGTGGATATATCTACCTCGGCAAAGGCCCCGCACTTAGTCCAACGGGCAGCAACACAACGACCGGTGCAATTATTTTGGCGACAACCCAACTGACAAACCTGAATACGCCGCCGACCCCGATCACCCAGTTGTTTCAAAACTTGAACAGACCGATCCTCTGGCGCCAATATTGAGCGGGATTGGCAACCCGGCGGCGCCTTGTGGGTTTTCCTCCACAGCGCGCCGCCGGTTTGTGCAGCATTTCACAAAACCAGCCATTCGCTGAAGCACGGCCCCTGTTGCGGGCTGCGTGGCGGCGCTACAAAGCGAGCATGAATCTGTCCATCTCCTGCTCCTGCACGCCCGGCAAGCGCTCGCGCGGCTTCACCCTGCTGGAGTTGATGATGGCCATTGCCCTGGTGGGCGTGCTCACGGCCATCGCCCTGCCGATTTACAGCGGCTACCGGCTCAAGGTTGAAAATGCCCAGGCGCAGCAAGACGTGGTGTCCATCTCTGCGGCCATCCAGAACTATTGGGTTTACAACCGCACGTTGCCCAATTCGCTGGCCGACATCGGCATGGCGGGCAAGCTCGATCCCTGGGGCCACCCCTATGTTTACTACAACATCGAGGAAAACGGCAAAGGCGGCGCGCGCAAGGACAAGGCGCTCAACCCCATCAACACCGACTTCGATCTCTACAGCATGGGGGCGAACGGGCAGACCAAATCGCAGATCAGCAACAAGGTCAGCCTTGATGACATCATCCGCGCCAACAACGGCGCGTATATCGGCCTGGCCGCCAATTACTGAGCCCGTGGCCTGCGCCTCTTACTTCCCCTGCGGCGCTACGCCGCGTTGTCGTTGAGCAGCGATGCGCTCGCCGCGCCTGTCCACCTGGTTTTCCGGCAGCCGCCTGGGGCGCCAGTTGTTTGCCTTGTTCGTCGTTGCGGCACTGGTGCCGCTGGCGCTGTCGGACTGGTTGTCGAGCACAGCAGTCAATCAGGTGGCGCGGCAGCTCGATATGCAGAGCCAGCAGCGCATGACCCGGCAGGTCAGCCGTCAGGTGTTCGACCGCTTGCTCACGGCCAAAACCCTGCTGCTCGCCTTGCCGTCCTCCGCGCCGCAAGCTGACGCGCAGCTCCCGGGTTTGGGGCGGGCGTTTGATGCGCTGCTGCTGCAAACGCCGCAGGGTAAGCCGGAATGGGCCTCCGCAAACGCCGCCAATCTGTGGCGCAACTGGCAGCGCGCCTTCCCCGCCATCCCGCCGGTTCAACCCCTCATGGATAACAGCGCCGGTTTGACGCAGGTGTTGTTGCGCACGCATCGCGCCAAGGGTGAACCGACCAGGGTCTACCTCGCCGCCTTGCAAAATGGGCAGCCCCGGTGGATTGCAGAACTCAACCCGCAATTCCTCTGGGGCCCGGTGCATGATGCGATGGACGGCGGCGTGTGGAGCGTGCGCAATGCCGAAGGCGCCTTGCTTTACCCCGTTGCCAACGTCACGGCACCCGCCGCCCAGCGCGGCACGGCGGCCGACTCGGTGTTTCGCTTTCAGCTTTTTCTCGGCGGCGAGTTTGGCGCGCCAGACTGGCTGTTCATTCAACAAGCGCCGCCGCTCCGCGTGAGCTGGCTGGGCTGGCCGCTGGCGGTGTGGCTGGGCCTCGTGGCGGCGGCCACGCTGCTGCTGATCGCCCTGCTCGCGCAGCGGCAAATTCGCCGCACCCTGGTGCCGTTGGAACAACTCACCGCGGGCACACGCCGCCTGGCCGCTGGCGACAACAGCGCGCGCGTGCAAGTGCACAGCCAAGACGAGTTCGGCGTGCTGGCCAACGCGTTCAACGACATGGCGGCCAAGATCGGCGCGCAGTTTCATGCACTCGAAGGGCTGGCCGCGATGGACCGCGACATTCTGTCGGGCGCTTCGGTGGACAGCCTGGCCCGGCGCGTGCTCGATCAACTCGAAGGGCTCTACCCCGAAGCCAGTGCTGCGGTGATCTGGCAGAAAGAGCCGCGGAATTTCCGCCGCGCCGTGCTGTGGCACGACGGCAAGACGAACAAAACCGTGTTCGACGTGCGCGACGTGACCTGCGATGCGGCCGCCCAGGCCCAGTGGTCAGGGCTGCAAGGCGACCGGCAGTTTCAGATCAACCATGCGGACGAAGACGCCCTGCGCGACGCCCCCTGCCTGCGCAGCCTCATGCCCCCTGCGGACGGCTGGGTGGCGCTGCTGCCGCTGCGGCAGGGCGAAGCGGTACAAGCCCTCATCGCCCTCGGCCTGCCCGCTGAGCCTGCCGCGAGCGAGTTGCAACCCGCCGCCGAAGTGCGTGATCGCCTGGCCGTGGGTCTGGCCGCGCAAGACCGCGAGCGGGCGCTGGTGCATCAAGCCACGCACGACAGCCTCACCGGCCTGCTCAACCGCCACGGCCTGCACGAAAAGCTCGACGCCCTGCTGGCGCCCGGTCAAACCGTTGCCTCTCTGGCCTTGCTCTACATCGACCTCGACAACTTCAAGGATGTCAACGACAGCCGCGGCCATGCAGCGGGCGACGCGCTGCTGTGCCAGGCCAGCGAGCGGCTGCGCACCCGCCTGCAGGCCAACGGCATCGTGGCGCGCCAGGGCGGAGATGAGTTCACCCTGGTATTGCCCTTGGCCGACGCGGCCACGGCGCAGGCCACGGCGGACGCCATGATTCGCGCCCTGCGCGAGCCGTTCGAGCTGGCGGGCGGCCCGGTTCAAGTGGGCGCCAGCGTGGGCATTGCCCTGTGCCCGCAGCATGCCTGCGAGCGCAACGAACTACTGCGCTGCGCCGACATTGCGCTGTACGCCGCCAAGGCCTATGGCCGTGGCCGCGCCCAACTGTTCAACCCCACGCTCGACGCCGAAGCCCGCACCCTGGCCCAGCTGCTGGCCGACCTGCGGCAGGCGCTGGTGCGCGGTGAATTTGTCGCTTTCTATCAACCGCGTGTCAACACCGCCGATGGCCGCATCACCTCTGCCGAAGCGCTGATCCGCTGGCATCACCCGCAGCGCGGGCTGCTGTTCCCCGATGCATTCATTGCCGTAGCCGAGTCGTATGGGCTGATTGCGCCCATCGGCCGCTGGATACTTGACGCCGCCTGCCAGCAAATGGCCCAGTGGCGGCGCGAAGGCATCGATATCGCGCGGGTTTCGGTGAATGTCTCTGCCGTTCAGTTTGAATCGGGCGAACTCGTCGGGCAGGTGCAAAACGCGCTGGAACGCCACGCCGTCCCGCCCGCCACGCTCGAACTCGAAATCACCGAAAGCCTGCTGGTGGACGAAAACGACGCCCTGTTCGCCCAGCTCACCGCACTGCGCGACATGGGCGTGACTCTTGCGCTCGACGACTTCGGCACCGGCTATTCATCCATGGCGGCGCTGCGCAAGCTGCCGATCGACGTGATGAAAATCGACCGCTCCTTCGTCATCGATCTGGAAACCGACGCCAGCGCCCTGCCCGCGGTACGCGCCATCGTGGCGCTGGCGCAGGCCTCGCAACTGCACCTCGTGGCCGAAGGCGTGGAAACCGAGACGCAGGCACGCATGCTGCGCGAACTGGGCTGTCACGAGTTGCAGGGCTATCTGTATTCACGCCCAGTCGAGCCCTCGAAGTTTCTGCAACTTCCCGGCTTGCGCCACGGCGCGCCCGCAGCCTGACACTCACCCCCGTCGCAGATAAAACCCGTGATACACATCGACTGAATGCTCGGGCTCGAAGGCGATGTGGCAATGTTTGTCGGGGTTTTGCCAGCGGTCGACGATCTGGTAGCCCAGCCGAGTGAAACCCTCCAGAAACGGCGCGTAGGCGGCGATGCGGTACGGGCAGAAAGCGGTGCCGATGCTCTGCAGGGTGAAGTAATCTTGCCCGCCGTTGTCCAGCACATGCAGCGGTGTGAGGTTGAGGATGGTGTGACGCGGAGGACGCTCCAGCGTGGCCAGGCGCTGCGCTCACCGTCCAGCGCAGACCCGGCGGATAGTCGAGGTAACGCTGATAGCCGTAGTAGCCGATGCCGATATGCCCGCCCAGATCGAACACCGCACTCTGCCCCTGTGCAAACAGTTTTTGCAGCCAGAAGATGACGAGGTAGTCGCTGAGGTAGACGCGCTTGATGCGCTTCAGATACAGGCCAGCCGCATCGGCGCCGTCTTGGCCCAGCGGCCGGGTGAGCACCACGCTTGGTCTGAATGTAATCCGTTGTGTCGCGCTGTATCTTTATTTTTCTTTTGTGTGGCCAGATCAAGAGATGGCTTCACCGAAACACGGCGCCAGAAATCGATTGCGAACGGTCAATCTTTTCAAACAACAGCAGGTGCAGCATCTCGCCCATTCTTCCAACGAGACGAGTGTGGGCCATGGATTTCCATCGACAAACCGCAGACAGCCGGAACGCGCGCGCGGCGCGATCTGCGCAGGCCGTTCTCTTAGCCGCCGGGCTACTGGCGCTCAGCCCCTTGGCGCGGGCGCAGGATGCCGCAACCTTCGTGGCACAGAACGGAGTAAAAGTTCAACCCGCCGACGCGGCGCAGGATAGTTGGCATGTGGTGCCCAGTGTCGTGCCCACGGTGCAGAAGGGCAATGTGGGCAAGGAAATGCCGCAGGATCACAGCCAGTTTCCGCAGCTCAAGGGGCCGTTCACCTCGCCCGAGCAGGTCACCAAAGCCTGCCTGAGCTGCCACACCGACGCGGCCAAGCAGGTCATGTCCACCATTCACTGGACCTGGAAGGCCTACGACCCCAAGACCAAGACACTGGTGGGCAAGAACCACGTCTACAACAACTTCTGCGTCAGCCCGATCAGCAACGAACAGTTCTGCACCGTGTGCCATGTGGGCTATGGCAGCACCGACCCGAACAAGTTCGTGCCGTTCGACCACCGCAGCCAAGATCATGTGGACTGCCTGGTGTGCCACGACCAGACCAAGACTTATCACAAGATTCCGTTCATCGGCGGCAATCCGGCGATGGAAAAAATCGCGGTGCGTCCCGGCTGCGGCGAGGTCTATGGCACCGACAAGCCTTTCGTCGAACCGGAGAACCTCGCCAACATTGCGCAGCATGTGGGCTCGCCCACGCGCTACACCTGCGGCCAGTGCCACTTCTACGGCGGCGGCGGCGACGGCGTCAAGCACGGCGACATGGACAGCTCGCTGGTCAACCCCGCGCGCGCTGAAGACGTGCACATGGCGACCAATGGCCTGAACTTCTCTTGCCAGGAGTGCCATAAGACCGAGAACCACAATGTCAGCGGTTCGCGCTACGTCACCGACATGATGTTCGGCGACAAGCAGTTCATGCGCGGCAACCCGCACAACACCCAGGCGGCGAGTTGCGTGTCGTGCCACGGACAGACGCCGCACAAGGGCAACGACCTCAACAGCCAGATTCAGGCCGCGACGCTGAACATGCACACCCGCGACATCGCCTGCGAAACCTGCCACATCCCTGAGTTCGCGCGCGGCGGCCTGCCCACCAAGATGGAGTGGAATTACGCCACCGCGGGCAAGCTCGCGCCCAACGGCTCGCCGCTGGTCATCAACGACAGCCACGGCTGGAACACCTACTGGGGCGTCAAAGGCAGCTTCAAGTGGGCGGAAAACGTGGTGCCGAAGTACCGCTGGTTCAACGGCGTGGAGCGCTGGATGAATGTCGGCGACAAGGTGCAGGACTTCAAAGACACCAACGGCGTGGTGCAGCTCAACGCCATCGAGGGCAGCCCGACCGACGGCAAGTCCAAGATCTTCCCGTTCAAGATCATGCGCAACAACCAGCCGTATGACACCCAGACGGGCATCCTCGCGGTGTTTCATTCCTTCGGTTTCGACAAAGACTCCTACACCATGAGTTACGACTGGCAGACCTCGATCGAGGCTGGCATGAAGGCCGCGCACCTGCCGTATTCAGGGCACTACGGCTTTGTCAAGACCGATATGTACTGGCCGATCGAGCACATGGTGGCGCCCAAGACGCAGGCGCTGTCTTGCATGCAGTGCCACGCCAGCGACGGTCGGCTGCAAAACATCAACGGCGTGTACATGCCGCATCGCCCGAAAGACCACAACACCTGGCTGGAACGCATCGGCCTGACCGTCGCCGCGCTCGCCTTGGCTGGGGTGCTGCTGCACGGCCTCATCCGCTTCGGTCTGTGGCTGCGTCGCCGCGGTCATTGAAAGGACATCATCATGACGACACAACGCGTTTACAGGTTCACCCGCTTCGAGCGCTTCTGGCACTGGAGCCAGGCCGCGCTCATCATCACCATGCTGTTCACCGGCTTCGAGATTCACGGCTATCTGGGCGGCTTCAATTTCGAGCACGCACTGCTCATCCACGAATACGCCGCCTGGCTGCTGATGACCCTATGGACTTTCGCCATTTTCTGGCACTTCACCACCGGCGCATGGAAAAACTACATCCCCGACCTGCGCCCGAAAAGCCTGTGGACGGTGGCGCGCTATTACGCCTATGGCATGTTCATCGGTGAACATCACCCGTATCACAAGGAGCCGTTTCGCAAACACAACCCGCTGCAGCGGCTGGCGTATCTGTGGCTCAAGCTGATGATCAATCCGCTCATCTGGGCCAGCGGCCTGCTGTTGCTGTTTTTCAGCTATGGCTGGATTCGGCTCTCGCCCCTGGGGCTGCAGCTCGACTGGGTGGCGCTCACCCACACCGCTGCCGCCTACATGATGCTGCTGTTCTTCATCCTGCACGTCTATCTGGGCACCACGGCGCACCCGCCAACCGCCTACATCAAGGCCATGATCACCGGCTGGGAAGATGAAGACGAGCCGGCCGCGCCCTCTTCCTCCAGCGTCGCACAACCGGAGCCTCACCATGGCTGATACCCGACTCTCCCGCACCGGCCATCTGTTGCAGTTAACCGTGCTGGGCGCCGCACTCTCGGCCCTGAGCCTAAGCGCCGTTCTAAGCATCGATACCCTGGCGCAGGCTGCCGAACCTGCGGCCAAGCCCGCCTCGGCCCCGGCGACGCAAATCAATCTGGAAAGCGCCTCGCTCACCGATTTGCCCGGCTCGCCCTCGCGTGTGCGCATCGATCAAAGCCTGGGCGTACACGCCATCAAGCAGCGCGACGGGTTTGTCGAACTGGACAACGCCGTGCTGCTCAAGACCTATGTCTATGCGTTTTCCAAGCAGGCGGTGAACTACACCGGCATCCTCACGCCGAATACCGAAATGATCGAACCGCCCGCGCCGGTGCAGGCCAGCGCGAAGGAAAAGCAGCAGGTCGACGCCATGATCGCTTTCGACAAAGCTCACCCCAAGCTGCGCATCGACGTCGATGACATCGCGCTCGACGCCTATGTGCCGCAGGGCAAGTACTACCCCATCGACAACCGCCTGTTCATCCACAGCGCCGGGTATTACTTCGACAACTCGCCGTATCACTACACCTACGATCACCCCGAAGCATTTCGCCATTTAGCCTGCGCCGATGCCGCCGTGATGAAAACCCTCGACGACGCCATCGCCAACTACCAGCACTTTCACATGACCATTTTCGCCACCGTGCTCGGCGGCGACGCCAAGACGCAAGGGTTGCTGCTGCGTGTGGATGAAGTGCAGCTCAAGGATGCACTGGGCAATGTGCTGATCGACCAGAAGACGCAGTGAGCGGCTTATAAAACCTCTCCCCCTCCCAGCCTCCCCCACGAGTGGATGAGGAGTAATCCCTCCCCCATGGCACGGGGAGGGTTGGGCTGAGGTAAGGCTGCTTCGGCAGAGCCACTCAAGCCGAGCGGTAGTCCTTGAGGTATTTTCCCTCGAACCAGCGCTTGGCCCAGGTGAAGGCGCGAGAAGGCGGCAGTACAATGGTTTTATTCTCGTCGCGGAACACCAAAATGCCGCTGTCCACGGTATCGACGATGCACACCAACTCGGCCTTGGGCACATGCTGCGCAGGCTGGCCTTGCATCACCAGCAGCAGATTCTCGGCAGCGGCCTTGGCCTGCAGATCGGCCATGTGCGCCTGCTTGGGCAGCCAGTCCGGGCCGGGATAGCTGCCGGCGTCTCCAGCGACGAACACCCGCTCGAAACCGGGCACGGCGCAATGCGCGTCCGCCTGAATGAAGCCGCCGGGCGAGCGCGGCAGCTCGGAGTTGTGCGTCCAGCCCGGCCCTGTCATGCCGGGCATGAACAGGATGAGATCGGCCTTGACCAGGCCGCCCTCGGTCTCCACCCCTTCGGGCGACATGCGCAGCGGCTTGTGGCCCAGATGGGTATCGATGCGGCGCTTGGCCATGTGCGACAGCAGCCCGGTGACGGCGCGCTCGCCCAGGCGTTGGCCGGGTTTTTCCGAGGCGTTGAAAAACACCAGCTCCACCTTGTCGCGTTTGCGCTGGCGGCGCAGCCAGGTGTCGATGCCGAACAGCAGTTCGAACATCGGCCCGCCGCGCGCCGCCGTGGGCTCCTGCGGGTTGCCGCCAAAGCCGCAGGCGATGCGCCCGCTGTCCATCGCCAGCAGCCGCTCGCGGATTTTTTCCGCCGCCGCCACGCCCTCGCACAGCGCGATGGCATGTTCGATACCCGGCAGCTTTTTGATGAAGCGCCCGCCCGTGGCGATGATCAGGCCGTCGTTCTCCACCGGCCCGCCGGTCGTCAGCACCGTGCGCCCGCCGTCTTGCAGCCCGGTCACTTCGGCGGCGAGAAAGTCGATGCGGTGCTTGTGCAAAAACGGCGCCAGGTCGATGACCAGATCGCTGCTCTTGCGCACCCCCGTGGGCACCCAGATCAGGCTGGGCAGATAGACGAACTCGGCCTTGGGCGCCACCAGAGTGATACGCGCCTGCGGTGCCTTGGAGCGCAAGGTGCGCGCCGCGGTGAGGGCGGCAAAGCCCGCGCCGAGTACAACAAAATGGTCAGACATGATGAAGGGGCTCTGCGAATACGACAAGTGCGAAGCATAGGCCCGGCATGGCCGCTCGGGCTTGTGAATTGTCAGAGCCAAAGGGTCTGCTGCCCGGGCTGCCCCACCGCTTCTGAAACGCTTTGTAAATACCGTTGACGTGCTCTGGAGAAGCGGAGAATTATCAGAAAAGAACGAGCGTTCGATTTTCAGATAAATCTAAGGCCGCGACACGGCCAGACGACGGAGACAACCCATGCACACCTTCTCGCTGAAGACGGCCCTGGCCGTCAGTTCCAGCGCCCTGCTGCTTGCGGCCTGCGGTGGCGGTGGCGGCACGCCCACTCCCACCACCGGCACGGCTGACACCCTGGTTTCAGCCAGCGCCACGCCCACTGCGGCGATCTCGACCAACACCATCGCCACGTCGAGCCACTGGATGGGCCGCTACCCCAGCGGGGTGCAGCAGCTCATTGGCGCCCCGGTTTGCGGCGTGACGGTCTACAAGTACACCTACGCCACCGTGGGCGGCGAGAACGAACCCACCACCGCCACCGGCGCGCTGATGATTCCCTCCGGCAGCACCGCGCAATGTCAGGGCGCAAAGCCCATCGTGCTCTACGCCCACGGCACCGCGCTGAGCAAGAACCGTGACCTGGCCGCACTCGGCGACCCGAGCAACCCCGCCTTCGGCACCGCCTCACGCGTGGCCATGATCTTCGCCGCGCAGGGCGACATCGTCGTTGCGCCCAACTACGCCGGTTACGACACCTCGCCCCTGCCCTACGCGCCTTATCTCAATAAACAGCAGCAGTCGCAGGACATGATCGACAGCCTCACGGCCGCGCGGCAAGCATTGATGCAACTGAACCTGCCCGTGAGCGACAACGGCAAGCTGTTCGTCACCGGCTATTCGCAAGGCGGCTTCGTGTCGATGGCCACACTGGCCAAGCTCGATGCGCAGGGCCGCCCGGCCACGGCGGGCGCGCCGATGTCCGGGCCTTACGGCATGCTCGCCATCAGCGATGAAATCATGCTCGGACATCCCAACGTTGGCGGCACCGCCTACCTGCCGCTGGTCGCCAACTCTTACGCCCATCTGCCCGCGGGGTCGCCGCAAATCGATCTTGCCGCCATGTTCAACCCGCTTTATGCGGACGCGCCGACCCTGTTCCCCGGCCCCGTGGGCTTTGCGGGCTTTGGCCAACTGGTGCAGGCCGGAAAGATTCCGTACACCGCCATCTTTCAATCTCCGCCCACCGGCAACGCTGCGCTGGATAGCCTGAGCGAAGGCTGGCCGCTCGGCCCGCTGGGCTTCGATCCGACCAACTACCTCATCAGCACCGCCTACCGCGCGCAATATGTGGCCGACGTGCTCGCCCACCCCGACGGCGCCGCGCCCGTTGATGGCTCCGCACCCAATTTCACCACCACTGCGCCAACGCCTGCGAGCAACCCGCAAGATCCCCTGCGGCAGATTCTCCTGGCCAACGATCTGCGCGGCTACACCCCGAGCATGCCGCTGCTGATGTGCGGTGGCGACCACGACCCCGAAGTGTTCTGGAACCAGGACGCCGCCGCCATGACCGCCACCCTGATGAACAAGGCCCAGACCACCAACCCCGGCCTGCGCTTTGCCACCCTCGACCTCGACAACCAGGGCAGCCCCGGCACCTACAGCAACGGCCTGACCAGCTACGGCCTGAACACCGTACAGCAACAGATCATGCAGACCGTGGCGAGCACGGTGCAAGGTGGTTTCATCGCGTATCAACAAGGTGTGGTGCAAGCGGCTGAAGCGCAGGGCTACACGGCGCAGCAGGCCGCTGCCTACGCGATGGAGAGCTACCACACCGACGAGCGCCCGTTCTGCACCGTGGCGGCGCGCACTTTCTTCAATCTGTATGCGCAGTAAGCAGGCAGGGCTGGCGCCATGTAGACACCGCAACCTAGCCAATGCGGCGAGAATACACTGCACTTTCGCCGCTTGGACACGACTAGGATGACCACAAGGCCTTGGCACAACACAAACTGAATTTGGGCGATTACCTCGTCTGGGAAAACGCGCAGCCCGAGCGGCACGAGTTTTATCGCGGCGAAGCCTTCGCCATGGTGGGGGTGCGCCGGGTGCATGGCATGGTGTCGGGCAACCTGTTTGCAGCCCTCAAATCTGCGCTGCGAGACGGCCCCTGCGAGGTGTTCACCGAAAGCCTGAAGGTGCAGGTGGCCGATGAGGCGGTGTTTTACCCGGATGTGTTCGTCACCTGCCATGCCGACGACCTGCGCACCGAGATGGTGTTTCGTCATCCGGTGCTGATCGTCGAGGTGTTGTCTGACAGCACGCAGGGCATTGAGCGCAGCCTGAAGTTTGCCATGTACCGGCGCATCGCCGAGTTGCGCGAATATGTACTGATCGACCCGGACAGCCGCAGCGTGGAGGTGTTCCGGCGCAATGAACGCGGCTTGTTCGAGCTGCACGATTTCACCGGGCTGGCGGAGATGGAACTCGCCAGCGTGCAACTGCGCATCGCCCTGACGGAAGTGTTCAGCGGGCTGGAACCGACGCCCGCTGGGTGATTGCACCCCTACGCCGCTGCACGACAGACGGCGGCGAGTTTGTTGCCATCGGGGTCGCGCACGTAAGCGGCGTAGAAATCCGGGCCGTAGTGCGGGCGCAGACCTGGCGCGCCTTCGCTGCGGCCGCCATGCGCCATTGCGGCGGCATGAAAGGTATCGACCTGCGCCCGGCTGCGGGCGGCCAGCGCGATCATGGATCCATTCCCCACTGTGGCGGGCTGACCGTCGAAGGGCTTGCATAGCCACAGCGCCAGTTCCACCCGCCCCTCGTCGGCGTAGCAGCCCCAGCCGATTTCATGGGCGGGATCGTCGTCTTCGGTCACGCAACGCGCGTGCCCAAGCGCGGCCAGCACCGGGTCGTAAAACGCGGCCGCGCGAACGAGATCGTTGCTGCCGAGCATGAGGTAGGTGAACATGGCCTTACTGGTCCCGCTTTCACGCAAAAATCTTTCCCGGATTGAGGATGCCCCTCGGATCGAGCGCCTGCTTGATGGCGCGCATCACGCCGAGCGCGTCGTCGCCGGCTTCCTCGCGCAGGAAGCCCTGCTTGTGCAGACCGATGCCGTGTTCGCCGCTGCAGGTGCCGCCGAGTTTGAGGGCGCGGCGCACGAGTTGGGCGTTGAGGCGTTCGGCCAGTTCGCGCTCTTCGGGTTTGGCGGGGTCGATGAGGTAGCCGATGTGGTAGTTGCCGTCGCCCACATGGCCGACGACAAAGTAGGGCAGCCCGGCGGCGTCGGCCTCGGTGATGGTGTCGTTGATGCTTTCGGCCAGGCGCGAAATGGGCACGCAGGTGTCGGTGGTGACGCAGCGGCAGCCGGGTTTCATTTGCAGCGCTGAGAGGTAGGCGTGGTGCCGCGCCTTCCATAGCTTGCTGCGCTCTTCCGGCGTGTCGGCCCAGGCGAAGTCGGAGCCGGCATGGTCTGCGGCGAGGGCCTGCACGGTTTCGGCCTGCTCGCGCACCCCGGCGGGCGAGCCGTGGAATTCCATCAGCAACAGGGGCTGCTCGGGCAGGCCGAGATGGTCGTGGGCGTTGACCGCGCGCACAGCGCCGGGGTCCATCAGTTCCACGCGAGCGATCGGGATGCCGGCCTGGATGAGGGCGATGGTGCAGTCCACCGCGTGCGCCACGTCGGGGAAAGAGCACACCGCCGCGGCCACCGCCTCGGGCTGCGGGTACAGGCGCAGGATGACCTCGGTGATGATGCCCAGCGTGCCCTCGCTGCCCACCATGAGGCGGGTGAGGTCGTAGCCCGCGCTGCTTTTGCGCGCCTGCGTGCCGGTGCGAATGATGCGGCCATCGGCCAGCACCACGGTGAGCGCCAGCACGTTTTCGCGCATGGTGCCGTAACGCACGGCGTTGGTGCCCGAGGCGCGGGTGGCGGCCATGCCACCGAGAGTGGCGTCGGCGCCGGGGTCGATGGGGAAGAACAGGCCGGTGTGGCGCAGTTCGTCGTTCAACTGCAGCCGCGTGACCCCGGCCTGCACGGTGACGAGCATGTCGGCGGCGGCCACGTCGAGGATGCGGTTCATGCGGGTGAGATCGAGGCTGATGCCGCCCTGCACCGCGAGCAACTGGCCTTCGAGCGACGATCCGGCGCCAAAGGCGATGACCGGCACGTCTTGCGCGGCGGCCAGTTTCACCGCGTCGGCCACGTCTTGCGTACTTTCGCAGAACACCACGGCGGAAGGCGGCGGCACGTCGAAGGGCGATTCATCGCGCCCATGCTGCTCGCGCACCGCCTGCGCGGTGGAAAGCTGCGCGCCGAAGCGGCTGGCCAAGGCGTCGAGCAGGGCGGGCGGCGTGGGGCGGGTGAGAATTTTCGGGGTGAGGGGGACGTTCATGGGATGTCCTCGGTCAGTGTTTCCGGCTAGAAGGATAGACGCTCGCCTGCGAGGGCGCAGCGGGGCTAGGAGTCGGGCTTGAGGATCGCGCGCTGTAAGGCATCTTCGCATCGGGCACAATGCACTGCGCTAGTTTTTACTCTACTTCGGAGCCTGTATGGACCCCATGATTCGCATGATTTACGCCAGCCGCATTTCTCCCAATTTTGGCCCGGCGGATGTGCATGACATTCTCAACACCTCTCGGCGCAACAACCAGCCTCTCGGTTTGACCGGCATGCTGGTGTTTGCTGACGGATTTTTTCTCCAGGCTCTGGAAGGCGCTCGCTCGAAAATCAACACCCTTTACGCCAAAATTCTGCGTGACTCGCGGCACAACCAGTCGGCCATCCTGAGTTATCAAGAGATTGATAAACGGCTGTTTGGTGATTGGTCGATGGGTTATGTCTTGAGCACGGAAAAAAATCGCAGTCTATTTCTGGCCTATTCGCTCGAAGCGCGATTTTCGCCGCTCGATCTCAGCGCAAAAGCGGCAGAAAACATCCTGTCGGAGCTTGCCGAACATACTCGGCGCATCGGGCCTAGTGCAGCTTCTTCGGCTTCTTCGGCTTCTTCGGCTCCTGCGGCTTCTGCTGAGGCGGCCTGATCATGGGGCTGCGCCTCACCGCCATATCCACCCGCACTGGCGACGCGGGCACCACCGGGCTGGGGGACGGCTCGCGCTGTCTGAAATCGGCCGCGCGCATTCAGGCGCTGGGCGAGGTCGATGAGCTGAATTCGCATCTCGGGCTGTTGCGCAGCATGGGGCTGCCGCCTGCCATCGACGCCTTGCTCTCGCAGGTGCAGCACGATCTGTTCGATCTCGGCGGCGAGCTTTCGGTGCCCGGCATGACGCTGCTCAAACCCGAGCAGGTGGCCGCGCTTGATGACGCGCTGAAAGACTACAACGCCAAACTGCCGCCGCTGGCCGAGTTCATTTTGCCCGGCGGCACGCAAACGGCCTCGCAGGCGCATGTGTGCCGCACCGTGGCGCGCCGCGCCGAGCGGGCGGTGGTGGCGGTGTCCTGCGAAGTGGCGCAGGCCGGCGAGGAGCAGGCGCCCACGCTGCTGCGCGCCGAGCTGCTGCAGTACCTCAACCGCCTGTCCGATCTGCTGTTCGTGCTGGCGCGCACGCTCAACCGCGCGGGCGACGCCGCCAGCACCGAGGTGTATTGGAATCATCAGCGTCAGCCCAAGGCTTGACGCCCCAGCGGCAGACTCAAAGCGACATACTTCTTCACACTGCCTGCACACGACTTTCACGTCGCGCTGGCAGGATGTGAAGACTGCCAATCGATCTGTTTTTCCACCGTGACACGCCGCCCATGACTGCGACCCCTCCCTCCCCCGAACAACATCGCCGTCCTTTCACCGCGCGCCGCTGGCTTTGGGGCGGGCTGGGCGTGGCCCTGCTCGCCGCGGGCGGTCTGACCCTGCTGGGCAGCGAGCACCCGGCGCAGGCGCAGATGCGCGGCCCGGGCGGAATGGGAAAAGGGCAGATGCCGCCGCAGCCGGTCACCGCATCGGTCGCCAGAACGCAGGACGTGCCGGTCTGGCTCACCGCGCTGGGCACGGTTACGCCGCGCAGCTATGTAAACGTGATGCCGCGGGTGGCCGGACTGCTGCAAAGTGTGGACTACAAGCAGGGGCAGACGGTCAAGGCCGGGCAGTTGCTCGCGCAGATCGACCCGCGGCCCTTCCGCATCGCGGTGGAGCAGGCGCAGGCGCAACTGGAGCAGACGCAGGCGCAGCTCGCCGGTGCGCAAAGCGATTTGCTGCGCTATGAAACCCTGCTCAAGCAAGATTCGATTTCGGCGCAACAGGTCAGCGACCAGCGCGCCACCGTGGCCCAGCTCAAAGCCACGCTCGACGCCAACAAGGCCGCGCTCGACAACGCCAAACTGCAACTGAGCTGGACGCGCATCACCGCCCCGGTCAGCGGCCTCACCGGCCTGCGCCCGGTGGACGCCGGCAATATGGTGACGACTTCGGGCGCTGTGGGCAGCAACACCAGCAGCAGCACCAATTCGGCCTCGCCGGTTGCCACCATCGCGCAGGTGCAGCCGGTGGACGTGACCTTCGCTCTGCCGCAGCAGCAGATCGGCGAGGTGGTGAGCCAGCTCATGGCGGGCAAGCAGTTGCAAACGCAGTCCTGGGATGCCCGCAACACCCAGTTGCTCGAAACCGGCAAGCTGGTCGC
Organism: Thiomonas sp. OC7; assembly: GCF_900634595.1. NCBI lineage: Bacteria > Pseudomonadati > Pseudomonadota > Betaproteobacteria > Burkholderiales > Thiomonas > Thiomonas sp. OC7. Next base: position 2,851,399 of record NZ_LR131953.1, on the reverse strand, counting down.
GGCCGACAACCAGATCAACAGCACGACGGGCACGCTCAATTTGCGCGCCGAGTTCGCCAACCCGAAGCTGACCCTGTTCCCCAACCAGTTTGTCAACGTGCGGCTGCTGGTGCGCACCATCCCTGACGCGATCGTCGTGCCCACCACCGCCGTGGCGGTTGGCGCGCCCGGCACTTATGTGTATGTCATCGGGCCGGACAACAAGGTGAAGATGCGGGTGGTGAAAACCGGGGTGGCGTTTGACAACCTCACGCAGATCGTCAGCGGCCTGAGGCCGGGCGAGCGCGTCGTCACCGACGGCCTCGACCGCCTGCGCGACGGCCGCGAAGTGAAAGTGGTGCAGGCAGTGGTGCAGTCCGCAGGCGGCGCCGGGAAGGAGCGTGCCCGGCCTGACGCCCACGCCAAGCCCGCCGCCAGCGGAGCACGCTGAGCATGAGTGCGCCACACGACGACAAAGCCTCCCCTCCCCAGCCCTCCCCGCAAAGCGGAGAGGGAGCAAACCCCTCACCCGCAGGTGGAGAAGGTTGGGAGGGGCATCCGAAGGAAACGCGCAGCGCAGACCTCTCCTCCCCCACTCGTGGGGGAGGTTGGGAGGGGCATCCGAAGGAAGCGCGCAGCGCCGACCTCTACTCCCCCACTCGTGGGGGAGGTTGGGAGGGGGAGCCGCTCGAAGACCGGCCGAGCCCCTCACGGCTGTTCATCCTGCGCCCCATCGCCACCACGCTGCTGATGATTGCGGTGCTGGTAGCCGGGTTCGTGGGCTACAAGCTGCTGCCGCAAGCCGCGCTGCCCGAGGTGGATTACCCCACCATCCAGGTCACCACGCTTTACCCCGGCGCCAGCCCGGACGTGATGGCATCTTCGGTCACCGGCCCGCTGGAACAACAGTTCGGCCAGATGCCGGGGCTGGCGCAGATGTGGTCGGTGAGTTCCGGCGGCGCGTCGGTCATCACCCTGCGCTTCGATCTGTCGCTGTCGCTTTCCGTAGCCGAGCAGGAAGTGCAGGCCGCCATCAACGGCGCGAGCAATCTGCTGCCTTCCGACCTGCCGCAGCCGCCGATCTACGCCAAGGTCAACCCGGCCGACGCCCCCGTCATCACCCTCGGCCTGACCTCAGCCACGCTGCCGCTCACCACCCTGTACGACCTGGCCGATACGCGCCTGAGCCAGAAGCTCTCGCAGGTGTCGGGCGTGGGCCTGGTCACGCTCTCGGGCGGACATAAACCCGCCATTCGCGTGACGGTCAACGGCCCGGCGCTGGCCGCGCTGGGGCTGACGCTCGACAGCATTCGCACCGCGATTTCCGGGGCGAACGTCAACAGCCCCAAGGGCAGCATCAGCGGCAGCCAGCAGTCGTTCAGCATCGACGCCAACGACCAGTTGCAGTCGCCGCAGCAATACCGCGACATGATCATCGCCTACTCCGGCGGCGCGCCGGTGCGGCTGGGCGACGTGGCCACCATCAGCACGGGCGCCGAAAACGCCTGGCAGGCCGCGCTGGTCAACGGCAAGCCCGGCATTGTGATCAACGTGCAGCGCCAGCCGGGCGCCAATGTCATCGCCGTGGTCGATGCGATTCACAAGCTGCTGCCCAGCCTGCAGACGCAGCTTCCCGCCGCCGCGCAGCTCTCGGTGTTGTCCGACCGCACCGTGACCATCCGCGCGGCCATTGCCGACGTGCAGTTCGAGCTGCTGCTGGCCGTGCTGCTGGTGGTGCTGGTGATCTTCGTGTTCCTGCGCAGCGTGCGCGCCACCTTCATTCCGGCTACCGCAGTGCCGCTGGCGCTGGTGGGCACTTTCGGCGCGATGTATCTGTTCGGCTTTTCGATCAACACCCTCACCCTCATGGCGCTGACCATCGCCACCGGCTTCGTGGTGGACGACGCCATCGTGATGATCGAAAACATCTCGCGCTACATCGAAGCCGGCGAGCGGCCGCTCGCCGCCGCGCTCAAGGGCGCGGGGCAGATCGGCTTCACCATCATCACCCTCACCTTCTCGCTCATCGCCGTGCTCATTCCGCTGCTGTTCATGGGCGATGTGGTGGGGCGGCTGTTCCGCGAATTCGCCATCACCCTGGCGGTGGCCATTGTCATTTCGGCCATCGTGTCGCTGACCTTCACGCCCATGCTGTCGGCCCGCCTGCTGCGGCATACGCCGGAGGAAAAACAGAGTCATTTGTTCCGTTCCACCGGCGCGTTTTTCGACCGACTTTCGGCCCGCTACACCCGCGCGCTGCGCTGGGTGCTGCGGCATCAGCCGCTGGTGCTGCTGTTCGCGGCGGGCACGCTGGTGCTCACGGTGGTGCTGTATGTGCTCATTCCCAAAGGCTTCTTCCCGGTGCAGGACACCGGCATGATCCAGGCCACGACAGTGGCGCCACAGGACGTGTCGTTCCAGTCGATGAACGCGCGCCAGCAGGCGCTGGTCGATGCGCTGCTCAAAGATCCGGCGGTGGAATCGGTGTCATCGGTGGTCGGCATCGACGGGGTGAACACCACCATGAACACCGGGCGGCTGCTCATCTACCTCAAGCCGCTGGAACAACGCCCGCGGGTGCAAGCCCTCATCAGTCGGCTCGACTCGCGCGCCGCCAAAGTCGAAGGCATAGCTACCTATCTGCAGCCGGTGCAAGACCTGACCATCAACGACATCGCCAGCCGCTACCCCTATCAGTTCAGCCTATCGGCCACCAGCGCCGCGCAGCTCTCCCGCGCCAACACCGCGCTGATGGACCGGCTCAAGGCGCTACCGCAACTCTCCGGCGTGACCAGCGATCTGCAAGACCAGGGCCTGCAGGCTTATGTGGACGTGGACCGCAGCGCGGCCTCGCGCCTGGGCATCAGCATGAGCGCGATCGACAGCGCGCTGTACAACGCCTTCGGCCAGCGGCTGGTGTCGACCATCTTCACCCAATCGGCGCAGTACCGCGTGGTGCTCGGGGTGGAAAAACAGCCCGACCAGGGGCTGGCCGCGTTCAACAGCGTGTATCTCACCGGAAGCAACGGGCAGGCGGTGCCGCTGTCCACCATCGCCACCATCGAGCCGCGCGCCACGCCGCTGGCCATCGACCATCTGGGCCAGTTTCCGGCGGCGCTCATTTCCTTCCAGCTCGCGTCCGGCGTGTCGCTGGGCGAAGCGGTCGACGCGATCAAGCAGGCGGCCAAGCAGGCTGCGCTGCCCGCCTCGGTGACCATCGCCTTCCAGGGCTCGGCCAGCGCCTTTCAGTCGGCGCTGTCCAACCAGCTCTGGCTGCTGCTCGCCGCTGTGGCCACCATGTATATCGTGCTGGGCGTGCTGTATGAGAGCTACATCCACCCGATCACCATTCTGTCCACCCTGCCCTCGGCCGGCATCGGCGCGCTGCTGGCGTTGATGGCCACCGGGCATGACCTCACGGTGATCGCCATCATCGGCATCATTCTGCTCATCGGCATCGTGCAGAAAAACGCCATTCTGATGGTGGACTTCGCGCTGGACGCGCAGCGCAACCAGGGCCTGCCGCCCGATGAGGCCATGCTGCAGGCGGCGCACCTGCGGCTGCGGCCCATTCTGATGACCACCTTTGCCGCGCTGTTCGGCGCGGTGCCGCTGGCGCTGGGCACAGGCATGGGCTCGGAGCTGCGCCAGCCGCTGGGCATCGCCATCGTCGGCGGCCTGCTGGTGTCGCAGGTGCTCACCCTGTTCACCACGCCGGTGATCTATCTGGCGTTCGACCGGCTCGCCACCCGCACGGCGGCCTGGCGTGCGCGCACCTTCGGATCGGCGCAACCGGCTGCTGCGCTGTCCGACGAGGACGCGCAGTGAACCCGTCCGCCCTGTTCATCCGCCGCCCCATCGCCACCAGCCTGCTGGCGCTTGCGGTGCTGCTGGCGGGGCTGATCGCCTTTCGGCTGCTGCCGGTGTCGCCGCTACCGCAGGTGGATTTCCCCACCATCGTGGTCAACGCCAGCATGGCCGGGGCCAGCCCGGAGGTCATGGCCGCCACGGTGGCCACGCCGCTGGAGCGCAGCCTGGGCACGATTGCCGGGATTTCGCAGATGACCTCCAGCAGTTCGCTGGGTTCGACCCGCGTCATTCTGCAGTTCAGTCTGTCGAAAAACATCAACGATGCCGCACGAGAAGTGCAGGCGGCGATCAATGCGGCCATTCCGCTGTTGCCTTCCGGCCTGACCGGGCGGCCGACTTACAAAAAGATGAACCCGGCGGACGCGCCGATCATGATTCTGTCGCTCACCTCCAAGAGCCTGTCGCGCGGGCAGATGTTCGATGCGGGCTCCACCATTCTGGCGCAGAAAATTTCGCAGATCGCGGGCATCGGCTCGGTCACCGTGGGCGGCGCCGCGCTGCCTGCGGTGCGGGTGGAGCTCGACCTGCCCCGCGTCAACGGCATGGGGCTGGGGCTGGAGCAGGTGCGCCAGGCTATCGCCAGCGCCAATGTGGATACACCCAAGGGTGCCATCGACAGCGCCACGCATCGCTGGCAGGTGGGCGCGAATGACCAGCTCTCCACCCCGCAGCAGTACCAGCACATCGTGGTGGGCTACCGCAACGGCGCGCCGATCCGCCTCGACCAGATTGCGCAGGTGTATGAAGGTCTGCAGAACGACCGCAATATGGGCCTGGCCAACGGCCAGCCCTCGGTGCAGCTCATCATTTACCGCCAGCCGGGGGCGAACATCATCGATGCGGTCGAAGGGGTGAAGGCGGCGCTGCCGCAGCTCAAAGCCTCGATCCCGGCGGCCATCGACATCACCCTCATGTCCGACCGCACCACCACCATCCGGGCGTCGCTGGACGAGGTGGAAAAAACCCTCATCCTCGCGGTGCTGCTGGTGATAGCCGTGGTCTGGCTGTTCCTGCGCGACTGGCGCGCCACGCTCATTCCCGCTATTGCCGTGCCGCTGTCGCTGGTGGGCACTTTCGCCGCCATGTGGCTGCTCGACTATTCGCTCGACAACCTCTCGCTGATGGCGCTGATCGTGGCCACCGGCTTTGTGGTGGACGACGCCATCGTGGTGCTCGAAAACATCATGCGCCATGTGGAGGAAGGCTTGTCGCCGCTAGCTGCCGCCTTCAAGGGCGCGCGAGAAGTGGGCTTCACCGTGCTGTCGATGAGCATTTCGTTGGTGGCGGTGTTCATCCCGGTGCTGTTCATGGGCGGCATTGTCGGGCGGCTGTTTCACGAGTTCGCCGTCACGCTGTCGGTGGCCATCGGCATCTCGTTGCTGGTGTCGCTCACCGTCACGCCCATGCTGGCCTCGCGCTGGCTGCGGCCGCAAGCGCGTCCGGCTCACGGCGCGCCCAAACCAAGCTCCTGGCTGGAACGGGGCTGGAATCATGTCCATCACGGCTACGCACGCAGCCTGCGCCGGGCGCTGCTGCATCCGGTGCTGATGCTGGTGCTGTTTTTCTCCACCATCGGTTTGACGGTGTATCTGTTCAAGGTCGTGCCCAAAGGCTTCTTCCCCACGCAGGACACCGGGCTGCTGATCGGCTCGGTGCAGGCCGATCAGTCGATCTCGTTCCAGGACATGAGCAAGAAGTTGCAGCAGATCGTTGCCATCGTGCGCAAGAACCCGGGTATGGAAAACGTGGTGGCGTTCACCGGCGGCGGCACGACCAACAGCGCTTTCATGTTCATGCAGCTCAAGCCGATCGATCAGCGCAAAGGCGTGCAGAGCATCATCGTCGAGCTGCGCCGGGCGTTGTCGCGCGTACCCGGGACGCAGACCTTCATGTTCCCGGTGCAAGACATCCGCGCCGGCGGGCGGCCTTCGGCGGCGCTGTATGAGTACACCCTGCAAGCCTCCGACCTGAACACCCTGCGCGAATGGGAGCCGAAGGTGCTGGCCGCGTTCAAGCGCATTCCGGGCCTGAACGACGTCAACAGCGACCAGCAGGCCAACGGCTTGCAGCTCTCACTGGTGATCGACCGCGCGGCCGCGGCCCGCTATGGCATTGCCGTGTCCACCATCGATCAGACCCTCAACGACGCCTTCGGCCAGCGCCTGGTGTCCACCATCTACAAGCCGCTCAACCAGTACCGCGTGGTGATGGAAGCCGCGCAGCAATATCAGAACAACGCCCAGGCGCTGAACGATGTTTTTCTGGTGGGCAGCAGCGGCCAGCGCGTACCGCTCTCGGCGCTAGCGCATCAGGAACTGACCAACACCCCGCTGGCGGTCAACCATCAGGGCCTGTTCGTCTCGTCCACCCTTTCGTTCAACCTCGACAAGGGCGTATCGCTCGGCAGCATCCAGACCAAGATCGACGACGCCACCGCCGCCATCGGCCTGCCGTCCGAGATTCACGGCGGCTTCCAGGGCACGGCGCAACTGTTCTCGGACACGCTGAAAAACGAGCCGCTGTTCATCATGGCCGCCATCTTCGCCATCTACATCGTGCTGGGCATGTTGTATGAAAGCACCCTCCACCCGCTCACCATTCTGTCCACCCTGCCCCCGGCCGGGTTGGGCGCGCTGCTGGCCTTGCAGCTCACGCACACCGAGTTTTCCATCATTGCGCTCATCGGTGTGTTCCTGCTGATCGGCATTGTGAAAAAAAACGCCATTCTCATGGTCGATTTCGCCCTCACCGCGGAACGCGAACATGGCGCCAGCCCGCGCGACGCCATCTATCAGGCCGCCACGCTGCGGCTGCGCCCCATCCTCATGACCACGCTGGCCGCGCTGGGCACGGCTTTGCCGCTGGCCTTCATCACCGGCAACGGCGCCGAGTTGCGCCAGCCTCTGGGCATCTCCATCGCCGGAGGACTGATCGTCAGCCAGGCGCTCACGCTCTACACCACCCCGGTGATCTACCTCGAACTCGACCGCCTGCGCCGCTGGACGCTGCGCAAATTCGGCCGCAGCGACCACTCGGCGGCTCTCGATTCCACGGCCTGAACCTCATGAAAACCATCGTCCCGCCCCGCCTGTCGCTCGCCGTACCCTTGGTCTTGATGCTGGCTGCCTGCGCCGCCACGCCGCCTGACGCCCCGGTGAAAATCGCCCTGCCTGCCAGCTATGCCCAAGCCCGGAGTGGCTGGGAACCCGCGCAGGCGATGGCCGCGGCGCCGCGCGGCGCGTGGTGGAGCGTGTTTGACGACCCGGTGCTCGCCAGCCTTGAAACCCAGGTCGCGCAGCACAACCAGAGCCTCGCCGCCCAGCTCGCCGCATACGAACAGGCGCAAGCTGCGGTGGCACAAGCCCAGGCCGCCTACTACCCTGCAGTGACTGCCGGGGCTTCGGCCAACCGCGCCAGAACCGCAGGCAACGGCGCCGTGGGCAACAGCCTGAGCGCCTCGCTCGGCGCCAGTTGGGAGCCCGACCTGTGGGGCAAAGTGCGACTGCAGGTGCAAGCCGGGCAGGCCACCGCTGCCGCCAGCGCCGCCACCCTGGCCAACACCCAGCTCAGCCTGCAATCCACCCTGGCCACCAGCTATTTGCAACTACGCACCGTGGACGCGCAGATCGTGCTGGCCCAAAACACCGTGGCCGCCTACCAGCGCGCTCTGCAGATCACCGACAACCGCTACAAGGCCGGGGTGGGCACCGCCGCCGACGTGGCCTCGGCGCGCACCCAGTTATTGCAGGCGCAGACCAGCCTGACCGATCTGGGCGTGACCCGCGTGCAGTTGCAGAACGCCATCGCTGTGCTGGTGGGCAAGCCCCCGGCGGAGTTCTCCCTGTCGGCCAGCGACACCCTGCCCGAAGTGCCCGCAATTCCTGCGGGCATCCCCGCGCAGTTGCTGCAGCGCCGCCCCGATCTGGCCGCGGCCCAAGCCCAGGTGCAAGCGGCCAACGCGCAGATCGGCGTGGCGCAGACCGCCTGGTTCCCCAACCTCACGCTCTCCGCGCAAGGCGGCAGCCAGGCCGCGCGTATTGCCGAGCTGTTTTCCGCGCCCTCGCTGTTCTGGTCTATCGGCCCGCAACTTGCGGCCACATTGTTCGACGGCGGACTGCGCCGTGCACAGGTGCAAAGCAGTCAGGCGGCCTACCGCCAGACGGTGGCCAACTACCGCCAGAGCGTGCTGACCGCGCTGCAACAGGTGGAAGACAACCTCGCCGCACAGCGCATCCTGGCACAAGAGGCGCAGCAACAGGCCGAGGTGGTGCAGGCCGCCGAGGTCTCGCTGCGTCTGGCCGAAAACCAGTACAAGGCGGGCACCGCGCCCTACCTCAACGTGATCACCGCGCAGACCACGGCCACCAGCGCGCGCAATGCGCAGCTCACCCTGCTGAACCGCCGCTACGCCGCCAGCGTGTCCCTGATTCAAGCGCTGGGCGGCGGCTGGGGCGCGGGCGACACGCCGGCCATCGGCCCCTTGCCAGCGGCTTCGGTCGGAGCGCGATAGGCGCACGCGGACGGCAGCGGCAGACGGCGGCTGTTCGTACCATCGCCCCATGTCCGCCACCGCCCTGCTCACCCTGCTGGCCGCCAGCGTCCTGCTGGTTCCACTGTTCAAACGCTTCGGCCTGGGCTCGGTGCTCGGCTATCTCGTGGCGGGCATCGCCGTCGGGCCTTACGGTCTGGGCGTGGTGAGCCGGCCGGAGTCGGTGCTGCACACTGCCGAGCTGGGCGTCACGCTGCTGATGTTCCTCATTGGTCTCGAACTGCAGCCCAGCCGCCTGTGGGCGCTGCGGCGGCAGGTGTTCGGCCTGGGCGCGCTGCAAATGGCCGGGGTGGCGCTGCCGGTTGCCGCCATCGCCGCGGCGCTGGGCCTGGGGTGGACGGGCGCCGCGCTGGTGGGCGTGGCGCTGGCGATGTCGTCCACCGCCTACATCCTGCCGCTGCTGGCCGAGCGCCGGGAGCTGACCACGCGCTTCGGCCGGGAGACCTTCGCCATCCTGCTGTTCCAGGATGTGAGCGTGATTCCCATCCTGGCGCTGCTCGCCCTCACCGGCGCCGGCGGACAGGCGCCGGGTTGGCCCGCCCTGGCGGCTTTGCTGATCGTGGCCCTGGCCGGACGGCCGGTGTTGGCCACCATGTTCCGCTATGTGGCGCGGTTCGGTGGCGGCAACCGCGAACTGTTCGCCGCCGCCGCGCTGCTCGGCGCGGTGGGCATCGGCGTGGGGCTGAGCAGCGTGGGGCTGTCGGCCTCGCTGGGCGCGTTTCTCGCCGGGGTGCTGCTGGCCGATTCGGAATTCCGCCATGAGTTGGAGGCGGCCATCGAGCCCTTCGAGAGCCTGCTGCTCGGCCTGTTTTTCATCGCGGTGGGCATGGGCATTGCGCTGCCGCTGGTGATGGCCGAGCCCTTGCAAGTGCTCGGCCTGGGGGCAGGCATTCTGCTGCTCAAGGCCCTCACGCTCTATGCGGGGAGGCGGCTCATCGGCGGCGACGACGCGCTCAGCCGTCCGCTGGCCATTTTGCTGGCCTGCGGCGGCGAATTCGCCTTCGTGCTGTTCACCAGCGCGCGCAGTGGCGGTCTGCTCGACGGCCCCACCGCCGAGCTGCTGACCGTAGCGGTGGCCGTCTCCATGGCCCTGGCGCCGTTTCTGCTCATCCTCAACGACCGGCTGATCCAGCCGTGGGCGCGCAACCGTCAGGCGCCGCCCTTCAGCACTATCGACGAGCCCGGCCAGCCCGTCGTCATTGCGGGCTACGGGCGCGTCGGCCAAATCGTCGGAAGGCTGCTCAACGCGCAAGGCGTGGCGTTCACCGCGCTGGACGCCAGCGCCGAACAGGTGGATTTCGTGCGCCAGTTCGGCAACAAGATCTACTACGGCGACGCCACCCGCCTGTCGCTGCTGCGCGCCGCCCATGTGCAGGACGCCCGGCTGTTCGTCCTCGCCGTCGATGACGTCGAGGCCAGTCTGAAGATCGCCGAGCTGCTGCGCACCCACTTCCCCGACGTGCCGCTGCTGGCGCGGGCGCGCAACCGCACCCATCTCATGCGCCTGCGCGAGCTTGGCGTGAAAGAAGTGCTGCGCGAAACCTGGGGCACGAGCGTGGAGCTGGGACGGCGGGCACTGCAGACCGTGCAGCCCGAGGTCGATGCCGACCGCGTGGTCGCGCTGTTCACCGCCCACGACCTGCGAGTGCTCGACCGTCAGCAGGCCGTGTTTCACGACAGGGCCGCACTCATCGCCCTGTCGAAAAACGCCCGCGCCGAGCTGGAAGACATTCTCCAGGGCGACGCCCAACTGCACCTGACCACGGCTGCGGAAGGCAGCACCGAAGCGCCCAAGACCGTGCCGGATGGCGCTGCGTAGGACGACATCGGGCACCAGAGTTTCGCCGTTCGCGCGCCTGCAGAAAACACGCCACGCGCGTACAGTCTTTGGCTTTGCCCAAGGAGAAAAAACATGTCCCTGAATCTCGCTCCTGCATCGCTCAAAGATCGCGTCGTCCTCATCACCGGCGCTTCATCCGGCTTCGGCGAAGCGACCGCCGAACTGTTCGCGCAGGCTGGCGCGCGCCTGGCCCTGAGCGCACGCCGCGGCGACCGGCTGGACGCTCTGGCCGCACGCCTGCGCGCACTGGGCGCCGAGGTGCTTGTTCTTCCTGCCGACCTGGCCGAAGTCAAAGCCGCGCAAGCCATCGTGCAAGATACCGAAGCGCATTTCGGCCGCCTCGACATCCTGGTCAACAACGCCGGGGTCATGTACCTGGAGCCCATCGACAGTGCGGACATGACCCGCTGGCAGCACATGATCCAGCTGAACCTGCTCGCGCTCATGGCCAGTTGCCAGGCCGCCCTGCCCGGTATGCGCGCCAGGAAGGACGGGCACATTTTCAACATGGCCTCCACCGCCGGGCGGCAAGCCAACCCCAACGGCGGGGGCTATTCGGCCTCGAAATGGGGCGTGGTGGGTTTTAGCGAATCGCTGCGGCGCGAGGTCTTCAAAGACAATATCCGCGTCACCGTGATCGAGCCTGGCGTGGCGCAGACCGAGCTGCGCGACCATATCGCCCACGCGCCCACGCAGACGGCGCTCAACAACTGGGCCGACAGCATGCGCCAGTTGCAAAGCGCAGACATCGCCCGCGCCATTGTGTTCTGTGCCGGCCAGCCCGCGCATGTGAACATCAATGAAATCCTGATGCGCCCCACCGATCAAGAACGTTGAACCCAACTCTGGAGACTCCCCAACATGATTCATGAACTCGCTGATATTCAGATCCGGCCCGGCAGTCAGGCCGAATTCGAAGCCGCCATCGTCCATGGCGTGAACACCGTCATCGCGCATGCCAAAGGGTTCGAGGGCTACGAGATCCGCAAAGGGATTGAAGCGCCCGAACGCTATCTGCTGATGATTCGCTGGGCCACCCTGGAAGACCACACCGTGGGCTTTCGCCAGTCCGAGGCATTCTCGCAGTGGCGGGCGATTGTCGGACCCTACTTCGCGCAGCCCCCGGTGGTCGAGCACTTCACGACTTTGCCCGAAGCGCAGAAACATTGAACGCCGAAGGAGCGCCTGTACGCGGCCCCGGCCGTAACACCCTCAGCCCTCCACCGTCGGACGCCACCATTTCGAGGTGCGTTCGGCAATCTCGCGCTCGGGATATGACTGGTAATGCGATACGTCGTTGAACAGCTTGAGGCGCGGGCGAACCTCGTTCATGAAATCGAGAATGGTCAGCGCCGCGGGGCTTTGATCGAGGCGCTCGCGGTAGCCGCGCGCATCCAGGCCCAGCAGGCTGCTGACAAGCAGGCGATTGGTGCCTTTGTGCGAGACGACCAGCACGGTCTGATGCCGGTGCCGCTCGATGATCTCGCGCATGATCGGCAACGCCCGGTGGATGACGCTCAGTCCCGACTCCCCGCCTTCGGGCGCCACCAGTAGCGGGTCTTCCTCCCACAGGCTGTAGGCCTGCGGAAATCGGCAGGTGACTTCGTCCCGGGTCAGGCCTTCCCAGTTGCCGTAGTCGATCTCGCGCAGCGCATCAACGATTTGCACGGGCAGATTGTGCGGGCCTGCGATGATCCGGGCGGTTTCCAGGGTTCGCGCCATCGGGCTGGCATAGACCGCAGCGATGGACACGCTGGACAACCTGATTCCCAGGCTCGCAGCCTGCTCTCGACCCTCGTTCGACAACGATATATCGTTCGATCCGGCAAAGCGGTCTTCCAGCGTCAGACGGGTCTCGCCATGACGGACGAGCAGAATTCTTGTGGGCATTGGGTTCTCCTGCGTGTCTCGTGAACACAGTGTGATGTCGGGCGCACTCAGGGGCGTAGTGCCGTCTGGAATGAACTCTGTGCCGTCATCGCTTTTTCGCTTTCAAGGCTGACTGGTTGCCAGCAGCATCCGTCCTCCGTTACCAAACGCCGGATCACCTCTGCGCTCTCGTCAATGCGAAAAATGTGAAGCCATTTGTTGTCCACCAATTGGCGGATCATTTCATGGCGAGCAATGATGTTGTCGATCGCTTCAGCAGGCGCCTCCAGATAGACACTGAGCCGCAAAGGCTCATGCATCCAACGGCTACCGTCATGTAAAGACTGCAGGGGCAGGCCCACCCGCAGATCACCTCCATTGCCTTCCAGAACGCCGATGGCGCCACCCACCACGTTGTGAAGCACCTTGTTGCCGCTTCCGAAGCGTGAATTGTCGACAACCGAGCCGTAATACTGCATGTTGATCCAGTTGGCGACGACCATCGGGGCGGTCATGATGAGCTCGAGCACCTTGAAGTCGGCATCGTTTTTCCAAACATAGTCATGCAAGAAGGCGCGCCCGCCAAGGTCGGCGCCACGTGTACGGAACCTGGGGGCAGCAATGAAGGCGGCGTTATTGGCCAGCGCCCATTCAGGGCGCACTTGCGACCAATCCCGGCTGCGCGCCTGCACATGCTGGGCGACATCGCGATCTGTCATTGCATCGATGCCCATCGACGAAGCACGCTGCATGCGGGTCAAGTCGCCAGCCTGTTCGAGTGCGCGTTCAAGGTTGGCGAGATCAGGCGCCAGGTCATGCGGTACGGCATGCGCATCGAACACCTGGACGATGTCCGTCGTCGTGTCATGCAAGGCCGCCAGGAACCAGGTGTCTTCTGGAATGAGAATGCCACGGCGTGCCAGTTCCACCCGAACCTGCTTGTCGTTGAATAGCGCTGCAACCACTTTCGCACTCGCCTCGCCTGTTTGTCCGGCACACGCGCCGCAGTCCAGACTCGTGGCATGCGGATTGTTCACAGAACTGCTGCCATGCCCAACGAGCAAGACAAGGCGCGCAAATGGCTCGGTCAGGCCCATGGCACGCAAGATTCTTTCCGCGTTCTCAACCCGTTGGTCCTGCGGAATTCCTGTTGCGCCGTGATGCGAGCAGCACGCATCACTTGTCTTGGGCAACAAACTCGGCGAGAGAGCCAGCGCCCTTTTCCGGCCGATGCCCTGCGTTTTAGGGTCAGGAACGGGTCGAGACCAGCCCATGCTGTCCGACAGAAGTTTGGGCGCGTAGGTCAGCCCGGCAGACTCCACAAAAGAAAAACAGGAGGACGCCGAAAATTTAAAACCCTTCCACACCTTCGCCCATTTCAACCGAGCTCGGCGCTGTTGACGCAGTTGATCCGTTTCGTCTCCACCCTGCTCCTGCAAACAATAGCTGGGGGTGAACAGAATCGGCACATGAGAGTGCCCGCAATCGGCGCCCAGCGGAACGACCTCAATGAAAATTCCGAAGAACCCGGCAAAGCCGATGGTCTGTATCGAGGGCGCCACGATTTCCAGCGAGCGGCGGAATATCTCTGAGCGGACATCAATACAAAAAGCAGCCTGCACAGCGGGGGGCGTCGGCAGCGGCTGCGGACGCTGTGCTTCTTTCAGCGCTGCGAGCACCGAGTTCTGAAACCCGATTTCCATGGCACTGAGCAAGATTCTGTCGACCTCCGCAGCCGCACGGCGTCTGGCCGATGGCGCACGCATGCTGGCTGCGAGCATCTCCCGCCAGCGGGCCTGAAGTGCAGCACTGCCCTTCTCCTGAAACAGCAAGACATCCCAGACCAGACGAATCGCCAGAAGATCGACGATCGACGCATCGGTCTGGCCTGAGAGCTCCGCTTGCCACTTCAGGTATCGCGTCCAGGCGGCCCATCCCCCCACGCTCAGCAAAGCGGCGTGAAGATAGCGCTCGGTGGCCTCTGCAGGAATGTCGAGCTTCTCGACGGCCCATGCAATCGCATCCCGTGGGGCATGCGGAACCTCGGCGATGGCAGCGCGCAGGCCACGCAACCCCATCAACGCCGGGCTCTGGTCAATGGTGGCGGTCTCCCGCCAGGCGGCAAACAACGATTGGTCACGATAGGGCATGGGAATGACGGCCTGGCCGATGTCGAAGTACGCGGCGCAGTGCATGCTGATGCGTTCAACGACAAATCGCGTCCACAGACCTCCCTCGACTTTGTCGAGCAGATCACTCACGGTCGCCATGCCCATGCGGGGCTGAGGGCGGTCTGTGGCCAGAGCTTCCTGAACGTCCTCCAGGCTGAGCGTGCTGCCGCAGAGCCTGATCGCTTGGCGAATGTCCTTGCTGCCGATCCGGCCTTGAGCCACCTGCTCCTGGAAATAGGTGCGCGGCATGTAGAGGCTCGTGCCCATGACACGAGCCAGTAGATCAGAGGCGCTCTGAAAGTCGTGATCCCGCAGCCCAAAAAATGGATTGACGGCCACAAAATTCTTCAGCGGCCAGAGCGGCGCGATTCGGCCGCAGGCGGCGTCGATCTGAGGATCAATCGACAAGGTTGGCTCCATCAGCGTGGGCATGTCGGCGAGGTTCATCTCAAGCTCCTTGAAGTTGAATGTCATTGGTTTGGGGAACAGGCCACAACTTTTGCAGCAGACGGGTGACATAGACATCGACATACAGCCCGTTGTAGAGGTGCACATACAGCCTGAAACGCGCCGGAGAAGCACTCGCCTGCAGGAATTGCTGCATCATCAACAGCGCGACGAATGTCACGCTCACGACGGGCACGAGCACGCTGTAAGCCGTGTGAGCAAGCCCCGACACCGGCAAAACACTGTTCAGCAGCAAGCGATCGAACAATGCGTGCAACACAAAGTAGGTCGTGCATAGAAGCGCGCTCATCCCCCCCGCCATGACCAAGGCAGGCACCAGCCCCAGCGCCGTGGCTGCCTGCAACACGAGTTGACTCATGGACACCGCCAGAATGACGCCCACAACAAGCAAGGTGTCCTGCCCGTGCCAATAGACACCCAGTAGCGAGCCGATACCGAGTGACGCGGTCACGCCGAGCGCGAGGGCGGCAATCAGCCGCACAAGATCAAAGCCTTTGGGGGACGCTTGCAGGGCGGGCGCCCGAAAGGCATCGACTGCACTGCCCGATGCCAGAAAAGCATGGGCTTTATAAAGCGAGTGTGCAACGAGATGCAGCATGGCGAGGCTATACAGCCCGAGGCCGCATTCGAGCAGCATGAATCCCATCTGTGCAGTGGTTGACCAGGCAAGAGAGACCTTGACGCTGGTTTGCGTCAACATCACCAGGGAAGCAAGCACCAGGGTGACCAGCCCGATGAGGGTCAGCGCGACGAGCGCTCCTGTGGAATGCGACAGGATGGGGCTCATGCGAATCACCAAAAAAGCTCCGGCATTCACGATGCCCGCATGGAGAAGCGCCGACACCGGTGTCGGTGCTTCCATGACCTGCAGCAGCCAGCCATGCAGAGGAAACTGCGCCGATTTCAATGCCGCGCTCAAAACAATGAGGTAACTCGCGATCTGCAGTTTCATCGGCATCTCGCCTCTGAACGCCGCCATCAGTTGAAACAGGCGCTCGAACTCCAGCGTGTGGAGTGTCGAGCCGATCAAAACGATAGCGAGCAGAAGGCTGGCATCACTGATGCGGCTGGCGACGAATTTTTTGTGTGCAGACAGCACGGCAATCGGCCGCTTTCTGTAAAACATCAAAAGCTGATGCAAGCTCAGACTGGTGGCGATCCATGCCAAGGCGAACATCAAAAGATTGCCCGACACGATCAAGCTGAGAATGCTGGCCAGGGTCAAAGCGAGCCACTTATGAAACCGGCCCTGTTGCGCGTCGCCCGCAAGATAGTTTTTGGAATAACGCGATACGACCACGCCCACAAAGGACACCAGCAGCAGCATCATGATCGTCAGCGCGTTCAGATAAATCGAGAGGGTCAGATGCCCCAGTTCCGCAGGGAGCGCAGCGGATGCCACGGTGAAAGTGTGCGTGGCGCCCTGCAGCGTGCCGAGCAATCCAGCAGTGATAGCCAGCACGAAGGCCAGCCAGGCCATGGCTTCATTCAACCGTGCAATCAATCGAGGCCGTGCGTTGGCCCACGCAGTCGGAACGCAGCCGACGACCAATAAGGCAAGGGGCACGCACAGGGCGAGCAGTGGACCGAGCGAATTCCATGAGGGCGACATGGCATATCTCCTAGAGGTTGTTCCGGCAGATCAGTGGTGCAGCGGAACTCAGTCTATGGAGTACCTGACAAAATTAATAATGAATAATTAGAATAAAAACCATAGATAAAAAGCTATACATAAAGGATCGGACATGATGCATTGTTCGTGCCGAATGAAAATTGACCCACTTTTGAAGGTTATGCCGACGCAAAATTGACCCGGGTGTTCCACCTACCCTGCTGCTTTTTTAGGCACGGGGGGCAGGAGTGATCACCATGGACATGATTGGCAAGATCCGGCGGATGCATTTCCGCCAGAACAAATCCGTTCGAGAGATTGCCCGCAGTACGGGGCTGTCGCGCAACACGGTGCGTACCTGGCTACGCCAGCCGGGCGATGTCGTACCGCGGTACGCGGCGCGGCGAACACAACCCTCGCGCAAGCTCGCGCCCTATGTGGAGTGGCTCCGGCAGGCCGTGGCCATTGATGCGCAGCGTCCTAAAGCGCAGCGGCGCACGGCCAGGGCATTGCATGCCGAGTTGAAGCGACAAGGCTATGACGGCGCCTACAGCCGCGTCACCGATTTACTGCGCGCCTGGCGACAGGCCGATGGCACGAGCCCTGTGCACGCCTTCGTGCCCTTGACGTTTGCGCTGGGCGAAGCCTTCCAGTTCGACTGGAGTGAAGAGAGCATGGTGGTGGGCGGCGTGCCGTACCGCGTGCAGGTTGCCCACGTCAAGCTGTGCGCCAGCCGTGCCTTCTGGCTGGGGGCCTATCCCAGCCAAGGTCACGAGATGCTGTTTGACGCCCATACCCAGGGGTTTGCCGCCTTCGGCGGAGTGCCGCATCGCGGCATCTATGACAACATGAAGACAGCCGTCGACAAAGTGCACCCGCGCAAGAAGCGCGACGTCAACGCGCGCTTTGCGGCGATGTGCAGCCACGACCTGTTCGACCCCGACTTCTGCAACGTCGCTTCCGGTTGGGAGAAGGGGGTGGTGGAGAAGAACGTCCAGGACAGCAGGCGACGTGTGTGGATTGAGGCCCTGTCGACGCCCTGGCGCTCCTTTGCCGAACTCAACGCCTGGCTGGCCATGCGCTGCCGGGCCTTGTGGCAGGAGATCTTCCATCCCGAGTTCAGCCAGTTCACCGTGGCCGAGATGCTCGAGCACGAGCAGCCCCACCTCATGCCCATGCCTACAGCGTTCGACGGCTATGTGGACAACACGGTCAAGGTCAGCAGCACCTGTCTGGTGGCCATGGCCGGCAATCGTTACTCCGTGCCCTGTGAACTCGCCGGGCGGCGGGTGAGCACCCGGGTGTATCCCACCGAGGTGGTCGTGGCGCATGACGGCGTGTGTGTGGCCCGCCATGCCCGGCTGGCCAACCGGGGGCTGACCACCTACGACTGGCAGCACTATGTGCCGCTGATTCAACGCAAACCCGGGGCGTTGCGCAACGGCGCGCCGTTTGCCGATCTGCCCAAGCCCTTGCAGCAACTGCGCCAGGCGCTGCTGCGGCAAGACGGGGGCGACCGGCTCATGGCCCAGGTGCTGGCTCTGGTGCCCGCATCCGGGCTGGAGGCGGTGCTGGTGGCCGCCGATCTGGTGTTGGAGGCGACGGCCCCCTCCGGGCGCATCAGCGTGGAACACGTTGTCAACGTCATGGGACGGCTGCAAACCGGCCCCCAGCCTGCGGAGGTCACCACGGTCTTGACGATGGCCGATCCACCCCGCGCCGACACGGCCCGCTATGACCGCCTGCGCGTGACTGACGAGGAGCGTGATCATGCGTGAGGTCATTGCGGAACTCAAGGCGTTGCGGCTGCACGGCATGGCCGGTGCCTGGGCCGATTTGCAAGGTCTGGGGACGAACGCCAGGCTGGATGTCGCGCAGTGGCTCGTTGAGCATTTGCTGCAGGCTGAGCAGGAAGATCGCGCCGTGCGCTCGGTGCGTCATCAGATCCTCTCGGCCCGCTTCCCGGTGCACCGCGATCTGGCGGGGTTTGACTTTGATGCCTCAAGGGTCGATCGCAAGCTGGTGGGGCAACTCGCCAGCATGGCCTTTACCGAAGCCGCGCACAACGTCGTGCTGGTGGGCGGGCCCGGCACGGGTAAGTCGCACCTTGGAACGGCCATCGGCGTGGCGGGCATCACGCAGCACGGCAAGCGGGTGCGGTTTTACTCCACCGTCGATCGGGTCAACGCGCTGGAGCAGGAGAAGGCGCAGGGCAAAGCCGGGCGGATTGCAGCAAGCCTCTTGCGCATGGACTTGGTCATTCTCGATGAACTGGGGTATCTCCCCTTCAGTCAGGCGGGCGGGGCTTTGTTGTTCCATCTGCTGTCCAAGCTCTACGAACACACCAGCGTGCTGATCACGACCAATCTGGCCTTCGGCGAGTGGTCTAGCGTGTTCATCGATGCGAAGATGACCACGGCTTTGCTCGACCGGCTCACACACCACTGCCACATTCTGGAAACCGGTAACGAGAGCTACCGCTTCCGTCACAGCACGGAAACCGCCAAGACCCGCATCAAGGCGCGGGAGCAAAGGCGTTCGGGCACAGCACAGGCACCCCAGCCCGCTGAGCCCGAGACACCGCTTTGACCCCCACAAGCCCTTGGGGCAAGCCGCTCTGGGCTACGCCCGGCGCAGCTTGCCCCAAGGATCCAAACCCACCAACCAGGAGCCAACCCCACGCAAAAACCGTAGACTTATCCACACCCGACTGCGACGCAGTCGGCCTTAGACCCCGGGTCAAAATTGAATCGGCACGGTGGAGGTGCGGACGAATTCTTGGACTACTCTGGAGGTAGTTCATGTATTCATACGAGGATCGACTGCGAGCCGTGCAGCTCTACATCAGGCTGGGCAAGCGTGTTGGCTTGACCATCCGCCAGCTCGGCTATCCGACGAAGAACGCGCTCAGAAGCTGGCATCGGCAGTACGTCCAGAGCCTCGAGTTGCCCGCTGGCTACGTGCGCCCGCCGAATTACACGCAGGCGCAGAAGGACCAGGCGGTCGGGCACTACCTTGCGAACGGCCGCTGCATCGCGATGACGATCGAGACATTGGGCTATCCCTCAAGGGACCTGCTTTCCGCTTGGATCAAAGAGCAGCACCCAGAGTCTCGCGCGCGGATCGTTGGCCGAGCCCAGGAGCTGTCGCTCGCGATGAAAAAGTCCGCGGTCATCGCACTGTGCACGCGACAGGGAAGCGCCCAGGCGGTGGCTCAAGAGTTGGGCGTGTCACGGCCATCGCTGTACATCTGGAAGAATCAGCTTCTCGGCCACGACGTATCCGCATCCATGAAGCGCCAACGCGATTCCTCGCCAAGCCAGCAGCGAGACGAACTGGAACAAAAACTCGAAGAGCTTCGCCGAGACGTCCAGCGCCTGCAACTCGAGCATGACCTGCTGAAGAAGGCGAATGAACTCTTAAAAAAAGACCTGGGCATCGACCAGCACCTCCTGACGAATCGGGAGAAGACACAGCTAGTTGATGCCCTGAGACCGACCTATGCGCTGCCGGATCTGCTGCGAGCCGTTGGCCTGGCGCGTAGTTCCTACTTCTACCATCGGGCTCGGCTCGGGGCTGGCGACAAGTATGTCGAGGTGCGCCGCGCCATGGCCGAGATCTTCGAGTGCAACTACCGCTGCTATGGCTACCGCCGGATGCATGCCTCGCTCATCGAGCAGTCCGTGAACATCTCCGAGAAGGTTGTTCGGCGACTGATGAAGCAGGAGAGTCTGGTCCCGGTCGTAGCCAAGCGCCGTCGATACGGCTCGTACATGGGAGAGATCAGCCCGGCACCGGACAACCTCCTGAACCGAGATTTCAGCGCGGCCGCGCCGAACGAGAAGTGGCTCACCGACATCACGGAGTTCCAGATTCCTGCTGGCAAGGTATACCTTTCCCCGATGATCGATTGCTTCGATGGCATGGTCGTGAGCTGGTCGATCGGCACGCGCCCGGACGCTGAGCTGGTCAACACGATGTTGGACGCAGCCATCGAGACGGTTGCCGCCAGCAGCCGACGGCCCGTGGTGCATTCCGATCGCGGCGGCCACTACCGCTGGCCTGGTTGGCTGTCACGGATCGCCGAGGCGAAGCTCGTCCGCTCGATGTCACGCAAGGCATGCTCGCCGGACAACGCGGCGTGCGAAGGCTTCTTCGGTCGCCTGAAGAACGAACTGTTCTACCCTCGCAACTGGCTGAACACGACCATCGACGAGTTCGGCTCGGCCTTGGACTCGTACATCCGCTGGTACAACGAATCAAGGATCAAGATGCCTCTGGGCTGCCGCAGCCCAGTCGAGTACCGCAGAAATCTGGGAATAGCTGCTTAACCAGTCCAAGTTTTCTGCCGCGCCCCCGGTGGGTCAAAATTCCATCGGCACGAACACAGCAAGCGGTCTGATCACGATTTACCCCTCCGTTTCGAGATCGGGGATGTGGTTGAACGCGATGCGCATGGGGGCTTCCTCCCGCCCCTGGTGGCCGCTGCCGCAATAGATGGTGTGGCGGCCGTAGCGCACGTTGAGGGCATCGACCGCGCTCCACAGCGCGGCCTGCTCCGCATCAGAGCCGGGCACATCGCCCTCAAACAGGCTGGCGCTGGTCTGCCCGGGCTGGCGCAGATCGTGCAGCAGCATGGCCACTTTCATCGGCGCCCAGCCCGCAGGAACTAGGCCGGGCCACAGCTCGCGCAGGGTGTGTAGCAGGGCGCGGGTGTCGGCCGTCGGCGCGAAGCGAGCGCCGCGCTCGGGACGCAGGCGCTCGCCGTGCCGACAGGTGAGCTTGAGCATCACGGTCATGGCGCCGGCCAGCAGGTGCTCGCGGCGCAGGCGCATCGCGGCTTTCTGCGTGAGGCGATCGAGCACGGCCAGCGCGCCCTCGGCGCTGCGCATCTCCGGCGGCAGCACATGCGAATGGCCGAGCGAACGCCGCGGATTGGCGGCCTGCACACCAGACGCCAGCCCGTGCAGCCGGTCGTAAAACGCCTCGCCCGCCATGCCGCCCCACACCACGCGCAGTTGCTCGCGCCGCGCCCGCCAGAGCTGCTCCACGCTGTGGATGCCCTGCGCCTGCAGCCGCGCGAGCATACGCACATTGATGCCGGTGAGATCGGTGAGCTGCATGCGCAGCAGCGGGCCGGGCAGGTCGGTGGAGTCGAGCACCACCAGACCGTCGGGCTTTTGTAGATTGGACGCCTGCTTGGCGAGAAACACATTGGGCGCGATGCCCACCGAGACACGCAGGCACTCGCCCAGCGCCTCGCGCAGCGCGGCCTTGAGGCGCAGCGCCAGTTGCGTGGCGCGCTCGCGGCTGGTCCAGCCCATGGGCAGGCTGCAGGCCATTTCGTCGATGGACAGCACCTGCTCCACCGGCGCGATGGTGTCCACCACCGCCACGGCGCGGTGGTGAATCTGCACATACTCGGCATGCCGCGCCACCACGAACACGATGCCCGGACACAGCCGGCGCGCCTCGGCCACCTGCGTCCCCGTCTTCACACCAAACGCCTTGGCCTCATAGCTGGCAGCGATGCAGCAGGTCGTGTCGGCCAGCATCGGCACCACACCCACCGGCCGCCCGCGCAACTCAGGGCAAAGCTGCTGCTCCACCGAGGCGAAGTAGGAATTGAAATCGACCAGCAGGCAACGCAGTGTCATGGCAGCCCGCGCCGCTTGCACGGCGCACCGGAATACTGTTTTTACGCACAGTATTTCATGCTGCCATGACGCTGGCAAGTGGCCCGCTGCAAGTGGCGCTGCCGCGCGGGGGTTTTACGCCTGCCAGCGCTGCGCCGGATGCGCGGCCGGAGCCGCCGGGTGCTGCTGTGGCGGTTGCGCTTGCGGGGTTTGCAGCGGCGTCAACAGCACCATCGTGGGCAGCACCGGCGGCATCGGCCACGGCGACTGCGGCAACAGCACACGCAGGGTGGACATCGGCCCGAACACCGCCCTCATCTGCGCATTCATCTGCGCGTCCACCCGCTCGATCAGCCGCTGCATCGGCGCAAACTGCGCGTGCATCTGCCGCAGCGCCCAGGCAGGGGCGGCCGCACCCGAGCTTTGCTCGATCACCACCCGCGCATGGCCCTGCGGGCTTTGCCAAGTCCAGGTCTTGACCTGCACCGGGCCTGCGGCCGTGTGCATGACCTCCACCGTCTGGTGCATGGGCATGTCATGCCCGTCGTAACGCACCGCAAGCGGCTGCGCCTCCAAGGCCAGCGCGGGCAGCGTCATCGCCAGCGCTGCAACCAGGATTTTGGATTGAATCTTCATGATCGAACTCCTTTCTCAAACTGAACCCAACGCCGCAGCGCGTGGATGCCGCCGCGGCGATTTTTTCGTTCTTTTCCAGCGATCGGAGTTCCTGAAGCGAAGCTGAAGGTCGCCCGCACAGGCCGCCGTTCAAAGCGCCTGTACGGCCTCAAACCGCCGGGGATGGATCGGCCTACGCCCGCAGGCCCACCAACCGCTTCCACTGTCCGCTCGCCAGCGCGGTGCCCGCCAGGATGATCGCGCAGCCCGCCAGCATGGCGCCGGTGACGGCTTCCTGCAGAAACAGCGCGCCCCAGAGCATGCCGAACGCCGGAATGA
The DNA here is from genome assembly GCF_900634595.1 of Thiomonas sp. OC7. Lineage (NCBI taxonomy): Bacteria > Pseudomonadati > Pseudomonadota > Betaproteobacteria > Burkholderiales > Thiomonas > Thiomonas sp. OC7. The sequence goes on along the minus strand of NZ_LR131953.1, from coordinate 2,828,451 downwards.
GGAAGGTGACCGAGGCGGCGTAAGCCGCGCCGACCTGCGCCACGAGGCGGAAATACACCACATAGGCCAGCCCGGTGCACAGTACGCCCAGCGCCACCACGGCGGCCCAGATGTCGCCCTGCACCGCGTGCGTGGGCCAGGTGAACGCTGCGGGCAGCGCGAGCAGCACCGTGGCCGTGAACTGGCTGCCGAACGCGGTGAGCGCCGGATCGACCCCGGCCAGATGGCGGCGGACGTAATGCACGGCAAAGCCATAGGACACAGGCGCCAGCAGTACCGCAGCAACCGCCCACGGCGCAGCGCCCTGCGAGAGGCCGGGCTGATCGCCCACCAGCACGACCACGCCGAGCAGACCGACGCCCAGTCCCACGACCTGCGCCCGGCCGATCGGCGCGCCGAACAGCGTCGCCCCCAGCACCGCCGCCCACAGCGGGGTGGTGGCATTCAGAATGGCCTCGAAGCCCGCGCCCAGGTGCAGCGCGCCGACCGCGAACAAGGTGAACGGCAACGCGGAGTTGGTCACCCCGACGACCAGCAGCGGCCCGAGTTTGCGGCGGAACTGGGCGCGCGCTGCGGCGGTTCGCAGCACCGGCAGCAGCACCAGCGAGGCAATGCCCACGCGCAGCGCGATGAGCGGCAGCGGTCCGAACTCGGGCACGGCGATGCGCAGAAAGAGGAAAGAAGCGCCCCAGATGGCGGCGAGCAGAAACAGTTCGATGAAAGGCATGGGCGTGATCCGGCTGATGCGCAGCGCTGGCCGTAGCGCTCAGGCCACGCGCGGGCGACGGGGCGTAGGGGTTTGCGTGGGAGTTCGCGTTGAAATCGGGGCAGCGCGTTCGAGATCGAGCAGCGCCTGCTTGCGCGGCAGGCCGGCAGCGTAGCCGGTCAAGCGGCCGTCATGGCCGACGATGCGGTGGCAGGGCACGATGATGAGCAGGGGGTTGCGCCCCACCGCCGCACCCACGGCGCGCGCATGGCCGGCGGGCAGGCCCAGCCGCTGCGCGAGCAGCGCATAGCTGATCGTCTGTCCATAGGGCACGGTCTGCAGCGCCCGCCAGACCGCTTGCTGGAACGGCGTGCCCTGGGGCCGCAAGGGCAGATCGAAGACGATGGCGTCGCCGCTGAAATAGGCCTGCAGCTGCGCGCGGGCACGCTGCAGCAGAGGTGTGTCGGTGGCGGCGGCGATTGCGGTTGAAGCTGATGCGTCGTCGAGAAAACTCAGGGCAGTGAGCCCGTCTGCCTCGGCGATGAGTTGCAGCACGCCCAGCGGGCTGTCCATGACCAAGACGGCTTTCACGATGTTTCTCCTTCAGTCGCGCGGCGCCACAGATGCACCGCGGCATAGCCCCGCCACGGCGCCCAGCGCGCGGCATGGGCCAGCACGTCGGCCGGACGGGTCAGGCCAAGTTGTTTGCGCAACACCAAATCGCCGGCGGGAAAGGCATTCGGCCAGCCCAGACCGCGCAGCGCAATGACCTGCGCCGTCCAGTCGCCGATGCCGGGCAAGGCCTGCAGCGCCGCAAGCGTGGGCTCGACCGGGGCGAGCGGCTGCAGCGCCACGCGTCCCTCGGCCGCGGCCAGCGCCAGCGCGTGCAGGCTGAGGGCGCGGGCGCCGGTCAGACCGCAGGCGCGCAGCGCCTCGGGGGTGCAGGCGGCGAGCGTGGGTGCGTCGGGCAAGGTGCGGCACAGACCGTCGGGCGCATCGGGCACGGAGGTGCCATAACCCTGCGCCAAGCGGCCAAGAATGAGGCGCGCCTGCGGCAGGCCGATCTGCTGGCCGACCACGGCGCGCATGGCGATCTCGAAGCCATTGAGCGCGCCGGGCACGCGCAGGCCGGGCACTTCGGCGGCAAACTCGGGCAGATGGGCGTCGATCAGATCCGGGCGCGCGCTGAGGTCGAACAGCCGCCGCACGCCGGCCAGAATGCGACCGATGTGCGGCGACAGACGCGGCGGCAGGCTGAGACGCAGGCTGTGGCGCTGGGGTTCGTGGGTCACCGCGATCCAGCCCGTGACCGGCGCCGAGCCCGGCTCGCTGTTGAGCGCGACAGCGCGGCTGTAGCGATCGGCGGTGACGCGCTCCACACCGTCCACCGCGCGGCGCGCCAGAAAGTCGATCATCTGGCTCCAGGCGTAGGGGGGCCGGTAGGCGAGCGACACGCTGAGCAGGTCTTCCTGCCCGCAGGCCCCGCCCGTCCGCCGGAGGCTCAGCGGCGTCAACCCATAGCGGGTGCGAAACAGATGATTGAACCGCCGCACGCTGCCAAAGCCCGCCGCGCCGGCCACCGCCGCCATCGGCAGCGCCGTGTCGGTGAGCAGACCCTTGGCCAGCAGCAGCCGCTGGGTCTGCGCATACGCCACGGGCGCGACGCCGAATTCCGCCTCGAAGATGCGCCGCAAATGCCGCGGCGTGATGCCCACGCGCCGGGCCACGGCGCTCAATCCGGCGGGATCGGTCAGCCCCTGGTCGATCAGCGCGGCAGCAGCGCGGGCAAGCTGGCCCGAGAGATCGAGCACGCCGTGCCCCGGCGCCAGCTCGGGACGGCAGCGCAGGCAGGGCCGATAACCCGCCTGCTCCGCCGCCGCCGCGCTGGGATAGAAGCTGCAGTTGCGTTTGAGCGGCGTGCGCACCGCACACACCGGCCGACAATACACCCCGGTGGACGACACGCCGACGTAAAACCAGCCATCGAAGCGGCGGTCGCGGGTGAGCAGCGCGCTGTAGCAGGTGTCGGGATCGAGTTGCATGCCCTCACTCTAGGGCCTGTTAACGCTATTGATGCCCCCGCGCCGGGGGTCTGGGCGGAGGCAATGCGAGGCGCAGGCTGCGCCGTGGTGTTTTGCACCACAAGCGGACTGCAACGTGGCAGTGCGCCGCCCAGACCCCCGGCCCGAAGGGTTGCCCCCAGGCGGGGCGTCTGCGGCGTTGTCGGTGCGAGGCAAGGCGACCAGCCTTGCCTCGCACCTCCGCCTTGCATCCCTCCCCGTCTGGGGGCAACGCGGGGGCATAAATAGCGTTAACAGGCCCTGGTCGCACAGCGCAACGAAGTCTGGCCGAAAACGGACATCAGTCTGCCTCGCAGTTGTACGCCGCGCCCTGACTTTTGCGCAACACAGCTTTGCCTTCGACAAATCGCAAAAAGCCGGGTTACTCCTGCCCCGCTGCAGCGCAGCAAACGGGATAATCTGCCAGTAAAACCAATATATTTTTCCGGAAGACTCGCTATGAATGCCCCCCTCCAACCTGACCTGGCCGCGCGCGCGGCGCGGCAGGCCGAAGTGGTCGCCACGCTTGGTGCGGTGGCGCCGCCGCACATCCTGCTCTGGCAGCCAGAGGAGGTCACGCCCTACGAGTGCGACGGCCTTTCGGCCTATCGGCGCAAACCGCTGGTCGTCGTGCTGCCGGAAACCGAGGCACAGGTGGCGGCGGTGCTCAAGGCCTGCCACAAGCTGAACGTGCCGGTGGTGGCGCGCGGCGCGGGAACCGGCCTTTCGGGGGGGGCGCTACCCAATGAAGACGGGGTGCTGTTGGCGCTGGCGCGGTTCAACCGCATCAAGCGCATCGACCCCATCGCGCGCACCGCCACGGTGGAATGCGGGGTGCGCAACCTGGCGATTTCGGAGGCCGCAGCGCCGCACGGCCTGTTCTACGCGCCCGACCCGAGCAGCCAGATCGCCTGCACCATCGGCGGCAACATCGCCGAAAACTCGGGCGGCGTGCATTGCCTCAAATACGGCCTCACCGTGCACAACGTGCTGCAGGTGCGCGGTTACACGGTGGAGGGCGAGCCGCTGACCCTCGGCGGGCTGGCCTGCGACTGTCCCGGCCCCGATCTGCTGGCCGCCGTGATCGGCAGCGAAGGCATGCTCATGGTCGTCACCGAAGTGACGGTGAAGCTGCTGCCCAAACCCGTTCTGGCGCGCTGCATCATGGCCAGCTTCGACGACCTGCGCAAGGCGGGTGATGCGGTGGCGGCCATCATCGCCGCGGGCATCATTCCGGCCGGGCTGGAAATGATGGATCAGCCCATGACGGTGGCCGCAGAGGCCTTCGTGCACGCGGGCTACGACCTGGAAGCCAAGGCCATACTGCTGTGCGAGAGCGACGGCACGCCAGAAGAGGTCGAAGAAGAAATCGGCCGCATGACCGAAGTGCTGTCGCGTTGCGGCGCAACCAAGCTGAAATGCAGCGAAAGCGAGGCCGAGCGTCTGCGCTTCTGGAGCGGGCGCAAAAACGCCTTTCCCGCCACCGGCCGCATCTCGCCCGACTATTACTGCATGGACGGCACCATTCCGCGCAAGCGCGTGGCCGACATGCTCGAAGCCATTCAGGGCATGGAGACCAAGTACGGGCTGCGCTGCGTGAACGTGTTCCATGCGGGCGACGGCAATCTGCACCCGCTCATCCTGTTCGATGCCAACCAGCCCGGCGAGCTGCACCGCGCCGAAGAATTTGGCGCCGAGATTCTGGAGACCAGCGTGGCCATGGGCGGCACGGTCACTGGCGAGCACGGCGTGGGCTTCGAGAAGATCAACGCCATGTGCGTGCAGTTCAGCCCTGAAGAGCGCGAGCAGTTTTTCGCCTTCCGCCGCGCCTTCGATCCGGGCGAAACGCTCAACCCCGGCAAGCAGATTCCCACCCACGCCCGCTGCGCCGAGTACGGCAAGATGCATGTGCGCGGCGGCCTGCTGCCGTTTCCCAACCTTCCCCGGTTTTAACCGCGTCGCATTCCGATCTTGGCTGCGACCCCGCGCCGCAGCGTCCCGTACATGCAAGCAGACGATCTGATTCCTCTTTGGCAAGACCTGGTGCGAGAAGCCGCCTCGCGCGGCGAACGCATTCGCATTCACGGCGGCGGCAGCAAGGCGCCTTGGTGGGCCGCCGCGCAGCACAGCGGGGTGGATGCCGCCGAACACACGCTCGACGCCACGCAGCTGTCGGGCATCACCCATTTCGAGCCGACCGAGCTGGTCATCACCGCGCGGGCGGGCACGCCGCTGGCCGAGATTGAGGCGGCGCTGGCCGAGCATCACCAGTTCCTGCCCTTCGAGCCGCCGCACTTCGCCCGCACCGGCCGCGCCACGCTGGGCGGCATGGTGGCCAGCGCCCTGAGCGGCCCGGCGCGCATCAGCGCCGGCGGGGTGCGCGACTATGTGCTCGGCGCCACGCTGCTCAGCGGCAAGGGCGAGGTGCTGCGCTTCGGCGGCGAGGTGATGAAAAACGTCGCCGGGTTCGATGTGTCGCGGCTGCTGTGCGGCTCGCTCGGCTCGCTCGGGGTCATTCTCGACGTGTCGCTCAAAATCATGCCCGTGGCCCCGGCGGATACCACCCTGCGCTTCTCCATGACGCAGGACGAAGCCATCACCCGCTGCAACACCTGGGCCGCGCAACCCCTGCCGCTCAACGCCAGCGCCTGGCTGCCCGACCGCAGCGCGGGCACCGGCAAAGGCGTGCTCACCCTGCGGCTGCGCGGCGCGCAGGCGGCCGTGCAGGCCGCGCAGACCCGTCTGGGCGGCGAGCGCATGGCCGAGACGGAAGCCGCCGCTTTCTGGACCGGGCTGCGCGAGCAGACCCTGCCCTGGTTCGCCCCCACCTGGCCGGGCGATTCGCAGGCCGCGCTGTGGCGACTGTCGCTGCCCTCCACCGCACCCGCGCTCGATCTTTCCGGCACGCAGTTGGTGGAATGGTTCGGCGGCCTGCGCTGGCTTATCAGCGCCGCGCCGGCGTCCATCATTCATGAAGCCGCCCGGCAGACCGGTGGCCATGCCACGCGCTTTCGCGGCGGCGACGCCAGCGCGCCCGTGTTCGACACCGCGCAGGCCACGCTGCTGCGCATTCAGCGCAACGTCAAGGCCGCCTTCGATCCGCACGGCGTGTTCCCCACTCTTTTCTGATCCCGATGGAAACCCATCTCAGCCCCGAATTCGCCAGCACGCCCGAAGGCCAGCAGGCCGAAGCCATTCTGCGCAACTGCGTGCACTGCGGTTTTTGCACCGCCACCTGCCCCACCTATCAACTGCTGGGCGATGAGCTCGACGGCCCGCGCGGCCGCATCTACCAGATCAAACAGGTGCTCGAAGGCGAGGCGCCCACCCGCACCACCCAGCTGCACCTCGACCGCTGCCTGACCTGCCGCAACTGCGAGACCACCTGCCCGTCCGGGGTGGAATACGGCCGTCTGGTGGACATCGGCCGCGCCGTGGTCGATGCCAAGGTGGAACGTCCCGCCGGAGAAAAACTCGCCCGCTGGGCGCTGCGCGAAGGCATGACCTCCAGCCTGTTCGCCCCGGCCATCAAGCTCGGCCAGGCGCTGCGCCCGCTGGTACCCGCCGCGCTGCGCGACAAGGTGCCTCCCCGGCAGCGTGCAGGCAAACGACCACAGCGCGACCACGCCCGCAAGGTGCTGATGCTGGGCGGCTGCGTGCAGCCCACGCTCATGCCCAATATCGGCGCGGCCACCGCCCGCGTGCTCGATGCCGTTGGCGTGCAGCCACTGCTGGCCGACGGCGCCGGTTGCTGCGGCGCCATTCGCCAACATCTCTCCGACCACGACGGCGCGCTGGCCGACATGAAGCGCAATGTCGATGCCTGGTGGCCGCTGGTGGAAAGCGGCACGGTCGAAGCCATCGTCATGGACGCCTCGGGCTGCGGCGCCATGGTCAAGGAATATGGCCACCATCTGCTGCACGACCCCGCCTATGCCGAACGCGCTCAGCGCATCAGCGCGCTGTGCCAAGACATCAGCGAGTACCTGCCGCAGTTCGCCGCATCCCTCAAAACCTTGCTGAAAAACAAGCCGGTCGACCATCTCGCCTACCACCCGCCCTGCACCCTGCAGCATGCGCAGCAGGTGCGCGGCGGGGCCGAGGCCCTGCTGCGCGAGCTGGGCTTCGAGGTCAAGCTGCCGCTGGAAAGCCATTTGTGTTGCGGCTCGGCCGGCACCTACTCGGTGCTGCAGCCCGAGCTGTCGAAAGAGCTGCGCAACCGCAAGCTGCAGCATCTGGCCGAAACCGCGCCGCAGCGCATTGTCAGCAGCAATATCGGCTGCATCCAGCATCTGCAGTCCGGCACCACCATTCTGGTGCAGCACTGGGTGGAACTGCTCGACGAAGCGCTGCACGGCAAACCCTGAACGCTGTTGGATTTCCGCCTCTGAGCGCAGCGGATGCGGTTGTCAGCCGCGGCCGGGTTGTGGACAATGCAAAAATTTACAAAAACCGGGGTCGGGGGGCCCTGCTCGCTTCATGCGCGGAAGCTGGCTTGTTCCGCGACCCGGTCGTCCCCTCCCCTGATGTCCCTTACGCTCGCAGCGCAGGCCGGTTGGCTGAACTGCGGGATCCTTGCCGACGCATTTTTTCCGAGACCACGATGAAATTTTTTGCCACCCTGTTTGCTGGCCTGAGTCTGATGGCGGCCACGTCCGCATTTGCGGCCACGCCGGGCGTGACTGACACGCAAATCGTCATCGGCCAGTCGGCCCCGCTCACCGGGCCGGCGGCGCAGCTCGGCATCCGGCTGCGCATGGGCATCGAGGCGTATTTCAAGCAGGTCAATGCCGACGGCGGCGTGGCCGGGCGCAGCCTCAAGCTGGTCAGCCTCGATGACGGCTACGAGCCGGCCCGCGCCGTGGCCAATACCAAGACCTTCATCAACGGCGGTGATGTGTTCGCCCTGCTGGGCTATGTCGGCACGCCCACCACCCTGGCGGCCAAACCCCTGATCGATCAGGCCGGCATTCCCCTCATCGGCCCGTTCACCGGCGCGATGGGGCTGCGCTCTCCCGTCGATCCCTACATTTTCAACATCCGCGCCAGCTACAACGACGAAACCCGCAAGATCGTCGATCAGTTCCTCTTCCTCGGCCTGAAAAAGATCGCCGTGTTCTACCAGGACGACGCCTACGGCATGGCCGGACTGACGGGCGTGCAAAAAGCCCTGGCCGCGCACAATCTCAAGCCCGTGGCCACCGGCACGGTCAAACGCAATACGGTGGATGTGGCCGGGGCGCTGGCCTCCATCCTGCCTTCCAAGCCCGACCTCATCGTGGAAGTCGGCACCTACACCGAAGTGGCGGCATTCAATCAGCAGGCCATTGCCAAGGGCTACGGCGGCCAGTTTGCCAATGTGAGCTTCGTCGGCTCTGAAGCGCTGGCCAAAGCGCTCGGCCACGAGGGCAACGGCGTGATCATCACCCAGGTCGTGCCCTTCCCCTTCTCCACCGTCACCCCGCTGGTGCGCGAGTACCAGGCCGCGATGAACAGCGCCGGGCATAAGGGCGATTACGACTTCACCAGCCTAGTGTAGTGTTTGATTCTTGAGTGAACTTAATTGAGTTGCTTGTCTCCAATGTTTTACTACGGTTTGCATTGGAGAGAGCAAGTGCGCGTTGCCCCGGCGATTGAATTGACCACCGAGCAGGAAAGCGAGCTGACGCGGCTGGCGCGTTCCAAGCGCACCAGCGTGCGACTGGCGCAGCGCGCGCGCATCGTGCTGCTGGCCGCCAAGGGCGTTCAGAACAAGGAGATCGCCGAGCAGCTTGGTATCGGTCGCGTGCAGGTCGCGCGCTGGCGCGAGCGCTATCTGCAAGCGGGGCTGCAAGGCATCGAGCGCGACCTGCCACGTGGCGCGCCGCCGGTCAAGGTGGACGCAGCCAAGCTGGTGGAGCTGACCACGCAAAGCACGCCCGAGACCGCCACGCACTGGAGCACACGCAAGATGGGTGAGGTTCTGGGCGTCAGTGCGAGCACTGTCATGCGGCATTGGCAGGCGCACGGTCTGAAGCCTCATATCGTGCGTGGCTTCAAGGTCTCGCGCGATCCGAAATTCGTCGAGAAGCTCGAAGACATCGTGGGGCTGTACATGTCCCCGCCCGAGCATGCGCTGGTGCTGTGCTGTGACGAGAAGAGCCAGGTCCAGGCGCTGGACCGCACGCAGCCGGGCTTGCCCATGAAGAGGGGCCGTGCGGCCACCATGACGCACGACTACAAGCGCAATGGCACGACCACGCTGTTTGCCGCACTCAACGTGCTTGACGGCCAGGTCATCGGCCAGTGCCAGCAGCACCATACCCACGTTGAATGGTTGAAGTTCTTGCGCCAGATCGACCGCGAGACGCCCAAGGACAAGACGCTGCATCTGATCGCCGACAACTACGCCACACACAAGCACCCGGCTGTGCAGGAGTGGCTGGCCAAGCACCCCAGGTTCAACATGCACTTCACGCCCACCTCTGCGTCGTGGCTGAACATGGTCGAGAGATTCTTCCGCGACATCACCACCGAGCGGCTGCGCCGCGGGGTGTTCACCAGCGTGCCCGAACTCGTGGCTGCCATCGACGAATACGTCGCACATCACAACGTCAACCCCAAGCCGTTCATCTGGACCAAGAGCGCTCGCGACATCCTGCAGAAGGTCATTCGCGCGAATAGACGCTTAAGTTCCAAACAGAATGGAACACTACACTAGAAGGCTATATCGACGCCAAGGTGCTGGTGCAGGCCCTGCGCAAAGCCGGCAAGACGCTCACCCGCGCCAGCCTGATGGACGCCCTCAACAGCATGGGCAACGAGAACCTCGGCGGCTTCACCGTGCACTTCTCGCCCGACAACCACTCCGGCTCCGACTACGTGGACACCACCAGCATCACGGCCAGCGGCGGTTTCCGCCACTGACCTCCAGCACCGTATCGGCCTCGGCCTGCTTTCGCGCAGGCCAGGCGGCCAGCAAGATCGCCAGCAGAATCAGGCAACCGCCCCACAGCGCCTGCGCGCTCAGACGCTCCACGCCGAGCAACACGGCGCTGCCGCTGGCGAACACGATTTCCACCGTCATCACCACCGCCGTCAAGGTGGACGGCAGCCGCTCTGCGCCATACTGCAGCCCCAGATTCGCCGCCAGAAAAGCCAGTGCCATCAACACCACGCCCATCAGCCACCCCGGCGCCGGTGCAGGCATGGGCGCAACGGCGCCGCTGGCGGTCAGCAGGGCCGCGACGCCGCCCGCCACGATCACCCCGCCGGCGAACATCGCTAGGCCGCGCGCCTCGGGCGGCGTGTGCGCATACTTGCGCAACAGCACATTGTTGAGCGCGAAAAACATGCCGCCGATCACGCCCAGCCAGTCTGCCGGATGTTGCGGCAGTGGCAGACCGCCCCCCTGCGGCCACAACACCACCATCGCCCCGGCCAGGGCCAGCGTCAGGCGCAGGCCGACCCGCCTTGTGAGTTTTTCGTTCAGTAGCCAGCGCGCCAGCAGTGTGGCCCAGACCGGCATGAGGTAGAACAGCAGCACCACCCGCACCACGTCGCCCTCGGTCACGCCCCAGTTGAACGCCGCGTTCGTCGCTCCCGAGGCGATGAGAATGCCCCACAGCGGCGGATGCCGCCAAAGCGCCCGCACCGCCGATGGCCGCGCCGCCACGATGATGAGCGTGCTCACCGCGTACATCGCCGCGGTGGCCCACAGCGGATTGAGGCCCAGACCATTGAAATGGCGGAACGGCCACCACGACACGCCCCAGACGAAGGCATTGAGCATCAGACCGCCGATGGCGGCCAAGGTGATTGCAGAGGAGTTCGGCATAGAAAAATCGTCAGGCCGCAGGGTGCGGATCAAAGCTGCGCAAGATAGCGGGTTTGCGCGCGGGCGGCGCCGAGTCTCGCTTTGGCTGGGCGTTTTCGAGAAAAATTCACGCCCGCGGCGCGGCGCGGCATCGTAAAGTCGCGTTTTACTGGGCGCTGGCGAAAGACTGCCGCCCGATCTCCATTGCATCCTTCATCATGCCCGATCAGAACGCGTCCCTCGGACTGCTCGAATTGCCCAGCGAAATCCTGCGGGGGCTGGCGGCCGGGCGCCCGGTAACCGAGCTGGCGGCGCTGCTGTGCCGCATGGCCGAGCAGGCGGTGCCGGGACGCCTCGCCAGCCTCTTGCGGCTGGGGCCGGACGGCGATCTGCACCCGCTGGCGCTGCCCAGTGGCCCGCCGGAATTGTTGAGCGCCTTCGACGGGCTCACGCCCGGGCCGCATGCCGGTTCCTGCGGCAATGCGGTGCTGCACAACGCACCCACATTCATTGCAGACATCCCCACGGATGATCGCTGGGACGACCTGCGCGCCGCAGCCGAGCAATGCAACCTGCGCTCCTGCTGGTCGTGGCCGGTGCGCGACGGCGCCCAGGTGATCGGCAGTTTTGCCCTGACCAGCACCGTACCCGGCCTGCCCGATGCGGCGCAAACCCAGCTGCTCGAATTCGTCGCCTCCATGGCCGGCGCGCTGCTGCGCATGGACGCGCTGCAGCGCGAGCGCGAGACCGAGGCGCGGCTGCGCCAGGCCATGCTCGACAACGCGCTGGTGGGCATCGCGCTGGTGGGAGAGCGCGTCATCCGCAGTGGCAATGCGCGCATGGTCGAGATGTTCGGCTACCCCGATCTGCAGTCTCTGCAGGGCGTGCCGGCACGCGAAATCTATGCCGACGACGCCGAGTTCCAGGCTATCGGCGCCGATATCTACGCGGCCATGGCGCGCGGCGAGTCGGTCACGCGCGAGGTGCACATGCGGCGGCGCGACGGCAGCCTGTTCTGGTGCGAACTCACCGGCCAGGCCGTCACGGGCCAGCCCGGAGTCGATTCGGTCTGGGTCGGGCAAGACATCAGCGAACGCCGCGCCGCGCAGGAACGCCTGCGCTGGCAGGCGCGGCACGACGCCCTCACCAGCCTGCCCAACCGCTACGCCCTCGACGAATGGCTGCCGCAGCGGCTGCAAGCTGCGCAGGCGCAAGGCGCCACCGTGGCGCTGGGTCTGCTCGACCTGGACGACTTCAAGGCGATCAACGACGACTGGGGCCACGCCGTCGGCGACGAGGTGCTGGTGCAGGTCGCCCGCCAGCTCGGCGCCCGGCTCGAACCCGACGACCTGCTCGCGCGCATCGGCGGCGATGAGTTCGTGCTCGTGCTCCACAGCGCAGGCGGGGCGCAAGCCATCGCCCGCCGTATCGAGGCGCTGGGCGCCTTGCTGCCGCTGAGTGTGCCGCTGCCCGGTGGCAAAACCCATCCCCTGCGGCTCAGCATGGGGCTGGCGCTGTTCCCGCAGGACGGCCCTGATCCCGACACCCTGCTGCGCCACGCCGACGTCGCGCTGCACACCGTCAAGCTGCACAAGCACACGCGTCGCCATTGGTGGCTGCACTGGGGGCAGGAGATCGAAGCCGACTTTCTCGGCGACGGCCCCGAGCACTGGGTGCCGCAGCCCTATGGAGCGCAAGCGCAGGAGCTGTTGCGCATCGCCGCCCCGTCTTTCGTCGCCGCGGCAACGGAATTCATCGCGCAGTTTTGCCGCCTGCTCGAACACGACGCCGAATCGCGCCAACTCCTCAGCCACCTCACCCCAGAGGAATTCGATCATCTCAAGGCGCGGCAGGCCGATCATTTCCGGCTGCTGCTCAGCCCGGATCTGCTGGAAGACACGCATGTGCGCGAAGCCACGCGCGTCGGCCAGATCCACGCCCTGGTGGGTGTGCCCACGCGGCTGCTGGTGCAGTCTGCGGGGCTTTATCTGCAGGCGCTGATCGATCGCAGTCAGGGCTTGAGCGCCCGTCCGCGCGACCGTCGGCGCATCGTCCAGTTGTTCACCGCGCGGCTGCAAACCGAGCTGCAGACCGAGGTGGAAGCGGCGCAGACGATCCGCGAGCAGTTCCAGCAAAGCGTCATCGCGCTGGAACACGCGCTGCAGGACGGCGCCGCGTGGAGCGAATTCATGCAAATGGCGCTCGACCGGCTGGCCGCCCTGCCCGGGGTCAAAGCGGCCGCTTTGGGCGCGCCCGATGCCAACGGCGAGTTCGTCGTCGAGCTGTCTTCCGGGCTCGAACCCTACGCCCGCGCCATGCACAAGCACTACGGCGGCATCAAAGTACCCAAGCTGCAAGGTGCGCACGCCGAGAGCCTCGGCCCCACGGCCACGGCCTGGCAGACCGAGAAAATCAGCACCCTGGCGAGCTACGCGCACGACACCCCCGGCGCCCCCTGGCGCGAGGCGGCGCGCGACGCCGGTATTCGCAGCGCCGCCTCGGTTCCGCTGACCGACCGCAATGGCCGCGTGGTCGTCATCCTCAGCCTGTACGGCGGCTACCCGGCTATGTTCGAGCGCGGCGCGGCGCGCAGCTTTCTCGACAACCTCGGGCAGACGCTCAGCCGCGCCTGGCAGCGCCTGCACGCTCACGGCCGCCAGCAGCCCGTGCCCGTGGTGCTGCGCCAGCGCTGGCGCAGCAGTCTGTTCGATCATGGGCTGGAGATGCATCTGCAACCCTTGGTCGATCTGCAGACCGGCAAGCCTTACGGCGTCGAAGCCCTCGCCCGCCTGCGCATGGACGACGGCAGCCTCGTCATGCCGGGGCAGTTTCTGCCGTGGTTCGGCCAGGCCGAACTCTCTCGCCTGTTTCGCGGCGGGCTGGCGCAGGCGCTGGCGCACATCGCCCGCTGGGATGCCGAGGGTCTGCGCCTGAGCCTGGGGCTGAACCTGCCGCTGGACGTGCTGCTGCAGCAAGACTGCCGAGGCCGCGTCGAATCGGCGCTGCGCGAGGCTGGTGTCGCGCCCGACCGCTTGTCGCTCGAAATGCTGGAAAACGCCGAATTCGACAATCCGCAGCGCCGCGACGATGCGGTGCGCGATCTGGCCGCAACCGGGGTGCGGCTGGTGATGGACGATCTGGGCAGTGGCTACTCCAGCCTGCTGCGCCTGCGCACCCTGCCGTTTCATACCGTCAAAATCGATCAGGGCCTGGTGCGCGAAGCCGGACGCGACCCCGAGCAGGCCATCGGCTTCATCGGCGCGCTGGTGCAGCTGGCGCAAAGCCTGGGCCTGTGGGTGGTCGTCGAAGGGCTGGAAACGCCCGACCTGGTCGAAGCCGCCACCCTGCTGGGAGCCGACGCCGGCCAGGGCTACGCGCTGGCGCGGCCCATGCCCGCTGCCGATGTGGCCGACTGGGTACGCAACTTCCGCTGCCCGGTCGATCCGCGCCAACCCGCCACGCCGCTGGGCCGTCTGGCGCAAGACTGGATGGCGCAGCACGGCCGCCTGCTTGCCGACGCCTCGGCCCGCCGCCTGCTGCACGCCGCGCGGCGCAAAGCGCTGCACACCGACGCCTGACGCACCGGGATTGCGCCCACTCGCCGTTACTTGCGCAGCGCGGCGATGCCCTGCTGCAACGTCGCCGTCGACAACTCGCCGATGTGCACCCGCTGCACCGTGCCATCGGCGCGGATGAACAAGGTGGTGGGCAGCCCGGGAGACTGATAGAGCGACAGCAGCCGGTTGCCCGGATCGAGCAGCACCCCCGGATCGGTGAGTTTCTCGCGCTGCAAATACGCCGCCACGCGCGGCAGCGCCTCGCCTTCGTTGACCAGCACGATGCGCGCCCCGGTCTGCTGCTGCGCGGCCTGGATCAGCAGCGGCAATTCGCGGCGGCAAGGTGGGCACCAGGTGGCCCAGAGATTGACCACCAGCGGCTGACCGCGCAGGCTAGCCAGCGCCACCGGGCGGCCCTGCAGCGTTTGCAGGGTGAGATCAGGCAGAGGCGGGCGCGCCGGTTGCAACAAGGTCAGCGCTCCCATGCCCGCCAGCACAATGGCGGCTCCGGCGCTGGCGCTCAGCGGCAGGCTCATTCGCAAGGCCGGGCGCCGCCAGACCCAGAACGCCACACCGGCTGCCGCCGCGGCCCAGCCCGCCCAGGGATCGAAGCCGCGATCGCGGATGTCGATCATCGCCAGCACGCTGGAATAGTCTGCGCTGTGCCGTGCAACGAACACGGCGCGCGCCACGACCAGCGCCCCAATCAGCAGCGGCAGCAGCGCGGGCTCGGCATTGCCGCGCCCCGCCTTCTGCGCCACGCCCGCCACCCAAACCGCCACGGCATAACCCAGCACCAGCAACAGCGGCACCCAGGGCAAGACGATGGGGCCGAGGCGCAAGGCGTCCATACTCAACCCTGCCGGCCGAGGCCGGGCACGAACATCGACGGCCAAGCGTTCCGCATCGTTACGCCGCCTTGCCCACCCAGACTTGCTTGGGCAGGGCGTAGGCGAAACCGGCCTGCGTCAGCGTTTCGCGGATGGTGCGGTTGGTGTCGAAATACACCTGCCAATAGTGGGCGTTGTTGCAGAAGGGAAAAACCGTGAGCACCGGCCCGACGCTGTTGAACTCCAGAATTTCAATCACCGGTGCCGGATCGGTCAACACATTGGGAATGGCCTGCACCTGTTTGCGCAGCAGTTCCATGGCGGCGACATGATCGGCGTCGCTGGAAAGCTGGCATTTGAGTTCGACGCGGCGGTAGTCGTTGGTCGAATAGTTTTCGATGTTGTTGCCCAGAATCTTGCCATTGCCGACAAAGGTGAGCACGTTGTCGAGTGTGACGATGGAGGTGACGAACAGCCCGACCTCCTTCACCGTGCCGGTCACATCACCCGCCTTGACGAAATCGCCCACCTTGAAGGGCTTGAGCACCAGCAGAAAGGCGCCCGCCGCGAAGTTGCCCAGCAGGCCGCTCCACGCCGCGCCGATAGCCACGCCAGCTCCTGCCACCAAGGCGGCGAAGGTGGTGGTCTGCACCCCGAAATAGCCCAGAATGGCCACAACCAGCACGATGTTCAACGCGATGTTCATGAAGCTGAGCATGTAGCGCGTGAGCATGGGGTCGAAATGCTGCCTGTCCAGCACGCCGCGCAGCAGTTTGTCGGCAATGCGGATGAGCCAGCGGCCCAGAATCCACAGCGCGATGGCCGCGAGAATTTTCATTCCCGCCTCGGTGGCGTATTGCAAAAGGAGATTGCTGTAGTGCTGCACGTCATTCATGGTGGCGCTCCTGGAAAGGACATCGGGGGTTAGACCGATTTTGCGACGGTTTGAAGACAGGGCGAAGCGGCAGAATGTTAAGAATGATGCTCGTCGTGACGCGGCTCGCCGATCAGTTGCGTCCAGTCTCGTTCACGCTGGTTGCGGCGATACCAGAGGATGACCAGAAACATGCTGACGGAGACAAAGGTGCCAAACAGCGCAATCACCCACGGCACCGGCAGGTTCAGGCGGATGAGCAGGGCGTAGAACAGCAGCATGAGCAGCACGCTGACGTTCTCGTTGAAATTCTGCACCGCGATCGAATGCCCCGCCGACAGGAGCACATAGCCCCGGTGCTGCAGCAGCGCGTTCATCGGCACCACAAAATACCCGGCCAATGCGCCGATGAATACCATGAAGCCGTAGGCGAACAGCATGTAAAGCGGCAGTTGCACCACCCAGAAATGCAGCTGCACGTCGGGCAGCAGCTCGCGGTTGAAAAACGCCAGCGCCACGGTGGTCAGCCCCATGCCCACGCCCAGCGGCAGCACGCTCAGGCTCTTTTTCAGCGGCACGCGCACGGCGGCGCTGATAGCCCCTGCGGCCACGCCCAGCGCCACAGCCGCCTGCATCACCGACGCCATGGTGAGATCCAGCCCCAGTGCATGTTCCGCCCACTTCAGCACGATGAACTGCAACGTCGCCCCCGCGCCCCAGAACAGGGTGGTGACCGCCAGCGAAATCTGCCCCAGCTTGTCGGTCCAAAGCACCTTGGTGCAATGCGCAAAATCCACCAGCAGCGCCACCAGCCGGGTTTTCTGTTTTTCGTAACGCGCCCCGGTATCGGGAATGCGCAGATTGCATAAGGCCGCCAGCAGATACACCAGGGTGATGACCAGAATGGCCGCCTCGGGCGTGGTGTTGATACCAACCGCAGCCAGCCCGGGCAGCCCCAGCAAAAAACCCGAAGCCGCCTGACTCACCAAAAACCCGCCCAGCACCGTGCCCAGAATGATGGAGCTGACCGTGGTGCCCTCGATCCAGCCATTGGCCGCGACCAGTTGCTGCGGCGGCAGCAATTCGGTGAGGATGCCGTACTTGGCCGGCGAATAGGCCGCTGCGCCCAGGCCCACCACGCCGTAAGCCAGCAGCGGGTGCACCGAAAACAGCATGAGCACCAGCCCGGCCACTTTCACCAGATTGGTGATGAACATCACCTTCCATTTCAGAATGGCATCGGCAAACGCCCCCACGAAGGGGGCGAGCACCACATAGGAGATGGTAAAAAAGAACTTGAGCAGCGGCGTCATCCAGTCGGGCGACTGCATCTGCACCAGCAGGGCGATGGCGGCGATAAGCAGCGCGTTGTCGGCCAGCGAAGAAAAAAACTGCGCCGCCATGATCCAGTAAAAGCCTTTTTTCATCGCTTGGCTGCCCGCGATGCTGCGGCAGGCTGTGTCGTATCGTTGGGTGAGAACAAGATCAGGGATTGCGATGAATGAGGCGGGCTGGCGCGTGCGGCATGGCTGGCGGCTTGCAGGAACAGACCCGCAGGCTGCCGAGGTTTATAGCACAGGGCATTTGCGACAATGCTGGCCTCAACCCTCTGCCCGAGCTGCCATGCCCCGCCCGATTTCCGCCGTGATCCACACGGCCGCGCTCTCCCACAACCTCCTACGAGTCCGTCAGGCCACGCCTACGAGCAAGGTCTGGGCCGTGGTCAAAGCCAATGCCTACGGTCACGGCATCGCCCGTGCGTATGGCGCGCTGCGCACGGCCGACGGTTTCGCGCTGCTCGATCTGACCGAGGCCGAGAAGCTGCGCGCGCTCGGCTGGGTCGGCCCCATTCTGCTGCTCGAAGGCTGTTTCGCCCCGGAAGACCTCGCGCTTTGCGAACGCCTCAACCTCTGGCATGTAGTGCATTGCCGCGAACAGATCGACTGGCTGGCGGTGCACCGCGGCAACCGCACGCACCGCGTGTTCCTCAAAATGAACACCGGCATGAACCGCGTGGGCTTTTCGCCCGAGGCCTACGCCGCCGCCTGGGAGCGGCTGAACGCGCTGCCACAGGTGGGCGAAATCACCCACATGACCCACTTCGCCTGCGCCGACGAAGCCAGCGGAATCGACGAAGCGCTGGCACGATTCGCCCGCGGCGTGGGCCATCTGAGCGGCGAACGCACCCTGGCCAATTCCGCCGCGGTGCTGGTGCACGGCGCCGACCCGCGCGTTGCGACCGACTGGGTGCGGCCCGGCATTGCGCTCTATGGCAGCTCGCCCACCGGGCTGGCGCTAGACGCGGCGCACTGGAAGCTGCACCCCGCCATGAGTCTGCGCAGCGAGCTCATCGACATTCAGCACATCGCTGCGGGCGAGTGTGTGGGCTACGGCGCGCGCTTCACCGCGCCGCGCCCCATGCGCATCGGCGTGGTCGCCTGCGGCTATGCCGATGGCTACCCGCGCGTCGCCCCCAACGGCACGCCCATCGTGGTGGACGGCGTGCGCACGCAGTTGGTCGGCCGGGTGTCGATGGACATGATCACCGTCGATCTCGAGCCGGTGTTTGCCGCAGGCAACCAGCCCATGATCGGCAGCCCCGTGCTGCTGTGGGGGCAGGACGCGCAGGCCGAGCTCTCGATCGACGAGGTTGCGGCAGCCGCGGGCACGCTCGGCTACGAGCTGATGTGCGCACTGGCTGCCCGCGTGCCGGTGCGAGTGGAGTAGGGAATAGCCCACCCCGAAAACCTTCGCTACGTTCGGTTCTCCCCTCAAGGGGCCAGAAACTCTTGGGACGGCCCGGCGAGTTTCTGAGCTCACCCAAGCAATATGGCCAAACCCCAAACCGTTTACGTCTGCTCCGAGTGCGGCGGCAAATCCGCCAAGTGGCAGGGCCAGTGCCCGCACTGCCAGGCCTGGAACACCTTGGTGGAAACGGCAGAGCGCAACGTCGATGCCGCCCGCCCCGGCGCACGGCACGGCGCCGCGGCAGCGCAGTTCGCCGGGCGCGGCGGCCTCACCGCAGCGAGCGGCCCGGTGCTGCTCACCGAGGTGCAGGCCGAGCGCCACGCGCACCGAAGCAGCGGCATCGACGAACTCGACCGGGTGCTCGGCGGCGGCCTGGTGCCCGGCGGCGTCCTGCTGCTCGGCGGCGATCCGGGCATCGGCAAGTCCACCCTGCTGCTGCAGGTGCTTGCCAGCCTGTCCGCCGAACTGCCGGTGCTCTATATCAGCGGCGAAGAATCCGCCGCGCAGGTGGCGCTGCGCGCCCAGCGCCTGGGGCTGAAAGACGCGCCGGTGCGGCTGATGGCCGAGACGCAGCTGGAGGTCATGCTCGACGAGTTAGCACGCGGCCCCGGCGCAGGGCCGTCCCAAGGCGGGCGTTTCCCCCTCCCAACCTCCCCCACCGAGCGGGGGAGGAGCAATCACTCCCTCCCCACGGGTGGGGAGGGTCGGGGTGGGGATGCCCCCCTCGGGGGGCAGCGAGCGAATGCGAACGTGGGGGCCTATTCCATCGCAGTGATCGACTCCATCCAGACGGCTTACACCGAGGCGCTGTCCTCGGCGCCGGGGTCGGTGTCGCAGGTGCGCGAATGCGCGGCGCAACTCACCCGCGCGGCCAAGGCCAGCGGCATCACCCTGGTGCTCGTCGGCCATGTCACCAAGGAAGGCGCGCTCGCCGGGCCGCGCGTGCTAGAGCACATGGTCGATACCGTGCTGTATTTCGAGGGCGACACGCAGTCGCGCTTCCGGCTGATTCGCGCCATCAAAAACCGCTTCGGCGCGGTGAATGAACTGGGCGTGTTCGCCATGACCGAGCATGGCCTCAAAGGCGTGTCCAACCCCTCGGCCATCTTCCTCTCCACCCACGCCGAGCCGGTTCCGGGCACCTGCGTGCTGGCCACTCTGGAGGGCACGCGACCGCTGTTGGTGGAAGTGCAGGCGTTGGTGGACAACGCCGCCGCGCCCAGCCCGCGCCGTCTGTCCGTGGGCCTGGACGCAGCGCGGCTGGCCATGTTGCTGGCCGTGCTGCATCGCCATGCCGGCGTAGCCAGCGGCGATCAAGACGTGTTCGTCAACGCCGTGGGCGGCGTGCGCATCACCGAGCCCGCGGCCGATCTGGCGGTGCTGCTGGCCATTCAAAGTTCGCTGCGCAACCGCCCGCTACCGCGCGGTCTGCTGGCCTTCGGCGAAGTCGGCCTGGCGGGTGAAATCCGCCCCGCCCCGCGCGGGCAAGAGCGCCTGCGCGAAGCCGCCAAGCTCGGCTTCTCCGCTGCCATCATTCCGGCTGCCAATGCCCCCAAGGGTGCGGGAAAACAGTTCGAAGGGCTGGAGTTGCACCCGGTGTCGCGCATCGAAGAAGCGCTGGACGTGGTGCGCGGGCTGGGGTGACGCATCAACCCCGCGCCGCATCACGGGTGCGCATCCCTTGGAGGATCAGCGCCGTTCCCAGCGGCCGCCCTGGCCATGCCAACCGCCGCCTTGCTGCACCCAGCGATGCGGCACCCAACGGTAGCCAGGCCGTGGCGCGTGCCAGTAGCCCCGGTTCCATATGTAGCGACCGTTTGCCCAGCCCCAATAGCCGGTGATCCACACCGCTCCGGGGTAAGGCGCCACGCTAACCGCCTCGTACTGCGGGGCGGGAGGCGGCACATTGACCACGTCATACGCAGGCGCGCCGTAGCCATATTGAGGCGGCACGGGCGCCACCACGCAACCGCCCAGCCCCAGCGCGGCAACAGCAGGCAAGATCAGAGCCGCGAGGCGACGCTTCGGGGTGTTGAGTGCAGCGGGAATGAGCGGTTGAGACATGGCGATGACCTCGTGTGTCGTGGGAGCAGGTTCTGAAGTAACGCGCAGCGCTGCGAAACCGCGACAGACGATCACGCCTTTCTCACACCAATAGCGTGAACAGACCTTAATCCGGCGGCCAGCGCACTCCACGGCGAGCAGCCATGTCCTGGCCCATCGCCGTGATTTGGGCGGCATTCATGCGCGCTTGCGCGGCCGTAAAAATCTGCGTGTTTTCGATGGCAATATGCGCGGCGTGCAGGGCGCTGAAGCGTTGCGCCGCATCGGTGATGGGCGCCGAAGCGGGCAGGGCCTTCGCGGCTTTCACTTGCAGCAGCCAGTTGCGCAACTCGGCCCAGAGCACGGCCAACACGCGGTGATCGCTTTCAAGCGTTTCCAGCACCGCGTCGTCACCGTCCCACCCTGCCGCCGAAGCGCGCAGCAGCGGAAACACATGCAGTTCCTCGTCTTCATGGTGCAGCGGCGCGGCTACATCGAAGTAGTGCAGCACTTTGTCGGCCGCCTGCTGCGCCTGTGCGTCCGTACCTTCTTGTGCGCCCCCAGGGTCGGCACGCCGCCCCGCCCCCCGTGGGGAACAAGGAAACTTGGGGCGGCCCTGCGTTTCCTTGAGCGCCACATGATCGATCAGCCGCAGCAGCAGAGCGTCCATGCGGGTGATGCGGGCATGGCAGCCGCGCAGCAGCTCGAAGGGCTGGTCAAACCCGGCGGCGGACAGATCGTCAGAAAGCAGCATCACCGCCGCATCACGATGCGAAGGCTGGCGCCCCCGGTGCACCCTCGTCGCCCAGCGCTGCCTTTTGCGCCCGCTCGGCATCGCGTTTTTCCATGCGCGCCGGGCCTTCGCCCGAGGGGTCGGCCACGACCGCGTAAATCTGCGCATGAAATCCGATCACGCCCACACGGTGCGCCACACTGACCAGCGTGGCGTCGGGCAGACGCTGCTGCAAAAGCGCGTACATGGCGCGTTCGGTCGGTGCATCGAGCGCGCTGGTGGCCTCGTCCATGAACAGCCAGTCCGGGGCGATGAGTAGGGCGCGGGCCACCGCCAGGCGCTGCTGCTCGCCGGGCGAGAGGCGTTGCATCCAGGTATCCGTCTGCCCCAGCGCGGCTTCCAGATAAGGCACACGGGCGAGTTGCAGTGCCTCGCTGATTTGCGCGGCACTGAAGTCTTCCGGGCTTTGCGGATAGGTGAGCGCCTGCTTGAGCGTGCCCAGCGGCAGATACGGCTTTTGCGGCAGGAACAGCGTGCGGCCCGATGGCGCGTGCGCGTGCGCGGTGTTGAGCGCGTAGGGCCAGATACCGGCAAGCCAGCGCACCAGCGTGCTCTTGCCGCTGCCCGACGGCCCGGTGAACAGGGTGTGCTGGCCGCGGCTGATGTGCTCGCCCGCGCATTGCAGCAGCGGCCGTCCGTCGGGAGAGAGCAGCAGCAGATCGCCCAGCGCCACCGACTCGCGCGCGCTGCGCAGCGGCACCACACCGGCCGAAGCGATCGCAGCGCTTGATGACCGGTCTGAGGACAGACCTGCGGAAGCGGGCGCCGTGGGCGTAGGCGGATGACTCTGCGCGTTTTGCATGGCCTCAACAAAGGTCTGCAGACGCTCGACGGTGGCGCGCCAGTCGGCAATGCTGGTGTACGCGCCGATGAACCAGGACAGCGCGCCCTGCACCTGACCGAAGGCCTGCGCCGTCTGCGTCAGGCCGCCGAGTTGAATCTGCCCGGCAAAGTAACGCGGCGCGGCCACCAGGATGGGGAAGATGATGGCGAGCTGGCCGTAAAACGCGCTGTACCAGGTGAACAGCTTCTGCCGCTTCATGATGCCCCACCAGTTGCTCCACACATTGGCGAACCGGTCGCGGTGCCCGGCCAATTCGCGCTGCTCGCCGTTGTAGAGCGCAATGCCTTCGTCGTGCTCGCGGGTGCGCGCCAGGCCGAAGCGAAAATCCGCCTCGTAGCGCTGCTGGTAGAAGTTGAGCCGAATCAGCGGCTTGCCCACCCAATGCGCCAGCACGCTGCCCACACCGGCATACAGAATGGCGACCCACACCATGTAGCCGGGAATGGTGATGCCGAACAGGGTGACCGCGCCCGACAGCATCCACAACATGACCAGAAAAGAAAACAGCGTGACCAGCGAGGAAACGAAGCCGAAAAACAGATTCAGGCTGCCGTTGATGAAACCGCCGATGTCGTCGGCGATCCGCTGGTCCGGGTTGTCGGTGTTGCCCTGCCGCAGCGACATGCGGTAATGCGTGCCGCCGGCCAGCCAGTCCTTGAGAAACACCTCGGTCATCCAGCGCCGCCAGTTGATCTGCAGCATCTGCAAAAAGTACTGCGAATACACCGCCAGGGCGATGTAGAGAAAGGCGTAGCCAGTGAAGTACAGCAGCAGTTGCTTGAACGCGCCGAAATTCTTCGCCTGCAGCGCATTGAAAAAATCACCGTTCCACTGCGTGAGCTTCACATTCACCCAAACCAGCGCCAGATTCATCGCCAGTACCAGCAAAAGCAGACCCCAGCCCTTTTTCTTCTCTTCCGAAACCAAGTACGGTTTGGCGAGCGAATAGAAATGTCTGAGGGCGAAGCGATACGACTGTGGAGAGGCTTGAGGTGGCATGAGGCAAACGGCTCCCGAAAACGCGAAAACTGCGGCATTGTGCCTGTGAGGGCGCGGCCGTTGTCACAGTACGGACATGCCCTCAGCTGTCGCAGCCTAACGACGCCGTCTGAGGATCGGCTTAAGACCGCCGCCCACCCGGGCCGTATGATGCGCACTCTCGAACGACCGTGCTTTTTCTCATGACCGACACCACCCTTTCCGCCGAGCTTCAGACCGCCTTCGGCGCTGCCGTCGCCCATTCCAAAACCCTCACCACCCGCCCCGACAACCAAACCCTGCTGCAACTCTACGGCCTGTACAAACAAGGCAGTGCGGGCGACGTTTCGGGCGAGCGCCCCAGTTTGACCGATTTCGTCACCCGCGCCAAATGGGATGCCTGGGCCGCACGCAAAGGCATGCCCCGCGCCGAGGCCATGCAGGCTTATATCGATCAGATCAACGCCCTGTCCACCTGAGCTCCCAGGGCCGGGCTGCGCTGACCCTTCTGAGGCGCTCAGGTGTTGCATCTGATTACATTCAAGTATTTAGATGTCGTTGACTTGAATCAAGCTCGCGGAACACAGGGCGCCCAGAATGCAGACATGACAAAACCCCTTCAGCGTTGTGCGCCAATTTGTCGCAGTCGCCGCAAGGAAAAACATGGAGGTCGTCATGTCTCTCATCCTTTGTTCACAAAACGTTTTTTTCCGCCAGTTCTTCACCCGGCAGCGTGAGTCTGCGCGCCGATTGAAATACAGCCTCGCAGCGTTGACCGGTTTGATCGGCTGCCTGGCGTGGGCGCCCAACGCGCAAGCAGTGCCCGCCTTTGCCCGCCAGACCGGGCAGGACTGCATCGCCTGTCACGTCGGCGGCTTCGGCCCGCAGCTCACGCCTTTCGGCCGGGCGTTCAAGCTCGATGGCTACACCCTGAGCGACGGAAAAAAACACATTCCGCTGTCGGCCATGCTGGTGGCTTCTTACACCCACCAGGCGCAGAGCTATGGCAACAACAACTACATGGGCCCGCCGCCCGCAGGATTCAGCGCCAACGACAACTTCACCGCGCTGCAGCAGGCCTCCATTTTTCTGGCGGGTCGCATTACCGACCACGTGGGCATGCTGGGGCAGGCCACCTATTCCGACCCAGGTTCGCAAAACCTGGCCTGGGACAACACCGAGCTGCGTTACGCCCACGCCTACACACTCGGCTCCGCCAGCGGCCTGTTCGGCATGAGTCTGAACAACAACCCCACTCTGTCGGACGTGTGGAACACCACGCCCGCTTGGCAATACAGCTATATGGCGCCGCCATTCGGCAACAGCGGTCCGCCGGTATCCCCCGTCATTTACAACCTGGGGCAAAGTGTCGTGGGCGCCACGGCGTACACGATGATTGACAACAGCTGGTACGCGGAGGCTGGGGCCTATCACAACCTTTCGACTTACTGGGCCAACGCACTGCATGCAGGCAACGCCTCCCTGCAAGGCGAAGCGCCCTACTGGCGGCTGTGGTACTCCAAAACCGTCGGCCCCCATGTATTCGAGGCCGGCCTGCTGGGATTTGACGCCCGCATCAACACCAGCGGTCTGCCCGGACTGCCCACAGACGACTATCACGACATCGGCCTGGATGCGACCTATCAATTCCTCAATGGCGGCCCGAACATCATCACCGCAAACGCCATTTATATGCACGAACGCCAGAACCTGAACCAAGCGCTGTTGCAAGGCAACGCGAGTAACGGCAGCAACACGCTGAACTCGGCCAATCTGAACGTGGCCTACTGGCGTGACAATACTTACGGGGCAACGCTCGGGCTGTTTCAAACCACTGGCTCCTCCGATGCCGTGGTTTATGCCAACTCGCGCACCAACAGCCCGAATACCAACGGCGCCATTTTTGAAATCGACTGGAATCCGTTTGGCAAGAGCTGGGTCAACCCCGAGAAAAATCTGCGGATCGGTTTGCAGTACACGCTGTACAACAAATATCTCGGGGCCAAAACCAATTTTGATGGCGCCGGCACCAACGCAAGCGCTATGAATACCCTCTATCTCTATCTGTGGACGGCGATCTGATCGGCGAAGTGACCAGGCGCAAAGCCGATGCGCTCCGCGAGTAGCGGGGCGCATCTCAGTTTGATCGCAGCCGGGCCGCTCGACGGCCCCACCTCGTTATCGCTTGTCACGATTTCATCATCTGATCCAGCGCAGAACGTCCTATGCTTTTCGCATCGATTATTCGGCTTACACAAGGAGGTTTTCCATGACAAACGCCAACACATTCATCTATTTCGCCCAAGCCTTCCACCACGGCGAGGCCGAGCAGCACAGTTATGTCGTGGCCGTCGGCGACCACGCAGTCGTCGAGGCGCTGGCCAAGGCGGAGCACGCCCGGCTGCGAGGGGCTTATGGCGTGGCCATTTACCGCACCGAGCCAAATATCGCCACGCAAGACAACTTCCGCCTGGTCGGCTACCTCTCGTCCGACATGGGCGAGAAATGGACCTGCAGTCAGCCCGACGAAGCGCAGGCGGCCTGAGCCGCGCTGAGGTTCACTGCACCATGCCCAGCCAGCGGGGAAACGCCAGGCTGATTGCCGGGATGTAGGTCACCAGACCCAGAAACACCAGCATGGTCAGCAGCCAAGGCCACACCGCGATGGTGAGTTCGGTGATGCCCATCTTGGCGATGCCGCTGGCGACATAAAGGTTGAGGCCCACCGGCGGGTGGCACATGCCCACTTCCATATTCACCACCATGATGATGCCGAAGTGGATCGGGTCGATGCCCAGTTGCATGGCCACCGGAAACAGAATGGGCGCGAGAATCAGCACGATACTCGAAGGCTCCATCACATTGCCGGCCACCAGCAGCAGCACATTCACCAGCAGCAGGAAGGCAATCGGCCCCAGGCCCGCGCCCAGCAGCCACTGCGCCATGTTTTGCGGAATGTGCTCCGAGGTCATCAGGAACGAGAACAGCACCGCGTTGGTGATGATGTAAAGCAGCATGGCGCTCATATTGGCCGAAGCCAGCAGCACCCGCGGCACATCGCTGAGCTTGAGATCCTTGTAGACGAACACGGCGATGATGAAGGCGTACACCGCGCTCATCGCCGCCGCCTCGGTGGGGGTGAACATGCCGCTGTAAATGCCGCCCAGCACGATGAGGATGAGCATCAGCCCCCAGAAACTCTCGCGCAGCGCCTTGCCGCGCTGCGCCCAAGTCGCCCGAGGCTGGCGCGGGTACTTGCCTCGCCAGGCGCGCCACCAGGTGGTCACGCCCAGCATGGTGGCCAGCATGATGCCGGGTACCACCCCGGCCATGAATAGCGCGCCCACCGACGAATTGGTGGAAACTGAATACAGCACCATCACGATCGACGGCGGAATGAGAATGCCCAGCGCGCCCGAGGTGGTGATGACCCCGGCTCCGAAGCGCGGCGGAAACCCGGCCTTGACCATGGCCGGCATCAATATGGAGCCGATGGCCACCACAGTGGCCGGGCTGGACCCCGACACCGCGGCGAACAGCGCGCAAGCCAGCACCCCGGCCAGCCCCAGCCCGCCAGCCCAATGACCGATGAGGCTGCTGGCGAAGGTGATCATGCGGCGCGCCACGCCGCCGTGGGTCAGAAAGTTACCGGCCAGAATGAAGAACGGAATCGCCATGATCTCGAAGTTCTCGATCCCGGTGAACAGCTTGAGCGCCACGGCCTGGATCGGCACATCGGTCATGGTGAACAAGAAGGTGAGCACCGTCAGCCCGAGGGCGATGGAAATGGGCATGCCCGTGAGCATCAGGGCGAGCAGCAGGGCGAAAATGATCAGCGCGCTCATTTCGCACCTCCCATCTGCGGCACCGGATGAATGTTGTCCGCGCCGGGCGCGATCTCCATCGGCTCATCCAGCCCTTCCACCGCGCCCGGATCGTGGTGCGGCAATTCCCCGTCGCGGTTGAAGCGCCAAGCGACCTGCAAAAAGCGGTAGCACATCAACGACGATCCCAGCGGAATCGCCATGTATACCCACCACATGGGCACTTCGAGATCGGGCGAAGTCTGGACGGTATGGCCGACATGCCAGACAAAGTTCGCGCCCATGACCGCAACCGTGCCGGTGAACAGCGCTCCGGCCAGCAGACCGAACAGAATGACGGGTTTTTGTTTTTCCGGCGCAAGGCGGTTGACCAACACGTCCACGCCCACATGGATGCCGGTGCGCACGCCATACGCCGCGCCGAACTTGGCCATCCACACGAACATATAGATGCAGAGTTCCTGCGCCCAGCTCAAGTTGAGCGACAACAGCCAGTCCTGCAAGCCCGGTGCGTATTTCAGCCCATCGTGGACGGCATTTCAGGCTGATCGTGGACGGCATTTCAGCGGGATCGTGGACGGCGTTTCAGCCTGATCGTGGACGCTGTTTCAGCGTCATCGTGGACGATTGGGGGTGGCGGCAAGTGATTTCCTAGGCGGTCTAGGCTGGTCGATTTTTTGATCGAAGCCGATGCCCACAACCAGAATCACGATGCGCCAGATCCGAGAAGCATTGCGCCTGCACCTGCAGGTTGGGTTGACCTATAGCGAAGTGGCCCGCGCGCTCAAGCTGTCCAAGAGCGCGGTGGGCAAGTACGTGTCGCAGGCCCGCGTGGCCGGGGTGGACTGGGCGGTGGCCCAGACGCTGACCGACGTTGAGCTGGAGGGGCGGCTGTACCGCCCGCCGGTGCCGCGCGCCAGCGATCATCTCGCCCCCGATTTTGCCGCCATTCACCAGGAACTCAAGCGTCCCGGCGTGACGCTGATGCTGCTGTGGGAGGAGTACGCGCAGGGCAACGCGCTGGCCTACAAGTACACCAGTTTCTGCGTCAAGTACCGCGCCTGGGCGCAGACCCTCAAGCGCTCCATGCGCCAGGTGCATGGGGCCGGCGAGAAGCTGTTTGTCGATTACGCCGGGCAGACGGTGCCGATCACCGACGTGGCCACCGGCGAGATCAGCGCTGCACAGATCTTCGTGGCCACGCTGGGGGCGTCGAGCTACACCTACGCCTGCGCCACGCCTCGGCAGACCACCGCCGACTGGATCGGCGCGCAAGTCCAGGCGCTGGAGTTCTTCGGCGGCGTACCGCGGCTGATCGTGCCCGACCAGGCGCGCGCCCTGATCAAACACCCCGACCACTACGACCCGCTGCCCAACCGCACGTATGAGGAATTTGCCAACCATTACGGCTGCGCGCTGCTGGCCGCACGCCCGGCGCACCCGAGAGACAAGCCCAAGGTCGAGGGCGCGGTGCTGCTGATCGAAAGGTGGATCCTGGCGCGGCTGCGCAACCGTCGCTTCTTCAGCCTGATCGAGCTCAACGCGGCGATCGCCGCGCTCATTGCCGATCTGAACCTGCGCCCGTTCCAGAAGCTGCCCGGCTGCCGCCGCGACGCCTTCCTGGCCCTCGACGCCCCGGCGCTCTCGCCCCTGCCAGCCACGCGCTACGTGGTTGGCAACTGGAAGCAGGCCAAGGTCAACGTCGACTATCACGTCGAGTTCGAGGGGCACTACTACAGCGTGCCGCACCGCCTGGTGGGCAGTTCGGTGGAGATGCGCGCGGGCGCCGGGCTGCTGGAGATCTTCTGCGCCAACCAGCGCGTGGCCTGTCATGCGCTGAACGCCCGGCGCGGCCAGCACTCCACCACGCCCGAGCATATGCCAGCCTCGCACCGTGCGCACCTGGAGTGGACCCCGGCCAAGCTCATCAAGTGGGGCCAGAGCATCGGGGTGGCCGCCGCGGGCGTCGTGACCTGGCAACTGGAGAACCGCCCGCATCCCGAGCAGGGCTACCGCGCCTGCCTGGGCCTCAAGCGCCTGGCGCGTGAGTACACGCCCCAGCGCCTGGAAGCGGCCTGCGCCAGGGCGCTGGCGATCCGCTCGCCCACTTACCGCAGCGTGGCCTCAATCCTCAAGAGCGGGCTTGATCGCCAGCACGCCTCAATCCCCACGGCGGCGTCCACCGCCTTGCCCGAGCACGAGAACGTGCGCGGTGCCGATTACTACCACTGACGGAGAACAACGATGCTCAATGAACACACCCTCGACCAACTGCGCGCGCTGCGCCTGGACGGCATGGTCCACGCCCTGACGGAGCAGGCCAGCAGCACGGCGGCAGCCGCCCTGGCTTTCGACGAGCGGCTCACGCTGCTGGTGCAAAGCGAGATCGCCTGGCGTGACGGCCGCCGCCTGCAGCGCCTGCTCAAGGCGGCCAGGCTCAAGGTTTCTGCTGCCTGCGTGGAGGACATCAACTGGCGTGCCAGCCGCGGCCTGGACCGTCATCTCATCGCCAACCTGGCCGGTGGCGACTGGCTACGCCATGCACAGAACTTGCTCATCACCGGCGCCACGGGGTGCGGCAAGACGTGGTTGGGTTGCGCCCTGGCGCATCAGGCCGCCCGCGCGGGCTTCTCGGTGCTGTACACCCGCGCAGCACGCCTGTTCGACGAGCTGCAGGTCGCCCACGGCGACGGCAGCTATGCCAAACGCATGACCCAACTGGCCAGGCTTGACTTGCTGCTGATTGA
The DNA here is from genome assembly GCF_900634595.1 of Thiomonas sp. OC7. Classification (NCBI taxonomy): domain Bacteria; kingdom Pseudomonadati; phylum Pseudomonadota; class Betaproteobacteria; order Burkholderiales; genus Thiomonas; species Thiomonas sp. OC7. The sequence continues at coordinate 2,798,652 of NZ_LR131953.1, read as the reverse complement.
CGACTTTGCGATCGCGCCCATGGGCGCGGCCGAGCGCAATGACTTGCTCGAACTGCTCGACGACCGCGTCGGCAGCCGCTCCACGCTGATCACCAGTCAGCTTCCAGTGAAAGCTTGGCATGCCTACCTCGACGACCCCACGCTGGCTGACGCCATTCTCGACCGCATCGTGCACAGCAGCCACAAAATCGAGCTCAAAGGCCCATCGCTGCGCGAGAAGGATAAAGATCAATGACCCCCCAGAACCTCCGCCACCGCTGCGCCGAACACGCCTTATCCACCGCGGCGGCCGGTCCGTCGCAAGCGCCGTCCGCCGCCGTGGATAAGCCTGCAAAGAATCCCCTCACCAACCGCTTCGCAAGAACCGTTTCAGGCTGATCGTGGACGTTTGAGATACAGTCCAACCCATCGCTTGCGCGCACCCCACGCGCGTCCACGATCGCGCTGAAACGCCGTCCACGATCAGACTGAAACAGGCGTCCACGATCGCTGAAATGCGCAGCCCGGAATGGCAAAGCCCGCCATATAGCGATACACGACGGCAACAAAAATGAGCAAGGTCGCCGCCGCCATCAGAATGGCGATCAGCGTTTCTTCCAACCGGTCGAGCACGCGGTTGAACAAGGCAAGAGCAGACATGGGAAGGTCCGATCAGGAAGGGGTTGACGGGCCAGAACGACAAAAGCCCATGCCGACTGGGCACGGGCTTCGCACATCGATTCTGAACGACTCAGAGCTTGGCGGGATCGAAACCGGTCGCCTTGAACACAGAGTCCATCAGCGCCTTGGGCACGCGCGACTCGGCCTGTTTGTAAACCGGCACCATCGCCTTTTTCCAAGCCAGACGCTCGGCCGGAGTGAGGGCGATGACCTCGCACTTGCCCGACTTGCGCACCGCTTCGGTGGCATCGTCGTTGTCCTTCTTCGCCACCTTGTTGGCGAAATCGGTGGCTTCGACCATGGCCTGATCGAGTGTTTTGCGAATGTCGGCCGGCAAGCCATCCCAGAACTTCTGGTTGACGATGACTGCGTAACCCAAATATCCGTGCTGGGTCTGCGTCATGGCCTTCTGCACTTCATAGAATTTCTGGGTGTAGAAGTTGGACGGCGGATTCTCGGTGCCGTCCACCACCCCGGTCTGCAGCGCCTGATAAACCTCGGAGAACGCCAGCACTTGTGGAATGGCGCCGATGGCGCGCATTTCCATCTCAAGAATCTTGCTCGACTGGATGCGCATCTTCAGGCCCTTGGCGTCTGCGGGATTGCGCAGCGGCTTATTGGCGCTCATGTCCTTGAAGCCGTTGTCCCAATAGGCCAAACCGAGAATGCCCTTGGATTCGAGCTTTTTCAGCAGCCCGGCGCCAATGGGGCCTTGCGTGATCTTGTGCAGGGCGGTGTAGTCGTCGAAGACGTAGGGCAGGTCGAACAATTCGAATTCCTTGGCCCCCAGCGGTCCGAACTTGGCCAGCGAAGGTGCAAGCATCTGCACAGAACCGAGCTGCAGCGCCTCCATTTCCTCCTTGTCTTTATAGAGCTGGCTGTTGGGATAGACCTCCACCTTCACCCGGCCCTTGGTGCGCTCTTCCGCCAATTTTTTGAAGTATTCGGCGGCCTGCCCTTTGGGGGTGTTGGGCGCGACCACATGGCTGAACTTGATGACGATGGGCTGTTGCGCCCGCACCAGGGGGCTCAGACCCAAACCGGCTGCGGCCAACCCCAGACCAATGACTGCTTGACGACGCTGCATGGCGATCTCCGTTGATTTGTTGTGTTGTGAAATGACTTGTCTTTTTTTGTAACCGACGAAAGCATACGTCAACCCGCGGCTGAAGCGCGCAGGGTTAGCCCGGGGGATCAGCCAGCCGAAGGGGTTGCCGAAGGGTTCGCAGAAGGGGTCGCCGAATAGGCAGCGTCAGCCAAAACCAGACGCTCTTAGCCGCGGCCGTTGTTGACTGGCGGCTTGTTTGCGCCTTTGCGCAGTTCGCGCGCATGCTCGTCGGCGCTCTGCTGAATTTTGCGGCTGAAAAACCAGATAAAAAATACGCCGATGCCCAGCATGAAAATGCTGCCAATCAAGCTGAACAGACCATAATCGGTGCCAAGCAATCCTTGCCAAGCAGATCCCATGATGTCTTCCTCCCTGTTGTTGACGATGCGTGAGAATAAATCCGTACACAGTTTACGGTTTGACACAGAGCAAACAGCGTTCGGCCTGACCCGGCTAAGCCGCAACGGGCGCAAGCGATGAACGCGGCGCGTTTCGGCATCGTCAGCGCCATTGCGCAGGAGCAGCAGGGTTTGCTGGAATGTTTGCAGCAGACGCGCTGCGTGCGTCACGGCAGCCGCGACTACACCCTGGGCACGCTGTGGGGCAGCGACGTCGTGCTGGTGCTGTGCGGCATCGGCAAAGTGGCGGCGGCCGCCACGACCACCAGCCTGATTGTCGAATTCGGCTGCGACGCGCTGCTGTTCACCGGCGTGGCTGGCGGCCTGGGAGACGGCGTGGCAGTGGGCGACCTGGTGATTGCCGACACGCTGCTGCAGCACGACCTCGATGCCCGACCGCTCTATCCACAATACGAAGTGCCCGACACGGGGTTGACGCACTTTGCCGCGAACCGCACGCTCACCGACCGCCTGCACTCCGCGGCGCAGCGGCTTTTGTCACCGCAGGCCGAGCCCTTGATTGATGCCGAAACCCGCCAGACTTTCGGGCTGTACACCCCACGCGTGCATCGCGGGCTGATTGTCAGCGGTGACCGCTTTATCTCAACCCGCGCCGACAGCGATGCGCTGCGCCGGGCGCTGCCCGACGCGCTCGCGGTAGAGATGGAGGGCGCCGCAGTGGCGCAGGTCTGCCGCGATTACGACGTGCCTTTCGCTCTGGTGCGCACCATTTCCGACCGCGCCGACGACACCGCCCACATCGACTTCGGCCGCTTCATCCACGCCGTGGCCAGCCAGTACAGCCGGGCGTTGCTGTCCGAGCTGTGGCAGGCCGGACTTACAAACGAGAAGGGAGATCCAGGCGGTCGGTAAACAGACCCTCCAGCCCGTCAGCCAGCAGCGCTCTCGCCTGATTGGCGTCATTCACCGTATAGGCGCGCAGCTTCAGCCCGCGCGCATGCACCGCCGCCACGACTGCAGGCGTCACCTGTTGCCAATCGGTATGCAGCCCCTCGGCGCCCAGCGCCACGGCCTGCTCCAGCGCCTGATCGTCGTAGGTTTCGACCAAATAGGCCAGCGGCACATCGGCCTGCAGGGCGTCGAGCGCTGCGCGGGCGGCCTGCAGCGCGGCGAGCGAAAACGACGACAGCAAGGGTCGCGGAGCTGATGGCTGATCGGCCAGCCACTGCACCACGCGGCGCGCCACGGCCTCGCCGGTTTGCGCATCCTGCCCCGGGTTGGGCTTGATTTCCAGGTTCAGCCAGACCGCATGGCGCGCGGCGAAGTCGAGCACCTGATCGAGCGAGGCCGGAGGCTCGCCCTTGAACGCCGCGCTGTGCCAGCTTCCGGCATCCACCAGTTGCAGGTTTTCCCAGCGCCAGGGCGCCGCCGAGCCGCGCGCATCGGTGGTGCGGTCGAGCGTGTCGTCGTGCAGCAGCCACAGCACGCCGTCGGCACTGAGTTTCACATCGCATTCAAACGCGCGAAACCCCGCCTTGAAGCCGACTTCAAACGCGGCCAGCGTGTTCTCGGGCGCGGCATCGCCCCCGCCGCGGTGCGCGAACCAGCGCAGATCAAATGGAATTCGAGTCGTCATGATGGTGAGCGGCGTTGATCATCCCGTGCATCTTGCGCTTGCAGCATGACGCCCTGTTGTCACGCCGTTGCCTTTTTGGCGGCCGCTTTTTTCGCTGGCGCCTTGGCCGGGCGCGGCTCGAATTCGAAGCCGATTTTGCCGCCCGTTTGTTTCACCAGAAACGCCTTGAACTTGCGTTTGGTGCGCGCCGAGACGAAGCCGTCGAGCAGATCGGTGCGGCCGGTCTCCAGCAGTTTGCGCATCTGCTCGGGCTCGATGGGCTGCTGCAAAATGATCTTGCCGCTGCGGAAGTCGCAGCTCGGCGCCGGGCCGACGCTCTTTTCGCAGACATAGCTGCTGCCCGCTTCATACACCGCGCTGCCGCATTTGGGGCAGGCGCCCAGCGGCTGTTGCGAACTGAAGTCGGGCGCTTCGCCCCCGTCGCTGCCGGGCGCGCTGTCACCGAAGTCGAATTCGAGTTTCCACTGCCCTTTGCCGTCTTCCTGCGCCAGCTTGAGTTCGGCGGCGAACGGGCGGCCCATCTTGCTGCGAAAACCGGTAAGCGGCCCGAGGTGTTTGTCGCGCAGCAGTTGCTCCACTTCGGCCAGCTCGAAGCTGCGTCCGCCCGGATGTTTGCCGATGGAAAAATCGCACTGCGTGCAGGCGTAGCGGTGGTAGTTCTCCTTGACCACGCCGCCGCAGTTCGGGCAGGGGGTTTGCAGTGTGGCGTAGTCGCCGGGCACGGTGTCGCGGTCGAATTCCTTGGCGCGGCGCACGATGGTTTCGGTCATGCCGGCAATGTCGCGCATGAAGGCCTCGCGCGAGAGCTGGCCGCGCTCCATTTGCGCCAGCTTGTGCTCCCAGCCGCCGGTGAGCTCGGGCTTGGTGAGTTCTTCCACCTGCAAGCCGCGCAGCAGGGTCATGAGCTGGAAGGCCTTGGCGGTGGGGATCAGCTCACGGCCCTCGCGCACCATATACGCCTCGGCCAGCAAGCCTTCGATGGTGGCCGCGCGCGTGGCCGGCGTGCCCAGCCCTTTGCCCGACATCGCCTCGGCGAGTTCTTCGTCTTCCACCATCTTGCCCGCGTTTTCCATCGCGCCCAGCAAGGTCGCTTCGGAGTAGCGCGCGGGCGGGCGGGTCTTGAGGGTTTTGAGTTCCACGGTCTCGGCCTGCACCGCGTCGCCCTCTTTCACGGCGGGCAGGTTGTCATCTGCGCCCTGCTCTTCCTTGCCGTAGATTTCCAGCCAGCCGGGTTTGACCAGAATCTTGCCCTCGGTCTTGAACTGATGCGCGCCCACGGTGCTGATGCGCGTGGTCACCAGAGATTCCGCCGCCGGGAAGAACACCGCGAGAAAGCGCCGCGCCACCAGGTCGTAAATCTTGGCCTCGGCCTCGGTGAGTGCGCCGGGCGTCTGCGTGGTGGGGATGATGGCGAAGTGATCCGACACCTTGGTGTTGTCGAACACGCGCTTGCTCGGACGGATGTAGTCGGCCTCCAGCGCGCGGCGTGCGTGCGGCGCGATAGCCCCGCCCGCCTCGGCCAGCGCCTGCGCGGTCTGCCGCGCCACGGCGAGATAGTCTTCGGGCAGATGGCGCGAGTCGGTTCGCGGATAGGTCAGCGCCTTGTGCTTTTCGTATAGCGCCTGCGCCAAGCCGAGCGTGGTCTTGGCGGAAAAGCCAAAGCGCCCGTTGGCCTCGCGCTGCAAAGAGGTGAGGTCGAACAGCGCGGGCGAGAGCTGGGTGGACGGCTTGGATTCGTCGCGCACCGTGGCGGGCTGTCCGTTGCAGGCGGCGACGATGGCCTCAGCGCGCGCCTTGTCCCACAGCCGGTCGGCGCGGGCGTCTGCATCTTCCCCTCGCTTGAACGCCGGATCGAACCACTTGCCCGCATACGCCCCGGCGGGCGCGCCAAACTGCGCGTGCACCTCGAAGTATTCGCGGGCAATGTGCTTGCGGATCTGCTCTTCGCGTGTCACCACGATGGACAGCGTGGGCGTCTGCACCCGGCCCACCGGGGTGAGGAAAAAGCCGCCGTCCTTCGAGTTGAACGCGGTCATCGCTCGCGTGCCGTTGATGCCCACCAGCCAGTCGGCCTCGCTGCGACTGCGCGCGGCATCGGCCAGCGGGCGCATGTCGGCATCGCCGCGCAGACGCTCGAACCCTTCGCGGATGGCCTGCGGCGTCATCGACTGCAGCCACAGCCGCTTCACCGGCTTGTCCAGCGCCTTCTTGCCCTCGGCGTATTGCAGGATGAGGCGGAAAATCAGTTCGCCCTCGCGCCCCGCGTCGCAGGCGTTCACCAGCGCGGTCACATCCTTGCGCTTGAGTTGTTTGACCACCGCCGCCAGACGGCTCTTGGTCTTCTCGATCGGGTTCAGATCGAAGTGCGGCGGAATGACCGGCAGATGGGCGAAGCTCCATTTGCCGCGTTTGACCTCGAAGTCGTCCGGCGCCTTGATTTCCACCAGATGGCCGACCGCCGACGTCACGACATACTGCTCGTTCTCGAAATACTCATCATGTTTGTCGAACTTGCCCGACTGCGGCGTCAGCGCGCGCACGATGTCTTGTGCCACGCTGGGCTTTTCGGCGATGACCAGGGTTTTACTCATAGGACGGAATGGATGCGATCAAAGAAATTTGGCGATGCCCGCGATGTCTTCGGCGAACAACTCGCCCGAATCGGCCATCTTCACCCGGCCGTCGCGGCCAATGACAATGGTGACCGGCAGACCCGCGGGTTTGGGAAGCACCTTGGCCAGCGCGGGCGACAGCCACGCCACCGGAAAGGTGTAGTTCTTGCTCTTGAGAAACGGCGCAATATCGGCCGCCTTCTTATCGATAGACAGGGCCAGCACTTCCAGCCCTCGGTGGTGCTCCTTCTTGTAAAGCGTCTCGACATGCGGCATCTGCCGCGCGCAGAACGGGCACCAGGTAGCCCAGTATTCCAGCACGATCACCTTGCCCGCCCAGTCCTTGGTGTGCAGCGTCTTGCCGCCCAGCAACTCCACCGTGGGCGGCAACGCAAACTCGCTGCCCTCCTTCGGCAAGGGCACGGCCTTCTTGTCTTTTTTCTCCAGCGCGCCGGCCTGTTCGGCCACGTTTTGCGCCCAGACGGGCACGGCCACAGCGCCGAGCGCGGCGCCAAACCATTTCAACTGAGTACGACGAGATTGATCCATGATGACGGCTCCCTAGAATGCCTCGATTTCGACCATAACGAGAACGATCACGGGCGGTTTGTCTCCTCCACCTCTCGCGTTCTCTTTTTTTACTTTACCGAGTTTCTTCGCCGCCGCGCATTCCCACCCGTCTCGCCCTGACCACCGATGCCCAAAAGCCGCCCCGCCCCCGCCGTTGCTCCCTCCGGCGGCCCCTACACCCAGGTGCAAGATTCTCCCATCCACGGCCGCGGGGTGTTCGCCCGCCGCCCCATCCACGCCGGGCAGCGCCTGCTGGAATACAAGGGCGAGCGCATCGACTGGCCCGAAGCCCTGCGCCGCCACCCGCGCGACCCGGCCCAGCCCAATCACACCTTCTACTTCTCGCTGGGCGACGACACCGTGATCGACGGCGGCGTGCAAGGCAACAGCGCTCGCTGGATCAACCACTCCTGCGCGCCCAACTGCGAAGCGCAGCAAGTCGGCAGCCGTGTGTTCATCGACGCCCTGCGCGACATCGCCCCCGGCGAAGAATTGTTCTTCGACTACGCCCTCGAACTCGACGCCCGCTACACCGCCAAACTCAAGCGCGACTACGCCTGCCGCTGCGGCGCCCCCAACTGCCGCGGCACCCTGCTCGCGCCCAAGACGCGCAAAGGCAAATGAGCAAAGACCCATCCCCCTCCCGGCCTCCCCCACGCTGTGGGGGAGGTGAGAACTGCGCTGCGCGGGCTGTAGGCCGCCCCTCCCGACCTCCCCCACAAGTGGAGGAGGTGAGAACAGCGCTTCGCGCCTACTTCGGAGGCCCCTCCCAACCTCCCCCGCTGCGTGGAGGAGGGGTGTTTGCTCCCTCTCCACTTGTGGGGAGGGTTGGGGAGGGGTGCTGGTTGTGATCCATCCCCTCACCCTCCGCGGACGCCAATTACGGCGCGACATGACCGACGCGGAACGCCTGCTTTGGAGCCGTGTGCGCAACGGGCAATTGGGCAGCAAATTTCGCCGCCAAGTGCCCATTGGCCCCTACATCGCCGACTTCACCTGCGCTGCTGCACGCCTGGTTGTGGAACTCGACGGCGGACAGCACAACGAATGCCCCCACGATGCGCTACGCGATGCGTTTTTTCGGCAAAGAGGCTATGAGGTTTTGCGCTTCTGGAATAACGATGTGCTGGCCAATATCGCGGGCGTGTTGCTGACGATTCAATCTGCGGTTGAACAACGCGCAGGCCAATCTCCCCCTCCCAACCTCCCGCAGCAAGTGGGGGAGGAGAAATGCGCGTTCACTCCCTCTCCACTTGTGGGGAGGGTTGGGGAGGGGAGAGCGGCCACCTCCGACCCCCTTACCCCGCTGCGCGCCCAGCTTGCCGTCAGCCACCCCGCCTGCACCGTGCGCTGGACCCCCCGCACCGGCTCGACCAATGCCGATCTGCTGGCCGATGCCCGAGCCGGGCGGCTCGACGGGCCGACGCTGCTCGCCACCGGCCGGCAGACCGCGGGCCGCGGGCGCCAGGGCCGCCCCTGGGCCGACGATGCGCAAAGCAGCGTGCTGTGCTCGCTGGCCTGGCCCGATCCGCGCAAGCGTGAACCGGGCCCGCTGAGTCTGGCCGTGGGCGTCTGGCTGGCGCAGGCGCTTCGCGCGCTCGGCGCTGCGCAAGTGCGCCTGAAGTGGCCCAACGATCTGCTCCTGCCCGCGGCGGGCGCCCCCAACGGCTGGCGCAAGCTCGGCGGCATTCTGGTGGAAATGGCCGACACGCCGCAGGCGCGCTGGGCCGTCATCGGCTTCGGGCTCAACCTGCGCGCCCCGGCCGATCAGCCGCAGGCGACCGGACTGAACGTCGCCGGGCTCGATCTCTCGCGGGAGCAGGTGCTCGCCGCCCTCGCCCCCGCGCTGCTCGACGGCCTGCAGCAAGGCCCGCGTGGCGTGAGCGAGGCGCTCACCCATTGGAACGCGCTGCACGCCTGGGGCGGCCAGACGGTTGCGGTGCTCGATCATGGGCAAACGCTGTTTTCCGGCGTCGCGCTGGGCATAGCCGCCGATGGCGCGCTGCGCGTGAGCACGCCCGAGGGCGAACGCCGCGTGCTCAGCGCCGACGTGTCGCTGCGCCTGCGCGCCGCAGGTATGGCGGACGCGGCAAAATGAAGGGGCCGAACGCCCTCCCGAATGCCCTCAATACCACTGACCCATGCGCACCCTGCTCCTTGCCCTGCTGCTCGTCAACCTCGTGTTTTTCGCCTGGTCGCAGGGCTGGATGGCGGGGGTCGGGCTCGGGCCAGTGACTCAGCGCGAGCCGCAACGCCTGGCGCTGCAAATCCACCCCGAGCAGGTGCAGATCACCCCGTTGGCCAGCGCCTCCGCCACGCCCGCCATCCCGCCGCAGCCCACGCCTTCCGCGCCTGCCATTCCGGCCAGCCTGCCGTCCGCCCCGATTGACGCGTCCGCCCCGGCCAGCGCCGAGCCCGCCCGTACCGCCGATGCCGTCTGCCGGCAGATCGGCCCCTACGGCGCGCTCGAAGCCGAGGCGCTCGCGCAGGCGCAGTCCGCACTGGCGCAGGCCGGGCTCAAGCCCACAGTCCTCAACGCGCCTGTGCCCGCGCAATGGATGGTGCTGCTCGGCCCCTATCCCAGCCAAACCGCCATGCGCGCCGCGCTCGACGAAATCACGCAGCAAGGCAAGGTCAAGGTGTTCGCCCCGGTGACCGACCGCCCGCGCTACGAGCCCGGCATTTCGCTGGGCGTGTTTGCCAACGAAGCCGCGGCGCAGCAGCAGTTGCAGATCGTGCGCAAGCAAGGCGTACAGGGCGCCAAGGTAGTGCAGCGCAATGCCGGACTGAGCCGCACCGTACTGCGCCTGCCCGCGCTCACGCCCGAGCAACTCGGTGCGCTGGAAAAAGTGTCAGGCCAACTGGGTGGGCAGATCGTCAAGACCTGCGCGACCGCGGCGCCTGCGCCGTAAACTTGTCACGCTCACACTGGTCACGCTCACCAAGGAGACGCCATGTCCGCCGTGCTGTCCCGAGCTCATTTCACCTTTGAAGACTATCTCGCCTGGGAAGAAACCCAGACCGAGCGCCACGAATACATCGGCGGCGAAGTCTTCGCCATGGCCGGTGGCAGCACCGTGCACAACACGCACTGTCTGAATGCCGCCATCGCCCTGCGCAGCCAAACCCGCGGCACGCCTTGCCGGGTGTATATGGCCGACGTCAAGCTGCAAGTCGAAGCCGCAGACGCCAGCTTCTATCCCGATGTGTTCGTCACCTGCTCGGCAGCAGACGCCGAGCGGCGTACCGTGCAACAAGACGCGCTACTCATCGTCGAGGTGCTTTCGCCCTCGACCGAAGGCCACGACCGCGGCGATAAATTCGCCGCCTACCGCCTATTGCCCAGTTTGCAGACCGTGCTTTTCGACGCGCAGAATCAGCCTCACGTCGAGGCCTTCAGCCGCAACGCCGACGGCTCGTGGACGCTGCATGAAGCCAGCGGGCTCGACGCCCAACTCACCTGCATCGCCGCCGAGCGTTCGTTCATTTTCTCGCTGGCCGATCTCTATGCCGGGGTCGATTTTGCCGCCGCGGCCGCCGAAGCGACTGCCGAGACGGCTGCCGCCAGTTCTGGCACATCGGCGTAAACCTCCGCCAGCGCCAGATCGGCATTCAGGCAGTCCAACCGCAGCGAGCCTGCAGTGCAGCGGGTGAAATCCCACTCTTCGCCCGGCTCGCCTTGGGCGCGGTGGTAGCGATCGACTGTCGCGCTCGCACTGTCCACGATCAGGTATTCCCGCAGACCCGGCGCCTGCTGGTAGGCGAACAGTTTTTCGCGCCGGTCGATACGCTCGGTGCTGGGCGACGTCACCTCCACCACCAGGCAGGGTCGCCTGCGGTAATACGGCGACTCGCGGTCTTGCGCGTCACAACTCAGCACCAAGTCCGGGTAATAAAAGTAGGTGCCGCGAAGCGCCTGCACCCGCACCTTCATGTCGGCGATGAACAGCTGGCAACCCGACTTTCGCGCCAGCGGTCCCAGCGCGATGGCCAAGGCCGTGCAAATCAACCCATGCCGGTCGCTCGCCCCGGCCATCGCCACCACCATGCCGTCGAGGTATTCGCGCTTCACCTCCGACAAAGGCTCGGTGTCCAGATACTCCTGCACGCTCATGCGTTCCATCACAACCCTCCCCTCCCCTCCCCTCCCCGACCCTCCCCACAAGTGGAGAGGGAGCAAACACTCCTCCTCCGCTTGCGGGGGAGGTTGGGAGGGGGTCACCCCCGCGCCAACCACGCCTGCGCCAACCTTACCCAGAAACTGCCGCCCAGCGGAATGAGGTCGTCGTTGAAGTCGTAGTTCGGGTTGTGCAGGGTGCATGGCCCTTCGCCGTGGCCGGGCATGCGGTGGTCGCCGTCGCCGTTGCCGATGATGAGGTAGGCGCCGGGCTTGTGCTGCAGCATGAAAGAAAAATCTTCCGCCCCCATCGACGGCACGAACTCGTGCACCGCCTCCGCACCCACCATCTCCACCATTACCCGCCGGGCGAACTCGGCCTCGGCCGCGTGGTTGACGGTGGGCGGATAGTTGCGCTTGAACGCAAACTCGCAGCCCACGCCGAAGGCCGCCGCGGAGTGGGTGGCGATGTCGCGCATGCGGGCTTCGATCAGATCCAGCGTCTCGGTGCTGAAGGTGCGCGCCGTGCCCTGAATCTCGGCATATTCGGGAATCACATTGGTCGCCTCGCCGGTATGAATCATGGTGACCGAGATTACCGCCGGGTCGAGCGGGGCGCGGTTGCGGGTGACGATGGTCTGAAACGCCTGCACCATCTGGCAGGCCGCAGGCACCGGGTCGATGCCCAGATGCGGCATGGCCGCGTGCGCGCCCTTGCCGGTGAGCTTGATGTGAAACTCATTGCTTGAGGCCATCACCGGCCCGGCTTTCACCGCGAAATGCCCTGCGGGAAGGCCCGGCCAGTTGTGCATGCCAAACACCGCCTGCACCGGAAAACGCTCGAACAAGCCGTCCGCGATCATCTCGCGCGCCCCGCCGCCGCCCTCTTCGGCCGGCTGGAAGATGCACACCACCGTGCCCTCGAAGTCGCGCGACTTCGCCAGATGCTGCGCCGCTGCCAGCAGCATGGCGGTGTGGCCATCGTGGCCGCAGGCGTGCATCTTGCCGGGGTGTTGGCTGGCGTGGGCGAAGGTGTTGAATTCCGTCACCGGCAGGGCGTCGAAGTCGGCGCGCAGGCCGATCATCCGGCCACTTCCGTCGCTACCCCGCCCCCCGTCGCGGCCATGAATCACCCCCACCACCCCGGTCTTGCCCAGACCGCGGTGTACTTCCACCCCCCAGGCGGCCAGCCGCGCCGCCACCACGTCGGAAGTGCGCTGCTCCTCGAAGCACAGCTCGGGGTGCGCGTGCAGATCACGCCGCAGCGCGGTGAGCGCGGCGGCCTCGGTCACGATGGAGTCGATGAGTTGCATAGCGGTGTCCTATCGTCAGTCTGAAAGCATCCCCACCCCAACCCTCCCCACGAGTGGAGAGGGAGAAAACACCCCTCCCCCACTTGCTGGGGGAGGTTGGGAGGGGGATCCCCTGCACAGCCTTGCCCATGAACCCTTCATCCTTCACCATTTCAGATCCATCAAACATCCCCTGCCCAGAAACCGGCATATCCCCTCGGTCCAGACCGTGTTTGATCGCAATTTCCCACACCGACACCGCGCTGACCCACACCGTGGTGCGCTCGGACAGAATCATCTCACGCGCCCTGGCGCTCAGGCGATCATCATCGGTAATGGCCCAGAGCGCGATATGGGTGTCGAGCAGCACGTTCATGGTGCCGCGCCACCGAGAAACAGCGCCGCGGCTTCGTCGGCGTGGGTGTCGATGCTTTGCGGCACGACAATACGCCCTTTCGCCACCCCCAGGCGCTTGCCCGCGCCCGTCTTCTCCACCGGCAGCAGCCGGGCCACGGGCTGGCCATTTCGGGCAATCACGATTTCGCGCTCACGCCCCTGATCCAGAGATTGAATCAGCCGCGACAAATGGGTCTTCGCATCCAGCATATTGACCGTGCTCATGTCGTCTTCCCGGAAATAAAGCCGCTTGACGCGGCAGAGAAATACAAGCCTAGTCTGGTCTAGTCAGGCTTGCAACGACCTTCCAGAAATTGTCATTCACCCGCCGCAGGCTGACAAATCCGGCTCATCTGCGCCGTAAACCGTCACCGCGCCAGCCCTCTGGTGCGAAAAACTGTGAATCTTTTCACACAATGCGGCCCTTGTTGCGACCGGCGTCGATGGCCTTCAAATTGCAGAGCCAGAATCACGATTGTTTACAAATCCACCGGCCATGCCCCATCGAGCACAGACTATGCGCGCGCCTGCCCTTCCTTCGTTGCGCCACCTTGAGCGTGGCTTCACCCTCATCGAGCTGATGATCGTGGTCGCCATCATCGGTATTCTGGCGGCCATTGCCATACCCGCTTATCAAAACTACACCATCCGCGCGCAGGTGGCCGAGGGGCTGAGTCTGGCGGGCGGGGCGAAAAATGCGATTTGGGACTACTACTCGCAGCATGGCGTCTTCCCCAATTCCAACCAGTCGGCCGGGTTGGTTTCTGCGGGGTCGATCAGCGGCAACTATGTGAGCAGCGTTACGGTCACGTCGGGGCTGATCAAGATGACTTATGGCAACAAGGCCAATTCCAATCTTTCTACCAAAGTGCTTTACCTCTCGGCAACCAGTTCGGCAGGTGCCCTGCAATGGACCTGCACCACTCATGCAGACGCCAACGGCGTCCCCCGCGCCTATCTGCCGACTTCATGCAGTTGAACCCAGACTGTCCATGAGGTGAGACTTCGCCTCGGGGCGGATGCTGGCAGGCGCGAGTTTGAGAGTTCAGAGTGTCTTGGTCTCCGCGCAAAAACCTTCCCCTCCTCAACCCTCCCCACAAGTGGAGAGGGCGTGTTTGCTCCTCCTCCACGCAGTGGGGGAGGCTGGGAGGGGGTTGCGCCCACCGCGATAACCACTCCTCGTTTTTAATCAGCAGGTCGGCGCACTCCAGCAGTTTTTGAACAGCCCGATCCCCTCCGGCCAGCCCACCTTGTCCCCGCCGCGCAACACCCACTTGGTTTCCAGCCGCGTCAGCAAGCTGACCTGCGCCAAATCGCCCCTCGCGGCGGCTTGGGCGCTTGCGCGCATCGCCAATTTTCGCCTCACCTGACAAAAATTGGCAGGCCCAGCAAAGATTGTCGGCGGCTGAGAGGGCCGATTCGCCGGATTTCGTGAAGCAGTTCACGAAAAGTTGGGGCGAGCAAGACACAAATTGGCTGGCACGGCATGTGCTCTATCTCTCCTGCCCATCGGGGGGTGATGTCAGTCCACCGCAGTCTGGGGCCGCAGCATCTCCAGACTTTGTTCCGCCCCGGGCTGCGGTGAGTTTTTTGCCCAACCGTGATTGATTTTTTGACTTTCCACTCTCAGGAGTTTCAGATGAAAAAACAACTGCAACAAGGCTTCACGCTGATCGAATTGATGATCGTCGTGGCGATTATTGGTATTTTGGCGGCCATCGCGATTCCGGCGTATCAGGATTACACGATTCGGGCGCAGGTGAGCGAAGGGTTGTCTCTGGCGGACGGGGCGAAAACCGCACTGGCTGAATACTATACAAACACGGGCGCTTTCCCGCCGAACAACAAATCTGCTGGTTTGGCTGCACCCGCCAGCATTACCGGTAATTACGTTACAGGCCTTGATGTTTCGAAAACTGTTGGTCAAATTCAAATTACCTATGGTAATAAAGCCAACGCTGCAATTAAAGACTCTGTTCTGGCTCTTTCAGCCACGACAAGCGCTGGTTCAATTCAGTGGACCTGCAAGGGCATTACATCTTTGCCACAAAAATACCTGCCTACTTCGTGCAAGGGCACCTAAGGAAAGAACGGGGTCTAGCTCATACCCCCCATCTTTCTTCACCCCGAAACCCGCCGCGAGGCGGGTTTTTTCATGGCGACGCAAATGCCTTGACGCATCAGTGAGAGATCCCGGGGCCCCGGAGTTCGACAGTTTGAGTCAAAAATTGGCTGAAAACGCCGACCCGGCCTTGACGGAACAAAGGGTTAGCCTCGTTTTTGGAAAAGTACGTGTGGTGGCACGTTTTTCCACATTGTGAGGCTGTTGCCATTTGAAGATGGGTTGGTGTATTGTGGCGGCATGTTCATCAAGATCACCACCTCCGGCGGTCGCCGCTACGTCCAGCTCGTGGAGTCCTACCGGGATGAGAGCGGGCGGGTGAAGAAACGCACGGTGGCCACCCTGGGGCGCGCCGACCAAGCTGGCAGCCAGCTTGAGAGCGTGATCCGCGGCCTGCAGCGACTTCGCGGCGACATGCCGCCGGAGGCCGGCGCGGTGGCGACCGTGGCCGACGTGCGGTTCGAGTCCAGCCGCGCCCTGGGCGACGTATGGGCGCTGACCGAGCTGTGGGACGAATTGGGATTTGGCGAGCTGCGCCGGGTTTTTGGTCGCACGCGCAGCCGCATCGACGTCGAGGCGCTGGTGCGCCTGATGGTGCTCAACCGCCTGTGCGACCCGACGTCCAAGCTCGGCGTGCTGCGCTGGTTGCAGACGGTGGCGCTGCCGCGCTTTGCGCCCAAGGAGGTGACGCATCAGCACCTGCTGCGGGCGATGGATGCGCTGGTCGAACACCAGGACTGCGTCCAGGCGGCGTTGGCCGGGCTGCTGCGCCCGCTGATCGACCAGGATCTGTCGGTGGTGTTCTACGACATGACCACCATCGGCGTGGAGGGCCAGACCGAGTTGGCCGGCGACCTGCGCCAGTTCGGCCTGTCCAAGGACGGGGGGATGCGTCGCCAGTTCATGCTCGGCGTGGTGCAGACGGCCGAGGGACTGCCGCTGACGCATCGGGTCTGGGAAGGGAACACGGCCGAGGCACCGACGCTCAGCACCGTGGTTCAAGAGGTTCTGGCGCTGTACCCGGTCAAGCGCGTGGTGCTGGTGGCCGATCGCGGTCTGCTCAGCCTGGACAATCTGGAGTGGCTGCGCGGGCAACGCGTGGGCGGCACCGAGCAGCCCGTGGAGTTCATCCTGGCCGTGCCGGGGCGGCGCTACGCCGAGTTCGCCGAGATCCTGGAGCCGATTCACGCGCTGCGCTGCGCGGCGGCCACCCGCGAGGTCCTCGGCGAGACCCGCTGGCAGGACCTGCGCCTGGTCTGGGCCCACGATCCGCGCCGCGCCCTGGAACAAACCGCAGCGCGCCGCCAGCATATCGGAGAACTCACGCAGGAAGCCCAGCAGCGTGCTGGCAAGCTTGATGCGCAAGAAGGCGGCACCGCCTTCAGAGGCCGGCGCCTGAGCGACTCCGGTGCTAAGGCCTGGCTGTATCGCGCGGTCTCCGAGGCGCATCTGGGCTCGATCATCAAGGTCGACCTGCAATCGGATCTGTTCACCTACGTCATCGACGACAAGGCGCTGGCGCGTGCAGAACTGGGCGACGGCAAGCTGTTGTTGGTGACCAATGTGCCAGAGTTGTCGGCGCTTGAGGTTCTGCGACGCTACAAGAGCCTGGCCGACATCGAGCGCGGCTTCAAGATTCTCAAATCCGAGATCGAGATCGCCCCGGTGTTCCACCGCTTGCCCGACCGCATCCGTGCCCATGCGCTGATCTGCTTCATCGCTCTGGTGCTGTACCGCGTCATGCGCATGCGCCTCAAGGACGCCGGCTCCAAGCTGTCGCCCGAACGTGCACTCGAGCAACTGCGACGCATCCAATACCACCAGGCCCACCTCGGCGGCGAGCGCCGCGACGGCACGTCCTCGCTCAGCGACGCCGACCACGCCATCCTCCAAGGACTCAAGCTTCCGAAACCCGCCATCGACGACCAACTCGCACTCCTGTAGGGGCACGTTTCAACGCTCACCCTAACGATATCGCGTACTTACGACCGTAACTGTCGAACTCCGGGGGGCCGGGTTTCGCTCCCTATCTTTTCCCGGTTGCCAGTCTTAGCGGATTCAACAACAATCAACCAGATCAGACCAGTCTGCAGGAGCACTGTCATGGATGTAGGGGCCTTTGAGGCAAAGACGCATTTGCCCGCCTTGCTCAAGCGGGTGGCGGCGGGGGAGCGCATCACCATCACTCGGCATGGGCAGCCGGTGGCGCAGCTCGCTCCGGTGCAAACGGCCACGCCCGACCCGCTGGCTGCCATCGAGGAACTTCGTGGTTTTTCCCGTGGGTGCACCACCGGCGAGGGCTCGGTTCGCGCGCTCATCGAGGACGGCAGACGGTGAGCCGGTTCGTTCTGGATGCTTCGGTCACGCTGGCCTGGTTTTTTGAGGATGAGGCCAGCGCCTATGCGTCCGCAACGCTGGAGAGCTTGCGCCATCATGCCGCCTGCGTTCCGTTGCTCTGGACGCTGGAAATTGCCAACGTGCTGCGGGTTGCAGAACGGCGTGGTCGCTGCAATGAGGCGCGTAGCCATCGCTTTCTGGCGCTGCTGGCCGCTTTGCCCATTCAGCCCTTGTCTCAGCCCGCAGATAGCGCGCCTGGGGAGTTGCTGGCCTTGTCCCGGCAATATGAATTGAGCGCCTACGACGCCAGCACCCTCGCCCTGGCCTTGCACGAGGGCTTGCCATTGGCCACACAGGATGCCGCGTTGCGGCGCGCAGCCGAGGCCAGCGGCGTGGGCGTCTGGGCAGGCGCAGCCCCATGAAATCTGCCAAGCTGCGGGCCGCCCCGTTCGTGTTGCTCGGCATTCTCGCTCTCGGCCTGCTGGTGTACTGGCCGGGCCTGTCGGGCGGGTATGTGTTCGACGACTTCGGCAATCTGGTGGACAACGCGGCGTTTGCGCAAAGCGCGTTGCAGTCGCACTTCTGGCACGCGATCTGGAGCGCGCACGCGGGGCCGCTGGATCGGCCGTTGTCGATGTTCAGCTTTGCCGCGCAGATGGTGTTCACCGGCATGAACCCCTGGCCGCTGAAACTGGCCAATGTGCTGCTGCATCTGTTCAACGGCTGGCTGATCTGGCTGCTGTCGGTGCGGGTGCTGGGCTGGCTGGAGCGGCGGGCGCCGCGCCCTTGGCTGGTGGGCGCGCCCACGCTGGCGATGCTGGCCACTGCCGCCTGGGTGCTGGCGCCGATTCAGCTCACGGCGGTGCTGTATGTGATTCAGCGCGAGGAGGCCCTGGCCTCGGCGTTTGTGCTGCTGGGGCTGCTGGGGTATTGGCACGGGCGCATGCGGCTGATCGCAGGCAGACACGGGGCGATGGCGTGGATCTGGGGCAGCCTGGCCATCGGCACGGCGGTGGCCGCGCTGGCGAAGGAAACCGGGGTGATGCTGCCGGCCTACGCCTTCGTGCTGGAATGGGTGGTGCTGCGGGGGGTGCTTGCGA
The DNA here is from genome assembly GCF_900634595.1 of Thiomonas sp. OC7. NCBI lineage: Bacteria > Pseudomonadati > Pseudomonadota > Betaproteobacteria > Burkholderiales > Thiomonas > Thiomonas sp. OC7. The sequence goes on along the minus strand of NZ_LR131953.1, from coordinate 2,780,343 downwards.
CGCAAAACCTCCCCTCCCCGGCCCTCCCCACAAGTGGAGAGGGGGCAAACAACCCTCCTCCACGCAGTGGGGGAGGTTGGGAGGGGGCCAACGCACTGTCGCGCGGTCTCAACCCGCTGGTTACGGTGTTCGTGGTGCTGCTGCTGGTTCCCGGCGTACTCGGCCTGGCTTGGTTGCTGCCTGGCGCGCTGAACGGCTCGGCCTACGCCGCGCGCCCGTTCACCTTGAGCGAGCGCTTGCTCACCGAAGGGCGGGTGCTGGTGGACTATCTGCGCTGGATCGTGCTGCCTTCGCCCGATGCGCTTTCGCTTTATCACGATGACATTGCGCTATCCACCGGCTGGCTGTCGCCGTGGACGACGGCGGCGAGTTGGGCGTTTTTGGCGGCGCTGCTGGGCGCGGCGCTGTGGCTGCGCAAGCGGCTGCCGCTGTTTGCATTCGGCGTGCTGTGGTGGTTTGCCGGGCAGTCGCTGCTGTCCACCTTCGTACCGCTGGAACTGGTGTATGAGCACCGCAACTATCTGCCGGACTGGGGCATTTTTCTGGCGCTGTTCGCGCTGTTGTTCACTTGGAGCCCAAGCACCGCACAACCCCCTCCCCAACCCTCCCCACAAGTGGAGAGGGGGCAAACACCCCTCCTGCACGCAGAGGGGGAGGCCGGGAGGGGGCGCGCGCCGGACGCCGAGCGCCGCGCCACGTTGCGCCTGCTCACCGTGGGCGGTGTGTCAGCCTTAATCGCGCTTTACGGCCTGTTTACCGCGATTCGCGCGCAGACCTGGGGCAACCCGTACCGGCTGGCGTACTTCGAGGCGACCACGCATCCGCAGTCTCCCCGCGCCAGTTACGACCTGGGCCGCATGATGCTCATCACGGCGCAGGGCGTGGGCAGCCCGCAGTTCCAGATGGGCATGCGGCAGATGGAACAGGGCGCGCTGTTGCCCGGCGCTGATCTGCAACCCTTGCAGGCGCTGGTGTTCATGTCGGCGAAGAACGATCTGCCGATTCAGCCGCAATGGTGGGCCGAGATGCACCACACCATCGCCACCTCGCCGATGAGCGCGGAAGACGTCGGCGCGCTCTACAGCCTGATTCAGTGCAGCATCAACGGCGTGTGCCACTACACCCCGGGCGATGTGCAGCAACTCGGCCAGTTGATCGCCTTCGCGGTGCAGCGCAACCCCAGCCGCGCCGATCTGGTCACCCTGCAAGCCAACTGGGCCGCCAACCTCGCACACGACAACCCGCTGGCCTACCAGCTCATGCTGCGCGCCGTGGCGCTCGACCCCGGCAAATACGACTACTGGAAAAACCTGTTCGTCATGCAGACGGCCGCGGGGCTTTACGGCGATGCGGGCAACGTTCTGGAACGCATGCGCGAGCTCAATCGCTTTGGCATTCACGATGCGGAAATCAGGGAGCTGACGCAGGAGTTGGCGCAGAAGATGAAGACCAGCGGGCAGGCTGAAACGGAAAGTCGCTAACCATGCACAACAACGAACCGTCTTCCAGCACCGCGCCGGCCCATCGCCGCATGCTGCCGCTCGCTGCGCTGGCGGTGTTGCTGGCGCTGGCCTGGCTGGCTTACTGGCCCGGGCGCACCGGGCCTTTTCTGTTCGACGATTTTTCCAACCTCGCCCCGCTGGGCGACTATGGGCAAATCGACACATGGTGGAAAGCGGTGGCCTTTCTCACCTCGGGTTTTGCCGGGCCGACGGGACGGCCGCTGTCGCTCGCCACCTTTCTGCTCGATGCCCGCAACTGGCCCGCAGCGCCCGAGGCGTTCAAGCTCACCAACGTGGCGTTTCACCTGCTCAACGGCGTACTGCTCGCGGGTCTGAGTGCGGCGCTGGCGCGGGCGCTCGGTCTGGCGCGGCAGCCCGCCGCCTGGGTGGGCGTGCTGAGCGCAGGGCTGTGGCTGCTCGACCCGTTCTGGGTGAGCACCACGCTGTATGTGGTGCAGCGCATGGCCATGCTCGCCGCCACCTTTGTATTCGCCGGGCTTTGGGGCTACGCGCATGGCCGGTCGTTGCTGGCGCAGGGGCGCAGGCGCACGGCTTATGTGTGGATGAGCCTCTCGCTGGCGCTGGGCACACTGCTGGCGGTGCTTTCCAAAGAGAACGGCGCGTTGTTGCCGGTATTGGCCTGGGTGCTGGAGGCGCTGGTGTTCGACCGCCAGCACACGGCCGTCGCGCAAGGCGGGCGCACGTTTCTCGTCTGGCGCTGGGTGTTCATCCGTCTGCCCGCGCTGGCGGTGCTGGGCTATCTCGCCACCTTTCTGCCGGGCTTGTGGACGGGCGCGATGGCCGGGCGCGACTTCACGCCGCTGCAGCGTCTGCTGACCGAAAGCCGCATTGTGTGGACGTATCTGGGCGACATCTGGCTGGCGCGCACCCATGACGGCGGCTTGTTCCACGACGACATCGTGCTCTCCACCGGGCTGCTGCAGCCGCCGTCCACGCTGCTGGCCGTGCTCGGCATCCTGGCGCTCATCGTCTTTGCCGCGCTGTCGCGCTGGGCGCGCAGCCCCGTAGTGGCTGCGGCGGGTGTCGCCGTGGGCTTCTATCTCGCCGGACAGGTGATGGAAAGCACCTGGCTGCAGCTCGAACTCGCCTTCGAACATCGCAACTACCTGCCGGCTGCGCTGATGTTTCTGCCGCTGGCCATCTGGCTGGTGCGCGCCGCGCAAGGCAGCGAGGCGCAAGCCGCGCCGCGCAGGCGCTGGCCCATCTGGTTCGCCGTGGCGCTGCTGGCCTTGTTTGCGCTGCAGACCGCGCGCCGGGCCGATGTCTGGGGCAAGCCCTTCCAGCAAGCGCTGGTCTGGGCACGCGAACACCCGGATTCGCCACGGGCGCAAGGCTATCTGGCCAATTTCTGGAGCAATGTCGGCAACACCCCCGAGGCCGCGCGCCTGCTCGATGCCGCATTGCGCGAACATCCGCACAGCCTCATTCTGCTGATCAACCGCGCTGGCGTGGCCTGCGCGCAAGGCCAGGCGCCCGAGGGCTTGCGCACCAGCCTGCTGCAGGCTGCCCGCACCGCCGATCTGGCCGACAACGTGACCCAATACCAGTTCGGCAAATTGCTCGATGGCCTGGGCACCTGCACCGCGCTAGGCGCTGACTTCAGCCAAGACCTGATTGCTGCGGCGCTGGCCAATCCGCATGCGAGGCAGACCACGGTGCAGCGCGATTTGCTGCACCGTGAAGCCCTCTCGGCCCTCGCCGCGGGGCATGCGCAAGCGGCCTATGCGCTCGACCTGCAAGCCTTGCGGCTGCCCGGTCTGCCGGTGGGCGCACGCTTGCGCTTTGCCGTGGAACTCGCTAGCGCCGGGCATCAGCAAAAGGCGCTCGACCTGCTCAACGCCGTGCCGTCGCCGCTGGCGCACATTCATGGCTGGAGCATGGCCGCCCTGCACCAGCGCTGGCTGCGGCATGTGGGCTTTTATCAGGACAGCGAGGCGCATCTGCGCAAGGTGCTAGCCGAAGAAATCGGGGAGAAGAAATGACGACTGATCTGCAGGGAGTCAGGTCTGGCCTTGATGCATTTGCCACAAAGCCGGAGCTGACCCCAAAGACTTCTTTGTCCGTCATTCTCCCCGCCCGCAACGAAGTCGGCGCTGTGGGGCAGACGGTCGCTCGCATCCGCGCGCTCTACCCAGAAGCCGAAGTCATCGTAGTGAACGACGGCTCCACCGACGCCACCGCCGCTGTGGCCGAGCAGGCGGGCGCGCGGGTCATCAGCAAGCCTTATGGCATGGGCAACGGCGCCGCCATCAAAACCGGCGCGCGCGCCGCGCTTGGCGAGGCGCTGGTGTTCATGGACGCCGACGGGCAGCACGACCCGGCCGACATTCCCCGCCTGCTCGCCAAGCTGGGTGAAGGCTACGACATGGCCGTGGGCGCGCGAGGCGACGGCTCGCAGGCCAGTGTGGGCCGTGGCCTGGCCAACGGCCTGTACAACCGCTTGGCGAGCTGGATGACCAACCACCCCGTGCTCGACCTCACCAGCGGCTTTCGCGCAGCGCGGGCCGACAAGTTCCGCGAATTCATTCATTTGCTGCCCAACGGGTTCTCTTACCCCACCACCAGCACCATGGCGTTTTTCCGCAGCGCCTACCCGGTGGCCTATGTGCCCATCGTGGCGGCAAGGCGCATCGGCAAGAGCCACATCCGCCCGCTACGTGACGGCGTGCGCTTTTTGCTCATCATTTTCAAGATCGCCACGCTGTATTCGCCGCTCAAGCTGTTCGCGCCGGTGGCTGCGGGCTTCTTCCTGCTGGGCCTGGGCAACTATGCCTACACCTTCACCATTGGCCATCGCTTCACCAATATGAGCGCGCTGCTCATGAGCGCAGCGGTCATCGTGTTCCTCATCGGGCTGATCTCGGAGCAGATCACCAACCTGACGTACAAGCGCGATGGGTGACAGCGGCTGGCCTGCGGGTTAATATGGACTAACAACCTTAGCCAACCTCACACCATGCCCCAGATCGTCAACGTCCACGATGCCAAAACCCATCTGTCGCGCCTGATCGACCAGGCGCACGCGGGCGAAGAAATCATCCTCGCCAAAGCGGGCAAGCCATATGCGCGGCTCATGCCGCTAGCCACGCCCGTCAAACGCCGTCTTGGCATTCTTCCCGGCCATGTGGACGACAGTTTTTTTGACCCCTTGCCGGAACAGGAACTCAAGGCCTGGGAACCATGAGGCTGCTGCTCGACACGCACATTCTGCTCTGGGCCGTGCTGGAGCCCGAAAGGCTGCGCGCCCCTTTGCGGGCGCTGCTTGAAGACCCCGACAACACGCTGCTCGCCAGTTCGGTCTCGGCTTTTGAAATCGCCACCAAGCACCGCCTGGGAAAACTTCCTGGCGCGGCGCAGTTGCTCGATCAGTACGCCTACGCACTGGGCGAACTCGGCGCCTGCGAACTCGCCATCACCACAGCCCATGCACTCAAGGCTGCAAGCTGGAGCAGCCCGCACCGAGACCCGTTTGACCGCCTGCTCGCCGCACAGGCCAGCGTTGAGCGCGTTCCCCTCGTCAGCGTCGATCCCGTCATGCCCGAATTTGGCATCGAGGTCATTGCCTGATCTCTCCCACGATGACGTACAAGCGCGATGGGTGAAGGCCTAAGATCGAGCTGGCCATTTCACAGAGTGAGCGCACCATGAAAACCGTCCCCGTCTATGAAGCCAAAAACCGCTTCTCCGAACTGCTGGTAGCCGCGGAGCAGGGAGAGGTTGTTTCCATCACGCGACGCGGAACGCCCGTCGCGCGGCTGATCGCCGAACCCGCCGCCAAATCAGGCAAGGCGGAGGCCAGGCGCCGCATCGCCGCCAGCTTTTCTCGCTTGCGCACCTGGCGCGACGAGGTGCAACTCGAAGGCGACATCAAGGCGCTCTCCCGCGAAGGCGCGCGCTGATGCCCTTCGTCATCGACAACTCGGTGGTCTGCGGGTGGTTTCTCTCCAACCAGGCCACGCCCTACACCGAGGCCATTGCGCAACGCCTGCTGGACGGCACCGCCATTGCGCCCGGACTATGGCCGCTGGAACTCGCCAATGTGCTGCGCACGGCATGCAAGCGCGGCGCGCTCGTGGCGCAGCGAGCGCAGGAAATCAGCGCGGAAATTTGCGCCCTGCCCATCACGATTGACGCGGAGCCGCAGTCGCCCGCGGCACTCCACGCCCTCGCCCTGCGTTTCGATCTCTCAAGAAAACGCAGGGCCGCCCCAAGTTTCCTTGACCCCCGCGGGGGGCGGGCTGGGCGCAGCCCAGCCCCGGGGGCGCTCACCAGCGATGACGCCGCCTACTTGGAACTCGCCCTGCGCCTGCAGTTACCCATCGCCACGCAAGACGCTGCTTTGATGCAGGCCGCAATGGCTGCAGGCGTGGGCGTGGCGCGCTGAACATGAGCCGCAAGGTCGCGCACAACGCCCTGTGGAATGTCGGCGGACAGTTGGTGACGCTGGGCGTGGGGCTGGTGGCGCTGCCCATCCTGCTGCATGCGCTGGGCGCGGCGCGGCTGGGCGTGTTCACCCTGGCGCTGGGATTGATCGGGTTTTCCGGGCTGTTCGATCTCGGCCTCAGCCGCGCGCTCACGCAAACCGTCTCCAGCAGCCTGGGGCTGGGGCGCTCCCGTGCGCAGGTGGCGGCGCTGGTGTGGCGCGTCATCGGCCTGCTCGCGGGCTTTGGCGTGCTGTGGCTGGTGGCGCTGTGGTGGGCCGCGCCGTTTCTGGTGGAGCGGCTGTTTTCGCTCAGCGGCGAGATGGCGCGCGAAACCCTTTTCGGCCTGCGTGCGCTCGCGCTGTCCATCCCCTTCGCACTGGCCGCCACCGGGGCGATGGGCACGCTGGAAGGTCTGCAACAGTTCCGCCTGCTCAGCCTGTGGCGCATGCCCATGAGCCTGCTGCAATTCGGCCTGCCGGTGATCGTGGCGTTGATCCGCCCCGACATCGGCTGGGTGATCGCCGCGCTGGCCGCCACCCGCGTGGCGTGGATGGCGCTGTGGCTCACGCAGTTGCAGCGCCTGCTGCCGCGCGAGCCCGGCATCCGCGCCAGCCGTGACGACTTGCGCCACGCCCTGCACTTTGGCGGCTGGCTGTCGGTGAGCAACCTCATCGGCCCGCTGATGGTCTATGCCGACCGCTTTTATCTCGCCAGCCTGTTTCCGCCGGCGACGGTGGCGTATTACACCGTGCCGTTGGACGGCGTTTCACGCATGGGTAATTTAGCTTCCATGGCGATGGGAGCCGTGTTTCCGGCATTTGCCGAATCGCAAACTGAGCCGACGCGCGCCGTTCCATTGCTGCGGTTTTCCAACCATGCCCTGGTTGCGCTGATGCTGCCACCGCTGCTCCTCGCGGCCACATTTGCGTTGCCTCTGCTCACTTTCTGGTTGGGTGCAGCGTTCGCGCAGGAATCCACACGCGTTTTTCAGTGGCTGGCGCTCGGGGTATTTCTCAATGGCAACGCACACCTGCCCTATGCGCTGCTGCAGGCGCATGGGCGCTCCGATCTCACAGCCAAAATGCATATCTTGGAGTTGCCGATATTTGCCGCTGTTTTGGTATGGGGTGTCGCGCGGTGGGGCATCGAAGGTGCGGCGCTGGCCTGGACACTGCGTGTAGCAATGGATACCGGCTTGCTCTACATGGCGGCATCGCGTCTGGCTCTTCCGCTTCGCACCGTACTGCACCGCAGCGTTTTACTGGTACTCACCGCTGCAGCGGTGCTCTGCATCCCCTTGATAACGACAAATTCTCTGGCACTCGGCATTCTGGCATTGTGTATCTGCGTTGCGTGCGGCATCGTGGCTCTCGGCCTGTTGCGGCAATGGCGCATAAGCCAGCCTCTGCGTTTACAGCCATGATGAACCAACGACAAGACTGGCCGACAGACGGCCTGGAATCCGTACCAGCATGCCCGGTTTGCGGCAGTACTTCTCGCGCACTGCTGTACGAGGAACTGACGGACATCGTATTTGGCACGGCTCCTGGCAGATGGACGCTCTATCGCTGCATCCAATGCGAAGCGGCTTATCTCGATCCGCGCCCAACCCCCAGCAGCATCGGGCTTGCCTATGCGCATTACTACACCCATACGACAGAAGATTCACCGGAAGGCCGCCCTAAAAGCCCTCTGGTCAGACTTCTACATGGCTGGGTGAATGATCACTTCAATGCACGGTATGGATTGACCCGCACACCCGCTTCATGGGGTGGTCGCTGGCTAATTCCGCTGGTGCCCTTCTTTTTTGCAAAATCTCGCGCCAAGATGCGTCATCTCACGCCTCCACTGCCCGGAGGCGGACGGCTGCTGGACGTCGGTTTTGGTAACGGCAGCTTTCTCAAGATTGCGAGTGAAATGGGTTGGCGTGCAGAAGGTATTGACTTCGACGCAAAGGCCGTCGAAGTCGCGCGGGCGCGAGATTTGAATGTTTCTTGTACGTCTGTTAGCGAGTTAGCGGCCCGCCCCTGCAACGAAAGCTACGACGTCATTACGCTGAGCCATGTCATCGAACATGTGCATGACCCCATCGCCCTGCTGCATGACCTTTACCGACTACTCAAGCCGGGTGGGCGCCTGTGGCTGGAAACACCCAATATCAACAGTCTGGGCGCTGTCCGGTTCAAGAAATACTGGCGTGGTTTGGAAGTACCCCGGCATCTGGTGCTGTTCAGCCCTAGTTCCTTGCAAACCTCTTTGATGAATGCAGGTTTCAAGCAAATCGAACAACATTGGCATGGCATGGCTGCGCTCTCGATGTACTCCGAAAGCGGAGCACTTGCACATCGGCAAGACACTCAAGAGGCTAGCCGCCAGATTATTCCTTCGATCGCAGCCATCATCGATGAAGTGCGGGAAATGATGCAACCCTCTCGGCGAGAATTTCTCACCTTTTCCGCGCGCAAATAGGCCCCATGCAACCATCTGCAAGCAGCAAGGTGTTTGCTGTCGTCGTGGCTTATCTGCCCGATGTCGCTGTGCTGCGCGCGCTGCTCGATGCGCTGCTCGCGCAAACCGCGGGCGTGTTCGTGGTGGACAACACGCCCGCAGCAGACCGGCGCGTGGAAGCGCTGTGCGCCGCATTGCCGCAACCCCCACTGCACCTGATCCGCCTGGGCGACAACTTCGGCATCGCGCGCGCTTTGAACATCGGCATCGACGCCGCGCTTGCCGCAGGCGCCACGCAGGTGCTGCTGAGCGATCAGGACAGTCTGCCCGCGCCCGACATGGTGGCGGCGCTGCTGGCCGCCATGGACGATTTGCAGCGCGCCGGGCGGCGCGTCGGGGCCGTCGGCCCCACTTACACCGACCGCCATACCGGCATCACCTTTCCCTTTCAGGCGCACATCCCGGGCAGGTTTTTCTATGGCCATCGCAGGCCGGATGCCGCGCATCCCACGGTGGAGGCACTGACGCTGATCACCTCCGGCACCTTGGTTCCCGCCGCTGTGCTGCGCGAAGTGGGGCCGATGCGCGAGGATTTTTTCATTGATTACGTAGACAATGAATGGAACCATCGTGCGCGCGCGGCGGGTTATTTGCTGTTCGGTGTAGGCGCAGCGGCGATGTTCCACCGCATGGGTGATCAGACGCTGCAAATTTGGATTTTTGGCTGGCGGCAGACAAGCGCCTACAGCCCGGTGCGGGTGTACTACCGCATCCGCAACTTCGTGGCGCTGTGCCGCCAGCCGATCATTCCCTGGGATTGGAAGCTGCGCAAGTGCTATTACCTACTGGGTTTTGTCTACACCCAAACCGTGTTCGGCCAGCAACGCCTCGTGGCCTTGCGCATGGCCGCGCGCGGCCTGTGGGACGGCCTGCGCGGGCGCATGGGGCCGTGGCGGGGGTGATGCTGCAGCTTGGTCATGGCAATCGGCCGCAATGGACGCTCGATCTGTCAAGGCAGGCCGTGGCCAAGCCAAACCTGTCTATTCTAGCTATAATGGCTAGAATAGACAGTTCACGCAGGAGTCTTCCATGATCACCGTCACCTCGGTCGAAGCCCAGAACCGCTTTGGGCAGTTGCTGGATACCGTGCAGCGCGAGCCGGTGGTCGTCACCCGGCATGGGCGCGCAGCGGCGTTCATCGTCTCGCCGCAAGACATGCAGGATTTGCAGGCGCTGCAGGCTGCACGGCGCAAACGCAACACGGCGGTGGCGGAGTTCGAGGCCGCATTGGCCAAGAGCGACGTCCAGCTCACACCCGCCGCGCGGACGTTGACGGATGAAGATGTGCTGCGTCTGGTCAAAGAATCGCGGTGAGCGGCCGACAGCGGGTTGTCATCGATACCAACACGCTGATCGGCGCCATGTTGCGCCCGGATTCAGTGCCGCGACAGGCGCTGTTGAATGCGCTGCGCACCTGCGAGCTTGCGACTTGTGTTGCCACTTTGGATGAGTTGCGCGAGGTTTTGCAGCGTCCCAAATTCGACCGCTATCTGCCTCTGCAAGCGCGGCTTGATTTCTTGGGCTTGGTCTCCAGGCACGCGCAACTTGTGGAGGTTGATGCAGCGAGCGAGCAGGCTGCTTCTGGCGCGTGCCGAGACGCGAACGATGCCAAGTTTCTGGCACTTGCCTTGGCGTGTCATGCGGTGGCCCTGGTCACCAGCGACGCCGATCTGCTCGTCTTGCACCCCTGGCACGGCTTGCCCATTTTGACGCCCGCCGCTTTTTTGCAAACCGTGGGCGAGTGAGGCGGCATCAGCGAATTTCCGGCGCACCGTGGCGCAGCAGCATGCGCAGTTTGTGCGGCAGCCAGTGAAAGCGGCGCATGAAGCGCCAGCCGGATTGTTTTTTGTGGGTTTGCAACTGATGTCGCAGCGCGCTGATGGCTTCACGTTCCCGCCACAGGACGGGAAGAATCGCGCCATAAATGCGCGCGACCTTGCCGCGTCCCGAACCAGAAATCCATAGGAACAGCGCCTCGATACCCAGCAGCAGCGCGTGGATGGGCAGCAGAACCAGCAGCGCCCAGGCGGGATAGCAGAGCAGCATCACGGCTGTCTTGTTGCGCTCGCTCAGGGCGCGGCGGCGCGCGGTGGTTTTGAGCTTGTCATCCATCACTTTGCCGCCGCCCAGGTTCTTGCCGATCCATTGATCGAAGCCGGGCGCGTCCAGCACGCGCGTGGGGTAGCCGAGCAGTCGTGCGGCCTGACAAAGATAAATGTCCTCGGCAATGGACTCGAACCAGGGCGGAAACCCGCCGACGGCACTCCAGACCTCGCGCGGAATCCAGAGGCAGGCGCCTGTCGCGGTGGCCACTTCGTGCACGCCGGTGGTGAATACGGGGATCGGGTTCATGAACAGGTCGAACTCGTAGCCGCGATCGACCAGACTCCCGTCGTGCAGGGTGTATTGCGGCAACCCGAGCACCGCTGGGATTGTGGTGTAGCACGCCTCACGCAACAGGGCATCGAGGCTGCCCGGGCGCAGCACGGCATCGTTGTTGAGCAGCAGCAGTTAGTGCCCGCGTGCGGCTTCCGCCATGCGGTTATTGCTGATGCAAAAACCCACGTTGTCGCGGCCCTGAATCACGCGGACATCTGGGAATTCGTTTCGAATCAATGCCACCGAGCCGTCGGTCGAGGCGTCATCATGCAGGAGCACTTCGATCTGGAAATCAGTGCGTTGCGCATAGACCGAATTGAGGCAGTCGCGCAACATGCCTTCGCCGTTGTAGTTGGCGATGCAGACGCTGATCTCCGGCGAAATGTCGCGTACTTGGGTCACGGTTCTGCCTTGTATCGCTGATGCAGCGCTCGCAATGCCGGGCAGAGCCGCTGCACGATGGTGAGGACGGAGAGTCTGTCGCGATACAGCACTTGGCCACGCATTCCGATTTCAGGAAGCGCGCTGCGCTTTTCAAATGCCCAGCGCAGCGCAGCGGCAAGGGCTTGCGGGTTCGCCTGCGGAACCAACAGGCAGTTGTCTTTGTCGCGCAATCCGAAGTCTTCGTCAATCGCACCGATCACTGTGGCCTTACCCAGTGCGAGCGCTTGCGAAGTCTTGCTGGTGATGACACGCCGCGCCTGAGGCGTGCCGCCGAACGGGCCGCCAAGGCAAAGGTCAGCATGAGGAATCTCCTTGCTCACCAATGCATCCAACGGCACCCAGCTGCGGTGGGTGTATTGCGTGATGTCATGCCGTGCACATAGCTGGCGCAGATGCCGCGCCTGCTTGGCGTTGCCGCCGATGAAGTCGAAGCGGATCGGCAAATTCTTCAACAGTCCTGCGGCAGCCACAATCACATCAACACCATGAAGCGGCAACATCGAGCCATAAAAAAGGATTGAAAACCCGTCGTCGCCAGAATGCTGCTCCTGCTTATCGGCGCCAATGGGCTGTTCTGCCGCTCCGACGGGCACTGCAAGTAATTTGGAGCGCGGCAGTCCGAATTGCTGAACATAAAAGTCGACATGCTGTTGGGTATCCGTTAACACCAAGTCGGCATTTCGCAAAATGCCGAGTTCCAGCCAACGCATCACAGGAGCGAACAATTGGCCGAGCATGCCCGCCTTCTTTTCCTCTCCCAGAGCCGCTGACGGAGACATCAGGGCATCGAAAACAAGCGGCCTCCCCAGCGACAGCCAGCGCACTGGCCAGAACATCTCATGCCCACGAAAACCGATCACATAGAGATCTGGCTTATGTTCCCTCTTGAGGCGCAGCAATGTCGCCCACGTCTCCAGATAGCGCCTCAAACCGGTGCTGCGATTGCGCGCCACGAATAACTCAATATCTCCACACTCGCCCATCGCACGAACAAGCCCCTGACTTCGGATGTAGTCGGGTGCGCGATAAGCAACGATGTAAACGACCTTCAAAGCTTGGTTATTTGTTGTGGCATCAAATCAGTTCACGCAGTGGCAGCCGAGTGAACTGGCTGCGCGGCAGCAAGTGTTTGAAGCCAGCATCGAAACTGACCAGATGCTCGCCCTGATGGATGACGGCGGCGGCTAGCCAGGCATCGGGCACGGCGTGGGCGCTCAGCGCCATGTCTGCACACAATTTGCGCAGCGTAGGCCATTCACCGCCCAGGCTGGGCTGCTGGACGCCAGGGGCGGCGAGCAGTGCATCGATGAAGCGCAAGGCATCAGGCATCGGCGTGGGCTGGACGAACACTCTCGGGTGCGTCACCAGCCGCAGAAAACTGGCAATGACCATGGGTTGCAAGGTCAGCATCGTGCCACGCGCGGCATTGCTGACGGCCTGTTCCAGCCAGCCCCGCGCCTCGCCGTGGTGCGGATGGTCGCTACGCGAGGCAGCGACCAGCACGTTGACGTCAGGCGTCATGCCCTGCGGCTTCCAGCATGGCCTTGTTGCTCAATCCATCGAGCCCAGGCGCCAACCCGCCTTTGCCACGATACACCGGAATGCGAACGGCCATGACTGGCGCGTCAAGCTGGCGCACGCGCCATTGCAACCCCTCCTCGATCAGGCGCGTCAGGCTGGTGCGCTGCTGCGCCGCCAGCGCCCTGGCCTGAGTCAGCAAGGCATCATTCAAGTTGAGCGTGGTTTTCATCGGTGTTCGTAAGTTCGTACAGATTTCTGTAGTTTATGGGAAGCTGCGCTGTTTCAAGTTCAACCCGGAGACGTGGCTCGCAGGCTCAGGAAAGAGCTTGCTCGGGGTCAATAGCTTGCTCGGGGTCAGGTCTAGCCTTGATGCAAATGCTACACAGCTAGACCTGACCCCATCCATTCCCAGCACCATGTCAAACAGCCCGCTCGGGGTCACCTGGCCCTACTCATCTTCTTCAAGCGGAAATGCTAGGATGATTCCCATCTCATCTTCCCATGGAGGATAGGCATGGAAACGGTGAATGTCAGCAGTCTGAAGAACAATCCCAGCGAAGCCTTGCGCAAGGCGCATGGCGACGTGGTGGTGGTGATGAACCGCGACCGTCCCGACGCGTTGATGGTGGGCATTGAATCAGTGGGGGCGCTGTCGTTCGCGGGCGTGAAACCCGCGCTGGCGACCGCTCTGTTCCGCGACGGCGCCTTGTCGCTGCCGCGCGCGGCGGCGTTGGCGGGCATGCCGGTGAGCGCGTTCGCCGCGCATCTGTCGCGTCTGGGAATCGCCGTCGTTCGGCTCGACGCACAGGAGGCGGCGCGCGACATGGACACGCTCGACGCATGGCTGGCCGCATCGTCCTGATCGACGCCAGCCCGGTGATCGGATTGGCGCGCGTGGACGGCTTGCCGTGGCTGGGCGCCCTGTTCGGCACGGTCTGGATTCCGCCGGAGGTCAGGGGCGAGGTGCTGGCGGACAAGGGCTACGCGGAAGAGGCCGCCATCCGGGACGCCGAACTGCGAGGATGGCTGCGCGCCAGCGCGCAAGCCCCCACTTTGCCGGAACTGCCCGATCTGGACGCAGGGGAGGCCAGTTGCATCCGCCTCGCGCTCGCCCACGACGGCCCGGCGCTGTTGCTGATGGATGAACGGGCGGGACGCGCCATCGCCCAGGAACACGGCTTGTCCGTTGCCGGCACCGCGGCAGTCATCGGCATGGCGAAATCCCGGCAACTGATTCCGTCCGCCCGCGCGGTGTTCGAGCGTCTGCACCGCTCGGATTTCCGCATCTCGGCACAGGTCATCGACACGGTGTTGCGACGCGTTGGAGAACCGGCGTAGCCCGGACGGAGGCTGCAGATCGTGGGGAAAATCTCCCGCAAGCGCACCCGCGCCCAGACCCTCAAGCTGCCTGCCTCCACGCCGCGCAACCCGCTGGTGGCGCCAGCGCTGCAGCGCAAGGCGGGGGCGCATCGCAAGAGCAACAAGGCGCTGCGGCGCGGGCTGCGGTCGGGGCGTAAGCCGGTGTCGGAGTGATCCGGGCGGGGCACCCCGCTGTTCCGTAGGCGCCACAGCGGCGGGCGGCTGAATCGCTGGAACGGCGCGGTTTCACCCGCCAAACGTAAACTGCGCAACATCCCGTTTCAACTGGAACCGCCCATGATCGTCACGCTCGTCATCCTCGTTCTGCTCGTTGCGCTGCTGTTTTACGGCGTGATGATTTACAACAATCTGGTGAATCTCAAGCATGCAATCTCGCAGGCTTGGGCGAATATCGATGTGCTGCTCAAACAGCGTCACGACGAGTTGCCCAAGTTGGTGGAGGTTTGCAAGCAGTCGATGCATTTCGAGCAGGAGACGCTGGAGCGCGTGGTGCGCGCCCGCTCGCAGGTGCAAGAGGCGCGCGAAGCGGGGGATGTGCGCGGCCTAGGCCGTGCCGAAGGGGCGATGCGCAGCGGGCTGGGGGCTTTGTTCGCGGTGGCCGAGGCTTACCCCGACCTGAAAACCAACGAGACTTTCCAGCATTTGCAGGCGCGCATCAGCGGGCTGGAGGAAAGCATTGCCGACCGGCGCGAGTTCTACAACGCGGCGGTGAATGCGAACAATGTGCGCATCGAGCAGTTTCCCGACGTGATCGTGGCGCGGCTGCTGGCCTTCGGCCCGGCGGAGTTGTTCAAGGTGGCCTCTGCCGAGCGGGCCGATGTCGATCTGAAGGGCTTGTTCGCCGCGTCGTGATGCTGGCCGCGTTGATGCCCGGCAATGCTGCTGCGCACCTATGTTGAGCGGCTTGTCGCCCAGCGGCGCGGCGCCGCAGGTGCTGTTCATGGCGCTGGCTTTGGGCGCGGTTGGGCTGGTGCAGTTTTTCCGCTTGCAGCGCCGCCGCCGGGTGATGGAGGACATGCCGACGGCCCGCATCCGTTCTGCAGCGCAGGGCTATGTGGAGCTGATCGGCCGGGCGCTGCCGCCCGACGCGCCGCTGTTTTCGCCCATCACCCGCACGCCGTGCTGCTGGTATCGCTACAAAATCGAAAAACGCGACGACGACAACAAAAACAGTTGGTCGGTGCAGGAGCAGGGCAAGAGCACGACCCAGTTCTGGCTCGATGACGACACAGGTCGCTGCATCGTTGACCCCGAGGGCGCGGAAGTGCGCGCTCGCTCGCGCAACACCTGGACGGGCGCCGCCGCGCAACTCATTCCCGGCACGAGCGAGGTGCTGATGACGGGCGACAGCGATCACCGCTACACCGAGCATCTCATCCTGCCGGGCCAGACGCTCTATGCCCTGGGCTGGTTTTCCAGCCTCTCGCCGCTGCAGGCCTCGGCCCACGAGGAAGTACGCGAGCGCATCGCCGCGTGGAAAGCCGATCCGCAGCAGCGGCGCGCCTTCGACGCCAACCGAGACGGCGAGCTGGACATGGCCGAGTTCGAGCAACTGCGCCAGCAGGCCGCCGCAGCCGTGGAAGCCGACCGCCGCGAACGCGCCGCGCAGCCGCAGACGCATGTACTGAAAAAGCCGAAAGACCGCCGCTTGTTTCTGCTCACCACCGAACCGCACGACGATCTCGGCGGCAAGCTGCGCTGGCAGGCGTGGGCCTGGCTGGCGGCGGGCGTGCTGGGGCTGGCTTACGGCGGGGCGGGGCTGCTGATGCGGGTTTGATCGACGCCCGCAATCTCCCCACCCCTACCCTCCCCACGAGTGGGGAGGGAGCAGAAATCACCTCCTCCACGAAGTGGGGGAGGCCGGGAGGGGCATCGTTTGCGCCGCGCAGCGCCGTTTTCTCCTCCTCCACGAAGTGGGGGAGGCCGGGAGGGGGAGTCTTGCTGCCATCGGTCATACGATGGCGGCATGCAATCGCCCTATTCCTCCGTCTACAAAAAGCGCCGCGCGGCCGCACAGCCGCCAGCGGCGCCCAACGCCTTCGATTTTTTCCTGCCCTGCCCGCGCGGCGTCGAGGCCGCACTGGCCGACGAAGTGAAGGCGCTAGCCGAGCACAGCCCCACCCTGCGAGCGGGTATGCCGACGCCCGGTGGCCTGCCCGTGCAAGGCAGCCTGACGGATGCGATGCGGCTGAACCTGCACTGCCGCCTGCCCAGCCGGGTGTTGCTGCTGGGCGGCAGTTGCAGCTATGCCGACGCCGAAGACATCTATCACCTGGCCCGCGATCTGGCTTGGGAAAAATGGTTCGACGTGACCCAGGCGCTGCGCGTGGACGTGACCGCCGAGCGCAGCCCGCTTGCGAGCATCAAGTTCGCCGCGCTGCGGGTGAAAGACGGCATCTGCGACCGATTTCGCGCGCTGACGGGCGAGCGCCCGGACGTGGACACCGCGCACCCGGATGTGCGCATCCACCTGCATCTGCGCGAGGCCGACGCCCTGCTCTACCTCGACACCAGCGGCGAGCCGTTGTTCAAGCGCGGCTGGCGCAGCGAGCACGGCGCGGCGCCGCTGAAAGAGCACCTGGCCGCCGGCCTGCTCAAGCTCTCGGGCTGGACGCCGGGCGACGTGCTGTTCGACCCGCTGTGCGGCTCGGGCACGCTGGTCATCGAGGCCGCGCAGATGGCGGCCCACCGCGCGCCGGGGCTCGATCGCAGCTTCGGCTTCGAGGCGCTGCAGGGCTTCGACATGGACGCCTGGAACGCGATGCGCGAGCAGGCCCGGCAAGCGGTGCGCCCGCTGACGCCGGGCCAGTTTTTCGCCGCCGACATCGACCCGGCGAATGTGCGCATGACGCTGGACAACGCCCGCCGCGCCGGGGTGGACGGCGCAATTGCCGCGCAAGCGGGCGACGCGATCGCGGCCATTCCCCCGGTGGACGCCGCCGCCCTGCCGGCCGGACAAGCGGCCTGGCTCATCAGCAACCCGCCTTACAACGAGCGCATTGCACCAGAAGGCGAGGCCGCGGATGACTTCGCCCCGCAACTCGCCCGCACCCTCAAGCAGCGTTTCGCCGGTTGGCATGTGGCGCTACTGGCCGCCGATCTGCATTGGGACAAGGCGCTGCGCCTCAAACCGCGACGCCGCATCGTGCTGTTCAACGGCACGATCGAATGCCGCCTGATGCTCATCGACATGGTCGCGGGCAGCGCGCGGGGGTAGGCTCGGCGCAGCTCAGCCACGCCGGATTCATTTGCGCCCTCTGACGTTTTACTTCGCCTTGAAGGCGATGTCTTCGGCCTGCTCGGCGCGCGTGCCCAGTGGCGATTTGGCCGATGCCGTGACCTGGGGCGGCGGTGTGGACGCCGTTGCCGCAGCGTCGGTTTCGGCGGTTTTTTCCGCCGGGGCGTCGGTCTCTTTCATGCCTTGCTTGAAGCCGCGCACGGCCTCGCCCAAATCGCTGCCCATGTTTTTGAGCTTCTTGGTGCCGAAGATCATGATCACGATCAGCAGCACGATCAGCCAATGCCAAATACTGAATTCACCCATTGCGGTTCTCCTGTGCGTCCGCCGCGTGGCGGGCAGGTTCGACTCTGTTTAGGGTGAAATTGTCTCCCCAGGTTCACCCCTTCAGGTGAAAGCAAACGCAACATCTGCGCCGCAGGCAAAAATCAGTCGTCGGCCCAGTCGCGGGCGCGCTCCACGGCGCGGCGCCAGCGAGCCATGCGCGCCTCGCGCTCGTCGGTGCTCATCTGCGGGGTGAATCGGCGTTGTTCCTGCCATAGCGCGTGCAGCGCAGCCGCGTTCGGCCACAGCCCGGCGCCCAGCCCGGCCAGATAGGCCGCGCCCAGCGCCGTGCTCTCGGCCTGCACAGGACGCACCACGGGCACGCCCAGCAGGTCGGCCTGAAACTGCATCAGCGTGTCGTTCACCGCCGCGCCGCCATCCACCCGTAGTTCGGTCAGCGGCGGCCCGCCCTGCGCGGCGACGTCGGCCTGCATGGCGGCGAACAGCTCGGCGCTTTGATAGGCCATGCTGTCGATGGTGGCGCGGGCGACCTGCGCCGCCGTGGTGCCGCGGGTGATGCCGATGAGCAGGCCGCGCGCCTGTGCGTCCCAGTGCGGCGCGCCCAGGCCAGTGAAGGCGGGCACGAGCAGCACGCCGCCGCTGTCCGGCACACTGTCGGCGAGTTGCTGCGCTTCTTGCGCGCTGTGCACCAAGCCGAGGCCGTCGCGCAACCATTGCACCGCGGCCCCGGCGATGAACACGCCGCCTTCCAGGGCGTAATGCAAGGGCTGATCGGCGCCGAGCTTCCAGGCGATGGTGGTCAGCAGGCGCTGCTGCGAGCGCACCGCCTGCGTGCCGGTGTGCTGCAGTGCGAAGCAACCGGTGCCGTAGGTGTTTTTCGCCATGCCGGGCTGCAGGCAGGCCTGACCGAGCAGCGCGGCCTGCTGGTCGCCGGCCATGCCGGTGATGGGAATGTCCAAACCGCCCAGACGTGCCATGGCCAGCGCGCCGCAGTTGGGCACGATGGCGGGCAGCACGGCGCGGGGCACGCGCAGCAGCGCCAGCAACTCGTCGTCCCAGTCGCCGGTGTGGAGATTGCACAGCAGGGTGCGGCTGGCATTGCTGACATCGGTGAGGTGGGTCGCGCCGCCGCTCAGGTTCCATACCAGCCAGCTGTCGATGGTGCCTGCGGCCAACTCGCCACGTTCAGCGCGGGCGCGGGCGCCGGGAATGTGATCGAGCAGCCAAGCCAGCTTGGTGGCCGAGAAATAGGCGTCGGGCAACAGGCCGGTGCGCTCTTGCAGCAGCGGCGCGTGGCCGTCAGCCGCGAGCTGGGCGCAGATGCCCGCAGTGCGCCGGTCTTGCCAAACGATGGCGTTCGCCAGCGGCCTGCCGGTGGCGCGCTCCCACAGCACCACGGTTTCGCGCTGGTTGGTGATGCCAATGGCGGCGAGATCGCTCAGCTTCGCTCCGGCACGGGCCAGGGCTTCGGTGAGGGTGGCGCTTTGCGTGGCCCAGATGTCGAGCGGGTCATGTTCCACCCAGCCGGGTTGCGGGTAGTGCTGGGTGAACTCGCGCTGCGCGCTGGCCAGCACCCGGCCCTGCAGATCGACGATGAGGGTGCGCGAGCTGGACGTACCCTGATCGAGCGCGGCAATCAATGAGGGCATGACACCTCCGTCAGGGGTCGATCACGTCGGCGCAGACATCGGTCGGCGCAGCGGCCACATGGCCGACCACGGGCACCATTTTCAGGCCCGCCGATGCGATGCGGCAGGGCGCGGCCACGACACCGCAACCGGCAAGCGCCGTGGCCGCAAAGATCAATGCAATCAAGAGTCTGGACATGAGGTGGTGGTTTCAGCTTATGAGGTTCATTATGCGGGCAACTGAACCGAGGCTGAAGCAAACCGCCTTGCACGGAACCGATGATCCCGCCTTCACACTGACAGTAAGACGGGCCCGGTGAGATCGGGCGCGCCCAATTTCAGAACGACATCCCGCAGCCCTGACCAAAGGACACCTCATGAAAGCCGCCGACGTTGCCAAATCCGCCTTTTCCATGCCCCTCACCAGCCCCGCCTACCCGCCCGGCCCTTATCGTTTCATCGACCGCGAGTTTTTCGTGGTGGCCTACCGCACCGATCCCAAGGTGCTGCGCGCCATGATTCCCGAGCCGCTGGAGCCCGCGGGCGATCTGGTGAAGTTCGAGTTCATCCACATGCCCGACTCCACTGGTTTTGGCGCGTACACCGAATCCGGCCAGGTCGTACCCGTGCTCTACAAGGGCAAGCCAGCCACCTATCAGATTGCGATGTATCTCGACGACGAAGCGCCGATTGCCGGCGGACGCGAGATCTGGGGCTTTCCGAAAAAGCTCGCCAAGCCGCATCTCAGCGTGGTCGCCGACACCCTGCTGGGCACGCTCGACTACGGCCCAGTGCGCATTGCCACTGGCACCATGGGCTACAAACACCGCGCGCTCGACACCGCCAAAGTGCTGGCCTCGCTGCAGCAGCCCAACTTCCTGCTCAAAATCATTCCCGATGTGGACTGCACCCCGCGCATCTGCGAACTGGTGCGGTACGACCTGGAGGACATGGTGGTGAAAGGCGCCTGGGAAGGCCCCGCCGCGCTGGAGCTGCACGCCCACGCGCTGGCCCCGGTGGCATCGCTGCCGGTGCTCGAAGTGGTTTCGGGTGTTCACATCATCACCGACCTCACCCTGGGTCTGGGACGGGTGGCGCATAACTATCTCAAACCGTGAATGTTTTGAGCGCCCCCAGACCTGCCGCGTTCGCGTCAGGCCCCCCGAGGGGGATGAGAAAACTTGGGGCGGCCCGGCGTTTTCTCATGAGCCCCGGGCCAAACCCGTCAACCTGACGGCTCGGGGGCCAGTGAACAGTTCGTATTAGCGGTGTATAAAATCAAGTTGCGCGTCAATCCGGAAATGGCACCGATTCCCCGGCAATGAAGCACTGTTTACGGGTGCTGCCCTATATAAACCGGATTGATTGTCAGGCAATTGTCGCTAGACTTCGACTCGCATGACACTGATGCGCTAAATTTCAAACCTCTACTAATACAACCGTTCACACCGAGGCCATGATGAACTCTCTACTGCCCTGCTTGCAGTCTCCCACCCCCACCGCGGAGGCTCGCCATGTCTGAAAAAATTGGCGGCATCGACCGCATCGACCGTCGCCTGCTCGATCTGCTGCAGGAAGATGGCCGCATTGCCAATCTGCGTCTGGCCCAACTGGTCAATCTTTCGCCCACCGCCGTGCTGGAGCGCGTCAAGCGGCTCACGCGTGACGGCTTCATTCTCGGCTACGAAGGTCGGCTCAACCCCAACCTGCTCGGCGCGGGGCTGATGGTGTTCGTCGAAGTGCAGCTAGACCGCTCGGTGGCCGACAGCTTCGAGAAATTCCAGTCCGCCATCAAGGTGCGCCCGGAAATTCTCGAATGCCATATGGTGGCCGGCAATTTCGACTATCTGCTCAAGGTGCGCGTGGCCGATATGGCGGCCTACAAGACGTTTGTCGCCAACGTTATCGCCAACCTGCCCGGCGTGCGTGAAACCCGCTCGTTCGCCGTGATCGACGAGGTGAAGAACACCACCCGGCTGCAAGTCGAACTCTGACCGTCTTGCGGCCGAGAGCTGCAGCAAGGCGCGCGCGAATCTGACTGGTTCGCGCGCGCTTTTTTATTTTTGCGGTTTCGGCGTGAGCAGTACCAGCACGGCGCACAGCACCATGAAGGCGGCGAGCACCAGAATGCCGCCGTTGGTGCTCTGCGTGGTCTGCTTCACCCAACCGATGATGGACGGGCCGAAGAACCCGGCCAGATTGCCCAGCGCGTTGATCAGCGCAATGCCTGCCGCCGCCGCGGTGCCCGCGAGGAAGGCGTTGGGCAGCGCCCAGAACAGCGGCAGCACCACCATGATGCCCACGGTCGCCAGCGTCAGCGCCACCATCGCCAGCGTGGTGTCGGTGCTCCACAACGTGGAGAGCGCCAGGCCCACGGCGCCGATCAGCGCGGGAATGGCCACGTGCCAGCGGCGCTCATGGCGTTTGTCCGAGCTGCGGCCCACCAGAATCATCGCCACCACCGACACGCCGTAAGGCAGCGCGACAAGCCAGCCGATGGTCAGCGGATCGGTCACGCCGGTGGACTTGATCAGCAGCGGCAGCCAGAAGCTCAGGCCGTACAGGCCGATGACCACGGAGAAGTAGATCAGCGCCATCAGCCACACGCGCGGATCGGCCATGCCCTGCAGCGCCGTGTGCGCCGGCTTGGTCTGCGCCTCCTGGTCGAGCGCGTACTGCAGCGCGTTTTTCTCGTCCGCGTTCAGCCACTTGGCATGCTTGATGCCATTGTCG
Source organism: Thiomonas sp. OC7 (assembly GCF_900634595.1). NCBI lineage: Bacteria > Pseudomonadati > Pseudomonadota > Betaproteobacteria > Burkholderiales > Thiomonas > Thiomonas sp. OC7. Next base: position 2,758,280 of record NZ_LR131953.1, on the reverse strand, counting down.
AGATAGAACAGGGTGACGATGCCCAGCACCACGGCCGGCAGGCCTTCGAGCACGAACAACCACTGCCACCCGGCCCAGCCGTGATGGCCGTGGAAGTGGTGCAAGATCCAGCCCGACACCGGCCCGCCGATCAAGCCGGACAGCGGCACCGCGCTCATGAACCAGGCGGTCATCTGGCTGCGCCGCGCCGCCGGATACCAATAAGTGAGATAGAGGATGATGCCCGGAAAGAACCCGGCCTCGGCCACGCCGAGCAGAAACCGCATCACATAGAACTGCGTCGGCGTGGTGACGAACAGCGTGAGCGCGGAAATCAGCCCCCAGGTGATCATGATGCGGGCGATCCACACCCGCGCGCCAACCCGGTGAAGAATGAGGTTGCTCGGCACCTCGAACAAAAAATAGCCGAGAAAAAAGATGCCCGCGCCGAGCCCGTACACCGCATCGGAAAACCCGAGGTCGCCCTTCATCTGCAACTGGGCGAAGCCAATGTTCACCCGGTCGAGATAGGCGACGAAATAGCACAAGATCAGGAAGGGAATGATGCGCCAGCCGATGCGGCGATAGACCGCTTCGGCTGGCGGGGCTGCGGGCGTTGCAGGATGTGTTGCCATGGGAAGTCTCCTTGTCGTCGTAGTTCAAACATGAGGGCTCATGAGAAAACGCCGGGCCGCCCCAAGTTTTCTCATCCCCCCTCGGGGGGCCTGACGCTTCGCGGCAGGTCTGGGGGCACTCCTCTCTACCCATTAAACCCGGTTCAAAGCCGGGATCAGCGCGTCATCAACGCGGCTTTTCATCCACCGTCACGGCAACCGTCTCGGCGGCTTGCGCCTCGGGCTGCGCCTTGCGCTGCGACGCATCCCCCAAGGGCGCAAAGTACTTCTGCTCGGCCAGCGCTTCATACAGCGGCGGGGTGAACAAATTCGCCACCCGGCTACTGATCAGCGCCGTGGCCATGAGCGGAATCACCAGCCCGCCGCCGTTGATCATTTCCATCACGATAACAAACGAAGTCAGCGGCGACTGCGTCACCGCTGCAAGATAACCCACCATGCAAATGGCCACCAAGGCCGACTGCGGATACTGCCCGAACCACTGGCTGACCCACTGCCCGAACCCCGCGCCGATCGACAGCGAAGGCGAGAACAGCCCGCCGGGCAGACCGGTGATGTAGGACAGCACCATGGTGAGCCACTTCACCAGCGGGTAATACCAGCTCACCTGCTCGCCGTGATTCATCAGCAAATGCCGCGCCTGCTCGTAGCCGCTGCCCCAGGTCTGCCCGGCCGAGGCGATGCCGATGATGGCCACTAGTGTAGTGTTCCATTCTGTTTGGAACTTAAGCGTCTATTCGCGCGAATGACCTTCTGCAGGATGTCGCGAGCGCTCTTGGTCCAGATGAACGGCTTGGGGTTGACGTTGTGATGTGCGACGTATTCGTCGATGGCAGCCACGAGTTCGGGCACGCTGGTGAACACCCCGCGGCGCAGCCGCTCGGTGGTGATGTCGCGGAAGAATCTCTCGACCATGTTCAGCCACGACGCAGAGGTGGGCGTGAAGTGCATGTTGAACCTGGGGTGCTTGGCCAGCCACTCCTGCACAGCCGGGTGCTTGTGTGTGGCGTAGTTGTCGGCGATCAGATGCAGCGTCTTGTCCTTGGGCGTCTCGCGGTCGATCTGGCGCAAGAACTTCAACCATTCAACGTGGGTATGGTGCTGCTGGCACTGGCCGATGACCTGGCCGTCAAGCACGTTGAGTGCGGCAAACAGCGTGGTCGTGCCATTGCGCTTGTAGTCGTGCGTCATGGTGGCCGCACGGCCCCTCTTCATGGGCAAGCCCGGCTGCGTGCGGTCCAGCGCCTGGACCTGGCTCTTCTCGTCACAGCACAGCACCAGCGCATGCTCGGGCGGGGACATGTACAGCCCCACGATGTCTTCGAGCTTCTCGACGAATTTCGGATCGCGCGAGACCTTGAAGCCACGCACGATATGAGGCTTCAGACCGTGCGCCTGCCAATGCCGCATGACAGTGCTCGCACTGACGCCCAGAACCTCACCCATCTTGCGTGTGCTCCAGTGCGTGGCGGTCTCGGGCGTGCTTTGCGTGGTCAGCTCCACCAGCTTGGCTGCGTCCACCTTGACCGGCGGCGCGCCACGTGGCAGGTCGCGCTCGATGCCTTGCAGCCCCGCTTGCAGATAGCGCTCGCGCCAGCGCGCGACCTGCACGCGACCGATACCAAGCTGCTCGGCGATCTCCTTGTTCTGAACGCCCTTGGCGGCCAGCAGCACGATGCGCGCGCGCTGCGCCAGTCGCACGCTGGTGCGCTTGGAACGCGCCAGCCGCGTCAGCTCGCTTTCCTGCTCGGTGGTCAATTCAATCGCCGGGGCAACGCGCACTTGCTCTCTCCAATGCAAACCGTAGTAAAACATTGGAGACAAGCAACTCAATTAAGTTCACTCAAGAATCAAACACTACACTAGCAGGCCCAGCCCCGCGCCCCACGCCAGCGGCGAGCGCTCGCGCCAAGCAAGCACCTTCGCAGGAATCCAGCGCACCTGTTTGAGCAAGGCCAGATTGAACGCCGCCCCGGCCAGACCGCAGACCACCGCGGCGATGACCACCGGCAAGACGAAGGCCAGCGGAAAAATGTCCGGCGCGGTGATCTGGCCGAAATACAGATAGTTGCCCGCCAGCGCCAAAGAGACCAGGCCGGAGAACACGATGCTGGTGATGAGCACGCCGTTGGTTCGCACCTCGAAGCTGCGGGTGAGCTCCTCGATGGCAAACAAAATCCCGGCCAGCGGGGTGTTGAACGCACCCGACAGACCCGCCGCCGAGCCCGCGAGTAGCAACAGGCGCTCCATGCGCAGCGACACACGGGGATAGAACCGCCGCATCTCGTACATGATGGACGCGCCGATATGCACCGTCGGCCCCTCGCGGCCCAGCGTCAGGCCGCCCAGCATGCCCAGCAGCCCGAGACCGATCTTGCCGATCAAGATGCGCAGACCGAACAGGCGGCGGATGCGGGTGGGGTCTGGCTGGCCATGCAGCGCCGCAATCACCTGCGGAATGCCGCTGCCCTCACTGCCGCTGAACCATTTGCGGGTCATCCATACCGCGCCGCCGGTCAACGCCGGGGTGATGAGCAGGGCCAGCCACGCCCGGCCGTCGATCCAGCCGAGAAAAATCGCCAGCACATCGTTGGTCCAATTGGCGAACTGCACCGCTGCCAACCCCACCAGGATCGCCCCCACCCAGAGCACGCCGTAATTCAGCCACGATCTGCGAAGTTCTTTTCGTGTGAGTCGCCAAATCGCAGCGGGGCGGTAACGAGCATGCATAGGGAACAAGAATAGCGGGACGGCGCGCACTGGCCATGAAGAGCAAGGCCTCTGGAATACGCGTACGGATGAAGCGGCAAAGCAGACAAAGCGTAATGGCGCGCAACTCGTCACCATACTGCACGGGGTAAATCTCAATAGAAACAGAACGTTGCCTGTGTCCCTTCGTGCAACTCAGGCATTGCACTTAAGGGTTTTTACGCACTAGGATAACCCCGCATTTTTGACAAAAGTTAAAACACAGACGCGTTCACAACCGCTGACACCTTGCGAGAAAGCCTTACCTATGCGTTCCCTTCATCTGCTCACCGTGCCGGAAAAACTGCTGCATACCGGCTTCATTTTTCTGGTCTGCATCGGCTTGCTCTGTGCCGAAGCCTATCTCTACGTCACCCACGCCGGTCTGGACGGCAAGACTGGGGTGACCCTCAAGGACATCCAGATTTCGTACTACGGCAACCGCGACAGCAGCAAGCTGCAAACCGTGCTGCCCACCATGCTCACCAACGCGGGCGTGCCGAAAGAGCAGTGGCCGCAACTGCAGAAGACCATCGACACCTGGGTGGTCGGCGGGCAGACCAAGGCCGGCTACGAGACCGAGATCAAGCCCATCCTCGCGCAACACTGCCTGATGTGCCACAGCGTGGCCATGAGCAAACAACTGCACAACCCGCCGCTGGCTTCGTATGAAGACGTGAACGCGGTGGCCAAGGTCGACACCGGCATGTCGTACAACTCGATGCTGATGACCGGCATGGTGCACCTGACCATGCTGGGGCTGATTTTCTGGGTGGCCGGCTGGCTGTTTTTGCAAACAAGGGTGCACAGCCAGATCAAGGCCATTTCGGTCATCACGCCGTTCATCGCCATGCTGCTCGATTTTTCCGGCTGGTTCCTCACCAAGCAGAACCCCGACTTCGCCTGGTTCGTGCTCATCGGCGGTGCGCTCTCGTGCCCGATCGCCATGATGGAGATGGGCGTGGCCCTGTTCGATATGTGGATCGGCCTGCCCAAATTCCTTATGCAGCGCATCGTGACCGAAGTGCCCAAGACGGTGGTGCGCACCGCCACAGCCTGATCATTTTTACGTTTTACCGACCCCGCTGATGCGGGGTTTTTCATGCGGCAAATGGCGCAGCAGCGTCACCGGCGCTCCTTAGAATGCGCGGCATGATGATCGCCCAAGCCCCCTCCTCCGCCCTTTCCGTCGTCGTCCTTGCCGCAGGCAAGGGCACGCGCATGCGCTCCGACGCTCCCAAAGTGCTGCAGCCGCTGGCGGGCAAACCGCTGCTCGGCCATGTGCTCGATACCGTGCATCACCTGTCGGCCGAGCGCGTGGTGGTGGTCACCGGTTTCGGCGCGCAGCGGGTGCAAGAGGCCTTTGCCCATCAGGCGCACCTGCGCTTTGCGCTGCAGGAGCCGCAGCTCGGCACCGGCCATGCGGTGCAGCAAGCCCTGCCGGACCTGCCGGGTGACGGCGTGTGCCTGGTGCTCTATGGCGACGTGCCGTTGGCGCCCGCCGCCAGTCTGGCGCCGCTGGTGGCGCAGGCGCAGACGGGCGCGCTCGCCCTGCTCACCGTCGAGCTGGACGACCCGACTGGTTATGGCCGCATTCTGCGCAACGCCGACGGCGCGGTGCAGGGTATCGTCGAACACAAAGACGCCACGCCGACGCAGCGCGCGGTGCGCGAATGCAACACCGGCATTCTGTGCGCGCCCCTGCCCGCCCTGCGCCGCTGGCTGGGCCAGTTGCGCAACGACAACGCGCAGGGCGAGTATTACCTCACCGACGTGGTGGCCCTGGCCGTGGCCGACAGTTTGCCGGTGCGCGCCTCCACCGTGGCCGACGCGGACGACGTGCTCGGCGTGAACGACCGCAGCCAGCTCGCGCATCTGGAGCGCGTGGTGCAACTGCGCACTGCGAGCCGCCTGCTCGACGCGGGCGTCACCCTGGCCGACCCGAGCCGCATCGACGTGCGCGGCGCGCTGCACTGTGGCCGCGATGTGTTCATCGACGTGGGCTGCGTGTTCGAAGGCGAAGTGCATCTGGCCGACGGCGCCCGCGTGGGGCCCTACGCCGTGCTGCGCGATGTGCGCGTGGGCGCGGGCACGGTGGTGCATCCCTTCTGCCATCTCGACGGCGCGAGCATCGGCGCGGGCGCGAGCATCGGCCCCTTCGCCCGGCTGCGGCCCGCGACCGCCCTGGCCGACGGCGTGCACATCGGCAACTTCGTCGAAGTGAAAAACGGCACACTGGGCCCGGGCTCCAAGGCCAACCACTTGAGCTATGTGGGTGACGCCACGGTGGGCTCGCGGGTCAATATCGGCGCGGGCACCATCGTGGCCAACTACGACGGCGCCAACAAACACCGCACCGTGATTGAAGACGATGCGCACACCGGCTCCAACTCGGTGCTGGTCGCGCCCATCACCATCGGTGCGGGCGCGACGGTGGGCGCGGGTTCCACGGTGAGCAAAAACGTGCCGGCGGGCAAGCTCACGGTCGCACGCGCCAAGGCCGTCACCCTCGACGGCTGGACCCGCCCGGTCAAGAAGAAATAAGCCCAGGCACGCGCGGCTCGAACTTGCTGCGGTGCACCGAAAAAAACGCGCGCACATTGCGCACCTGATTCGCTGCGGTAAACAACCGGTGCACCAGGGCGTGATAGGCCGCCATGTCCACGACCAGCAACACCAGCACGAAGTCCGGCCCGGGCGACACGCGGTAGCACTGCTGCACCTCGGGCACGTCGGCCACCAGCGCCTCGAATGCCGCCATGCGCTCGGCCGCCTGCTCGGCCAGGGTGATCTCGACAATCACGGTCAGCCCCGCCCCCACCCGTTCGGGGTTGAGCACCGCGATGCGCCGCTCGATCACCCCCGCCTCCACCAGCCGCCGCACCCGGCGCAGACAGGTGGGCGGGGTGAGGTGGGCGCGCTGCGCCAACTCTTGGTTGCTCAGCGCGCAATCCTGCTGCAGCACATCCAGCAAGCGCCGGTCGGCTTCGTCGAGTTCTATTGACTCCATTTCATTCCATTTTCTAGTCATTTTTGCAATTTTATTCCATGCACTAATCACGGTGGAATCTGCAATCATTTTTCGTGAAATATTGCCGACTCATTTCACAGGCGCCTGCCTATCATGGCAGCCAACGCAACCCTAGGGAGTCTGTTCATGTGTGGAATCGTCGGCGCCGTGGCGCAACGCAATATCGTTCCGGTGTTGATCGAGGGCCTGCGCCGCCTGGAATATCGCGGCTATGACTCCTGCGGCATCGCCGTCTATGCCGACGGCCGGTTGCAGCGCGCCCGCAGCGTGTCGCGCGTGGCCGAGCTCGACGCGCAAACGCACGACCTGCAAGCCTTCACCGGCATCGCCCACACCCGCTGGGCCACCCACGGCGCGCCCACCACCCGCAACGCGCACCCGCATTTCTCAGCCGGGCCGAACAAGACGGCGGAGTCGGCGCACATCGCCGTGGTGCACAACGGCATCATCGAAAACTACGAGGCGCTGCGCGCCATGCTGAAGTCAGACGGCTACCAGTTCGAGAGCCAGACCGACACCGAAGTCATCGCCCACCTGATCGATCACCTCTACGCCGGCGATCTGTTCGAGGCGGTGCAGGCCGCTACCCAGCAACTGCACGGCGCGTATGCGATTGCGGTATTCAGCCGCGAGGAGCCGCACCGCATCATCGGCGCGCGCGACGGTTCGCCGCTGGTCGTTGGCCTGGGTCAGAACGAAAACTTCCTCGCCTCCGACGCGCTGGCGCTGGCCGGCACCACCGACCAATTCATCTTCCTCGAAGACGGCGATGTGGCCGACCTGCAACTGGGCAAGGTGTGGATCGTCGACCGCGCCCACAAGCCCGTCGAACGCGAAGTACGCACCATCACCGCCTACACCGCCGCCGTGGAGCTTGGCCCTTACCGCCACTTCATGCAGAAAGAAATTTTCGAGCAGCCGCGCGCCATCGCCGACACGCTCGACGGCATCCAGGCCATCACCCCCGCACTGTTCGGCCCGCAGGCCGAGAGCGTGTTCCCCGCCATCAGCGGCGTGCGCATTCTGGCCTGCGGCACCAGCTTCTACGCCGGGCTCACCGCCAAGTACTGGATCGAGTCCATCGCCCGCGTGCCCGTCGAGGTGGAGGTCGCCAGCGAATACCGCTACCGCGACTCGGTACCCGACCCGAGCGCGCTGGTCGTCGTCATTTCCCAGTCGGGCGAAACCGCCGACACCCTGGCCGCGCTCAAACACGCCAAGCAACTCGGCCACACCCACACCCTGGCCGTGGTCAACGTCGCCACCAGCGCCATGGCACGCGAAACCGCCATGAAGTTCTTCACCCGTGCCGGGGCCGAAATCGGCGTAGCCTCGACCAAGGCCTTCACCACCCAGCTTGTCGCGCTCTACCTGCTGGCCGGGGCGCTGGCCCGCGCCAAAGGCCGCCTGAGCGACGAGGCTGAAGCCACCATGCTCACCTCCCTGCGCCACCTGCCCGCCGCCGTGCAAAGCGTGCTGGCGCTGGAGCCGCAGATCATCGCCTGGGCCGAACAGTTCGCCCGCCGCGAAAACGCCCTGTTTCTCGGGCGCGGCATGCACTACCCCATCGCCCTCGAAGGCGCGCTCAAGCTCAAGGAGATCACCTACATCCACGCCGAGGCCTACCCCGCGGGCGAACTCAAGCACGGCCCGCTGGCGCTGGTGACCGAAGCCATGCCCGTGGTCGCCGTCGCCCCGCGAGATGCGCTGCTCGACAAACTCAAGAGCAACCTGCAGGAAGTGCGCGCCCGCGGCGGCGAGCTCTACGTCTTCGCCGACGCCGACGGCCAGATCGAAGCCAGCGAAGGCGTACACCTCATCCGCCTGCCCGAACACTACGGCGCGCTATCCCCCATCCTCCACGTCGTGCCCCTGCAACTGCTGGCCTATCACACCGCAACCGCCCGCGGCACCGATGTGGACAAGCCCCGCAATCTGGCCAAGAGTGTGACGGTGGAGTGATGAGGGCGAGGCGAGCCATACCGTTTGGTTTGCGCGAGCCTCGTCAAAACATCGTGCAAGAAGAAGACGATGCGTCAAACGCACGCTCTATGGTTTGACTGTGACCAGCACCGCAATAACCAACAAGCAAGCGACAGCGACAGCAGGGCTGTGCCTTAGCCAGGATGATTTGGACGCAGGGGCATTCTCCATGCGCTTGCGTAGCGTGGCCGTCAATACACCATGCAACGCAGACAAGGCTACGACCAACACGATTTTGGCGGTCAGCCATCCCTGACCCAACCATCCGCCCCATACAGCGAGGCCCAGGCCGGTTGCCCAAACGACACCCAAGGCCGGCGTAGTCACACGGCGATCCCACAACAGGGCGGCATGCGCAATACGCTTGTCGTTGGGTAGAAGCACTCCGCTCCCCAAAGTCCAGCCTGATGCCACAACTGCCAATAGCGTAAGCCCGCCAGTAAAGATGAGTGCGGCCGCGATATGCAGGCTTTTAATCCAGAGGTATGTCATCGCAGGGCCCGCCAACTGTAGATGCCGCCGAAGGGCACGAATGCAGCAAGCAGCAACTTTGCTCCTGTCCGCCCCGAGATGCTCCCTGCCGCCATAGCTTGCACGACCATCCATCCAAAAACCAAAAATACAAATCCGTGGATGGGGCCCATCACTTCAACTGCGAGCGGGTATCCCGCCAGGTGCTTCAACGGCACGGCAACGAATAGCAATGCGAGCAGCGTGGTCGCCTCGACGAGGCAGAACACACGAAGTATCGAGAGGCGAGATTTGGGGGTGAATGGTGAGCCACTGACGCTGCTCTCACGATCTTGAAGAGTCATGCCGCCATTCTTCGCAAAGCGCGTATAGTGGAAAAGTGGCTGAATTGACATTATTCGACTGTTTTCGGCCATTCCACAGCGAACCTACAAACCAGCAAGTTGATTGGTCAACTCAGCATGAAATCAACCCGAACCCAAGCGCTCAGACCGCACCGCATGGCCTGCCTTGCCCTACCTGGCGTGTTGTCGTTTGATCTTGCAACGGCCTGCGAGACCTTTCGCTATGCGACGAGCGCGGCCGGTCAAGCTTGCTACCAAGTGGCTGTGTGTGCAGAGCAGCCCGAACTGGATGCTGGCGTGTTCAGCCTGCGCATCAAACACGACCTGACGCCGCTGGAAACCGCTGACACCATCATCGTGCCGGGCATCTTTTTGCCGCAGATGTCGGTGAGTCCGGCCGTTGTAGAGGCGCTGCGTAAGGCGGCTCGACGAGGGACGCGGATCGCCTCAATTTGCACGGGTGCATTTGTGTTGGCCGAAGCGGGCTTGCTGAATGGATTGCGTGCAACCACGCACTGGGCCGCGGCGCCTGAGTTGGCTCAACGGTATCCCGCCGTCGACTTGGACCCTGCAGTGCTCTTCGTCGACAACGGTCAGATCCTCACGTCAGCCGGAGCAGCTGCGGGGCTTGATCTCTGCCTGCACATGATCCGATCTGACTTCGGCGCAGCAATCGCTGCCCATGTCGCGCGGTTGTCTGTGGTGCCCCTCCAGCGCGACGGTGGGCAGGCCCAGTTCATTCCGCCGACAACCGCGTCTACTGACAGAAACCTACACCCCCTGATCAACTGGGTAATGGCCAACTTGAATCAGCCGCTCACCATCTCAGCCTTGGCCGATCAGGCGCGCAGCAGTACGCGAACGCTGCACAGGCGGTTCATCGAGCAGTTTGGAGAGTCGCCTTCCCAATGGCTCATTCGCATGCGAGTACAGCGTGCACAAGAGCTTCTCGAGAGCACCAAACTTTCGGTGGAGCAGATCGTGACTGAGGTGGGGCTTGGGTCAACTGCTAACTTCAGGCTGCATTTTCAACGCATCTTGGGGGTAAGCCCAAGGCAGCACCGGAGGAATTTCGGCGGTCGTGACTATCGTTGATGGTCGCCCCCACTCCATGAGTGATCCGAGCTTGTTATGAACCTGCACTCGCCAAAGATTGGCCGCCATCGCAGCGCTCAATTTCTCGCAAAAGAACGGAAGGCTGATGATCTCCAAAGGCGGCGATCAAAGTATCCGAGGGCGCCTGCCACAACTTTCCGTCTCACGACCGCGCTTCGCCGCCTGAGCCCAATGCGGCACCCTGCGCCACACGCATCACGCTGAACAAGGCGCCCAGCGCGGCCAGGCCGGTGGCAACCAGCAGGCCAACCTGAGGGGCGTGAGCTCCGGCCACCAGGTGAAACACCAGCGAGCTGGCCACGGCGCCCGCGGTCTGGCCTGAGAGCCGCGCGGTGGCTTGCATGCCGCCGGCCGCAGCGCTGCGTGCGCGGGGGGCGGCGAGCAGCATGTTGCGGTTGTTCGGCACCTGGAAGAATCCGAAACCCAGGCCACACAACACGGTACTGGCGACGAGGGGCAGCAGACGCTGTTCCTGCGTCATCCAGGCGGCTAGTGTAGTGTTCCATTCTGTTTGGAACTTAAGCGTCTATTCGCGCGAATGACCTTCTGCAGGATGTCGCGAGCGCTCTTGGTCCAGATGAACGGCTTGGGGTTGACGTTGTGATGTGCGACGTATTCGTCGATGGCAGCCACGAGTTCGGGCACGCTGGTGAACACCCCGCGGCGCAGCCGCTCGGTGGTGATGTCGCGGAAGAATCTCTCGACCATGTTCAGCCACGACGCAGAGGTGGGCGTGAAGTGCATGTTGAACCTGGGGTGCTTGGCCAGCCACTCCTGCACAGCCGGGTGCTTGTGTGTGGCGTAGTTGTCGGCGATCAGATGCAGCGTCTTGTCCTTGGGCGTCTCGCGGTCGATCTGGCGCAAGAACTTCAACCATTCAACGTGGGTATGGTGCTGCTGGCACTGGCCGATGACCTGGCCGTCAAGCACGTTGAGTGCGGCAAACAGCGTGGTCGTGCCATTGCGCTTGTAGTCGTGCGTCATGGTGGCCGCACGGCCCCTCTTCATGGGCAAGCCCGGCTGCGTGCGGTCCAGCGCCTGGACCTGGCTCTTCTCGTCACAGCACAGCACCAGCGCATGCTCGGGCGGGGACATGTACAGCCCCACGATGTCTTCGAGCTTCTCGACGAATTTCGGATCGCGCGAGACCTTGAAGCCACGCACGATATGAGGCTTCAGACCGTGCGCCTGCCAATGCCGCATGACAGTGCTCGCACTGACGCCCAGAACCTCACCCATCTTGCGTGTGCTCCAGTGCGTGGCGGTCTCGGGCGTGCTTTGCGTGGTCAGCTCCACCAGCTTGGCTGCGTCCACCTTGACCGGCGGCGCGCCACGTGGCAGGTCGCGCTCGATGCCTTGCAGCCCCGCTTGCAGATAGCGCTCGCGCCAGCGCGCGACCTGCACGCGACCGATACCAAGCTGCTCGGCGATCTCCTTGTTCTGAACGCCCTTGGCGGCCAGCAGCACGATGCGCGCGCGCTGCGCCAGTCGCACGCTGGTGCGCTTGGAACGCGCCAGCCGCGTCAGCTCGCTTTCCTGCTCGGTGGTCAATTCAATCGCCGGGGCAACGCGCACTTGCTCTCTCCAATGCAAACCGTAGTAAAACATTGGAGACAAGCAACTCAATTAAGTTCACTCAAGAATCAAACACTACACTAGGTGGTAGCAGTCGCAGTGGCGGACGTCGCTGCAGTAGAACGGCTCCGTGCGCAAATCTAGTGTAGTGTTCCATTCTGTTTGGAACTTAAGCGTCTATTCGCGCGAATGACCTTCTGCAGGATGTCGCGAGCGCTCTTGGTCCAGATGAACGGCTTGGGGTTGACGTTGTGATGTGCGACGTATTCGTCGATGGCAGCCACGAGTTCGGGCACGCTGGTGAACACCCCGCGGCGCAGCCGCTCGGTGGTGATGTCGCGGAAGAATCTCTCGACCATGTTCAGCCACGACGCAGAGGTGGGCGTGAAGTGCATGTTGAACCTGGGGTGCTTGGCCAGCCACTCCTGCACAGCCGGGTGCTTGTGTGTGGCGTAGTTGTCGGCGATCAGATGCAGCGTCTTGTCCTTGGGCGTCTCGCGGTCGATCTGGCGCAAGAACTTCAACCATTCAACGTGGGTATGGTGCTGCTGGCACTGGCCGATGACCTGGCCGTCAAGCACGTTGAGTGCGGCAAACAGCGTGGTCGTGCCATTGCGCTTGTAGTCGTGCGTCATGGTGGCCGCACGGCCCCTCTTCATGGGCAAGCCCGGCTGCGTGCGGTCCAGCGCCTGGACCTGGCTCTTCTCGTCACAGCACAGCACCAGCGCATGCTCGGGCGGGGACATGTACAGCCCCACGATGTCTTCGAGCTTCTCGACGAATTTCGGATCGCGCGAGACCTTGAAGCCACGCACGATATGAGGCTTCAGACCGTGCGCCTGCCAATGCCGCATGACAGTGCTCGCACTGACGCCCAGAACCTCACCCATCTTGCGTGTGCTCCAGTGCGTGGCGGTCTCGGGCGTGCTTTGCGTGGTCAGCTCCACCAGCTTGGCTGCGTCCACCTTGACCGGCGGCGCGCCACGTGGCAGGTCGCGCTCGATGCCTTGCAGCCCCGCTTGCAGATAGCGCTCGCGCCAGCGCGCGACCTGCACGCGACCGATACCAAGCTGCTCGGCGATCTCCTTGTTCTGAACGCCCTTGGCGGCCAGCAGCACGATGCGCGCGCGCTGCGCCAGTCGCACGCTGGTGCGCTTGGAACGCGCCAGCCGCGTCAGCTCGCTTTCCTGCTCGGTGGTCAATTCAATCGCCGGGGCAACGCGCACTTGCTCTCTCCAATGCAAACCGTAGTAAAACATTGGAGACAAGCAACTCAATTAAGTTCACTCAAGAATCAAACACTACACTAGGTGGTAGCAGTCGCAGTGGCGGACGTCGCTGCAGTAGAACGGCTCCGTGCGCAAATCTAGTGTAGTGTTCCATTCTGTTTGGAACTTAAGCGTCTATTCGCGCGAATGACCTTCTGCAGGATGTCGCGAGCGCTCTTGGTCCAGATGAACGGCTTGGGGTTGACGTTGTGATGTGCGACGTATTCGTCGATGGCAGCCACGAGTTCGGGCACGCTGGTGAACACCCCGCGGCGCAGCCGCTCGGTGGTGATGTCGCGGAAGAATCTCTCGACCATGTTCAGCCACGACGCAGAGGTGGGCGTGAAGTGCATGTTGAACCTGGGGTGCTTGGCCAGCCACTCCTGCACAGCCGGGTGCTTGTGTGTGGCGTAGTTGTCGGCGATCAGATGCAGCGTCTTGTCCTTGGGCGTCTCGCGGTCGATCTGGCGCAAGAACTTCAACCATTCAACGTGGGTATGGTGCTGCTGGCACTGGCCGATGACCTGGCCGTCAAGCACGTTGAGTGCGGCAAACAGCGTGGTCGTGCCATTGCGCTTGTAGTCGTGCGTCATGGTGGCCGCACGGCCCCTCTTCATGGGCAAGCCCGGCTGCGTGCGGTCCAGCGCCTGGACCTGGCTCTTCTCGTCACAGCACAGCACCAGCGCATGCTCGGGCGGGGACATGTACAGCCCCACGATGTCTTCGAGCTTCTCGACGAATTTCGGATCGCGCGAGACCTTGAAGCCACGCACGATATGAGGCTTCAGACCGTGCGCCTGCCAATGCCGCATGACAGTGCTCGCACTGACGCCCAGAACCTCACCCATCTTGCGTGTGCTCCAGTGCGTGGCGGTCTCGGGCGTGCTTTGCGTGGTCAGCTCCACCAGCTTGGCTGCGTCCACCTTGACCGGCGGCGCGCCACGTGGCAGGTCGCGCTCGATGCCTTGCAGCCCCGCTTGCAGATAGCGCTCGCGCCAGCGCGCGACCTGCACGCGACCGATACCAAGCTGCTCGGCGATCTCCTTGTTCTGAACGCCCTTGGCGGCCAGCAGCACGATGCGCGCGCGCTGCGCCAGTCGCACGCTGGTGCGCTTGGAACGCGCCAGCCGCGTCAGCTCGCTTTCCTGCTCGGTGGTCAATTCAATCGCCGGGGCAACGCGCACTTGCTCTCTCCAATGCAAACCGTAGTAAAACATTGGAGACAAGCAACTCAATTAAGTTCACTCAAGAATCAAACACTACACTAGCAGCAGGCCTGCAGCCAGACAGACGGCGCCAAAGGTGCAGAGAGCGGCGGTCGATACGCGGTCGGCCAGGCGTCCGGCGAGTGGGGCGGCCACGGCCACCGTCAGGGGCCAGGGGGTCAACGCCAGGCCGGTGACCAGCGCGCTTTCGCCGAGGCGGTTTTGAAAGTCGAAGACCAGGGCGACGATGCCCGCGATCTGCGCCGCGAAGCAGCAGATCGAGGCGAGCACCGACAGCCGGAACGCCGACACGCGCAGAAGATCGAGCGGAATGAGCGGCGCTTCAACCCGCCATTCGCGTGCGATCAGCGCTGCAAAGGCCGCGACAGCCACTGCCATCAGCACAGCGCCTTGCGCGGGCGAGGCCGCGAGCCGGTCGACGCCGAGCACGAGCGTGGCAAAACCCAGCGCGTTCAGGGCCATGCTGGGCAGATCGAGCGGGCGCTGACCCGGTGCGCTCTGCGGCAGCCTCCGCAGCGCCAGCAGGGTGATCAAGCCAACCGGCAGGTTGACGGCAAACAGCCAGCGCCAGTCGGCCAGCGAAAGAATCACCGCGCCGATGGTCGGCCCGGCTGCTGAGGACAGGGCCACGGTCAGCGCGCTCCAGCCGATGGCGCGGCCCAGCATGCGCTGCGGCACGATGGCGCGCAGCAAAGCGGCGTTGAGCGCCATGATGCCCGCACCGCCCAGACCCTGAATGAACCGCGCAGCCACCAGCCAGCCGAAGCTCGGCGCCATGACGCACAGGGCCGAGGCCAGGGTGAACACCGCCACGCCGCCGACGTAGAGCGTGCGATGCCCGATCTTGTCGCCGATAGCCGCGCAGGGGAACAGCGCCATGACCAGGGCCATCTGGTAGGCCGTGACCACCCAGATCGCCTGCGACGCGCTGACGTGCAATTCGGTGGAAATCGTGGGCAGGGCGACGTTGACGATAGTGCCGTCGAGCACGACCAGCACCGTCGCGAGCAGCACGCCGACCAGCGCCCAGAGCTGCCCGGGTTCGAGGGAGTCGCCAGTCTCGGTCTGCGCATGGGGCGCTGCATCGCGGCGAGACGGTATCGGTTTCACGGGAAAAGGCAGGGCATGGGGGGAATGATGGAACGCGAGCATGGATGCAAAGAACAGCATCGATGGACCGCCGATGGTTGCATTGATCTCTCCAGGCGGCTCCTAAATCCGCGGCGGGTCCTGCATCAACGCGACTTGCTCGCGCAACTCCAGGATGCGATCCTGCCAGTAACGCACGCTGCCGAACCAGGGAAACGCCGCGGGAAATGCGGGATCGCTCCAGCGGCTGGCGATCCAGGCGCTGTGATGCAGCAGGCGCAGGGTGCGCAGGGCCTCGACAAGGTGTTTCTCGCGATCATCGAACTCGCGGAACATCTCGTAGCCGCGCAGCAGCGCCGCGAACTGACGTCGCATGTCGGCTTCGTCGCCCGAGAGCAGCATCCACAAATCCTGAATCGCGGGGCCGCTGCGGCTGTCGTCGAAGTCGACGAAATGCGGGCCCTCGTCGGTCCAGAGCAGATTGCCCGGATGGCAATCGCCATGCAGCCGGATCAGCGACACGTCCCCGGCCCGCGCATAGGCTTGGCGCACGGTGTCAAGCGACTGATCGACGACGGCGAGCCAAGCGGCGCGCAGGTCTTCAGGCAGCCAGCCGCCGTCGAGCAACAAGTCGCGCGACGCCACGCCGAAGGTCTGCACATCCAGCGTGGGGCGGGCTTGGTAGGCGCGCGCGGCGCCAACGGCATGGAGCCTGCCGAGAGAGCGGCCCAACCATTCCAGCGTCTCGTCCTGTTCGATCTCTGGAGTGCGCCCGCCCTGGCGCGCGAACAGGGCCAGCCGATGCCCGGAGACGGCATGCAGAGTGCGGCCGCCCAAGAGCAGGGGCGGCACAACCGGCACCTCGCGCTCGGCCAGTTCCAGGGTGAAGGCGTGTTCTTCCAGAATGGCCGCGTCGCTCCAGCGGCCGGGGCGGTAGAACTTCGCGATGCGCTGGCTGCCGTCTTCCAGGCCCACCTGAAAGACCCGGTTCTCGTAACTGTTGAGCTGCAGCAGCGTGCCGTCGCAGCGCAGGCCCAGGCTGTCGATGGCATCGAGCACGCCTTCGGGGCTGAGATCGGCGTAGGTGAGCTGAGACATGACTTTGATGGCCCCTTTGATGGCCCTTTAAGCGGCGGCTTGCAGTGTCTCAAGTTCGACAGCGATCGTTGCCGCTGCGCTGCTGAGCGACACCGCGCCATCCTGCACCAGACATTGCAACTGCATCGTGCGCGCGGTGAGGCCACCCAGAGCCTGGCTGACCTCAGGCGGCATACGCAACACGGTGAGGTTTTTCAGCCGCGCGAGCTTGGCCGCGTTCTGCTTCCACCACACCGGGCAACTGCTGGCATGGCAGACCACGACAACCTGATCCGCGCGCCCGCAGGCTTTGCGCACGCGGCTCTCATCGGGCTGGCCGATGTCGATCCACAGCTTGATTGCGCCGGTGAGGTCTTTCACCCAGATGTCGGGCTCGTCCACGTCGAACAGGCCCTTGGTCAGAGCGATGCCCTCCTGCGCGTACAGCGCGTAGAGCAGCACCCGCACCATCATGCGCTCCTCGGTCTCGGAGGGGTGGCAGGCCAGGGTCAGGGCATGGTCGGCGTAGTAATGCCGGTCCATGTCGGCCACCTGCAGGTCGGCTTTGTAAATCGTTGCTTTCAGCGCCATGGCATGCATCACTCGGGAAGGAAACTCTGCATTGTGCGTTGCCGCGTCACTGTCACCCGTCATTCTGCGGCGCCACATGCCCGCTGACGATGGCGCCGTCGTGCGGCTGCAGGCGGATAAAGACGGGCAAGGCGAGCAGCGGCAGCGCGGCCAGCAGCAGAAAAGATAGATGAAAGGTCGCCAGCGAGGGCATCAAGTGATGGGGCGTGAACAGGCCCAGCCACGCAGCGCCCAGTGAAACGCCGAAACTCACGGTGAGCTGTTGCAGCAGCCCGCCCAAGCTGGTGGCGCGACTCAGGCGTTGCGCGGAGATGTCGGCATAGGCCAGGGTGTTGGAGGTCATGAACTGGGTGGAGCGCACTAGGCCGTAGAACACGATGGCCGCCGCAATCCACGCCGTTTCGGTGTGTGGCCCGATGAGGGCGAAGGTGCAAAGGCTGGTGGTGCAGGCCAGGGCACTGATCAGCAGCAGGGTGCGAAAGCCCAGCCGCCGCAGGGCGGTACCGACGAACACCCGCACCACCGGCGAGGCCACGGCCGACAGAAAGGTGAGCGCGCCCGACTGCACCGGGCTCATACCCAGCCCGAGCTGCAGCATGAGCGGCAACAGATAAACCGGGCCGTTCATCGCAATGCGGCACAGCCCGCCCGCCAGGGTGGCAATGCCGAAGGCGCGTTCGCGCAGCAGGCCCAGATCGACCGCCGGATGCGACCGGGTGCGGCTGTGGCGCCAAAACAGGCCCAGCAGCGCCACCGCCCCCAGCAGCAGCACAGCCAGCCAGGCGACCGGCAGATGGTCAGCGCCTTCCAGACAGACCTGCACCAAGCCCACCGCCAGGCCGAACAACACGAAGCCCCACAGATCGAAAGCTGGCGGCGCAGGGGCATCGACGTCGCGGATGAAGCGCGCGGTCAGCGCCATGCCCAGCAGACCGAAAGGCAGGTTGACATAGAAAATCCAGCGCCACGACAGCGCCGTGGTGAGATAGCCGCCGAGCAGCGGCCCGATCACCGGCCCGATGATGGCGGGCAGCGTCGCATAGGTCATGGCGCGAACCAGCTGCGAGCGCGGAAAGCTGCGCAGCAAAATGAGGCGTCCGACCGGCGTCATCATCGCCCCGCCCAAACCCTGCAACACCCGCATGGCCACCAGCATGGGAAAACTGTCGGCCAGCCCGCACAGCACCGAGCCGGTGGTGAACAGCCCCAGAGCGGCCACGAACACGCGGCGGCCGCCGAAGCGGTCGGCGCACCAGCCGCTCAGTGGAATGAACACCGCCAGGGTCAACACATAGGCGCTCACCGCCAGACTCATCTGCACCGCGCTGACCTGCAGCGACCGCGCCATGTCGGGAATGGCAGTGGTGACGATGGTGGCGTCGAGCTGCTCCATCAGGAAGGCGATGGCCACGATGATGGCGACCAGCGGGCGTCCTTGCTGAGCCGAGTCGTCCGTGTTCGGCGACGGCTGTTCAGCGGAAGGGGGGATTTGAGACAACGGGGTGGGCGACAAAAAACGAGGGAGGATCAGCGCTGGCGGTGTTGCGTGATTGTCCGCCAGGACACGAATCACCGCTGCGGCAGCCCCACTTGCTTTTGCTCAGCGCCGAAAAGCACAACACCCCGCCGGGGCGGGGTGTTGTGGAGTGCCGTGCAGACGAGGCGTTTACGGCCGCCGGGTTTACTGGCGCTTGAACAGTTCTACCAAATCGTCGCGCATCGGGGCGGTGGCGGCGACGTTGAGTTTGTAGTCTTTGCCGTCGAAAGTGATCTTGTTGATCATGGCCTCTTTTTTGTTCAGATCCAGCGTGACGGCGCGCAGGGTGGCGGTTTCAAAATATTTGGCGATTTTGGGGTTGCGCGCGGCGATCTCTTGCGGCTGCTTTTGCGCCCAAGTCGTGACGTGGAAAATCACGCTGCCCTTGTAGTTGTGCTCGGCCAGTTGTTCCAGCGCAACTTCAAGCAGCGCCATGTTTTCTTCCTTCTTCCACTCGCCGCCAAAGGCGAGGTATATGCCGTCTGAGGGCAGGAGGTGGGCGACGGCGGGGGCGATCTCGGCCTTGTCCTTCACCGACTCAAAGGTCAGCTGGGAGTCGGCCTTGTTCACCGTCAAGGTGCCGCCGATGCCGCCGGCCAGATCGTTGCAGATCACGGAACGGTTCACCAGAAGGCCCAGATGCGGACGCTGCATGGTCTGGGCCAGGGCGTTGCCCACCACCCCGCCGGCCATGATGCGGATGGTCTGGATTTCGCTGAAGGTCAGCGGCTTTTTGGCTTCTTGCGCAAACGCGGCCGACGAAAAGGCCAGGGCGGAGAGGGCGACGGTCAACAGAGCTTTTTTCATGGACTTCCTTTCAAAAAGAAAGCATGAGTATTAATTAGTTACATGAACACATGACGATTCCATCCACCTCCGCTTTGATGCAGGTCAAGCAAATGCTCGACTGTTGCGCAGCAGACCCTTTTCGGTCCGCTTGTGGCGAAAACGTAATGAGTTGTGTGGAAAAAGTACGTTTCCGTCAGATGATCGCCCTTAATTTACAGTGCCTTTCAAGGTCAATCCCTATTGTGACGACACTATCTAAACTACGGCAGTTCCGTTGACCTCCAACACGAGACCCCGACACCCCGGGCGACTCGCCCCAGACTGCAGCCCCTTGCAATCCGTTTTCGCACCGATGGATCAATCCCACCCTTCCAACAGATCGCGGCGTCCGCAGCGGGCCCTGTTGGCGCTGAATCTGGTCGGATACGCTGCGGGCGCCCTCACGATTCTGGGCTACGGGCTGATCGGGCTGCTGCCCACTTTTGTGGCCTGGGCCTACTTTCTGGCCGGGGCGCTGGGCAACATCGGGCTGTATTTCTGGATACAGGGCCTGAGCGACGAAGCGGTTCGCACCAAAACCTACCCCACCTACGTCTTTCTGCTGCTCAACGTGGGCGTGCAGCTGGGCTTTGCCATCTGGCAACCGCAGATTGCGTTCATCGCCATGCTGATCCTGATTGGCATCGTGCCCATCGAAGTGCTGCGCTTTCGCCGTCGCCAGATCGTGTTCATGTACGGCCTGATCGCGGCGATGACCCTGATCGCTCTCTTGTTGAGCGCGGGCCGCTGGAGCATTCCCACCAACGGCTGGACGCAGCAGACGCTGCTGTGGATTGCGTTCACCGAAGCGCTGGCTTTCAGCATCGCCACGCAGTTGTTCAAAGAGCGCTTCAGCCGCAAGCTGGTGCAGCACAACGAGCAGATCCGCGACGAGTACAAGACCTATCGCACCATCGCCCATCGCGATGATCTCACCGGCTTGGCCAACCGCCGGGCGTTCATGCAGAAATTGAGCGCCACGCTGGTCAAGCATCCGCATCAGGCTCTGGCCGTGGGCATGATCGATCTCGACCGCTTCAAGATCGTCAACGACCGTCTGGGCCATTCGGTGGGAGATCAACTACTGGTGGCCGTGGGCCAGCGTCTGCGTAGCGTGCTGCGCCAGACCGATGTGCTGGCGCGGCTGGGCGGAGACGAGTTCGTGGTGATGTTCACCGGGTACACCTCGCTCGACCAGCTGCGCGCAGTGGCCGACCGATTGGTCAAAAGCATGGAGCAGGAGTGCACGGTGCAGAGCCACGCCCTGCAGATCGGGCTGTCGCTGGGCATCGTCATTCAGCAGCAAGCGCAGCCGGTGGATGCGCTCACCTTGATGCGCCGCGCCGATCTGGCGATGTACGCCTCCAAGGAAGGCGGCCGCCAACAGTACCGCTTTTTCGACCAGCATATGGAAGACGCCCTGCAGGAGCATGATCGCAAGCTCAACTGGGTGCTCGACGCGCTGCATCACAACCGGCTGGAACTGCACTACCAGCCCATTCTGTCACTCGATGGCGGCACGGCTGCGGGCGTGGTTGGCGTCCACAGCGCCGAAGCGCTGCTGCGCCTGCGCGACGCCGACGGCGTGCACACGGCGGGCGCCTTCGAGTCGGTGCTCGATGACGAGCAAATCGGTGTGCCGGTCGGACGTTTCGTACTGTCTGCCGCGCTCGATCAGGCGCAGCGCTGGCATCTGCAGGGCCGGGAGATTCAGGTCAACGTCAACATCAGTCCGCGCCATTTTCTCGATCCGCAGTTTCTCTCCGACCTGCGTACCGCGCTGGAACGCCATCCGCAATGTCCGCCGGAACGGCTCGTGCTCGAAGTCACCGAGCATGGCTCCGAGCTCGACAGCCGCATGGCCAGCTTTGTCGTCAGCCGGTGCCGCCATCTCGGCGTGCGGGTCGCGCTCGACGACTTTGGCACCGGCAGCGCCAGCCTCACCCATCTGCAACAACTCGAGGTCTCGTCGGTCAAGATCGACCGCAGCTTCACCCGCGACCTGTTCACCAGCGGCGCCGGGCTGAGCATCACTTACGGGCTGCTGCGCACCGCCGCGCTGATGGGCCTGGCCGTGGTGGCCGAGGGCGTGAGCACGCCGCAACACGCGCTGGCGCTGGCCTCCATGTCGTGCCGCCGTTTTCAGGGTTATGCCATCGCCCGGCCGATGACCGCCGAAGCCATGGATGCCTGGCTCACCACCTGGCGCTCGCAACTGCCTTGGGCGGCCTTGCTGCCCAAGCAGGCGCAAATCTCGCCCGATGCGATCCACGCCCTGGTGCAGCACAACAACACCGCGCTGCACGCCGAGCGCGGCACCATCAGTTCGGAAGAACGCAAGCAGCTCATCGAGCCAGATGCCCAGAACGCCTGCGCCCTTGGCCTGTGGTGCCACGAAAATGGCGCGCGTTACAGCAACCGGCCCGGATTTCTGAGACTGATGCGCGAACATCATGTGTTTCACAACCGGCTGCGCGAAGAACTGGCCGAGGCCCCGCTGAGCCCGGAGTCGGCCAGGATCAAGAGCCTGGGCGAGCAAAGCCGCATCATTCGGCACCAGTTCTGGAATCTGATTCTGCTGGGCGTCGACAAGCCCGTCGAATCTGACCAAGAGGAAGCCAACTCAACCGAATTCAACAGCGTGTTCGGGCCGGCTTCGGCCGAGTCCATCGAAGCGCCCTCCACCCCGCCAGCACTCAAACTCGTTCTGTGAGTATTTTTTGGTGAAATGAGCGGGCGCTGCAAGCCTTGCCGCTTGCATTGCCTCTGCGCCGCATGAACACTCCATCACAACAAGACGCTTTCGCTCGTGCGCAGCATGTCCGGCCTCCGCCACTCGCGGGGTGCCCGCCTGCAGCGTGCCGCGGCCCAGACTGAACATGACGCAGCGCGCCCCTGATCAAAACCCAGACAACCGCCCCGCACCGTCCACCGCCCTGCTGAACCGCACTCTCGCAGGTTATGTGCTCTACGCGGTGCTGTTGCTCGCCTATGCCGCGGCGGGGCTGCTGCCCTGGCTGGCTGCCGTCGCCTACGGCCTGCTCGGGGTGACGGTCAATCTGCTCCTGCTCAACTGGCTGCTCTACTTCCCCCGGACGCAGAACAGCACGGATGATTTTCCGGTCACGCTGTTCCTGCTGCTCAACGCCGGGCTGCAGTTCCTGTTCTTCGCCTTGTTGCCGTCAGTGGGGGCGCTGTTCGTGCTGCCGCTGTTTGCGCTGATTCCAATCGCCGCGCTGCATGTGCGTCGGCTTCAGATTACCGCCAGCCTGCTGCTGCTTGCGGCGCTCAGCGCGGTGGCGATAGGGCTCAGTCCTGGCCGAATTCAGTTGCCCACGGCGGACGGGCAGCAGCGCGCACTGGCATGGGCTGCCGTGCTGACCGTGCTCGCCTTCGGCGCCACGCTCATGATGACCGTCGAAGGCTTCAGCCGCGCGCTCATCAAGGACAACCTGCGGCTGACCAAGGCGTTCAAGGCGCTGCGCCGCTTCGCCCTGCGCGACGAGCTGACCGGGCTGGCCAATCGCCGCATCTTTCTCGATCACCTCAACGAGCTGATGCAGCGCCGCCCGAACCAGACGCTGACCATCGGACTGATGGATCTCGACCGCTTCAAATCCGTCAACGACCGGCTGGGCCACATCATCGGCGATCAGTTGCTAGTCGCCGTGGGACAACGGCTGCGCGGTGTGCTGCGCGAGGGCGATCTGCTGGCCCGTTTCGGCGGCGATGAATTCGTGGTGCTGCTGCCCGGCTACAGCACCGAACAGCAGCTCAGCTACATCGCCAAACGGCTGGTGAACTGCATCGAAGCGCCGTTCATCATTCAGGGCAACAGCCTGCAGATCGGGCTGTCGCTCGGTCTGGTGGTACAGCAGCCCGACGCGCCCGTCGACGCGCAAACCCTGGTGCGGCGGGCCGACATGGCCATGTATGCGGCGAAGAAAAACGGCCGACAGCAATACCGCATCTTCGATCAGCAGATGGAAGACGCCATGCAGGAGCGGCACCGCAAGCTGCAATGGGTTCAGTCGGCGCTGCGCGACAACCGGCTGGAACTGCAGTATCAGCCCATTCTGTCTCTGCAGGCGGCATCAACCACCAAAGGGGCGGAACCGCAGGTGCAGATCGACGGCGCCGAAGCCCTGCTGCGGCTGCGCGACGCGGCGGGCTTGCACCGTGCGGCGACGTTCGAGGCCGTGCTCGACGACGACACCCTGGCCGTGGCGGTGGGCCGTTTCGTGCTGGCCGCGGCCATGCGCCAGGCCGACGCCTGGTTCGGTGCGGGGCGCGCGCTGCAGATCAGCGTCAACATCAGCCCGCGGCATTTTCTCGATCCGCAATTTCTTTCCGACCTGCGCAGCGTGCTGGCCCAACACCCGCAGTGCCCGCCCGGGTTGCTGGCGCTGGAACTGACCGAGCACGGCTCCGAGCTCGACGGCGCGATGGCGCGCTTCATGGTCGCGCAATGCCGCCAGCTGGGCGTGCAGGTCATCCTCGACGACTTCGGCACTGGCAGCGCCAGCCTGATCCACCTGCAGCAACTCGAAATCACCTCGGTCAAGATCGACCGCAGCTTCACCCATGACCTGTTCACCAGCGGCGCGGGCCTGAGCATTTCCTACGGCCTGCTGCGCATCGCCGAGCTCATGGGGCTGGAAGTGATCGGCGAAGGCGTGGGCTCGGCGCAGCATGCGCTGGCGCTGTCGTCCATGGGCTGTAGGCGCTTTCAGGGCTACGCCATTTCGCCGCCGCTGTCGCTGTCCAACTTCGAAGTCTGGCTGGCCAACTGGCCCCAACTCATCCCCTGGACGGCCTCGCTACGCCACCAGCCGGCCATCTCGGCCGATGCCATTCAGGCCCTGGTGTGGCACAACGCCGTGGCGCTGCGCGCGCAGCAAGACACCCTGAGCGAGAGTGAGCGTCAGCAGTTTCTCAAGCCGAACGCCGCGCTGCAAAGCGAGCTGGGTCTTTGGTGCCAGACCCATCAGGCGATGTATGAAGATCGGCCCGCGTTCCTGCGCCTGATTCGCGAGCTGCACATCTTTCACACCCGGCTACGCGAGCAGCTGGCGACCAGGGCGCCGATCGAGCCGGCGCAGGCCGCGCAGCTCAAGGCGCACAGCCGCGTGGTGCGGCACCAGTTCTGGAATCTGGTGCTGGTGAACATTCCGCCCGTGGCGGCGGAATCGGCGTCGCGCCAAGCGGGCCGAGATGCCGACCGAAACGCCGACTCGCGCTCGGGCGGTTTCGACAGCTCGATGCACTCCACCTTGCCGCTATAACGCTCTCAGCTTGACGCCACCACCCGCACCTGCTGCGCGGCGCGCTTGGCATTGGCGCGCGCGGCGTCGGTCGATTCGGCGCGGGCCAGCGCCACGCCCATGCGGCGTTTCACAAAACTCTCGGGTTTGCCGAACAGTCGCAGATCCGTTCCGGGTATGGCCAGCGCCGCTTCCACGCCTTCGAAGCGCACGCCGCGCGCCTCGACTGCCCCGTAGATCACCGCGCTGGCGCCCGCGGTCTTGAGCGACGGGTCCACCGGCAGGCCGAGTATGGCCCGGGCGTGCAGCTCGAACTCGCTCTGCCACTGGGTGATGAGGGTGACCAGCCCGGTGTCGTGCGGGCGCGGGCTGACCTCGCTGAACCACACCTGCTCGCCCTTGACGAACAGTTCCACGCCAAAAATGCCGCGCCCGCCCAGCGCTTCGGTGATGCGCCGCGCCATGTCGCGGCTGCGCTCCAGCGCCACCGGGTTCATGGGGTGCGGCTGCCAGCTTTCCACATAGTCGCCAGCCACTTGCACATGGCCGATAGGTTCGCAGAAGTCGGTGCGCACGGCGCCGTCGGCGCCCATGCTGCGCACGGTGAGCTGGGTGATTTCATAATCGAAATCGATGAAGCCCTCGACGATCACACGGCTCTGCGCCACGCGCCCGCCCGACATCGCCGCCTCCCAGGCGGGGCGCACGTCGGCCGGGCCGTCGAGCTTGCTCTGCCCCTTGCCCGAGGAACTCATCACCGGCTTGACCACGCAGGGATAGCCGATGCCGCCATCGATCGCGGCCTGCAGTTGCTCCAGCGAATCGGCGAAGGCATAGGGCGAGGTAGCCAGACCCAGCTCTTCGGCGGCCAGTCGGCGGATGCCTTCGCGGTTCATGGTCAGCCGCGCCGCGCGGGCTGTGGGAATGACGGTCACCACACCGGCAGCCTCCAGCTCTTCGAGCACTGGCGTGGCGATGGCCTCGATTTCCGGCACCACCAGATGCGGCTTTTCCTGCAGGATGAGGGCGCGCAAGGCCTCGGGATCGGTCATTTGAATCGTGCGGGCATGGTGCGCCACCTGCTGCCCCGGCGCGTGGTCGTAGCGGTCCACCGCGATGGTTTCCACGCCCAGGCGCTGCAGCGCGATGAGCACTTCCTTGCCCAGTTCGCCCGCGCCGAGCAGCATCACGCGGGTGGCCGAAGGGGAAAGCGGGGTGCCAAGGGTCGTCATGTCAAAGTCCTTCACGATTTAGAAAGCGCCGGCCAGGGCATTGACCGTCAGCGCCAGAATCACCACATTGAAAAAGAACGCCGCCACGCTGTGCAGCAACACCAGATGGCGCACATGCCGCCCGGCGATGTTCACGTCCGAGGTCTGAAAGGTCATGCTCAGCACCACGGAAAAATAGAGATAGTCCCAATAATCGGGCACCTGACTGTTGGGGAACATCAGCGCAGGCGTGCCCGCCGTGCGCGCGGTGTAGTCGCTATGGGCGTATTGCAGGGCGAAGATCACCGAAAAAAACAGCCAGGACAGCACGATGCTGCTTCCGGCCAGCGCCAGCGCGCCGGGGTGACCGCGCACTGCATGCAACTCCACCGACAGCGCAGCGAACACCGCGCCCGACAGCACCAGGCTGAACAGCAGCACCGTCCAGCGTCCTTCGGCCTCCAGCTCGGTGCGGCGCTTGAGCGTTTCGGTCGTGGCGTGCGCCATCATCCAGGCGGTGCTGACAAGAAACAGCAGCGCACTGGCATCGAACGCCCAGAGCAACGCAATAGTGTGCGGCAAAGTGGCACTGAGCACCGCCCACAGCACCACGCCCAGCGCAATGGCTGCGCTCAAACGCGGGCGGTGTCTGAGTGTGCGGTAGAGGGTGAGAAGCGGATTGCGCATGGGGCATGAAGTGTAGGGTGAGTTCAAAGCGACATGCCCGGCGATGAATCCCTAGAATTGCGCACCGCAACATCGCCTCCGCCCCCTCCCTTCACGACCAAGGTTCGCCATGACCGCCGACACGTCCACCGACTTCCCCGATCTGTCGCATATCGCCCCCCGCGAAAAAGCCGAAATCCTCGCCCAGGCCCTGCCCTATATCCGTAAATTTCACGGCAAAACTCTGGTCATCAAATACGGCGGCAACGCCATGACCGACCCGGCCCTGCAGCAAGACTTTGCCGAGGACGTGGTACTGCTCAAGCTGGTGGGCATGAACCCGGTGGTGGTGCATGGCGGCGGCCCGCAGATCGACGAGGCTTTGAGCCGCGTGGGCAAGAAGGGTACCTTCGTGCAAGGCATGCGCGTGACCGACGACGAAACCATGGAAGTGGTGGAATGGGTGCTGGCCGGCCAGGTGCAGCAAGACATCGTCGGCCTGATCAACCACGCCGGCGGCAAGGCGGTGGGACTGACCGGGCGAGACGGCGGCTTGATCCGCGCGCGCAAACTGCGCATGCGCGACCGCGAGAATCCTGAAGCCGAGATCGACGTCGGCCAGGTGGGCGAAGTGGCGGCCATCGACCCTTCGGTGGTCAAGGCGCTGCAGGACGATCAGTTCATTCCGGTCATCTCGCCCATCGGCTTCGGCGAGGACAACGCCTCGTTCAACATCAACGCCGACGTGGTGGCGGGCAAGCTGGCCGAAGTGCTGCGCGCCGAAAAGCTGCTGCTGCTCACCAATATTCCCGGGGTGATGAACAAGAAGGGCGAACTGCTCACCGATCTCACCGCGCATGAAATCGACGACATGTTCGCCGACGGCACCATTTCCGGCGGCATGCTGCCCAAAATCTCGTCCGCACTGGAAGCCGCCAAATCCGGCGTCAACTCGGTGCACATCGTCGATGGCCGCATTCCGCACGCCATCCTGCTCGAAGTGCTGACCGAACAGGCCTTCGGCACCATGATCCGCTCGCACTGACCCTGCCTCCTCCCCGACTGCCGGACAAGAACCGGCGCAGGATCAGCCTACCGAGAATCTCCACCGCCCCGAAAAAGCCGCATTCTTTGCGGCTTTTTTTGTTTTTTGCCGCTGAACAGTGAGTAAATTTATCGCTTTAGGCACATCTTCCTGGCATCGCGGGCATTTTAGTAAATTGTCCTGGTCATGACCCATTATTTGGATGATGATTTATTGATTATTTCTGAATAATAATATAAAATATTGATTCTTTTATAGGAATTCATTATAACGATGACAGATAATCCACAAACCCACCCGAAAATAAGCATTCAATCCGTCAGCAAAATATTTGGCAAACACCCCAATAAGGCCATCGAGCTTCTAAAAAATGGTCTTGGAAAATCCAAAGTCCAGGCGGAAACGGGGGTGGTTGTGGGTGTTCACGATGTCAGCCTGGATATCTATCCCGGTGAAATTTTTGTGATAATGGGCTTATCGGGAAGCGGCAAATCCACCCTGCTTCGGCTCATCAATCGACTGCAAGACCCTACGGTCGGCAGAATTTTGGTCGATGGCGAAGATGCCACCGCGATGAACGCCAAGGCCCTGCGCGCGCTGCGGCGCCAGAAGTTCGGCATGGTGTTCCAAAGCTTCGCCTTGCTGCCGCACCGCACGGTGCTGGGCAATGTGGAATTCGGCCTCGAAATTCAGGGCATGTCCAAGACGCAGCGCCAGGAGCGCGCCATGCAGGTCATCGAGACCGTCGGCCTGAAAAACTACGAAAGCCGTTACGCCTCCGAGTTGTCCGGGGGCATGCAACAGCGCGTCGGCCTGGCGCGCGCGCTGGCGGCCGACCCGGAGATTTTGCTGATGGACGAGGCGTTCAGCGCGCTCGATCCCTTGATCCGCAGCCAGCTTCAGGATGATTTGCTCGAAATTCAGGAGCGCCTGGGCAAGACGATTGTGTTCGTGTCGCACGATCTGGACGAAGCCATCAAGATTGGCACGCGCATTGCCATCCTTCGGGACGGCCGCCTGATCCAGATCGGGACGCCGCAGCAAATCCTGTCTGCGCCGGCAGACGACTACGTTTCGGCCTTCGTCGAAGGGGCCGACCGCACCAAGGTGCTTACCGCCGAGCAGATCATGCAGCCGTTGCGCGTGGCGGCGAACATCCGCGATTCGGCGCGCACCGTGTTGCGCAAAATGGAACGCAGCGGATTCAGCGGGCTCATCGTGATCGACAGCGCGCGCAACCTCAAGGGCTTCATCGAACTGGCCCATGTCACCGCCCAGCGCGACGCCGAGCGCATCAGCCTGGCGCAGGTTCGCCCGCTGCCCACTGCGACGCCCGACGCCAAACTGGCCGATCTGATCCAGCGCGTCAACACCGAAGGCTCTCCGCTGTGCATTGTCGATGCGCGCAACCGCGTGATCGGCGTGGTGGACAAGAGCAGCCTTATCGCGGCATTGGCCCAGAGCGATCAGAACACGGAGAATGCCGCCGCCCCTGCAGCAGACTCCGCCGCAGGAACAGCGCAACCAGTCATCGGTTCCGTTGCATCCGCTTTCGACACCCAGGAGATCGACCATGCCTCGCAAACCTGACACTTCGGCCACGCCGCAGCCCAACCTGTCACGTCGCCGTGCTACCCAGCTTGCCGCGGGCAGTTTGCTGCTGCCCTGGGCCGTGGCGCAGGCCGCACCCACCCCCATCCGCCTGGGCTACGTGAAGGCGTGGCCGAGCAGCAATATCCCCTCCAATCTGGTCGCCGCCTATGTGCGCAAGCGCCTTGGCATTCCGGTCGAGCTGGTTTCCAGCGAACCGGGGCCGATGTGGGAGGCCGTGGCCAGCGGGCGCACCGACCTCACCCTCACCGTCTGGTTGCCCGGCACCAGTGAGGTGTACTACCACAAGCTGCGCAACAAGCTGGTGCATCTGGGCGCCTACTACCAAGGCACCCGTCTTGGCCTGACCGTGCCCGACTATGTGCCGGTCAAGACCATTGCGCAGTTGCAGTCGCATCACGCGCAGTTTCACGACAAGATTTACGGCGTCGAATCCGGCTCGGTCGTCAACATGATGGCCAACAAGGCCATCAAGACTTACCACCTCGCGCCGATGGAACTTGTCAGCAGTTCGACTTCGGCGATGACCGTCCAGCTCAAGCGCGCCATTGCCCGCAAGGACTGGATCGTCGTCACCGGCTGGCAGCCGCTGTGGATCTGGGCCGATTTCAAATTGCATTTCCTCGACGATCCCGAGGGCGTGTTCGGCGGCGTGGGCCATATGGACACGGTGATCAACCCGCAACTGCAGCGCCGCGCGCCGCAGGTCGTCGACTGGTTGCGTACCTTCCGCCTGCAGCAGGTCGAGTTGGCCAGCATGCTGCTGCAGCTCTCCAACGGCCAGTCGGCGGAGCAGATCGCCGCGCAATGGCTGGCCCGCCAACCCGAGAGCTTGATGGGCTGATCTCGATTCAGTGCTTCGGTTCAGTGACTTCGGCTCAATCTTCCCTGGTGTGGCTGTTGACCGATCAGTGCCGAGCCCACAGGCGCAGCTTTGCCCTGAGCGGCACTTTCAAGGAGAACCCTCAATGACATTTGGACACCCGATTCCCATTGGCGACTGGGTCAGCAACGGCGTCAACAAACTGACCGACCGTTACGCGGCCGCCTTCGACTCCATCACCCACGCCGTTCACTTTCTCATCTCCGGACTGCAGACCGGCCTGGCCTGGATACCCGTGCCGGTCTTCATCGCGCTGGTGGCCGTACTCGCTCTGGCGGCCATGGGATGGAAACGTCCGGGCGGCTGGTCTCTGGCGATTTTCAGCGTTCTGGGTCTGGGTCTGGTGTGGAACCTCAGCTACTGGGACGATCTGATCAAGACCCTGGCGCTGGTGCTGGCCGCCGAAGTGCTGGTCATTCTGATCGGCGTGCCCACCGGCATTCTGAGCGCTAAAAGTCGGCTGCTTGAAAAGACGCTGCGGCCCGTGCTCGACATCATGCAGACCATGCCGGCCTTCGTATACCTGGTGCCTGCCGTCATCTTCTTCGGTCTGGGACTGGTGCCCGGGGTGATCTCCACCACCATCTTCGCGTTGCCGCCCCTCATCCGCCTGACCACGCTGGGCATCCGGCAGGTTCCGCACGAACTGGTCGAAGCCACGCAGTCTTTCGGCGCCACCTGGTGGCAACTGCTCACCAAGGTCCAGATTCCCTCGGCTCTCCCGTCCATCATGGCCGGGGTCAATCAAAGCATCATGCTAGGCCTTTCGATGGTGGTCATCTCCGCGATGATCGGCGCGGGCGGCCTGGGCAATGTGGTGCTCGAAGGCATCACGCAACTCGACGTCGGCAAAGGTTTTGTCGGCGGCCTGTGCGTGGTGATTCTGGCGATCATTCTCGATCGCCTGACCCAGTCCCTGGGTCGTCTCAACAAGGAGAAACACTAATGCAACGACGTCAATTCCTCTCACTCGGCGCCGTGGCGGCCGCCACGGCCGTCACTGGCATGCCCGCTTTCGCCGCCGACAAGGCACCGATCAGCATGACCTATGTCGCCTCTTGGCCGGACAGCAACATCAACACCCACATCGCGGCGCGCATCATTCAGGAAAAGCTGGGCTACCCTACTCATCTGACTTCGACCGATGCCGGGCCGATGTGGGCCGCAGTGGCCTCAGGCCGTGCCGACGCCATGCTCACCGCCTGGTTGCCCACCACCCATCAGGTGTATTGGGACAAGTACAAAAAAGACGTGGTCGATCTCGGCGCCATCACCGAAGGCACCTGGCTGGGCCTGGCCGTGCCGAAGTATGTGCCCATCAATACCATCGCCGAACTCGAAGCGCATCACGCCAAGTTCAAGAACCGCATCATAGGTATCGAGGCCGGAGCGGGCATCATGATCAACACCCAGAAGGCAATCAAGGCCTATGACCTCAAACACATGGAACTGCTGACCAGCTCGACCGCGGCCATGGAGGCTCAGCTCAAGCGAGCGGTGGAGCGCAAGGACTGGATCGTGGTCACCGCCTGGAAACCGCTGGGCATCTGGGCGCAATTCCCGCTCAAGACGCTGGAAGACCCGAAGCACATCTACGGCGTGAGCGGCCATATCGACGCCGTCATCAACCCCAAGCTGGAAAAGAGAGCTCCCCGCGTGGTGCAGTTCCTGCGCGACTATAAGATGCCGCTGGACGACATACAGGCCATGATGGCCGAACTCGACGACGGCAAGAGCATACCCGAAGTAACCGCTCAGTGGATCAGCGCCCATCAGGCACAGGTCGACGGCTGGACCAAGGCCTGACCGGAGCCAACGGTCCCTTCGGATCGGTTCCAATGCATACCGCCGCGCCACTACGGCGGTTTTTTATGGCCGATACCTTCATGCCGTTTTCATCCCCGCAGAACCGCCCACAGACCGTCTGGCTGCTCGATCTTGACAACACCCTGCACGACGCCTCGTGGCGCGTGTTTCCGCTGATGAATGCGCAGATGACGGCCTTCATCGAACGGCATCTGGGCGTGGGGCGAGCGGAAGCCAACCGCATTCGCGCCCATTTCTGGCAACGCTACGGCGCCACGCTGCTGGGCCTGATGCACGAGCATGGCGTGGACGCCGCGCAATTTCTGCGCGAGACGCACGACTTTCCCCACCTGCCTCGCATGCTGCGCTGCGACGGCAGCGAGCGCGCCGCGCTGGCGCGTCTGCCGGGTCGCAAACTGGTGCTCACCAATGCCCCGCGCAACTATGCCCGCCGCGTGCTGAAAACACTCAAACTCTGGCCGCTGGTCGACGGCCTGATCGCGGTGGAAGACATGTGGATGTTCCACAAACTGCGCCCCAAGCCGGACGCGCGCATGCTGCGCCATGTGCTCGCCCGCCACCGACTCAGGCCCGCGCAATGCGTGCTGGTCGAAGACACGCCCGGGCATTTGCAAGCCGCCCGCCGCATCGGCCTGCGCGGCGCTTGGATGGTGCGCTACGCCCGCCGCGCCGCGCGAGCAAGGCGCGATCTGCCCATGGAACGCACCGGTCTGCACGGACGGCCGGATTTCGTCGCCGCGCGCATCCGCAGCCTGAGTGAACTCAGGCGGCTGGGTTGAAGCCGTCTGGCATCTCGCTCAACCCGCCTCCAGCGCGTCGCCCAGTTCCTTGGCGCGCTGATCGGCCGCGTGCAAGGCGCGGATGATCGTGGTCTGCATATCGGCCGCATCGAACACGCCCAGCGCCGCTGCGGTGGTGCCGCCTTTGCTGGTGACGTTGGCACGCAAGGTGGCCAAGGGCTCGCTGCTGCCCTGCGCCAACGCGGCTGCCCCGGCCAGCGTGGCCAGTGCCAACTCGCGCGCCTGCGCGCCGCTCAAACCGAGTTCTTCGCCAGCGCGCGTCATGGCTTCGGCCAGGTAAAACGCATACGCCGGGCCCGAGCCAGACACCGCGGTGACCGCATCGAGCAGGTCTTCACGCTGCACCCACACCCGCCGACCCGCCGGGGCCAGCAGGGCATCGGCCAGGGCGCGATCGGCCTCGCTGGCCTGCGCGCTGGCGAACAGTCCGGTGATGCCCTGACCGATGAGCGCCGGGGTGTTGGGCATGGTGCGCACCATGCGCTGCGCGCCGGTCTGCCGCTCGATGGCACGGCAGCGCACCCCGGCCATGATGCTGACATGCAGCGCGTCGCCCAGATGCGCTCGGCAGTCGGCCGCGGCCTGCGCGAACTGCTGCGGCTTCACCGCCCAGACCACGGCCTGCGCTTCGCGCAACGCGGCGTTGGGCGCTTCCAGAATCTGCACACCGGGAAAGCGTTGCTGCAACCGCGCGCGCTGTTCGGCGAAGGGCTCGACCACGCGCAGGCTGGCGGGTTGCGCCCCCGAGGTCAGCAGCCCGCCGATCAGGGCGCTGCTCATATTGCCGCCGCCGATGAAGGCGGTGATGGGCAGGGAAACGGAGTGCATCGCAGGAGAAGTCAGGTTCGCATTCATGCCGCACATTATTCCTGCAAGTCGGCGCCTGCAATTCACCGATAATTCTTGCTCCATGCGTGTTCTTGCCCTCGATACCAGCACCGAAGCCCTGAGCGTTGCGCTCAGCGTGGACGGCCACTGCCGCAGCTTCGACGAAGCCGGCGGCCCGCGCGCCTCGCAGCGGCTGCTGCCTTTGTGCGCCGAGTTGCTGCGCACGGCCGGACTGCAATTCGCCGATCTCGACCTGATCGGCATGGGCGCCGGACCGGGCGCTTTCACCGGGCTGCGCACGGCCGCGTCGGCGGCGCAGGGTCTGGCCTATGCCCTGCACCTTCCGGTGGCGCGCGTCGACACGCTCATGGCGCAGGCGGAAACCGCCTTTGCGCTGCTGCACAGCGACGGCACGGTGTTGCCCGATCCGGTGCAAGCCGAGCCGGGCACGGTGGTGCTCGTGGCGAACGACGCGCGCATGGGCGAGTTGTATTGGGAGCTGTTTCGCGCCCAGACATCGGGCTGGCAAAGTCTGCACCGGCCGACCGTGCAACGGCCCGAGCACGCGGTGCTGGCCTGGGCCGAGGTGCTGGCCGATCTACCCGAACATCTGGAGACCGGTGTGCTGCCCCGCTTGCTGGCCTGCGGCAACGCCTGGAGCGAGCATGCAGACGCCCTTTCCGCCGCCTTCGCCTCGCACGCCAGCGACAACCCGCGCCTGTTCGCCCTGAACCGCGCGGTGCTGCGCGCCGTGGCCTGCACGCCGTCGGCCGCCGCCGTGGCCCGGCTGTCGCTGCAGCAACACGCCGCCGGACTGACCGTGTCTGCGGCGCTGGCGCAACCTATTTATGTACGCGACAAAGTGGCCTTGACCACGGCGGAGCGCGAACTGGCCCGCGCTGCCTTATGAACGCCCGGCTGCGTCCGCACGACTCGTCTGGCGCCATTGCCCCGGCTGGTCAGTCGGCGCACGCCCTGCGGCCGATGACCCCCGCCGACCTCGACGCCGTGGCGCAGATCGAAAACACGGTGTACGACTTTCCCTGGAGCCGGGGCAACTTCGCCGACTCCCTCACCGCGCAATATCACGCGCAGGTGCTCACCGACGAGACCGACACCGTGCGCGGCTATTTCGTGGCCATGCCCGGCGTGGAAGAAATGCATCTGCTCAACATCTCGGTCGATCCCGCGGTGCAGGGCCAGGGTTTGAGCCTGCTGATGCTCGATGCCGTGGTTTTGCTCAGCCGGGCCGATGGCGCCTACCTGCTCTGGCTGGAAGTGCGTCCGAGCAATACCCACGCCGTACGCATTTACGAGCGCTACGGCTTCTACCCCATCGCCCGCCGACGCGACTATTACCCCTCGGTCGATACACAAGGCCGCGCCAGCCGGGAAGACGCCCTGGTGATGTCCGCGCAGGTGGACGATCTGCTGCAACGCCGCGGCCTGCGTCCAGCCTGACCGCGCCCCGTCCGCATGACTGAGACCAGCCCTCGCCTCACGCCGCAAATCCTGCAGTGGACGCAGGCGCTCGGCCTGGGGCCGCTGTTCGTGCGGCGCGAAGTTCTGCGCGAGCAGCAAGCTCAGCCCGCTGTCGAAGCCGCAGCCGAAGGCATTGCAACGCCCGCCGCTGCAAAGCCGGTCGCGCAACCGCCCAAGCCCAACCGCCCCATCCCGCCGCCACGACCTGCATCCTCCATCCCCATCGCGGATGCCGCGCGGGTTGAGGCCATCGCCCGCATGGACTGGGACGAACTGCAAGCCGGCGCTCAGGCCTGCCGCGCCTGCAAACTCGGCAGCAGCCGACACCAAGCCGTGTTCGGCAGCGGCTCCACGCAAGCCCGCTGGATGATCATCGGCGAGGCGCCCGGTGCCGAAGAAGACCGCCAAGGCCAGCCCTTTGTCGGCGCCGCGGGGCAATTGCTCGACGCCATGCTGCAGGCCATCGGCCTGGACCGCAGCGCCGACGACCCCGAGCGCGCGGTTTACATCGCCAATGTGCTCAAGTGCCGTCCGCCGGGCAACCGCAACCCCGAGCCCGAAGAAGTGGGCCAATGTGCACCCTGGCTCGAGCGCCAAGTGGCTCTGCTGCAGCCGCAGCTCATTCTCGCTCTGGGCCGGTTCGCGGCGCACAGCCTGCTCGGCAGCCAAGCGCCCATCAGTCAGTTGCGCGGGCAGGTGCACGAGTTCGCCGGTATTCCCGTCATCGTGAGCTACCACCCGGCCTATCTGCTGCGCAACCCGGCCGACAAGGCCCGCGTCTGGCGCGACCTGTGCTTCGCCCGCGATCTTGCCGACGCCGCGGCAGCAAAAACCGCAGAAACTCAGTCCGAGTCCGAATGAGACCGGCCTGTCTGCGCCATGCACAACACGATTTCTGCGACTTTTTTCACGTTTTTTGGCGCCGCGATCACAGCGCATGGGGTTGACCCTGAGCGGCGCCCGCAGGTCAATCCAGAACAATGTAAAGAATCAAACAAAGGGCGCAATGTCGCGTTTTGCACCGCAAAGCCATACCGGGGGTATGACCGGCACCGCCCGCAAACCTGGAGAGAGACATGCAGATCGACACCGCTTTTTTCATCAATGCCATCGGCATTGCCATCATGATCTACGGCCTGGTGGATGTTTTGCTGCTGCGCAGCAAGATTCCCGGCGGGCAGGTGGGCAAAGCGTGGAAGGGCCTGACCCTGTTGATCGGGCTGTTTACCGCGGGCTATCTCGTCTCGCCCTTTTTCAGCACCCTGCCCGCAGATTCCATCCGCATCATCGTCTCGCTGATTTTCCTGTTTGGCGCGGTGTACGTGATCCTTACCGTGCGTCTGCTTTACCGCATCATCGCCGAGCTGGCGTCCTGACCGCAATGTGCTCAACAAAAAAGCCCGGTTAGACCGGGCTTTTTTGTGGGTGCCATGATGATTTCGCAGACGATCAGTGCATTTCGTCGCGAATGTAGAGATCGCCCTTCAGGCTGGCGATATAGGCCGCGATATCCTGCAGATCCTGCGTGTTGTACTGCGCCACCATGCCGCTCATGATGGCGTTGTTGCGGCCATATAGCGGGGTCTGGTGCTTGGCCTGGTATTGCTGCAGGGCGTGGAACAGATAGCTCTGGTATTGACCCGCCAGTTTGGGATAGTTGGGGGCGATGGGCTTGTCGAGACCGGCGCCGTGGCAGGCAATGCAGCCGCCTTTGTTCACCAGTTCTTCACCCTTTTTGATGTCGGCGGCGTTGGCCAGTTGGAACATTTGGGCCAGGGCCAAGGCAGTCGCTGCCAGCAGAACAATTTTTTTCA
Source organism: Thiomonas sp. OC7 (assembly GCF_900634595.1). Lineage (NCBI taxonomy): Bacteria > Pseudomonadati > Pseudomonadota > Betaproteobacteria > Burkholderiales > Thiomonas > Thiomonas sp. OC7. Next base: position 2,721,351 of record NZ_LR131953.1, on the reverse strand, counting down.
TCGAGGATCTCCGCGCTTGTTATTTGATGGGCTGGCCTTTGGCCGTAGCGTAGTAGGCGGCAATGTCAGCCATTTGCTGGTCGGTCAGCGACGCGGCGATGGCGCGCATGGTCGGGAAACGGCGGTTGCCGTTTTTATATTCCTTCAGCGCATCGACGATGTATTGCGCGTTTTGCCCGTTGATCATGGGCACGGCAAAAATTTCAGGAAAGGAGGAGCGATAGCCGCCCCCCATGTTGTGGCAGCCCTGGCAGCTGGCCACGAGCTTGGCGCCTTCTGCGGCATTGCCAACGACGTTCTGCGCGTGGGCGGACGCCGCAAGCATCAGGGAAGCGAGAAAGAGGACTTTTTTCATCATTGCAGGCGCGAGAGTCTTGAGAGCCATCAAACAAGCGCCCCATTATAGGGAGGCAGCACGCCTCATCGCGTCATTTTGTCGCAGTCAAGACTTAACGCGTTCCTGAATTGACAAAACGCAGACTCCATGCCTTTGAATCAAGATGTAACCAGCTCCTGACCGGCAAAGCCTTGCCGATAGTCTTCGGGCAGCATGTCGCACAGTTGCTGCCTAACCTTGTCCGCCTGCACTGATCCGGCGATTTCGGCGATGAGTACGAGACATTCCTGCAGCGCGGCCAGCACGGCCTCCGGCTGGTCGGCGGCGCGCAGGTGCGCCCGTGCCGGCCCGCTCTGAGCGCCGAGCAGTCGCTCCAGCATGTCGAACATATACATGCGCGACAAGGCTATGGAGCGCCGGGGCGGCGGCGCTACGGCTTGCGCCAGTTGCGACGCCGCCACGCTGGATGGGCTCGGCTCGGATGCCGAAGAAGCCTGAACGGATGCATTCGAGGTCCGCTTCAGCGGCGCCTCCACGGGCTCCGGCGCATTCGCAAGCCCCACGCGCTCGACATAGCCAGCGGCGAGCAGTTCCCGCGCGAGTTGCTGTACCTCTTGCCCCATCAAGGCGCACAACTCGCCGATGGCGCGCTGGCCGTCGCACAGAATCAGCACATGCCGCTGCCTTGCACTCAGTGCCTGACTGCGCTGCTGTTGCTCGCGGCGGCCGGCCGAGGTTTTTCGCAACACATCAGCCAAGGTCAAGTTGCTCATTCCACCCCCTTAAAAGAGGGGGTACTGTAAAGATTGCAAATGACCGCGGCGTGACACCGCAAGCGTAAAAAAGCGCAACAAAAACAGCGGCCTCTCAAGGAAACGCCGGGCCGCCCCAAGTTTCCTTGACCCCCGCGGGGGGCGGGTCGGCGAGCCGACCCTGGGGGCGCTCAGACGAATCTAAGTTTGCCTCTGTCAGAATCTGCGCCACAAAACCACAACCCCTCACCACACCATGCACCTCTACCTTCTGGCCATCGCCGCCCTTCAAGGCGTGACCGAGCTGTTTCCCATTTCCAGCCTGGGGCACAGCATTCTGATTCCGGCCCTGTTTCATTGGCCCATCGACCGCACGGCAGACTGGTTTCTGCCCTTCATCGTGGTGCTGCATCTGGGCACGGCCACCGCGCTGCTGATCTACTTCTGGCGCGATTGGGCGCGGCTGATCGGTGGCTGGCTGCGCGCTGGCGGCAAGGCGTCCAACCCCGACGCCCGTCTGCTCTGGCTGATCGTGGCGGGCACCATTCCGGCCGGGCTGCTCGGCCTGCTGCTGGCGCACAAGATCAAGGCGCTGTTCGGCGGCTTCACCTTCGCGGCGATCGCGCTGATGTTCAACGGCCTACTGCTGCTGGGCGGCGATGCGCTCAAGCACCGGCGCGGGCTGATCGCCCTGCCGGAACTGGGCTGGCTGCGCGCCTTCCTCATTGGCCTGGCGCAGGCGCTGGCCCTGATTCCGGGGTTTTCGCGCTCCGGGGCCACGCTGGTCGCCGGTCTGGGCCTGGGCTTGAACTATGCCGACTCGGCGCGGTTTTCGTTTTTGCTCGCCACGCCCATCATCGCCGCGGCGGGCGTGCTCGAAGTGCCCAAGCTGATGCACGCCGGCGTGCCGCATGAACTGCTGGGCACGATTGCCGCGGCCGGGGTGCTGGCCGGGGTGTTCGCCTGGCTGTCCACCTGGTTTTTGATGCGCTGGTTCACCGACCACGAAATGAAGGCGCTGCGCCCGTTCGGCATTTACTGCCTGTTGCTGGGCGCGGTGGCGTTACTTGTCGGCTGAGCCTACGTTTTGCCTGAAATTTCGCCTGACAAACACGCCGCCGGGCGGCCCCACGCGTTTCTCGCCTACTTGGGGGGCTGACGCGCTGCGGCAGGCCTGGATGCAGTCAACAGCGCTTGCACCGCGGCCACGCGCCGTCGGCTGACGGGCAGGGTGTCGGGCACGCCGTGCAGATGCAAAGTCCAGGTGGCGTTGTCGGTCTCTGTACTTCCGGCCTCGGGTTCTGGCGCGATGCCCTCCGGCGGAGTCATCGGCCGCTCCAGGCTGCGAATCGCGGGCGCCGCAACCAGCGCGCTGCGGTGAATGCGAACGAGATGCTCGGCGTAGCGCTGCTCCAGATCGGTCAATGAAAGGTCCACCAGATACTGCTGCTCGGCGGTACGCAGGGTGGTGTATTTAGCCTCGGCGCGGCAATACAGAATGTCGGCCAGCGGCACGCGCTTGAGCGCGCCATGATGCTGCACCGTCAGGTACACGGTTTCCACCGCTGCCGGCGCCTGCTGCTCCGCCCCCTGGGCACGCAGCCACAGCACGGCCTTGCCCATCGCCTGAGCCAGGCGCTCGCGCCGCACCGGCTTGGTGAGGTAGTCAACGGCCGACACGCCGAAGGCATCGAGCGCATGCTGCTCGTGGGCGGTCACGAACACGATGGCGGGATGATGCAGGCCGGGATCGCCCGTCAGCCGCCGGGCCAGTTCCATGCCCGTCTGCCCCGGCATCTGGATATCGAGCAGCATCACGTCAAAGCGCTGCGCACGAAGCAGCACCCAGGCCTCGGCCGCGTCGGCCGCTTCGTCCACTATGGCTTGCGCGGTTTCGGGCAGCTCGGCGAGCAGGCGGCGCAGGCGGCTGCGGGCCAGCGGTTCGTCGTCAACGATGAGCACGTTCATAGCGGTAAGCGTAACCGCGCCCGCCAGCGGGCCAGGCCGTCCTCGACGACTTCACCCTGATCGACCTCGGCCGCAATGTCGTACAGCAGATGCAGGCGCTGGCGAATGTTGCGCAGCGCCGTGCCGGTGCCATGACGGCGCGGCGGGGGCGTGTCGCTCAGCGCGGGCAAGTCGTTGCGCACGGTGACTTCGATCTGCCCCAGCCGCCGGGCCACATCGATGTCGATCTGCACCCTGCGGCTGCTGCGCTCGACGCCATGCCGCACCGCGTTCTCCACCAGCGGCTGCAGGGTCAGCGCCGGAATGCGGATTTGCAACAGGGTGTCGTCGACCTGCCATTGCACTCGCATGCGCTCGCCGAAACGCACCGACTCGATGTCGAGGTAGCGCCGCGCCAGATCCATTTCCTGCTCCAGCGTGACCAGCGTGCCCGGCTTGCCCACGCTGGCGCGGAACAATTCGGCCAGATCGTCGAGCACGGTCTCGGCGCGCTCGGGCTGCTCGCGCACCAGGGCGCTGGCGGCGTTGAGGGTGTTGAACAGAAAGTGCGGGCGGATGCGCGACTGCAGTTCGCTCAACCGCGCCTGCATGTCGATCGGCGTGAAGGCCCGTGCGCGCAGTTGCAGATAGTGCACGAAGACCAGCGCCAGCGCCGCCCCCGCCAACGCCGCCTGCCAGGGCTGCTGCGCAGCGCGCGGCGCAAGCGCGTCGAACAAGGGCTGCACCAGCAGATTCAAACCCAGCGCCGAAAAGGCGCCCAGGGCCATGGCCACGACCAGTACCGCGGCGGCACCCCGCAGCCGCCAAAGCCGCTGGGTCATGCACATCAGCGCCAGCCAGAGCAGCGCGGCGGGCTCCACCCACGAGAGCAGCAACAAGGCGCCGATACGGCCTTCCCCTTGCGGCCACTGTAGCAACACGAGCAGCGCCAAAAGCAGATTGAGCGCCACCAGCGCGCGCACCAGACTGCCAGCGCCGCAGATGTCGAGGCGCACTGCGGTTTCGGTGGAAGGGGTCGGTTCAGCAGTCATCTGGGGCATCAAGCAGCTTGATCCTGAAGGCTTCTCTAAAATTGGCGGTTTCGACCCAGGCGCCCATGGCGTCACAACGCTCGCTTTGCGAGGCCAATCCATGCACGATCAATTCGAACACAAGCAGCAAGCCTGGTCCGCGCGTTTTTCCGAGCCGGTCAGTGCTCTGGTGCAGCGCTACACCGCCTCGGTGGATTTCGACCAGCGGCTGGCGCTGTTCGACATCGACGGATCGCTGGCGCACGCCACCATGCTGGCCGAACAAGGCATTCTCAGCGCGGACGACCTCGCCGCCATCGAGCGCGGCATGGAGCAGATCCGTACCGAAATCGACTCTGGCGCGTTCGAGTGGAAGCTCGAACTCGAAGACGTCCATCTCAACATCGAAGCCCGCCTGACCCAGCTTGCGGGCGACGCTGGAAAGCGCCTGCACACCGGTCGCAGCCGCAACGATCAGGTGGCCACCGACATCCGCCTATGGCTGCGCGACAGCATCGACCAGAGCATCGCTCAACTCCGTGCGCTGCAGCGTGCGCTGGTGCAACTGGCCGCACAGCACGCCGACACCATCATGCCGGGCTTCACGCATCTGCAGGTGGCGCAGCCGGTGAGTTTTGGCCACCATCTGCTGGCTTATGTGGAAATGTTCGGCCGCGACGCCGAACGCCTGCGCGACTGCCGTGCCCGCGTGAATCACCTCCCCTTGGGCGCTGCTGCGCTGGCCGGCACCACTTTCCCGATCAACCGCCCGCGCGTAGCCGAGCTGCTGGGCTTTGACGACGTGTGCCAGAACTCGCTCGACGCCGTGAGCGACCGCGACTTCGCCATCGAGTACAACGCTGCCTGCGCGCTGATCATGGTGCATATCAGCCGCTTCAGCGAAGAGCTGGTGCTGTGGATGAGCCCGGCCTTCGGCTTCATCGATCTGGCCGACCGCTTCTGCACCGGATCGAGCATCATGCCGCAGAAAAAAAACCCGGACGTGCCCGAGCTCGCCCGCGGCAAGACCGGACGGGTCACTGGCCATTTGATGAGCCTGCTGATGCTGATGAAGGGCCAGCCACTGGCCTACAACAAGGACAACCAGGAAGACAAGGAACCGCTGTTCGACACCGCCGACACGGTGATCGACACCCTGCGCATTTTCACCGACATGGTGGGCGGCATCCGCGTCAAGGCCGAGGCGATGGAGCGCACCGCGCTGCAGGGCTACTCCACCGCCACCGATCTGGCCGACTATCTGGTGAAAAAGGGGCTGCCCTTCCGCGACGCGCACGAGGCGGTGGCTAAAGCCGTGCGATTTGCAGTGGAGCGCGGCATCGGCCTGGAGGACATCAGCCTGAACGATCTGCGCAGTTTCTCGCCCCTCATCGGAGAAGACGCGCCCGAAGCGCTCAAGCTGCAGGGCTCACTCGCCGCGCGCGATCATCTGGGCGGCACGGCACCGAACCAAGTGCGCGCGCAAGTGGCGCGCTGGCAAGCCGCACTCGGCGACGCATAAAACGAAGCGATCAGACGAAGCGCTCAGGCGCGCGGCAAGGTCACGCCGTGCTGCCCTTGGTACTTGCCGCCGCGATCCTTGTAGCTGACTTCGCACACTTCATCGCTCTCGAAGAACAGCACCTGTGCGCAGCCCTCACCCGCGTAAATCTTGGCAGGCAGCGGCGTGGTGTTGGAGAACTCCAGCGTCACATAACCTTCCCACTCGGGCTCGAACGGTGTGACGTTGACGATGATGCCGCAGCGGGCATAGGTGCTCTTGCCCAGGCAGATGGTGAGCACATTGCGCGGAATGCGGAAGTACTCCATCGTGCGCGCCAGCGCGAAGCTGTTGGGCGGGATGATGCACACGTCGCCACGAAAATCGACAAAGGACTTTTCGTCGAAATTCTTCGGATCGACGATGGTGCTGTTGATGTTGGTGAAGATCTTGAATTCGTTGGCGCAACGGATGTCGTAGCCGTAGCTCGACGTGCCATAGCTGATGATGCGGTGTCCATCGACCTCGCGCACCTGCGCGGGCTCGAACGGCTCGATCATCGCCGTGTTTTGCGCCATGCGGCGGATCCACTGATCTGATTTGATACTCATGATGTCGGGGCAGTCTGGCTCAACCGGGCTGCTGTAATAAGGCAGATAGACGCAACCATACCGCACCCGCCAGGTCGTCGGAGTGAAGCCAGCCGGGATAGCGGCTCGAGGTAGGCATGCGGCGTGCGGAAATAAAAAAACCCGGGCGATCAGCCCGGGCTCAATTGCACTGAATGCTCAGGGCTTGCTGGTCGGAAACGGCCAGGCCGCTTGCGGATTCAGCTTGGTTTGCGCGGTCGCTGCTTTTTTGGCGGGAGCAGTTGCGGCCTTCTTCGCCGGTGCCGCTTTTTTCGCAGGCGCAGCCTTCTTCGCCGGTGCAGCTTTCTTAGCCGGTGCGGCCTTCTTTGCAGGAGCAGCCTTCTTAGCCGGTGCGGCCTTCTTCGCTGGCGCGACCTTCTTCGCCGGCGCGGCCTTCTTCGCCGGTCCGGCCTTCTTCGCAGGAGCAGCCTTCTTAGCCGGTGCGGCCTTCTTCGCAGGAGCAGCCTTCTTCGCCGGTGCGGCTTTCTTCGCCGGAGCCGCCTTTTTCGCGGGTACAGCCTTCTTCGCCGGTGCTACTTTCTTCGCGGGCGTCGCTTTCTTCGCCGGTGCCGCTTTTTTTGCAGTTGCCATGGTGATTCTCCTTGATCAAGTCTTTTGAAGTTGAGCCGGTCGCCAAATCGCGTCCGAGCGCCTCACGGCCCCGCCTCCCGGCGGTTTCCAGTACGGGACATCGGCACGGCGTTCAGCCGGCACCACCTGCGATCGGCTCAGCGCTGATCCGTGCAGGGGATTCACTTCCTTCGGCATCAAAGCCGCTACGGGAAGGAATGGGGAACGGCGCGCCATGCGCTCACCTCTGGTCATCCAGAGCATGAGGCGCAGACCGGCGCACCAGAATTGATCGAGCAGGGAGTCAGGCATCACCATGGACGCCCCCATGCGTTGCGCGACAAAAAACAGAGGAGGAGACTCCACCCGCCGACTCTGCGCGGCCGGACGTATCGGGGTGGAAGGGACTCGGTCAACAATCACTCTGTTGTGCGTGCTCGCAGGTTATTCAGGCGTCATTCCCAGGACAGCGCGCCGCCGGATTGGTACTCGATCACCCGGGTCTCGAAGAAGTTGCGTTCCTTCTTCAAGTCGATCATTTCACTCATCCAGGGGAAGGGGTTCTCTTCATTGGGGAAGATAGCGTCGAGACCGATCTGCACCGCACGGCGGTTGGCGATAAAGCGCAGATAGCCTTTGAACATCGATGCGTTCAGACCCAGCACGCCGCGGGGCATGGTGTCCTCGGCATAGCGATACTCAAGCTCGACCGCCTGATGGAACAGGCCGGTGAGCTCGCGCTTGAATTCCGGGGTCCAGAGATGCGGATTCTCCAGCTTGATCTGGTTGACCAGATCGATGCCGAAGTTGGTGTGCATGGACTCGTCGCGCAGGATGTACTGGTATTGCTCGGCCGCACCGGTCATCTTGTTCTGCCGCCCCATCGACAGGATCTGGGTGAAGCCGACATAGAAGAACAACCCTTCCATCAGGCACGCGAACACGATGATGGAACGCAGCAGCTCCTGATCGTTGCGCTCCGAACCCCCGAAAGCCGAAGTACGGAACTCGGGGTTGGTCAGGGTGTCGATGAAGGGAATGAGGAACTCGTCCTTGTCGCGGATGGAGGTGATCTCGTGATAGGAGTTGAAGATCTCGCTTTCATCGAGGCCTATGGATTCGACGATGTACTGATAGGCGTGGGTGTGGATGGCTTCCTCGAAGGCCTGGCGCAGCAGATACTGGCGGCACTCGGGGTTGGTGATGTGGCGATAGGTTCCCAGCACGATATTGTTGGCGGCAAGCGAATCGGCCGTGGTGAAAAAGCCGAGGTTGCGCTTGATGATGAGACGCTCGTCATCGGTCAGGCCATTGGGGTCTTTCCACATCGCGATGTCGCGCGACATGTTCACTTCCTGCGGCATCCAGTGATTCGCGCAGGAGGCGAGGTATTTATCCCAGGCCCATTTGTATTTGAACGGGACGAGTTGGTTGACATCGACACTGCAGTTGATGATGCGCTTGTCTTCGGCGCGCACCCGCGCAGTGGAGGCCGCGCGTTGGCTGTAGAGGTCTGCGGCCACCGCCAATGCTGGCGCCGATGCGGCTGCGGATTGAAGCGACGCCGAGGCACCGCCCATGGATAGAAGTGAACGCTCCGCCAGCGCACCTTGCGCGGGGCTTGCAGAGTTCTGTTGTGGTTCGTCCCAAGTAAGCATGTTCATGACCTTCCGTGAATTATCAAGTGTTCAGCGCAAAGGCTCAACACCGATGCAATGAGGATGCGTGGTTTGTGCGGCGCATGTTGTGCAGGCGCATCGCAAGTGGCATGCCGCTTGATCACTTGTGATGCGCCGCAACGGTTTGCGGCGCTTACTGACAGGCTTCGCATTCCGGGTTGTCGATGGCACAGTAGCGGATGTCACCCGACTGCACCACGGCCTGTGCCGAAGCCGAAGCTAAAGCCGAAACCGACTCGCTTGGCGACTGCGGCACGGCGTTGAGCTGACCCGCCTTGACCGTGGACTTCTCGGCATGCGTGGCGCCGATAGTGCGCAGGTAGTAGGTGGTCTTGAGGCCACGCAGCCAAGCCAGCTTGTAGGTATCGTCGAGCAGCTTGCCCGATGCATTAGCCATGTAGATGTTGAGCGACTGCGCCTGGTCGATCCATTTCTGGCGGCGCGCCGCAGCCTCGATGATCCACTGGGTATCGGTCTCGAAGGCCGTGGCATACAGGGCTTTGAGATCGGCGGGAATGCGGTCGATGCGCTGGGTGCTGCCATCGAAGTACTTGAGGTCGGCCACCATCACTGCGTCCCACAGGCCACGCGCCTTGAGGTCGCGCACCAGATATTGATTGATGACGGTGAACTCGCCCGACAGATTCGACTTGACGTACAGGTTCTGGAAAGTCGGCTCGATGCAGGCGTCGACGCCGACGATGTTGGAGATGGTGGCCGTGGGCGCGATGGCCACGCAGTTGGAATTGCGCATGCCGTGCTGCGCAATCTGGACGCGCAAGGCGTTCCAGTCAAGAGTGCTGGAGGTGTCGGCCTCGACATAGCCGCCGCGCTGCTCGGCTAGCAGCTTCAGACTGTCCATGGGCAGAATGCCTTGATCCCAAAGCGAGCCGCCGTAACTGCTGTAGCGGCCGCGCTCGCGTGCCAGTTCGCTCGACGCCCAGTAAGCCTCGTAGCAAACCGCCTCCATCGACCGATCGGCAAATTCCACGGCTTGTTGCGAACCATAGGGAATACGCAGCTGATACAGACAGTCCTGAAAGCCCATGATGCCCAGACCCACTGGCCGATGCTTCATATTGGCGTTGCGCGCCTTGGCCACGGCGTAGTAGTTGATGTCGATCACGTTGTCGAGCATGCGCATCGCGGTCTGGATGGTGCGCTTGAGCTTGGCCTGGTCGATGACCTTGGTGCCGTCTGCCGCGTCTTTCAGATGGGCAACCAGATTGACCGAGCCGAGATTGCACACCGCGATCTCGCTCTCGTTGGTGTTGAGCGTGATCTCGGTGCAGAGGTTGCTCGAGTGCACCACGCCCACATGCTGCTGCGGGCTGCGCACATTGCACGCATCCTTGAAGGTGATCCAGGGATGGCCGGTTTCGAAAAGCATGGACAGCATCTTGCGCCACAGTTGCACCGCAGGCAGGGTCTTGAACAGCTTGATTTCGCCCAGCGCGGCCTTTTGCTCGTAGCGGGTATAGACCTGCTCGAAGTCCTTGCCGAACTTGTCGTGCAGATCGGGCACGTCGGCCGGGCTGAACAGCGTCCAGTCGCCCCCTTCCATCACCCGCTTCATGAATAGATCGGGTACCCAGTTGGCGGTGTTCATGTCGTGCGTACGGCGGCGATCGTCGCCGGTGTTCTTGCGCAGTTCCAGGAACTCTTCAATATCGAGGTGCCAGGTTTCCAGATAGGCACAGACCGCGCCCTTACGCTTGCCGCCCTGGTTCACTGCCACCGCGGTGTCGTTGACCACTTTGAGGAAGGGCACGACGCCCTGGCTCTTGCCGTTGGTGCCCTTGATGTGGCTGCCCAGGGCGCGCACGCGCGTCCAGTCGTTGCCCAGACCGCCGGCGAACTTGGACAACAGCGCGTTCTCCTTGATGGCCTCGTAGATGCCGTCCAGATCGTCCGCCACGGTGGTGAGGTAGCAGCTCGAGAGTTGCGAACGACGGGTGCCCGCATTGAACAACGTGGGCGTGCTCGACATGAAGTCAAAGCTGGAGAGCAGCTCGTAGAACTCGATGGCGCGCGCTTCGCGGTCGATTTCGTTGAGCGACAAGCCCATGGCCACGCGCATGAAAAAGGCCTGCGGCAGCTCGATGCGACGGCCATCCTTGTTCACCCGCGTATCGGCACGATTGGCGAGGAAATAACGGTCGTACAGCGTTTGCAGACCCAGGTAATCGAACTGCAGGTCGCGCTCGGCCTTGAGCGCGGCACCCAGACGGACCAGGTCGAACTGCCCGAGCCGCTCGTCGAGCAGTTCGAGCTCGACACCCTCCTTGATGCAGCGCGGAAAATACTCGGCGTAGCGCTGGGTCATCTGCTCCTGCGGAATGTCCTCGTTCAGCGTCTCGCGGCGCATGGTGTGCAACAGCAGGCGCGCGGTGACCTTGGAGTAGTCGGGGTCGCGCTCGATCAGGGTGCGCGAGGCGAGGATAGAGGCCTTGTAAACCTCGAGCATCGGCACGCCGTCGTACAGATTGCGCAGCGTTTCCGCCACGATGGGGGCCGCCTTCACATCCGCACTCAGATTGACGCAGGCGGATTCGATCAGGCTCACCAGAGCGGCCTGATCGAGCGGTTTGCGCAGACCGCCGTCGAGCACATGCAGCACCGGAGCGCTCTCTTGTTGCTCTGCAGCCGCTTTTTGCTTGGCCCGCTCTTGTGTGCGGCGTTCGCGGTACAGCACATAGGCGCGCGCCACCTCGTGCTGGCCAGTGCGCATCAGCGAGAGTTCGACCTGGTCCTGAATGTCTTCAATATGAAAGGTGCCGCCGCTGGGACGGCTACGGAGCAGGGCGCGCACGACGTTTTCGGTCAGCGCATTCACTGTTTCGCGCATGCTGGCCGAGGCCGCACCCTGCCCGCCTTGCACGGCCAGAAAGGCCTTGGTCATCGCCACGGCGATTTTGCTCGGCTCAAACCCGACCACGGCCCCGTTGCGACGGATGATCTTGTAGTCTGAAAAATCACCCAGTGCGACCTGCTGTTGCGTATCCACCTCGGGGTGTGCGAGGTGTTGCGGGACAGCAGCGGATTCGGTGGCGGCGGTGGTCTGGGACATCGGGACTCCTTGGGGGCAGATGAGCCGCGCAGCAAATCTGACTGGCTCACGGCGCTGCGAGCGCACATGAACGCCGCATGAAAGCAGCACGGACAAAGCAATAAAGACGAATGAGGGCAAATCGGGGACGAACCGAGAGAGCGCGTAAGCATTTCCAGCCTTGCGAAGCCGCAGTCTCAGACCGCGATCCGGCATCTCTCTCAAACCGGCAAGACACTATATCTAGCGTCTGGCGGAATTTCAACCACTATTCGTAGTGTGGGACAAATTGACAGCCAGCCCACAGCTTATGCACAGGTTCATGCACAAAGTCTGCCCTTGGAGCGGCTTCGGGCAAACCCGCAAGGGTGCTCAAAACCGCTGAAATGGAAAGGCCGATGTCGGCAGGGCCAGGCCGTTTTTGAGCTGGCGCCAGTCGAAGCCGACGCCTGGATCGGTCTTGCGCCCTGGCGCGATGTCGCTATGCCCGACCCATGCGCGCAAGGGATAGCGCGCGAGCAGCTCAGAGCCCAGTGCGATCAGGGTGTCGTACTGCTCGGGCTCGAACGGCTCATCGTCGCTCCCTTCGAGTTCGATGCCGATGCTGAAATCGTTGCATCGCTCGCGCCCAGCATAACGCGATGCGCCGGCATGCCAGGCGCGCCGGTCACAGGACACATATTGCGTGAGCACACCATCGCGCTGCACCACAAAATGCGCCGAGACCCTCAGACCTTCGAGCGCGGCAAAAGCCGGGTGCGCTCGCGGATCGAGCCGATTGCAAAACAACTGCTCGATCGCCTCGCCGCCATATTGGCGCGGCGGCAGAGCGATGCAGTGGATCACCAGTAAATCGATCGGCACGCCCGCGGGCCGCTCATCCTGGTTGGGGGACGGCACATGACGGGCGTGGGGCATCCAGCCTGCTTCCCGACTGGCCGCGCTGATGGGGGGCGACATGATCAGAGAGGGTCGTCCGGCGGCGCTTCAGCCGGGTCGCGCACGTCGAGGCGCTCCATGCGGTAGCGGATCTGACGCAGATTCAGCCCCAGCAACTGCGCGGCCGCGGTGCGATTGAAGCGGGTGCGCCGCAGCGCCTCGCAGAGGATGCTGCGTTCAACCTGATCGAGGTAGGCCCCCAAGTCGGGAGGCAGGGGCGATTGCGCTTCGAACCGGGCCATGGGGGGCTGGGGCGACTGAGGCGGCTGAGGCTCCGGGGCACGCTGCGCAACGATTGGGGTGACCGGCGGATCCGCCGGTCGCGGCATGGATGGCGCCGTCGTGTCGGGCAGGATGGTGGTGATCGGCAAAGCCGTCGCAGAGGTCAGCACTTCGGCGGCGCGGGCGCCACTGCCCTGCAGCTCGATGTCTTCAGGGCCGATCAGATCTTGTGCAGCCAGGGCCGCAGCCCGGTGCAGCAGATTTTCCAGCTCGCGCACATTGCCTGAGAAACGATGCTGGCGCAGGTGCTCAAGCGCAGCCGGGCTCAGCCGCAGACCGGGCCGCGCATTGTCGCGGCGGATGTCGCCCAGCAACGCCTCGACGAGTACCGGCAGATCATCCAGCCGGTCGCGCAGCGGCGGCAGAGTGACCGCGATGACGTTGAGGCGGTAGAACAAATCCTGCCGAAACTGGCCCTGCTCCACCATGCGTTCCAGATGACGGTGGGTGGCGCTGACCAGGCGCACATCAACCGCGATTTCTGCCGTCTCGCCCACCGGGCGCACGCGCCGCTCCTGCACGGCGCGCAGCAGCTTGGCCTGCATCGCCAGGGGCAGTTCGCCGATCTCGTCGAGAAACAGCGTGCCGCCCTGCGCCGCGGCAAAGAAGCCGGCATGATCGGACATCGCTCCGGTGAACGCGCCCTTGCGATAGCCGAAAAACTCGGCCTCCAGCAATTGCTCGGGAATGGCGCTGCAGTTCACCGGAACGAACGGCCCGCTGGCGCGGGCGCTGCATTCATGCACGGCCTTTGCGGCCAGCTCCTTGCCGGTGCCCGACTCGCCCTGGATGAGCACGGGCGCCATGCTTCGGGCCACGCGCTGCAAGGTCTGTTTAAGGGCGCGCATCACCCCAGACTCACCCACCATGCGTTGCAATGCGCTGCTGGTCGGCGCCTGCACTTCCACATCGACCGCTGCGAGGGCCGCATGCACGGTGCGACGCAGCGCCGCCAGATCGACCGGCTTGCTCAAATAGTCGAACGCTCCGGCCTTGAGCGCAGCCACCGCGTTGCCCGCACTGCCGTAGGCGGTAATGACGATGGACTTCTCAAAGCGGTCGGGCTGGGCTTCCAGCCAGCGCAGCAACTCCAGCCCCTCGCCGTCAGGAAGACGCATATCGGTGAGCATGAGGGCGTAGCGCCTGCGCGCCAACTGCTCGCGCGCCTGCGCCACGGTTTCAGCCACGTCGATCTGCCAGCCTTCATGCACCAGGCTCAGGGTGTAGAGCTCGCGCAGATCGGGTTCGTCGTCGACGATGAGAATACGCACATCCGCTGGATTCATGCCTTAAGGGCCCGGTGCGATTTGAATGACAAAAGAACCGCGCTCATGCGGCGTGCCCTCGCGCTTGAGGCGGTAAAGCAGACGCGCGCCGTTGCGCAAACACAGTTCGTGAGAAATATACAAGCCCAACCCGACGCCCCGGCTGCTCGTGGTGCGAAACGGCTCGAACAGCTGCGCGCGCAGTTCGGCGTCGATCAGCGGCCCATCGTTGGAGACCTGGATTTCCCGCACCTGCCCGGCGCCGAGTTGCCGCATCTCGATCGCCCGTGGCTGGTTGCTCGCATAGCGCCGCGCGTTACTCAGCAGATTGACCAACACCCGTCGCAGATGCAAGGCATCGAAGCGGATCTGCGCCGCGTCGTCCTGAATGAACAGACCGATGCGTCCCTGATCCGGTTGGTCGAATTCGGCATGCAGCTCGCGCATCAACGGCGCGCAAAGCATCAGGCCGATTTCACGCGGCGCGGTGCGGCCCAGCTCCAGCACGTCCTCGACGGTACGGTTGATGCGTTCGACGTTCTGGCCGATGAGATGGTGCAGGCGTTCGAGCTGCACCGCATCGCCCGCGAATTCGCGGGCGAGCTGGTTGGCCTGCCCGATCGCCCCCAGCGGATTGCGGATCTCATGCGCCACGCTGGCCACCAGACGCCCCATCGCCGCCAGCTTTTCCTGCTGAATGCGGGCATCGATCTCCCGCAGATCCTGCAGCACGATGAGGTAGCCCACGCCGCCCGGCAGGTTGTCGAGCGTGGACAGACGCAGCAGCAGCTTGCGACCCGCGGGCGTGCGCACCTTGACCTCCAGCGCCTCCTCGCCGTCGATGGCCATGCGCTCCACCTCTTTGCGCACCACCTCGGCCACCGGCAGATCGCGCAAGGCCTTGCGCCCCCCGAGCCAGCGCGCCGTGACCGCATCGCTCCAGGGCAAATCCAGCAGCTGTTGCGCGGCCGGATTGAGCGCTTCGAGCACCATGTGCCGATCGACCACCATGACGCCATCGCGCTGCGCCTCGATCACCCGCTGGTTCAAGGCCATCTGCCGCCGGGCGACGGACTCGCTGGCCGCCGCGCGC
Organism: Thiomonas sp. OC7; assembly: GCF_900634595.1. Taxonomy (NCBI): domain Bacteria; kingdom Pseudomonadati; phylum Pseudomonadota; class Betaproteobacteria; order Burkholderiales; genus Thiomonas; species Thiomonas sp. OC7. Next base: position 2,706,277 of record NZ_LR131953.1, on the reverse strand, counting down.
GCCTCCTGCCGCGCCAGTCTTTGCGACAACTGCCAGGTCAGCACCGCCACGGCAAAATAGGCGATGCCGACAAAGGCCGCATTGAGCAGGCGCTGCTCGGCCTCCGCCGCCCCGCCCAGCATCGCGAACCCGGCGCTACCCAGCAGAATCATCGTCACCAAGGCAGCCACGAACAAGGTGAGCGACAGCGTGCCGTAAATGCCCGCTGCCAACACGGGCAAGGCGTAGATCAGGGCGAATTCGCGCGCGGGATATCCCGCAGTGAACTGCAAGGTGGTGAAGGCCAGCAGATCGACGGCAATCGCGATCAGCACCTGCCAGGCCAGGCCCTGCGTGCGAACGAAACTCCACCAAAGGCTCGCGACTGTCAGCGCCACATACAGCAGCGCCACTCCGTAACCCAGTGTGGCGATGGCGGGTTTTTCGGCATGGGGGGCCGCCTGCATCATGGGCAGCAGCACCAGCCAGCCCAGCAACATCAGCGACATGAGCACGCGCGCCGCAGCCAGCACCCGGTAGGTTCGCAGGCGTTCTCGGCCCAGACGCGAAGAAGGCACGAAGGCCGAACCTGAAGAGGCCGCCGCCGGGGCGAACATGGATCGCGCGAATGCGCTTTCAGCGGCGACCGCAGCGCCCGGCTTACGACCCCAGACGGGCATGCTCGTCGCTGCAGTACGGCTTGCCATCGCGCCAGACGCAGCGGCTGGCGGGCGAGTGCACGCCGCAATGCGCGCACGGCAACATCGCCTCGGGAACCTGCGGCGGTTTATTGGGCGAAGGCGGCTGTCGCACGCTGCGGGGTTGCTGCGATTTTTTGATGAGCATCAGCCCGACGATCACCACCACAAACAGAACGAGGTACTTCATCGGTGCAAAATCACCTGCAGCACAAAACGCGAACCGACATAGGTCAGCATCAGCAGCACCGTGCCGCCGAACAGCCAAGCCAGCGCCCGCGTGCCCCGCCAGCCCAGAAACACCCGACCCACCATCAGCACGGCAAAAATCAGCCAGGCCGCGATACCGAAAACCGCTTGATGATTGAACTCCAACGGCTTGCCAAACAATTGCTCGCTGAACGTCGCCGCAAAAATGAGCGAGGCCGTCAGCAGCACAAAACCCACCCCCGCCAAACGATAGGTCAGCTTTTCCAGGGTGAGCAAAGGCAGGCTGCGCGACACGCCCGACACCGCGCCCTTGCGCCGATGCAGCGAACGCTCGGCCGTCCACAGCAAAATGCCGTGAAGCACGGCCGCGCCGAACAGACCATAGGCGGCGATCCCCATCGCCCAATGCAGCGCGAAAGTGGGCCCGGCGCCGTAAGGCGGCGTAAAGCCTCCGGGGAAAACCCAGCTCAGCAAAATGGAAAGGGCCGCCAGCAGACAGATCCAGCTTCTCAACATCTGCAGGGGGTAATACAGACTTTCCACCCAATACACTGCCGCCACCAGCCAGAACGTGACCGAAAGCGCCTGGGCAAAGCCGAAATGCGGCTGCAACTCGCCGTGCAGCACCATGGCGAAGGTGATGGTCTGCGCGATCCAGGCCAGCGCCATCACCCAGGTCGACCAGCGCTCGGAACGTTGCGTCGCCCCACTGGCAGCCCCTTCCGCTTGGCCCAGCACCAAAGCAGGTTTCGGGCGCGACAACACCGCAGCCAACATATAGAAGGCGAAGGCGAGGCTATTCACTAAAATCGACATGTTTCAAGTTTAACCGACCCCCCTGCGGTTCTTCAGTGCCGCGCGCGGTGAATGCCAGACTGGCCTCAGGCTCTGCGACGACCAAACTGCGCAAACGCCCAAACCTCGCTCCAACCTTCCACGCCCCATGCTCAACAACCTCACCCAGCGCCTGTCCCGCGTGGTCAAGACCCTCAAGGGCGAAGCGCGCATCACCGAAGCGAATATCCAGGACATGTTGCGCGAGGTACGCCTCGCGCTTCTCGAAGCCGACGTGGCGCTGCCCGTCGTGCGCGAATTCACCGCCCGCGTCAAAGAAAAGGCGCTGGGCCAGGAAGTGGTGGGTTCGCTCACCCCCGGTCAAGCGCTGGTCGGCGTGGTGCAGCGAGAACTCGCCGATCTGATGGGCGGCGACGCCGTGCCGATCAACCTCGCCACCCAGCCGCCAGCCATCGTGCTCATGGCCGGTCTGCAGGGCGCGGGCAAGACCACCACCACCGCCAAGCTGGCGCGGCTGCTGACCGAGCGGCAGAAGAAAAAAGTGCTCACCGTGTCGTGCGACGTCTATCGGCCGGCGGCCATTGCGCAGTTGCAGACCGTGACGGCGCAGGCTGGGGCGGAATTCTTTCCCTCATCACCCGACGACAAACCACTGGACATCGCCCGCCGCGCCGTCGAATTCGCCCGCAGTCACCACTTCGACGTGCTGCTCGTCGACACCGCCGGACGACTGTCGGTGGACGAAGCCATGATGCGCGAAATCAAAGAGCTGCACGCCGCGCTCAAGCCCATCGAAACCTTGTTCGTGGTGGACGCCATGCAAGGTCAGGACGCGGTGAACACCGCACGCGCCTTCCACGACGCGCTGCCGCTGACCGGCATTGTGCTCACCAAACTCGACGGCGACGCCCGCGGTGGCGCGGCGCTGTCGGTGCGGCAGGTCACGGGCGCACCGATCAAGTTCGCCGGGGTGTCGGAAAAGATCGACGGCCTGGAGCCCTTCGACCCGCGCCGCATGGCCGACCGGATTCTGGGCATGGGCGACATCCTCGCCCTGGTGGAGCAGGCGCAGCGTCAGGTCGATGTCGATGCTGCGCAGCAACTGGCCGCCAAGGTCAAGTCGGGCGCCCAGTTCGATCTCAACGATTTTCTGATGCAGCTGCAGCAGATGAACAAAATGGGCGGCCTGCAGGGCATGCTCGACAAACTGCCGGCCGAGATGCAGGCCAAGGCCGGTCAGGCCGATATGTCCCGCGCCGAGCGCGACATGCGCCGCATGCAGGGCATCATCCACAGCATGACCCCGCAGGAGCGCCACAAGCCCGACGTCATCAAAGCCACCCGCAAACGCCGCATCGCCGCAGGCGCCGGGGTTCAGGTGCAGGAAGTCAACCGCCTGCTCAAGCAATACGAGCAGATGCGCGACATGATGAAAAAAATGAAGGGCGGCAAGATGTTCAAAATGATGCAGCGCATGGGCGGCATGATGCCGCGCTGAGTGCTCGACGCTCGGCGGGACGGGCGACTTCAGCCGGAGCCGCCCGCCACCAGCCAGCGCTGGCGCGCGGCGAGCACCGCGTCGGGATAAGCCGCTTTGCCGCGCGAGCCGTTGTAGCGGCCCAAGGCGTAGAACAAGCTGCCGTTTTCGATGTTGAGGTAGTGCCGCAAAATCACGCAGCCATAACGCAGATTCACCTGCATGTGAAACAGGCCCGTAATGTCGCCATTGCCGATCTGCTGGGTCCAGAACGGCATGACCTGCATATAGCCCATCGCCCCGGCCGATGAAATGGCATACTTCTTGAAGCCGCTTTCCACCTGAATCAAGCCCAGGATCAGCGCGGGCTCCAGCCCGGCGCGGTGCGCTTCGTACCAGACGGTTTGCAGAAAATCGCGCCGCACCGAGAAGCCCGGAATGCGGTTTTGCAGCCGCGCCGACTCGGTCGCCAGCCACACCCAGTATTGGGCGAAATGATTGGCGTCGCGAAAATGCGGCTGCGGCGGCGGAGCCTCGGCAATTTGCGCGGCAAGCGCGGTGCGCACCGCGTCGCTGAGCTGCTCTTCCTTTTGCGCGCCAGCCCAGGCAGGCGCAGTGGGCAAGCCCCAGCCCGCGCCGATCGCAGCGCCCGCTCCCGCCACCTGCAACAGCCACCGACGGCGAGACAGGCCAGGCATGCCGCTGTGCTCTTGCGGACTCAGCGCTGCAACCGGGCCTGCAACTGCGCGCAGGCGTCAGCCAGCGGCAACACCGTCGGCGCACTCTCTCGGCGGTGCTGATACTCCACCGTGCCCGCAGCAAGACCGCGGTCGGAAATCACCATGCGGTGCGGCACGCCGATCAGTTCCCAGTCGCCCAGCATCACGCCCGGACGCTCGCCGCGGTCGTCCAGCGCCACATCCACGCCTGCGGCGATGAGTTCGGCGTAGAGCGCGTCCGCCGCCTGGCGCACGGCTTCGCTGCGGTCATAACCGATGGGGCAGATCACAGCGGTGAACGGGGCGATCGCATCCGGCCAGATCATGCCCTTGGCGTCATGGTTCTGTTCGATGCAGGCCCCGAGGATGCGGGTGATGCCGATGCCGTAGCAGCCCATTTCCAGCGTTTGCGATTTGCCCTTGTCGTCGAGGAATGTCGCGCCCATCGCGGCCGAATATTTGGTGCCCAGATAGAACACATGCCCCACCTCGATGCCGCGGCAGATCGACAACACGCCCTTGCCGTCCGGGCTGGGATCGCCCGCCTGCACATTGCGGATGTCGGCCACTTCGGGCTCAGGCAGATCGCGCCCCCAGTTGACGCCGGTGTAGTGGAAATCCACCGCATTGGCGCCGACGACGAAGTCGCTCATATTCGCTACGGTGCGATCGGCAATCACGCGCACGGGGTGCACGGTACCGATCGGCCCAAGGTAGCCCGGCGGCGTGCCAAACGTGGCCACAATCTCGGCCTCGGTCGCCATGCGGGTGCTGGCCAAACCGGCGAGCTTGCTCACCTTGACCTCGTTGACCGCATGATCGCCGCGCACCAGCAGCAGCACGATGGTTGCGGCCTGTCCGGGCTTGTCGCCATCCACTGCGAGCACGACCGACTTGAGGGTCTGCTGTAAGGGAATGCCCAGCAGCGAGGCGACGTCTTCGCATTTGGCCGCGCCCGGCGTGGGCGTCTTTTGCAGCGTCTGCGTCGGCTCGGCGCGCGCGGCGATCAACGGCAGAGCTTCGGCCTTCTCGATGTTCGCGGCAAAGTCGGAACCCTCGCAGTAAGCAATGGCATCTTCGCCGGTGTCGGCAATGACGTGAAACTCGTGGCTGAGCGAGCCGCCGATGGCGCCGGAATCCGCCGCCACGGCGCGGAACTCGAAGCCGAAACGCTGAAAGATGCGCACATAGGCGTCGAACATGACGCGGTAGCTGATCTGCGCCGCCTCGAAATCGCGGTCGAAGGAATACGCATCCTTCATCGTGAATTCACGCGCGCGCATCACGCCAAATCGCGGACGACGCTCATCGCGAAACTTGGTCTGGATGTGATAGAAATTGAGCGGCAGTTGACGCCAGCTCCGCACCTCGCTGCGCACCAGATCGGTCACGACTTCCTCTGAGGTGGGCTGGATCACAAAGTCGCGGTCATGGCGGTCTTTGATGCGCAACAGTTCGGGACCGAATTGATCCAGCCGCCCGGTCTCCTGCCAAAGCTCGGCCGGCTGCACCACGGGCATGAGCAACTCGATGGCGCCCGCGCGATTCATTTCCTCGCGCACGATGGCCTCCACCTTGCGGATGCTGCGCAGGCCCAGCGGCAGATAGCTATAGAGCCCCGCTGCATGTTTTTTGATCATGCCCGCGCGCAACATCAGCGCCTGGCTGCGAACATCGGCATCCGCCGGATCGTCCTTCTGAGTGGAAATGAAAAAGCGGGAAATTTTCATGCGTAGCGGCGCGTGGCCGGCATTTGAGGAAAAATAAATTCGAAGATCAGCGTGATCGTCGGGGTCTTGGCTGTATTGGGCGTTTGCAGGCTCTGCCGCACTCTGGAAACACCCTCTCCCAGCGGCCGCGCTGCCTATAATCAAACGGAGAATTCTAAAAGATCGAGGATCAGGCGATGTTGGATCGCGAAGGCTACCGTCCCAACGTGGGCATCATCCTGCTCAACGCCAGAAATCAGGTGTTCTGGGGCAAGCGCGTGCGAGCGCATTCGTGGCAGTTTCCGCAGGGCGGCATCAACCCGGGCGAAACGCCTGAGCAGGCCATGTACCGCGAGTTGCACGAAGAGGTCGGCCTCAACCCTTGTCATGTCCGCATCATTGCCCGCACCCGCCAATGGCTGCGGTATGACGTACCCAGCCACTTCGTGCGCCGCGACAGTCGGGGTATCTACAAAGGCCAGAAGCAGATCTGGTATTTGCTGCGCCTGACCGGGCGCGATTGCGATGTTTGTCTGCGCGCCACCGAGCACCCTGAGTTCGACGCCTGGCGCTGGAACGAATACTGGATACCGCTCGACAGCGTGATCGAGTTCAAGCGCGACGTCTATCAAATGGCGCTGACTGAGCTGGCGCGTTTTCTGCCCCGAACCGAACCGCGCACGCGTTTCCTGCGCGCCAATCTGCGGCACCGCCATGAGGGCGCCGCCCCTGCAGACGAGGCCGCCACGACGGATGCTTCGGCTTCTCCTTTCACCACACCGGATCCAGCATGACCTTTTCTGCTTCAGCACGCCTGCGCGCGACGCTGCTGGCCGGCCTTTTGCTCGGCTTGGGCTCCAGCCCTTTGACTCACGCCCAGTCTGCAGACGAAAGCGGCTTGTTCGGCGCCAAGCAGAGCACTGCCGAAGCGCCTGTCACCTTTCCCCGCGCCCCGGCGGATCTGTTGCATGTGCACATCACCGCGAGCGGCGCGCTGCAGTTTTATGTCGATCGGGGCTCAATTTCAGTCGAACCGGGCCAGACGGTGCGCTACACCCTGGTGGGAAAAACGCCCAACGGACCGCGCAACATCACCTATGAAGGAATCAACTGCGCCACGCGACAGTGGGCGCTCTATGGTCTGTGGAACGACGCCAGCCAGAAATGGGTGGCCGCAAGCGGGGGTGACTGGCAGCGCATTCCCGAAAACGGTGCAACGCGGGTGCACGCCACGCTTTACAGCGACGATTTTTGCCACAACCGGGCTGTTCGCGGCACGCCTGCTGACTTGGCTCGTCGCATCGAGATGGGCTTGCATGCCCCCTCGGACAATTCTCTGATGACAAATGAGCGCTGAAGCATCTCTCCCGCTACGTCCTACAGGAAAACCATATTGTCCCGGTGAATCAGCTCGGGCTCCTCGCTGAAACCGAGTATGGCCTCGATGTCGGCAGACGGGTGGCGCATGATGCGCCGGGCCTGTGAAGCCGCGTAATTACTCAGGCCCCGCGCCACTTCCGCTCCGCTTGCATCGCGCACGGCGATGACGTCACCTCGATCGAAGTCGCCCTGGACCTCCACCACGCCAACCGGCAGCAAGCTGGCCCCTTGTGCGCGCAAACGCCGGGCTGCGCCTTCGTCCACCCTGACCCAGCCGCGCAGTTGCAAATGATCGGCCATCCACTGTTTGCGCGCGGCTAGCTTGGCGTGACCAGCCAGTAGCTGAGTGCCAACGATCTCGCCCCGCGCCAACCGGAGCAGCACATCGGGCTCGCGTCCGCTGGCAATCACGGTATGCGCGCCACTGCGCGCCGCACGCCGCGCTGCCGTGACCTTGGTCGCCATCCCGCCGGTGCCGATTCCCGTTCCAGCACCGCCGGCCATGGCCTGCAGCGCGTCGTCCTCGGCGTCGGCTTGGGCGATCAGTGTGGCGTCGGCATGTTTGCGCGGATCCGCGCTGTACAGGCCCGATTGGTCAGTGAGGATGATCAGCACATCGCCTTCCACCAGATTGGTGACCAGCGCACCCAAGGTGTCGTTGTCACCAAACTTGATCTCGTCGGTGACCACGGTGTCGTTTTCGTTGATGACCGGCACGACACCCTGCTCCAACAAGGTCAATAAGGTCGTGCGGGCGTTGAGATAGCGCTGGCGATCCGCCAGGTCAGCATGGGTCAACAAAACCTGTGCGGCGACCATGCCGCGCTCCCGGAAGGCCGTTTCGTAAGCTTGCGCCAAGCCCATCTGGCCGACGGCCGCAGCCGCCTGCAACTGGTGCATTTCGCGCGGACGTTGCGACCAGCCCAGGCGACGCATCCCTTCGGCGATGGCGCCGCTGGAGACCAGAATGACGTCCTTGCCTGCCGAGCGTAGGCCGGCGATCTGCCCCGCCCAACGGGACACGGCATCGAGATCGACGCCACGCCCTTCATTGGTGACCAGACTGGAACCGGCCTTGATGATGACGCGCCGCGCCGACTGCACGACAGAGCTGGAAGGCTGCATTTCAGGGGCTGACATCGTCACGGAAGCGGGGATCGAGTTCGACGGTTTCTACCGGTTTGCTTTGGCCGATATGTTCGGCAATCGCGTGCAGCAGTGGGTCAAGGCCCTCGCGTGCCAGTGCCGAGATCGGGAACACCGGGCCTTTGTAACGCAGACGGCGAAGCAGGTTTTTCACCGCCGCCTCGCGCTCGTCTTCGGGCAGCAGATCGAGTTTGTTGAGTACCAGCCAACGGGGCTTGGCGGCTAGGTCGGCGTCGTATTTTTTCAGCTCGGCCACGATGGCGCGAACATCCCTGACGGGATCTGCGCCCTCTTCAATCGGCGCCATATCCACGATGTGCAGCAGCAGTTTGGTGCGCTGCAAATGCCGCAGAAACTGATGGCCCAGCCCCTGGCCTTCCGCCGCGCCCTCGATCAGCCCGGGAATGTCGGCAATGACGAAGCTCCGGCCAGGCCCCAGACGCACCACGCCGAGATTGGGATACAGCGTGGTGAACGGATAGTCGGCAATCTTGGGACGGGCATTGGACACGGCGGAAATCAAGGTGCTCTTTCCCGCGTTGGGCATGCCCAGCAGCCCCACATCGGCCAGCACCTTGAGTTCGAGACGCAGCTTGCGATGCTCGCCCTCTTGTCCCTTGGTCGATTCGCGCGGTGCGCGATTCACGCTGGATTTGAAGTGCAGATTGCCCAAGCCGCCTTGCCCGCCGCGGGCGATGATGATCTCCTGGCCGTCCTGCACCAGATCGGCGATGAGCTCATCCGTTTCGGCATCAAAGATCAGCGTGCCAACCGGCATGCGCAGCACCTTGTCGTCGCCACCGGCGCCGTACTGATCCGCGCCGCGCCCGTGCTCGCCGTTGCGTCCGCGATGCAGCTTGGAAAACCGAAAGTCCACCAGCGTGTTCAGATTGACATCTGCGCGAGCGATGACATGTCCGCCGCGCCCGCCGTCACCGCCATTCGGCCCGCCAAAGGGAATGAATTTCTCACGGCGAAACGACACGCAGCCGTTGCCGCCGTTTCCGGCGTGCGCCTCGATCACGACTTCATCGACAAATTTCACGGTGGGCTCGCTTCGCTGAAAAAACAGAAAACCCCGGCTGGCGAACCCGGCACACACGCTGTGTGCCTTGTGTCACCACGCCGGGGCGTTGATGGGGCATTGCCCCAACCCGGCCTAACAGCGGCCGAGTCTCACACGTCAGTTGGCTACAACCGTCACGGTCTGCCGATTGAACGCGCTCTTCACTTCAAATTCAACGCGGCCATCGACCAGCGCAAACAAGGTGTGGTCTTTGCCGATGCCGACATTGTGTCCGGGGTGGAACTTGGTGCCACGCTGACGCACGATGATGCCGCCGGCCGAGATGCCCTGGCCGCCATACACCTTCACGCCGAGTCGTTTGGCTTCTGAGTCGCGCCCGTTGCGGGTTGAGCCGCCGCCTTTTTTCTGTGCCATGTCTGAATCTCCTTAGGCCGAGATCGTTTCAATCTGAAGCTCGGTGTAATTCTGCCGATGCCCCTGATGCTTCTGATAGTGCTTGCGGCGACGCATCTTGAAAATGCGCACCTTGTCGTGCCGCCCGTGCGACAGCACCTTGGCCGTCACCTTTGCACCGTCGACCAGGGGAGTGCCGAACTTGGCGTCTTCACCGTTGACCACGGCGAGCACCTCTTCCAACACAATATCCTGACCTACGTCTGCCGGCATCTGTTCTACCTTGATTTTTTCGCCAGCTGCAACACGGTACTGCTTGCCGCCGGTTTTTATGACCGCATACATAAGTTCACCTCTTGGAAATCGTGCACACGGCCTCTTTTATCGGCCCCGCACGGACAACCAGACCACTCCGCAAGCTTCCTCAGAAAAAGAAGGCTTGGCGGTTCGCCCGGAAAAAGCTCGTAATTCTAGCACGGCTCAAGTCTTTCACCAGTTATGCTCAGACATCGTCGTCCACGCACTATGTCCTCAGGTTCGACCTCCCTCCCTGCCACCGCACCTTCTTAGAATGGCGGCCTGTAGGAAGGTGTTCATGAACCTCTCCTTAAAGATCAAATATTGTCTACCCGCATCTGATTCGCAACCGACTCTTCCATGTCGCCTTCATCAACACAAACGCCAGACATGGCGCAAGCACCGACGATTCATTCCGTCTTTGCGCCGATCACCGAAGACATGGAGAGCGTCGACCGGGCCATTCACACCCACCTGGCCTCCGAAGTCGCGCTGATCAACACCATCGGCGGCTACATCGTTGCGGGCGGAGGCAAGCGACTGCGTCCCGCCTTGCTGCTGCTCGTCTCCCAGGCACTGGGGTTTCGCGGGCCGAAACAGCACATCATGGCCGCTGTGGTGGAACTGATCCATACCGCCACCCTCCTTCATGACGACGTGGTGGACGAGTCATCCATGCGACGCGGGCGCGAAACCTCCAACGCCCTCTTCGGCAACTCGGCCAGCGTGCTGGTCGGCGATTTTCTGTACTCACGGGCATTTCAGATGATGGTGTCCGTGGGGAGCATGCGCATTCTCGACATCCTGGCCGACGCCACCAATGTCATCGCCGAAGGCGAAGTGTTGCAATTGCTCAACATGCACGACCCGGAAGTCGATGAGCAACGTTATCTCCAAGTCATCCGCTTCAAAACCGCGAAACTTTTCGAGGCCGCAGCCCGAATCGGCGCCGTACTCGCCGATGCCGATGCGAACACGCAGGAAGAGATGGCCCTGGCGGGACGCAGCTTCGGCACCGCCTTCCAGTTGATTGACGACCTGCTCGATTACAGCGGCAACTCCGCAGAACTGGGCAAGAACATTGGCGACGACCTGCGCGAAGGCAAACCCACCCTGCCGCTGATCATCGCCATGCGACAGGGCACTGCCGCGCAGCGCACTCTGATCGAAAATGCCATCCGCCAAGGCGACACCAGCGCACTCGACGACGTGATGGACATCGTGCACGCTTGCGGCGCCATGCAGGCCGTGCGCAAGGCCGCGCAGGGCGAGATCCGCGTTGCCGAGCGCGCGCTTTCCCCCCTGGCACCTAGCCCTGCCCGGCAGGCTCTGCTAGACTTATGCGCTTATTCTTTAGGACGCACAGTCTGATTACTCGGACAACGGCACAGGCAACAATACCTGAGCGGCGAGATGATGCAAACCGCGCGTACCACTAGAGATCGGGGTGTAGCTTAGCCTGGTAGAGCGCTACGTTCGGGACGTAGAGGCCGGAGGTTCGAATCCTCTCACCCCGACCAGAATTTTCAAGCTGACACGGCCGCCATTGTTTCAACATGGCGGCCGTTTTTGTTTTTGAAATCAAGAACTTAGACAGTTCCTGGGCGGGAAGTCGAGGCATCGCACCGAGCGTGTGCAAAATGTGTAAATGTCGTTCTTTTGAGAAAAAGCGACAGTTTGCTCCATTTTTGCGCTAATTCACCTTGCGTCGCGTTTCGTATGCCTGCGTAGAGTTCACTAAGACTGCGCTGGAGCGCCGAAGAATCGGCGACCTAAAGTCAAGTGGCGGTGACTGCGGGGCGGCCTGTTTCAACGCCGTTGATGCTTACACGGGATTCCATCCATTTCTAAGGACTCAGGAATCCCGTCATATCAGATATCTCCAATCGTTCCGCCTACCGTGTCACCGCCGCACGCCGCCCCGAGCACGACCGCATACCGCGGCACAACATCGCCTGGCTGGCGCAGCCAGGTACGTACCGTGTTGCGCGACAGCCCCGTACTGCGGGCAATCACTCGAGCGGATTTGTTCTGGCGGAAATGCATCCGCCGGATCTTGCCAATCATGTCCATGGTGATCACTCCTGCCCCCATGCCTGAAAAAGCAGCGGGGTAGGTGGAACACCCGGGTCAATTTTGCGTAGGCATAACCTTCAAAGGTGGGTCAATTTTCGTTCGGGACGAACATCATTTCAGGGCCACATTTGCCCGGCTGTCGCGCTTTCGCCGCAAAGGTGCCGTTCGTACGGTTCCGCCCTTTCCGCCATGCGCCGGGTGGCCGCACTGCAATCTCTGCAAAAATCTTCCCGTTGGCCGCTCGTCTTGGCTAACTTGCCACCCATTCCTCTCGCCCCCATGCCCCGCCGCATTCTCTATCTCTCCGGCACCCGTGCCGACTTCGGACTGATGCGCCAGACCTTGCACGCGGCCGCGGTGCATCCGGGGCTGGAGGTGGCGGTGGCGGTCACGGGCATGCATCTGCACCCCGACTACGGCCACACTGTGGACGACATCGAGGCCAGCGGGCTGCGTATCGCGGCGCGCATTCCCAGTGATGTGGGCGCGCGCGACGGTGCGGGCATGACGCGGGCGATCAGCCAGACGCTCGCCGGGTTGGCGCCGGTGCTGCAGGCCGAGCAGCCCGACGCACTGCTGCTGCTGGGCGACCGGGGCGAGATGCTCGCGGGGGCGATTGCCGCGCTGCATCTGGGCGTTCCGTCCATCCACCTGCACGGTGGCGAGCGCTCGGGCACGGTGGACGAGCCGGTGCGCCATGCCATCAGCAAGCTGGCGGCGCTGCATTTCTGCGCCACGGCGCAGTCGCGCGAGCGCCTCATCACGATGGGCGAAGACCCGCAGCGCGTGCATGTAGTGGGCGCGCCGGGGCTGGATGATCTGTCGGATGCGCGGCAGCTTCCGCGAGAGGCCGCGCTGCGGGCCTTGCGGGCGGCGCTGGCACGGCAGGCTCCCCTCCCCAACCCTCCCCACGCGTGGGGAGGGGGCACTGATGTTGCAGTGAGAGGGTTTGCTCCTCCTCCACTTGTGGGGGAGGCCGGGAGGGGCATCCGGAGGGAACACGAAGCGCCGTTCTCACCTCCCCCACTTGTGGGGGAGGCCGGGAGGGGGAGCCTCGCCGAGCGCCCTTACGCCCTCGTCCTTTTCCATCCCGTAGTGCAAGAGGCGGACGACGCCGCCGCGCAGACCCAGGCGCTGCTCGACGGTCTTCGGGCCGCGGGTGCCGGGTCGGCCTTCAGCGTGGTGTGGCTGGCGCCCAATGCCGACGCGGGTTCGGGCCACATCGAAGCCTTGCTGCGGGCGCAGCGGTGGCCGGGGTTTCACCGCATCACCCATCTGCCGCGCACCGACTATCTGGCCGCGCTGCGCCACGCCGCGGTGCTGGCGGGCAATTCGTCGTCGGGCATCATCGAGGCGGCCAGTCTGGGCACGCGGGTGGTCAACGTCGGCAGCCGCCAGAACCTGCGCGAGCGCAACGCCAACGCGGTGGACGTGCCGCTGCAGGCCAGCGCCATCGAGGCCGCCGTTCGGCAGGCGCTAGCGCTTGGGCCTTGGCCGCATCCGGAAGCAAACGTCTATGGTGACGGCCACAGCGCCGCGCGCATCGCGCATCTGCTGGCCACCCTGCCGCTGTCTGGCGATCTGCTGCACAAGGTGAATCGTTATTGAAACCACTATGTCCCCATCCTCCGACAAACCTGTGTTGATCGTGTTTGGCGCCGGCGGCCACGGCCGCGTGGCGGCCGACGCGGCGTTGTTGAGCGGCGCCTTTGCACGCGTGGTCGCCTCAGACCGTAACGCGGCCACCTGGGGCAGCGAACTGCTGCCCGGCGTGCCGGTGCTCTCGATCGACGAGGCCAGCACCCTGCCCGGCCCGCGCGCGGTGCATGTGGCCATCGGCCACAACGCCATACGGCGCGACGAGGCGGCGCGGCTGGCGTCCATCGGGCCGCTGGCCACCATCGTGCACCCCAGCACCAGCGTGGCGGCCTCGGCGCGCGTGCAGCCGGGCTGCCTGATCACGGCGCAGTGCGTCGTCGCGCCCATGGCCGAGCTGGGCATGGGCGTCATCGTCAATCACGGCGCGGTGGTCGATCACGACTGCCGAATTGCCGCCTGGGCACATGTGGCCCCTGGAGTGCGCCTCGGCGGAGCCGTGCAGGTGGGCGAAGCCGCCCTGGTGGGCGCGGGCAGCACGGTGCTGCGCAATCTGCGCGTGGGCGTGGGCGCTACGCTGGGCGCGGGCGCGGTGTTGCTGCAAGACCTGCCCGACGGCGAGTCCTGGGCCGGTGTGCCGGCCCGCCCCCTTCAAGGAGTTTCGGCATGAATCTCAACACCTTCAACGCCCTTTGTCTGCCCCCCGGCGCCACCTTGCATGAGGCGCTGGCGCGGCTCGACGCCACGGCGCAGGGCATTCTGCTCGTGACCGACGCGCAGGGGCGTCTGCTGCGCACCGTGACTGACGGCGATCTGCGCCGCGCCGCGCTGGCCGGGGTGAGCAACGAGGCGCCCTTGTCCGCCCTGCCTGCGCACCCGCCGCACACGGTCAGCCTGCAGGCCAGCCAGCGCGACGTGCTGGCGCTGATGGACGCGCAACGCATCGACCATGTGCCGGTGGTCGACGCAGCCGGGCGCGTGGTCGACCTGGTGACGCGGCGCGAGCTGTCGCAGCGCGTCTATCTGTCGTCGCCGCATCTGGGCGAAGACGAAGTGGCGCTGGTGCAGGAGGCCTTCACCAGCAACTGGATCGCGCCGCTCGGCCCGCATGTCGATGCCTTCGAGCGCGAGCTGGCGGCGCGCGTGGGCGTGCAACACGCGGCCGCCACGAGTTCGGGTACGGCGGCGCTGCATCTGGGCCTGCGCCTGCTGGGCGTGGGGCCGGGCGATGTGGTGCTGTGTTCCAGCCTGACCTTCGTGGCCAGCGCCAACCCCATCAAACAGCTCGGCGCCACGCCGGTATTCATCGACTCCGAGCCGCAGAGCTGGAATCTGTCGCCGCAGGCTTTGGCCGTTGCGCTGGCGGCGTTGCAGGCAGAAGGCATCACGCCCAAGGCCGCCGTGGTCGTCAACCTTTACGGCCAGAGCGCCGAGATGGACGACATCGCCCCCTTGCTCGAACGCTATGGCGTGCCCATGCTTGAAGACGCCGCCGAATCGCTCGGCGCGACCTACCGCGACCGCCCCAGCGGCAGCTTCGGCAAGCTGGCGGTGTTTTCGTTCAACGGCAACAAAATCATCACCACCTCGGGCGGCGGCATGCTGGTGAGCAACGACGCCGCGCTGATCGAACACGCCCGCAAGCTCTCCACCCAGGCGCGCGAGCCAGCGCGGCATTACGAGCACATTGAAGACGGCTACAACTACCGCCTGAGCAATGTGCTGGCGGGCATCGGTCGCGGTCAGCTGCGGGTGCTTGAGCAGCGGGTGCAGAGCCGCCGCGAAGTGTTCGCGCAGTATCGCGACGCGCTCTCTGCCGTGCCCGGTCTGCGCTGGATGGCCGAGCCCGACGGCCACCAATCCACCCGCTGGCTGTCGGCCTTCGTGCTGGCGGGCGGAGATGGAGAGAGTCCCCAGGCCCGCCGCGATGCGCTGCTCGACTTTCTCGAGCGCCACAACGTCGAAGCCCGGCCGGTGTGGAAGCCGATGCATCTGCAGCCGCTTTACGCCGCTTGCCGCTACTTCCCCCACGCACCTGGGCAGGATGTGAGCCGCGCGCTGTTCGAAGGCGGCGTCTGCCTGCCTTCGGGCTCGAACATGAGCGCCGCGCAGCGCGCCCGGGTGTGCGAACTGGTGGCGCGCGGCCTGGAGCTGAGCTGGCGGAGCGCCGCATGAGGTTTTCGACCCGAGCGATCTGGCGGCCCGCGGCGGCCGACGCCCTGCTCGTCGCCCTCACCTGGCTGCTCGCCTTCCTGTTTCGCTTCAGCCTGCTGCGCAATGACGCGCCGGTCAACCTGGCGCAGATTCTGTGGATCAGCACGCCGCTGGCCGCCGTGGTGTGGGTGGCGGCGCTGGCGGGGCTGGGCGTTTACCGCACGCCGTGGCGGCACACCAGCGTGCCCGAGTTCAAGCGGCTGGCTTCGGCCATGATCGTGGCGGCGCTGGCGCTGGCGGCCGTGCTGCTGCTGTTGCGCCTGCCCAATTTCCCGCGCTCCATCGTGCTGCTGCATCCGCTGTTCGCGGGCGCCGCGCTGCTTGGCCTGCGGCTGGGCGCGCGCATTCTGGCCGAAGGACGGCTGACCCGCTCGACCGCGCAAGGCAAGCCGCTGCTGGTGCTGGGCACGCTCGACGACGCCGCGCGCGCGCTGCAAAGCCTGCGATCGAGCAAAGGCTGGCAGGTGGCCGCCCTCATCAGCCCGAATCGCGGCGAAGTGGGCCGCAGCGTGCAGGGCGTGCGGGTGGCCGGCAGTGTGGACGATCTGGCCCGGGTGGCGCAGGCGCAAGGCGCCAGCCACGCGCTGATCGCCAGCGAGCCCGGCAGCCCAGCGCGCCGCGAGCTACTGCTGCAGGCCAGCGATGCGCACCTCGCCCTGCTCACCCTGCCGCGCGCCGACGACTGGCTGCAAAGCGGCGGCAGCGCAGGCGGTGGTCAGGCGCCGCGCCAGGTCGAGCTGGCCGACCTGCTGGGGCGCGCCGCGGTGCAGCTCGACGTGCGCGGCCTCTCCAGCCTGCTCGCCGGACAGGTGGCGCTGGTCACGGGCGCGGGGGGCAGCATCGGCTCGGAGCTGTGCCGCCAGATCGCGCGCTTCGGCGTGCGGCAACTGGTGTGCATCGACTCGTCTGAAATCGCCATCTATGCGCTGGAGCAGGAGTTCAAGGCGCGCTTTCCCGAGCTGGCCGTGCGCTATTACACCGCCAATGTGCGCGAACCCGAACGGCTGCTCGACCTGTTCAAGCGGCACCGCCCCGCCGTGGTGCTGCACGCCGCAGCCTACAAGCATGTGCCGCTGATGGAAGACGACAACGCCATCGAGGCGCTGCGCACCAATGTGCTGGGCACGCTGGGCGCGGCACGCGCGGCCACGGCCAGCGGCGCGCAGCGCTTCGTACTCATCTCCACCGACAAGGCGGTGAACCCGACCAATGTGATGGGCGCGAGCAAGCGGCTGGCCGAGCTGGCGCTGCAGGCGCACGCGGCGCAGCACCCCGAAACGCATTGCTGCGCGGTGCGCTTCGGCAATGTGCTGGGATCGAGCGGCAGCGTGGTGCCGCGCTTTGCGGCGCAGATCGCCGCCGGCGGGCCAGTCACCGTGACCCACCCGGAGATCGTGCGCTACTTCATGACCATTCCCGAAGCCGCGCAGCTCGTGCTGCAGGCGGGGCTGATGGGGGAAAGCGGCAACATCTTCGTGCTCGACATGGGCGAGCCGGTGAAAATCGTCGATCTGGCGCGGCTGATGATCCGGCTCTCCAACAAGACCGAAGAAGAAATTCCCATTCACTTCACCGGCTTACGCCCCGGCGAAAAGCTATTTGAGGAATTACTGGCCGACGACGAAACCACCCTGCCCACGCCCCACCCCAAACTGCGGGTCGCCCGCCAGGCCGAGCAAGACGCCATCGATTTGCAGGCCTTGGAGCTGTGGATCGCCGCCAGCGGCGCGCAGTCGCCTGCGCAGATCAAGGCCGCGCTGCACGCGCTGGTGCCGGAGTACACCCCGCAGTAGCCGCACGCTGTGTCGCGAGTATCCCTACAATCGCATTGGTTTTCGCTCGGAGGGTCGCAACGACTCCCCTCATCCGCCGCCTCGCTGCGGCGTGTCGAGCGATGATTCCCCTGCGGTTCCGCAGGGTGGTTTCCCTAGCTGCTTCGCTGCAGTGCCACGCAGGATCGCCTTGATCAAGCAGGCCATGCCGTTGCCGCACAACGACAACAAAGGTGTCCCTGATGATGCAAACCTTCCGACAGGACTGGCTGTCCAACATCCGCAACGATCTGCTCTCGGGCGTCGTGGTGGCGCTTGCGCTGATCCCCGAAGCCATCGCCTTTTCCATCATTGCCGGGGTCGATCCCAAGGTGGGGCTGTACGCCGCCTTCAGCATGGCCACGGTCATCGCCTTCGCCGGAGGGCGCCCCGGCATGATCTCCGCCGCTACCGGCGCCATGGCGCTGGTGATGGTGTCTCTGGTGAAAGAACACGGACTGCAATACATGCTGGCCGCCACGCTGCTGACGGGCGTGTTGCAGATGATCATCGGCTGGGCGGGCTTTGACAAGCTCATGCGCTTTGTCTCGCGTTCGGTGATCACGGGTTTTGCCAACGCGCTGGCGATTCTCATTTTTCTGGCGCAACTGCCCGAGCTGATCCGCGTGCCCTGGGCCGTCTATCCTCTGGTGGCGGCCGGGCTGACCATCATCTATCTGTTGCCCAGAATCACCCGCGTGGTGCCTTCGCCGCTTGTGGCCATCGTGGTGCTCACCATCGTGACGGCGGCTTTCGGCATCCATGTGCCCACCGTGGGCGACAAGGGTCAGCTCCCGGACAGCCTGCCCATGTTTCTCCTGCCCGATGTGCCGCTGAATTTCGAGACCCTGCGCATCATCTTTCCGGTGTCGCTGGCCATGGCCGTGGTCGGGCTGCTGGAATCGATGATGACCGCCACGCTGATCGACGATTTCACCGACACCTCCAGCAACAAGCGCCGTGAATGCGTGGGCCAGGGCGTGGCCAATATCGCCACTGGCTTTCTCGGCGGCATGGCGGGCTGCGCCATGATCGGCCAGTCGGTCATCAACGTGAAGTCGGGCGGCCGCGGGCGACTTTCCACGCTGACGGCGGGCGTCGTGCTGCTGGTCATGGTGGTGTTCCTCGGCGATTGGGTGGCGCGCATTCCCATGGCGGCGCTGGTCGCGGTGATGATCATGGTGTCCATCGGCACCTTCAACTGGGGCTCGATCCGCAATCTGCGCGAGCATCCCAAGAGTTCGAGCGTGGTCATGCTGGCCACCGTGGCCGTGGTCGTCGCCACCGACAATCTGGCGCTGGGCGTGCTGACCGGCGTGCTGCTGTCGGGCTTCTTTTTCGCCCACAAGGTCGGCAGCATCCTGCGTGTGAGCTCGCGGGCCGATGCCGAAGGCCGCAGCCGCACTTACACCGTGACCGGGCAGGTGTTTTTCGCCTCGGCAGACGCCTTCATCTCCCGCTTCGACTTCAAGGAGGTGATCGACAAGGTTCACATCGACGTCAGCCGCGCGCATTTCTGGGACATCACGGCCATCAGCGCGCTGGACAAGGTGATCCTCAAATTCCGTCGCGAAGCCACCGAGGTCGAGGTCACGGGGCTCAACGAAGCCAGCGCCACGCTGGTGGACAAGTTCGCGGTCCACGATAAGGACGGCGCCGAAGACCTGTTGATGAGCCATTGAGGAGCCGACCATGCCAGACCACAACAAAGTCACGGCCTGCGTGGATCATTCCCGCTTCGCCGACTACGTCACCGACTACGGCGCCTGGGCGGCGCAACGCATGGGCACGCTGCTCGACCTGCTTCATGTGCTGGATCGCCATCCCGAAACCGCAGCCTCCAGCAGCGACCACAGCGGCGCCATCGGCCTGGGCGCGCAGGACGATCTGCTGCAGGAACTGGCCGAAAGTGAACGCCAGACGCTGTTGAGCGCACGCGAGCGCGGCCGCACACTGCTCGCCCGGCTGCGCCAGCGCGCGCTCGATGCGGGAGCCGCCGAGGTGGACATTCGTCAGCGCCTGGGCGAGCTCACGCAGACGCTGGTCGAGCAGGCGCCCGCCATCGGCCTGCTGGTTCTGGGGCGGCGCGGCGCATCGGCAGAACGGTCGGGGCGCGACATCGGCCGTCACGTCGAAGCCATCGTGCGCGCCCTGCACATCCCCATCCTGACCGTGACCGATGCGTTCACGCCACCGCAGCGCGTGCTCATTGCATACGACGGCGGCAGCATGACCCGCCGTGCGGTGGAATGGGTCGGAGCGCAACCTTTGCTCGCCGGGCTGGACATCACCGTATGCATGGCCAGCACCCCTTCAGCGCAAACCGAAAAAGCGCTCGACTGGGCGCGGCAAACCCTGCAATCGCGCGGCATGACGGCGCAGGTGCTGGCCCGGGCGGGCGACCCCGAAAGCGTGATTTCCGCCGTGCTCAAAGAGCAGAATATCGATTTGCTCATCATGGGCGCCTATTCCCATTCACCGGTGCGCAAACTGCTGCTGGGCAGCAAGACCGCCGACCTGCTGCGCGCCTCGACCATACCCACTCTGTTGCTGCGCTGACCCACCGCACGCGGGCCTGTGGTGCAATGCACGGCTCCACGTCTAGACCCCGTTGCCCATGTCCACCCCCCCCATCCTGCTGGCTGAACACCTGCGCAAGCGCTACACCGAAGGGCCGCAGGCCGTCGATGTGCTCAAGGACGTGAACCTGCGCCTGGACGGCGGGCAGACGCTGGCCATCATCGGCGCCTCGGGCTCGGGCAAGAGCACGCTCATGCACCTGCTGGGCGGGCTCGATCGGGCCGACGGCGGCCGTGTGCAGGTCTGCGGGAGCGACTGGGCGCAGATGAGCCCCAAGGCACAGGGGGCATGGCGCAACCAGCATGTCGGCTTCGTGTACCAGTTTCACCACCTTCTGATGGAATTCAGCGCGCTCGACAACGTGGCCATGCCGCTGCGCATTCGCCGCACAACGGCTGAAGCTGCGCATGCCGTCGCGGCGCAGATGTTGCAGAGCATGGGCCTGGGCGCGCGGCTGCAGCACCGCCCTGGCGAGCTCTCAGGCGGCGAACGCCAGCGCGTGGCCATTGCCCGCGCGCTGGTCACGCAGCCACAGCTCGTGCTGGCCGACGAGCCCACGGGCAATCTCGACAGCGAAGCCTCGGCGGTGGCGCTGAACCTGCTGCTCGACGTGGCGCTGGCGCAGGGCGACGCCGTCATCATCGTCACTCACGACGCCACGGTGGCCGCGCGCTGCCAGCGCCAGCTTCGGCTGGTGAACGGTGCGCTGCAAGAAGCCTGAGAAAGTTCGGGCTCGCACCTGCGGCCGCCCGCACCGATCCACTACGATTGTCGGATTCGTTTTTTCCTCACACCCGCAGTCGTCCTGTTTGTCCATGTCCCGTTCCAAAGCCACCTTGTTTGAACTTCGCAGCGGTGCCATCGACGCCGTGCATCTGGTGGTGAAAACGCCCGACTTCGCCGCTCTGGCCGAAGCGCTGCAGCAGCGCTTCGACGCCGCACCCGAGTTTTTCTCGGGCGAGGCCGTAGCCATCGATCTGCGCCGCCTGGCCGAAGACGCCACCCTGCCGCTGGACGAGCTCGCCGCGCTGCTTCGCCGCTTCAAAATGCGCCCCTTCGGCGTGGTGGCGCAAGCCGCGCAACAAACCTGGGCCGGAGCCAGCGATCTGCCCCTGCTCGACAGCCGCGACGTCGGCCGAGACCCGCGCAAACCGGCCGAGAGCGCCGAAGCCGCCGAAGCTGCCACGGCACTGGCAGCGGCAGCCGCTGCGGCGTCCAGCGCCGAAACCCAAGCCGCGGCGCAGCCTTCCGTCCCTGCCGCAACACCCGCCCAAGAACCCGCCCCCGCTACGCTGCCCACGGTGCTCATCGACCGCCCACTGCGCTCGGGTCAGCGCATCTACTCTCCCGGCGACCTCATCGTGCAGGGCGTGGTCAGCCACGGTGCGGAAGTCATGGCCGAAGGGCATGTGCATATCTACGGCGCGCTGCGCGGCCGGGCGCTGGCCGGGGCGCGGGGCAACACCGCGGCGCGGGTTTTCTGCACCAGCTTCGAGCCGGAGCTGGTGGCCATTGCCGGCATCTATCGCACCGCCGAACAAGACTTTCCCGCCGGAGTGCGCGGCAAGCCGACCACCGTGCGGCTGCAGGGCGAACAATTGCTGATCGAACCGTTGGCACTCAAATAATTCAGAAGGACAGAACTCATGGCGAAAATCATTGTGGTGACTTCGGGCAAAGGCGGCGTGGGCAAGACCACCACCAGCGCCAGCTTCGCCTCCGGCCTGGCCCTGCGCGGCCACAAAACCGCCGTCATCGACTTCGACGTCGGCCTGCGCAACCTCGACCTGATCATGGGCTGCGAGCGTCGCGTGGTGTACGACCTCATCAACGTCATTCAGGGCGAGGCCAAGCTCACCCAGGCGCTGATCAAGGACAAGCAGTGCGACAACCTGTTCATCCTCCCCGCCTCGCAAACCCGCGACAAAGACGCGCTCACCATGGAGGGCGTGGAGAACGTGCTCAAGGAGCTCGACGACATGGGCTTCACCTACATCGTCTGCGACTCGCCGGCCGGGATTGAAAGCGGGGCGCTCATGGCCATGCACTTCGCCGACGAGGCCCTCATCGTCACCAACCCGGAAGTCTCTTCGGTGCGCGACTCCGACCGCATTTTGGGCATGCTGTCGAGCAAAACCAAGCGCGCCATCGAAGGCGGCGAGCCGATCCGCGAGCATCTGCTCATCACCCGCTACAACCCCAAGCGCGTCAGCGACGGCGAGATGCTCTCGCTCACCGACATCCAAGACATTCTGCGCATCCAGCTCATCGGCGTGATTCCTGAGAGCGAATCGGTGCTGCAGGCCTCCAACCAGGGCACGCCGGCCATTCACCTCACCGGCAGCGACGTGGCCGAGGCCTATCAGGACGTGGTGGCGCGCTTTCTCGGCGAAGACAAGCCGATGCGCTTCACCGACTATCAGAAACCAGGCCTGTTCAAGCGCCTGTTCGGCGGTTGAGGGAGGAGCGCACCATGTCATTCCTCTCTTTCTTTCTGGGCGAAAAAAAGAAAACCGCCACCGTCGCCAAAGAACGGCTGCAAATCATCCTCGCGCACGAACGCGGCGGCAACGGCGCCCCCGCCGACTGGCTGCCCGCACTGCAGCGCGAACTAGTCGACGTAATCTCGAAATACGTCAAGATCGACAGCAACGACATCCAGGTCAAGCTGGAACGCCAGGACACGCTGGACGTGCTGGAAGTGAAAATTGAAATCCCGCCGCGAGGTTGACGGATAGCGGGGGCCGAGTGCTACGACCCCAAACTTTCCTTGCGGGTCAAAACTCCATCGGAGCGATCAAAGCAGGGATAATTCGCGCTTATGAAGCCCTCTCAAGCCCTGCAAAACCATCGAGCCGAGATTCTCCGCATCGTTCTGGCGCATCGTGCCCGCAACGCGCGTGTTTTCGGGTCGGTCGTGCGGGGCGAGGATGACGACCGCAGCGACCTGGATGTGCTGGTCGATCCCACGGCGGAAACGTCACTGATGGACGTTGCGGCCATCCAGGTCGAACTGGAGCGCTTGCTGGGAGTGCCCGTTGATGTCCTCACCCCGGGTGATCTCCCGGAAAAGTTCCGTGCACTGGTGCTTGCAGAGGCCCGCATGATATGAAGCGCGCTGAGTTGCGCATTCCCGAATACATCGCCCACATTCTCGAAGCCATCGGGCGCATTGCGCAATACACCGAAGCAATGGATGAAGAGAGCTTTCTGCGCAACATACTCGTGCAGGATGCTGTGATTCGCAACATCGAGGTCATCGGCGAAGCGGCCTGTAACATCGAGAGGGCTTCCCCGGCGTTCATTGCCGACCATCACGGCACCCCCTGGAGCACCATGATTGCCATGCGTAACCGCGTCTCTCACGGATACATGACGATCAACTTCTCACTGGTGTGGAAGACCCTCCAAAACGATTTGCCGGCATTGGCAAAACCGATCCGAGCGCTGCGCGACCACGGGTGAAAAACGCCGTGCCGAACGCACATACAGGTACAGCCGTCCTGCCCCGTTCCTCAACCGCAGCTGCCTATATATCCGCAGTTCTCGCAGCGGTCGCAGCCGTCCACTCGCCGTAGAAACGGCCCGCCGCATTCGGGGCAGATGCGTCCGCCGGGCAGCAGCTCGGGGGATGCGTCGGCTGATTCGAGGTCGATGCGCAGGGCTTCGGGAACGTGGGCGCGCTGCGCCAGCGAGAGCAGCGATTGTTCGCGGCCGGAGGCGTCGAGATAGCCGCGGCGGCGCAGCAGTTCCTGCAGGGCGTAGGCGATGGCGGCGACTTCGGACTGGTGGAAACGCGGCGCGCGGCTGCCGTCTGACTTGATGACTTCGCCGCAGCGCACCGGGCCTTTGTCCCACACGACTTCGCGCATGTTCTGCAGACTCTTGGCGATGGAGCCGCCCGAACGTGCGACGAGGGAAAGCAGCCGCATATTGGAGGCGATCCATTGCTGGCCTTCGTCGCGCTGCCCAGCAGGCATGAAGAACTCGATGGGCCGCTCGATGCGCACCGCCTCGCCGTTCACCCGGCCCTCCACTTCGGCGAAGGAGACGGAGAGATAGACGGTCTTCTGTCCTTCCGAGGTCATGTAGCTGATCTTGCTGGTGACGGCCTGCAAGTCGCCCGAGGGGCGACCCTCGATGCGGCGGGTGAGCGGATCGATGTCGTCGGCAGTCCGGGCAGATGCGGCAGCAGGCGCGGCCGCCGTGGGCGTGGCCTGCAGCACCGCGCCAAGCACGGCGTTGGGGCGGTAAGTGGCCAGCCCCTTGAGCCCGGCTTTCCAGGCCTGCAGGTAGAGGTCTTTGAAGTCGTCGTAGGGGTAGTCGGCCGGGACGTTGACGGTTTTGCTGATACTGGTGTCGATAAAGGGCTGCACGACCTGCAGCATTTTCATGTGATCGGTGGCGGACATTTCCAGCGCGGTGACGAAGGCCGGAGGCAGGGCGCTCATGTCGTGGCCCAGGCTGCGGTACAGGCGCCAAGCGTGGTCGGCGACTTCGTACTCGCGGGTGGTGTTGTCGGCCATGCGCTTCTTACGGGTATAGACCCACGAGAACGCAGGTTCGATGCCGTTACTGGCGTTGTCGGCAAACGCCAGGCTGATGGTGCCGGTGGGCGCCACCGCGAGCAGGTGCGAGTTGCGGATGCCATGCGCGGCGATGTCGGCGCGAAGGGCTTCGGGCAGACGCTTGGCGAAGCCGCTGTCGAGGTATTTTTTCGCGTCGAACAGCGGGAAGGCGCCCTTCTCCTTGGCGAGATCGACCGAGGCGGCATAGGCCGCGTCGCGCAGGGTGCGGGCCATGTCGGCCGCGAAGCGGCGGGCGTCGTCGCTGTCATAGCGCAGGCCGAGCATCACGCAGGCGTCGCCCAGGCCGAGAAAGCCCAGGCCGATGCGGCGTTTGTTTTGCGCCTCGTTGTGCTGCTCGACCAGCGGCCAATAGGTCACGTCGAGCACGTTGTCGAGCATGCGCACCGCAACGCGGGTGACGGCCTGAAAACCCTCGGCATCGAACCGCGCCTGCGGCGTGAACGGATCGCGCACAAAACGGGTGAGATTGATCGAGCCCAGGCAGCAGCAGCCGTAGTCGGGCAGGAACTCCTCGGCGCAAGGGTTGGTCGCCTCGAAGGTTTCGCAGTAATACAGATTGTTGTCGGCGTTGGCGGTGTCGAGAAACAGAATGCCCGGCTCGGCGTGGTCGTAGGTGGACTGCATGATCTGGTCCCACAGATCGCGGGCGCGCACGCTGCGGTACACCCACTCGCCGTCGGCGCGCTGATGCGCGCCTGCAGCGAGCTGATCGTCGCCCGGCCTGGCCTTGTGCACCAGATCGATCTGCGCGTCGTTTTCGACCGCCTGCATGAACGCGGCGCTCACGCCGACCGACAGATTGAAGTTCTTGAACGCCCCTTGATCCTTGGCGTGGATGAAGGCTTCGATGTCGGGATGGTCGGCTCTCAATACGCCCATTTGCGCCCCCCGGCGGCTGCCGGCCGATTCCACCGTTTCGCACGAGGCGTCGAACACCCGCATGAACGACAGCGGGCCGCTGGCGCGGCTGTGCGTGCCGCCCACATGCGCGCCCGCCGGGCGGATGCGCGAAAAGTCGTAGCCCACGCCGCCGCCGCGCCGCATGGTCTCAGCCGCCTGCGCCAGCGCCTTGTAGATGCTGGGCTTGCCGTCCTTGTCGTCGGATACCGAATCGCCCACGGGCTGAACGAAGCAGTTGATCAGCGTGGCCTGAATGTCGGTGCCCGCCGCCGACATGATGCGTCCGGCGGGCACGAAGCCGTCGGCCAGCGCCTGCCGGAACAGCGCTTCGCTGCGGGCCGGGTCGGCCTCTTCAACCGCCAGGGCGCGGGCGACGCGGGTGTGAATGTCTGCGATGGTGCGCTCATCGCCCTTGGCGTATTTCTCCGCCAGAACGTCGAGACTGATGTCTTGTGCTTGCATGATGGGAGCCTAAAAACGCAAAGGCCGCACGGCGGAATGCCTGCGGCGCGAAAAATCGATGCTGGGAGTCTGTCGGGCTTGGGGCGCGGATGGCGAAAAATGGCGATGGGGATGCCCTGTGGCGGCGGATTTGCCGCCCCATAGCCGCAGCTATGGGGCGGCAAATCCGCCGCCGAAGGACGCCGCACAGCCTTTTTGCAGCCCGCGATCCTCAAGTCCGACAGACTCCTAGGTTTATACCGCGTCTTCGTGATCGTCGGTGTCGACCTCGGTCAAACCCAGCAGGGTTTGCGTCTGATCGACCGGCAGCGCTTCCACCTGCTTGAGCTGGCGCGTCATGGCGCGGGTACGGGTTTCCGCCTGGCCGATGGTATTGCTCGCTTCGTCGAGCTTCTTGCGCGTTTTTGCAAGAACATCGCCGAATTTGGTGAATTCTGTTTTCACCGCACCAAGCACTTTCCACACCTCGGTGGAGCGTTGCTCCAGCGCCAGGGTGCGAAAACCCATGTGCAGGCTGTTGAGCAGGGCCAGCAGGGTGGTCGGCCCGGCGAGCATCACACGGTGCTCGCGCTGCAGCGCCTCGACCAGACCCGGCCGCCGCAGCGCCTCGGCATACAGGCCCTCGGTGGGCAGGAACAGAATGCCGAAGTCGCTGGTGTGCGGGGCAGCAATGTATTTGCTCTGGATGGTCTTAGCCTCGTCGCGCAGCCGCAGTTCCAGCGCCTTGGAAGCGGCTTCGGCCTCGGCCTTGTCGGCGCGGTCCTGCGCGTCGAGCAGGCGCTCATAGTCTTCGCGCGGAAACTTGGCGTCGATCGGCAGCCAGACCGGGCCTTCGCCCTTGCCCGGCAGGCGAATGGCGTATTCCACCCGGGCGTTGCTGCCGGGTACGGTTTCCACGTTGACGCCGTATTGCTCGGGGGTGAACACCTGCTCGATCAGGCCGGCCAGTTGAATTTCGCCGAACACCCCGCGCGATTTCACATTGGTGAACACCCGCTGCAGATCGCCCACGCCTTGCGCCAGGGTCTGCATTTCGCCCAGGCCACGGTGCACCAGTTCCAGCCGCTCGGCGACTTGCTTGAAGCTCTCGCCCAGCCGCTGCTCCAGGGTGGCGTGGAGTTTTTCGTCCACGGTGGCGCGCATCTGTTCGAGTTTTTTCTCGTTGTCGGCCTGCAGCTCGCGCAGGCGCAGTTCCACCGTGCCGCGCATTTCGTTCAGGTTCTTGTCGGTGGACTGGCGCAGCTCGGTGAGGCGCAACTCGGTGGACTCGCGCATGGCAGTCTGGCCCTGCTCGGCGCTCTGGCGCGCTTCGATCAAGCGCTGGTCGGTGGCCTTGCGCAAGGCGTCGAGGCGCTCGATGAGTTGGGCCTGCAACGATTGCAGGCTTTGAGTGTTGGTCTGGGTGAGATGGCCGACCTGCTGCACCAGGGTGTCGCCCACCGATTTTTGCAGGCTTTGCAGTTGCAGGTTGACGGCGTCGAGCTGGGCGTTTTGCGTGCGCGTGCTCTCGCCCTGCTGGTTGAGCAGCATTTGCTGGAATTGCGCCAGTTGCCCGGCCTGCTCGGTGCGCAGGCTCTGGCTGCTGTTCTGCACCGCGCCGCGCAGTTCGCGCTCCAGACGCTCCATCTGCGGGGCCAGTTCTGCGCCGATTTCGCGGCGTAGTTCGGCCAGACCGCGCAGACGCGACAGCAGCGCCCAGGCCATGCCCAGCAGCATGAGCAACAACAGCGCAACGAGGAGGAGCAACACCAGTTCAAGAGACATGCAAGTTCAACCCGTAACGGGCGTGATGGGCGGTTGGCCTTGCAGCACCGCGACAAGGTTGTCCACCGCGAGTTGCGCCATGGCGCGGCGGGTGGGAATGCTGCTGCTGGCGATATGCGGCGTGAGCACCAGACGCGGCGCGGCCAGCAGCGCGGGGTTGACGGCGGGCTCGCCCTCAAACACATCCAGCCCGGCGGCACCCAGATGGCCGCTGAGCAGGGCGTGGGCGAGCGCGGTTTCGTCCACCACGCCGCCGCGGGCGATGTTGACCAGCGTGGCGCCGGGCTGCATCTGCGCCAGCTCGGTCGCACCGATGAGGTGATAGGCGGCGGGGCTGTAAGGCAGCGCCAGCAGCACATGCCGACTTTCGCGCAGCAACTCGGGCAACTCGCGATAACTGGCGCGCAGTTCGTCTTCGATGTGCGTGGCCAGCCGTTTGCGGTTGTGATAGAGCACGCGCATATTGAAGCCATGCGCCGCACGCCGCGCAATGGCCTGGCCGATGCGTCCCATGCCGACGATGCCCAGCGTGGCGCCATGCACATCCGCACCGGCGAACAGATCGACACTCCATTTTTTCCACTGCCCCGCGCGCAGATAGCGCTCCGCGTCGCCCACCTGCCGGGCCGCAGCCAACAGCAGGGTGAAGCCGAAATCGGCGGTGGTTTCGGTGAGCACGTCGGGCGCGTGGGTGACGGTCACACCGCGCTCGGCGCAAGCGGCCAGATCGATGTGATCGACGCCCACGGTCATGGTGCTCACGACCTTGAGCTGCGGGCAGGCGTCGAGCAAGGCGGCGTCGATGCGCTCGCTGCCGGTGATGAAGGCGCCGTGCTTGTCGGCCAGGCGCTGGCGCAGCGTCTCAGGCGTGGCGATGGCGTCATCGGGCGTGGTTTCGACCTCGGCCACGGCGCGCAGCGGTTCGATAACGTCGGGAAACACGGCACGCGCCACGAGCACGCGCAGCGGGCCATCAGCAACAAGATTGCTCATCGGAAAAACACCACGGTCAGGAGAAGAAAGCACGGCATCAGAACGGCCAGCGACCAACCTATATAGCCAAAGAACGAGGGCATGCGCACGCCGCGATGCTCGGCGATGGCTTTGACCATGAAGTTGGGCGCGTTGCCGATATAGGTGACCGCGCCCATGAACACCGCCCCGGCCGAAATCGCCATGAGGGTGGTGGCGTGGGCCATGAGCTGCGCCGCGTCGCCCCCCGCCAGATTGAAAAACACCAGATAGGTCGGCGCGTTGTCGAGAAAGGACGACAGCGCCCCGGTGAGCCAGAAGTACGCGGCCGCGATGGGCTGACCCTGCGCATCGGAAGTAAGCGAGACCAGCCCGGCCAGCGCTCCGCCGCTGCCCGCCCGCAGGATGGCGATGACCGGAATGATGGTGAGAAAAATGCCGAGAAACAGCTTGCCCACCTCGATCATCGGCCCCCAGGTGAACTGGTTTTCATGCCGCGCCTGCCATGGCGTGGTGGCCAGCGACAACAGCGCCACGAGGACGAGCGCTGCGTCGCGCGTGAGGTTCTGCAGATCGAGACTCTGGCCGAGTATCGTCACGGTGATGCCCGGTTTCCAAAGGCCGCTGTGCAGCACCGCGATGACGATGACCACCAGCCACAGCACATTCCACGCGCCAATGATGCCCAGCGGGCTGTCGGGCGTGGGGTCGATGGCCGGACGCTCGGCCTCCTTGCTCCAGAACCAGCGGTCGAGCGCATAAAACACGGCCAACAGCAGGGCGCAGAGCAAAGCCGTGGGGGCCAGCAGGTGCTTGAGCGTCCAGAAAAAATCCACGCCCTTGAGAAAGCCGAGAAACAGCGGCGGATCACCCAGCGGGGTGAGCGCACCGCCGGCATTGGCCACCAGAAAGATGAAAAACACCAGCACATGCGCGTTGTGCCTACGGCCATCGTTGGCGCGGATGACCGGACGCACCATCAGCATGGCCGCCCCGGTGGTGCCCATGACGCTGGCCAGCACCGTGCCGATGGCCAGCAGCAGGGTGTTCTGCGCCGGGCTGCCGTGCAGATTGCCGCGCACCGCGATACCGCCGCTCACCGTGTAGAGCGCGGTGAGCAGAATGACGAAGGGCAGGTACTCGTGCAGCAGGGTGTGCAGCGCAGCGCTCCAAGTGGCCTGCACGCCGAAACTGATGGCAAAGGGGATGAGAAACAGCGCAGCCCAGCCCGCCGCGATCTTGCCCTGATGGTGATGCCACACCTTCGCTGCAAACAAGGGCATGAGCGCGATGGACAACAACATGGCCGCGAAGGGCAGCCCCCACCAAAGGCTGAGCGTCGCCGGGTCGGGGACGGTCTGGACGGTGGCGGCCGATGCCAGACCTGGCAGCAGGCTCAGCAGCACCGTGGCCGCAGCACGGGTCTCACGCCGCATCGACGATCACCACATGCACGCGGTACGGCCCATGCGCACCGAGCACGATGGTTTGCTCGATATCACCCGTGCGCGACGGCCCGGACACGGTGGACAGCGCCCGCGGCAATTCGCCCAGTTCGGCCCTGAGCAGCGCGTAGGCATCTTCCAGCGCAGCCACGATGCGACTGGCCGGCACGATGGCGATATGCGTTTGCGGCAGCAGATGGGTGGACGACGGCGTGGCGGGCGAACTCGCCAGCACCAGCGAGCCGGTCTCGGCCACCGCGCAAAAGCAGCCGGTGATGCCGAGCTTGTCTTCATCGCGCGGCGGACGGAACTCCAGGGTCACGCCCGCGTCGACCCAGGGCAGATCGGCCAGAGTTTCCCAGGCCACGCCCTGCATACCCATGGCCTGCTCGCGCAGATAAGCCGCCACCGCGGGCGGCACGTCCTGCGCGCTGGTCACGCGGGCCACGCTGGTCTGCAGCGCCAGCGCCTGCGTGGTGAAACCCGCTATGCGGTCGGCAATCGTCGGCTGCGGCCCACGCACATGGCGGCCGATATCGACCTCGGCATCGGCCGCCTCGATGTCATGCAGCGCGGCCGGTCGCCCCTGACGGGCACGAATCTGCGCCAGGATCGCGGCGCGGGCGGTGTCGGTATTCATGCGGAAGATTCTAGGAGGCCAACCCCGCGCTTGCCCCTGTCGTTAACTCCAACAGACAGTTTGTTACCAATACTGACCGACTGTCATGTGACGGGTTTCTATGCTCAGCGTCGCCTATCACAAAAAAATCGTCTCGGAGACACTATGCATACCCCACACCAACAAGGCTCACGATTACAGCGCAATGCGCTGGGTCTGCCGCAAATCGTGGCATCCACGCTGGCCAATATCGCGCCAGCCATGAGTTTCTATTTCGGATTCGGCACCATTGTTCAGGGTGCAGGCGTGGCGGCGCCGCTAACCATCATCGCCGCAATGGTGGTCGTGCTCTTCCTCACAAATACGCTGGCCGAGTTCTCGAAGTACCGGCCCAGCGCCGGGTCGTTTGTCACTTTTATCGGCATGGGCTTCGGTCCCGTTGCGGGTGCTGCGGCGTCGGTTTTTGTCGTGTTCGGCTATGTCATCGGGGCATCTGCCGTTGTTGTGATTTCCGGCGGTTGGGCGCATGACACCTTGCAGACTTTTCTCGGCATCAATGTGCCCTGGCAAATTCTGAGCGTCGCATC
This sequence comes from Thiomonas sp. OC7, assembly GCF_900634595.1. Lineage (NCBI taxonomy): Bacteria > Pseudomonadati > Pseudomonadota > Betaproteobacteria > Burkholderiales > Thiomonas > Thiomonas sp. OC7. Next base: position 2,674,832 of record NZ_LR131953.1, on the reverse strand, counting down.
AGCGCTCATCGTTGGGTTCCTAGTGTCCAGAGGTATCGGTTTATCGACGAGGTGGGCGGCGGGGTTCTTCTATTTCGAGCTTGTCTTGCTGCTGATTGGCGCCGTCATCATGCTGGTTAAAAACGCGCAGTGGATCAACCTGTCGCCGTTTTCATGGTCGCAACTTGCCGGCGGCTTCAAGGGCCTCAGCCTGGGTTTCCCTTTGGCCATCTATCTATTCATCGGCTGGGAAAACTCGGCCATGCTGGCCGAGGAAACAAAAGATCCCCGGAGCAATGTTCCGCGAGCATTGCGCTCTGCCACTTTGGCCATCGGAGCACTCTATGCATTTCTGGCCTATGCCACCGAGATCGGCTTTCATCACAACGTAAAAGCCATCAGTGCGTCATCAATCCCCTTTGTCGATGCGCTCAAAGCCTCTGCCGCTGCACTGCTCATCGTGGCCTATCTCGCGGGCATCAGCAGCATCTTTTCATCTTTGATCGGGCTGACCAACTCTCAAGCGCGCATTCTGTTCAATTCGGGGCGCGAAGGCTTGCTGCCCAAATTTTTCGGGCGCGTCCACCAAAAACACCAAACGCCCCATATCGCCATGTGGACCTTCATCGCCATTGCCGTGTTGATTGTTGCGGTCAACGGCAGGCACATCAAACCCGTGGATCTGTTCGGCTATGCCGCCACACTGGGGACGATTCCCATCATCCTCACTTACCTGATTACCAACCTCGCCTTGCCGGTCTACATGCGAAAACACCACCGCGCGGAATTCCAGTTGACCAAACATCTCATTCTGCCGATTCTGGGAACCTTGCTGATGCTGATGCCCTTGTGGGGACTGGTGGAGCCCGGACAGCCGGAACCATTCAACCTCTTCCCCTACGTCGCCCTCGCTGTCTTGGCGCTGTCGGTGATCTACGGATTGATTCTGACCAAGAGTAATCCGCACCTTGCGCAGACCATCGGCAGCTTTATCGCAGACGAATAAAACACCGCACCCAAGCGAAGTCTTTAACTGGAGTCACCCGTCTTCCCCATCATGCTCGACCAGTTGGTCGGCGGGGATCTGGAAGACTTCACGTAGATAGGCCAGATACGCCGGGTCGTCGCACATATTCTTGCCCGGCGCGTCGCTGACCTTGGCGACGGGCTGGCCGTTGCAGCGGGTCATTTTGAGCACCATCTGCGGCGCTTCAAAGCCGAGGTCGTGCATGAGGTTGGTGCCGATGCCGAAGGCCAGGCCGACGCGCTGGTGAAACTGCCGGTAAAGCGCGATGACCTTGGGAATGGTGAGCATGTCGCTGAACACCAGGGTCTTGGTGCGGGGATCGACGCGGTGCTTGGCATAGTGCGCAATCATCTGTTCGCCCCAGGAGAAGGGATCGCCCGAGTCGTGCCGGGCGCCGTCGAACAGCTTGCAGAAATACAGATCGAAGTCGCGCAGGAAGGCTTGCAGACCATACACATCGGCCAGGGCGATGCCCAGGTCGCCGCGGTATTCCTTGGCCCACGTCTCGAAGGCGAACACCTGGGTGTCGCGCAGGCGCGGGCCCAGCGCCTGGCAGGCCTGCAGGTATTCGTGCGCCATGGTGCCCAGCGGGGTAAGGCCCATATCTTTGGCGAGCAGCACATTGCTGGTTCCTGCAAGCTGGGGGCCGAGGCCGCTATGCAGCCGCCCGAGCACCTGGGCCTGCCAGCGCCGCGAGTAGCGGCGGCGGGTGCCGTAGTCGGCGATGCGGCAGTCTTGCAGCTCCGGGGTATGGAGCAAGGCAATCTTGTCGGCAAGACGCGCCAGGCCCGCGTGCTGGTCGGCATCGGCATGGGCGTGGCGGGCGTACACCTCGCTGACGATGGCGAGCACCGGCACTTCGAACAGAATGGTGTGCAGCCAGGGGCCTTGAATGGCGATGTCGATCTCGCCGCGTTCGCGTGCAGCCGGGTCGGCAGCGGGTGTGGCGCGGATGCGCTGGCGGTTGAGGCGGAACAGCGCAAGGAAATCGACAAAATCGCTCTTGATGAAACGCAGGCTGCGCAGGTAGTCGAGTTCGTCGGGTTTGAATTGCAGGGTGCAGAGGGCGTCGAGTTCGGCGTTGATCTCGCCCAGCCGCGACACCAGATCGACCCCGGGCGTGCGGCATTTGAAGCGGTACTCCACCTGGGCGCCGGGAAAGTGATGCAGCACCACCTGCATCATGGTGAACTTGTAGAGGTCGGTGTCGAGCAGGGATTCGATGATCATGGGTTAGGGCCTGTTAACGCTATTTATGCCCCCGCGCCGGGGGTCTGGGCGGAGGCAATGCGAGGCGCAGGCCGCGCCGTGGTGTATTGCACCACAAGCGGACTGCAACGTGGCAGTGCGCCGCCCAGATCCCCGGCCCGAAGGGTTGCCCCCAGGCGGGGCGTCTGCGGCGTTGTCAGTGCGAAGCAAGGCGACCAGCCTTGCCTCGCACCTCCGCCTTGCATCCCTCCCCGTCTGGGGGCAACGCGGGTGCATAAATAGCGTTAACAGGCCCTAGACGAGTTGCGGCGCTGGCGTGACAGCGCCTTGGCCCAAAGCAGGCGCAGCACGGCGCGTTCGCGCTGGTCTTGCGCGGCGTCGGTGCGCACGCGGCGCGCCCGGTCGAGCAGTTGGAGGCGAGCAAGGAAACGCAGGGCCGCCCCAAGTTTCCTTGACCCCCACGGGGGGCGGGCTGGGCGTAGCCCGGCCCTGGGGGCGCTCGGACGTGCCTGGGCTTCGAGCGCGCCGTCGCGCACGGTGAGATCGAGCGGGCGTCCGGCGCCGGGCAGGTTGTCGAGCTTGCCCTCCTGCACGGCTTGGGCAATGCGGGTTTCGCCGATGAAGGCCAGCGCGTTCATGCGTCGTGGAACTGGGTGAATTCAGCCACCGGCGCGCGCTCGGTGACCAGGGTGTTTTCGATGGCCGCAGGATCGGCCCAGCCCAGCGACATGCCGCAGACGACTTGCTGCGTTGAGGCGTCGAGCTTCAATTCGTCTTCGATGAGGCGGTGAAACTGGGTGAACGCGGCCTGCGGGCAGGTGTCGAGGCCACGACCGCGCGCCGCCACCATGATGTTCTGCAAAAACATGCCGTAGTCGAGCCAGCTGCCCTGCTCCATCACCCGGTCGATGGTGAAAATCAGTCCGACCGGCGCGTCGAAAAACCGGAAGTTGCGACCATGTTGGGCGTGCATGGCGGGCTTGTCGCCCTTGGCGATGCCCAGCAGGCCGTACAAGTCCCAGCCGACCTTGCGGCGGCGGTCGATGTAGGGCGAACGCCATTCGCGCGGGTAATAGGCGTATTCCTCGGTGTGCTGCGCGGCCTGTGCCGGATCGTCATACGCCGCCAGGATGCGAGCGGACAGCCGCGCCAGCGCCGCGCCCGTGAGCACATGCACTTGCCAGGGCTGGGTGTTGGTGCCCGACGGCGCGCGCGCGGCCACTTGCAGGATGGCCTCAAGCGTTTCGCGCGGCACTGGCGTGGGCAGAAAGCGGCGGATGGAACGGCGCGAAGTAATCGCGCCATCCACTGCGGACTGCGTCTCTGGCGCGGGGGGCGTTTGTTCTGCCGAGGCGATGGGAAGGCGATGGGTCATGGCTGAAGCGAATGCGGTCATTCGGCGCCAGTCTATCCCCCCGAATCGAAGCCCTGCGCGACACCGGGTTTGGGGGTGGGCAAGCCGCACGGGGCGCCCCATCATTCGCAAAGTCCAAACGTGAAAAAACGTAACACCTCTGCGGATTCCTCACATGAAACGCATCGCCCTGTTCGCCGACGGCACCTGGAGCAAGCCCGACCAGAACGACGGTAACGCGCCCACGCCGACCAATGTGGTCAAGCTCTCGGTCGCCGTCGCGCCGCAAGACAGTCATGGCATCGATCAGGTGGTGTTCTACCAAAAAGGTCTGGGCGAACAGGGCGGCCTGTGGGACAAAATCACCGGGGGCGCGTTTGGCCTGGGGATCTCGGCCAATATCCGCGAGCTTTACCTGTTTCTGGTGCAGAACTATCACCCGGGCGACCAGATCTTTCTATTCGGTTACAGCCGCGGCGCGTACACGGTGCGCAGCGTGGGCGGGCTGATTCGCAATTGCGGCATCCTGCGTCCGCAGCATGTCGGCCGCGTCGGCGAGGCCTACGCGCTCTATCGCGACCGTTCGCCCGACAGCCACCCCAACGCGCCGCAATCCGTCTCCTTTCGCGAGGCCTACGCCTGGCCGGACGCGCCCATCGAACTCATCGGCGTCTGGGATACGGTGGGCGCCCTGGGCATACCCGTCACCCCGCTGCGCTTCTGGACTAAACCTCTGTACGAGTTTCACGACGTGGCGCTGAGCAGCCATGTGCGCTACGGCTATCAGGCACTGGCGCTGGACGAGCGCCGCAAGCCTTTCGTGCCGACGCTTTGGCAGAAGCAAAGCCACGCCACCGATCAGGTGGTGGAGCAGGCCTGGTTTCCGGGCGTGCATGGCGATGTGGGCGGAGGGCAAACGCTCACCGGCCTTTCTGACGGTGCGCTGCTATGGATGGCCGACCGGGCGCAACGCTGCGGTCTGGCGCTCGACCCGGCCCTGCTTCCCCCGCATGGCGACCCCGCCGCGCAAATGGGCGACACCCTGACGCTGTTCTACCGCCTGCTGGGCCAGCGCGAACGCCAGCCGGGACAGGCCAACCCCGCCGGTCACGAGGGCGTGCATACCTCCACCCTCAGCCGACACTCCACCCTGCCCGACTATCGCCCCCCCGCGCTGGAGCGTTTTCTCGCCATGCGGCCAGTGACTTACTTGCCCTGAGCGGCGGCGGCAGAAGCAGCAGACGCAGCAGCGGGCGCTTGCGGTGCCGTTGTTGGCGCTGTGGTCGGCGCTGTGGTCGGCACAGCGGCTGGTGCGCTTGCAGTGGCCTGACCCGAAGCCAAACCGAGCGTGAGCACCACGTCCTTTTCCAGGTCTTTCTCGCTACCCTTGTCTGCCGTCTTGCCCGCCGTCTCTTCTGCGGCCTTGATCGCAGTCCCCATCTGCACCCGCGTCGCAGGCAAGGCCTTGGGGCCGGTGGTCAGCGCTGTGACCACGGCCTTGGCCCGTGCCTGAGCCAGCGCATCGAGAGCCGATTGGGGAATCACTACCGCCTTGGCCAACTGCGCCAGGATGGCGTGCAGCAAAGCCTGCTCCGGCTGATCGGTTTTGGGCAGCGATTTTTTCAGCGCGTCGAGCGCGCTAGTCGGGTGCTGGTCGAGGTAGAGCGCGGTGATGGCATTGCGGGTGCGGGCATTGCCCAGATCGAGCGGGCCCGGGCTGACATCGGGCGGCACGGTCACGCCCAGCTTGAGCAGCACCTGACGGCGCACCGCGGCCTGCTGCAGCGCGGCGGTATCGCGCGCGACATCGAGCGTGGGCGGCACCTGCAATTCCAGCCGCGGCCGCTTGCGCAGCGCCTCGCTGATCTGCAGCAGCTTTTCACGCTCGGGCGGCGCCAGCACTGCGCTGCCGGGGGCGAAAGCCACGTTCTGCGACGTTTGCTCGCCCCCGCCGCCGAACAGTGAGCCCAGCGCGCGGAACGGCGCGGTGACGATTTTGGTCAGCACGTTGACGATGGCCTGCCAGATGATGCCGCCGTAGCTGAACTTGGGGTTGTTCAGGTCGCCATGCACCGGCAGGTCGATGTCGATCACGCCGTCGCTGTTTTCCAGCACGGCGATGGCCAGATCGAGCGGCAGGTTCATCGCGCCGGGACTGTCGACATGCGGGCCCAGCTTGAGGCGGGTGATGGTGAACTGGTTGTTGCCCTGCATCTGCGCCTTGACGATCTTGTACTGCAGCTTGGCATCGAGCCGCCCCGATTCGATGGTGCGCCCGGCAAACTTGCCCGAGTAGGGCGAAACCGAGGCCATGTTCAGGTTGCGGAAATCCAGCGTGACGTCGGTGTTCTGGGTGGCGCGAAAGGGCTGCAACTGCCCCCGCACCTTGGCCGAACCGTAGTCGTTGACCTGGCCGTCGAGTTCGATCTGAGCACTGCTATCGGGCGCGTCTGACAGACCGTTGATCACCCCGGAGAGCTTTTGCATGCGCACCCGGAAGTCGGGCTTGATGGACTGATCGGTGAAGTCGACATCGGCATTTTCGATGGCGGTGCGGTCGATGCGCAGCGCCAGCGGCAAGGGTTTTTCCGCACTGTTGCCCACAGCGGCAGGCGGCGGGCTCTGGGCGGGTTTGCGCGTGAGCAGGATGGCCTGCACATTGAGCGTGCGGTCGGGGTTGATGACGATGCGACCATAGGGCTCCACCGCCTGCAACGCGTTGATGCTGACCGACAGCGGCGCGCTATCGACGCTCAGCCCGGTGGCCGCCAGCTTGCGCCAGCCTAGAAACGGCGTGCGCCCTTCGGGCTCGACCAGCGCGAGGTTGTCGATCTGCGCACGGCCGTCATAGCTCACCTCCGGCACGCTGCCCTGGCCCTTGCCCAGCTTCACCGTGCCGTCGGCCGAGGCGGTTCCGCTGGTGAGCAGCAGCCGCACATAAGGCGCCAGCAGACTGCCGTAGGGGGTGAGCGCAAGCTGCTGAAGTTGCACCTGCAGCGAACCGGACAGCGGCTGCGGGGCCACTTGACCGCGGGCGCTGAACTGCCCGCCCTGCTTGAGCGCGAAGCGCACTTGCAGCGCAACGGGTTTGCGCAAATCCAGGCTGAGGTTGCGGGCGCTGGCCTGGCCCTGCACCACATCCAGCCGAATGGGCGCGGAAGTCTGGCGATCTTCGACCTGAGCCGAGAAGTCGCGCAGAACAAGGCTTTTGAGTTGCAGATCGGGCGGCTTGGCGGCCGGGTTTCGTGCGGCAGGTGGAGGCGCTGCGGAGGAAGGAGTAGCGGACGCGGGCACAAAGGCCTGCGCCCAGTTCAGGCCGTTCTGCGCCAGAGTCACCTCGGTATTGAAGCCGTCCACTTGCAGGGCTCCGGCGCGAATATGGGCCACGCCGGAGGCGGGCAGACTGATTTCGCTGGAGCCGAGTTGCAGGCTTTTCCACCGCGCCAGCGCTTGGCGGGCGCTGTCGAGCTGCATCGCGCCGAGTTGCAGTTGCAGGTCTTTGGCCTGAACCTGCGCCGGGCTGCCCGCAGGCAGCACCACCTTGGCCGCGGAGTTCATGTTGAGGTCGCTGAGCTGCAGTTGCAGCGGCGCCTTGAAGCTCTGGTCGGTGTAATCCAGCGCCCGCACCCGGGTGGCGACGCGCTGCACTTCCAGAGTCCAGGCGGAGGCGGGCTGAACAGCGGGCTGAGCTGCTAATGCAGGCACTGAAGTGGGAGCTGAAGCGGGCGGGCGGGTCGGCTTCGACGCCTTGGAGGCGCCTAAGGCCTGCAACAAATCGATCTGCCCGTTCGCCAGACGTTTGAGTTGAACACGCGCCGCGTCGAGCTGGACGGCGCCGAGTTGCACGCGGTGCTGGGCCAGATCGGCCTGCACCGCATCGACCTGCAGCAAGGGCAGCGACAGCCACGGAGTCGCTTGCGCAGCCTCTGCGCGCAACTGGCTGTTCTGCAGGGTGATTTGCGGCAGTTGCAGGGTGCGCTGGGCCAGATCGACCGTGCCCGGCTGCGTCTGCAGGCTACCCGCCTGCAGTGCGGCCTGGCCGATCTGCCCGCTGATGTCTTGCACGCGCAGCGGCCCGAAACCTGCGTGCTGCCGACCCCAGTCGAGCTGTGCACCTTGCAGTTGCGCGGTGTGGAACTGCAGCTGATCGCGGCCTGAGGCGGCGCTCAATCCGTCCAGCGACAAAGACTGCATCGACACGGTGCGTTTGGCGCCGTCGATTTTTGCACGATCCAGTTTCAGGTTTTGCCACTGCACGGCGGCGGTGCCCGCCCGCGCGGCCAAGGTCTGAATTTGCGCGCCGAGGTCATTGATCGCCCACAGCCAGCCTTGCTGCCCCTGCACCGCGCTGTAGGCCGCATGAATCGACGCCGTGCCCGAGGTGATCTGCAAGGTGCTCGATAGATTCGGCACGGCCCGCGCCGCGGCCGCCAGGTCGAGCCCGGTGAGTTCCGCCTGCCCGCCGGACACCAGCGGATTAACGCCCACATAGCCCTTCCAGCGCAGCGTGGCCTTCTGCTCGGGCAGCACCAGACTGATGGCGTATTGCCCGCGCGCCTTGGGCAGAGTGGACAGATCGTTGATCTGCACGTTCAAAGGCGTCAACTGCGTGGCATAGGGATGGGGGCGGTTGGCATCGGCGTAGCGCAGCGTGCCGCCTGCGATCTGCAACTGCTCGATCACCACGCGCGGGAGGGCGTCGGAAGGTTTGGCCGGTTTGGGGCCGCGCTGCAGGGCGCGCACCAGAGCGTCCCAGTTCATCGCGCCGCCTTGCGCAATGGCCACATTCACCTGCGGCTGATCGACGCGGATTTGATGAAACGTCCACGCCCAGCGAAACAGGCTGACCGGGGCGAAATCGACGAACAGCTTGCCAAACCCCGCCAGCGGCGCCCCTTGCGGCGTGCTCAGTTGCAGCTGATCCACGGTGAGATTCAGGTGCAGGGGGTCGAACGCCACCTTGCCCACCGTGGCCCGGCTGCCGAGCTGCGAGTGCGCCAGCTTGGGGATGTAATGCTCGGCCAGCGGTCCGACCGCAAGGTAGCCAAAAGCCACGTAAAACACGAACAGGCCCGCCACAATGAGCACCGGCAGGCTGAGCAGCACGCGGCGCAGTCGCCTCCAGACGGACGAAGCAGTGGCAGACATCAAAACCTCGCGAAAGATTGGATGCACTGCATTATGACTCCACCCCGCGGCGCGCCGCCGCTTCGGCCGATACCATCAGGGTCTGTTGCGCTTGCCGCCAATCCACCCGAACCCATGACCGACTCGACCCCCGCTTATGTTCAGTACGTAGGCGCCGCCCTGTTTGCCATTGCGGTGATCCATACCTTTTCCACCAAATTCTTCGAGGGCCTGGCGCACCGCCAGCCCGCGCACGCCGGGCTGTGGCATCTGCTCGGCGAGGTCGAGGTGGTGTTTGGTTTCTGGGCCATGGTGCTCATGGTGTTTTTGTTCGCCACGCTGGGGCAGCATGAAGCGGTGGGCTACATCGACTCGCGCGATTTCACCGAGCCGCTGTTCGTCTTCGCCATCATGGTCATCGCAGGCACCCGGCCCATTCTTCAGGCTGCGGGCGACGTCGTCAACGGGCTGGAGCGCGCCCTTCCCCTGCCGGGCGCGATCATGTTTTACCTGCTTCTGCTGGTGCTCGTGCCGCTGCTGGGTTCGTTCATCACCGAACCGGCAGCCATGACCCTGGCCGCCCTGTTGCTGCGCGACCGCATTTTTCGCGCCGAAGTGTCGCTGCGCCTCAAATACCTCACCCTGGGGGTGCTGTTCGTCAACGTATCCATTGGCGGCACGCTCACCCATTTCGCCGCGCCGCCGGTACTCATGGTGGCCTCGACCTGGCAGTGGGATCTGGGCTTCATGTTCACCCATTTCGGCTGGAAAGCCGCCATCGCGGTAGTGATCAACGCCGTGGGCGCCACCCTGATGTTCCGCCGAGAACTGGCCGGCCTGGCGCGACCGGCTGCGGTGGATACGCCCGACCCCACACAACAACGCGCGCCGCTGAGCGTCATCGGCATCCACCTGTTGTTTCTGGTGGCCGTCGTGGTGTTCGCTCACCACCCGGCGGTGTTCATTCCCCTGCTGCTGTTTTTCGTCGGTTTTGCCACTGCCTACGCCCGGTATCAAGACACCCTGATGCTCAAGGAAGGCATGCTGGTGGGCTTCTTTCTGGGCGGGCTGGTGGTGCTGGGCGGCCTGCAGCAATGGTGGCTGCAACCGCTGCTCACCCGCATGGATGCGACGGCGGTTTTTTTCGGCGCCACGGCGCTGACGGCCATCACCGACAACGCCGCTCTGACCTACCTCGGCTCGCTGGTGCAGGGCCTGAGCCCCGAATTCAAATACGCGCTGGTGGCGGGGGCGGTCAGCGGCGGCGGCCTTACGGTCATTGCCAACGCCCCCAATCCGGCTGGCATCGCCCTGCTGCGCAGCTGTTTTGACGAAGGGGCGGTGCAGCCGCTGGGCCTGTTGGCCGCCGCCCTGCTGCCCACCGCGGTAGCGATGGGCTGCTTCTGGCTGCTGTGATCCATTTTTCCAAACGCTTTTCTACCCTATGAACACTCCCACCCTCCCTGACTCTGCAACTCACACCGTCGCTTTTCTCGGCCTGGGCGTCATGGGCGACCCGATGGCCGGGCATCTGGCCCGCGTCGGGCACCGCGTGACTGTTTACAACCGCACCGCGAGCAAGGCGCACGACTGGGTGCGCCGCAACGGCGGTCATTCAGCGGCGACACCGCGCGAGGCCGCAGCGGGGGCCGACTTCGTGTTCTCCTGCGTCGGCAACGATGACGACCTGCGCGCCGTGGCCCTCGGCCCGGACGGCGCTTTCGCCGGCATGCAGCCCGGCGCGGTGTTCATCGACCACACCACGACCTCGGCCGATGTCGCCCGCGAGCTGGGCCTTGCGGCGCGCGAACGCGACTTGTTTTTTCTCGACGCCCCCGTCTCGGGCGGGCAGGCCGGTGCGCAGAACGGCACACTCACCGTGATGTGCGGCGGCGAGGCCCCAGCGTTCGAGCGAGCGCAGCCGGTGATTGCCGCGTTCGCCCGCGCCGTCACCCGGCTGGGCGACAACGGCGCCGGGCAGCTTTGCAAGATGGTCAACCAGATCGCCATCGCCGGCGTGGTGCAAAGCCTGGCCGAGGCCATCGCCTTTGGCGAACACGCCGGGCTGGATCTGTCCACGGTGCTGCAGGTGATCGGCAAAGGTGCGGCGCAGAGTTGGCAGATGGACAACCGCGGCCCGACCATGATCGAAGGCCGCTACGACTTCGGATTTGCCGTCGATCTGATGCGCAAAGACTTCGGTCTGTGTCTGCAAGAGGCCCGCCACAACGGCGCGCGGCTGCCGGTCTTAGCCCTGGTCGATCAGTTCTACGCCGATGTGCAGGCGGCAGGCGGCGGGCGGCTCGACACCTCGTCGCTGCTCAAGCGGCTGCGTGACAAGAACGACTGAAACCGCCCGTCCACAAACGACAAAGGCCACCCGAGAGTGGCCTTTGTCGTTTTACTGACGACGATTATTTGGCCGTGTAGCGCGCGGCGCTGGCGGTGATTTCGGCCCGCGCGGCATCAATCCCGGCCCAGCCTTCGGTCTTCACCCACTTGCCCGCTTCGAGGTCTTTGTAGTGGTTGAAAAAATGCTCGATCTGCTTGAGCAGTTCGGGCGGCAAGTCTTCGGGCTTCTGGATGTGGCGGTACTGCGGCAGCAGTTTTTCCACCGGCACGGCGATGAGCTTGGCGTCCACCCCGGCTTCGTCGGTCATTTTCAGCATGCCGATGGGGCGGCAACGCACCACGCAGCCATGCACCAGCGGAATGGTGGTGACCACGAGCACGTCCACCGGGTCGCCGTCTTCCGACAGGGTCTGCGGAATGTAGCCATAGTTGCACGGGTAGTGCATCGCGGTGGACATGAAGCGATCGACGAACAGCGTCCCGCTGGCCTTGTCCACCTCGTACTTCACCGGCGGCGCGTGCGCGGGAATCTCGATCACTACGTTGAAGTCGTCAGGCAGGCTTTTGCCCGCAGGCACGTCGCGCAAACTCATAATCAGTCCTTGGGTTGAGAGAGAGGTAGAAAAAATTTAGGCAGGATTATTGCCGCGTGGCTCGGGCGGCGGTGCGTTTTCTTTTTGCGGGTTGCGCATGTCCTGCAACTGCTGCTCGGTGATGATGTTGAACATGGTCACGACCTTCGACACGCCCGTGGTGTCGCGTGCGATCTGCACGGCGCGGTCGGCCTCGCGCTGCGTGACGATGCCCATGAGATAGACCACACTATTGGACGTAGTCACCTTGAACGCATTGCCGAAAATATCGCGGGCGTCGATCAGGCGGGCGCGCACCTTGGTGGTGATGAGGGTGTCGGTGGCGCTGCGGTTGAGGTCGGCCACAGGCCCGATGTCGATTTCGTTGAGCACGGCCTTGACATTGGGCACGCCCTTGACGACCTCTTCGGCCTTCTGTTTGTCAGCCTCGTTGGGAACCTGGCCGACCAGCAGCACCTGCTGGTTGTAGCTCACGGCGCGCACATTGACACCGGCGCCCAGGGCGGAAGAAATGCGGTTGTCCGCCTTGAGCTCAATGGTGTTGTCTTCGAGGATGGAGCCCGCCGTGCGACGGTCGGTTGCCACATAGGCGGTGGTACCCACCGCGCCCAAGCCCAGCACGAAGCAGCCCTGCAACTGCGTGGCCGCGAGCACGACGGTCAGCAGACTGGCCGCGCGCCACAAACCGCGCGAACGACGCACGCCGCTCGCGGCGGAAGCCGATTTGGAACAAATATCCACGTTCATCTGTGTCATGCCAAAGACTCCGGTTCACCCATCAGCACCCAGTCTAAGCCATCGCAAAGGCAATGCAACGTCAGCAGATGCACCTCCTGGATGCGGGCGGTACGGTCGTTGGGCACGGCGATATGCACATCCGCTTCGCGCAGCAGGCCGGCCACCCGGCCGCCGGTGCGCCCGGTCAGCGCCAGTACGCTCATCTCTCTGGCCTGCGCGGCCCGCACGGCTTCGACGATGCTCGACGAATTGCCGCTGGTGCTGAACGCCACCAGCACGTCGCCGGGCAGACCCAGCGCCCGCACCTGCTTGGCGAACACATGGTCGAAACCGTAATCGTTCGCCACGGCGGTGAGGGTGGAGGTGTCGGTGGTGAGGGCGATGGCGGCCAGTTCGGGGCGCTCGCGCTCGAAGCGGCCGACCAGTTCCGCGGCCAGATGCTGACTGTCGGCGGCCGATCCGCCGTTGCCGCAGATCAGAATCTTGTGCCCATTCGACACCGCCGTCGCCAGCACATCGACGGCGCGCGCGATCGGCCCGGTCAGCGCCTCGGCCGCCTGGTACTTCAGATCGGCGCTGTCGAAAAAATGCTGCTGGATACGCTGCTCTAGCATGATGTGACTGAGAGACAAAAGGGCGATGTTAGTCGGGGTCGAGTGCCTGTGCGGCCTGCGTGTTGTCCTGACTGCGTCGTCACTCTTCTGCCGAAAACGCGCCGGGCAGCCACTCCAGCTTGTCGGCTTCCAGCGCAACCACATCGAAACGGCATGTCGGCTCCTCGACCAGACGCGCCAGATAGTGACGCGCGGCCAGCACAATACGGCGGCGTTTGCGCGCATCGACACTGCCCGCCGCCCCGCCATACGCCGCCGCGTTGCTGCGGGCGCGCACCTCGACAAAGACCAGCGTGCCGTCGGCCGCGCGCATGATCAGGTCGATCTCGCCGCCCCGCACCCGATAATTACGCTCGACCAGCCGCAAGCCGCGGGCCTGCAACTCGGCACAGGCCTGCGCTTCTGCCGACTGCCCCAGACGGCGCGCCGCGCGCTGCTTCCACATTTGCAACATGCCCGCCATGTCCACTCCCCTCCAAACCGCACTGGAATTCTGCGCCCAGCAGGATTTTCCGTCCGCGCTCTACATGGTGGCCGCGCCCATCGGCAACCTGGCCGACATCAGCCTGCGCGCCCTGGCCGCGCTGCACCATGCCGACCGCATCGCGGCCGAAGACACCCGGGTGGCGCAGCGTCTGCTCGAAGCCTACGGGCTGCGCAAACCCACGCTGCGCTGCGACCAGCACCGCGAGGCGCAGGCCGCTCAGCACATCGTCGCCGCAGTGGCCGCGGGCGAGCGCGTGGCTTTTGTCAGCGACGCGGGCACGCCGGGCATCAGCGATCCGGGCAGCCGCATCGCCGCCGCCGCTCATGCCGCAGGGCTGCGGGTAATGCCCCTGCCGGGCGCCAGCGCGGTGACGACGGCGCTCAGCGCCAGCGGTCTCGATCTGCACTCGGGTTATTGCTTCGCGGGCTTCGCGCCCGAAAAGGCCGTGGCACTGCGCGCCTTTCTGCAAGCCGCGCTACAGGCTTCGCGGGTGACGGTGTTTTTCGAAGCCCCGCACCGGCTGCGCGACTGCCTGCTCACCTTGCTGGATCTGGACGCGCAAGCGCAGCTCGTCCTCGCCAAGGAGTTGAGCAAACAGTTCGAAACCCTGCTGCCCTGCACGCCGCAAGCCGCGCTCGACTGGCTCGATGCCGATCCCCGGCGGGCGCAGGGCGAATTCGTGCTGCTGCTGCAGCCGCGCGCGGCGGTAGCGGAACTCGACACCCGAGCCATCGCCCTGCTGCAGCGGCTGGCACAGGAGTTGCCCGCCTCACGCGCGGCCGCGGTGGCGGCCGACCTCACCGGGCTGAAGCGCGATGCGCTCTACCGCTGGTTGCTCGATCAAAAGCAGGGCTGATCGAGCGCCCCGCCTTACACCGGCGCCGGGGCTTCACCCGTCCAGATTTCCACCCGGTTGCGTCCGGCTTGTTTGGCGCGGTAGAGCGCCTGGTCGGCGCGGTCGAGCAATTCGTCGGCGTCCATCAGGGTGGACGTGGGAAGGAACTCGGCAATGCCGATGCTGGTGGTCAGCGTCAAGCCATCAGGCGCGCTCGAGGGCAGGCAGCTGGCTTCCTGAATGGACAGCCGCAGGCGCTGCGCCACATCGAACGCGACCTGCCGCGTGGTCTGCGGCAGCAGAATGGCGAACTCATCGCCCCCCAGCCGTCCACACAGATCGGGCCCGCGCAACTGCTGCATGCAGGTTTGCGCAAAACAGCGAATGACAGCGTCGCCCACCTGATGGCCGAAGCGGTCGTTGATCTGTTTGAAACGGTCGATGTCCAGCGCCAGCACCACGAACGGGCTGCCCTCACGCTGCGCGCGGCGCAGCTCCAGTGCGGCGCGGGCCAGAAAGTAGCGGCGGTTCGGAATGCCGGTGAGCGTGTCGGTGTAGGCCAGATTGCGCAATTCGCTTTCGCGCGCCTTGGCCTCGGTGATGTCCTTGAAGGCGAAGATCAGCGCGTCGTCGTCGCGGTAACGCCCTCGGGTGACCGACAGCAGCAGCCAGACCTCGGTGCCGTCGAACCGACGGAATTGGGCCTCCACGCCGCGCACGATGCCGCCTTCGCGTTGCAGCCGAGCCAGCAGTTGATCGCGATCGACCGAGTCGCCCCAAAGAGGCCGCATCGACTGCCCGGCGTGCTCCGCATACGAGCCGCGGAACAGACTGTCGGCGACCTTGTTGGAAAACAGCAGCGCCGCGTCGCTGGTGCGGGTGATGACCAGCGGCACCGGCGACTCTTCCGCGAGGAAGCGAAAGCGCTGCTCGTCTTCGCTGAGTTGCTGCTGCAACTGCTTGATGGCGGTGATGTCCTGCATGCTGGTGACCACGCCCACGATCTGGCGACTGACCGCGTCACGCACCAGCGCCTTGTTCAAAATCCACACCGTGGGCTCATGATCGGGATGCAGATAAGGCGCTTCGCGCGTGACCTGCAGGCTGCCGGAGAGCAACTCGCTGTCCATGTCTTCCCAAATGCGGCCCAGCGTCGTGCCGAGAATCTGCGTTCCGGTACGGCCGTGAATTTCCGGGCCGCTGAGCCCGACGAGCAGGTTGAAGGCGACGTTCACCCGGGTGAACCGCCCCTGCGGATCGCTGAACGCCACCGGGTTGGGCAGGGCGTTGAGCAGCGATTCCTGAAACCGCAACTGCGCTTGTGTGGTGGCCTGGCTGATCTGCAGCGCGGCGGTGCGACGGTTGACCTTTTTTTCCAGCGTGGCATTGATGTCGCGCACCTGCTTGATCGCAGCGGTGCGCTCGTTGGCCAGCAATCCGGCGAGCAGCATGGCGCTGGCGAACGCCAGCAAAATGATCTGCATGGACATGAAGCGGTCGCTGCCCAGCATGCTGTACATCGGGCCATGCTGCAGCACGGTCGCCGTCACGATCAGCAGGCTGATGACCGCGCTCAAGGCGGCGGAAACCGCCAGCGGCAGGCGCATCGCCGACCACAGCAGCGGCAACATGACCAAGCTCGCCAACCCGATGGGCAGCGCGCTCTGGCCGACTGGCATGAGATAGACCAGCAGAGTGCCGATCACCGCGAGCGCCGGCAGCCACACCATTTCCCCGTTGAACGCCGCCCGCAAGGTCTGCAGCGACGCCCGGCGCAGCAGTTCGGCGGCGGGGGTGAGCACCACGATGCTGGCCATATCGGTCACCCACCATTGCACGCCCAGATCGGGCGAAACGGGGGTCTGGCCAAAACCGAAGGTGGCCGCGGCAGCGGCCCCCACGGCCGCAGAGACCCCCGCGCCGATTACGCCCATGGCGCCGATGAACCAGAGACCGTCGGCCGTCGTCTCGAAACCCTGCCAGCGCGCGCGTCGCCGCAGCAGCCACAGACCGAGCAGCGGCCCGAGGACGTCGCCCGCCGCGATCAAGGCACTGGCCTGCAGTCCCCAGCCCAACAGCATGTAGTCGCTCACCCAGGACGCGAGCGCGATGGCCGGCACCATCGACGGCCCGCGCGCAATCAGGCCGAAGGCCGCAACGGCGGCAGAAGGCCACAGAATGAGCTCGCTCGACCGCACCCCGAGCACCAGCCAGGCCACCAGGATGTAACACGCAGCGAGGCCCACTGACCAGAACAGCCAGCGAATCACGGAGCGGGTGGAAACGGAGCACATGAGGGCGTTGCAGAGCAGGGTCAGTGAGTCAAAGTTTCAGGGCAGAAAACGACATTTCATGAAGAGAAAAACATCCCAAAAAATCGGTCGATAATTGTCAGCAAAGAACCAAACTTGTTGACAATCCAGACAAACTGGAGAAATCAACGAAAGATAAGCATTATTCCTGCACCAGATTCGCTAACGGCTCTGGCTTGACTGGATTCTCTGGAAGTTGCGCCGCCCTGTCCGTGAAATCCGTCACGTTGTCGGCCCCTAGCCTCTCACGCAGCGCTAAGAATTGTTGAAAATTGCGCACTGCTTCACGAAGTCAGCACCGTAAGCGCGGCGTTTCTCTGGCTGTTTCTCTTACTGAACCCTCTCCCATGCCTCCACTGCCCGACCCCGAACCGTCCTTCTCGTCGCCTGCGATGCAGCGTCGTTTACTGCTGAGGGCCGCGGCAGGTACGCTTTTGTTCAGCCCGTGGCTGAAAGCCGCCCAGGCGCGAGCCGCAGTCAATCTGGCCGCGACGCCCATCGGCCGCATGGATCTGCCGTGGTGGCGCAAGCGCTTTGAAGCGTCGCTGCAACAGGTGCGCCGCAGCCAGCCAGAACTCGTCTGGCTGGGCGACTCCATCACCGAGAACTGGGAGCGCAGCAGCCCGCAGCCCTGGGCCGACTACCAGCCCATCTGGCAACGCGAATACGGACGCTACCAGCCGCTCAATCTCGGCTTCATCGGCGATACCACCTCCAGTGTGTTGTGGCGACTCGATCACGGGCAGGTGCAGGGGCTGTCTCCGAAGGTCTGCATTCTGCTGATCGGCGCCAACAATCTGGGACGGCCGCACTGGGGCGCACACCTGACCGTGCCGGGCATCGAGGCAGTGGTGGACAAGGTGCACCAGTTGCTGCCGCACACCGCGGTGCTGCTGCTCGGCGTGCTGCCCAGCAAGCGCTCGGCCTGGATCAGCGCCGAAACCCTCAAGATCAACGCCGCGCTGGCACAGCGTTATGCCCACAGCCCCTTTGTGACCTTCCTGAATGTCGGCCATGTGCTGCTCGACGCCCAAGGCCAGCCCGATCCCGCGCTCTATCTCGAAGGGCACGAGGCGCATCAAACCGTGCTGCTCCACCCGGATGCGCAAGGCATGCAACGCATCGCCCAGGCGATCGCGCCCACGCTGGACAAACTCATGACAGACGCGCCGGACCGTCCCAAGAGTCCATAGTGCCCAGAACAGAGAGCCGAGCGAAGCGAAGGGTTTCGGGGTGGGCTGGTGGCTCGCTAAATCAGCCTTCCTGCCCGCAGGCAAAGCGGCTTTTGCTGTGCCATACTGCGTCACGCACACTGCCTGCCCATCCCCAAAAAAATTCTGCAGGAGACAACATGAAAGCTTCCCTTCGTTTACCCGCGGCGCTCGGTCTGTGCGCCTTGCTGTCCGCACCCGCCTTCGCGGCCGAGCCGCTCACCGTCACGGTCCACCGACTTACCCTTGAGACCGCCGAGCGCATCGCGCAGGGCGCCATCAAGACCTGCCGCGCCAAGGGCTTGCAGGTCAGCGTGACCGTGGTCGATCGCAACGGCATCGTGCAGGCCACGCTGCGCGACACCCTGGCCCCGCCGGTCTCACTGGCCATCAGTCGGCAAAAGGCCTACACCGCCGCCATGTTCGGCATCAAAGGCACCGCCATGGGGCCGCAAGCCGCCTCGCCCCTGGCGCTGCTGGGCGACGGCCTGGCCTTCACCGCGGGTTCCGTGCCGATCGAAGCCGGGGGCCGGATGTACGGCGCCGTGGGCGTGAGCGGCGCGCCGGACGGCAAGGTCGACGAGGAATGCGCCCAGGCCGGACTCGACGCGGTGTTGCCCGATCTGGAAATGCAGTAAGGGCCTGCGCGTCCCCTCGCGTTTCCCGTTGCCCTTCCCTGGTTTTCCCTACTCGCGCCCCTGCCTACAATCCTCACTCAGTTCTGCGCGACCTCGCGCCGCGCAGAACTGACCGACACAACGGCCTGCCTTTTTTTTGGGCAGCCCGATCAACCCGCATGAAATCAGGGCTTTCCGCCCATCCGGTGTGACATTTTCCCCAGCCGCTGGGGATAACTGGGCACCGGTGGCACCCCTGTGGATAATTTTCCGATCCTCCATGGCCAGTCGCCGACCTCCCGCCTATTCCGAATCGTCCATCCGCGTGCTCAAGGGCCTGGAGCCCGTGCGCCAGCGGCCGGGCATGTACACCCGCACCGACAACCCGCTGCACATCGTGCAGGAAGTCATCGACAACAGCGCTGACGAAGCCCTGGGCGGATACTGCCAGCACATCGCCGTTACGCTGCACACCGACGGCAGCATCAGCGTGGAAGACGACGGTCGCGGCATCCCCTTCGGTCTGCACCCGGAAGAGAACGCGCCGGTGGTCGAGCTGGTGTTCACCCGGCTGCATGCAGGGGGCAAGTTCGACAAGCTGCAGGGCGGCGCCTACAGCTTCTCGGGCGGCTTGCACGGCGTGGGCGTTTCGGTCACGAATGCACTGGCGGCAAGGCTGGAGGTCACCGTCTGGCGCGACGGCCAGGTGGCGCATCTGGTGTTTTCAGGTGGCGACGTCATCGAGCCGCTGACGGTGCGCAAGGCCGCACGCGATGAGCGCAGAAGCGGCACCCGTGTGCGCGTCTGGCCCGATGCCAAATACTTCGACAGCCCGCATCTTCCGCTGGCCGAACTCACCCATCTGCTGCGCAGTAAGGCAGTGCTGCTGCCCGGGGTGAAGGTCGATCTGATCCAGGAGAAAACCGGCGACACCACGCACTGGGAATATGCCCGCGGACTACGCGACTATCTGCTCAGCAGTCTGCCCGCCGAGCCCTACATCGACCTGTTCGAAGGCGAGCACTACGCCAGCGCTTCAGAACAGGAGAGTTTCGCCGAAGGCGAAGGTGCGGCCTGGTGCGTGGCCTTCACCGAAGAGGGCGCGGTGCTGCGCGAGTCTTACGTCAACCTCATTCCCACCCCGGCCGGCGGCACGCACGAAGCCGGCTTGCGCGAGGGGCTGTTCCAGGCGGTGAAGGGTTTCATCGAGCTACACAACCTGCAGCCCAAGGGCGTGAAACTGCTGCCCGAAGACCTGTTCGCGCGGGCGTCCTTCGTGCTTTCCGCGCGGGTGCTCGATCCGCAGTTCCAGGGCCAGATCAAGGAAAAGCTCAATAGCCGCGATGCGCTGCGCCTGGTCGGCCAGGCCGTGCGGCCCACGCTCGAACTCTGGTTGCACGAGCGGGTCGATCAGGGCAAGAAGCTCGCTGAACTGGTCATCCGCCAGGCGCAGAGCCGCCTGCGCGCGGCGCAGAAAGTGGAGAAGAAAAAGGGCTCGGGCGTGGCCGTGCTGCCGGGCAAACTGACCGACTGCGAAAGCCGCGATACCGAACGCAACGAACTCTTTCTGGTAGAGGGCGATTCCGCCGGAGGCTCGGCAAAGATGGGCCGCGACAAGGAGTTCCAGGCCGTGCTGCCGCTGCGCGGCAAAGTGCTCAATTCCTGGGAGGTCGAACGCGACCGGCTGTTTGCCAACACCGAGATCCACGACATCGCCGTGGCCATCGGCGTCGATCCGCACGGCAAGGACGACTCGCCGGACCTGTGCAACCTGCGTTACGGCAAGATCTGCATTCTGAGCGACGCCGACGTGGACGGCTCGCACATCCAGGTGCTGCTGCTCACCCTGTTCTTCCGCCATTTTCCCAAGCTCATCGAGCGCGGTCATGTCTGCGTGGCCCGCCCCCCGCTCTACCGCCTCGACGCGCCCGCGCGCGGCAAGAAACCGGCGCAGAAGATCTACGTGCTCGACGACGCCGAACTGCAGGCCGCACAAGACAAACTGCGCAAGGACGGCCTGAAGGACGGCGCCTGGCAGATTTCGCGCTTCAAGGGCCTGGGCGAAATGAGCGCCGAGCAACTCTGGGACACCACCCTCAACCCCGACACCCGCCGTCTGTACCGCGTGCGGCCCGACGACGCAGAAGCTCTGTTCCATCAGCTCATGGGCAAAGGTGAAGCCCAGGCGCGCCGCGGGCTGATGGAGGAATACGGCGACCAGATCGAAGTGGACATCTGATATGAGCGAACAAGCCACCCTCGAATTCGACAACCGGCCTGAGGACGACACCGACTCGCTGGCGCTGGGCGACTATGCCCGCCGCGCCTATCTCGACTACGCCATTTCCGTGGTCAAGGGCCGCGCCCTGCCCGATGTGTGCGACGGTCTGAAGCCGGTGCAGCGGCGCATTCTCTACGCCATGTGGCGCATGGGGCTGGCGTTCGATGCCAAGCCGGTCAAATCGGCGCGCGTGGTGGGCGACGTGCTCGGCCGCTTTCACCCGCATGGCGACCAGGCCGCCTACGACGCCCTGGTGCGGCTGTCGCAGAACTTCGCGCAGCGCTATCCGCTGATCGACGGTCAGGGCAACTTCGGCTCGCGCGACGGCGACGGCGCCGCCGCCATGCGCTACACCGAAGCGCGCCTGGCGCCCATCGCCCGGCTGCTGCTCAGCGAGATCGATGCGGGCACCGCCGACTTCATTCCCAACTACGACGGCTCGACCACCGAGCCCCGGCTGCTGCCCGCGCGGCTGCCTTTCGTGCTGCTCAATGGTGCCAGCGGCATCGCCGTGGGCATGGCCACCGAGATTCCGGCCCACAACCTGCGCGAGGTCGCCAGCGCCTGCGTCGCCCTGCTCAAAAATCCCCGCCTCGAACTCGCCGACGCCCTGGCGCTGATGCCCGGACCCGACTTCGCCACCGGAGGCCAGCTCATCTCCAGCCCGCAGGACATCACCGCCGCCTATGCCGTCGGCCGTGGCAGCCTGAAGGTGCGCGCCCGCTGGACGGTGGAAGAACTCGCACGCGGCCAATGGCAACTGGTGATCAACGAACTGCCGCACGGCACCAGCACACAAATGGTGCTCGAAGAAATCGAGGAGCTCAGCAACCCCAAAATCCGCCCTGGCAAGAAGGCGCTGGCGCCCGAGCAGATCGCACTGAAAGCCACCCTGCTGAACCTGCTCGATACGGTGCGCGACGAGTCGGGCCGCGAAGCCGCGGTGCGGCTGGTGTTCGAGCCGCGCAGCTCGCGCATCGATCAGGCCGAATTCGTCAACACCCTGCTCGCCCGCACCAGCCTCGAGACCAGCGTGCCGATCAATCTGGTGATGATCGGCACCGACGGCAAGCCGCGCCAGAAGGGGCTGATGGACATTCTGCGCGAGTGGGTTGCCTACCGCCGCGACACGGTGCAGCGTCGTTCAAAGCATCGCCTGGAACAGGTGGACGCGCGCATCCACATCCTCGAAGGGCGGCAGCAGGTGCTGCTCAATCTCGACGAGGTGATCGACACCATCCGCAACAGCGACGACCCCAGGCCGGCGCTGATGGCGCGCTTCGATCTCACCGACTTGCAGGCCGACGACATTCTCGACATGCGGCTGCGCCAGCTCGCAAGGCTGGAAGCCATCCGCATCGACAAGGAACTCGCCGCCCAGCGCACTGAAGCCGCCGAGCTGCAAAAACTGCTCGCCGACGAAAAAGCCATGACCCGGCGGATCATCAGCGAAATCGAGGCCGACGCCAAACAGTTCGGCGACGACCGCCGCACCCTCATCCAGGCCGAGCAACGCGCCGTGGCCGAGGTCAAGGTGGTCGATGAACCCGTCACCGTCATCGTGTCGCAAAAAGGCTGGCTGCGCACGCAGAAAGGCCACGGCCTGGTGCTGTCCGCCCTCACCTTCAAGCCGGGCGATGCGCTCTACGCCACGTTCGAATGCCGCAGCGTCGATCCGCTCGTCGTGCTCGGCAGCGACGGCAGGGTTTATTCCATCGAGGTCGCCGACCTGCCCGGCGGGCGCGGCGACGGCCAGCCCGTCACCTCTTTCATCGAACTCGCACCGGGCACCCAGGCCCTGCATTACCTCGCGGGCGCCCGCACCACGGCGCTGCTGCTGTGGACGGCGCAGGGCTTCGGCTTTGTCACCCACATCAGCGATGCCCAGAGCCGCCAACGCGCGGGCAAGACCTTCGTCACCCTCGAAGACGGCGACGCCCTGCAGCGCCCGCTGGTGCTCGACACCGACGCCGACGGCAGCCCTGTCGGGCGTCTGGCCACGCTCAGCGCAGACGGCCGCCTGCTGCTCTATCCGGCCGCAGAAGTCAAAACTCTGGCCCGCGGCGGAAGGGGCATCACCCTGATGGCGCTCGACGCCAAGGAAACCCTGCAAAGCGTGGCGCAGTTGGCCGCCGAGCGCGACGCCCTGCTCGTGAGCGGCAAGGGTCGTGGCGGAACGGAACGCAGCGCCACACTCAGCGCCGCACAGCAAACCGCTTATGTCGGCAAACGCGCCCGGCGCGGTCGCAAGCTCGAGGTGACGTTCAAGCCGGACCGCTTGAGCCGCGCGTAAAACAGAACGCCAACAAAAACGCCCTGCACAAAGGCAGGGCGTTTTTGCGTTGTCGTGCGGCGGTTTTACTTCACCACCACCTCTACCCGGCGAGCTTCGACGCCGCTGGCGCCGCCCGTCGTTTCCGCCGGTTTTTCGAGGGTGATGCGATCAACCGGCACGCCTTGCGCCACCAGCGCATCGCGCACCGCGAAAGCGCGCTTCTTCGCCAACTCGGCATTCAGCGCCGCGGAACCCGTCGCGTCGTGATAGCCGCTAATCACCACCGAGTGCCCTTGCGCCACGGCCTCGGCAACTTGCTTGAGCGCGGCATCAGCGCCCGCCGCCAGATCGGCCTTGCCACTGGCGAAGTAGAACTTGACCACCCCGTTTTCCACCACCACGCGAGCGCCATCGGCCTCTGCATTCATCGGTTGCGGCATCGAGGTCGCCAGCATGGGGGCGGACGGCGCGGAAGCTGTGGCCGGTGCGGCTGCGGCCTGCCCTTGCGCCCCGCCGCCATCTTTGATGGCCACGCCGACAATCACCGCCACCGTCGCGAGCACGGTCGCCAGAACCACGCCGACAATGGGAACGTAGTTGTCATCATCCTGAAAAAACATGCCGATTCCTCCCTGAACCGTGAAAGTGCCGCAACCCGGTACGGCAAACCGGCAGCATTCTAGTTTCCTTGACGCTCAGTCCGGCACGCGCAGCTCGAACAGGTGCTGCACCTTGGTCTGGGCAAAACCCAGACGCAAATAGAACTGATGGGTGCGCAGGCGCTCGGCGCGGCTGCGGACTTGCAACACGGCCAGTCCCTGCGAGCGCGTCCAGTCGATGGCGCGGCGCACCAGCTCCGCTCCCAGGCCTTCGCTGCGGTGCGCCTCGTCCACCACCAGCCCGGCAATTTCGGCGCAGAGCCCGGACTCCAGATGCAGCACTTTGAGCACATGCGTCCAGGCCACCACTCGCCCTTGCACTTCGGCCACAAACACCGCGTGATCGGCTGATGGCAAGATGAGTGCAAGCCGCTCCCGCATGAGGGCCGCGGTGGCGGGATAGCCCAGTTGACCCGACAGTGCGGCGAGCGCCTCGGCGTCGCCCAGCTCGGCTTTGCGTATCACCTCAGAGGGTGTGAATGAATCCGGCGTGACCGAGCAGCGCGTCCAAACGCCCCCGGTCAAGACGCAAAGCACAGCCGTGCCCGTCGGCACGGCGCTCAATTACGACACCGAGTGCAACGCCGAACGGGGGTGTTTGGGCGCGAGGAGCGGACGTGGCGGATTTGTTCACACCCTCTCACACCTCGGCGATCAATTCGATTTCCACTGCGGCGCCCATCGGCAACTGCGCCACGCCAAACGCGCTGCGGGCATGCGCGCCGCGCTCGCCGAACACCTGCGCGATCAGCTCCGACGCGCCGTTGATCACCAGATGATGTTCGGTGTAGCCGGGCGCCGAGTTCACCAGCCCCAGCAGTTTCACCACGCGCTTGACCCGCTCCAGATCACCCACTGCGGCCTGCAGCGTGCCCAGCAGGTCGACGGCGATGGCCCGCGCTGCTTCCTTGGCGGTGGCTGTGTCCATATCGGTGCCCAGTTGACCGACCCACACCTTGCCCTCCTTTTTCGCAATATGGCCTGAAAGAAACACCAGATTGCCGGTCTGCACAAACGGCACATAGGCAGCGGCGGGGGTGGAAACCGGTGGCAGGCTGATGCCCAGATTCTTGAGGTTTTGTGCGATCGACATGAAATTCTCCAATCCAAAAAGCTCAGTGTAGAACCAGCTCGCGACACGACCGCGCATAAAAAAGCGGGGCCAGCGGCCCCGCGAAACACTGCTTGGAGGAAAGGAAGTTGAGGAAAGATTTCAGCCGACCTGTACCGGCACGAAGATGCGGTTGCTGCCGCGCTGAATCAGCAAGGCCACCGATTTGCCCGCACTCTTCAGGATGCCACGCACCTGATCGATGCTGCTGACCGACTTGCCGTCGACCGCGATCAGAATGTCGCCAGGCTGGATGCCGGCCTGTTCCGCCGGGCCGCTGACGCCCTCGACCAACAGACCATGCGACACGCCGGCCTGCTGCTCTTCATTGGCGTTGAGCGGGCGCACCACCAGACCCAGCCCGCCGTGATCGCCCTGCGCGCCCGGGCTGGCCGAAGCGAGGGTCACGTTGTCACTGAAGTTGCCCAGAACGGCGGTGATGGTCTGCTGCTTGTGATCGTGCCAAACGCCCAGGGTCACTTTGCTGCCGGGCTCGGACAGGCCGATCATCATCGGCAGATCGGCCGAATCGTTCACCGGCTGGCCGTTCACGCTGAGAATGATGTCGCCCGGCTGGAGACCGGCCTTGGATGCCGGGCTGTCTTTCTCGACCTGCGCGACCAGCGCACCGCGAGGGGTCTGCAGACCGAAGGAAGTGGCCAGACTTTGCGACACGGTCTGCACCGCAATACCCAGCCGTGCGTGCTGCACCTTGCCATGCTCGATGATCTGCTTGGCCACGCGCTCGGCCACGTTGATCGGGATGGCGAATGACAGCCCTTCAAACGCGCCGGTCTGCGTGAAGATCTGCGAGTTGATGCCGACCACTTCACCCTTGGTGTTGAACAGCGGCCCGCCCGAGTTGCCGGGGTTCACCGCCACGTCGGTCTGAATGAAGGGCACCATGCTGTCGTCGGGCAGCGAGCGGCTCTTGGCGCTCACAATTCCCGCGGTCACCGTGTTGTAGAAGCCGTAGGGCGAACCGATGGCCAGCACCCAGTCACCCGGCTCCAGATTGGACGGGTTGCCCAGCCGCACCGTGGGCAGATTGGTCGCCGGAATCTTGATCACCGCGATGTCGGTCTTGGTGTCGTAGCCCAGCACCTTGGCCTTGTAAGTGCGATGGTCGGTGAGGGTCACACGCACCGAGCTGGCGCCCTTGACGACGTGCGCGTTGGTCAGAATCAGCCCGTCGGAGCTGATGATGAAGCCCGAGCCCAGCCCTTCGGTCGGCACTTCCTGCTGCTGACCGTTGTTGAATTGCTGGAAGAAGCGGAAAAACGGATCGTTCTGGAACTGCTTGGGAATCTGTTGCTGCTGCACCGTTTCCTTGGTTTCGCCCTTCACATTGATGTGCACCACCGCCGAACCGTAGGCCTTGACGATGGAAGCGAAGTTCGGCGCGTTCACCGCCACATTGGTCGCTGGTGCGGCCGGCGGATTGTTGAATAGCGGCACGACCTTGTGGTTCATTTCAACCTGCGGCGCTGTCTCGGCATAGCTGAACTGATAGGCCATGGTGCCGGCTCCGGCGATGATGCCCGCTGCCGCCAGTGCGGCCCAGAGTTTTGACGAAACCTTCGATTTTTTGCTTTGCATGACTGCCTCCGAAACGATTCAAACGAGTTGCGATGGTGGAATGTTCGCTGCCTTGCCTTAGACTCGGCTTAAGGGTTTGCGTCTGGGGTCTGCGCCAGTCGCGTCCGATCTTTGTCTGCGAGAAAAACCATGTCATCACGTCCTGTTTCGCGTCCAGTTTCACCCGTCGCCGGCCTATGGCTCGCCAGCCTTCTGTTCTGCGTGTTCTGCTCTGCCGCGCAGGCGCAGTCCCTTGCGCAGCCCACCCCGGGAGTCGTCGCGGGGGTGGTCGCTGGGGTGGTCGATCTGCAGGCCACGGCGCAGGTCGAAGTGGTGCCCGACCTCGCGGTGATGACTCTGGCCGTGGAACGCAACGGGGCTGACCCGGCCAACCTCACCGCGCAAGTCAGCAAGTCGCTCGAAGCGGCCTTGAAGCAGGCCCGCACCGTGCCCGACATCGAGGCCAGCAGTGGGGCGTTCACCACCCAGCCACGCTGGAAAACGGTGAACAATCAGTCGCAACGCGACGGCTGGACGGTGCGCGCCGGACTGGTGCTCAAGTCGCACGACTTTGCCGCTTTGGGCAAGATGGTCGGGCAACTGGCGCAGCAGGGCTTCATGATCGAATCCAACGGCTTCGAACTCTCCAAGGCCCTGCGCGACCGCGAGGAAACCGCACTGATCGATTCGGCCATTGCACGCTTCAAGTCCAAGGCCGCTACGGCGGCGCGTGCGCTGGGCTACGGCAGCTACACCCTGCGCACCCTGAGCATCGAACCCACGCAGGGACAACTACCGCAGCCCCGCCCCATGATGATGCGCGCCGCCGCGCCCATGGCCGAAGAGCAAGCACCCGCCGTACCCCTGGCCACAGGGCGTACCCCGCTGCAGCTCACGGTGCAGGGATCGGTACAGCTCACTCGCTAATACGCCGCCTCTATTTCCGCCTCTAGTTCTCTCTTCGCTTCCGGGCCCCTAAAATCGCGGGCTTGCCCTTCTTTGCTGCCGTCCCGCACGGCCCGGTATGCCTCACACCCCGCCAGAATTCGTTCTCACCCTCTCGTGCCCGGACGCACCAGGCATCGTGCATTCGGTCTCCGGCCTGCTCTATCAGGCGGGTTGCAACATCATGGATTCGCAGCAATACGGTGACGCCGACACCGGGCTGTTTTTCATGCGGGTGCACTTCTCCGCCCCGGAACATCTACAAGACGCTTCCCAGCTCGCGCTGTTGTTCGGCGATGTGCGCAAGCGCTTCGACATGCAGGCTCAGTTTCACGATCTGCGCATTCGCCCCAAGGTCGTCATCGCCGTCAGTCAGTACGGCCATTGCCTCAACGATCTGCTCTACCGCTGGAAGGCCGGGCAACTGGCGATGGACATCGCCGCCGTCGTCTCCAATCACACCACTTTCGCCGATCTGACGCGCAGCTACGGCATCGAGTTTCACCATCTTCCGCTGAAGGCCGGAGAAGCCGCCGAAACCAAGCGGGCGCAGGAACAGGCCCTCTTCGGCGTGATGCAACAAAGCGGCGCGGCGCTGCTGGTGCTCGCGCGCTATATGCAGATTTTGAGCGCTGAGTTCTGCGCCCAGCTCGAAGGCCGAGCCATCAACATCCACCACTCTTTCCTGCCCAGCTTCAAGGGCGCGCGCCCCTACGCGCAGGCCTATGCGCGCGGGGTCAAGCTCATTGGCGCCACGGCGCATTACGTCACCGCCGATCTCGACGAAGGCCCCATCATCGAGCAGGACGTCGAACGCGTCGACCACACCATGAGTGCGGCCGACCTCACCGCCGTCGGCCAGGATGTGGAGAGCGTCGTGCTCGCGCGCGCCGTGCGCTGGCAGGTGGAGCATCGCATTCTGCGCAACGGCCACAAAACCGTGGTGTTCCGCTGACCCGACACAACGACCGAGACCCATCATGCCGCGCCGCAAGCTCCCGCCCCAAACCCCCTGGACCAACTCGCCCGATGATGTCGAAGCCGCGTTCTACGAGGCCCTTTCCAGCGGCAATCTCGACGCGCTGATGGCCCTGTGGTCGGAAGAAGACGAGATCTGCTGCATTCATCCCGGCGGCCAACGGCTGGACGGTCAGGCAGCGATACGCGAGGGCTTCGCGCAACTGTTTGTCAACGGCGGCTTGCAGATCAATGCCGAGGTACAGCACCGTTGGCACAGCATGACCAGCGCCGCGCACAGCGTGGTCGAACGCGTGCCGCTCGATGTGGACGGCCAGCCGCAATGGGGCTTCGTGCTCGCCACCAATCTGTTCGTCCAGACCGCCGCCGGGTGGCGCATCGTGCTGCACCACGCCAGCCCCGGCGCGCCGCAGGCGCCGCTGGCCGCCATGGCGCCGACCGACGTCCTGCACTGAGAGGGTGTCGACGAATAGCGTCCCGCTCGGCCTCCTTACCCGCACCGTGTCTTCGACCAAGGCCGCAACTCCCTATACCGCACCGCTTTGGCTGCCCGGCGGGCAGTTGCAGACGGTGGTGCCTGCACTGATCTCACGTCCCGGCGCGCGTCGCCCCGCGTTGCGCCGCGAACGCTGGACGGCGCCCGACGGCGACTTCATCGACGTGGACTGGCTGGACGCCCCGTTCGGCCCTTCCGCCCCCCTGCTGGTACTGTTCCACGGGCTAGAAGGTTCGTCGCAGAGCCACTACGCACAGGCGATCCTCGCCGCCTGCGCCCAGGTCGGCTGGCAATGCGCCGTGCCGCACTTCCGGGGCTGCTCGGGCGAAGACAACTGCGCGCCACGCGCCTATCACTCCGGCGATTTCACCGAGATCGACTGGATACTCCAGAGATTCGCCAAGGCCCGCCCGCGCGCGCCCTTGTACGCCGCAGGCGTGTCGCTGGGCGGCAATGCGCTCTTGCGCTGGGCGCAGGAACAGGGCGCGGCCGCCAGCCAGCGGGTACGCGCCGTGGCGGCCGTCAGCGCTCCGCTCGATCTGGCCGCCGGAGGCCGCGCCATCGCCACCGGCATGAGTTACCAGATCTACACCCGGCTTTTTCTGCGCACCCTCAAGCCCAAGGCCCTGCGCATGATCGCGCGTCACCACGGGCTGGCCGATCCGCAGCGCGTGCGGCGTGCGCGCAATCTAGGCGAGTTCGACGATGCCTTCACCGCCCCCATCCACGGCTTCCGCGATGCGGCCGATTATTGGGAGCGCGCTTCCAGCAAACCGCATCTGCGCGAGCTTCGCGTCCCCACCCTTATTCTCAACGCGCGCAACGACCCCTTCCAGCCCGCCGCCGTGCTACCCGTTGCCAGCGCCGTCTCAGATTGGGTGCGACTTGAGCAGCCCGCCCACGGCGGCCACGTCGGCTTTGCTCAAGGCAGCCTGCCCGGGCATCTCGACTGGCTGCCCCAGCGTCTGCTGCACTTTTTCCAACACGGAAATTAACCCATGGACAGCGCGGTACTCCAAGCCATGTCACGCTGGCCCAGCGTGCCACGCTGCACCGGCTGGCTGGCCCTCGACCAGCGCGGCCAATGGTGGATGCGCAATCACGCTGGCCCCACCACCTGGCCTCGCGATGCAAAGGGGCGACTGGACAAAACCGACGCCGGCCCCGTCCTGCACGCGGGCCTGGCCGCTTTCATCGGCCGCAACTACACCGTCGATGCCACCGGCGCGTGGTACTTCCAGAACGGCCCGCAGCGGGTCGATGTCAGCCTGGAAGCCACGCCGTGGATCATCCGCCTGCATCACAATGCCAGAGCGGGCGCACTTTGGAGCACGCATACCGACCAGGCTTGCAAGGTCGAATCCCTCTGGCTGGATGATCGGGGTCAGGTGTGGCTGCGCACCGACCTCGGCCCCGGCCTGCTGCACAGCGCCGACATGGCCCTGCTCGCCGACCATCTCGATGCCCCGGGCACACAACTCTGCCTGCCCAACGCCGCCCCCCTGACCATCGGCCACTTCACCGAGTCGCCTGCTGAGTTCTTCGGTTTTCGGCCCGATCCCCCCTGAAGTTGGCGACAAAAAAGCCCGCAGATCGCGGGCTTTTTGTCACTACGAAGGCGGGGAGCCCCCCCCTTCGACACTTACTTCGACTGAGCCACCATATAGTCCACAGCGGCCTTCACGTCATCATCGCTTGCCGAAGAACCGCCCTTGGGCGGCATCACGCCGAGCTTGCCCGTATAACCATGAATCGCACGGTCATACAACACCGCGTCGCCCTGTGCAATGATCGGCGCCCAGGCTGCCTTGTCGCCCACCTTGGGTGCGCCCGCCACACCCGCACCGTGGCAGGCGATACAGGTGGATTCGTACAAGCCCTTGCCGTCCACCTTGGTCGCCGCAACCGGCACCGCGGCACCGCTGCTTGAGCCCGCCGGCGTTGTCGCTGCAGCAGAAGCCGCAGGCGCCGCAGCGGCTGTGGTCATCGAGGCCGCATTCTGCTGTGCCGCAGCCTGACTGCTGGCCGCGACTGCGGCAGAGCCCACCGGAGCAACCCGCGCATCCACCTCAGCCGTCGCCAGCGCCTCCGAACCCGCCGGTGGCTGGCTGCTGCTGCCGATGTAAAACGCAATCAACAGCAACAAGACGATAGGAACAATGAAGCCGACGCCCATCACCATCAGAATCTTGCGCAGAGTCGGCGCAAAAGGCAGATCAGACACATCGTCGGAACTGGAAGAAGCGGAATGGGAATTCGAGTGCGGTGCGCTCATAGCGGTCGAGTGTAAAAAGTGGAAATCTGAAAAATTGCAGACGACATGATATGCGTTGCTCACGATCCCTCGACGGGGTCAACCCCAACACCGCCCGCCAGAGGCCCTGAATTTGATTCGCATCATATTCAGAAACATTCTGTAGTGCGACATACCGTCGCCCCCTGTCGACCGAACCTCAAGTCAAATTCAAGTCAAATCTGCAGGCAGCCAAAGCAGAAGCCCTCCTGACATTACGGCCGCGACAGCCCCCGATCAGGTTAAGATGTTGCGTTGCACGGAAGTCACAACGCACCTTCCGCCTGCGCCCGTAGCTCAGTGGATAGAGTATTGGCCTCCGAAGCCAAGGGTCGCTGGTTCGATCCCAGCCGGGCGCACCAATAAAACAAAAGAAAAACAAGAACTTATAGAACAAGCCCACACCCACGCCGTGGGATTGTTTTCTTCCAAAACGGGGTTTAGGGGGAATAAATTCCCCCTAGATTCCCCCAAAATTCCCCCAAACCGTCCCGTACTCTGTCCCCCAGGATTCCCCCACGGCTTCACGGCTAGCGCTTGCACTGCCACCATGCCACAGCCCTGCCGGGCGGCCTGCACCGTCTCACCACAGCCCTGCGCAAACGCGCGGATACCCGATCTGCTGCTGCTAGTCACCACTGATGGCCTGGCCTGTTCGTGCCGAATGAAAATTGACCCACTTTTGAAGGTTATGCCGACGCAAAATTGACCCGGGTGTTCCACCTACCCTGCTGCTTTTTTAGGCACGGGGGGCAGGAGTGATCACCATGGACATGATTGGCAAGATCCGGCGGATGCATTTCCGCCAGAACAAATCCGTTCGAGAGATTGCCCGCAGTACGGGGCTGTCGCGCAACACGGTGCGTACCTGGCTACGCCAGCCNTGGCGATCGGGCACGAGAGCGCACCGCCGATGAGCACGAACCAGGCGAAGTCGGGGTTCTGCTTGGTGAGGAACCAGCCGGAAAAATCGAGCAGCATGGCGATGAACGGCGTGATGACCGAAATGGCCTTGATCTGGCTGTGCACCCTTGTTTGCAAAAACAGCCAGCCGGCCACCCAGAAAATCAGCCCCAGCATGGTCAGGTGCACCATGCCGGTCATCAGCATCGAGTTGTACGACATGCCGGTGTCGACCTTGGCCACCGCGTTCACGTCTTCATACGAAGCCAGCGGCGGGTTGTGCAGTTGTTTGCTCATGGCCACGCTGTGGCACATCAGGCAGTGTTGCGCGAGGATGGGCTTGATCTCGGTCTCGTAGCCGGCCTTGGTCTGCCCGCCGACCACCCAGGTGTCGATGGTCTTCTGCAGTTGCGGCCACTGCTCTTTCGGCACGCCCGCGTTGGTGAGCATGGTGGGCAGCACGGTTTGCAGCTTGCTGCTGTCGCGGTTGCCGTAGTACGAAATCTGGATGTCCTTGAGGGTCACCCCAGTCTTGCCGTCCAGACCGGCGTGGGTGACGTAGAGATAGGCTTCGGCACAGAGCAAGCCGATGCAGACCAGAAAAATGAAGCCGGTATGCAGCAGTTTTTCCGGCACGGTGAGCAGATGAAGGGAACGCATAGGTAAGGCTTTCTCGCAAGGTGTCAGCGGTTGTGAACGCGTCTGTGTTTTAACTTTTGTCAAAAATGCGGGGTTATCCTAGTGCGTAAAAACCCTTAAGTGCAATGCCTGAGTTGCACGAAGGGACACAGGCAACGTTCTGTTTCTATTGAGATTTACCCCGTGCAGTATGGTGACGAGTTGCGCGCCATTACGCTTTGTCTGCTTTGCCGCTTCATCCGTACGCGTATTCCAGAGGCCTTGCTCTTCATGGCCAGTGCGCGCCGTCCCGCTATTCTTGTTCCCTATGCATGCTCGTTACCGCCCCGCTGCGATTTGGCGACTCACACGAAAAGAACTTCGCAGATCGTGGCTGAATTACGGCGTGCTCTGGGTGGGGGCGATCCTGGTGGGGTTGGCAGCGGTGCAGTTCGCCAATTGGACCAACGATGTGCTGGCGATTTTTCTCGGCTGGATCGACGGCCGGGCGTGGCTGGCCCTGCTCATCACCCCGGCGTTGACCGGCGGCGCGGTATGGATGACCCGCAAATGGTTCAGCGGCAGTGAGGGCAGCGGCATTCCGCAGGTGATTGCGGCGCTGCATGGCCAGCCAGACCCCACCCGCATCCGCCGCCTGTTCGGTCTGCGCATCTTGATCGGCAAGATCGGTCTCGGGCTGCTGGGCATGCTGGGCGGCCTGACGCTGGGCCGCGAGGGGCCGACGGTGCATATCGGCGCGTCCATCATGTACGAGATGCGGCGGTTCTATCCCCGTGTGTCGCTGCGCATGGAGCGCCTGTTGCTACTCGCGGGCTCGGCGGCGGGTCTGTCGGGTGCGTTCAACACCCCGCTGGCCGGGATTTTGTTTGCCATCGAGGAGCTCACCCGCAGCTTCGAGGTGCGAACCAACGGCGTGCTCATCACCAGCATCGTGTTCTCCGGCCTGGTCTCTTTGGCGCTGGCGGGCAACTATCTGTATTTCGGCCAGATCACCGCGCCGGACATTTTTCCGCTGGCCTTCGTCTTGCCGGTGGTCATCGCCGCGGTGGTCTGCGGTCTGGCCGGGGCGGCGTTCAATCTGGCCTTGCTCAAACAGGTGCGCTGGATTCCTGCGAAGGTGCTTGCTTGGCGCGAGCGCTCGCCGCTGGCGTGGGGCGCGGGGCTGGGCCTGCTAGTGTAGTGTTTGATTCTTGAGTGAACTTAATTGAGTTGCTTGTCTCCAATGTTTTACTACGGTTTGCATTGGAGAGAGCAAGTGCGCGTTGCCCCGGCGATTGAATTGACCACCGAGCAGGAAAGCGAGCTGACGCGGCTGGCGCGTTCCAAGCGCACCAGCGTGCGACTGGCGCAGCGCGCGCGCATCGTGCTGCTGGCCGCCAAGGGCGTTCAGAACAAGGAGATCGCCGAGCAGCTTGGTATCGGTCGCGTGCAGGTCGCGCGCTGGCGCGAGCGCTATCTGCAAGCGGGGCTGCAAGGCATCGAGCGCGACCTGCCACGTGGCGCGCCGCCGGTCAAGGTGGACGCAGCCAAGCTGGTGGAGCTGACCACGCAAAGCACGCCCGAGACCGCCACGCACTGGAGCACACGCAAGATGGGTGAGGTTCTGGGCGTCAGTGCGAGCACTGTCATGCGGCATTGGCAGGCGCACGGTCTGAAGCCTCATATCGTGCGTGGCTTCAAGGTCTCGCGCGATCCGAAATTCGTCGAGAAGCTCGAAGACATCGTGGGGCTGTACATGTCCCCGCCCGAGCATGCGCTGGTGCTGTGCTGTGACGAGAAGAGCCAGGTCCAGGCGCTGGACCGCACGCAGCCGGGCTTGCCCATGAAGAGGGGCCGTGCGGCCACCATGACGCACGACTACAAGCGCAATGGCACGACCACGCTGTTTGCCGCACTCAACGTGCTTGACGGCCAGGTCATCGGCCAGTGCCAGCAGCACCATACCCACGTTGAATGGTTGAAGTTCTTGCGCCAGATCGACCGCGAGACGCCCAAGGACAAGACGCTGCATCTGATCGCCGACAACTACGCCACACACAAGCACCCGGCTGTGCAGGAGTGGCTGGCCAAGCACCCCAGGTTCAACATGCACTTCACGCCCACCTCTGCGTCGTGGCTGAACATGGTCGAGAGATTCTTCCGCGACATCACCACCGAGCGGCTGCGCCGCGGGGTGTTCACCAGCGTGCCCGAACTCGTGGCTGCCATCGACGAATACGTCGCACATCACAACGTCAACCCCAAGCCGTTCATCTGGACCAAGAGCGCTCGCGACATCCTGCAGAAGGTCATTCGCGCGAATAGACGCTTAAGTTCCAAACAGAATGGAACACTACACTAGCGCCCTATGTGGAGTGGCTCCGGCAGGCCGTGGCCATTGATGCGCAGCGTCCTAAAGCGCAGCGGCGCACGGCCAGGGCATTGCATGCCGAGTTGAAGCGACAAGGCTATGACGGCGCCTACAGCCGCGTCACCGATTTACTGCGCGCCTGGCGACAGGCCGATGGCACGAGCCCTGTGCACGCCTTCGTGCCCTTGACGTTTGCGCTGGGCGAAGCCTTCCAGTTCGACTGGAGTGAAGAGAGCATGGTGGTGGGCGGCGTGCCGTACCGCGTGCAGGTTGCCCACGTCAAGCTGTGCGCCAGCCGTGCCTTCTGGCTGGGGGCCTATCCCAGCCAAGGTCACGAGATGCTGTTTGACGCCCATACCCAGGGGTTTGCCGCCTTCGGCGGAGTGCCGCATCGCGGCATCTATGACAACATGAAGACAGCCGTCGACAAAGTGCACCCGCGCAAGAAGCGCGACGTCAACGCGCGCTTTGCGGCGATGTGCAGCCACGACCTGTTCGACCCCGACTTCTGCAACGTCGCTTCCGGTTGGGAGAAGGGGGTGGTGGAGAAGAACGTCCAGGACAGCAGGCGACGTGTGTGGATTGAGGCCCTGTCGACGCCCTGGCGCTCCTTTGCCGAACTCAACGCCTGGCTGGCCATGCGCTGCCGGGCCTTGTGGCAGGAGATCTTCCATCCCGAGTTCAGCCAGTTCACCGTGGCCGAGATGCTCGAGCACGAGCAGCCCCACCTCATGCCCATGCCTACAGCGTTCGACGGCTATGTGGACAACACGGTCAAGGTCAGCAGCACCTGTCTGGTGGCCATGGCCGGCAATCGTTACTCCGTGCCCTGTGAACTCGCCGGGCGGCGGGTGAGCACCCGGGTGTATCCCACCGAGGTGGTCGTGGCGCATGACGGCGTGTGTGTGGCCCGCCATGCCCGGCTGGCCAACCGGGGGCTGACCACCTACGACTGGCAGCACTATGTGCCGCTGATTCAACGCAAACCCGGGGCGTTGCGCAACGGCGCGCCGTTTGCCGATCTGCCCAAGCCCTTGCAGCAACTGCGCCAGGCGCTGCTGCGGCAAGACGGGGGCGACCGGCTCATGGCCCAGGTGCTGGCTCTGGTGCCCGCATCCGGGCTGGAGGCGGTGCTGGTGGCCGCCGATCTGGTGTTGGAGGCGACGGCCCCCTCCGGGCGCATCAGCGTGGAACACGTTGTCAACGTCATGGGACGGCTGCAAACCGGCCCCCAGCCTGCGGAGGTCACCACGGTCTTGACGATGGCCGATCCACCCCGCGCCGACACGGCCCGCTATGACCGCCTGCGCGTGACTGACGAGGAGCGTGATCATGCGTGAGGTCATTGCGGAACTCAAGGCGTTGCGGCTGCACGGCATGGCCGGTGCCTGGGCCGATTTGCAAGGTCTGGGGACGAACGCCAGGCTGGATGTCGCGCAGTGGCTCGTTGAGCATTTGCTGCAGGCTGAGCAGGAAGATCGCGCCGTGCGCTCGGTGCGTCATCAGATCCTCTCGGCCCGCTTCCCGGTGCACCGCGATCTGGCGGGGTTTGACTTTGATGCCTCAAGGGTCGATCGCAAGCTGGTGGGGCAACTCGCCAGCATGGCCTTTACCGAAGCCGCGCACAACGTCGTGCTGGTGGGCGGGCCCGGCACGGGTAAGTCGCACCTTGGAACGGCCATCGGCGTGGCGGGCATCACGCAGCACGGCAAGCGGGTGCGGTTTTACTCCACCGTCGATCGGGTCAACGCGCTGGAGCAGGAGAAGGCGCAGGGCAAAGCCGGGCGGATTGCAGCAAGCCTCTTGCGCATGGACTTGGTCATTCTCGATGAACTGGGGTATCTCCCCTTCAGTCAGGCGGGCGGGGCTTTGTTGTTCCATCTGCTGTCCAAGCTCTACGAACACACCAGCGTGCTGATCACGACCAATCTGGCCTTCGGCGAGTGGTCTAGCGTGTTCATCGATGCGAAGATGACCACGGCTTTGCTCGACCGGCTCACACACCACTGCCACATTCTGGAAACCGGTAACGAGAGCTACCGCTTCCGTCACAGCACGGAAACCGCCAAGACCCGCATCAAGGCGCGGGAGCAAAGGCGTTCGGGCACAGCACAGGCACCCCAGCCCGCTGAGCCCGAGACACCGCTTTGACCCCCACAAGCCCTTGGGGCAAGCCGCTCTGGGCTACGCCCGGCGCAGCTTGCCCCAAGGATCCAAACCCACCAACCAGGAGCCAACCCCACGCAAAAACCGTAGACTTATCCACACCCGACTGCGACGCAGTCGGCCTTAGACCCCGGGTCAAAATTGAATCGGCACGGTGGGTCAAAATTCCATCGGCACGAACAAGTCGCGGCGCTCATCGGAAGAATTCGCATCGACGACGCGCGGTCTTATCTTGCCGAGGTTGCACCAACGGTGACGCGGCTGCTGGAGGAAATTGATTCCGAGTTGAGGCAAGTCTGGGAGGGGGAACTGCGCCAGCAGGGCGAGCGCGGTATCACGCACAGGGTCGGCGATTTGCTCTGGCGAGAAAAGGTCGGATGGGCAATATGCTTGGAAGATGTGCCATCAAAATCAGGCCAGTCTGTAAAGGTCCGGCTGCGAGGCAAGGAAACGAATGTGATGAACGGCTTCTACGTCAATGTTTCTGATCTGACCAACCGGAACACTCTGCTGGCTGGCAAGATTCTGCAGCTTCGTCAGGTAGTTTCCACCAGGATGGAAAAACAGATGCACCAGCCAACATAGCGTGACCACGCAGCAACCCGCAGGAGTGCTATCTAATCAAGGTACCCGATTTCCTGTACGTCAACCGTCCGCCAGGAGACGACGAACATCCTGCGGAGCTTGTCGGTCTTGGACATACTGGCCTCGCACTGGCCCGGATCATTCCCATGATCACCACGGGCATATGATGAGGAACCATCATTATGCTGTCGCGGCATGATGATGGGTGAGATCCCCCACACCGGCAAGCAGCCCCTCGATGGAGATGTCTTCATCGAGTTCTTCCCAATGCAAGCCGCGCGTGCTGAGTGTGTAGGCTGCGCGTTGGGCGGGCGTGGCGTGCAGCAGGCGCGGAAACCAGGCCAGGGGCACACCCAGCACGCGGCCATCGGAGAGCTGCACCTGCATGCTGTCGTCGTTGAAGATGACGGATTGCGCTCTAACCAAAGTGTTCATTCCAGGCCCTTTCGATGTCTTCAACGTGGATCTCGATCACTTCGACAAGTCCACGCAGGGTTTTGGCATCAAAGCCGTCGTTATAGGCCAGGCGCACCGGGTGAATCCAGAACTTGGCGTCGATGCCGTCCTTGACGGCGTGAATGTGCACCGGCTCACGCGGGTTGCCTTCATTCGAATAGAACAGAAAGCGAAATCCTTGGTGGCGAAAAACGACAGGCATGTCACGATGCTATCCCAACTTCTTCGCCAGCTTTTCGGCTTCAATATGCGTGTAGCGTTTGAGCATGCTCAGGCTCTTGTGGCCGGTCATGCTGGCCACCTCCATGACGCCCAGACCTTTCTCAAACAGCCTGCTTGTCGCCTCATGGTGTTGATTTCCATGCAAACCTGACCCACTATTTTCATCTCGATCTGACCCACCCTTGTTTGTGAACTNCGGTGCGTATTTCAGCCCATCGTGGACGGCATTTCAGGCTGATCGTGGACGGCATTTCAGCGGGATCGTGGACGGCGTTTCAGCCTGATCGTGGACGCTGTTTCAGCGTCATCGTGGACGATTGGGGGTGGCGGCAAGTGATTTCCTAGGCGGTCTAGGCTGGTCGATTTTTTGATCGAAGCCGATGCCCACAACCAGAATCACGATGCGCCAGATCCGAGAAGCATTGCGCCTGCACCTGCAGGTTGGGTTGACCTATAGCGAAGTGGCCCGCGCGCTCAAGCTGTCCAAGAGCGCGGTGGGCAAGTACGTGTCGCAGGCCCGCGTGGCCGGGGTGGACTGGGCGGTGGCCCAGACGCTGACCGACGTTGAGCTGGAGGGGCGGCTGTACCGCCCGCCGGTGCCGCGCGCCAGCGATCATCTCGCCCCCGATTTTGCCGCCATTCACCAGGAACTCAAGCGTCCCGGCGTGACGCTGATGCTGCTGTGGGAGGAGTACGCGCAGGGCAACGCGCTGGCCTACAAGTACACCAGTTTCTGCGTCAAGTACCGCGCCTGGGCGCAGACCCTCAAGCGCTCCATGCGCCAGGTGCATGGGGCCGGCGAGAAGCTGTTTGTCGATTACGCCGGGCAGACGGTGCCGATCACCGACGTGGCCACCGGCGAGATCAGCGCTGCACAGATCTTCGTGGCCACGCTGGGGGCGTCGAGCTACACCTACGCCTGCGCCACGCCTCGGCAGACCACCGCCGACTGGATCGGCGCGCAAGTCCAGGCGCTGGAGTTCTTCGGCGGCGTACCGCGGCTGATCGTGCCCGACCAGGCGCGCGCCCTGATCAAACACCCCGACCACTACGACCCGCTGCCCAACCGCACGTATGAGGAATTTGCCAACCATTACGGCTGCGCGCTGCTGGCCGCACGCCCGGCGCACCCGAGAGACAAGCCCAAGGTCGAGGGCGCGGTGCTGCTGATCGAAAGGTGGATCCTGGCGCGGCTGCGCAACCGTCGCTTCTTCAGCCTGATCGAGCTCAACGCGGCGATCGCCGCGCTCATTGCCGATCTGAACCTGCGCCCGTTCCAGAAGCTGCCCGGCTGCCGCCGCGACGCCTTCCTGGCCCTCGACGCCCCGGCGCTCTCGCCCCTGCCAGCCACGCGCTACGTGGTTGGCAACTGGAAGCAGGCCAAGGTCAACGTCGACTATCACGTCGAGTTCGAGGGGCACTACTACAGCGTGCCGCACCGCCTGGTGGGCAGTTCGGTGGAGATGCGCGCGGGCGCCGGGCTGCTGGAGATCTTCTGCGCCAACCAGCGCGTGGCCTGTCATGCGCTGAACGCCCGGCGCGGCCAGCACTCCACCACGCCCGAGCATATGCCAGCCTCGCACCGTGCGCACCTGGAGTGGACCCCGGCCAAGCTCATCAAGTGGGGCCAGAGCATCGGGGTGGCCGCCGCGGGCGTCGTGACCTGGCAACTGGAGAACCGCCCGCATCCCGAGCAGGGCTACCGCGCCTGCCTGGGCCTCAAGCGCCTGGCGCGTGAGTACACGCCCCAGCGCCTGGAAGCGGCCTGCGCCAGGGCGCTGGCGATCCGCTCGCCCACTTACCGCAGCGTGGCCTCAATCCTCAAGAGCGGGCTTGATCGCCAGCACGCCTCAATCCCCACGGCGGCGTCCACCGCCTTGCCCGAGCACGAGAACGTGCGCGGTGCCGATTACTACCACTGACGGAGAACAACGATGCTCAATGAACACACCCTCGACCAACTGCGCGCGCTGCGCCTGGACGGCATGGTCCACGCCCTGACGGAGCAGGCCAGCAGCACGGCGGCAGCCGCCCTGGCTTTCGACGAGCGGCTCACGCTGCTGGTGCAAAGCGAGATCGCCTGGCGTGACGGCCGCCGCCTGCAGCGCCTGCTCAAGGCGGCCAGGCTCAAGGTTTCTGCTGCCTGCGTGGAGGACATCAACTGGCGTGCCAGCCGCGGCCTGGACCGTCATCTCATCGCCAACCTGGCCGGTGGCGACTGGCTACGCCATGCACAGAACTTGCTCATCACCGGCGCCACGGGGTGCGGCAAGACGTGGTTGGGTTGCGCCCTGGCGCATCAGGCCGCCCGCGCGGGCTTCTCGGTGCTGTACACCCGCGCAGCACGCCTGTTCGACGAGCTGCAGGTCGCCCACGGCGACGGCAGCTATGCCAAACGCATGACCCAACTGGCCAGGCTTGACTTGCTGCTGATTGACGACTTTGCGATCGCGCCCATGGGCGCGGCCGAGCGCAATGACTTGCTCGAACTGCTCGACGACCGCGTCGGCAGCCGCTCCACGCTGATCACCAGTCAGCTTCCAGTGAAAGCTTGGCATGCCTACCTCGACGACCCCACGCTGGCTGACGCCATTCTCGACCGCATCGTGCACAGCAGCCACAAAATCGAGCTCAAAGGCCCATCGCTGCGCGAGAAGGATAAAGATCAATGACCCCCCAGAACCTCCGCCACCGCTGCGCCGAACACGCCTTATCCACCGCGGCGGCCGGTCCGTCGCAAGCGCCGTCCGCCGCCGTGGATAAGCCTGCAAAGAATCCCCTCACCAACCGCTTCGCAAGAACCGTTTCAGGCTGATCGTGGACGTTTGAGATACAGTCCAACCCATCGCTTGCGCGCACCCCACGCGCGTCCACGATCGCGCTGAAACGCCGTCCACGATCAGACTGAAACAGGCGTCCACGATCGCTGAAATGCGCAGCCAGCCCCGGGTTCATCGTGACCACTCCATCGCTGCCCACGTCAGCAGCAGCACCACCAACAGACTGAGCCCAAGTTCTGCATATCCCATGATCGATCTCCCAAGTCAGGTCGGCCCGGAATCAGACCCACCGAGGCGAAACGCTCTGCGCCATCGCCATGGGGGCTATCTTATTGCGAATAATTCTTATTTGTAGGAATGCCCTCATGATTCAGAGGGAATAGCGTGAACAGACCCTAATCGCAATAC
Organism: Thiomonas sp. OC7; assembly: GCF_900634595.1. Classification (NCBI taxonomy): domain Bacteria; kingdom Pseudomonadati; phylum Pseudomonadota; class Betaproteobacteria; order Burkholderiales; genus Thiomonas; species Thiomonas sp. OC7. The sequence goes on along the minus strand of NZ_LR131953.1, from coordinate 2,633,252 downwards.
AGCTCGGTGCGATTACGCCCGCCCTGTTTGGCGCGATACATCGCCTGATCGGCCATCGACAGCACCCGGTCGATGCTCTGCACCGGCGCATCGCATCCCGCGATGCCCAGACTCAGGCTCAAGCGCACCACTCCGGCCGAGGTCTGGAACGGGTGCGCCGCGACGAACTCGCGCACCCGTTCCGCCACCTCCAAGGCCTGCGACGCGCGCGTATGCGCGAGCAGAATGCAGAACTCCTCGCCGCCCATGCGAGCGAACACATCGCCCTCGCGCAAAAGCGACAGCACCACCTGGGCGAACTCCACCAGGATTTCGTCACCCACCGGGTGGCCATAGCGGTCATTGATCTGCTTGAAATGGTCGAGATCGATCAGCATGATGCAAGGCCCTGGCTGCCCTGCGGGCCGCGTCCGCAGGGCGTGCTCGACCATGGCGAAAAATCCGCGTCGGTTCTGCAGCCCGGTCAACGGATCGGTGTGGGCCAGCGCGCGCAATTGCTGTTCAAGGTGCTTCTGCGCTGAAATTTCGACCATGCCCGTGACAATGCAGTCCTCCCCGGCAAAGCGCAGCGGGCGCATAGACAAGAGCGCGTCCACACCCTGCCCTCCAACCGTCTTCAGCCGCACTTCAGCCTGACGCACCGTGCCCTCGGCTTGCAGACGCTCGAGCAACTGCAGGCGCTGCGCCGGATTTTCGTAAAAATCGGTCGTAAACACGTCGCCGTGCGAGAGATCATGCGGGTCGAACAGCACCTTCGCCGCCGCGTTGTAACGCAACACCCGAGAATCGGCCACACGCACCAGCACCAGTGGCATCGGCGAGGCGTCGAACAGGTGTTCGAGGTTTTCCTCGCTTTGCTCGGCGCGCTGGCGCGCCTGCTGGGCCGCTTGCGCCTGCTGTTCGAGTCGGCGTCGGTCTAGCCAGGCCAGCCGCATGCCCCGGCTGAGCGAGACCGCAATCTGCCATCCGGCCACGTTGGCAAAGCCGAACAGCACCAGCGCGATATTGACATATTTGGCGTCAAAATGCAGCGAAGTCCAGACAACGATCGCGAACAATACGGTAAAGACCCCCCCACCCACATCGCCTCGCGCCGCAACACGGGCACATAGGCATAGCCGGCAAAAATCAGCGCCAGTGCGGTGATCGAGTGATAGTCTGCGCTGCCGCCATAGGCCAGCACCACCAGCAGGAACAGCACCATGATGCTCAGCTCGAAGCCGAGCAGCGCCGTCGCCACACGGCGCACATCCGGCACCTCCTTGGCCCGACCCACCCGCGCCAGCCACAGGCCCCAAGCCAGAATGCCAAAGCGCGCGACCAGCAAGCTCCAGTACACCGCCGTTGGACCAAGCACCNCGATTTCGCGGCTACCCCGCAGCCGTCCGAACCGACAACGGACCGGAATTCACCAGTCAGGCATTCATGGCCTGGGCCACGAGTCGCGGCGTGCGCCACATCCTGATCGCACCAGGTAAGCCGACGCAGAATGGGTTCATCGAGAGCTTCAACGGCAAGTTCCGCGACGAGTGCCTCAACGAGCAATGGTTCGAGACGCTGCACCAAGCCAGAGTGACCATTGCTGAATGGCGCCGCGACTTCAACGAGGTGCGGCCCCACAGCAGTCTGGGTCGGATACCTCCGGCGCGATTCGCCGAGCAGCATCGCCAGCGCGCTGGCGATGCTGCTCACCCCGCAACCCCCAACGAGGTGAATTAACCTTGCAACCCGGACTCCTGACTTAACGTTGGTACGGCGCGAGGGGGCAGGTCAACGGAGCGCCGCTTTGCAGTCATTCTGGAGCGCGACGCCAGCAAGTGGTTCAAGCCCGCCAAGGGGCAGTTCCAGATCTATTACAAGCTCGGCGCCGAGCAGCCAGAGTACATCCCCGACTTCGTGGCCGAAACCGATACAACCATTCTGATGGTAGAGACCAAGGCGCGCAGCGACATCAATGCCCCGGAGGTTCAGTCCAAAGCCGCTGCCGCCGCTCGCTGGTGTGAGCATGCTTCGGAATACGCAACTGCAGTAGGCGGCAAGCCATGGCAATACATACTGCTCCCGCACGATGAGATCGCTGAGTCAAAGCGGCTCACCGACTTTTTGCGCTTTGAAGTGGTGGGCTGAAAGATGCCTTCGCTTTGTCATCACTTCGACTGCAAGCCAGGAACGAGGCGCATAGAGAAAGACAGACTGGTCGAAATTCTTACCCGCTCGACGCCACGAAACAGGAACAATCAGTCAATGCCGAACAATGGTTGCCAAATAGAAGCAACTTTCCATGGCATACCCGGTGGCATACTGCAGCGTCAGACTAAAGAAAAAAGCCTAAGTGAATCAATCACTTAGGCTTATGTCTTGGCGGAGACGAAGGGATTCGAACCCTTGATGCGCTTTTGGCACATACTCCCTTAGCAGGGGCGTTTCGTCATAAATTAAAACAACGACATAGCCAATTTTATAGGGTTTTTGGTGCAAATTTGGTGCACTGGTTTTAGCATTGAGCTCCATGGCAAACATCGAGCGCAGAGGCGACTACCAATGGCGGGCACTGATTCGCAAGCAGGGCTTCCCTACACAGTCCAGGACCTTTACCAATCGCCGCGACGCCGAAGCGTGGGCGAGACAAGTCGAGGCCGAACTGGACCGTGGCTTGTTCATGCCAAGGCGAGATGCCGAGCGCACGACGTTTAATCACTTGGCCAAGCGGTTCGCCGAAGAGTACGCCCCAATCCACTATCGGGGCGCTGGCTGGAAACACAAGTTGGCGCGTCTGCAGGCCCGGCTCGGCAAGTACGCGATTGCCGCCATCACCACGACCGTTGTCACCGAATACCGTGATGCCCGCCTGGTCGATCCCGACCCGCGCTACACCGATGCAGCGTCCGCACCACGGGTATCCGGTGCAACGGTGAAAACCGAACTTGACCTGTTGTCCAAGGTTTTGGACGTGGCCAGCAAGGAGTTCGGCATCAATCTGCCGAACGGCAACCCCTGCCGCCTCATTCGCAAGCCAAAAGATAGCGCGCACCGAGAACGCCGACTGAGCAGCGATGAGGCGACCCGGCTGCTGGCAGAGTGCGCGGCCAGCCAGAACCCATGGCTACGTCCGACCGTGCTGCTCGCCGTCGAGACCGCCATGCGGCAGGGGGAACTGCTCGCGTTGCGCTGGCAGGATGTCGATCTGCAGGGTCGGATCGCAACGCTGCCGATGACGAAAAATGGCGAGGCACGGACGATCCCGCTTACCAGTGCCGCTATCGCAATCTTGCAAGGACTGCCCCGTGACATCAAGGGCGGTGCGGTCCTGCCAGTCAAGCAGCAGACTCTACAGTCGGCGTTCAGGCTCGCCTGTGGGCGAGCTGCGATTACCGGCCTTCGCTTTCACGATCTGCGTCACGAGTCGTTGTCGCGGCTGGCCGAGCGAGGCGACCTGAGCGTTTTCGAGCTGGCGGCGATCAGCGGGCACAAGACGCTGCAGATGTTGAAGCGCTACACACACGTCGAGGTGAAAAAGTTGGCTGCAAAGCTGGGGTAGAGGGTGACTGGGCCTCTCGAATGTTTCCCACGAACTCGGGGCGAAGGCATAGGCGCAACTTGCAAAGCATTGCAAATTTACACCGTATGGTCTGAAATTTATTGACGTTTTGAATTTTTCTCGCAAAAATTGCATTCATATTTTATGTGGGGATGCCAATGCTTGTGGAATTTCGCGTCACAAATTTTCGGTCGATCCGTGAAGAGCAGTGCCTCAGCTTCGTTGCCACCGCAGACAAGACACTCGACGAGACGCATTGCATTGCCACTAGATCGTCGGCTGTGCCGAAGTTGTTGCGCTCCGCTGTCGTCTACGGTCCCAACGCCAGTGGCAAAAGCAACCTGATCTTTGCTTTGATCACCATGCAGACCATGGTCCTGACCTCGACTCGTCTGCTGGAGCCGCAGTACCGGGATCTGTACACCCCGTTCCGGCTTGATGATCATTCCGCGAATCAACCGACCGAGTTCGAGATCACAATCATGCTGGAAGGGGTTCGCTACCAGTATGGATTTGCCTTCGACGCCGAGTGCATCCGAAGTGAATGGTTGCTGGTCTATGAGGCCAACAAACCTCAGCGCTGGTTCGAGTACCACTACAACGCAGAGACAGGCCAGAAGGATTGGGAACCCTTTTCTGCCTACTTCAAAGGGAACAAGAAGGTTTGGATGGAGAACACCCCGCCCAAAGCGCTGTTCCTGACACAAGCAAGCCAATCCAACAGCGCGCAACTTCTCCCGATCTTCAATTGGTTTGCACGTGATCTGATCGTGCTAGCAGGTCGTTTCGAGTTCAATTTGGCGCCGACGTTCGCCAGGCTTGCCGAGCCGCACTACAAAGAGTGGGTCCTGAAGCTCATGAATGCTGCGGACATACATGTAAGCGACATCAAAGTCGAGAAGCGAAAAGGGCCGCAGTTGCAGCTCAAGTTCGAACCCGGCAAACCGCTTGAAACGCTCACGGTTGACGGCGAGGTGCCCGATGTCGAGTTCTGCCACCAAATCGACGGTGGCAGCCCCGTCTGGTTCGATAGACGTTTCGAGTCCTACGGCACGCAGCGCTTGCTGGGTTATTCCGCGCCACTTCTCGACGCCATCGAGAATGGCAAAGTTCTGGTTGTCGATGAATTCGATACCAGCCTGCATCCATTGTTGACCCGGTACATCATCCAACTCTTGCACAACCCGAATCTCTCCAAAAAAGGTGCGCAGATGTGGATGACCACACACGACACCTCACTGCTTGACCCCAACCTCCTGCGCCGCGATCAAGTCTGGTTCGTCGAGAAGCAATCCCAACAGACTTCCGAGTTGTATTCGCTGACTGAGTACAGCCCGCGCAAGAACGAGGCCCTGGAACGTGGTTACCTCATGGGACGTTATGGGGCGATCCCCTTCCTCACGGAATTTTTATTCTGAGGGGCGACATGAGAGAGGATCACCCGCACCAGCGAAGGCTTGCAAAAAATCGCCATAAGCATGAGCGGCGCAACGCTCGACGCACTGAGGGAGCGACCGCGCTGATCGTGTGCGAAGGGAAATGCACAGAGCCGTACTACCTGAGGGCGTTATTGGCCCTATTGGGCATTTCAACAGCTAGTGCCGTCATCGTTCCTGGTCAGACAGATGCTGACCCCGTGGCCGTGGTCACTCGCGCAAAGACGCGTTTCGCTCAAACACCTGAGTTTGACAAGGTTTTCGTCATGATCGATGGCGACCAGGCCAATCTGGACTCTGCCCTAGCCCTGTGCGACACACCCGTCCAACGGGAAAACCAGAGAGAGGGCCGACCCGAAATTCGTATTCAGCCGATCATCAGCTCACCGTGCATCGAGTTTTGGCTTCTTCTCCATTTCGCCTATACCGATCAACCGTTTAGCAACTGCGCGGATGTCATGCAGGCACTGCAAGGGCATCTCCCGGATTACAGAAAAGCGGACCCGGAAATATTCCGGAAAATTGGGGGTGAAGCTGGCCTCGATCGCGCGATGAGGCATGTACAGCAACTGATTTCTGCGCGCACAGTGGGCGACGCAGCTTGTCCAAGCACAGACCTACCAATTCTTGTCGAGGCATTGCGCGCGATGAGGACGCCATCGGGCTCCACTCTTCCCCCCAGTGCAAATCTATAAGCAACTACTGTCATGCCAGCCCCACTTTCGGATGCCGTGATCGTCGCAGTATCTCGCATGGTCGATGACGCGCAGACCGAGACACGTGAACCGAGCCATTCAGATATCGAGTATCAGATTCAACGGGCAGGTCTAAGCAAGGGTGACCCCCGAGCACAAGGCCAGATCGTTGGAAAAGCCAAGCGCGTCAGGACAACCCTCAGCTGGGCATTGGAAAACAACCCTGTGGCGGGCGAAGCACTCGTTGAAGGGATCATTTCTCACCTACGCGGCTGTGGCGGCTTTCGGCCAGCGTCACCGAATTTCGTCGGCCAACACGTTGTGACGGATGCTATCGTTGCTTTCCATGGAGAGGGCTTCGTTCTTACCGGGGATGGCGAGCTACAACCAGCGGTACTTGACAACCTATCAGGCGCCGCGCTTTCGGCTGCCCTGCAGGCTTATGTGAGGCGGGCAAAGCGTGGTGGCGAAGACGCTGCGCTGCTGACGGGCACTGGAAAAGACTTATTGGAGGCGACTGCCGCCCACGTTCTGGTCGAACGATATGGCGCATATCCGCAGACAGCGAACTTCCAAGCACTTCTGGGGCAAGCCTTCGTCGCGCTGGGTCTGGCAACGCCTCAAGATACTGTGCAGCCAGGAGAACTTCCACAACGGAAAATCGAGCGTGCGATGTTTGAACTGGCATGTTCGGTCAACGCCCTCAGAAACAAGACCGGCACCGGTCATGGACGGCCTTGGCTCCCCAATGTCACAGTTGCCGAAAGCAGAGCCGCAATTCAGTTCATGGGGACCATTGCCGAATGGATGCTGGCCCGTCTGTAATACGCGCCGAGTAGAACATTCCAATGCGCACCCGTCATCCTGGAACGTAAGAAACATCATTTGGGCGGCAGTGTGAGCTTCTTCGCCTTCGCCAGATCGTCGATTCGACGTGCCTCGTTTGCCAGCGACACAAGCAGCCGTAGCGTTGAGATAGGGTTGCCCGTCAGGTCAATCATTTCTTCAATCCTTGCCTTCTCGAATCCAAGCAAGCTTCCGATTTCAAAGCATAGCCTCCGGGCATCATCAACAGCCTGTCCCCCGATCTTGTCCAAGGAAAGCTTGTCAGGAATGCGGCGAAGTTTTCGATCATCGAAAAATTTGTCGATCCTCGCCATCAGGTCCAAGACTTTTTCGAATGCATCTGCCCAAGTTCGCACAGCGACAGCGATGCTGGTCAAGGCTCCAGCAGCTCCTGCAATCTCCATCCAACCGGGCGAGTGATACTCAATCGACTTCAGCCGCACACGGTCATGGTTCGGAATTTCCCAGTACAGCTGCTCGGCAAATCTGTCTCCGATGTACTGGCCAGACCAAAAATACCGAGCAAACAAGGACTTCAGCTGCGTCGGCATCCGGTCCGGTGCCGCGCTGATCCAGTAAAAGTATGCATAGGTGAGCTTAAGGCTCCCCGTCAGATGGCCGAGGTCGCCGAGGTCCCACTCGCCGCTCATTTCGAATCGCAAACTTGCCATCGGGTTCTCCCTCCTATCCGATCTTCGCCCTCAACTGCCCCGCCACATCCCGCCCCTGCTCATCACGCTTCACCGCGAACAGGAACAGGCAGCGACCGCCGCTGCTGCGCTCCCACTGATCACCGGCCTGCCGCTTCTCGCGTGAGTCATCGTTGGTCTCATAGGGTTCGCCCTTGTACTCGACGATCAGCACGCGGCCATCCTGCAACTCGGCCACGAAATCCGGGTAGAAGTAGTCGGTGGCGGTCGGGAACCAGAACGAACATCTGGGCTGGCGCTCGATGTTGCGCACCCAGAACTTGACCTGGGGATGCGCGTCGATCAGCCTGGCGCATTGGAACTCTTCGGAATCCCGCCCGCTCGGGGTCTTCTCCCGCAGATCATGGATCACCGGGTAGAAGTGCTTCTCGAATTGGTAGCTGCCCCGGTAGACGTTCCTTGCGGGATATTGACCGGCCTGGAACCGGAAGCTGTGCGGAGCTGCCTGTTCCGCCGGCGGCACGGTCATCTCCGGCAGCCGCAGCTGAAACCCCTGTGCCACCGCGTTCTGCCGCAGCCGCTCGATCTCGCGCTCGATCGCCTGCGCCAACTGGAACCGCGCCCGCACCAGGGCGGTGAGGGTCATGCGCCGGTCGTGGAGTAGGTTCTGCACCATGCGTAGGAGGTAGGTCTGCAGTTGCGGCTGAGACACATCGGGCTGGCGTAACTCCCGGTCCAGCCAAGCCACAAGGTCCTGCTCGGACACATGACTGGGCGCATCGTCAAGGTGCAACTGGGCGGTGTCGATCTTCCGGTATTCGACGCGGGCGGCGTTCACGTCAATCTGGAAAGTGTTTACCGTCTCGATGATGTTGAAGGCGGCCAGTTGCGCGGCTTGGTGGGCCAGGTTCCAGTCACCCAGCGCGGTCAGTGTCTCCCGCTCCACCGTTTCCAGGTGGCCGTCCAGGTTCAGGCAAAGCTGCGGGATGGGGATGAAAGTCTCGCCCAGTTGAGCAGGGGCGCGCATCGCCTGGCGCATGGCGCGGAAGTCGTCGAATTGGTCGCGCACCTTCTCCCGCTCCCGCGTGGGCAGGGTGTGTTCCATGAAGGCTTGCGTCTGGGCCAAGGTGTCGGCGCTGACATCGCCCCGCAGGATGACGGTCACCCCCTGTGTGGTCGGGCGGATTTCCACGGCCTGCCGCACCTGTTCTGGCCAGTGCTGGGTGTCCGGGGCTTGCGAGACCTGGAGGGTGAAGTCAGGAATCGCTGGTGGAACCCTGCCTTGTCCCCCTTGCAAATCGAGCGAGCCCTGCGGCAGCAAGGCCGCTGCGGCCTCGAAGCGCTCGAAGCCCATGTTCTGCACCATGCGGTCTTTGAGCGTGGACGCCGCCTGGGCGAAGTTCTCGGCAATGATGTGGGCATAGGCCTTGTTCACCGGAGTTCGACAGTTACGGTCGTAAGTACGCGATATCGTTAGGGTGAGCGTTGAAACGTGCCCCTACAGGAGTGCGAGTTGGTCGTCGATGGCGGGTTTCGGAAGCTTGAGTCCTTGGAGGATGGCGTGGTCGGCGTCGCTGAGCGAGGACGTGCCGTCGCGGCGCTCGCCGCCGAGGTGGGCCTGGTGGTATTGGATGCGTCGCAGTTGCTCGAGTGCACGTTCGGGCGACAGCTTGGAGCCGGCGTCCTTGAGGCGCATGCGCATGACGCGGTACAGCACCAGAGCGATGAAGCAGATCAGCGCATGGGCACGGATGCGGTCGGGCAAGCGGTGGAACACCGGGGCGATCTCGATCTCGGATTTGAGAATCTTGAAGCCGCGCTCGATGTCGGCCAGGCTCTTGTAGCGTCGCAGAACCTCAAGCGCCGACAACTCTGGCACATTGGTCACCAACAACAGCTTGCCGTCGCCCAGTTCTGCACGCGCCAGCGCCTTGTCGTCGATGACGTAGGTGAACAGATCCGATTGCAGGTCGACCTTGATGATCGAGCCCAGATGCGCCTCGGAGACCGCGCGATACAGCCAGGCCTTAGCACCGGAGTCGCTCAGGCGCCGGCCTCTGAAGGCGGTGCCGCCTTCTTGCGCATCAAGCTTGCCAGCACGCTGCTGGGCTTCCTGCGTGAGTTCTCCGATATGCTGGCGGCGCGCTGCGGTTTGTTCCAGGGCGCGGCGCGGATCGTGGGCCCAGACCAGGCGCAGGTCCTGCCAGCGGGTCTCGCCGAGGACCTCGCGGGTGGCCGCCGCGCAGCGCAGCGCGTGAATCGGCTCCAGGATCTCGGCGAACTCGGCGTAGCGCCGCCCCGGCACGGCCAGGATGAACTCCACGGGCTGCTCGGTGCCGCCCACGCGTTGCCCGCGCAGCCACTCCAGATTGTCCAGGCTGAGCAGACCGCGATCGGCCACCAGCACCACGCGCTTGACCGGGTACAGCGCCAGAACCTCTTGAACCACGGTGCTGAGCGTCGGTGCCTCGGCCGTGTTCCCTTCCCAGACCCGATGCGTCAGCGGCAGTCCCTCGGCCGTCTGCACCACGCCGAGCATGAACTGGCGACGCATCCCCCCGTCCTTGGACAGGCCGAACTGGCGCAGGTCGCCGGCCAACTCGGTCTGGCCCTCCACGCCGATGGTGGTCATGTCGTAGAACACCACCGACAGATCCTGGTCGATCAGCGGGCGCAGCAGCCCGGCCAACGCCGCCTGGACGCAGTCCTGGTGTTCGACCAGCGCATCCATCGCCCGCAGCAGGTGCTGATGCGTCACCTCCTTGGGCGCAAAGCGCGGCAGCGCCACCGTCTGCAACCAGCGCAGCACGCCGAGCTTGGACGTCGGGTCGCACAGGCGGTTGAGCACCATCAGGCGCACCAGCGCCTCGACGTCGATGCGGCTGCGCGTGCGACCAAAAACCCGGCGCAGCTCGCCAAATCCCAATTCGTCCCACAGCTCGGTCAGCGCCCATACGTCGCCCAGGGCGCGGCTGGACTCGAACCGCACGTCGGCCACGGTCGCCACCGCGCCGGCCTCCGGCGGCATGTCGCCGCGAAGTCGCTGCAGGCCGCGGATCACGCTCTCAAGCTGGCTGCCAGCTTGGTCGGCGCGCCCCAGGGTGGCCACCGTGCGTTTCTTCACCCGCCCGCTCTCATCCCGGTAGGACTCCACGAGCTGGACGTAGCGGCGACCGCCGGAGGTGGTGATCTTGATGAACATGCCGCCACAATACACCAACCCATCTTCAAATGGCAACAGCCTCACAATGTGGAAAAACGTGCCACCACACGTACTTTTCCAAAAACGAGGCTAACCCTTTGTTCCGTCAAGGCCGGGTCGGCGTTTTCAGCCAATTTTTGACTCAAACTGTCGAACTCCGGTGTTCAAGGCCTCCTGCTGGCGGGAGCGGGCATAGGGCATGCGCAACACGCGCCCGAGCAACTGCTCCACGTCCTTGGCCGAGTTCACCGATTGCAGGGAAGCCAGCACATAGGCAAAGGAGCAATCCCAGCCTTCCTTGAGCGCTTCTACGGTGATGACGTAGCGGATCTGACAAGCGCGGTCGAACAGGTCGATGCCGTCAAGTTCCTTTTGCGCGCCGGTGGCCACGGCAATCTGGTTCTCGGGGACGTGCTGCTCGTCGAGCAGGTATTGGCGCACCACATCGACCGTGGCCTCGTTGCCCTTGGGGGCCGCCTGGATCAGGACGATGGGGCGGATGTAGTCGGGCTCCGTCTGTGCCGTGGTCTCCAGCTGGTCACGGGTACGGATGGCGTCGGCCACACAGTCGCGCCAGCCCTGCGGATGCTCGGCCAGCACGATGGGCAGCTTGATCATCTGCTCGGCCTTGAGTTCTTGGGCGCTGACGTGGTGCAGCACGTTGTTGCCGGGAACGGGTGTGGCGGTGAGTTCGATGATGCAGCTTGGATTCACCCGTCCCAGCGTCTGGAAAAAGCGCTCAGTCCGATTGTTGTGCGCCTCGTCCACGATGACCACCGGGCACTGCAGGTGCAGCCAGTTCGCCACGGAATACTTCACCCGCCCGATGTCCTTCTCGGTCAGGTAGGGCTGACTTTCCAGATCGGCGGCGGTGACCTTCTCCAGCCCCTGCGTGAAGTGCGGCGGCAGGTTGTCGAAGTGCGGCGCCAGTTCCTCGAAGAAGGCGTACACATTGCGCTGCGCGGTGTTGCTGACGTTGAAGCTCTGAATGGTGGCCACCACCACGATGGCCGTCTTGCCCACGTCCTGCGGGCTGAGGGTCTGCAGGCTGTCGAGGTCGCACACCTGCACGCGGTCGCCGAAGGAGTGGGCGAGCGCCTGGCGGTAAGGGTGGCGCACATTGGCCAGGGCTTCGAGGGTCTGGGTGCGGATGGTGTCGGAGGGGGTGAGCCACAGCGTCACGGGGGCATCGGTGTCGAGCAGGGTACGCGATGTGGCGGCGATGCAGTGCGCGGCCAAAAGTGTCTTGCCGCCGCCGGTGGGGATGCGCAGGCACACGGCGGGGGTGTCACCGAAAATCGGCTGGTAGGCCACGGCCCGTTCCTGCCCGGCCAGGGTGGCGGCGAAGGCTTGCGCCACGGGCTGGCTGCGGCAGCGCTGCAAAAACGCGGTGAGCGCATCAAGGGTTTGCTGCTGGTAGGTCTTGAGGGTGAGCATGACAGTCAGCGCATCTTGATGTCGTAGGGAATCTGCTTGAAGGTGATGCCCTCGGCAGCAAGCCGCGCCGGGCCAAGACGGCTGCTTTCGCCGTAGATCACCTTCGGGCCGGGATGCGCGGCGAGCGCCTGCAAGTGCTGCAGGACGGGATGGGTGAGCACATTGCCGCCATCGGGCCTGCGGTCGCCCAGAATGCCGTTGTAAAGCAGGTAGTAGGCCGTGCCGTTGTGCATGCCCAGCAAGGGCGAATCGAAGTCCTGCGCGCCGGGCTCGCCCACTTCGAGGTGCCAGACATAGGCGGCCAGCGTGGCAAAACGCACGGCGGCGTTGATGTGGCCGTGGGCGTCGAACGCCGTCTCGCCCAGGGTGTAGAAACGAAAACCGCCGCCGCCCTTCCAGCCGACCGCCTCGCTGATGCCGCCCTGTTCGCCGTCGATGACCTTTTGCAGGCGTGGGATGCAGTGGGTGCGGGCGTGCTCGCCCATTTCGATGCCGATCCAGCGACGGCCCATCTTTTGCGCCACGGCGGCCGTGGTGCCGGAGCCGAGGAAGGAGTCGAGGATGAGGTCGCCGGGGTTGGTGGCTATATCCAGCATCCGTTCGATTAAGCGCTCTGGCTTTGGAGTGCCAAAGACGTTCTCGGAATCGAATGCCAATACCTCCTTTTTGGCCTCCTGGGTATGGCCAACTTCTTCGTGAAGCCAGATCGTTTGTGGAACAACCCCAGATCTCACATCCGACAAAAATCGCTTAAGGCGTGGCTGGTTGTTCCCTGAACTGCCCCACCAGATGCGGTTGTCTGCGTCGAGTTCCAGAAACTTTTCCTTTGCTATTGTCCAATAGCGACCTGGGGGTGGCCCGCTGATAACTCTTCCCGTTCGGCTCGTCACGCTGTAGGTGCCAAGGGAATAGAAGTTTCTTGCAGAAAGATCGCTTGAAGTCCATACGCCCCGGGGATCGTTATCAGGATTTTTGTATGTTGAATCGGCCTTGGCTGTGCGCCGCAAGAGATTCCTGTTCCAGGACTGTTTGGCCTTGGCATAGGACAAAACGTGGTCGTGCGAATCGGACAAGTGAACGGCAGTGCTGTTCGGCGAGAAACGCTTCTGCCATATGACGTTTGAAACAAAATTGTTTCGCCCAAACACCTCATCCATCAACACCTTGAGGTAGTGCGCTTCGTTGTCGTCGATGGTCACCCAGATCGAGCCGTCCTCCGCCAGCAACTCGCGCAGCAGCACCAGTCGCGGGTACATCATCGACAGCCACTGGCTGTGCTCCAGCTTGTCGTCGTAATGCTCGAACGCGCTCTGGGTGTTGTAGGGCGGATCGATGAAGATGCACTTCACCCGGCCCGCATAGAACGGAATCAGCGCCTTGAGCGCAAGCAGGTTGTCGCCCTGGATCAGCAGGTTGTCGGCCGCATTGCCGTAGGTCTGTTCTTGGTGGAGCAGGTGATAAGGCACGTCGCGTGACGTTTCCTTGGCCTGGTTTCTGTTGACCCAATCGAGGAATGGCATTTTTCTTGGTGTGTGTTCTGGGCGAGGTCATCGTAAGGGATGACGCGCGACGTATGGATTGTGCAATCCAATTTCAGCTCAATTGAAGCCGCCCACGGCTCTGCGCGGATCAGAGTCCTCTATCGTCAGGAGAATTCGGCGACAGGACGCCATAGGCTTGCGCTTCGCGCAGGCCGAAAAAACCGCCTGCCCAGCGAACGCGACGGTTGGAAGTGATTGTCACTCTGGAGCATCGAAGAGCTGGTAAGCCCGATCCCAGCACCCGTGGCTAAGAAGCGCGGCCCGCACAAGAAGCGGCAGTCTGTGAAATAGCCCATGCGGGCATGGGCATTCGGGCATGGGCATTCGGGGTAGCACTAAGCGCTGGGCAAGCCCCACATGGGATAATTAACGATCTAACCCACGAAGGGATACTGCCATGCAAACCGCTGGGTCTGTCGCAAGGTACATCGTGCGCTTCTTCCAGCAGGCCGGTGACCCCATTTCGAATCTGAAGCTGCAAAAGCTTCTCTACTACTGCCAGGGCTGGCACTTGGCTGTCCGTGGTTCCCCGTTGTTCCAGGATCGTTTCGAAGCATGGGTGCATGGGCCCGTACAGCCGGCGACCTATGGTGCCTACAAGCACAACAGGTGGTCTCCGATCTTGGAAGATGTCGCGGATGCCGAACTAACGCCAGATGAAAAAGCCGTCGTTGACGAGGTTCTAGCCGTCTATGGGACCGATTCGGCTTACGAATTGGAGCTTCGCACTCATACCGAAACTCCGTGGATTGCTGCGCGCGGCGGCATTCCGAATGATCAAGAATCGAACGCCGTCATATCTCAGCAGCAGATGATGGAGTTCTTTAGGTCGCTCATGCGGTCATGAAGCTCGGAGTCCGAAAGGGCTCCTCGCTGCCAACCAGCGCGGGGTCTGTACACAAGACCAAGCAGCTTCCTGACGATCTAGTTCGCTTCTCGTTCCGCCACTGGCATACGAACGAAAAGTTCTGCCTGCCCGATCTGGCCGAAAAACCAGAGTACATCCCCACGCTGCTTGACCGCCTAAAGCATATCTCCAACATGAAGATGTCGGAGTTCCGTCAGGCAGGGAAAACACTCCGGTCGCATCCGCACGACTGGGGGAAAACTTCAGAGCCAAACGGATACGCCCACCTCTCAGAGCAACTTCAGGACTGCCAGCCATGGCAGTTCTCCCTTGCCCGCGACGAGTTAGGGCGCGTGCACGGCATCCTGATTGACGATGTGTTCTACGTCGTTTGGCTCGACCCGGAGCACAGAATGTACCCAGGCCGCTGAGTCGACGAGCAGTGCCTCAAAGTTCAAACTGAGACACTGCCCTCTACGGAGCATGCTTGCTGCGCCGTTCACAGTTGGCACGATCCCTCGGCTTCAGGTGCGAAACCACGAACCACACCATCACCAGCAGTCCCAACGCCAATCCGGTCAAGAGGGTCATGATTGTTCTCCTTTCTACCTATTCAAACATGGGCTTGTGTAAGGTGCCCCAAGACCGCCGCGCACTTCAACTCTCGCGGATCGGAATGGACTCCAGTACCTTGCCATCCTTGAAAACGACCCACTCGTGGCCACTCGCCCCTGCGTCCGTATTGAACACCACGTACCAGCCCTTGAGGAACGGCAGCTTGCGCTGCAGTTTCTGGACCTCGGTGATAGTCAGCATCTTGTTGCCCTGGAGATTCCCCACGGTCACGGTGTAGTTGTGCAGCGCAGCCCGCAAGCCCATGGATGCATCACCAAAGGCGCTGGGGATGTATGTCAGCGGACTCGGGCGCAATTCCTTCCACGAAATGTCCCAGTAGCCAGGCCCAACATAGGCGACCGCGTGACTCAGATTGAAATCGAGCTGTTGCACCTCGGGCGTCGGGCCGAATTGGTACACGTTCCCCTTGAACGCCATCGGAGCGTAGAACGCGCCCTGATGCATCGCAGCCAAAATCTGCATCTGCTCCTGCAGGACAGGAGCGATCTTGCTCACTGGGAGATGGGCATCCACGTCGCTGAACCGCCGAAAAAAGTAGGCCTGCGCTGTTACAGCGTCGCGGTTGTTGGCGCCAAGCAGGCGGGTCAGCGCATCGAACGCCATTGAGGCGCCCCCGAGTGCCGGTGCGCCAGCCGCAGATTCGATTCCTGCGGCGGAAATTGTCGCCATCGAGTTTGCATTCGCTGCTGCGGTGCGAGCATCGCCGCCCGCGGCGTGGTCTGGCTGCAGCTTGTACTCCTCGGACAACACCAGGCCAAGAATCGGCCAGGAGGTCACGCCGCCGGCCGTCTTCATCCATGCGGGCGTAACGGGGTGAAGGTGTTGGCCTGGGGGTAATGCGGGTTCGGAATAACCTTTGTCGGTCAGAAACGTCTGCGCATCGAGCCGAGCTGTCGGGGGAAGCGGGGTAGTCGGCGGGGTCGTTGCGCAGCCGCCGAGCAAGGAAACGGTGAGGAGAAACGGCATGACTTTTTTCATGTTGGGACTTTCAGGGGTGATAAAGGGGTGAGGACAGGGGTTGCTTCGGAATGGGGGGCGGCGCGTCCAAGTCAGGGGGACCGGCGCTGCCAAGCCGCATCAGCTCTGCCCACGCCGCACCTACGTCTGGCAAGCGCCTGACGTAACCGATGTTCTTGGGAATGTCAGGCAGCGGTTCGCTCTTGCCGCGCGAGCGTTTCCACTCGGCACGCAGCAAGGCCCACAGCTTTTTGATCTGCTCGCGTGAGCCCGAGAATCCGGGCGTTCGCGCCGTGGAAAAAATCCACTGCTTCAGCAGTGCATCGTGCCGAAGCCGGACCAGGGCCAGCATCTCATCTCGCAGTGACTGGTATCGCTCGCGGGAATACCGCCATGTGAGCACGGGGGCCTTGGCACCGGGCTTGGTCAACTTCACCAGCTCGTAACCCCCGTGTGTGATTCGGTGGTCAGTGACCGACTTCCACTTCTCAGATTCCAGCGATGGGTCCGCTTCCTTCCCTGGCTCCAACAATAAAACCCAATGGACGTGTTCTTTCCTATCAAAATACCCGATCCATTTAACGATTTTCTTGCCACTTTTTCGCCACAAATAATCGTCTTTTTTCGTGCGATTGATGCCGAATCTTTCATCAAAGTTTTGCGTGCGAAATGCAATCTTTTCAAGCTTTGTGCTGCCCTGAATATACAGAGAAGAGCCAGCCCGAACTGCATCAGAAATACGCTGCATCCAGACTGTTTTTTTCGTGTAGATGTACGGGTTTTTAGAGGGAGAGCCACGGTACTGAGCGGACTGAGTAGGGTTTTTCATGTGGAGCGCAAGGTGGCGGCGGTGGGAACCTTTGTGTTTAATGCTTATGCAAAAACACTAAGCACTAAGCACTAAGCACTAAGCACTAAGCACTAAGCACTAAGCACTAAGCACTAAGCACTAAGGCTTGCGTGATTACATGCATCGTATTATTTGTAGCGGCATCGCAACAGCAGAACGGAATAATAGAAGTCTACTCGAATCCGCACGGCAGATAAAGAGATTCCAACATATACGTTGACGCGCGAGGCAGATTATCTATAAACTGGTCGCGTCGCTCGGCTTGCCAGCCACTCAACACTTTCATGTGTCGTCTGGCCGCCAAGCCATCGACACCCACATGCCGGAGCGGATGCTCCCTAGTCACCAGGCCAATGGTGGTTAGACCGGCAAAGCGTGGTGCCCTTAGTCGGGCTCGCCATGCTATGACGGGCGCTGGGCTTTTTGCCCTTCGACCCAATCGATCTTTATGAGTTAGCGATATTGGGCGACAAGGAAACGGACCCGGAGGGGATCGCGGCCGATGCCGCGTGAAACGAAGGAGTTCCTGTCAACAACGAACGGGTGCAAATCCCGGTCACGGGCGGCGAGAAATCGTCGAACGCGAACCCCACACCTGGGCTGGTGAGGCCGCAGAAATGCGGCAGGTCCTCAAGGAGAAATCTGGCGAGGTCGGCACCACGGAGCGCAAGCTCGGTGGGTCCCTGGATAGCTCAAGGGTGTAACGGAACAGAGGCGTCCCTGGAAAAATGGACGCGCTGGGGTAAGGTGCAGTGCCAGTGCCAGACTGTGGGTCTGGTAATCGGTAGGCTGATGAAGGTTTGTGGGAATAGACGAGGTGCTTTGGAATCTCGACCCGTCGAAAGCGCGCGAGCGCGACAAAGACGCAAACTGGAGGCCGCTGGCGTACTGCTGCCGACGTTGTTGGATAACTTGGGAACCGCTGAACCCTCACCGATCCGGGTGGCACTGGGGAGAGGGAAGCGGGGGAGACCAGGTGAGGCTTGCACAGTAATGTGCAAGTTGATTAGGTGTTGAAAGCAGGGGCTGAACCGATGCGGGTTCCTGTGAGTACCGAAAGCCTGGGCCGGTTGAAACGGCATGTGGAACCGCCGGGAGGCGGGGTGTTGAGTAGTAGTGACTGGCCGGCCTCGTTTGGCGACGCGGACGGCCCCCGCCCCTGTTGGCACAGGGGTGGCTGGGGCATGGAGCCCTGACCCGAGAAATCGGGCCTATTTGTACGGTTGGCAGCCTGGGTGGCACTGGGCGGACAGCTACGAAAGGGTGCCATCTCATTGGGGTGGTGGAGATTAACCTTGCCGCAATCCTTTTGGGTTGCTTGGTCATACCTGGCCACCAGCCAGGTCGACGGGGTAGCGCCCGAGCCTCACCGGCTGGCCAATTGGCATCTGATCAAAGATGCCGAGATATCGACGCATTCGCGTCACGCGCTTTGGCGCACTTGTAGTACCTGTAGGAAGGCCTCTGATCCCCCTGGGGTCAGAGGCTGGCATCAAGGCGGGCGGACTCCCTGAGTTCGCCCGTTTTTCTCTTTTTTCCTGTCTTACTCCGTGGCCTTTCGGCCCTTTCGCCTGTCGTACAGGATGTAAGTCCAGACAGCCGCCAGAAGGACCGTCCAAATCCCGAACAGGGCAAGCCCATAGATATCGGTGGCTTTCACGACAGCATCCATCGACTTCTCCTCGTTGGTTGAGTACCTTGATAAGTCTCATAATCACGGTACTCAAAAAAGTTGCGCAACTTCGTCCATTGCGCCCACTGTTGGACTGTAGCCCATGGCCAGCGCAGGTTCCAGGGCCTCGTGGCCCTGTGTTCAAGCCGCAACGGCAAGATTGACCAAGGCACGAAAAGATATCACAATGATATACATAAGATATCTTTCAAGTGGACATCATGGACAAGCCCAAGGGCAAACCGCTCCTCCTGCGCTTCGCGGCCGAGGCGTCGGCGACGCAAGTCACCAGGGAAATGCTGAGCGAGATCGCCGCGAAGCTAGGGGTCAGCGAAACCAAAGCTGCGCACATAGCAATCAACCGGCTTCACATCGCGCTGTTCGAGGGTGATCTGAAGGACATCGACACGTCACAAGCACTCGGGCCAATGGATGCCAGGGAAGCGTTACGGGGGCTTGAACCCCTGTTCAGAACGATCAAGGACAAGAAGACATGAAGCTCAAAATTTCTATCTCCCACTGGCTTGGCATTACCGCTGGGCTTGGCCTGATTGGAGTAAGCATCTATGCCTGCATCGCTGGCGGCACCGCAGGTCTTCTGACGCTCCCCATCACGGCTTTCGGCATGCTCGGTGTCTGGATGGTCTGGCTGGACATCCTGATGTCCCAGCGGCCTCCGACCAAGCGCCAGTCCGAACTCAGGGGGCAATGGAAACGCAAGGCCCGTGAGACGAATTTGGACGGCACCCCCATGATCATTCCCGGCGTGGTGGACATGCATGGGAGGATGTGGGGCGATACGGATGATCGGTGGGGATCGATGCTGGACGACTAGAAAGTCGGTCGCTGTCGCTCCCTGCCAACACCGGCTCGCACGGGGCGCTCCGCGCCTTGCGCCTGTCGGCGCCGCCCCATAGGATCAAAAGACTCTTCCCCGCATCGGCGGGGGTGAACCTCAAAATTTGAGCGATTACACGCGCCAGTCAGTTCCTTGAAGAACCCGCACGGGAACTTCCTTCACCCGGCCCAGGCCGGGTTTTTCTTGTGTGCCTCAAGGCTGCTGGAAAGTGTCCATCGACGTCGGGAATCCGCTCGGTCCCACCAGTCCGCTCGGATGTGAAATCACATTCGTCGGATAGACCCCGGCCGCCTGGGTGTTTGTGTTCGCAATCAGCCCGCCCTGCTGTAACAAGGCCATCCACTCGCTCAAGTTCACCTTGCTCCAATCAACCTGCCCGAGTTGCGCTGGCGTGAAACCACTGCATTGCGGAGATTTGCTTGAACCAAATCCCCCAGCGATGTTCTGTTGAGAATCGCGAATCTGCTCGGCGATGATGCGATCGAGCGGGGACGCATAGCAGCAGTAGGAATAGGTCGTTTCCAGGCAGACCCCCATGAATTTGTTCGAGCAGTAGTTGCCGACCGCGTGGCACTCCTTCAGGTTCTTCGAGTTCTGGAGCTGGTACTCCTCATTCTTGCATTGCGTGAGCAGGTGCCCGATCAGGACGACGATCTGGTAGATCGCATAGGCCAGCATGATGTCGCCGAGGATGCCGCTGGACAATGCGCTTGTTGGGGTCGTTCCACCCGAGCCGATCACAGGCCCGCTGTACGCGCCACCAGCCATCTGCTGCGCGCCCGACGATGCCGCACCAAAAATGGTCTTCTCGATGCCTGCGGCGGCCTTCCCATAAATTTGCTCGATGACCGAATCCGCGACCTTCTCCATCGCCCCGAGCATCATGTTTTGAACAGCGGTGAAGGGGTTCGGCACCGAACCGATCAGGTTGCCGAGTTGCGACGCCGAGCTGGGGCCGTTGATGCCGACCGTGTTCATAACGCTCGTTGCAGCGCTCTTGAACGGGCTGTCCACGATGTTCCAAGCCGCGCCTGCATCCGACGATAGGGCGCTGTACGCCCCCTCAGTCCAACTGCCCTGCACCATGGTCAGGATGTGCGCCTCCACCATCGGGTTCGTGGCGACCGAGTAGGAGTCGTAGGCCGCTTTCAGGGCATCGGCCAGCACCGGCGTCGGCATCGGCAGGTTGCAGCAGTTGTTCGTCAGCCACCCGCTGCCGATGAAGGTCCGGCACGTGTTCGATGTGCCCTGGAAGATGATCGGCTGGCAGTTGCCCATGGCCACCGAGGTGCCTGGCGCGCAGCTCATGTTCTGCTGCATCTGCTGAAGCGCCGCCAGCGCGGTCGCGGCCTGATTGAACGACAAGTCCTGCGTCTGCATGATGTCGTGGCACTCCGTGCCCATGCACCGCACGGCCGCGCTGCAGTTCGTGCTCGTGGCCTGGGCGCTCGGAGTGGCCGCCGTCACTGTCTGCGATGGCGCTTGTGTCGTCGTCGAGGTGCTGCCCACCGGCTGCGTCTCGTACTTCCACGATCCGTTGGTGTCGAGCAGCACGCTGTCGTTGTTCATCAGGCTGAGGATGCCGGCCGCCGGACCTCCGATATTTGTCACCGTCATGGCAATCATGTTCACGCCGGGCTGCAGGGTGACTTGTGTCTCAACAAGGCCGCCGGTGCTCGGATAAGTGCTCGCCCCCATCGCGCCACCATCGTTATAGGTTGCGACCGTGGTGCCATTGACCTGCACCGTCGCCGTGTCATCGGCCGCCACATACAGCGACACCGGGGTGGCCGTTGAATACGGGCTCTCATAGCTGTAGTACAGCGTGTTCGATTCCCCAGTGGGCGCCCCTCCGTTCGCCACGCATCCGGCCGCATCCCCAAAGATCCACTGCGCACCGGGATCGGGGAACCATGTGATCCAGTTCGAGCTGAGGTAGGCGCTCAACGGCTCCACGCAGCCAGGCGCGGGGTTCGGGTCGGGCGTCGAGGTGATCGTCGTGGCTCCGGGTAGGGTGCTGGTCGTATTCGCGTTCGCGTAGGCGGTCGAGCTGCTGTTGCAGTTGCCGTAGACCTGGGCGAACACCTGCGGATTCCCCGTGACGAAAGGCATCAGCGCGTTGATGAGCTGCTGATTCGCCGGGTTGTTCTCGAACGCCAGCGTCGGGTTGTTCGACGAATAGCTGTCCATGGTGGTCTGGCCGCCGTTGGTGTTCTCCCAGTAGGCGTAGCCGTAGCCGCAGGAGGAGGCCACCTGCTTGGTCGTCTGATCGTTCGCGTTCAGATTGGTCAGTGCCGTGGCCAGGTTGCTGATCGTGGTGGTCTGCGGGCCGATGTTGGCGGCCGTGGCGATGGGCGAGAGCGCCGTGCAGGCCTGCGCGGCCTGCTGCGCGAGCGCCACCCAGGTACTGCTCATCGCGGACACCTGGTCGGCCGTCACCAGATTGCATGATGGGGTGACCTGACATTCCATGGCCAGGTTCTTTTGCGACTGAATCACCAGTTGCTCGGCCTGCCGGTAGGCGCTTACCGCCTTCTGCGCGGCCTGCGAGGAGCCCAGGTAGGCTGGCCCGAGCGAGCCGGTCGATCCCAGGAAACTCTGCATCGTCGCGTCGCACACCGACTTCATCGCGGCCAACGCCGCCGGCACGTTGCTGGTGAACGCGGGGAACGCCGCATTCCAGTTCGGCTGCTGGCACTGTGGGTCGGTCATGACTGCACGTTGTGCAGCGGCGGCATCATTGACGCCCTGGGCATCGGCGGTGCCGACCCCGCCGGGCGTGTAAAGCGATTGCAACTGCGCCTGCTGGCCCGGAGGTGCGGCCAGGAAGCTGCTCGCGGCTGTTGACCCCTGCCCGTTGGCGGCTGTCGCCTGGGCGCCACCCAGCAACATCGAGCCCAGGCTCTGCCCCGCGTTGGCCGCGTTGTCGAATGCATCAGCGACCGCCTGCTGCTGGTCTAGAAAATAGAGCATGGGGCCGATGGAAATCACCAGAAGCCGCTCGGCTGTCGTCGAGCTGAGGATGGGCGAAACCGCCATCCACACGCTCATCAAACCGGCGGCGATCCGTTTTTTCCGGGGGGCCATCATTTGTCACCTCCCTTTGCCGAGCCCTCGGGTGGCAGTAGGTCAGATAGTGGCTGCAGTCCGTCCGCCTTGTACGCAGCGTCCAGTTGATGCTGGACCAATTTCGGGTCCGTGCTGTTGGCCATCCGCTCTGCCCCATCGACAGCCTGCGACACCAAAATTCCGGTGGCAACGACTTCTCCAATTCCAGTGGCAGCCCCGAGCGCGGCCTCGGCTGCAGGTGCCATGCCGACATCTGGAACAAAACGCCCTTGGACATCAATGACGCTTGGATCTGCTCCTGCCAGCGCGGGCTGTGCCGCTCCCGTTTCACCGACCTTCAATGGGTCGTTTGGCAAGGCGGCCGCCCCAGGCTCGACAGATCCAGAATCAAAATCAGGGGCAGGCGATCCAGGATCGCTGTCTTCCTGTGCGCGCTTCCACGATTGGTACTTGTCAAAGGCCGCCTTGCCAGCTGCCAGCCCGCCCAGGGCATTGGCCGCCATGCCGGCGACCATCGTGCCAACGGGGTGTTCGGCCATGAATCCGGCACCCTCGACCATGGGCGCTCCAGTAACCGCAGCCTCCTTTTTCGGGTCGATGCCGCCAACAGGCGTCGCGCTCACCTCCTGCAGCCCCTGGTCATACAAGCCCATGGGCGTTTGGTTTGGCGAGATCCCAGTCTGGTTGACCGGCTGGTAGCCTTTTTGCCGATCCGCCTCTTGCTTCTTCAGAGATTTGAACCCCTTGTCGCTGACCTTCGATTGGTCAGGTGCATGAAACTGGCCGGCAGCCAGGTTGACGCTGTTCTGCGTCGCGGCGATCTGCCCCCCCGCTACCGCAGCCCCCGCCGGCATCTGGGCTCCGGCCAAATCGGCGATCTGCTCGAAGCCTTCCGCGTTCTTCGCCTGCGGGAGAGCCATGACCAGCCCATAGGCCGCCGCCGTCTCGCTCGACATACCCGAAGCCTTGCCGGCTGTGACCGCCTTGTCGTAGGCATCGCCAACACCTGCGCGTGTTGCCATCGAATTTGCCGCACTGATCGCCGCTGGGGCGCTCCCATAGCGGGCGAGAAGCGTGCCCGCCAAAGTCGAGGCGGACAGGTTGAGCCCGGACTGCAGCATGCCGGTTTTGCTGAATTGCTGTTGAAGCTGCTCGGCCCGCTGGTACTGCTGCTGAGCCTGTTGGGTTTCCTGCTCCGTTTCTTGGGCCTGTTTTGTGAGCCCGCCGGACTGTGTGGACTGATCCCCGATGTGATATTTCTGAGCGACTTGCTGCGCCAGGCTCGCGGTGTGCTGACTGGACAGATCGCGGGCGGTTTTTTGCACATCAGAATTCTTGAGCGCATTTTGAATCTGGCCTCGCTCTTCCCCGCTGAGGTTCGCTTTCACTCCTGCGTTGGCGAGAAATTGTTCGGCCTTTCCAAGCAATCCGGCCATAGACGCCCCTGAATTGAGGCCAGCGCCGACCTGCGCCAGAAAACTCGCGGCCTGGCTATCTGACAGCCCAGTCTCATGCGCAAACCCTTGGACGCTTTTGAACGTGTCCGCCCACTGCTGCCCGCCAGTGGCCGAAAGGTCTTTTGCAGCAGCCGTGTTGTGTTGCGCCTGATCCATGACACTCCAGACAGAACTGCCGACCCGCCCAGCGCTCTGCATCGCCGACATGCTGCTCTGGTCTGCCTGGCTCTTCATGGCTGAAATCGAGGACTGGGCCGCGCTTGCGATACCCACTGATGCGCTTTGCGCGAGGGGGTTGGTTTGGAAGTATTCACCGGCGGCGTTGCTGCTGACGCCATACGCCTTCGCCGTGGAATCAGTGGTCGCGTTGAACTGGCCATCATTCTTGGTGGACGCGCCACCATCCATCGACTTGGCCAGTCCCGACAGGGCCATCATCGAGCCCGAGATCACCGCCATGGAAAACAGGGGGGTGAGCGCAAGCAAGAGGTTCGACGTGCTGAGTTGAATGGCAACTTTCTCGAACACGCGGGACAGCTGCGCACCCTGGACCAAAAACGCTGACGTGTCCGGGTTGCCGCTCGGCCCGGCCAGTGCCAAGGCCATCTTCCCCAAGGCACTGCCGGTGGTCATTTGCTGCCAATCGCTGATGATGACCGCGAACGGCAACCAACTCTGCGTCCAGGCGCCGAAGAGCAAGAATTTCACCGCGACCCCGAATCCCTGCGCACCCATCATGACCATCACGCCAGCCACCAGCGGCGCGAGCGCGAAAAACATGAATTGCAACAGCGACATCATGGGCAGCATGTTTTGCTCAAAGCTGTTCGCGCTGGCCGCGTTGATGATCTGCTGGTAATTCAGATTCAGCGTGTCCAGGCCGCAGTAGCTCGGCAGCGGATGCGGCTGATTGGGGTCGCCGTAGGGATTGGCCTCCCATTGCCACCCCCGCGTGGCCGCGCAGCCCGCGATGATGTTGGTCAAGAAATTCTGTGCCTGATCGCCAGCGGCGGTCATGATCGTGCCCACACCCTGCGACGCATTGACCAGCAGGTTGTTCAAGTTCTTTTGCGCGGTCGCGCAGTCCTGACTGGGCACGATTGGGTTCGAGGTCAGACTGCCGGTCGTCTGGCTGCAGGTCGCCGTCATGCCGGTCTGCGGCATGTCGCTCATGTATGCGGCCATCGCGGCTGACAGGTTGCGTGCGTCATCCTGGCAGGTCACGGTGGTTCCCGCCGGCACTGGCTGGTTCGTCCAATAGGTGATCGCCTGGGAGTTGGCGGGCGGATTGCTGAACAGCCCCCCATGCCCATCTCCTGGAGACCCGAGCATGTCCGTCGTGTTGTTGAAGGTATCGACGGAGTTCGGATCGGTGCAGAAGGCCGCGTAACGCGCGATCGAGGCGGACAAATCAGGGTTCACTTTGCTGAAGGCGCTATACAGATTGCGCATCTGGAACAAGGTCTGCAGCGGTGCTGCGAATCCCTGATTGATGTCCACAGGCGGCACCTCGTTGTTGACCGACTGGTAGGCCTGCGAGATCTCCAGCCCCGCGTCGTAGGACAGCGAGGTGGCGATCGCGGCCGGGTATGCGATGCCGACGGGAATGTCATGCACGACGGCTTGCTGACCGTTCATCACGTTGTCCAACACGACATCGGTCGTCGGCACGAACATGATCGCGTAGATCACCGCCAGCATGAAGATGTGGTGCAGCTCCAACTTCTGGGTGAAAACCCCTTTGGTCAGGATCACCAGTGTGCTGACCAGCAGCCCCACCAGGATCAGACCGCCGCCGCCAAAGACACTAGAGCCCGATGCCCAGGCCGTGTTGTTGGCGGGATTGAACAGCATCTGCACGCCGACCAACCCTTGCTGAAAGGCGTTCAGATTCCCAAGTACATGAATGGTCACAGACATGAAAATTCTCCTGCCCTACGAGCCGCGACGGCTCATCGATTTGTGTACGTTGTTCACGAACGTGGTGAGCTGATTCATCGTGAATGACAAGCCGTCCAATTCCTGCGTGTAGGCCCGAATCCAGTTCTGAAGGTTCTGCATGTTGCTGTCGAACCCCTGCGGCTTCGCGGCGTGCGGATTGCCCGCGAACGAGGAGGCGACTGACTGGTAGAGGGCTTGCCCATATCCAACAGCCAGCTCAGCGACGACGTAGGGCTCGACCTGCGAGGCGATGGACCGCACGGCTCCGGGGTACTGCTGCACCTGGATCATCAATGGCATGAAGCCAATTCCGCTCATGTTGATGAGCTGCTGTTCTGCAGCGGTTAGCGGCTGCCCCGCGATGATCTGATTCACGATGCCGGGATCGCCGCCACTCTCGCCCCACATGAGGTTGCGGACCCATCCCTTGATGCCCTGGTAGTTCAGACTGGAAAGCGTCTGCGTGCTGGTCTGCAGACAGGTCAGAGCGGACGTGTCGGAGGGGTTCGATGGGAAGGCGGGGTAGCTGACGGAGGATGAAGACGCCCAGGCCTGGCACACATTGACCTGCGCGTTGGGCGTGCCGTCCACCATGTCTTTCAGGGACAAAGTTGCTGGGACGTTGATCGGCGTGTCACCCTGCGTCGCGCCCATGGCCGAGGCGCCAGCCTGATCTGCAGTTGACATTCCTGGCCGGACGATCTCCGACCCAACCATGCTCATCAGAATCTCTTTGGTCACATTGTCCTGGTCGATGAGCTGGTCACTCTGCGAGTTTTCCAGCGCCTTCCAGGTTTGATTCCCGTAGGGGCTGAGGTCAAGAGCATTCAAAGTCTGCTGTTGACCGTTCGCTCCAGGGACGGTAGCCGACTTGCTGGCCAAGGCGGATTCATTCGAGCCTGGGCTGCTTTGCCTGGAGTTGAATGCGCCGAAAATATCTTGCTGCACGCCCACGGCCGACGCCATGACATCGCCGACATCTTTGCTGATCGAGGCTAGGCCATCAGTCTTTGCTCGCATCGTCAGCCCATGCGCGAGCTGGCAGGTGTTCTTGAGGGAGCTGTTCATTTTCTGCATCGCGCTCTGGATCGAAGAGAGCAATGCGCCGCAGGAGTGGCACATCGAGTTGATGGCGAGCTGGAAGGCATAGCCCAGCGCCTGCTGGCCGATCTGCCGCAGCAGGTTCTCGAAGGCCTGGGCGTTGACGAAGCTGAACGAGCCCATGAACAGGTCGATGCCGCCACACCCCGCGCCGATGTTGGGGGGAGAAAACGACACGAGGTTCACGTCCTGGATGGGGGTGCGCACGGCGACGTAACCGCCAGAGATCACCCCGGAATTTTGTGTCTGGTACACGCCGGGGCTGCCGGCGGCGGTGTACATCCCAGAGAGCACCGAGTTGAGATCCGCCTGTGCCGGCGGGAGCGCTGAGGCTGAGATAAGCATGGTCGCAGCCAGCATGGCCGCGATGGACTTCAGGTCGATCCAATCAAGTCCCAGCCTGTCGGCTGGGGAAAAGACCAACCCGCCAAGTAATGGGGAGAGTGAAACCCTCCCTTGCGCCTTTCGGCGCTTATTTTCTGCAATATTATTCATTTTCAGTCCCTCGTAGGCAGCATGAAGGGGATAATTTGCGCACCACGGTAATCTTGATAAAAAACGCCTTCTGATTCCTGGTAATAGGTCAAATGCACGTATTGCATACTGGTTTGGCATTCCATGAGCAAGGCCCATAGCACTGCATAATGCCCCGCCTTGAAATACGTCAAATGCCGACCCCGAAGAGACGAAATTGAGGAGAGCATTTGATCGACGACTTGCTCCACACCCCAAGTTCTTGTAAGCCAAAAAATATGCGTTTCGCATTCGTCAATAATTTTGCACTGCTCCTTTTTGGTGAGTGGCCGAGTGATGATTTTCCCAGTATCGGGATTAACCGTTTCCGCCAGATCTTGCTTAATAGCGCGGCGGATTGAATCAAAAACCCAGCGCTCCACTTGAACGTAAAAGTGCCCATCCATGTTCCAGGCCATTATTTTTCTCCCTTGGCCGCCAGGCGAGCCTTCAACATTTTGTAGAGATGGCGAATTCCACGAATGGAGTATCTAAATCCAAAGAATATTGCTGCTTGAATGGGCGTGATAATGACGGCGGTAAGAAGGAAAAATTCAAGGAGTAGTTTGATATTCATTTTTTTAAATCCTGTAATTGATTCATTATGATTTTTGCTTGGCGCCGAAAGGCGCAAGGCCGGGCACGGCCCTTTGCTGACTTTTTTGCCTTTGCCCCCGCGACAGCGGGGTGGCGGGCGGTCATGGGGGTTGGGCGGCCACCACCAGTGGCCCGCCGACTGGTCTACTGACCAACTGAAGGGAGGGCGAATCGACGGGGCTAGAGCCGCGATTCACGGGGTTTTGGTCGCGGGTGAGTATTCCGGCCCAACGTGACCGGTGATTCCGACGAACGTGACCGCTGCAAACGGCCACGCCAATCGGCGCGGCGGTATACGCCGCCAGTGCGGTGTTGCGCATAAGCCCAACCGCGGGTCGGGTAGTTTCTTGCCTTTTTAGACAAGGAGCCCCATGCCTGCTTTAAGGATCAATATGCGCAAACTCAAAGACGCCCTGCGTCTCAAATTCGAAAGTGGGCTGTCTCACCAGCAAATCGCTTCTGCCCTGGGCATCTCCAAAGGTGTGGTCACCAAGTACGTGGGCCTGGCCGTCGCGGCTGGATTGAACGGGCAATCCATCGCCGCCATGGATGAGGCCACGCTGGAGCGCCGCCTGCTGGCCTCACCGCGCCCCAGCGACACCTACGCCCAGCCCGACTACGGGCGCATCCACCAGGAACTTGCCCGCAAGGGCGTCACCCTCACGCTGCTGTGGGAGGAATACTGCGCCCAAGTTGGCGACGAGCACAGTGCAGACCACCCCGTCAAGCCGTGGCGCTATTCGCAGTTCTGCGAGAACTACCGCCGATTTGCCAGGCTTCTCAAGCGCTCCATGCGTCAGGTACATCGTGCAGGAGAGAAGCTGTTCATCGACTATGCGGGCCCCACCATTGCCCTGATCGATGGGGGCCAGGAAGTGGGGCGGGCCAATCTCTTCGTGGCCGCCCTGGGGGTGTCGGGCTACTGCTTCTGCACGGCCACGCCGGCACAAGCGGCCAAGGACTGGCTGGATGCGACGGCACAGGCACTGCGCTTTTATGGCGGCGTGCCCCAGCTCATCGTCCCCGACAACCCGCGCGCCCTGGTCACCCAGGCCGATCGCTACGAGCCGGTGCTCACCGAAACGGTGCGCGACTTCGCCCGCCACTACGGCTGCTCAGTGCTGCCCGCGCGCGCCTACCACCCGCAGGACAAGCCCAAGGTCGAATTGAGCGTACTGCTGGTGGAGCGCTGGATCCTGGCGCGCCTGCGCAAATTCCAGTTCGCCAGCGTGCAGGAGGTCAACGACGCCATTGCCCCCCTGCTGCAATGGCTTAACCAGCGTGCCTTTCAAAAGCTCCCTGGAAGCCGTGCCAGTGTGTTTGCCCAAATCGACGCCCCGGCGCTGATGGCCTTACCGGTTCAGCCCTGGGAGTGGTCGGTCTTCAAAACGGTGCGCGTGCACATCGACAGCCATGTCGAATTTGAAGGCCACCGCTACAGCGTGCCCACCGCCTTGGTGGGGCGAACGCTGGAGTTGCGGGTGACGGCCCATGCGCTCGAAGCCCTGCACCGTGGAGAGCGGGTGGCCAGCCACATGCGCTGCGCGCACAAGGGCGGCTTCACTACCGTGACCGAACACCTGCCCGAGCGCCACCAACACCAGGCGCAATGGACACCCGAGCGGCTCATCGCCTGGGGCCAGCGTATCGGCGTGGCCTGTGCGGCCACGGTGCAAAAGATGCTGGAGCGTCAACCCCACCCCGAGCATGCCTACCGCGCCTGCTTGGGCCTGCTGTCGCTCTCCAAGCGCTATAGCCCGGCCCGGCTGGAGGCGGCCTGCACCATGGCTCTGGGCCTGGGCACCAGCAAATACACCCACATCCGCGACATCTTGCTCAACCGGCGCGACCTGTTGCAAGCTAGCGCCACTCCTGAGTGGACTTCTCCCGCACACGCCCATGTGCGGGGCGCGAGCTACTACCAATGAAACCTAGCGTGAACAAGCCCCGTACGGAGAACTCCAAAATGATGATGAACACCACCTTGAACCAATTGCGCAGCCTACGCCTGGAAACCATGGCCCAGGCGCTGGAGCAGCAGCTCATACAAAGCGGCATCAGCGCCATGAGCTTTGAAGAGCGGCTGGCCCTGTTGGTGGACCGCGAGGTGCATGGCAGGCAAGACCGGCGCTGTGCGCGTTTGCTGAAGTCGGCCAAGCTCAAATACCCGCAAGCGGCCATTGAAGACCTGGACAGCCGCGCCACGCGGGGCCTGGAGCGCAGCGCGGTGATGAGCCTGGCACTGGGAGAATGGGTCAAGTGCGGGCACGCCGTGCTGATCACCGGAGCCACCGGCGCGGGCAAGTCGTGGCTGGCGTGCGCGCTGGCCCAGCATGCCTGCCGACGTGGCCACAGCGCGCTGTACCAAAGGGTTCCACGCCTGGGTGAAGAGTTACGTATTCGCCACGCCAACGGCACATTTACGCGTTGGCTCGATACGCTCAAAAACACCGACGTCTTGCTGCTTGACGACTGGGGCATGGCTGGCATGGATAGCCAAACCCGGGCGGACCTGCTGGAGATCATTGACGACCGGGCCAGCCAGCGTGCCACCATCATCACCAGCCAGTTGCCGATTGAGCACTGGCACGAGTGGATCGGTGACCCGACCATGGCGGATGCCATGCTGGACCGGCTGATGCAAAACCACCACCGCTTCACGCTCACGGGGGAATCGCTGCGCAAGAAAAATCGCCCCGCAAAAGAGGAGAGCACCGAAAGCTAATCCAGCCCGTTCAAGGAGGGCCTCCGGCGGCCTGCCGGGGGCCTATTGATTTAAAAACGAACCCCTTAAAGACAAGGAAAAACAGCCGGAAATGCAAGCCGGCATAAACTCAAAACGCGCAATACCGACCCTCGGTCACGTTCACCGCAATGCCGGTCACGTTGCCAGAATCAGCGGTCACGTTCGCCGGAATACGCAGCGGGCTACGGGGCTCACCTCGCTCTCAATCCTCTGCGACGGGGTTTTGCTCGCGGGATAGATGCACCGTCCGTCCAAAATCAAAACATTGAGTTTGCCGAGTCCCGGCGCATCCTCGATCAACTCTGCCAGCCGGTCGCGCAAACGGCCGCGCGCACCAAGGCGACTAAGCAGACCGGCCAGAGGCTCATTAACTTTGCGATGCGTCCAGCAGAACCGGGCTAGTGCCTGCGACACGCCATGCCTCAACCCCAAGATAAGGCGCAGGGGATACGTGGTCTCAAGATCTGACTTCAGCAACACGGACCAGGGCAGAGAAAAACTGATCCTCCACATCCCTCCACCCGTGACCTGCTGCTGTGGCTGGTCTTTAGAAGTTGTGGGGCGTCGCAGTAAATGGATCACCCTGGAGGACCGCTGGGGCTTATGAGCTAATAAAGAATCGATGTACTCACTCACCACGCCGCCGTTGATGCGAATGCCTTTTGAAGGAATCGTCAGTCTCACGCTGGCCAGCCGCAAATCCTCAAGCCGTGCTGAAATTTGGCTGTAGTTGATGGCGTTCCACCCGAGGGCAGAGCGCAAGCGGGCAGAATCGACAAGCAAATGCCGACGCCCCTCGGCATCCTCTACCTCGCGATCGGCGACCATCCGCGAGGCGTCGAGAACGTCGCGGTGTGGTTGTCCCAACCTCCCTGTGATGGTCGCTTCGCCCCAGGAGGTTGCCACTGCCCACGATTCCACATGGCGTGGCTTGCGTGTCGGCGCAAAAATTGGGACGCGGCTCACATGCGAGGGAGATGGAGCCAGGCCACGCTCATCAAAATGTGAGTTTCGAGACATGCTCGACCTCCCTCTTCCCCTTGGCTTTCAGATACGCGTTTGCTGGTGTTGGTGAGATCGCCTTTTGGGTCAAGCCGGAGCGGTTGCTGCGGTAGAGGACGCCGCCAGCTCCACGGGCCAGGAACACTTGGCAAGCCTCCCTAATATGCGAAGCCTTTCCATTAACGAGAGTGCGAAAGTCGTTGCGTGGCCCTCCAAGTTCTTCTGCCTCATCATCTGTCACCCCTCGCAACGTCCAGACTCCACGGCACCCAGCTGGGAAGTCGGTCGCGCCACGGCCCGAGTGATGGTCGTCACGTGCGTTCAGAATCGATGCTTGGCTTGCGTGATGCACCACAAGCACGGCTTGCTTGTTCACCATCGCCATGCTCACAAGCGAGCGCACTAGGAAATCCATACCCGGCCCGTCGGATTCGTCCAAATCGTGGAACATGCGCATCGGGTCGATGACGACCATCAGGTAGCCCTCGCAGCGCTGCGCGAACCATCGCCCCGTGTCCGTCAGCTGGTAGCCATCACCTGCTTTCCGGGCCAACGGGAGCCGGGTTCCTCGCATCGGCAACAGCTCGAAGTCGCACTCGAAACGATCAAGCAGAATGCCGTCATGTAGGCGGGCGTGTGCGGCGATAGCGGCAAGGCGGATGCCGTAGTCTTCGCGCCGGTCTTCGCCCGCGAAGTAAAGGACCTTCCCACTGGACTTCGGCGCATCGAAAATGCCGCACACGCTTTGCCCGGAGCTGACCGTCAGAGCCGCAGCGCCAGCAACCCAAAACTTGCCCGCGCCATCCGCGCCTGAAATCAGCCCTACGTCGCCGGCCTGGAGCGGGCCAAAAACGAACTCGCGCTCGGGCCATTCGGTACGGATGGCTTCGCCCAATGTGAGCGGGTGAAATTCGAGGGGCGCGCTCATTCTCCTGCCCCCCGCGTTGCGAGGGCAGCCCGCCGTTCCTCTGCCAACTGTTCGGCCCGAGTCGGGCGGCCGACTCGGCGCCGAGTCGCAGTCGAGGGCGTCTCAGACTGTGCAACCTGATGCAGCTGCACGTCGCAGAGAGACAGCGCCACATCCTGAAGCCGGACGTAGTAATCCTCCTTGCCACCCCCATGAACCGGCAAGGGAAACTTCCCCTCTCGCAAAAGTTTGTAACCTGTGACCTTGGTCTTCCCCAGGACCAGGCGAGTGGCTTCTTCAATGCTGAGCCTGATTGAGTGCCGCTCCAGCAGATTGGAGAGCACCAGCGCGTATCGATCCATTCCTGAACCTTTTATTGGTTCAGGCGCTGCGGGCGGGAGGAGACCTGCGGCTAGCTTTGCACTGCCTGACTCATCAGGAGCGCCTGCCGATTACGGAAAAAGGATGCCCCGTGCGCGGCCAGCCGATCAGGCTGACTGCGGGTTGGGGCGAGCAAGGCGGGGCGTCAGGACTGCGGCAACGCCACTTGTCTTGCACTGAACTGGATCAGGTGGCCACGAGCTGTGCGCGCCGCCGAGCGATCCGTCCAATGGCGACGCTCGGCGGCGCGCACAGCTCGTGGTCTTGTAGGCGCCAGAAATCCAGCGACGCAGCGCGATGAGCCTCAGTTTCCTGAGCGCGAGGGACTGCGGCAAATTCGCAAGCCAGACCCACTGATTTGGCCGGGAGCCGGGCAAATCACAGCCCCCAAATAGCCCCCAAAAGGCGTCGTCGAACTCCTGCGTGCCCCCGTCAAGGGCCAATACTGCTGCCACCGCCCCCTCATCAAGGGGACGCAACAAGTCAGTGTCGGCGTCGAGTTCCCAGTCCATGCTTACAGCTTACCTAACTCAACCAGTGCACGCAAGCAAGAAATTCAAAAAATGTCTTTTAGAACAACAACTTGTATGATTACATGCATCGGTATTTCTGGTGCAATTCTTGGTGCAAATTTGGTGCACTGAGCGGTGAAACTGGGCTGAACTACGGTGAACGCTATTGAACCCCAGAAAACAAAAAAGCCCTGACGAATCAGGGCTTTGGTGTAATCTGGCGGAGACGAAGGGATTCATTTTCTTCATAAAATCATGCACTTAGTATATTGATACCATGATTAGTACCATATCCAGTAGTACCGCACCCACCTGACCAGTGCTGAAATCGCAGCTCGCTCAAGCCTTGTGTGCCAGCATTTCTTTGCGCAAGATGGCATTGATGCGCGATTGGTAGCCCTTGCCCTGGCCCTTGAGCCAGTCCAGCACATCGGCATCGATGCGGGCCGTGATCTGCTGCTTGATCGGTCGATAGAACCGCCCACGCACGGAGGTATCCCATTGCGCTGCGCTCAACGCAGGGCTGTCGCTCGTATCGATGGCGTTGTCAGGCTGCGCAGCCAGCGCCTTCAGGTGGGCCTGCTGTGCCGCCGTCAGGGGCGGCAGCGAGTCCGGAGTGTGCCTAACGATTTTGCTCTTCATAGCGTTGCCTTTCCATGCGGTCGGCGCGACGCGCCGAGATGATACGGATGACCTCGATGGCGTGGCCGTTTTCATCGTCCTCGCGCACGGCATGCGCCACCATCAGCAGAACCACACCACTGACCAGACCGAAGGTCTGCCAGCGTTGCTCGCCGCCTTCAATGCGATCCTGGATGGAAACCTGCAGTGGGTCGTGGAAGACGTGAACAGCCTCTTCAAAGCTCACCCCATGCTTGCGTTGATTGGCGCGGTTCTTGGCCTCATCCCACTCAAAGCGCAAGTTGGTTGTCATGCCGCTATTGTAGTTGCGTTTTTGTCAATCAACACTCGCACATTCCCTCCCCTGGATGCTGAGGCACACAAAGCGGTGCGGCTCAGCAGCTCGTTCCGTTCGACCCCCAGCGGGTAATTTGGACATTCAGATGCCAGACTACCTACCCACGCGCTGCCCGAGCATTGTCTCCAACAACTTGCTCCCAGGATGCGCCGCCGCGATCAGATTACGGACCTGCGCTTGCACTTGGTCGACCGCAACGCCCGCTGCCGGTGCAGCCCGCAACGCCGCCGTGTAGGCATCAAGCACATCACCTCCGGTGATGTCGTATCCATAACCGAGCGCCATCCAGTGCAATGCCGCCAGACCGACGGCGAGCGCGAACCCAGGCTGCATTTCCGCATAGTCACGGGCGGCACGCGTCAGGGTGCGCGGGTCAGCCGACCAGTGCCTGGCCAACTCGACCGCCATATCGAATAGCCCCGTATCTTTGGCCGCGGCGAACCACTTGCCCTCGTTGCCCGGCGTGCTGGCAACGAGATCGCGCAGGATCGTTTCCTTCGGAATTCCCGGGTACTTCCTGGCGATCGCCCGAAATGTCGCCAGATAGGTTGTGCCTTGATTCGCCTCGATCGCAAAGCGCTTGTAGGCCTCTTCCGCGAGACCCGATTCCAGCAAGATCGTTTCGCACGCCAGGGCGATCTGCCAGACAGGGTCATTGAGTCCCCGCGATGCCTCGGCATAGCGCAAGGCCTCGGCACGCTTGCCCATGGCCACCAATGCCTTCACACCCCAACGCCGGTCGCGCCACCACTTGAACGGGGCTTTCTCGAGGAGCGCCAGAAGTTGCTCGTAGCGCCCTGCGGCGTACAGGCAGGCAAGACAGGCGGCGGTGCCGCCGTAGTACCGATGCTCACTTCGAGGTGATCCCCAGGCCGACTCCAGACCCGGCAGGAACTCGTCCGCCCAGGCCACCGCGATCTCGGGCGTGACGCACAGATCACCCCAGAGTTCACCCAGGGCTTCGATGTAGGACATGCCGTCATTCTCGACGGCGGCCCATAGTCGCTGCAGCCAACGCTGCCGCACACCGACATCCACAGTTGCTGCAGCGATGATCGGCACCAGGGTGTCGATAGCCTTGTTCACCGCCGATCCGATCGCCCCCGAAGAACTGTCCACCTGCTCCAATGCGGGAGAGAGTTTTTCCAGCAGGATGATGACGCCTTCCGCGGCAAGAACAGGCTCCTTGCGGCCCACCGCCTTGATCTCGGAGACCGCTTCCTTGATCCGCTGGATCGGCAGATCCGACCGCCAGCCGAACGCGCCACGGCGAAACCTCGGTGCGAACTGCCAGGCGTGCTTGGTCAAGGGCTCTTTTCTGTTTGTCGCCAAAATCTCCGATCTCCTTCAGTCGTGGCCGGCATCTGATTCTCCAGCCCCCAGCTCGTGTCGCAGCACATTTCTCGCCATGCATTACTCCGAATGATCGAGGCGAATCTGGATCCCGTCGCCGCCACCTTCGCGGCTGCGATGTTGTCCTTGGTCGATACCCAATTTAGAACCATGTGATGCGCACTCAGAGGCATTCTTCAAGCGCCCCCTTTGCCTTCTTTGCCTCTTCAGGCGGCAAGTTCTTGCGTCAAGTCCGGGTGACGGGCGATGAGGCGCAGCAAGCACAGCACGCCGCCGGGCGGAGCGAAACGGCCCTGCTCCCAGTCACGCAAGGTGGCGACTGGTGTCGAGATGCGTTCCGCGAACGCTGCCTGCGTCAATCCCGACGCCTCTCGGGCCTTGCGCACAAGAATCTGCTCGGGAGTCGTCACGCGCCCCGCCCGCGCCCGCGCCTCGTCCAGCGCCTGACGCAGATCCGGCAGCGGCTCTCCCGCGTCGGACTCGATAGCCTTGGCGATCTTGTACACGTCCATGTCACACCACCTTTCGGATGTCCTTGGGAAGCATGTTGTCCTGATCCGTTTTTGCGCATAGCGCCACCAGCAGCACGGCCTCCTCGTCGGTCAGGTTCAAGTAGATCACGCGCACCCCGCCGGACTTGTCGCTGCCTGCGCGCTTGCAGCGTACCTTGCGGGCTCCATCCGCCCC
This sequence comes from Thiomonas sp. OC7, assembly GCF_900634595.1. Classification (NCBI taxonomy): domain Bacteria; kingdom Pseudomonadati; phylum Pseudomonadota; class Betaproteobacteria; order Burkholderiales; genus Thiomonas; species Thiomonas sp. OC7. The sequence continues at coordinate 2,596,841 of NZ_LR131953.1, read as the reverse complement.
CGGAATCACGTCGCCCGCGTCAGCATGCTCAGCGATGCAGGTGATGAACTGCAGCCTCTCCTCGTCGGCCCAGATGCGATTGGCCTGCTTCTGGAACGTCGGAGTTTCGATGACCGTGCGCATGGCTAAATTGTGCGGGATTTCCGTAGATTTGCTTCAGCCGCGTGGTCGCTAAATCCCCATGCGGCACGCCTTGGCCTTCGCACCACCGGCCTGGATACTGCGTTCACCTCCAGTTCAAGGAGCGACGAGCGCCGACAACCAGCCTGCGATCGCACAGACGGCGAAACCTTCCAGTGCCTCGCGCGTACCGAATGCAGCGCTGGCCAGCGGCCCCAGGAAACTGGCCAATGCGAAGGCGCCGAACAGCAAGCCGAACGCCGTCTCGGCATGGCCATCCTTGACGACATGTGCGGCCAGCGCCGGCAGCTTGCCTGCCATGCCGCCGAAGGCCAGGCCCATGAGCAAGGGATACAGGGCGAACGCCCTCGCGTCCAGGCCATGCAGCACGGCCAGCAGGATCGCCGCAGCCAGGGCGTTGACGGCCAGCACCACCTTGCGGCTGAAGCGTCCGCCCCGGACGTCGGCCAAGGCGCCGAAGCCCAACCGCCCCAGGCCGTTGCCGATCGCCATGGCAGCGACCGCAACGAGGGCGAAGCTCGAGCCGAAGCCAAGTTGGCGGGTGAGATGTCCAACCGTCGCGAATGACGCCGACCCCAGAGGGGCGGCGATCAACACCAGACCCAGTGCCCAGCGCATCGACCGATGGCCCAGCATGGTCCGCATTCCGATACGCGGGGCCAAGTGCACGTCCTGCGCAGGCAGAACCGGGAGGCCGGCCCAGGCCAGCCAGCCCAGTGCGGCATACAGGCCGAGCAGCAAAGCCAGCGCCGCGCGCCAGCCAAAGTGACCATTGAGCGACTCGAACAAGGGCGCGCTTACCACCGACGACATGCCGTACAGCGCCAGCAGTGCGCCGCCCAGCACACCCCGGCGTTGTGGGTACAGGCGCGCGACGACGGCGATGCAGGCCGCCGTGGACAACCCGGCGCCAATCCCCAGGGCCACGATGCTGTAGCCCAGCATGAACGGCAGCGAATCCCCGAACACCAAACCGACCGCGCCACCGATCGTGAAGCAGCCGAGCGCCACCGCCAGCATCGCCCTGGGCGACATCCGCCGCAGCCCATGGCCGGCCAGGACAACAGCCGGAAGCAACGCGAGAGGCGTCAGCGAGAACGCCAGGTCGAGAGTCGCCCGAGGCCAGCCGCTTTGGGCATGGATGGCGGGCGCGATGGCGCCCCAGGAATAGATCAGCCCGAAGATGAACTGGAACGGCGCCAGCAGCAGCATGGGTGGCCATCGCCACCCGGTGCTCTGGCAACGGGCCGACACCATCATGCCAGTTCCCGGTGGATATCGGAGAACAGCCGCTCGGAAGCCGCGATGCCGCGCACGACCCCCTTCCTCATCCGGTGCAGCGCGTCAGCGCCCTGCGACAGCTTTCTCCGCAGAAGGCCATCCAGCGCAGCGCTGTGTTCGACGTCACAGATGCAATGCAGATCGATGGTCCGCATGTCCAGGCTCTCTTCGCTGCAGCCCATGCCCACGAGAGCGCGCTTCCAGAAGGCATACAAGTCGCAGACCCAGCACTCGATGGTTGAGAACGCGGCAAAGCTTTGCAGGTCATCGCCGTCGGTGATGATCGCCGCGTGTGCGTCGTAGAAGCGTCTGGAGATGGCTTTCGACGCGCTCTCGATCGTGACAATGCGCTGTTCGATGCCCGTCGCCCGGTAGGGTTCGATCAGGCGCAGGCTGTGGATGAACTGGCGGTAGAGTTCCCCATGCTGCGCCTTCCAGGAGCTTGGCTTCGCCGAACCAAGACCAAGCTCATCGACCAGATTCTCATAGATCACGGATTTCATCTCCTCATCCCGCAACGCCATGAACAAGCGGCAGACGTACTCGGTAAAGTCGTACACGAAGTCGGCGTACAACTCGAACATCAGGAAAAGCCTTCCGGGATCGCGCCCGACCGCCTGATTGAGGGGATGCTCCAAGACCAGCGCGGTGCGCAATTTCAGCAAGTCATCCAATCCGGCACCAGGCTGAACGGGAGTCGCAGAAACCACGGAAGCATGGGAATCGGTCAAGATGGCGGACATGGTTTCCCTCTCCTTTGGGATGAAAACGGGTGACACACAGTCTAAGAAGCACCAGTCGGCGAGCTTGCCGCCACATGAACCGAATTTTTGGAAGGAGATGAACACGTGGAAAACCAGACGCAGGGGACGTCGGCGCACGCATGGGAGCGGCTGCTGGCAGATCGCTTCGTGCCAGGCCAGGTCATCCTCGATGACGGCGGCCCCGGCGGCCGCCTGGAGCAGCATGCGAAGTTCAACAGGCTGTGGTTGGCGCAGCTATCGGTTCGCCCGCAGTCGATCACTCACGCGGTTCCAGATCTCGGCACGCTATCGGCCGAGGTACGCGCATCCATCGTCGCTCACGTCGTTGTCGAAGGCGACGGCTTCATTGAACAGAACGGCACGCGCCTGTCCTTCGGCGCCGGGGACATCTCGTTCCGCAACCTTGCCGAGCCATCGCGTGTCGTGTTCAAGACGCCCGGCAGCTTCTACGCCCTACGCCTGCCGGCAACGGCCATACGCCTCCATCGTGCGGACCACGCGAGGTACCGCCCCCTTGCGCCGCGGATCGCGCGCGGCGCCGCTCTGCCTGCGGAGACAGTCCGCCGGGCTCTCTCTGGCATGGCCATGGATGGCTCCTGCGGTACCGCCGATTTCTACATGTCCTTTGCGCTGCCGTGGCTGTTGGCAGCCGCCTATCACGGTGATTCAGCGCCAGCGCCCGCCATCCGAGCCGGAAATGAACTGCGCTGGCAACAGGCGCTCGACTACGTTGAGCAGCATTTGTACGACGCGGACGTTCTGTCCGCCGTGGCCTGCGCGCAAGCGATCGGCGTGTCAGAACGCTATCTGCACCGGCTGTTCGCCCAGCGAGGACTGCGCTTCTCGCGGATCGTGCTGGCCAAGCGTCTCGAGGCCGCGCAAGCGATGCTGCAATGCGAGGCCTACCGGGAGCAGGCCATCGCCTCCATCGCCTATCAATGCGGCTTCAAGGATCCCGCACATTTCAGCAGGCTGTTCAAGGAGCGCTACGGGGTATCGCCGCGGAACTGCCGCACGAATGATTAGGGCACTCTGCCGCTTGTCTGCGGTCAGACTAAAAGTTTCATCATCCGATGTTTGTCGGATGCTCAGGCTGGGGTGAGGTTAAGCGGCATGCCGGCGATGTGTAAACCCTCCCCAGTCGTCATGGTCGATTCCTGCCGATTCGCTGGCGACCATGATGACTAGGGCGCGGAACTACCGTACAAATAAACGCAGAGACTTTGGTGGTTCCGAAAACGCCAATCTGCCTTTGCGGCATTTTCTTCGCCTCCGAGTCGTCTCAATTCGTCGAATGACACCAGCCGACCGGCGATTGCGCTGGCTGCAACGGTGTATGGGTTGGCGAGCCAGACCTTGCCTGGGCCAGATCTGCCCGGGAAATTCCGGTTGATCGCGCTGACCGTCACGTCGTTAGCCGATTCCGATGCGCCAGGGCCGCAGTTGGCGCAAGCGCCACAACTCGGTTGGAGCAGTTCAGCCCCCACCCGCTCAAAGGCTGAGAGATACCCCATCCGTTCGCAATACCGCGCAACGTCCTCGGTACCGAACTGCAGATATAGCTTCACATTGCGTGCGACTCGCAACCCTTGCGTCACCGCCCAGGACAAAACATCATGGTATTGGTCGAAGTCCGACCGCTTGCCAGCCGTGCAAGAGCCACCGTAAGCGATATCGACAGAAGGACGCTCAATCAGGTCATTCAGCGGGATTCCATTGCCCGGGTCTCCGGGCAAAGCCACCATTGGCGACAAATCGGAGCAATCGAATCGCAGAATGTCGGCATAGTGCGCCAGTGCGTCGCTCCTCATCCAAGGCTCGACGGTGAACTCGATGTCCCTGCGTTCGCGCAGAAATCTGCAGGTCTGCTCGTCGGGTTCGACAATACCGGCGAAGCCGCCCAGTTCGGCCGTCATATTTGTAAGTGTGGCGCGTTCATCCACATCGAGCGCTCGCACTACGGAACCAGCGAACTCGAAAACCTTACCCACTCCAGCACCGTCTCGGATGCGGGGATCAGCGAGCAGACGTAATGCGATATCTTTGGCGGTCACACCTTCGGCAAGTTGACCGTCGATCTCAACCCTTAACACGTCGGGCACGATCATCCGTACGGCACCAGTGACCATGGCGTTAGCCATATCGGTAGTTCCCACACCAAATGCCAGGCAGCCAAGCGCACCACTGTGCGGAGTGTGGGAATCAGTGCCGACGACAAGTTGCCCAGGCAGGGCGTACCGTTCCGTCATCAACGGATGTGATATGCCCTCGGAGCCGACGCCGCCAGTTTGGCGACCGTGCTCACGCAGACCATGGGCACGCGCAAAGTCGCGATGGGCCTTGCACAAAGTGGAGATTCCGAGCATCGCTTCAGGGCTACGATGCGCTGCGCTCAGGTGTGCGTACGACAGGTGATCTTCGAACGTGAGCAGCGAAGGGGCGTCCACGACTTCCAGATCATTCCAGAAAGCGGAGCGCAGCAGGTGAGATGCCATGCCGGTGTAATACTCATGAATAAAGCGCCAGTCAGTGCGCACAAAGCAACCTTGGCCAGTCGCGGGAGCATCCCTGCAGCCAGGGGTCGTCAATAAATTCCGTTCAAGAATTTTGTGTGCCAGGGTCTTAGGCCTCGCGTCGCGTTCTTGCTTTCCGGAAAATCTACTGAAGTCCCACGATCGGCGCTGACCATAACGTAACAACCCCCCCGCACTCAGTATCTCCGCGGACAAGCTATCGCGCGAGCCGATGATCTCGTCCCACGTGATGGCTTCCCTTCGACACAGTCTCTCAACTAGCCCAAAGTCGGTTGAAGTAATCAGCCCCAGATTGTCCGCGTTCTGCCTGTAGATGCGCTCAAAGCTCTTGGCAATCACGAGACGGATGCCGGCGCTTCGCTCGGCAAGAGGGCTGTGTTCACGGGAGGAGCCTTTGCCATAGCGGTGCCCCGCCACTGTGACTTGAAATCCACCCTGCTTCACCGCGCCTTGCGGCACTGGGCGCTGGCCTCGAGTCTCGTAGCCGACGTAGGGAAAATCTCCGAGTCGCTCATCGAATAAGGTGAGCACCGGGATCGGCGTAATTTCGTCGGTGGAAACATCGTCGCGCAGCTCGCCTACATCATCAAACTCCAGATCGCGCCCGGCGAGCTGCGCGCCCACGAGCGCGGGTTCGACCGTTAAGAAGAGAATGCGGCCGGTCAGAATGAAGGGGGCCAATGGCGGCTCCTGGTTGTCAGTGAGGCGGCTCAGACGAGGTGCCTGAAATCGTAGGGAATGTCACGCAAGTAGATCGGGAGCTCAGCCTCATCTACATCGTCACGGACGCCATCAGTCGGCATTGGCAGCGCGCCCCACACGACGTAGATCAACGCCCCCTCGGGTGAGCGCCAAGCATGCCGACTGCCGGGGCGATAAACGACGAGATCGCCAGGACCGTAACTACCGTGATCGTCTTCGAAACGGCCACTCAGCACAAGGAAGCATTCATGGCCCGGATGGACGTGAGTAGTTGCACTCGCGCCAGGTGCGCACGACACCAGCGCAACATGTTGTCCAGAACTCTCGCACTTGAACAGGCTGAAAATACGGGCGCCATGGCGCCCGAGGCTCGAGTGTGTCGTCCATTCCAAAAGGTCGGGATCGGCGGCGGAGCCTAGATTTACCACGAGCGGGGGTTGGTTGAGGTTCATGGTTATATTTCCTTGAAAAATTTGGCGTTGGCGAAAGCGCCATCTAGGGTGGTGACGTCGGCGGTGCTACGCAATACCTTCACGGCAGCGTCATGTCGAACAGGGTCGAGCGCGGCTGTAGCTTCCTCGATCACGCTTACGTGGTAGTCGCGATCGTGTGCATCCATGGCGGTGGCGAGCACTACGAACTCGGTGGATACGCCAATGAGTATTAACTTCTCGATGCGCTGCGCGCGGAGCAGCAGTTCGAGATTAGTCTGGTAGAAGGGGCTGACGCGCTGCTTAACGACAACCGGCTCCGTTGATCGAGGAGCCAGTTCCGGCGGAGGTTGCGTTGCCCACGTACCGAGTTGCAGCCTCCGGTCCTGACGGGCCACTGAAAGCACGGAGGATCCTGTCGGGCATTCTGCGTAACTTTCGCTGAAACCAACCACTACATGAATCACCGGCAAACCATGCGCACGTGCGCGTCCGAGGGCCTGGGCGGCGTGGTGTAGCACTTGTCTCGACCGTACCTGCTCGGCATAGCCATCTCGACCGTACCAGCCATCGGGGTGAACAACTTCGTTAATCAGATCGAGCACCAACAGAGCGCTCTGAAAACCAGGGGAATTCATAGTGCGCTCCCAAAAACATTTGGATCTCTTGACGCTGGCAGTGTGGTTGCGCATCGGGAATATGGCAAAGTCAACGCGCGATGCGGAAGATTCGTGCAGGTGTAGTTCATGGTGTGTCTCTCAACGAAATTGCCATCAAAGAAAAACACCGACAGCTTGATTTAGAAGCTGCTGGTCGTCTCGCGGATGCGGAATCAGTGTCGCTCTTGCGGGGCGCAGTGCATCAGCCGCAATCGCATCCGCATCGACCACGAAATCGGTCCAAAAGCCGGGTCTGCTACTACCAGCATGCATGAACCAACGGGTATGCTCGGTCGGAATACCCAGCACGTACAGATTGTGATTGGGCCGTTGGTTGCGGTCCAGCGGATGAAAGGGTGGCGGAGTCACTGCTACACCACCGGTGACCAAGACCTCATCATGGCTGGTGCCGCGGTTGACAAAGGGAGTCCAGATTCCCTGGTTTACAAGATGCTGCGCCAGGGACGAGCGATCCGTTGCGAGGTTTGGGATTGGGATGCGCGCGTCGATCAAAACGTCCACCTCCACCTCGGAACTATCGACCTGCGAGGATGTCATTACATATCGGCCTGTTGCGGGCCATGGCACCACCCGCACGTCCGGTCCGACGATGCGCAGCACGCCGGACCGGATCAAGGCAACCACCTGCTGCAACCGCACCAGAGGCGGACCAGCAGACAGCATATTGCTACGTGGTACGTACCACTTGAGGAAATCCTTCTCATGCGAAGTGGGCGTGAGCCCTCCGAAATCGACGGCCGCGCGGATTAACCCACGAGTATCACGGATAACGTCGAGAGCAGCCTTTAGCGGCGAATCGACGTTGCCGCACTGCGCATGCGCTACATCCTCCCTCAGATGCCGCAACAGAATGGACTCGAAGTGCTCAGGGCTGGTGAATCGGGTATCGGAAAATGGGTACGCTAACGCATCGAGGTCCAGGGCATTGATCGCCGAATCCCCCAACGTGCGCGCAAGTGCGACAATTATCTTTGACGTCGGAGTGGGCAATTGCAGCGCGAGTTGGCGAAACCTTGCTGCAGCCGCATCTCCCGCTGAGCGGCGCAAAGTCGTCTCGCAATAGACAAGGTTCACTTCAGCCATCAGAAGCGGCAGTATCTGCTCGCGAAAATCGATGTGGCAGTTCTGTCGCATCGCCAAAACTCGCTCCATCGTAAAAATCGCTGGCCGCAAGCGGTAATTGGGGTGCTTCTGATTCTTACCACGCGCCGGTATGCACAAGCCACTGCGCGAACCGGCATATAGGGCCGGCTCGCGGCCTGACGACACATACTCCAAACCGTCATTGCCGCCATTAACGAAACGCCCGCCGCGCCCGAGAGTTAGCGAGGCCAACACGTCGAAGAAAGACAGACCCAACCCCAGGATGCCCACCGGTGTGCCGGGGGCGATCTCCTCCAGTGGCATATCGGCGGCGGAGTCTCCGGCCAGGTAACGGATCCCGGCCGTGGCGTCCGCAAATTCCGAGAAACTCTGGTGGAGCGGCTCTAGATCGTGTTGGGAATGCCCCGTGGTGAGCACCACGCGGTGCACGTCGAGCGTGACGTCAGTGGACAGGCTGAGTTGACAGCCGTCGGCATGCGACCTGAGCGCTTCGACTCGCGCGCTGACCTTATGCAGCGGTACCCCCAGCAGGCGCAAGCTCAGTTCGATGGTCTCGAGAACATAGAGCATGTAGTGCCCATATAAGGCGCGCGGCGCGTAGCTGTTGGGACCGGGATAGGCAGGATCGCGCGCCTGCCACCATTGGGCGAGTGACGGCCCCGCTCCCGGTCGCGCCGGCCCCTCGGTCCACGGCCCGGAGAACGCCGACACTTCGTCGGCCACGGTGTTCATTACGAACCAATCCGGTTGATCGGTACGCCAAATGCGGCCGCAACCCACCTGCACTGAATCAATAAGGTAAAGCTGCAGTGGGCGCTGCAGCCCTTCCAGGAGTACCCGTGCCGTGATGCGCTCGAGTACCGATAGACCGCGCGGCCCGCTGCCGACGATGGCAATGCGATGCGCCACAAAGGCTTCTTCGTCTGAGATGCCCTCGCAGTCTCGTTGCGAGATGTCCAGCTTCAATTGTCGATACCTCCGGTGTCGATGCGTGGAATAATGGAGTGGCTCGGTGCAACTAGCGCCAGTCGCGTCAGAATGAACGAACGTGCGCTCAGGCGGACGCTCCATCCAACCGCGGTTGCGATTGGCGGTGCCGCAGTGCTTTGCACATCCGATCGATCGCTTTGTCGATCGTTTCGGCCGAGGTGGCGAACGAAAGCCGCACATGACCCTCGCCGCCTGGTCCGAACGCAGAGCCTGGAGTAAGTGCGACATGCGCCTCGTCCAGCAGCCACGCGGCGAGCTCGGCCGAAGTGGGAAATCCAGTTCCGGCGACCGACGCAAACGCATAGAAGCTGCCCTCGACCGATCGGCAAGAGAAGCCGGGAACTGAGTTGAGCCCCTCGACGATGAGACGCATTCGCGAGAGATAGGTGCGCGACATCTCGGCGATGGGCTCTTGGTCGCCAAGCAGCGCAGCCCGACCGCCAGCCTGCACGAACGATCCTGCACAACCGACGCTGTGTTGTTGCAACTTGAGCAGATCGCCCATCAGCGACGGTGGACCCGCCACGTAGCCCAGACGCCAGCCGGTCATCGCGTACGACTTGGAAAAGCCGTTGACGGTCAACGTTCTTTGTGCCGCCGCTGGCAGGCTGGCGATGCTGATGTGTCGAGCAGCGCAATAGACCAGCTTTTCGTAGATCTCATCTGCAATGATGAGTAGATCGTGCCTCTGTGCGAACTCCGCCACGGCTTCGAGTTCGTCGAGCGTTAGAACTCGCCCGGTCGGATTGGTGGGCGTGTTGATCAGGACGGCGCGGGTACGGTCAGAGCGTTTAGTCTCGATGGCCGCTTGTGTCAGCCGCCATCCGTCAGTGCTTTGCAGCGGCAAGGCCACCGGGACGCCACCGGCGATCCGGATCATGGCCAAATAGCTTGGCCAACAAGGCGTTGGAATGATGACCTCGTCGCCTGGCCGCAGCGCGCCAAGCAAAGAGATGAATAGTGCGTGCTTGGCCGACGGTGTGACGATGAGGCCTTGCTGTGGATCGACATCAATTGAATTGTCGCGACGCAGTTTGTCGGCAAGTGCCTGGAGGAGGCACGCATCACCGCGACTTGGCGTGTAGTGCGTCTGTCCTGCCGCGAGTGCCTCGTGTGCAGCCTGCTTAATGTGGTCCGGAGTATCGAAGTCCGGCTCACCGCTGCCAAGATCCAGGACGTCAACGCCCGACCGGCGCAATTGATGCACCTTGTCGAGCAAGGCATAGGTTGGGGATAGCTCCACCTGGGTGAGCCGGGATGTTGCGAAAGAAGTCATCGGCCTTCTCCCGCTCAGTCAGCGACTCGGCCGTATTGGCCTTCCAGCCAGCGATGCGCGTGGCGGTTAGCGGTGTCGTGATCGCGGAAGGCATAGGTCTTGAGCAGCCATCTCGATCGGGCGCGATCGGGATCTTGGATTTCGACCTTTTCACGGTTGTGTAGGCCGTCCTGATTGGCAAATGCGAGTAAGTCACCAGTGAGAATGCGATGGCGTGTCCGGGGAGCCAATGTCAGCGCGTTCTTCATCGCGATGAGCGCATCCTTAGCTTCCGTAGGCGCACCATCCTCGACGCCGGTCATGGTGTCAAGGTAGCGAAAGGTGTGGTCGTACTCCAAGATCGGATGCCGGTTCGAGGCCACCTGTCGCTCGTTGGTGTCACGAGAGTACACATCGAACTGTGTGACGAAGTGCGGCTTGCGCAGGATGGCCTGCATGTCCGCCGGCAGATGGCTCATCAGGTCACGTCCATCAACGAACCCGGTGAAGATCAACTCCGTTTCGGGGCAGCGCATGCCTAGGAGCGATATGAAATCGGCTCTGACCTCGTGGGCGGTCCGGTCGTTGTGATAGACGAGTTCGCTATCGCTGAAGCCGGTGAGCTTGCCGCTATAGCGGTTAATCGCGATCACGTCGGTGAAGAAATCACCGTTGTTGCGGCTGCCGTAGGCCAGCAATGGGTTACCGGTGAACTCCGAGAACACCGCGAGAAGTGCCTCGCCGATGAACGTCTGCTTCTTCCGGTACTTGTCTTTCACCGGATCGGCGGGATCTAGCTGAGGCACATCAGGGTCAATCGGACAGTTGCGCAAGACGTGGACGTTACTGACACCCCGGTCACGCTGTTGCTTGATCAGCAAGCAGGTATCGGCGAACCCAACGGGAATCTCTCCGGCCTCTATCACGCGCCGGACGTCACGCTGAAATTCAACGAACTCGGTGTAGGGGTTGGACTTGACCCGCTGCAGGACGGAAAGCAGGGTCTGGCGGTCAGCATCTGAAAAGCAGTAAAGAGGTTGCATCGATTGATTCCTCCGAAGTTGCATGGAAGCTCGTTTCGCAATGGCCGCTTATCCGGCACCACACCTGAAATCGAGAAGGCTGTGTAGCCATTGATCACAACCAAAAGCTCTTCCACAGGCGGCAACGTAATGCTATAAACTCATTACGTCAATTCTGTGACGCCACCACTGACGGGAGATGCACCATGCCGCACAATGACGAAGCCACTCATGCCAAACCTTCTGGTCACCGCTGGAAGGTGCTGGGAGTCGGCGTTGCTGCCAATGCCAGCTTTGCCGCCGTTTTCCAAGGCATTCCGATGGCTGCCGTATTCATGCGGTCTGACTACCATCTGAGTAACGAGCAGCTTGGCTTGGTACTGGGGCTGCTGGGGCTGGGCATTGCAATCAGCGAGGTGCCATGGGGCTTGTTAACTGACCGTTGGGGCGACCGCAAGGTGCTGTTGGCCGGACTGGGCGGAACAGCCCTGGCCCTGGGCTTGATGGTGTTGATCGCGGTGCCTCACGACGGGACGGTGCCGGCCGCATGGTGGCTGGGGGCTTGGCTGGCGGGCGTAGGGTTGCTTGGCGGCAGCGTCAATGGTGCCAGCGGACGCGCGGTGATGACTTGGTTCGCCGAAGGCGAACGCGGTTTGGCAATGAGTGTGCGTCAAACAGCGGTGCCCTTGGGGGGAGGATTCGGCGCGTTGGTGCTCCCGGCCCTGGCTTCATGGCAGGGCTTTGACGTCGTGTTCGGACTGCTCTCGTTGTTGTGTGCCGTGTCGCTGTATTTCACTTGGCGCTGGCTGCACGAGCCACCCACTTTGACCAGTTTGACCCTATCAAAAGCGGTCAAGACAACGGATGCATTGCCAGATGGGCGTCATCCCCTGCACGATGCCGCAGTCTGGCGTTTCGTGGCAGGCATTGGCTTGCTGTGTGCGCCACAGTTCGCCGTACTCACCTTTGCCACAATCTTCCTGCATGACTTTGCGCAAGCAGGCGTGGCACTCATAGCGGCGACCATGTTCACCGTGCAATTTGGCGCCATGGTGAGCCGCGTGTGGAGTGGTCGATGGACGGACCAGAAAAAGAATCGGCGTGAGTACCTGAGGCTGAGCGCGGCCTTGTCCGTCGTGGCCTTTGCTGCGCTCGCCCTGGGCGTTGTATGGGCAGAGCGCGCGGGTGGGGGCGGCGGGGCCGTAGCTTGGCTGGTCGGCCTGCTCGTTGTAGCCGGGGTCTGCGTTTCGGCTTGGCAGGGTGTGGCCTTCACCGAACTTGCCACCATCGTGGGCAAGCAACGCACCGGCAGTGCGCTGGGCATGGCCAACACTTGCGTTTTCGTTTCGTTGTTTTTCACGCCCCTGGCGATACCCTGGATACTGAGTATCAGTTCGTGGACAACCGTGTGGCTAGCTGCGGCAGTTTGCTCCCTGATCGTCATCCCGCTATTGCCTAAACCCGATAACGCCGACTTGTTGGCACGTTTGTTCAACCTTGGCCGCAGACAAGCCTTCCGAATAGACTGAGAAACCACAGTCACAGAGGGACCAGGTCATGGCTCTGACGGATTTCCGTTTCGACCTCGGCAGTCCGAGTCTCAACTTCATCGCGACCGTCGGCTCGCGACTTGGCGAGCATCCTATCGAGCGTTTGGACTCGGCGTCACGCCTTTCCGAGTGGATCGGACGAGCGGGATTGTTGCCCCCAGGTAGCCGCGAGCCCAAGGCGACGGTGGCCGACCTGGCCGCCGCAATTTTGCTGCGCGAGGCACTGTACCGCCTAGTGCATGATGTAGTGCATGGGATATCGCCGCGACGGGAGGACATGCGACTCGTGAATGAAGTGGCAGCGGCGACGCATCCGTCGCCCCCCCAGCTTGCGCGCCGCGACGGGTCGGTGTCAGCGGTCGCTGCCTCGCCAACAACGGTAACGCAGGTCTTAGCACTGCTTGCGCGGGACGCCATCTTGACGATAGGCGGGCCTGATCGGGCGTTCCTGCACGAATGCGAAGGCAAGACCTGTGACGGCATCTTCATCGACCGCTCCCGCGGTGCTCGGCGGCGATGGTGTTCGAGTCGAACCTGTGGCAATCAAGCGCGGGTCGAGCATTTTCGAGCAAAAACCGCTGACACAGCGTAAGCAATGGGATGGACGCCCCCACCTTCCGCGGTGACCTTGCCCGCGAAAAACGTATCCCTTGCTGAGTGATTCAATCCAAGCAAGAAACGTGATGTTGCTGCTGCGCGCGGTGAAAAAGAAATCCTTGGGGATACTGGCTTACCACAAGCCGTCTGCCTCTATGCATGCTCCAGCCGGGGAGTGTGGGCGCCGATGGCTGAACACCTTGACACACTTATGTGGCTTGTCTCTGGCTATTCTGCCGACAGTTGGATTCTGGAAATTGTGCCAATCCTCAGGCGGCTGGATTCGCTGAATTCACTCAAGTGAGGATGCAGTTAGCAATGGGTGGAGTGCTCACTGATAACGGGGATCAACATGATGGAGTCAAACCACTGGGAAGCTGTACAAGACATCAAGCTGCCGAAGTCGACAACAATCGACCTCAATGATTTCACTCCCCTATCCATATCCGTCATCAGGCGCGCCTTGTGCAGCTACGGTATTGCACTCGTCACTTTTGGCCGTGTGAGCGCCGAAAACGATGTGATCCTGTCGTTGATCAGCGCGCTCGGGCAGACGCACACACATGATGGCAAAGGCCGTGAAATCTGGGATGTGCGGGTCGGCGGAAGCGACGGTCTGGAAGCGCTGGCGATCTCGCACTCAGACCGTGAATTCTTCTTCCACACCGATTGCTGCTACGAGGCGGACGTGCCCGGCTATTTCGCGCTGTATGTCGTACAGCAGGACAGGCTCGGTGGAGGTGTGAACCTATTGATCAAGTCCGACGTCCTCCTGAGTCGTTTGTCTCCCGAAACCTTCCAGACTTTGACCATGGCGACTTTTCCGATTCGGGTGCCGGAGGAGTTTTATAAGGGGCGGGACAGAATCCATTCGTTATTGGTGGACGAAGATCACAACTTTCGCTATCGCCGCGATCTCATCGTACGCGAAGAATTGGACGCCCGGCAGAGCGCGGCCCTGACCGAGCTGGAAACGCAGATGGCGGACCCCAGGGTGTCGCGGCGCATTCGGCTGAGCGAACATCAGATGATGATTCTCGACAACAAACGCTATTTGCATGCCAGAACGCCGATCAAGGACCGTGCAAGACACCTGAAGCGGGTGCGGTTCAACATGGAATGTGCGGCCTGATCCGTTCAGTCAAAGTCGCTGGCAAGTCAAAACCACTCCGCAGTGCACGCCCACCTCATCTTCTCAATCGCGGTTTTCGCCATCGCATCGGTGCTGCACGGCGTCACTGGGATCGGTTTTCCGATCTTGACCACGGCGGCGCTGGCTATGTTCATGCCGCTTAAGTCGGCCATTCTGATCACGCTGTTTCCGACACTCGCCATCAACTTGCTGAGCTTTCTCAGCGGCCACAAGGCCAGCGATGTGATCAGGAGCAGTGCGCCGTTGGCCTTGTCCAGCACCGCGGGGAGTCTGCTCGGCGTGCAGTTGCTGTTCTGGGTGCAGCAGTCCTACCTGCTGCTGGTGTTGGCGCTGGCGACATTCTTTTATGTCTACTCCGCAGTTTTTCGCGACGTCAAGGTCGCTGCTCCAAGCCGGAGCGGCACACTCGCCTACGGCATGCTTGCCGGACTGGTTGGTGGTCCGACCAATGCGATGTCGCCCGTGTTGATGATGTTCCTGCTGTCGACAAGCGAGGACAAGAACACCATCAGCCAATCGGCCAACCTCTGTTTTCTGCTGGGCAAGATCAGCCAGCTCATCATCTTTTTTCTCTACGGCGAGACGATCTTTGAACCGAAGCTGTTGTCTTTGACTTTGGGCCTGACGGTGATCTCCGTCATCTTTCTGAACGTGGGCTTCACGCTGCGCAGACGGATCTCGGTTGCGCGGTTCAAGCACATCATCATCATCGTGCTGGCTCTGCTTGCCGTATCGCTCAGCGTCAAGGCCGTCACGCACTTGCTGGGCTCGCTTTGAAGGGTAGCCGTTCGAATGAATGGCTCACAACGCCAGCAGTTTGGCCGCTGAAGCAACCTCCTTGCAAGGGGATCTCCCTATCCTTGTGCAGCGAACAAACCCAATCTCGGGAGATCGGCCCCGGTCACATCGGAATCGTGAGGAGTCTGGCATGTCGGAGACGAATTCTCTTGATCTGACTCGCAAGGACAGCTACGCGCACTGGACTCAGGATCTGGCGCGCTATGGCGACACGGATCGCCAGGGACATGTGAACAACGCGGCCTTTGCGACTTTCCTGGAATCCGGGCGGGTGTCGATTCTGTACAACCCGTCCCAGCCCCTTGCGCCGCAAGGCACGTCCTTCGTGATCGCCCGATTGCTGCTGGAGTTTCGCTCCGAGATTCACTGGGGCTGCTCCATCGACATCGGCACGCTAGTCCTGCGCGTGGGCGCCAGCTCCGTCACCCTGGGGCAAGGGCTGTTCGTCGGCGACCGCTGCGTGGCCACGGCGGAGACGGTCATCGTGCTGATGGACGACAGCACCAGGCGATCCAGCCCTCTTCCCGACGCAACACGGGCCGAGCTGAAGCGGTACGAGATGCCGTCGGCGGCCGCGGCTGCCGGGCCCTGAGCATGAGCGCACCGCACGGCCGCTCCGAAGGCGCGCTCAACTCCCTCGGGGAGTCGAGCGGGGCGAGGAGGGTCGTCCAATGAGCGCACCGCACGGCCGCTCCCAAGCGCTCATCCCGCAGCGCGCAGCGCGGAGGGTCGTCCAGTGAGCAGCACGGTCGACTCGCTGAAGACGGTGTTCATTGGCGCATTCGCCCCTGTCCTGTGGGGCACCATGCCCATCGTGGCGACGCAGACCATCGCCCCGGGACATCCCCTGCTGGTGGCCACGGTGCGCAGCCTTGGCGGTGGGCTGCTGCTGCTCGCGCTGCTGCGCGAATGGCCTCCGCGCACCTGGTATGCGCGCGTCCTGATCCTGGGCCTGATCAACATTGCCGCGGTCTTCGCCCTGTTCTTCATTTCCGCGAGCCGCATCCCGGGCGGCGTCCTGGCCATCATCATGGCGCTGTCGCCATTCTGGGCGGCCTCGTTCGCCTGGCCCTTGCTGGGCCAACGGCCCAAGCTTGCAGATGCCGTACTGATCGGCCTGGGCGTGCTCGGCGTGGTCTTGATTGTGGGCACCTCGGACGCCCCAATGAATCCGCTGGGCGTGCTGGCGGCGCTGGGCGCTTCGGTCTGTATGGGGCTTGGGGTGGTGCTGATCAAGCGGTGGGGACGCCCATCGGGGCTGCTCGTCTTCGCGAGCTGGCAGCTCACCGCCGGCGGGATCATCCTCTGTGTGCTCACTCTGGTGTTCGAAAGGCAGCCACTGCCGCTCGATGCCGGATCTGTCGCCGGACTCGGCTACCTGATGCTCCTGGCCACGGTCGCAGCCTATCCCGCATGGTTTGTGGGGATCGAACGCCTGGGTGCGCAGCGCACATCGTTGCTGCTATTGTTGGTACCTGTCGTGGCCATGCTGCTCGGCGCCATCGTCCTCCAGCAAGGCCTCACGGGGCTTCAGTTTCTCGGGATGGTCGTCGTGTTGGGCTGCCTGGCGCTGTCTCAGCGCCACCTCTTCCTGAGGGAGCGGCACACCGATTCGTGATTTACAGTCTTGACCAATGGCTTGGCATCGGCGCAACGGATGCGTGCGCGATGGATGGTCTGGAGGCGAGAATGTCATCGATGCTCGCGAAAGTATCTTCACACCAGGTCCGCCAACGGATGGTTGCCGACGGCGACAAAACGTGCTCTGCGGTCTGGCTGCGCGCAATCGCCGAGTTGCTGCAAGCGCATTGTCTGGACGTGCCTCAACTGTTTGCGGAATCGGGCATGGTCATCGACATGCTGCACGGAGCACCCGGCCGCTTTGCCAGCGACAAGGTCTCCACACTATGGGGTCTGGCGGCGCTGCGCAGCAATAACCCCGCCATTGCTCTGACCATTCCCGAGCTGGCCAGGCCTGCGGCCTTCGGCGTCGTCAGCTATTCGATGCTGTCCTGCGAAAACCTCAGAGCGGGCTTGATGCGGCTCTCCCAGTACATGGGCGTGGTGAGTGAAGCGGCCACATTTTCCATCCACGAAGCGCCTGAGGGCTATTGGCTACAGCTCGATGTACAGCCCGAGCAGCAGGACGTGCCGCGCCAGCGCATCGAGTTCGATTGGCTCACCATCCTGGCATTCTGCAAGTGGGCCACAGGGCGGGAAATCCGCCCGCTCGCCATGGAGTGGCAAGCGGAAGATCCGGTCAATCCTGGCCCCCATCAGGCCGTGTTCCCTTGTTCGATGACTTTCGGCTGCGCGGCCAATCGCGTATTGCTTTCGCGCAGCGACATCCTCGCGACACTGCCAACCTGGGACGACCATCTGTCGGAATTGCACGATTCCTTGGCACGTGAGCAACTTGCATCGCTTCAGCCCCCCTCGACGTCAAGCCGCGTCAGGATGCTCATTGAGCAAGGGTTGCGAAACGGCGTGCCATCAAAGTCGGACGTCGCCCGGTCGTTGTGCATGAGTGAGCGCACGCTGCAGCGCAGGCTCGATGGTGAAGGCGTCACGTTCAAAAGCCTGATGGATGTCGTGCGACGGGATCTCGCGGACAACCTTCTCCGGCGCGCAGATGCATCGTTGGATGATCTCGCCGTCGCCTTGGGGTTTGCCGACGAAAGCGCAACGTATCGCGCCTGCCGGCGCTGGTTCGGAATGACGCCAGGAGAGTATCGACTTCATGTCGCCACACCCCGCGGCGCCAGTCCACAGCGTTCTTGATCGGTCGCCGTTCCATAAGACGAAACGCATGCCAATCGATACGGTGGTGGCCTCACCGTCTTCCTTCATACGCCGGCAGAATCATCGTCCGATTCACCAGCACGTTGAACGCATAGCCCGGCCGGATGATGAGTGTGGGCTGGATGTTCAGGTTGCGATTGAGCAGGTTGGTGCCGACGTTGTTGAGCTGCTGCGCGGTGGCTGCTGCTGCCTGCTGGCTGGCGGACGGGGTGTTGAGGGCGCCTGAGTTCTGCGGCTGGCTGAGCTGCGCGCCGACGCCGAGCAGACTCATCAGGATGGCGCTGCCGAAGACGCGGAAGTAGTGGTTGTCCACTTGGTCGTGGAATCCGGCCTGCCCCTTGCCATCGGTGCCCTCCATGCCGCGCAGGTCGATGGTGGCGCCGTTCGGGAAGATCAGCCTGCTCCAGGCCACCAGCACGCGGCTCTGGCCGTAGGCGATCTGGCTGCTGTACTGCCCGATCAGGCGCGTGCCCTGGGGAATGAGCACCACACTGGGATTCAAGCTGTCGTACACGGTCTGCCGCACCTGGGCGCTGATGGTGCCGGGCAGATCGCTGTCGATGCCGGTCAGCATCACGGCCGGGATCACGCTGCCGGCGAACAGCTCATGCCGGGCCAGGGGCGGCTGCACCGCGGCGGGCAGGTAGCCGTTGTCGCCCTGGGCCTGTGCGGCGTCAAGGAAGCCCTTGTTCTGTTGCTGGGGCGATGACTGACCTGCACCGCCCTGCCCTGTCGCGCCCTGGAGTGCAGTGAGCGCCTTCTGCAGGGCTTGTTCCTGCTCGCCCGGCTTGGGCGCTGCGCCGAGTGCGAGGCGGCGCAGTTGGTCGGCCGTATCGCTTCCACCCAACCTTGATGCGCTGGGCGCTGCCAACTCGACCTTGGCCAGGTGCGCGCTCTGGGCGGCCAGCACGGCGCCCTCCAGGTCTTTGTAGTGCTGCTCTTCCAGCCATTGGTGATACTTCTGGGCGGGGGTGAGCTGCTGCGGGTTGGGAGTCGTGGCCAGGGTCGTTCCTGGGGCTGGGGTTTGCAGGGATGAGCCCGGCGAGCTGGCTGAAGCCTTTGGTTTGGCCGGGTTCGATGCGCCGGGAGCGGGTGTCGCATTCGCCTGGGCCGCGCGCTGCATGGCCGCGATGTCGGGACTGGTCTGGCCGACCTGTTGCGCCCCGGAATCGCCGCCGTCAGAGGGGGCTGCCTGCTTGTTCCCGGCGGTCATGATGCCGAGAATCATGCCGCCAGCGATGACGCCCCCTGCGACGAAGGCGACTTTCTTGAAGTTCTTGCTCAGACGGGCGCCGCCCTCGCGCGGCGTGCCCTTGATGCTCAGGCCTTTCTCTTTCTTCTTGCCGGCGGTGGCGCCGTCCACGTCCTGCGCGAGCAGGCGGCTGTCGGTTTCTGGGGTGTCGGGTTGCTGGGGGTTGGTCATCATGGCCTCCTTCAACGCGCCCACCAGCCGGCGTTCATCTGCGCGTGATGGCAGGTGACGCTGCGCGAGCCTTTGCCAACTCCAACGACCAGCTTGAACTTCTGCGGCAGACCATCGATGACGAAATAGTCGTTCACCAGGCGGCTGTTGAGCAGCTCGGTGGTGTCGCTGGTGACGTTGAACACGGCGGGCGCATCGGTGTAGCGCATCTTGCCCGGCATTTGCAGATAGGTATGACCGCCGCCGGAGAACACGCGCAGCGGCAGCAGGTCGTCGTTCTCAAGATCGGCGTGCCCGTCGTCGAGTTTGCAGGTGTAGTTGAAGTCCAGCGTCGAGGGGTCGATGTGGCCCAGGGGGGCGACGACGGCCTGCTGCTTGGCTGCCGCCTGCGCCGCTTCGGCTGCGCGTTGTTGGGCGGCCTGTTGCTCCATGTTGATGACCAGTTGCTGCGGATCGTAGAAGCCGATTTGCGGCACATAGTTGTGCTTGTCGCTGACCAGGGTCATGTAGTACACCCGGCCGGCGTCGGTGGTGACGGCCAGATTGGTTGTCAGGCCTGCGGCGGTCGGTTTGACCACGACGACCGGCGTCTTGCCGGCATCGGCGGTCTGCACCAGCCAGCGCACGCTGTCGCCGATGGACAGGTTGGTGATGTGCTCGCCGGGCAGCAGGTTGATAACGCAGATGTGCAACGGCGCGCAGGTGATGGTGGGCTGGCTTTGGCCGTAGGCATACATCACCATGCCGTTGGTGCCGACCATGCTGGGCGCGCTGCCGGTATTCAGCCAGGTCTGCGCGGCGGCCGTGGTCGCCCGCCAGTACAGCGGGATCGGCGCCTTGAGGTCGTAGATCTGATGGCTGGTTTGCAGTGGGATCGATGTCGTGGTCTGGATGTCGGGTTTGGGTTGGGAGGCTGACGCTGCCGACGGCGCGGCGTGGGCGCTGGCCGCTGCGGCCAGGATGGCCAGGGCGAGCAGGGATTTGGTGGGATTCATGTTTGATCCTCCTGATAGAGCATGATGGAATTGACAAAATCTGGCCGCAGGATGCGCGGGCGCACCACGACGCCGAGCGCCCAGGTCGGCAGGCCGACAGCCGCAAGCCAGAAGGCATAAAAGAAGGGGTTGAAGCGGTAGCCCGCTGAATCGAACACAAAGGGCATGGCGATCAGGACGAATGGCACACACAGAACCAGGGCTTGTCCAATCGTCTCCAGGAAGGCTGAGACGATGTAACGCCCCGTCCACCTGGCGGCGGTTTTCTGGTGTTCCATCAGAGCGGTCACTTGGCGCCGCCGACGATCTGCGTCCAGGTCACGTTCTTGACGAACAGACCCAGCGGGTTGTCGAGCATGACCTGGGGGTTGTCGGCCAGCTTGGTGTCGAGGCCGGTGGTGATGTTGGCCCGCCAGTGCTCAACCGGTTTGGGCTGTCCCCCCTCGTAGCGCTGCTCATCCCAGCCGACCTGCCAGGTGTCCTTGCTGACGGGCAGGACGCTGGTGATGGTGACATTGACTGTGAAGTCGCCAAAGGGCGGGTGGGCCGCGTAGTAGGTGTTGAGGTAAGACCCGGCGTTGCTTCCTGCCATGGCGTAGACCTTGGCGATGAGCGCTTTCTGCGCAAGAGGATCGGGGATGACGCTGCGCGCCGTCCACACCCAGTTGGCGACCTGCGCCTCGATGATGCGCTGGCTGACGGCGTTGCCGCCCGCGGGTTGCGCCATCGCCACCGGGTTGCCCATCTTGTCGAGGGCGACGACGAAGGGCTGGATTTTGCTTTGTCCGCCGACGTAGGCGATGCCGGCGACCGCAATCGCCGCAACGGCTAGGCTGGCGAAGGCGGCGAGCCGCCAGGTCTTTGCGCGGGCGAGCGCGTCGCCATAGCGCTCATCCCATTCGCGCCGGGCGTTGAGGTAGGGGTTGGCTTCGGCCATACCGTTCTCCAGGGTGACGGCGCCAGACATTGGCGCCCTGCCCTGACTCTGCGGGATGGGGACAAGTGCATCAGCGGGTGATGCGTCTGTCAGGGAACCCGCGTCCGTGCTTTGCACCGACGCAAACCCATTGGCCCGGTGCAGACGGTCCGGCTGGCGGCGTTGGTGGCGATACCGCTCTCATGGCTATGGCAGCCATCGGCATGAAAGGGCTATGGGTTGTTCTTCACGCAGCCTCGCCAAGGGCGGATTGCCAAGAGTCGCACCAGTCACCACCAAGGTCTCGTCATTGACAAAGACAACCAACCGCGATTGTCTGCAGTCTCGCTACTACGCGAACAGCTGTAGTCGGCCGACTACAGCTGCTGCTTGACCAAGGCCCTCAGAATCCTATCGAGCGCCTCGAGCGCGGAAACTGCATCTCTCTCCATCTGGGCGCGCAGGATGGAGCCGTCCAGCGCCACAGCAATGGCCACAGCAAGTCCCCGGCGATCCTCCGATTCGGGGAGAAGGCGTGAGATCGTCTCAGCCATTTCGTCTTTGTGGCTCTTGGCGATGTCTGCAACTTCTGGCAACACACCTTCCAGTTCAACAACAGCATTCAGGAAGGCACAGCCCCGATAACCTTCGCTTTCGAACCATTCCTGGAATACGGCGACGAGCAACGTCGCCACGCTCCAGTCGCGCCTGCGGAGGCGCTCCAGTTCTCCGTTCAACCAATCCATCCAGAGCCGGTGCCGAAGCTCCAGATAGGCTTTGATCAGGTCGTTCTTACTGGGGAAATGCCGATAGAACGTGAGCTTGGCTACGCCGGATTCGGCGATGATGCGGTCGACGCCGGTGGCGCGCACACCGTCGCGGTAGAAGAGGTCGTGCGCAGTCCGCAGGATGCGGTCGCGCGCGGGTAGTGCTTCTGAGGCATGGATGTCTGACGGCATGACGGCATTGTAGACAGGTCTGTCTACATCAGCTAGAGTGGACTCGAGTAGACAAGTCTGTCTACATCAACCCAAGGAGAGATCGTGGATACCAAGCCGCCCCTGCCCCCCTTTACCGAAGATTCCGCCCTGCAGAAAGTGCGCATGGCCGAGGACGCCTGGAACACGCGCGATCCCGCGCGCGTGGTACTGGTGTACACGGAAGATACCCGCTGGCGCAACCGCGCCGAATTTCCGGTCGGCCGTGCCGAAGTGCAGCGTTTCCTCGAACGCAAGTGGACGCGCGAACTGGAATACCGGCTGATCAAGGAACTGTGGGCCTTCACCGGCAACCGAATCGCGGTACGCTTCGCCTACGAATGGCACGACGACTCGGGCCACTGGTTCCGCTCCTACGGCAACGAGAACTGGGAATTCAATGAGCAGGGGTTCATGATGCGACGCTTTGCCAGCATCAACGACCTGCCGATCGCGGAGGCCGACCGCAAGTTCTTCTGGCCGCTGGGACGGCGACCAGACAATCACCCGGAGCTGAGCGAGCTGGGTTTGTAATCTCTGTTGTCAAGCGACGAACATCGCTGACGACATCACCACTGTCGAATACAGCTATGCCAAGCGCTACGCCTTCGCCCGAACTTCGTCACCTACTGGGCACACTTGGCATCGGTCCGTTCCTTTTTTGCCTTGTTTCCTCTTGGGTTCATCACCTCTAAAAAACACGCGACAGAACCACACAGCCGAGCCTCTTGTGAGCGAACTATTCAACCTCGCGAGCGTGTGCCCGTCGCGCTCGACCTGAATGCGGCAGGCGCAACCTGCGCCATGCGCATCGTCAACTTGCGCAAGGAGGTCGCGTTGGCATAGCCCACTCGCTGTGCGACCTCGTCGAGCGTGAGTTCGTCAAGTTCCAATAGGCGCCGAGCGTGGCGCATGCGCACCGAATGGATCAGCGTCATGGGCGTCACACCGGATGCCTTGAACAGGCGCCGCGCCAAGGTCTTCTCGGTCATGTGAAGTTGCCGAGCCGCCTGCCGCACCGACAAGATGTCCGGCAGGCTGGCCTCGATAAGCGCCTCGAAGCTGCGCGCCGTCTCGTCGTCTGGCACGTCCAAGTGCTCCCAAACCTGATACCGGGCCTGCGTGGTGCGGGTGTCAATCAGCAAATAGCTCATGACCAGGTCTGCCAGTTCGCGACCGATCTGTTTGCGGATCAGGTAAAGCATCAAGTCCATTTGTGCCATCGCAGCGCCCGCACTCACGATGCCATGCGACTCAACCACCATGCGCTTCGTATCCAGCCGAATCTGTGGGAAGTGTTTGTGGAAGAAGCCACTCAGGCGCCAATGGGTCGTCGCCGCCCCGCCCTGCAGCAGGCCGGCCATAGCGGGGAGCAGCACACCTGAGCAGGAGGCGGCCACTTTGCCCCCCCGCGCATGGTGCCGTTGCGCCAGACGCGCAAAGGCTTCGGCATCAGGCATGCTCATGCGGTGCAGGATTTTCCGCTCGTCGTAGCGACCGTGGATATCGCCTTCCGAACCGAGATCTGGATGATCCAGCCCAATGCCTGGAAACACGATCACGGAGGAGGCTGGGACGCGCGCGGCGTCGATCGGCTGGGCTGCAAGTCTCATCCCGTTGGACAACCGGACTTCATTCGACATCCCGACTACTCGCCAACTCGGCGAAGCCTGACCAAGCGAAGCCGCTCCACCGCTGGCCACGCTCAGGGCATCGAGTGTCGCAGCCACGCTGGCACCTAAAGCGCCATCCATTGCTGCGATAAAGAACTGGGTTGCCATCGCCCTGATTGTTTGAATGTCTGAAATGGAACTGCAGGAGTCATTTTAGACAATCGTCGCACATCGTGCAAACACATAAGCTCCTCACATCAGTTGTCCGATATGAGGACGTAGAAAAACGCCTCGGCCCAGGAAAACAACATGAACACCAAGTCCTCAACTTTCGCCACGGCCTCGCTCTGGCCCGCTTTCGGTCTTGGGCTATCGGTGGCCGTTGGCAACGGTCTGGCGCGCTTCGCGTACGCGTTGATCCTGCCAGCCATGCATCAGGCCATGGCATGGAACTACGCTCAGGCCGGTTGGTTAAACACGGCCAACGCACTGGGATACCTCGCTGGCGCAGCAAGCGGTTATCTGCTTCTGCGATACCGATCACCCACATGGTTGTTCTCCGTAGGCCTGTACCTCACAGTCTTGTCTCTGCCAGCAACGGCACTGTCAGCAGACCTAGTCTGGCTGACGGCAGCCAGACTGCTCTCAGGCATCGGTGCGGCTTGGGCGTTCTCCTGCGGTGGCGCACTCGTGGCAGTTCGCTATCGCCACTTTCCGGATCTCAGCGGCACGGCCATGGGACTGTACTTCGCGGGCGCAGGTATTGGCATCGCGCTGTCTGGCCTCGCGGTAGATCCCTTGCTGGCATTCTGGGGAGTGGCTGCGTGGCCGCAGGCCTGGCTGCTGCTGGGACTACTGGCGGCTGTGCTGTCGGTCTGGCCCTTGCTCGAAGCCCGCAGACCGGTCGACGTCGCCCCGTCGGCATCGCGCCGAGCGCTTTCACTGAGTGGCCTGTGGACACCGTTGCTGGGCTACCTCTTGTTCGCCGCAGGCTATATCGTCTATATGACTTTCATCCTGGCTTGGATGCGCAATCAAGGTTGGTCGCTGCTGTTCGGCCTGAGTTTCTGGCTCATCCTCGGAAGCGGCGTCGCTGTTTCGCCTTTCGTATGGCGGGTGGCACTGAACAATTGGCCACCGGCGCTTACTCAGTCGGCCAGCTGCTTTGCCACGCTGATCGGCGCGTCGATTCCGATCCTGGATGGGGGGGGAGCCAGCCTTCTCTGCTCGGCTGCAGCGTTCGGCCTTGGCATGTTCATCGTGCCATCATCGGTCGCCGTGCTGGTGCGTCAGCGCATGCCATCGGATCTCTGGGCCAAGGGCATTACGTTTTTCACTGTGGTATTTGCACTCGGGCAGGCCATTGGGCCGGTAGCTGCAGGGGCGATTGCCGACATGGGCACGTTGAACGACTCTCTATCGTTTGGGGCGGCACTGTTATTAGTGGCTGCACTGCTTCCCTTGCTCGGATTGGCCTCGAAGGGTGTTCCAGGGCACAGATTGGGCGAAGGCCTGAATGAGGAAAGTGAGTAATGGTATGAGCAACAGAATGGACCGGGTTCGGCGCTTCATCGCCGAGAAAAACTTAGGCGGAACCGACTTCTCAGACTGCGACGACCTCATCGAAAACGGACTGATCGACTCGCTGCGGTTCGTCGAGTTTGTGCTGCTGATCGCGGAGCTCAGCGGGCGCACGATTGAGCTGGACAACGTGAACATCGACGAGTTCCGCACCATCGACGCCATCCGCGCGGCTTACTTCAGCGGCGCGGACACCGAACTCGTGGAGCCGAAATGAAAGCCGCGGACGACTACCGGCATGGCGACAAGTTCTCGCTCGGCAGCCACCGCGTGACGACGCAGGAGATCGTGGCCTTCGCAAGCCTGTACGACCCGCAGCCATACCACCTGTCGCAGGAGGCGGGGAGCCAGTCGTTCTTCTAGGGGATCGTCGCAAGCGGATGGCACACTGCGGCCATCTGGATGAGCCTGTACGTGCGCGCGATGCTGGAGGGCGCGCGGGTCGAGGGCTCGCCCGGAGTCGACGAGTTGCGCTGGCATGCTCCGGTGCGTCCGGACGACGTTCTGGTCGGCGAGGTCGAGATCCTCGATCTGGTTCAGAGCCCGTTCCGCAAGGACCTGATCACCGTCAAAAACGCCGGCAGGCTGACCCGGGAAGGCGAGGCCAGGCCGTTGATGACGTTGGTGCTGCACAGCCGCTTCGTGCGCCGCGACGCGGCCCAGGCGCAGCATAGGGACAAGGAGACGCACACATGCAAACTGTATCGCTGACCGCGCAATGGACCGCGGCGATCCGGGCCTTGGAGAACGAGAAGGGCAGCGACGCGCTGTTTCGTGACGATCTCGCCCGCGAGTTGGCGCAGCCGGACGGGTTCGAATTGCTGCAACGCTACAAGGGCGGGGGCGTGCGCGAATTCGTCGTCATCCGGACACGGTTCTTCGACGATGCCTGTGCTGCCGCGCTGCGGGAGGAACCTGCGATCCGGCAGATCGTGATGGTGGCTGCCGGCATGGACACCCGGGCCTACCGGCTGGACTGGCCGCAAGGGACGAAAGTCTACGAGGTAGACCATGGCGAGCTATTGGCGGAAAAGACAGCGCGGCTGCACCAAATTGGAGGCCCTTCCCGTGCGCTGCGCCTCAACGTCGCCGCGGACTTGGCCAGAGATTGGCGCGGTCCGCTGATCGGTGCCGGGTTCGATCCGTCAAAGCCTGCACTGTGGCTGGCGGAGGGGCTCCTGTTCTTTCTGACGGACGAGCAGGCAGGCGAAGTTCTTTCCACCTGTCGTGCGATGAGCGCGATGGGGAGTCGTCTCGTCGTCGACATGGCGAGCAGGAGCCTGCTGAACAGTCCCTTCAGCCAGATTTTCCTCGCCGCACTTCGCAAGGACGGTGTCGGCTGGCGCTTCGGCACCGATGCGCCGGAGGCATGGTTGAAGCAACAGGGATGGTCGGTGCTCGATCTGCGCGAGCCGGGCACCGCGGATACCGGCGGTCGGCGCTGGCCCTACGAAACCCAACCGCGCGAGGTGCCCGGCGTGGCGCGTAGCTGGCTGGTGATGGCGGTCATCGACTGAGGGCAGTCCGGCGGGCTGCTCGGCGAACAGAAGGAGCGTTTCATCCATGAAGACAACCGCAAACTGGTATCTTGTCCGCAGAGATCTCGAGGCAGCACTTGATCACCTGTTCTGCCTGCCACCCGAGAACTTCGTCGAGTACGACAGCCTGCTGAGTGTCGAGGAGTTCGATGCGCTTGGCTATGCGCGCAACTTTCCGCATCTCACCTGTCTGCTGTGTGCGCTGGACGTGGAGCATCTGCCGGCTTTCGCCGCGGGCGATCGGCGCGTCGACGTGCGCTATGGGCCGTCGCGTACCAGCATGGCACTGCTGCCAGCGACCTGCTACAAGGTCTATCTGGAGCGCAAGGGGCAGAGCCTTACCGCACCGCAGGTGGTGGGCTGCATCGCCAGGTGCTTTAGACACGAGGACAAGCCGCTCGACCGCTACCGCGGCTACAACTTCACTATGAAGGAGTTCGTCTGCCTGGGAACTGCGGCGGATGCGAAGCAGCATGTGGACCGTGGACGCGCGGTCATCGACCAGGTAATGCGCGCGCTGGAACTCGAGTTCGCCTACGAGACGGCATCAGATCCGTTCTTTGACACGTCGAGCTCGGTCGCGACAATGTCCAAGGTGCTGCCAACCAAACAGGAGGTCGTGTTCGACGGGCACGCCGTCGCTTCGCTGAACCACCACCGCAACTACTTCGGCCGCAGGTTCGGGATCTCTATCGCCGCGGAGCCGATCCACACGAGTTGCGTGGCTTTCGGGCTGGAGCGTTGGATCTCGATGCTACGCGACCGGTATGACAACGCCGAGGATGTCCGCAGGCGGCTCAACGATCTCCTGCGGTCCGACCCGCCATCGTCATTCGACCCGGTGACACCTGAGTCGATCTCAAAAGCGCAGGAGCTTCGGTCATGACCGGGCCCGTGGCCGAGCAGAAGCTGCTTGAGCGCTTGCTGCAACTCTCACGGCGCAACCAGTACGACGTGTTCACGCGCTTCGTCTGGCCGAGCGAGATTGAGCACGACCGTCCCTGGTGCGACGAGGACCTGCTGACCACGTTCGGCACACAGATCCATGAGGCGCTCGGCGAATCAGCGCTGATCTCGCTGAGCCACTGGGAGTGCATCAACTTTTTCAGTCTCAACGTCCATGGCATCAAGGGCGCACTGGCCTTTCTGATGATGGCGTTCTACGAGCCGCGCTATCGGGACATCTCGGAATACCTGCATGTCTTCGTTGCCGAAGAGAACGGGCACATGTGGTTCTTCGCGAAGTTCTGCCTGGACTATGTCGGCAAGATCTACCCTGCCGCCGCACTGCCGACTGGATCTGCAGCGAACCTGGTTGAGCGAGACCTCTTATTGTTCGCAAGCACGCTGATCTTTGAGGAATATGTCGATTTCTACAACTACAAAGTTAGCAAGAGCCCGAATGTGCCCGCCATTGTGCGCGAAATCAATCACCAGCATCACCTGGACGAGTCAAGGCACATCTCGTTCGGGCGCGAGATCGTGCAGCGGCTCTATGCACAGGTGCTTGAACAGGATGCCTCGCAGGCAACCGTCGATCGTGTGCGCAAGGCGATCGAGAAGACGTTCGTCTACTTCATCGGGCAGATGTACAACCCACGAGTGTATGCAGATGCCCAAGTGATCGCGCTGTCCGGGATGCAGAATGCCGCTGCACTGCGCAATCGACTGCGCAACGATCCCTCACGGCGGGCGTTTCACCAACTCTGGTTCAAACGCACCGCCGACTTCTTTGTCAAGCACGGTATTCTGCTGGATACGGCCTGCCTGTCAGCGTAGTCATACAACCACACGAAGCGACGCGAGGATCGGGTTACCCATCTTGTTGATTGCGACCCCGAAGGGGAAACCCGCGTCCGTGTTTTGCACCAACGCAACCCATTGGCGCGGCGAGCGCCCTGCTCAACCACGCGCCATGGGCGCGCGTTATGGCCGGTGTTTCTCGATCGCGATCGACACGGCCATCGAGGCGGCAAAGAAAACCGACCAAATGACGGTTGCTGCGGGCGGCTTGAAGTCGTGTTCCCACAGCACGGCAAACCAGACGGCATTGACGATCTGCAGCAGCAGGATCACCAGGCTTCTGCGGTCGCGTTGAATCGCTCGGGACAGAACTGCACCGATTTCATCGGACACCTGCCTGCGCAGGCGGTGCTTGTCGTCGGCCATGTCAGTGCTCCACGTGGCCGAGGCGGATCTGGATGCCGCTGCCACCACCGCCCTCGTGGCGGGCGATGTCATCTTTGGTGCCAGCCAGCTTGCCGAGGTTGTCTTTCAGCACATCGAACGGCTCTCGATCCGAGCTGCTCGCCGCCTTGCTCAGATCGGCAGACCCACTCTCGCCGGAGGGTGCGCCCAGTGCATCGACGGGGCCTTTCGGCGGTGCGCTCGGTGCGGGCGAGGGTTGCGGCGGTGCGGACGGCGCGGCGGGACGCAGAGGTGTGCTCGACGGGCCGCTGATCCCCTTGCCCTCCATCATCGCTTGAGCCGCTTGGCCCATGCGGGCGGTATTGGCCCCCGTGCTGCCCGCGCCGCCCAGCGATCCAGCAGGTGTGCCGGAGGACGGTGCGGGCGCGGAAGCACCGCCCCCTTTCCCGCCGCCGCCGATGGAACCCATCATGTCGCCTGCGGGTTTGCCCGCTGCGCCAGTGGCCTGGCCGAGGGCGGCGAGTTTTTCTGCGCCGGCAATCGCGCCGCCCGCGCCTGAGCCGCCACCCGCCCCAGCCCCGACCAGGCCTGCCATTCTGTCGAGACCTTTGGCGGCGCTGGCGTAACCTGCGGCCCCTGCCACGCCCGCTGCGGCGATGCCGCCAGCGATCGCCGCAGCGCCGCCCGCGACGTTGCCCAGGGACATATTCGGAGACCCGTTCATCAGGCTGCCCGCCAGGCCCGGCGCCTGCATGCCGATGACCCCGTAGATCAGCATGCTGACGCCGACCGTCAGCAGATCGGTGGGCGGCAGCGACTTTCCTCCGGTGTATTGCGCGATGTAGGCGAGTTCGCTGTTGATGAGGTTCTGCCCGAGGCCGATGATGGCGTAGATCATCAGCAGCTTGATGCCCACGCTGACCAGATAGCCGATGTATTTCTCGCCGAAGCTGCTGGTCAGGCTGGAGCCCGTGAAGCCCAGCATCACCAGGCCGGCGCCGCCGACCAGATAGGTCTCGATCAGCGTCATCAATAGCTGCAGGGCGACCAGGCCGAAGCCGATCAGGGCCAGCAGCGAGGTGATGGCGATGATGATGGCCAGGAACAGGTTGGTGCCGATGTTCAACAAACCGCCCGGCGCCTTGTCGTAGACCTCGTAGAGCTGATGCACCACGGAGAAGGCCATCGACATCACACCGGACGGCGATGCTGTTGCGGCGCTCGAACCGCCGATGGCCTGTCCCATGTCCATGAAGCTCGATGTGATGAGCGGCATCCATGTCGGCGCGTACTTGACGATGGTGTAGAAAAAGGCGATGGAGGCAATTTTCAGGGTGGCCCCGGCGATGAAATCGGCCAGATCGTTCTTCTTGAGTACCTGCTTGATGCCCCACCAGGACAGATCCATGGCGGCCAGCGCCGTAAAAATCTTGAAGGCATAGCCCTGTGCGGTGGTCATCCAGCCGGTGGTCGCGGCTTGAAACTGCGAGCTGATGGTGTCGAGGTAGCCCTGCCCCCCTGGGCCACCCGTCGGGGTGGGCGCCGGGGCGGCGTGGGCGGTGGCCGCCACCACAAGCAGGAGTATCAGCCCGGTGGCGGCCCATTGCACGCGGATTGAGAGGCCCCCCAGACCTGCCGCGTTCGCGTCAGGCCCCCCAAGGGGGATGAGAAAACTTGGGGCGGCCCTGCGTTTTCTCATGAGGGCATGGCGCGACGTTGCGGCGGTGACGGTTCGCATCATCGCTCCTCAGAATGCACCGGGCCCGGTGGGCGCGGTCAGGATGGGCGTCACGCTGTTGGACTGGTTCACCTGCGTATGCGCCTGCATCGCCATGTAGTTCAGCATGGCCTGGTTGCCGGCCTGAATGTCGGATTGCAAGCCTTGCATCTGGTTGACCATCAACGCCGAAATCTGATTGCCAGCCTGCATGACGGCTTTGCGGCCGCCTGCCGACTGGCTCTGGGCCTGGATGCTGGCGAGCGCCGATTGCGTGGTCTGGAAGTTCGATGCATTCAGGCCATATTGCTTGAGCACATCGGCAATCTGGCTGTCCAGGTTTCCCGTCCATGTCTGCAGGCTGGCGTTGTAGTTGCTCAGCACTGCACTGGGTTGGCCGAATTGGGTTTGCACCGCCGATACGGTGTTCGCCGCGGCATACGACAAGCCTTTGGCATTGCCGACCAGGTTGACCAGATTCTGCAACTGGCCACTGATGTTTGGCCAGAGCTGCGCCGGGATGTTCTGCATGTTCACGGCCTGGTTGTAGACCTGCTGGAACTGCGCTTGTAGCTGCTGCGCCTGCGTGGCGTACTGCTCGACCAGGGTCAGTTCCTGCACGATCTGTTCAGGGAAGGTCGCACCAGCAATCATGCCGGTCGCATGGGCGGGCGTGCTGGCGAGGGCGGCGATCGCGGCGAGGGCGAGGGTGGACTTTTTCAGGTTCATGAGGGTTCTCCTGCGAGGTGAGGGTTACTGGCCTTGCGGCACGCCGGTTTGCGCGCCGATGTTCTGCAATGTGGTGCTGGACTGATTCGCTGCGGCGTTCTGCGCAGCGGTGTTGAGCGTGCCGCCGATGCTGGGCGACAGGGCGTTCTCTTGTGCCGCAGTCGTGTTCCCGGTGGCAATCGCCTGGTTCTGGATGTTCTGCTGGTAGTCATAAATGCCTTGCTGCTGGTCCACCTCGTTTTGCGCGATACCCGCAGCCTGCGTCCAGGTGGGATCGCCTGTGGACTGCGCCTGGGCGTTGTCGTAGCTGGCGATCTGGTTGGCGGCGTTGCGCGAATACTCTGCGCTCAGTCCGGCCAACCCGGCCTGCGCCGCGGTGACGGCGGCGTTCTGGTTCTGCTGGGCCGCTGCGCCCAAGGCGTTCTGCTGGGCGTCTGCCGCGCTGGTGTAGGACGTGTCCGCACTGACCGCAGTTGCGGACTGCCCTTGTTGCACGCCGGTCTGCGTCGTGGTCTGCGCAAGCGCCTGCTGGGTGTTCGTCGATCCTGCGGTCTGGCCCTGCGTCACGCCGGTCATGGACTGAATCTGTTGTAGCGTGCCCTTGGCGCTGTTCAGCGCGGAGGCAGCGGCGGCGACATTCAGCGCCGTGCCCAGCACCGGTGCGGCGGCGACGTTCGCGGCATAGGCGCCGTTGGCGATGTTCTGTTCGACGGCATTGGCCGCCATCCAGCCCGCAGCGCACCAGGGATTGCCGCAGGACGCGGCATTCTGCGCGTCCTGGTAAGCCGTCTTGTTCGCGGTGAAGCCGGTGACGGAGAGTCCGTTCATCGCCGCCTGCGTCGCGGCCCCGGCGATCAGGTATTCGCCGGTGTGGTTCGTCACCGTGGGCTGGCCTTGTTGCACGCTGGTTTGCTGGCCGATGTCAGCGAGCGACTGGCTTGCGCCTTGCTGCGCGGCGGACTGTGCTGCCGTGCTGTTGGCTTGCGCCGTGGGCTGCGCGCCATTCTGGGCGGTGTTCAGGCTGCTTGCTTGGGTCGTCTCGTTCTGGTTCTGGATCGGGATCTGGTCGTCGGCCTGCGTCTGGTTGTCGTTGGCGACGGTCTGGGCCTGATCGGCGGCCTGCTGCCAGGCGTCGCCGTAGCCATATCGCCCCCCGCCACCCGAGTTGGAGGCGTCCTGATTGGAGATGTCCTGTGCGGTGTTGGCCGCGGCCTGATAGGCCTGCTGGTTGTAGTACGCCATGCCAGCGTCGTAGGTCGCGTTGCCGTTGGCGTTCACGGCGGCGCTCAGGCTTTGCTGTGCCGAGGGATCGGGCGCGGGCGCCGGAGCAGTGGCCTGGAAGGTCTGCGCATGGCAGGTGGCTGCCGTGGCGAGCGCGGCGGCGAGGAAGACGGGTTTGAAGGCTCTCATTGGTAACTCTCCCACAGTTGTGCGGCATCAAACTGGCCGCGTTCGCGCAGCCACTGGGCGGGCCACGCATTGCCAAGGGTGTCGCGCAGTTCACGGATGCGCGCGATGTCGGTTTTGCCGCTGGCCCCGACGAAGGCCAGTTCGGGGCCGGTCAGGCCGAGGTCGAACAGGCGGCGCCCGTCCGGGTGCATGACGTAGTACTGGCGCTTCGGGGTGGCAAAGGCCAGAATCTGGATTTGCCGGGCGTTGAGACCGACGGCCTCATACAGCGGTTTGATGTTCTCGGTCTCGGCCTCGGGGTTGGGCAGAAAGATCTTGGTCGGGCAGGACTCGAAGATCACGTCGGCAATGCCCGAGCGCGTCAGGTCGGTCAGCGACTGGGTGGCGAACACGACTGCCGTGTTGGCCTTGCGCAAGACTTTGAGCCATTCCCGGATCTTGGCCTTGAAGGCGGGATGGCTGAGCATGATCCAGGCTTCATCAAGGATCAGCAGCGTGGGCTGGCCTTTGAAGCGCTGCTCGATGCGGTGGAACAGATAGGTCAGCACCGGCCGCACGAGCTTGTCGCCCTTGTTCATCAGGTGCTCCATCTCGAAGACCTGGAACACGTCCTGCCCCAGGCTGTCGGTCTCGGCGTCGAGCAGATGGCCGGCCATGCCGCGCAGGGTGTAGGCCTGCAGGGCTTCGCGCAGGCTCTGATCCTGCAGCAGCACAAGGAAGTTGGTCAGGGTGCGCTGCGCCATTGTGTCTGTGGAAGCGCCGAGCTGGGTGATGGCGCGGAACAGTTCCTGGCGGTGGTGAGGCAACATCTTGAGGCCCTGCAGCTCGCACAACTGCTCCAGCCATTCGGCGGCCCAGACGCGCTCGTTCGGTTCATCCACCCGGCCAAGGGGGCAGAACGCCAGATCGCCCTGCTCGCCCGCGATGTCGTAGTGCTCGCCGCCGGCCGCCCAGCACAGCGGCAGCATGGAATAGCCTTTGTCGAAGGCGAAGACCTGCGCGCCGGGATAGCGGAACTGCTGCGCCGCCACGAGAGCGAGCAGGGTGCTCTTTCCGGCGCCGGTCGGCCCAAGGATGGCGGCATGACCCAGATCGCCCGCGTGCAGGCTGAGGGTGAAGGGCGTGCCGCCGTCGGTCTTGGCCTGCAGCAGCGGCGGGCTGTTCGGTGGATAGAACGGACAGGGGTTGCGCTCTGGCCCGGCCCAGACGGCGGTCAGCGGCAGCAGGTGGGCCAGGTTGAGCGTGTGGATGATGGGGCGGCGCACATTGGCGGCGGTGTTGCCGGGCAGCGTGCCGAGATAGGCCTCGACCGCGTTCACGTCCTCCACACGGGCGCCGAAGCCGCGGTTCTCGATGAGCTTGACCATCTCCCGGGTGGACTCGTCCAGGATTTCCGGGTCTTCGTGCGAGAGCAGCAGCACGCTGGTGTAGTAGCCGAACAGCACCATGCCGCTGGACGCCTCGGCCAGCGCCTGTACGGCGTCATTCGCCATGCGGTCGGCGTCGGCGTTGATGTGGGTGGCCTGGCCGCCGGCGTTCTCGCGCAGCAGGTTCATCATGCTCTTGCGCTTTTGCGCCCACTTGCTGCGGTATTTGTTCAGCGTCTTCTCGGCCTGCCCCGGATCGAGGTAGATGAAGCGGCTGCTCCAGCGGTAAGACACGGGCAGGCGCGAGAGCATGTCCAGGATGCCGGGGAAGCTCTCCGGCGGCAGGCCGGTCAGGGCGATGCAGGACATGCTGCGGCGGCCGATGCGGGGGATGAAGCCGGTGGTGAAGTCGTGCTGGCCGAGCACGGCGTCCAGGTACATGGGCACTTGTGCCATACGGAAGGGGCGATGATCCGGCAACAGGCTGACGCACTGTTCCAGGTGCGCGAGAAGGGGGCTGTCGATGGCGCCGGTACGCAGGTCGATGCGGTCTTTGAGACGGTGGATGGTCAGCAGGGTGGAGAGGCGGGATTCCATCTCCCGGATTTGTTCCTTGAAGCGCTCCAGATTGCGGTGTGCCGTGGCCTTGACCCGGCCCTCGACGAACAGATCGGCCGTTTTGCTCGCGGCATCGGGCATGGGGAACCAGGTGACGGTGAGGATGAAGCGACTGCGATAGCCCACGAAGCTGTGCTCGTGGCTGTTGCGGCGGGCGTCGTCGATCAGCCGGGTGGTGCGGTCGGGGAATGCGCCGGGCGGGGCGTAGCCCGGCGCGGGCGCGCGCACGGCGTCGCAATGCAGCACCCAGCCGTCCCCCAGTCTCAGGGCCGCGTTGACCCGGGCGGACATGGCGCCGAGTTCTTCCTGTGTGGAAGAGTCCAGATCGGGGCCGTGATATTCCCAGGCCGCCATCAGGCCACCGCTCTTGGTCAGCACGATGCCGTTGTCCACCAGCGCCGCCCAGGGCAGCAGGTCGGGCAGGCCGTAGGCGGCCGAGCGGAACTCCTTGAGCGCCATCATGACCGCACCTCCCGATCCTTGGCGAAGGGGCTGGCCTGCGCGGGGTAGTGGCGGCGGTACTTCAGCAGCCTGCCGCCGGTTTTTGACAGGATGGGGTCGTAGGCTGCGGCACGGGACAGCGCCCATTGGCCGACCATCCACAGCGTGACGCCGATGACGGCGGCCCAGAGCTTGGCCAGCGAGAAGATGAAAATGCCGGCCACGATGGCGAGCAGCAACACCAGTTGGCGTTCGCCGCCCATCATCAGGATGGGGCGGTTGAGCGAATCATGGATGGGGGTTTGGGTGTCGTTCATTGCGGAACTCCGGTCACGCGGTCAGTGAATTCGGTGAGGTCGGCCGTATGGCGCAGCGCCGCCACAATCTGCGGCAGCTCCCAGCCCTGCTCGACCAGGGCCTGCACGACGGCGATCAGGACTTCGGGCAGCGCGGGGCGGGGAGTCGCCTCCCCGCCTTGCCCGGCCTGTGAGAGGGCGGGATGCATCATGTTCAGAACACCAGGGCGCCGGTCAGTCCGAGCACCTGGAGGAATTTGTTGCCCAGAACGATGAACGCCACGCCGAGCACCACATACAGCGCTTTCTTGGCGATGCCGCCGAGTTCTTCGCCGAACACCAGGGCGGCGCCCGCAGCCAGAAAGGCGATGACGCTGATGGCCGTGGCCACCGGGCCGGTCAGGTCGTTCTGCAGGGTGCTGACCGCACTGTCCCACGGCAGGCCGCCGGCGCCGGTGGCGAAAGCGTCGGCCATGGTGGCGGCGAATACGGCGGAGGCCAGAACCAGGCGGCGCACGACGGCGGCGCGCAGGCGGTGATGGATGGAAAGCAGTTTGAGACGTTTCATGAGGAGACCTTTCAGGTTGGGAAGGAAGGGCGCCAGACGTTGGCGCCCTGCCCTGACTCTGCGGGGCGGGGACAACTGCATCAGCGGGTGATGCGGCGAATGT
The DNA here is from genome assembly GCF_900634595.1 of Thiomonas sp. OC7. NCBI lineage: Bacteria > Pseudomonadati > Pseudomonadota > Betaproteobacteria > Burkholderiales > Thiomonas > Thiomonas sp. OC7. The sequence goes on along the minus strand of NZ_LR131953.1, from coordinate 2,560,597 downwards.
CATTTCGGGTGATCGGCCCCCAGTAGCGGCTGTCGAAGCTCTGGGCGGCCAGCGCGGGGCGCGCGCCGCTGCCATACACCCAGAACTGATCGGGGCCTAGGGTGAATGTGCCGTGCTGGTACGGGAGATGCACCCGTGGAAAACTCGGGGAGCCGGGAAGCTGGCCGCTGTGGGCAAGCGCCTTGCCGTTGACGGTCACGGCTTGCGGGGTGACGGTGATGCGGTCGCCGGGCAGACCGACAATCTGTTTGAACATCGGCATGCCGCCGCCAGGACAGTCGCCCTTCATGTAGAAGGGAAAGGCCTGCGGCGTCACGGTGGTGGGAGGACAGAACTCGGCGCGTTCGCCGCGGACGATGCGCGAGTCTGCCGTGACGGGCAGCAGGCGGTAGAGGCCAAGCGGCTCGCTCTCAGTCCAGTTGACCCGCCAGCCGCACCACCACAGGACGTTGATGGTCAGGGCGGTCGCGGCCAGCGCCGCGATGGGAATGAGCAGGCGATTCCAACGCGGCATGCGCTGGCGGGTGATCGCCTGTTCGATGGCGTAGGGGATGCTCATTCAGGGCTCCTGCCGCGCGGATGCGCGCGGTGATTGCCCTGACTCTGCGGGGTGGGGCCGGGAAGCTCAGCGGTTCAGGTCGCGGCGCGTGCTCCTTCGGCGGTGGGCGGGTTGCGCCTTCGTACCACTGTCATCGGCGGGTGCTGCTTGGGTTCCACTCTCGATTGGGGAGAGGGACTGCGCCGTCCTGGACACGATGGGCGCGTAGCTCATCCTTCCTGCATCCCACTCCCGGTGAATGAGGTCCCGCATGGGGCGGGACAGCAGCTCGCCGTGCTCTTGAAGCGCCCGCGTCATGCCCTCGGCGATGCGCTCGACGACTTCACCAGGGCGACTGACGTTGCAACTCACCCGCCCGAAATTCATCAGTTCCTCGCGGGAGGGGTAGGACTTCGACCCTGCGAGTTTGAGCGCCAGGGTGCGGTCGGTCAGTTCTCTTCCAGTGCGGGTATCGGCGTAGCTGTAGGCCGTGGTCGTCACCACGTCGTAGACGGGCGCAAGCCGGGGCGGCTGCAGGGCGTGCGGATGGTCATACAGCACGCCGAAGTTCTTGAGGTGCGCATCGCCGTTGCGCACCATCATGGACAGGGCCACGCTCTCGAACAGCCGACCCAGGGACGGGGGCGTCTCGGCGGCGCAATACAGATGCAGCGCGCGGGCGATGTTCTCGTAACTGCCCTCGTATTTGTAGCGGCCATAGGGGTCGGCTGACTTGCCCATGAGCACGGCCATGTCCTCAAAACCCAGTCGGCTGCCCTCTGGTGTGATGTCAAAGCGCTTCATGACGAAGAGCTGACGGTCGTTGGACAACCAGAAGTCCGGGACGGTCAGGCCGGCGTGACGCGCAGCGCTCATGCAGAGAAATTCGTTGACGGCCAGATCGGGATATTGCGCGCCGCCTGACTTGACGATCAGATCGGCCACGCTGGCGGTCGTTCGGTCGGCCGGGAGCGGCAGTCGGTCGGCATCGGGAGCCATGATCTTGGGCTGGACACCGGAAATCCCGGAATCGATGTATTGATCGACCAGAAAGGCGAAGACTTCCGCAGACGATCCGGCGGACAGAATCCCGCGCAGCCCGATCCGGGCCTGGCGCCTGCTGTCAGTCTGGCCGGGCTCTTTGAAATTCAGCCTGCCGATCTGATGCGCGCCGGTGATGGCCAGCAGGCGCATGTCGTCCATCGGGCCGAGCCTGGCCATGCGGCGCACGAGTTCCTGCGCCAGCCAGCCCTCGGGCCGGTTCATCGTGAAAATGGGCGGCAACACGTTCCCGGCATAGCTCTGCGCACGCAGCGGCATGGTCAGAGAAATCTCGCAGGAGGGATCGACGCCGCGGCCGTAGTTGAAGACGTACTGCGACTCGCGGCGCAGTGGCCCCGCCATCCCCTGTGGGGTGGAGACTTCAAGTTCCTTGATCTTCATCATCGGGGAACAGCTCCTGCAGCCGAGCCGGGTCGAGCCGGGCGTCCTGGATCAGCAACCCCTTGCCCAGGGCGGCCAGTGCGGCAAAGAGCGTATAGAGGCTGACGTTGCGCCCAGCCTCCAGGGCGACGATGGTCTGGCGCTTTCTGCCGATGGTTTGCGCAAGCGCCGCCTGGCTCAGGCCGCGCGTCTTGCGCTCTGCGCGCAGGGCATGCCCAAGCTCCTGGGCGTTGAGCGCAGGAAGCATAGGGTCTTTGATGTCCTTCATATTGGACATTTTGCTGTATTTCTTTTATTTTGTCCATTTTATTGGACTTTCATTGCCTGCCCGTGCTCGCCGCTGCCCCGAGCTTGATGCGCTCAGCCAGCGCCGCGTCCTGGTAATACTTGATCTTCTGGCAGTAGACGGGGGCATGCCCTGCGACGAAGACCAGTTCATCGTCGGGCGGCAGGCGCATGCACTCGTCGGGGGTGAGCAGCGGGCGCTGCACGATCTGCTCGTTGGTGTTGACGTTCTGCAGCACCACGGCCAGCCGGTTGCCGCTGTATTGCCGCTGGGTGTGACTGACAGTAGCCTGACCGGCCATCTTGGAGAGCAGCTCGGCCGTCTCGATCTTGTTCGGGGCGTAGGCCACGCGGATGTGGCAGTTGCTGATGATGGACTCATCCTTGCCGTAGGCGGCAAAGAGCTGGCTCAAGTCCTGCACGATGAGCAGCGCCTTGAGGCCGTAGCCCGCGATGAAGGCCAGCGCCTCCTGGAAGATGTCGAGTTTGCCCAGGCTGGGGAATTCGTCGAGCAGCAGCAGGAGTTTGTGCGGGTAGCGGCTCTTGCTCGCCCCGCCGACGTCGAAGTCCATGCCTTCGGTCAGCCGCCGCACCACCTGATTGATGACCAGACGCAGCAGGGGCTTGAGGCGGTCCTTGTCGCTGGGGGGCACCACAAGATACAGCGCCGTCTTCCTGGTTTCGGGCTTGCCGTCCACGTCGGCGCCGCCCATGATGCTTTCCAGGGTGAAGTCGGAGACGCGGGTGTTGTCGGCGACGATGGGATCGCGGTAGAGCGAGAGAAAGGACAGCGCGGTGGACAGCACGCCCGAGGCTTCGTTCGGCGCCTTGTTCAGAAAGGACTGGCTGGCCTGCGCCACGGCGGCCCAGCCGGTGCGGGCGTGCGGGTCGGCGCTCTGCGCGCCTTTTTCCAGGGCGACATCGCGGATATAGGTCATCACGGCCTGCGAGCCTTCCATCGGCTCAGCGTCTTCGGCCTGGTTGCGCTCGGCTGCTTCTTTGGCGATCTCGCGGATCGGGCCGCCGTCAGAGAGGATGGCCTGCACGGTGTGCAGGCAGCGCAAGCGGGCGTCCGGGCCTTTGCCGTCCCAATAGAGCAGGACGAACAGCACCACCCCGGTCATGAGATCGAAGCCGGTCTTGGCCCAGTGGTCGTTCAATCCCTTGCCGTCGGGATCGACGATCATGGTGGCGATGTTCTGCACGTCCTTGACCAGGTTGCCGTCCATGCGGATTTCCTGCAGGGGGTTGAATCGGGCGGAGTCGGGGGATGTCGGGTCGAACTTGATGGCGCGATGCCCCAGCACCTTCTCGCGAAAGCCGCTGGTCAGCGCCCAGTTCTCACCTTTGATGTCGTGCACCAGGACGGATTGATCCCAGTTCAGCAAGGTGGGGATGACGATGCCCACCCCCTTGCCGGATCGGGTGGGCGCGAACACCATCATGTGTTCCGGCCCTTTGTGCCGCAGGTAGCGCACCTGCTGGCCGTCGTTCCAGGCGCCAAACAGCACCCCGCCCTTGTTTTTGTCGTCGGGCAGGATGGCCGCTGCAGCCACTTCGGGGGCGGCGGCCCAATGGGCCGATCCATGCAGATCGTTGCGCTCGGCGTCGGCCTTGCGTGAGCGCCGATAGGCAATGCCCACGGGCAGCACCAGGGAGAGGAAACCGCCCACACCCATGATGAGGTGGGCGCGTTCCAGGATGTCCAGCACGGCTTGGCCGTACTCGATGCGGTTGTATTTGAAGGTCCAGATCAGGATGTCGTAGGGGGCGTAGAGCCACGGCGGGATCATGGGCGCGCCCAGCGCCGGGGTGAAACCGAAACCCCAGGCGGCGTATTCGGTGGCGGCCCAGGTGGACAGCAGGACGATCATGATGAACAGGCCCAGGCCCGTCCAGACGAAGCGTGTGATGTCTTTCTGCGCTTTGGGGATGTGGTAGATGGCTTCGGATGCGGCGGTCATGGTCGTGTTGCCTTGGAGGGTTGGGGGCGGCCCGTGACGTGGGCCAGTCGGCGCGCGCCCCGGCAAGGATCGCCAACAGGGGGAATGAATCCGGTCGCGCGCTGCGGTTGTTTTGCGCCACCTGCCGCTGGGCTGCTGGGTTCAGCGTTCCATCGCCGCGGCCTTGCGGTGGGACTGGCGCAGGCGGGGGCGGGCCGGGCGTTCGGGTTTGTCGGCCTCGGGCGGTTCGGGGGATTTGTCGGCAGCAGGGTCGGCGGCGTTTGGCTTGTCATGGCCTGCCGCCCGCTCCGCCTGCTTTGTCATCTGATACTCAGATGACTTGCGGTCTTCCTTGGCGAGCATCTTTTTCTGTTCTTCAGTGAGAATGCCCACTGCAAGATCGTCGGCTTCCACGGCGTTTGCAAAGCAATGGAAGGCAAGTGCGTCGGCCAGCGCTTTCGCCGACACATCACCCGCCAGTTCGCTGTCAAGGATGCGGCGCGCATCCGTTTCCTTGCCGCCATTCGTGACGAAGTTCTGGACGGCCTGCTCGTAGGGGCTGCTTTCAGTCATCACCTGGTGCTCGGTCGCCTTGCGGTCTTCCTTGGCGAGCATCTGGCGGTGTTCCTCGATCACCGGCGCGAACTTCTTCTGGAGATCGGGGTATTCGTCGAGCACACGGGCGGACGGCATGGATTTCTGCAGAAACTCGGGGGTGTCCAGCTGATTGCCGTAGAGCGCGTTGTTGACTTCACGCTTGTGCACCTGACGCAGGGCACCCCCTGCGGTCGGCCCATCGGCGAAACCCAGCGATTTGCCGTTGGCCATCGTGTCGCTGAACGCTTCCCATTCCCGCCCGTGGTTGGGGCCGAGCTTTCGCACGGTGGCAACCTGGGCGAACTCGGCGAAGGTCATTTCGTGGGGCGGTTTCGTTGGAAGGGCTTGCGTCTCGCCCTTGCCACGAATGGATGTCACACCCAGACTCTTGCCGTGCTCGGTCATCAGCCGCTCTTTGGCCGCATTGTCGAGTTCGGTCACAGCCTGCGCCGGAGGCAGTCCAGCCTCGACGGGAACAGCAATGTCTTCCCAGCCGTGCGCCATCACGAATCCATCAGGCGCGGTTTTGACGGAAAGGATTTTTTCGGCGACGGTCTGTCCGCGCGTGAACTCGCCGCCCTTGTTCCTGTCCTTATCCAGCAGGAAGGTCTTTTCATACGAGCCATGCGGGGTCTGCTTCCAGCCGCTGGATTCCAGCGCTTCGTGCATCGTGGGCGGCTTTTTCGTGGAATCGGTCTTGCCCTGTTGCGCTTCGGCGTTGATGGCCTGCTCCGGGTCTTTGACCTTCAGTGACAGCGCGGTCGCCACAATTTCGTCACCCTCCCAATAGGTCATGTGACGGCGGGTTCCCGTGTCCAGGTTCTGTTCCGTGGTGGTCGTCGTCCCGGCGGGATTACGCTCCACGGTCAGCACACGCGACATGCGATTTTTCTCCATGTCCACCAGATCGATCCCCGGTCTGATCTGGTCGGGGTTGATGAGTGTCAGCCCTGCTCCAAGGGCGGACGGCTCAGCCGCGCGCATCGCCGCATCGACCGAAGCCTGGCGTTCCTGCGTGATCTGCAGCGCCTGCTCCTTGTCCAGCACATAGTCCACGGCCTTGCCCGCTTCGGCTGCGGCCCGGAAGATTTCGTTCTTGTCGTTCTTGAGCGCCTTGGCCCAATCCTGAACGTAGGCGGCGTGGCGTTCGGGGTCATACGGGATGCCGGTCTGTGCGGCGGCGAACAGGCTGAACATCTCGGCGCGCAGTTCTTCCTTGGCGTAGCCTTCGGAGCCGAAGCGGTGTCCGCCGGTGATGCCTTCGCGATTCAGACGGTGTGCGGCGCCGGTGGCATGGCCGATCTCATGCAACAAGGTGCCGTAGTAGCGCGCCGCGCCCTGCTCGTTGCCCAGCTCGGAATTGAAGGCGCCACGCGGAGGAAGCACCACCTGGTCGCGTTTGGGCGAATAGAAGGCATGCTCGGGATGCTCGCCGTAACTGAGACCATCGCGCGCCATGGCGGCCTTGAGGGACTCGCCGCGCGCCACGGGGTCGAAGTCGGGCGCGGGCGCCAGGGCCTCCAGCTTCAGCCCCTCGCACTGTGCGACGTTGAACACGGTGTGAACGCGGGAGGTCCAGGTGTCGAGCTCGCGCGCCTTGTCCCAGCTCAGGTGTTGTGGGCCTTGGTCGGTGTGGCGCTGCACGCGCAGATCGGCGGTCTTGACGTGCAGGGTGGCTTCCTTCTCGGTCGGCATGCCGACCTCTGCCCTGCCGTTCTTCTCGCCGAACACTTTCACGCGCATGCCGTTGAGCGTGAAGCTGATGTCCTTGCGCTGATAGAAGGGCTGCTCTTTCCACAGTTCGACGGGCAGGCCGTGTTCGCCTTTTTTGACGCGTCCGCCCAGGGCGTTGATCTGCTTGACGGTGCCGTAGAGCGGATCGGCGTAGCCGCGGTCGACCTGCTCCAGCATCAGCATGAGGCGGTTGCCGCCGCGGTACTCCCTGCCGGTTTCCATATTGCGCGGCAAGCCGGTTCGCAGCGCGGCCCAGGGCTTGTTCCAGGGGATCTGGCCCTGCTCCAGCGTTTGGACGAGTTTGTTGGTGAGTTCCTGGCGCAGATCGCGCGGCGGCTTGGCCTGGTCGGGTTTGGTCTCAGCCATGATCGGCCTCCGTTTGCACGTCGTCTTCGAACTCGGCGCCGAGCGCTTCGGCCGTGGCGCGGTCGGGGACGGAGAGGGACTCGAATTCGGCCGTGTCGCCATCTGGGGCGGCGGACGGGGTTTCGGGGGTTTGCGGTGTTTGCATGACGAACTCCTGTGATGGATCGAGCCGGGCGTCAATGCGACGCCCTGTCCTGACTCTGCGGGGTGGGGACAGGAGGCTCAGCCGCCCAGCCCCATGTCCCGGCTGGGTTGCCGGGAGCGTGGTCTGACGGGGGCGCGCTGCGGGGCTTCGGGTTCGCGTTCTTCGGCGCGCTCTTCGGCCCGCTCGTGGGCGACGATCTCGCGTTCGACGGCCTTGTCCTGCGCCTTGTCTTCGGTGCGTTCTTGCTTCTCTTCCTGCGCTTCGCGTTTTTTCAGTTCCTCCTCGATGTTGCGGGTGCGCAGTTGTTGCTGAAGCTGCTCGCGCTCGGTTTCGATCTTGGCCCACATGCGCTCGGTCACCTGCTGGCCCAGCGGGGTGAGGCGATCCTGGTCGTCGATCAGACGGGTCTGTTCATCGTGACCCTGCAACCGGGTGCGTTGATCCGGGGTGAGGGGCTGGTAGCGCGAGGCGCGGTCGATGGCGTCGAAGCCGTGGATGTCGAGCTTCGCCAGCAGGGCTTCGGCCTGCAGGGCTTTTGTGTCCACGGCGTAGGTGCGGCCATCGCCGCCGCGCTCGGGGCGGGCGGACTCGATGGCGCCCTGCCCGACCGCCGGGGCGGTGAGTCGGGTGTCGGCGCCCAGTTCTTCGCTCTGCAGGGTTTGCAAGCGACCGAGCTGCCAGGTCTGCTGCAGTTCAGGGTTCTGGACTTTGAGGCCCATGCGCCCGGCGATTTCGGCGGCGCGTTCCTGGAATTCGCGGCTGCCGGTGAACTGCAGGCCTTTGTCCATGTCGTACTTCTGCTCGGCCAGGCGCAGGGCCGACTCGATCTCGCGGTCATCGACGTGGTAGAGATCGACACGCTCGCCCCGGTCGGTCATCACCTTCTCGCCGTCGCGGGCGTAGTGCACAGCTTTGGGCGGGCCGTCCTCGATGTCGTGGGTCAGGCCGTCGAGGACTTCGGACTCGAGGGCGGCCACGCGGCGGCCGCGGATGCTTTCCTGCGAAGGGTCGCGGGTTTTTTCTTGTTCGAGCAGACGGGCGGCGATGGGGTCGTGCTCGGCGCGCGGTTCCAGGAACTCACGCAGGGTCGGCGGTAGAGGCAGGCTGCTGGCCAGGGTTTTGCGCTGCGCCGCCTGGGTTTTTTGCAAATGCTCGATCTGCTTGGCGGATTCAAACGCATGCACATCGAGGTCGCCGCCGCTCTTGAGGGTTTCGGCGCGTTGCTGGGCCAGGGTGGAGAACAGAGACTCCCGCGCGGCTTGCTGCTGGGCGTTCAAGTCCTGCCAGGCCTTGGCGCGCTGTTCGCGAGCGGGCTGGGCGGATTCGCGCCAGGCATTCAGCAACGCGGCTTCTTCTTTTTGTGCGTCGCTGACCTCCGTCTCCTTTTGCTGTGGTTGTGGCTTCGGCTCCTGTTCGGACTCGACTCGCTCCAGAGCGGCGTTGAGATCGGCGAACTCCGTTCGCTGCGCGGTCACGGCTTGCTGGACGGGGACGGGTTCATCGGAGGGGATGTGCGGCGTCGGTTCGGTTTCGGCTTGTGGTTCCATCGATTGCTCCTGCTTGAGATGGGGAATGGGGGGCTTGGGCTGTCGCCCTTGCCCAGTGGGTGGCGCGAGGCTGGGATGGCTGCGCTGGAAGGTCCACGGCGGGACGGCGCGATCCAGGGTGTTGCGGATCGATTCCGGCCCGCTGTCGCGGAGTTGGTCGCGCGCGTCGTAGCCGGGGGGCGTGACGCCGTTGGGTTTTTCTGGAAGGGCGATGGTTGTGCGCGCGCCGCCGAGGATGCGGGCGGCTTTGAGGGCATTGATTTGCCCTTTGCGTGCGGCGCGCTCGCCGTCGTTGTCGGCGTAGAGGGTCACGCGGCCCTGCACCTGCTCGTGCAGGGTGCGGGCCACCTCGGGCAGGTTCTGCGCCGAGAGGGCGGCGATGACGGGCAGTCCTGTGGCCTGATGGAGGGCCAGCGCCGTGCCGATGCCCTCGCACATCACGATATGGGGGGCGGTTTTGGCGGTCTCGAAGGCGCGAAGCGGGGCTTCAGCGTCCTGGCCGTCGATGGGGATGACGGCAAAGGCGCCCTGTGTGGGCGTGCCGGCGACGAAGCGCTTGTCGGCGGACTGGCCCGGCGCCGCCCAGGCGATGCGCTGCATGCCGACCCATTCGGGCTCGCCGTCGGTGAGTTTGAGCATGGGCACGAGCAGCTGCGCGCTGTGCTGCCGCAGTCCCGCCGTGGGCAGTGCGGGGTTTTGCAGGTAGGGGAAGTTGCACGGCTCGTGGCTGGCTTCCCAGCGCGTCAGGCTGTCGGTGAGGGCGGCCTTTTGGCGCTCGGCCTGTTGCTGCAGCCAGGCGGTGCGTTCGGCCTGGGCCTTTTGTTGTTCTTCGGGCGTGCTCTCGCGCGCCAGTTCCGGGCGGAAGGCGATGGGTTTGCCATCGGCCTTGAAGTTCGTCACCCAGCCGGTGCCGTCGTCCCGCAGAAGGTAGGCGGCGTCGTTCCTGCCATTGGGTCGGTCGCCGACATCGGCGCGGTGGATGCGGCCATCGACCTGCAGACGCTGCGGGTCGATGTGCACATCGTGCAGGCGGGCGAAATCGAGAAACGGGGTAAGTTGCGTCGTGTCCATGCCCTGACTCTGCAGGGTGGGGACAGATGCCCTCCAAGACAAAGCGCAGGATCTTCCTTGTGCCCTTATCGTTTATAAACGACAATGTCATCATGTTCACCGTTCGGCACTACCTCACCGAAGACGAGCGCGACCCGTTTCAGGAGTGGTTGAAGAAGCTCCGCGACCCGATTGCAAAAGGCCAGGTGGTCAAGCGCGTGGGCCGGATCGAGGCGGGCAACTTTGGCGATCACAAACCCTGCCGAGAAGGTGTGTGGGAGCTGCGGATCGACCAAGGCCCCGGCTACCGCGTCTATTACGCGATGGCCGGGGCGGTCGTGGTGCTGCTGCTGTGCGGCGGTGACAAAGGCACCCAGGACGCCGACATCGAGCGCGCCATTGGGTATTGGAAAGACTGGCAACGGAGATCAGCATGAAGGATCGAAGCCATGACGAAGCGATGGCCGAGCTGTTCAAGGAAGACCCGGCTTTTGCGGCCGAGTATCTGAACCAGCTTCTCCAGGATGGAGAGCCGTCTGATCTGCTGGTGGCGCTGCGCCAAATGGCGCAAGCGCGCGGTGGCGTGCGCGCCATCGCCAAGCAGACGGAGCTAAACGCCAATCAGCTCTATCGAACGCTGTCGGCCCAGGGCAACCCGGAGCTGCGCAGCCTGTCAGCGGTTCTCAAGACGATGGGCCTGCGCCTGGCAGTGCAGCCGATCAAGTCGAACCACGCTCACCATTGACGTGAGGCAGCATCAGGCGACGCGCTCGACGTGGAACCCGCCGCCGCTGGCCGACCAGCCGCGCACAGCCGCAACCTCCTCGACTTTGCGGCCATCGGCGGTGCGCTTGATGGGCACGACCACATTCACCGCTTCGGCGATGAGTTCGGGGTTGGGGGGAACGCCAGCCTCCTGGATGAGCTGGCCGATGCGGATGAGCGCCGCGCTGGCGTCATTCGCATGCACCGTGCCGACGCCGCCGGGGTGACCGGTGTTCCAGGCTTTGAGCAAAGCCAGGGCGCTGCCGTCGCGCACTTCGCCGACGACGATGCGGTCTGGCCGCAGGCGCATGGTGGCGCGCAGCAGCCGGGTCATGTCGGTGTTATCGCTGGTGCGCAGAAACACGACGTTCTCGGCATTGACCTGCAGCTCGCGGGTGTCTTCGATGACGACGATGCGGTGCTCACCATCGAGCCGGGCCACGGCATCGAGGATGGCGTTGGCAAGGGTCGTTTTTCCGGTGCCGGTGCCGCCGCACACCAGCAGGTTGTGCCGGGTGGCCACGGCCTGCTCGATGGCCTGCTTCTGCGCCGAGGTCATGATGCCCTTGTCCACGTAGTCGGACAGGGTGAAGATCAGTGTCGCCTTCTTGCGCAGGGCGAAGCTGGCGCGCTCGACGAGCGGGGGGATGAGGGCTTCGAAGCGGCTGCCGTCCAGCGGCAGCTCACATTCGAGGATGGGTTGCTGCGGCGTCACCACGGTATCGAGCATGGCCGCCACCGTGTTCACGATGGTCAGCGCCCGCACGGCGTCGATACGGCCGGTCTGCTGCATGCCCTCTCCCAGTCGATCCACCCAGAGCGTGCCGTCGGGGTTGAGCATGATTTCGACGACCTGGGGATCTTCGAGCGGGGTGAGGATGTCCGCGCCCATGGCCCGGCGCAGGGCTTCGGACTGGCGGGCGTGGGTGAGCTGCTGCGCGCTCACTCCTGCTCCTCGGCACCGGGCTGATCTTCGGGTTCGGTAGCCGTCACGTCGATGGGGCGCACGCCGTTGCCGGCCAGCTCCAGGATGTCGTCCTGGCTGGCCGGGCGGGTGTGTTCAAGGGTGGACTCGGTGAGGGATCGGATCAGGCCTTTGGCCGCGCCGCGCAGGGTGAATGCGCGCACGAGATAGTCTTTTCCGCCAAAGCCGACGACGTAGAGTTTTCCGGGGGTTGCCATGACTGCTCCAGGGTTGCGGCGCCAGACGTTGGCGCCCTGCCCTGACTCTGCGGGGTGGGGACGGAAGGGGAATCAGCGCGCGTGTTGCGAGTCTCTGCAAGGTCGCCTCCCAGACAGGGTGGAGTAGCTCAGGCAGACTTTTCCTCCAGACTGCGTAGTCTGATCAAACCCGCCAGTCGTTCTGATCCAAAGCCGCCACTGGCACCAGTGTATCGATCGGCCTACGCGGCACGCTGGACTTGGGGCCGATCCGCCCGACCGGGAGACCGGTCCTCGGCCTGAGCGGCCATTGGCCCCCGCTTGTGGCAACGACAGCCATGGTGGGCTTAGCGGTCGCTGAGGTCGTCAGCATGCTGAGCGCCCTCTTCCAGCGCTGGCCAGATGCCGGTCTCGACTCAGAAGCGACGTCCCCTGGTACTGATCGCGTTGCGGCAAAACCGTCGCTCGGGCGTAGCTGCGTAATCGTAGACTGACCTGATGTCTAGAACGCTGGCTTCATTGGAGTGGTTGCTCCGAGCGGGGGAGCATGTCATCCAGTGCCCGCAGACTGGCTGATTGCTTCTGGTCAAAATTTTGTCGGTGCCCTGGCCAATTTGGCATCGGCACGAACAGTGATGACGATCAAAAGTTTTTTCATGGCAATTCTCCAGATGATTGGAATGCAGCAGCGCTGACATAGCAGCCAAGACATGGGGTTGGTTGCTGTGGCAACCCCACGTGGAAGACTTCGCCTCGCCGGGATCGCCATGCAGACCGTTCCGGACATCTCTGCACAGCGCCGCGAATCACGCATCACATCATCCCGCGCATCATGGCCGGCATGCCATCCTTGGCGAAGCGGTCGAGTTCGCGGGCGTGGGCTTTGATCACGGCGACCATCTCCGGGTCGGAGGAGGTCTCGGTCACGGCCACGCCATCGGGCAGGATGTCGAGCTTGCGCTGGTACTTGGTCGGGTTGGCGAACATCTGCGGCACGCTATTACTCATGGGGTAGGGGAAGGGGCGGTTCTGATCGAGCCGTGCATACATCTCCACCACATGTTTCTGGATGAGCGCTGCCGTCGTGGGGTCGGCCGAGGTGGTCACGTCATGCACCCCATTGGGCAGCTCGATCACCTTGCGCTGGATCTGCTGGTGAACCTTGAACAGCTCCATGCCGGTGCGCATGGGGCCGTTCATGTTCTCGGGCGACATCATGCCGCCCATGCTCCCACCCATCATCCCTCCACCCATCGTGCCCTGGGCCTTGGCGGAGGGTGCGCCGTGTCCGGTCAAATAGCCCACGACGGTTCCAACAAAACCTACAAGGACAGTCACAAATGAACGACGTTGCATAATGAACTCCTGGTTACAACACACAAGGAACAAACGACGAAAGGAAGCTGATCATGATGACTTCTGTCTGCATGTCGGGGGGTGGCATGGCCCTCATGGGGTTGTTCGGACTGCTGGTGCTGGCCTTAATCGCGCTCGGCGTGATGGCGCTGATCAAATACCTCTTCTCCAGCCCACGGTTTTGACGCAACAGGCTCCTGAAATACGTGCGCCCTGCACACTGAGACTTGCGTTGGCTCGACAGGGTTCTGAGAGCAGCCGAATCCTGCAGCAACACGATTTGACATGGCTCAAGGACTGACATACTGGGCCGTTTCCGAACGTCCTTGGGGCCTTTGTGAGGGCCTGATTGCGGCTGATTGATAGTGCTCATGAAGCCACCTCCAGCCTGGGACTCTCGCCCAGCCCCAGGCGCCGCTTCTGCCAAAGGGCGTAAACCGCCGGAATCACCAGCAGCGCCAGCAAAGCAGCCGTCAGCATGCCGCCAACCATGGGCGCGGCGATGCGCTTCATCACGTCGGCACCCGCGCCTTCGCTGAACATGATGGGCAGCAGGCCGCCGACCACCATGGTGAGGGTCATCGCCATGGGCCGCAGCCGCAGCAAGGTGCCCTCGACCACCGTTTGCTTGAGGTCGCCCCAGGTGTTGAGGCGGTCGTGAATTTTGCGCCGCTCCAGCGCCGCGTCGAGATACAGCAGCATGACCACGCCGAACTCGGAGGCCACCCCGGCGGTGGCGATGAAGCCCACACCCACCGCAACCGAGAGCTTGTAGCCCAGCCAGTCGACGTACCAGAATCCGCCCACCAGCGACAGCGGCAAGGTCAGCAGGATGATGGCGACCTCGGTGATGTTCTTGAAGTTGAAATACAGCAGGAGCGCGATCAGGCCGATCACCGCCGGCACGACGACCTTCAGACGCTGCACGGCCTGCTCCAGCGACTGGTACTGCCCAACCCAGTCAAGCGTGAAACCGGGCTGCAGATGAACCTTCTGTGCCAGGGCCGCTTGCGCTGCAGCCACGTACCCGCCGATGCTGGTTCCGGGTTTGAGGTCGATGTACACCCAGGAATTCAGGCGGCTGTTGTCGCTGGTGAGCATGGGTGGGCCGCCCTCGATGCGCAGCGTGGCCACCTGCGCTAACGGAATCTGGCTGCCCTCGGGCGTGGCGATGCGGCTTTCCATCAGCGTGGACAGCGACTGGCGCAGTTCGCGCGGGTAGCGCAGGCTGATGGGGAAGCGCTCCAGGCCGTTGACGGCGGTGGACAGCATCTGTCCACCGATAGCGGTCTCGACCAGGCGGTTCACATCCGCCACCGAAAGGCCGTAGCGCGCAGCCGCCAGCCGGTTGGTGTCGACCACAATGTAGCGCCCGCCGGTGGCCCGCGCCGCATAGGCGTTCTGGGTCCCCGGAACGGTTTGCAGCGCCGCCTGGATCTCCTGCCCCAGCCGGTTCAGCGTGTCGAGATTGCTGCCGGTGACTTTGATGCCGAGCGGCGTTTGCAGGCCTGTGGTCAGCATGTCCACCTGGCCCTTGATCGGCTGGGTCCAGGTGTTCGATACGCCAGGAATCTGCAGCGCCTGATTCATCTTCTCGATCAGCTTGGCGGTGGTCATGCCGGCCGGCCAGGTGCTGCGGTCCTTCAGGTTCACGACCGTCATGAACATCGAGATCGGCGTCGGGTCGGTCGCGGTCTGCGCCCGGCCCGCCTTGCCGAACACGCTCTCCACTTCGGGGAAGGTCTTGATGATGCGGTCGCTCAGTTGCAGGATCGCGGCCGATTGACCGATGGAGATCGACGGATCCTGCGACACCGGCATGTACAGCAGGGTACCTTCGTTCAGGGGCGGCATGAACTCCGAGCCGAGATGCTTCCAGGGAAAGTACAGGCTGGCCACGGCGGCAAGGGCCAGCACGATGACTAGCCATGGTGCCCGCAGCACGCCGTGGATCAGCGGCCGGTAGAGCCAGGTGAGCAGCCGGTTCAAGGGGTTCTTCCCCTCGGGGCGGATAGGCCCGCGGATGAACCAGGCCATCAGCAGCGGCACCAGGGTGATGGACAGGACGGCGGCTGCGGCCATGGCATAGGTCTTGGTGAAGGCCAGGGGCCGAAACAACTTGCCCTCCTCGCCGCCGAGCGCGAACACCGGCAGGAACGACACCGCGATGATCAGCAGCGAAAAAAACAGCGCCGGACCGACTTCCGATGCCGCCATCCGCGCCTTCATCCAGGGATCGGCGCCGGGATCCTGCTCCATATGCTTGTGCATGTTCTCGATCATCACGATCGCGGCGTCGGTCATCGCGCCGATGGCAATGGCGATGCCCCCTAGGGACATGATGTTGGCCGGAATGCCCTGCGCCCACATCACCAGGAAGGCGGCGAGGATGCCCAGCGGCAGCGACACGATGGCCACCAGCGCCGAGCGCGCGCGCAGCAGGAACAGGAACGACACCAGGGCGACGATCAGCGACTCCTCCAGCAGTTTCTCGGTCAGGGTGTGGATGGCACGCTGGATCAGCGGCGCCTGGCTGTAGATGGTGACGATCTTCACCCCGGGCGGCAGCGAGGGCTGGATGCTGCGGATCTTGTCCTCGACCCGGCGGATTATGGCATCGGCGTTCGAGCCCTGGTTCATCATCACGATGCCCCCCACCACCGCGCCCTCGCCGTTGAGGTCGGCGGCGCTGTTGGGCAGTTCCGGGCCGAATTGGACGCGGGCGACATCCTTGAGCGTCAGCGGCACCCCGCCGCGCGCCGCCAGCGGCGCGTTCTCCAGATCCCGCAAGGAGCGGATATAGCCGGTGGTGCGCACCATATAGCTGGCTTCGCCGAGATCGACCACCGAGCCGCTGGTCTCGCCGTTGGCGGCGCGGATGGCATCTTCCACCTGCGGCAGGGTGAGGTTGTAGGCCAGCAGGGCCTGCGGGTTCACCACCACCTGGTATTCCTTCACCATGCCGCCGACCGTGGCGACCTCGGCCACCCCCGGAATGCCCTGCAATTGGTACTTGAGGAACCAATTCTGCAGGGTGGTGAGCTGGCTCAGGTCCTGCGTGCCGCCGGTATCGGTCAGGGCGTACATGTAAACCCAGTCCACCCCCGAACTGTCAGGTCCCAGCGCCGGCGTCACCCCCGGCGGCAGCCTGGATTGCACCTGGCTGAGATACTGCAGCACCAGGTTGCGCGCCTGGTAGATGTTGGTGCCATCCTTGAAGATGACGTAGACGAAGGAGTCGCCGAACATCGAATAGCCGCGCACCGCGCGCGCGCCGGGCACCGACTGCAGGGTGGTCTCCAGCGGATAGGTCACCTGGTCCTGTACCACCTGCGGCGCCTGCCCGGGGTAGGAGGTCTTGATGATGACTTGGGTGGGGGAGATGTCGGGGATAGCCTCCAGCGGCGTGTTGCGCACCGCCAGGATGCCCGCGGCCAGCAGCATCAGCGCGCCGATCACCGTCAGGCTGCGGTTCTCGAAGCACCACTCCATGAGCCGCCGGATCATGGGGCGCTCCGGCCAGGGGCCATGTTCATCCCGGCCATCGACCCGGCGGCGGGTGGGGGCGCGGCTGCCGGCATGGCGGATGGTGTGACCGTCGGTGGGGTCGTTGGCCCCGCAGCGCCGGCTTGCGGGTCGCTCGCAGGCGGCATGCCTGGCATCGCTCCCGTGGCGGGTATGCCACTCGCGCCGCTCGTGCCGGCATGACCACCGAGCATGCGCGCCTTGACCGACTGGAACTGCGATTCGGAGTACAGCAGGAACTGGGCGCTTTCCACCACCTGGTCACCCGGCTTGAGCCCTCGGACGATGACCACCCAGCCGTTCGCCTCGGGCCCAAGCGCAACTTGCACCGGCAGGAAGTGGCCGCCCGTCTGCGCCAGCATGGCGTAATCGCCATCTTGCGTGCGCAGCACCGCGCTGCTCGGCAGCGCCAGAGCGGTTTGCGCCTGGGCCTGCACCATGGCGTTGGCAAACATGCCGGGGCGCAGAATGCCGCCGGGGTTGGCGAAGCTCAGGCGCGCGGTGATGGTGCGGGTTTGCGGGTCCAGCGTGGGGTAGAGAAAGTTCAGGCGCCCATCCCAATTCCTGCCGGGGTAGGCCGGAAGCTGGAGCTGCACGCCGTCGCCCAGGCGCACCCACGGCATCTGGTAGTCGTACAGCGCCACATTGACCCAGACCCGATCCAGATTGGCGATCTCGAACAGGCTGTTTTGCGACGAGACATAGCTGCCCTGGCGAATATTGAGCGCCGTCACCACCCCGCTCTCCGGTGCCAGGATGGGAACGTCGCGCATCGGCTGGCCCGAGGCCTCCAACTGCTTGAGCGCGGCCTCGGGCAGGCCCAGCAGCAGCAGGCGCTGTTTGGCCGCGGCCAGCAAGCCCTGGCTGTCGGCATGACCGTCGGCCGCGCCGGCCTGCTGGCGCGCAATGCTGTATTCCTGCTGCGCGCTGTACAGCTCGGGCGAGTAAATCTCCGCCAGCACCTGACCGCGCGCCACCGGGTCGCCCACGGCACGCACCTTGAGATGCACGACCCAGCCGGAGAAGCGCGGGGTGACGGTGGTGACGCGGTTCTGGTCCACGGCCACGGTGCCCACGGTCTGGATCGCCTGGCCCATGGGACGCATCTGTGCGGTCGTCAGGCGCACGCCCAGGTTTTGCGTCAGGCGCGGGTCGATGCGCAGCCCGCTGTCGTTGGCGCCGACTTCGGCCTGGGCGTAGACCGGCACGTAATCCATGCCCATGTTGTCCTTCATCGGACGGTCCGAATGGATCGCCGGATTCATCGGGCTGACCCAGTACAGCACCCGGCGCTGCGGCGCCGCAGCCGGGGCGTAGACCGGGACATAGTCCATCCCCATGTTGTCTTTCATCGGGTGGTCGGAGTGGATGGCGGCGTTCATCGGGTTGGCCCAGTACAGCACCCGGCGGCTTGCCGGCGCTGCTGCGGATGCTGTTGCGGAAGCCGGGGCCGCGGCGGCGTTCGGCGTCGCGGGGTCCGAGGCGCCGTGCGGCAGCCAGCGACTGGTCCAGAGGCCCGCACTGATGCCGACCAGCAATAGGCCGAGGCCGAGAGTGAAGGTTCGCAAATTCATGGCTGCTGCTCCGAAGGCGTTGTCAGGTAGTTGAGTTCGGCCAGGGTCGCCAGCAGATCCCGACGCTGTTGCAGAGTCTGGAGTTCAAGGGCAAAAACGGCTTGCTGCGCCTTCAGCACGTCGCTCATGCTGGCGCGGCCGTTGCTATAGGCGGTGAGGGTGGAGTCGTACGCCGCATGCGCCAGCGGCAGCATGTGCGCGCGCATGCGCTGCCACTTCTCCTGCTGGCTGCGCATGCGCGCCGTGGCGGTGCGGATCTGCTGCTGCAAGGCCAACCGCTGGTCCTGCTCGTCGTAGCGGGCTTCCATCACCTGGGCGCGGGCGCTGTCGAGTTCCTGATCCAGCCGATGGTTGGAGAAGATCGGCAAGTTCATCGAAACCCCGGCGGAGATAAAGTTGGGAGAGCCCGGAAAAAAGCTCTTGCCGTAGGAGGCTCCAACCGTGATCTCCGGCAGGAAATCCTTCTTGGCCACCCGCACGCCCGCCTGGGCGATCTGCACTTTGGCCTGGGCCATGCGCAGCAGCGGTTGGGTCGGGGGCGCTTGCTCGGGAGCCGTCGCGCCTGGCGACAAGCTCGGCCAGTCAGGATCGATCTCGGGCGTTTGATTGCTGCCAAGTGCCTGGGCAATGTCGGCCAGGGACGCCGCTTCATCCGCGGCGAGCGCGCTTTGGTCGTTGCGCAGTTCGTCTTCGGCGAGACGGGCGCGCAACACATCGCTCTGCGGTCCGTTGCCCGCGCGGTAGCTGGCCATGGCCGCGTCGACGTTCTCACGCGCCAGCGCCTGCTGCCGCTGCACCGTCGCCATGGCCTGGCCCGCGTACACCGCCGCAAGCCAGGCGCGTCGCAAGGCGAGAACCAGCTGCGCGCGTTTGGCTTCGCGGCTAAAGTGCTGCTCCGAGGCTTGCGCCTGCAGCTTGTCGCCTTCTAGGGCCAGCTTGCCGATCGGCGGAAAGCTCTGGCTGACGCCGACGCTGAGCATGGTCATGCCCTGCTGCGTCAGCGAGAAGCTGTTGGTGGGCAGGTTGACCGCGTCGAACGACACATGCGGGTCGGGCAACTGCGTGGCCGCCGCGGCCTGGTGCTGGATGGCGCGGATGCGCTGCGCGGCTGCGGCCAGACTGGGATTGCTCCGCGCCAGTTGCGCCTCGGCGGCACCGAGGGTCAGGGGCGCGGCTTGGGCGGGCGCGGCCAGGCTGGCGAGCAGCAGAAGCGTGATGAGAGCGGGGATGGCCGCCGGGCGTTCAGACCAGACGGATGACAAGCGCCGGGCTTGCGCACGGCGGCACTGCAGGATGAGGGACATCGCTTTCCTCTTCGGCGGATGGAACGCTGCAAGGCCGCAGCGCTAATCGCAAGGCGAACACGAACATCGCCCGGTGAAGCATCACTGGGACGGGTGCTGCCGAAGGGGTCAAACTTGGAGGCGAGCCGCGAGGAAAGGCGGCTTGGAGGGAGGCGGCGGATCGATGCGCCCGATGGGCAAGGCAGCTTGCTCAGGCTGAGCTTGGTGGACGGGCACCAAGCGTTGGATCAATGCCGCGTGAGGAAATGATGCGGCGTTGGACGTGCTGGAAACGGCGGCCGCGCCCAGGTCATGGCAGGCAGCTTGGCAAAACGCACGCTCGACTCGCGAATCGTCATGACCAGCGAGATTCGCTTGATGGCCGGCGCCAACCATCGGCATGGCCGCCATGCCTGCGCAGCACGAGGCAGGCACGACCCGTATCGGGGCTGCCGTGGCTTGCATCCAGGGCAAGAGAACCAATGCGCAGACGAACGCCCAATAGCGGGAGAAAGTTCGAAAGGAGCGCATGAGTTTGAATGTAAGAGATGTACAGCGATTTGTGCACAGGGATCGTAGCCAAAGTTCTGAGCTTGTCAATTAGGAGCCTTGTCCAACGTGGAATGAGCCTGAACGAAGCGCGTCATTCCACTGAGGAATGAGCCTGAACGTGTTTTGGGGGGCTGGATTTTCAGCGCGTGATCATCTTCTGGATGGCGATCAATATGGACAACTCGCGACTGAGCACGAGCGCGCAACTTGAGCAATTTCTCAGTGCCGACTCCCAGGTTGGGTTTACACCGTATGGCGACGATGCGCATTGCTACGTCCGCTATGTCGCAGCGACACGTCAATGCCCTACTTCACTGATTCGTTCACAAAGTCGATGTAACTTTTCGAGGATGAGGTCCGGCGGTAGCGGTCAACAGTCGCCAGTCGCGCGGGCTCAATGCGCGTTAGAAATCCCGTTCGCTCATCAACCAAGTTGACCAATTCGGATGCGATGTGACTTGCTGGAAAGACGCCTGCTCACCGATGGCCAGCAACCACTGTTGCGTGAGGTGGTAGGCAAACTGAGGCATCACACTCCCCTCCAATCCCCGCTGCCCGTTGTCCAGCATCAACTGGTCGTCGACTTCCACCTCGAGTTGCGCAGCATAGGTCGCCCCTATGGCATGTCCTACGCTCGTATTGACGAACCAGCCGCTGGTGATGCCCGTCCCGATGCGTTGGGTATATCCAGCCTCCCCCTGCGTGAACCAGGGATACCAGAGTTGCGCCCACATCACCTGTGCAGTAACCGCATTGCCTTGGCCTGGCAGCACGCTCGGGCGCGGGTTGGCCCAATACTGGCCTTCCACCTCTGCCGTCAGCAGGCTGGCGCGACCTTCAGTCAGATCACAAGTATGCAAAGCAGCCAACTTCAGCCCAGCCGCGACGGGGCCAAAGGCACTCTGGCCACTCCCGAGAGGCGTGTTGGCGGTATACGCGGGGAGGTCAAGCTCCATGCCCACCCGCTCACTGAACTGGCCCTCGATCTCGGGGGAAAGCGTCAACGACCCTGGCGAGCCATTGGTGTTGGCCTGGGCAAAGAGATAGGCCGCGTTTTCCAGCCAGGGTTCCTCGATGCCGATGGCTTTGGTGATGTAGTCGTCCACATCGCAAGGCTGCACTGGCCATGACTGAGCCTGCGCCTGCGCTCCGATCATCAAGCCACCCATCCATGCCAAGGCCCGGATCCATCGCTTGATTCGCATTCTTCACCTCCACGCAAGCAATGCGAATCATTGTTATTTAAATATATCAGCCTGTCAATGTCGTGATGCATGGCGATTCAGGACATGCGTGTCCAGATCCTCGCACCATCCCCAACCGCCGATCTCGGAGCAGCGTGGCCATGGAGTTGGTGCCCAACAGTTCGCCGGGATCGAGGGCTATCAACAATGGCGCGCCATTCACGCAGACTTCCATCGGGCGGCCAGTCGGGTCATGACTCTGGCGCAAGGGGAGATCACCGCGCCCAGATTGACCAGGCCCATCTCGCGCGCCAGACGCACCACCTGCACGAACAGGTCCGAGAACTCCTTGAGGTGCAGCGCACGGAAGTCCCGAATCGTGCGGTGCTCGGGAAAGTTGCCTGCCGCCAGCATCCGCAACTTGCGCTGCGCAAACAGAATGAACAGCTGGCGTCGACGCCCGATTGAGCGAGCGCGCCGACTATTCGATGACCCACCGGAAACAACGCACGAGCAGCGGCGTAACCTGACACGGTCAACGTCCGATGCCGGCCGCATGGCTGACGTTGCCAAGAAGCGACCCAATGGCTGTACTGGCCGACGAGCCGACGCCGCTCCAACAACCTCATCTCGGCCGAAGCGGGCACTGTCCGCAGTCCGCGCCCACGGTTCAACTAAAGAGCCCTCGCGGCTGGGCTGGCAAGCAAGGGGATCAACGGCGCAGATTCTCTATGGCTTCATCTCTGAGCCAAGACCACAGCCTCGTTGCCCTGTGCGAAAAGATGTACCTGCGACTGCAGACCAGCCTGGGCAAAGGCCGCCTGGATGTCGTCTGGCCGCAGGAGATGGTTGCCTTGCACATGCTCGCTGAGATTCTGGAACGCCAGCCCCTTACGGCTGGGTTGGCGCAAGGCGGTGCGGTCTGCCGGCCAGGCCGGCTCCCAAATGACCACATAACCGCCCGGCTTGAGATTGCCGCGCAGCCACGTGAACAGCGTGTGGGTGTCTTTCTCCCACACATGGTGCAAGGCACGGTTCATCGCTATCAGATCGGCAGGTTCTTCCAGCGTGAGCGCGTGGATGTCCCCCTGGATGAAGCGCAGCCTGTCGGCCAGGCCCTGCTTCCGTGCCATGTCTTGGGCCTGGGAGATGTTCTCCTGGAAGCCGTCGATGCCCAACCCCCGCAGCTTGCCACAGCGCCGCGCCAGTGCGCGCAAATACCAGCCATTGCCGCAGCCCAGGTCGACGGCAAGACCTCCGCGGGCATCCACGTCGGCAAAAGCGGGCACTGCCGGACAAATCGTTTCCTCGAACATTGATGCGAAATTCGCTTCGAGCATCGGCCCGAACCAGGGCAACACGGTGTCGCGCTCGGCCAAAACCTGCTCGCCCGGGCGCTCCCCAGTGCGCATCAGTCCTGCCGCGCGCTCAGCCAGATGCGCCGACAGGACGGATTGCACAGCCATCGGCATGAGGGTGCCCGGCGCCTCGGGGCGCATGGCCTCGCCTGTCGTCGTAAGACGGAAGATGTCGCCCTCTGCATCCAGATAGTCGAATGCATACGCAGTGTCGCACCAGCGCAGCACATAGGCAGAATCGAGCCCAGCCGCTTCGGCCAAGGTGGCGGCAGACGCCGTGCCCAGGCGATGCAGCGTGCTGAAGATGCCATTGACGACGCCGATGTAAGCGATGTTCAGGCTGAGTGCAGCCTGGGATTGCTGGCGAAATTGGGTTTTGAGGTCGTCTACCGTCATGAGAAAACGTGGAACGAGGAAAGATTCTGGTGATGAGGCCATGCCCTGCAGCATGCTTCAGTATGGATGCGCAGCGTACGGACTTCCGATAGGCCCTGATGTATCAGGATGCTGCTAGAGTCGAAACCGATCAGCTTGGCGTACTCGCTCAATTCAACTGGAGAAACACACTCATGACGGTCAATGAAGGAACCTTGGACCGCGCTCTTCGCGTGATTGTTGGTCTGGTGCTTATCGCCCTGACGCTGACCCATGTGATTGGCCTCTGGGGCTGGATTGGCGTTGTGCCTTTGGTCGCGGGGGCAGTGGGTATTTGTCCACTCTACATGGTGCTCGGGATTCGCACCTGCCCGATGCGCAGGAGGTGATTTGCGGGACTGCTTCTCAGCTCACCCCGCGCAGCATGACAGTTGCGTCACATCCTTGGTGAAGGTCTGGGCGGCCAGCTTCAGGCCTTCGACCATGGTCAGGTAGGGGAAGAGTTGGTCGGCAAGTTGCTGCACCGTCATGCGGTTGCGAATGGCGAGTGTTGCCGTCTGGATGAGTTCGCCGGCCTCGGCGGCCACCGCCTGGACGCCGAGCAGGCGTCCGGAGCCAGCTTCGGCGACCAGCTTGATGAAGCCGCGCGTGTCGAAGTTGGCCAGGGCGCGGGGGACGTTGTCCAGGCTCAGTGTGCGGCTGTCGGTTTGTATGCCTTGTCGCTGCGCCTGCGCCTCGCTCAGTCCCACCGTGGCCACTTGCGGGTCGGTGAACACCACGGCCGGCATGGCGGAGAGGTCGAGCGTCGCCTCGCCACCGGTCATGTTGACGGCGGCTCGCGTGCCCCCGGCTGCGGCCACATAGACGAATTGCGGCTGATCGGTGCAGTCGCCTGCGGCGTAAATTTGCGGCACAGTGGTGCGCAAGTGGTCATCGACCACGATGGCGCCGCGCGCATCGCATTGCACGCCGGCAGCGTGCAGATCGAGCGCCGCGGTGTTGGGCGCGCGGCCCGTGGCCACCAGCAGGCGCTCGGCCCGAATCTCGCCCTGGTTCGTGGTCAGCGCGAAGCAGCCGTCGGCGTAGGCCACCGCGCTGACCTGGGTGTGGGTCAGCACGGTGAGGCCCTCTTCGCGCAGCGCGGCGGTGAGGGCCTCACCGATGTCCGGGTCTTCGCGCGACAGCAGGGTGTTGCGCGCCAGGAGGGTGACCTGGCTGCCCAGGCGGGAGTAGGCCTGGGCCAGTTCCAGCGCCACAACAGAAGAACCGATGACCGCCAGGCGCGGCGGAATCGTGTCACTTTCCAGCGCCTCGGTCGACGTCCAGTACGGCGTGGCCTTCAGACCAGCAATGGGGGGAATGGACGGGCTGGCGCCGGTGGCGATCAGGCAGCGGTCAAAGCCCACCCTGCGTTCGCTGCCGTCGTGCAGCGTCACGACCAGCGTTCGGGCGTCTTTGAACCGAGCCGCGCCGCGCAGGGTGGTGATGGCCGGCTGGCCTTCGAGAATGCTTTCATACTTGGCGTGGCGCAGCTCATCCACGCGCGCCTGCTGCTGCGCGAGCAGCTTGTCGCGCAGGATGGTGGGCGTGCAAGGCTGGATGCCCGCGTCGAACGGGCTGTGGCGCCGCAGATGGGCGATGTGCGCGGCGCGGATCATGATTTTGGACGGTACGCAGCCGACGTTGACGCAGGTGCCGCCGATCACCCCGCGCTCGATCAGCGTGACCTGCGCGCCGCTGTCGGCCGCCTTGATCGCCGCCGCCATCGCCGCGCCGCCGCTGCCGATGACGGCAATGTGCAGACCGCTCGCGTCACCGCGGGCAGGATGGGTCGAGTCGGCTGCGCCGTCCGATGTCGTGGAAGAGTAGACCGCCTGTTTCGCCGCGTAGCCGGCCTTGGCCACGGCTGCAGCCATCGCGTCGAACGAGATGCAGGCATCGGCGACGACCTGGGCCGTCCCCTGCGGATACGAGACCTGCGCGGATTTCACGCCAGGCAGCTTTTCCAGGACGTCCTTGACGTGGGTGGCGCAGGCGTTGCAGGTCATGCCGCTGATGCTCAGGATTTCCATGGGCTTCTCTTCGGGTTGGAGGGGGCTGGTTCAGATCGGCTGGGTCGCGTGCGCGCTCCGGCCACAGCAAAGCACGATCGGCTCATCACGGTCGGCTTATTGCACGACCGTCGAGGGATAGCCCGCATCGGTGGTGGCTTTGATCAGGGTTTTGACGGTGGTCTTGGCATCGTCGAAGGTGACCACGGCGTCTTTCTTGACCTCATTCACACTCACTTTTTCCACGCCAGGAACGGCGGTGAGCGCTTTGTGCACGGTGATCGGGCAGACCCCGCAGGTCATGCCCGGCACGGCGAGGGTCACGGTCTGCTCGGCAGCCCAGGCAGGGGCGCTGAAAACGCAGGCGGCGGCAATAGCAGTCAGGAGCTTGTTCATGAGGATTCCTTTCGATTCAATAAAACAGGGGAGCGACATAGGGAAAAGCCAGCGCCACGACAATCAGCGCGGCGACGATCCAGAACAGCAGCCGGTAGGTGGCGTTGATCTGGGGAATGGCGCAGACCTCGCCCGGTTTGCAGGCCGCAGGCGCTCTGAACAGGCGGCGCCAGGCGAAGAACAGGGCGATGAGGGCGGCGCCGATGAAGATCGGCCGATACGGTTCGAGCAGGGTCAGATTGCCGATCCACGCGCCGCTGATGCCCAGCGACAGCAGGATCAGCGGGCCCAGGCAGCAGGTCGAGGCCAGAATGGCCGCGAGCCCGCCGGCGAACAGCGCGCCGCGCCCGGCGGGCGAGTGAGGGGGTCTGGGTTGCGACATGCCGAAACTCCATGAGATGGACGATGTCGGCACTGTAGAACCGTACCAAAGTACGGAGTCAAGCGGCGTCGCGCCTTGGTTGACAAGGCGGCATGGCCTTTGCCGTTCAGCCGACGTACGGCCGCATGAACCTGACTGGTCAGGGATCGTGAACCTCGCCGTGGAGTGCGTCGATCAGGGGGCAGGACATGGAGCCATCGCTGCAGGCGCAGGCGCGAATCATCTCGGCCAGCGCCGATTCAATGCGCCTGAGGTTGGCGAGCTTGGTGCGCACGTCACGGAGCTTGCGTTCACCGAGCTCACGCGCCTGATCGCAGTGCATGCCGTCATCGAGCTGCAGCAGGCCGGCAATCTCGTCGAGGCTGAACCCCAGCCCTTGGGCAGATTTGATGAATCGCAGGCGGGCAACGTCACCGGGCCCGTAATGGCGGAAGCTTCCCTGGGGTCGCTCGGGTTCGCCCAGCAAGCCCTTGCGCTGGTAGAACCGGACGGTTTCGACGTTGACACCGACCGCCTTGGCGACGGTGCCGATGGTCAAACCATTTGAATTGAGTTGCATCGTCTTGGCTCCGATTCAGGACCGCAAATCCCTGCGCGATGGGACGAACTGCCGATCGGCGCCAAGCATCTCGATCGAGAACCCCCTCCTGCCATCAGGTTAGCGCAGCTAGCGCGACTGATGAGGACATCCGTGTTGGCACCGATGCCGATTTGAGCCACATGCCGATCGGCGAATGAGCCATGGCAAACGAGATGCGCGTGGCGTCAACCTTGAATTTCAGCGCGCCTCAACCGACCCACTGCAAACACGGCGCATGGCTCAAATCGGCATCCGCGCCGACAGCGCAGGACACTGACGACCTCAGCGACCGCTGTTCACGCCTTGGCTGCCATTGCTACAAGCGGGGGCCAGTGCCCGCTCAGGCCGAGGAGCGGTCGTGAGGATTGCACCACATCCAAGAAATGTCGCCTATGGCCGCCGACATGTTGACCTGCCCCGCCTGGCGCCTGTGACCGCTTTGGATCAGAACGACTGGCGGGTTTGCGCTGGAATACTCACAGACACGAGCCAGCGCGGCAACTGCCCGAAAAGCCGACGCAGCAGACGGCCGTTTTCGTCGAGGGCGATGTGATCGTGATTGACCGGAGTCCTGTGGGACCTCCATCAAACCCGGCGGCTGTTCACTCGCGGTGTAGATGCTGCCCCAGAAAGTCAATGAATACGCGCAGCCTCGGAACCATGTGCCGATTCGTCGCCCAGAGAATCTGAAACATGCCTTGACGGGTGCTCGCACTCTCGAGCACAGGGAGCAACTTCCCCTCGGCCAGCGGTTCACGCGCGACGAAGTCTGGAACGTAGGCAATACCAAGTCCTTGCAGCGCGGCCGACAGTACGGCTTCGGTATTGTTAAAGACGAGCTGCTGCGATCGAACAGAGGCGCTCGGGCCTTGCAATACCGACACGCCATTGACTAGCCACTCCTGGAGCTTGCCGCTCGACGGATACTTGAATCGCAAACACACGTGATTCGCGAGGTCACGGGCATTGCCAAGCGCCCCATATTGAACAAAGTAGGCGGGCGATGCGCACACGATGAACCGATAGGGGCAGAGAGGTTTCGCCGTAAGGGTGGAGTCGGACAAAGGGCCACTGCGGATCACAGCGTCGAAGCCCTCGTTGATCACATCTACCAGGCGGTCGCTGAAATCGAATTCCAGGTCAATTTCGGGGTATGCATGGCGAAATTGTGGGATGACGGGTAAGAGAAGGCGGTAACCAATGGTGGGCAAACTGATCTTCAGCCTGCCGCGCGGTGTCCCTTTTGCCTTCGAAAGCTCTGCCTCGGCGTCCTCGATCTCTTGCAGTGCACTGCGGCAACGCACGAAAAACGTCATGCCCTCGTCGGTCAAGCTGATCTGACGTGTGGTGCGATGGAAAAGCCTGACACCCAAATGCTTTTCGAGGCGGGCGATGCTCTTGCCGACAGCGGAAGCGGAAAGCCCGAGATCGCGGCCTGCGGCAACGAAGCTCAGCGTTTCGGCAGCCCGCACGAAAGCGGCCAGCCCACTCAAATTGTCCATAGTGCAAATCGCGTAACGCGTCTTACCGGTATTGCGGAATTTTCATCCACATTGTTCGGATAGCAAGGCCATTTATCTCAGGACGCCCTCTGCCTAGCATCATCCTCAATGCGAAGTGTGGTACGCCTATTCGGGACCATGACCTTCACCAGCATTTGACTAGAGGATTTCTGTATGAGCATGGACGAATGTGGCACTTACAACGGAACGCAGAAGCTGTTGGTCCTGGGTGCCATTTGCCTTTCCGGACTCTCGATGCCCGTCAGCTTCACTGGCCCGGCAGTTGCATTGCCTGCTATCGCGCAAGGTTTGGGCGGAACCCCCATCGAACTTAGCTGGGTGACGAACGCGTTCATGCTAGCGTTCGGTAGCAGTCTCATGATTGGCGGCTCTCTCGCCGATCGCTATGGACGCAAGCGGCTGTTCATGCTCGGAACGATGGGATTCGCAATCTTGTCACTGATCGCGATGCACGCCACTAGCATGCTCTGGCTGGATACTTTACGGGCGCTGCAAGGAGTCGCCAGCGCCGCGGCGCTGTCGTCGGGCGCCGCGGCATTGGCCCAGGAGTTCGAAGGCAACGCGCGCACCCGTGCGTTCAGTCTGCTGGGGACCACGTTTGGCGTCGGCCTGGCCTGCGGCCCGGTCGTCGCCGGATTTTTGATTGAGCATTTCGGCTGGCGTTCTGTCTTCCTGAGTGTGACGGCGATCACGCTGCTCGCCTTCGCGTTAGGTGGATGGTGCATCCGCGAAACGCGCGACCCAGGTGCGACAGGATTCGATTGGCTGGGCGCGGCAACATTCACCGGTGCTTTGACGTTTTTCACCGTTGCGGTCCTGCTCGTGCCGGAAAACGGATGGTTGAGCGCACCCGTGCTGGCCCTGCTCGCAACATCCAGTCTGATCATGGCCACCTTCGTGATTGTCGAACGGCGATCCAAACGGCCGATGCTCGACTTGTCCCTGTTTCGCTACCCGCGTTTCATCGGCGTCCAGTTCCTGGCGGCAGCGCCTGCGTATGCCTACGTCGTCCTGCTGGTGCTTCTGCCTCAGCGCTTTATCGGGATTGAGGGGCTGGACGCGATGACAGCGGGGCAAATGATGTTCGCGCTGTCGGCACCGATGCTTGTCATTCCCTTCCTTGCCGGGATGCTGACTCGGTGGCTTTCGCCTGGTCTCATCTCCGGCGTCGGGCTTCTGCTGTGCGCCTGCGGCAATGTGTGGCTGGCCCAGTGTCCTCCTGGGCAACTGCCGGATCAGACCATCTTGGCCATGATCCTCATTGGCATCGGCGTGAGCCTGCCGTGGGGCTTGATGGACGGTCTTGCAGTCAGCGTCGTACCCAAGGAGCGGGCGGGCATGGCGACCGGCATCTTCAACACAACGCGCGTTGCCGGAGAGGGCATTGCGCTTGCCATCGTGACGGCGCTGCTCGGTGGGATGGTCCAAGCGAACTTGGCAAGCACCGAACCTGCCAGCGTGAGCAGTGCCACTTTGTGCGCTGCGGCCAATCGCCTGGCGATGGGCGACATGTCCCGCGCGCTGCAGTTGCTGCCAAACGCGACGCATATCGGGCTCATGCACAGTTACGCAGACGCATTTCATCTCCTGCTCTACGTGCTGGCCGCCATCAGCTTGCTTTCTGCTGCGATGGTCTTCGGGTTCCTGGGCCACTCCAAACCCACATATGTCGAACTCAGTGAACTCCGTGGCGAGAGTGCCGGGTTGTAGGGATAGCCGTCATTTGGTAACTGCGGACTGACGGTTGCGCCGCAATCTGCGACCATCGTTGTAAAACAGTACCAATCACGACAGATAGTGCCTTTCGCGTCATGAACTTGGCTTGCAGAAGCTGCAAGGCAATCAGCCGTTCACTTTGGGCGAGTACCCTCTCGCATAAAGAAAAAGGTGAGGACGGCGCCCGCCAGAAAGACGGCGGCGATCATCGCCAACGCCAGACCGGCTTTCAGGGTGGCGCCCTGCAGCAATGCGCCGAGGACGGCGATGCCCATGGCGCCGCCGCTCTGGCGTGCAGCGTTCAATACTCCGGATCCCACGCCGACGAGTTCTGGAGGCAGGCTCGAGAGGGCTGCTGCGACGATCAGGGGTAGCGTGCCGCCGCCCATGCCGATGAGCAATCCACCGACGCTCATGCTCGAGGACGTAAAGCCGAAGGTGGCCAAGATCGCTGCGCCGAGCACCCCGGCCAACATCCCCAGGGCGGCTAGCAAGCGAGCACCGATGGCGTTGACGATCCAGCCCGAGGCCGTGGCGAACACGGCGGTCGATAGAGTCATCGGGATCAGCAGGACGCCCACCGACAGCGGCGAGTAGCCCTGCGCCTGCAGCGCCACGGGCAGGACGAACAGCGCACCGTAATACGAGAGGTTGTAGAGAAACGCCGCGCCCACCGACGCGGAGAAGGTCCGAGACCGGAACAGGCTGAGTGGCAGCATCGGCTCCTGCCGACGATGTTCGACCGCAATAAACAGCAGGCTTGCGGCCACGCCGATGGCCAGCGCGCCGACGATGGCTGGCGACGTCCAGCCGTATTGACGGGCCTCAATGGTCGAGAAGGTGATGGTGAACAGAGCCACGACCGCAAGAAGCTGACCAGCAGGGTCAAAGGCGCGCCGATGGGTCGCTGGCTTACCGGCGGAGATGGCGGCGATGGAGAGGACCACCAGGCAGACCGGAATGTTCACGAAGAAGATGGAACGCCAGCCGAGGGTCTGGACCAGGAACCCACCGATCAGCGGCCCCGCCACCAACGCGGTCGCCGAGATTCCGCTCCAAATGGCCACCGCCCGCGCCCGCTGATTGGCCTGCGGAAAGGCATTCGTCAGTAAAGCCATGGAACTGGGCAGGATCGCCGCGGCGCCAAGGCCTTGCACCGCGCGGGCGGCGATCAGCTCGGCCACGCTATGGGCCAGGCCGCAGGCTGCCGACGCCAGGGTGAAAAACGTCAGGGCGCCCAGGAACACCGGGCGCGCGCCCCACCGGTCGCTGGAGGCGCCGGCCGTGAGGAGCAGGCTGGCGAAGACCAGCGTATAGGCACTGGCGACCCACTGCAACGCGGATAGGGGCAGGCCAAACATGTCCCCGATGCTCGGCAAGGCCACGTTGACCGCCGTCACATCCAACGTCACCATGAACGAACTGATGCCGACGGCAGTAAGAACGAATGCTGGCGACTGCATCCCACCGATGCGCTTCGGTGCAGCGAGGGTGGATTTGACTTCGATGGACATGACCAGCACCAAGTGGGGGCGATGAGTCCATTTTGCTCAGCGATGTCGCAGAAGTAAAATTAGACTTGCAGATTCATTGCATAAGTTGAGCTACTGACCATGATGAACCTCATGCACTGGCGACTGCTCATCGCGATCGCAGAGTCGGGCGGCATTTCCAAGGCGGCGGCGAATTTCGGTGTGACCCAATCGGGCGCGAGCCAGGCGATCGCACGGCTGGAAGAGTTGCTCGGGGTGCCGCTGCTGGTTCGAGACCGCAGGCACACGGTGCCGACAGCCGTTGGCGAACAGGTCATCGCCCGGGCACGCAAGATGCTGGCCGAGCTCGACGCGATCCAGGCCCTGGCCGACGAAGCGAAGGGCTTGCATCGGGGACGGATCAAGCTGGCGAGTTTCCCGTCCGTGTTTGTCGCCCTGCTGCCGCCGTTGCTGCGTACTTTCCGCCGACTGCACCCAGGCATCAAGGTGGTTGCCTTGGAAGCCAGCGACGACGAGGTCGAGGCCTGGCTCACCAACAACACCATCGACCTGGGCGTCGTCATGAATCCCTCACCCGAACGCAACGCCGTGCCGCTGGGGCATGACGAATGGGTGGCGGTTGTCCCGGTGCGGCATCCTCTGGCTTTGCGTAGTCCTCATGGCAGTGTGAATCTCGGCGAACTGGTTGAGGAGCCTTTTGTGCTGGCCACAGGAGGATGCGTGATTCATGGGAAAAGTCTGGCGGAGTCCGCAGGCTTGTCGCTGGCCGACCAGCGGGTCACGGTTCAGGACTGGGCGAGTGCGTTTGCCTTGGTCCGTGAAGGGGTCGGCGTCACCCTCGTGCCGAGTCTGACCCTGCCTGAGAATCAAAAGGGACTGCGCGTGCTTCCATTGCAGACACCGATTTATCGTCACTTCGGTTTGGTTTGTTCCGAAGTCGGAAGAGCATCGCATGCCGTGAGCGCTTTTTTGGATGTTGTTCGCGCGACCGAGCGGCCCAGTCGCTGAAGGAAATGCCAGACAAGGCATGCAGCAAATGTACGTTGCACACGCCTTGATCGCGTTGGCACTTGATCTGCGAGAGACTTGGTGAACGCAGGCCGGGATCTCTTCGGTCTCGATGAAGCACCTGACGTTGTGTTGGAAATCAACAAACTCGGTATATGGGTTGGCTGGAATTGATCCGCTGCGCTCCTGACCGCGCATGCGGGTCTCCTCGACGGCCGCGACGCAACCACCCACCACCAGTACCTTGACAAGATGCGTCTCGTTGCGGCTCGGCCCGGCCGACCCCGAGCCTTCGCCCCTTCTCGCCCACCACGGCCACCTCCACTTGCAGCTCCACCGCCTGCAAGATGCCACCGCCAGCAACCGCAGAGCAACCGGACGGCCGAATCGATGGCCTGCCTAGGCCGCGTATCGACGCAGCTTCTGGGCCGTCTGTTCGCGCTGCACGCGGGCACCACGCCGCTGCACTATCTGCAGCGCATTGGCCCGACTTCCGCCGCTGCGGCGTCGGCCGGGTTCACCTCCGACGTGCAGTTACGGCATGCCTGGGCCCGGCTTGGCACCACGGGCGCGAGTCCTTCGCGTCTGCGCAGCTTGGCAGAAAAAGTTCACACAGCAGACTGGCGTGGATCCGTTTACGCGTCGCGTAGTTGAAGTGCCCGTGTTGACGATGGGAATGGGCAGCATGACCCGCCCAGACGGCGGGGCAAAAAAAGGGGGAACCATGAAAACCCATGGCTCAACCAGTTGCCTCCGGCGGCACCTGCGCACCGCTAAAAAAGAGAGACAATGGCCAAATAGTCAAGCAAACCCGCTTGGCCTCAGACCAGCTCGTTCTGACTCAAACCAACGGGCCTCCGCGAAACTGAACTGACCCCCAGAAGTTGGACGGTGACGATCCCGCCGGTTAGGCGGTGCTTCTCAGCCGATATTGGACCGGGCTGAGTCCCTGCAACCCGAGCTTGATGCGTTTGTGGTTGTAGTAGTTGACGTAATCATGCACGCCCGCTTCGAGCGCATCTAGGCTGTTGGGCGCTGCAAGACGGAAATACTCGGCCTTCAGGGTGCCAAAGAAGCTTTCCATCGCAGCATTGTCAAAGCAGTTGCCCTTGCGGCTCATGCTTTGCGTGACGCCGTGAGCCGTGAGCATCGTTCGATAGGGCTGCATCTTGTAGTGCCAACCTTGGTCCGAGTGCACGATCAGCTCGGCGCCGCTATCAGTCCGTGAGAGAGCCGACCCGAGCGTGCTGGACACCAGCTCGAAGACGGGACGCTTTGCCATGCGGTGCGCGATGATCTCGCCGTTGTAGAGATCCATGCAGGCCGACAGATAGAGCTTATGGCCGTGCACATTGAACTCGGTAATGTCGGTCACCCACTTCTGGTTCGGCGCGGTCGCGCGGAAGTCGCGCTGCAGAACATTCGGCACGTGCGCATCGCTCACGCCTGGGACATGTCGGGAGCGCTTCTTCGCCCGGATCAGCGCGCGCAGCCCCATCTTTTGCATCAAGCGCTGCACGCACTTGTGGTTGACGGGTTCCGCCATTGAACTGCACAGAACTGCAGTGATACGCCGGTACCCGTAGCGGCCTTTGTGCTCGTCATAAATGGTGCGGATTCTGATCTCCATGGCGCTGTGCCGGTCGGAACGCTGAGCCGCTTGGCACTGGTAGTAGAACGTGCTGCGTGCCAGACCCGCCGCGTTGAGTAGGTCCGTCAATTTATGGTGATGCCTCAACCCGGCAATCAGGCGCGCTTTGTCGGCGCAGCTGATCTCTTCGACCGAATCAAGGCTTGCAATTTTTTTAGGTACGCGACCTCCGCGCGCAGTCGCTCGTTCTCCTCACGCAGGGCCTGAGCCGAATCAGTGACGACCATGTTCGACGGCGCTGGGCTGCGTCGTTCTGGCTTCATGTTGGGACGCCCTTGTTTCTTGCACACGAGAGCGTCCACACCGCCTTGATCGAGATTTCGTCGCCAGACGACAACTTGGTTGGGGTTGCGGATGTCATAGATCGCCGCGACCTGGCGGCTCGAAAGCTGTTCGCGGTCCTGATGAGACAGCACTTGCAGTTTGAATTGCACACTGTACGCGCTGCGTTTGGGGCGTAACCCATCGATGCCATGCAGCCGATAGTGACTCACCCAGGTGCGAATCTTCTCCTCGGGTACGGACCATTGCCGCGCAAGCAGCTTCGCCCCGCCTTCGCCAGCCAAAAAACTCTTGACGACCTTGAGCTTGAACTCTGTTTGGTACTTCTTCATGAAACCCCTTGAAGTTTGTCCAACTTCTGGGGGTCAGTTCAAACCCGGGGCGGTTCAGTTCATTTACTCGGACATGAAAAAACGCCGCTTCGTTATGCTTTTGCACGCTGGTTCTGGCGAACATTAGAATTGATCATGACACACTATACTGCAGAAGTACTTTGGCTAAGGCAAGGGCAGGACTTTCTTGACAATCGCTACAGCAGAAAGCATGTGCTTCGTTTTGACGGTGGCTTGGAAGTACCGGGCTCCTCATCTCCACACGTTGTTTCCCCTCCGATGTCTGACACATCGGCAGTGGACCCCAAAGAGGCATTTATTGCCTCACTCTCGAGCTGTCATATGCTGTGGTTTCTGTCCATCGCAGCTAAACAAAAGTTTCGGATTGATAGATACTTTGATGCAGCGCTTGGCGTGATGGAGAAAAACGCGGAAGAGAAAATGGCCATGACCGTGGTCACGCTTCGACCAAAAGTCCACTTTTCGGGAGAGCGTTTACCAACGCAGGAGCAAATCAGTCAAATGCACCATGAAGCTCACGAACAGTGCTTTATAGCTAATTCCGTGAAAACCGAGGTGCGATGTGAGCCAGTTCTCTAACCCTCGCAACAGGAGCCTGGGCAAAAAAAACGCGCAGCCCTTTAGCCCCACTCGTTATGCGTATTGAGCTCTTAGCCGACCATCGGTACCTAATTACAAAAATTGCCGCGTTTTTGCATGACGAGTGGGGTGCCTTTCCACCGTGGGCCTCATTTGTCATTTTCAGAAGACGAATGCACCAGTTAATTAGGTGTGGCGGCTGTTGTGCGGCCAGCTCCTGACAGTCCAATATCAGAAGTGATCTGCACCAATCTCGACTATGCTCAATACTCGTGTGCACCAAAGCGAGGTGAGCATGGCGACCGACACCCCACGGATTCCCGAGCAAGGCGTGGCCACTCTGCCTGATGAGGCTTGGGAGCGTGCGCGCCGTCGTGCGGAGATCATCGGCCCGTTGGCGCAGTCGGAGACGGTCGGGCACGAAGCGGCCGATACGGCGGCTCAGGCGCTGGGCTTATCTCGGCGGCAGGTGTACGTTCTGAT
The DNA here is from genome assembly GCF_900634595.1 of Thiomonas sp. OC7. NCBI lineage: Bacteria > Pseudomonadati > Pseudomonadota > Betaproteobacteria > Burkholderiales > Thiomonas > Thiomonas sp. OC7. Next base: position 2,525,319 of record NZ_LR131953.1, on the reverse strand, counting down.
CCGGCGTGCCCGGCAAGGCAGCGGCCTCGTGACGGATCTGGTGCCCGGCCAGTCCGGTGGCGGGAAAGGCAAGGGGCGCTTGCCGGAACCGGTCGAGCGCATCATCCGCGAGCTACTGCAAAGGCGGTTCCTGACCAAGCAGAAGCGCAGCCTGGCGGCCTTTCACCGCGAAGTCACTCAGGTGTGCAAGGCTCAAAAACTGCGAGTGCCGGCGCGCAATACCGTGGCCTTACGGATCGCTAGCCTTGACCCGCGCAAGGTCATTCGCCGGCGGGAAGGCCAGGATGCCGCTCGTGACCTACAAGGTGTTGGCGGCGAGCCTCCTGCCGTGACCGCGCCGCTGGAGCAGGTACAGATCGACCATACGGTCATCGACCTGATCGTGGTCGATGAGCGCGACCGGCAACCGATTGGCCGCCCGTACCTGACCCTCGCCATCGACGTGTTCACCCGCTGCGTGCTCGGCATGGTCGTCACGCTGGAAGCACCGTCTGCCGTTTCGGTTGGCCTGTGCCTCGTGCATGTCGCCTGCGACAAGCGTCCTTGGCTGGAAGGGCTGAAGGTGGAAATGGATTGGCCGATGAGCGGCAAGCCCTTGCTGCTCTACCTGGACAACGCGGCCGAGTTCAAGAGCGAGGCCCTGCGCCGGGGTTGCGAGCAGCATGGCATCCGGCTGGACTATCGTCCGCTGGGACAGCCGCACTATGGCGGCATCGTGGAACGGATCATCGGCACGGCGATGCAGATGATCCACGACGATCTACCGGGAACAACCTTCTCCAACCCGGACCAGCGCGGCGACTACGATTCCGAAAACAAGGCTGCCCTGACGCTGCGCGAGCTGGAGCGCTGGCTCACATTGGCGGTAGGCACCTACCACGGTTCGGTGCACAACGGCCTGCTTCAACCACCGGCGGCGCGGTGGGCCGAGGCCGTGGCGCGTGTCGGCGTGCCGGCCGTCGTCACCCGCGCCACGGCGTTCCTGGTTGATTTCCTGCCCATCCTCCGTCGTACGCTGACCCGCACCGGCTTCGTCATCGACCACATCCACTACTACGCCGATGCGCTCAAGCCGTGGATAGCTCGGCGCGACCGCCTGCCTGCGTTCCTGATCCGGCGCGACCCGCGCGACATCAGCCGTATCTGGGTGTTGGAACCGGAAGGGCAGCACTACCTGGAAATCCCCTACCGCACCTTGTCGCACCCGGCGGTCACGCTGTGGGAACAACGACAAGCTCTGGCGAAATTGCGTCAGCAAGGGCGCGAGCAAGTGGATGAATCGGCGCTGTTCCGCATGATCGGCCAGATGCGCGAGATCGTGACTGCCGCGCAGAAGGCCACGCGCAAGGCGCGGCGCGACACGGATCGACGCCAGCATCTCAAGGCGTCGGTTCCGCCGAACAAGCCGACGCCGCCGGAAACTGATGTTTCCGACCCGCAGGCAGACAAGCAGCCTCCGGCAAAACCTTTCGACCAGATTGAGGAGTGGTAGCCGTGGACGAATATCCCATCATCGACCTGTCGCACCTCTTACAGGCGGCGCAGGGATTGGCCCGGCTGCCGGCGGACGAGCGCATCCAACGCCTTCGCGCCGACCGCTGGATCGGCTATCCCCGTGCGGTCGAGGCTCTGAACCGGCTGGAAACCTTGTATGCGTGGCCGAACAAACAACGCATGCCCAACCTGCTGCTGGTTGGCCCGACCAACAACGGCAAGTCGATGATCGTCGAGAAATTCCGGCGCACGCATCCGGCCAGTGCCGACGCCGACCAGGAGCACATCCCGGTGCTGGTCGTGCAGATGCCATCCGAGCCGTCGGTGATCCGCTTCTACGTCGCGCTGCTCGCTGCGATGGGCGCGCCCTTGCGCCCACGCCCACGGTTGCCGGAAATGGAGCAATTGGCATTGGCCTTGTTACGTAAGGTCGGTGTGCGTATGTTGGTGATCGACGAACTACACAACGTCTTGGCCGGTAACAGCGTCAACCGCCGGGAATTCCTCAATCTACTGCGCTTCCTCGGCAACGAGCTACGCATCCCCCTGGTCGGAGTCGGCACGCGCGACGCCTACCTGGCCATCCGCTCGGATGACCAATTGGAAAATCGGTTCGAGCCGATGATGCTGCCGGTGTGGGAGGCCAACGATGATTGCTGCTCGCTGCTGGCCAGCTTCACGGCTTCGCTCCCGCTGCGCCGCCCCTCGTCGATTGCCACGCTAGACATGGCTCGCTACCTGCTCACACGCTGCGAGGGCACCATCGGCGAACTGGCGCACCTGTTGATGGCGGCGGCTGTCGCTGCCGTGGAAAGCGGTGAGGAAGCAATCAACCACCGCACGCTCAGCATGGCCGACTACACCGGCCCAAGCGAGCGGCGACGACAGTTCGAGCGGGAACTGATGTGAAGCCAGCGCCGCGCTGGCCGCTGCATCCGGCTCCCAGAGAAGGCGAAGCCTTGTCTTCGTGGCTCAACCGCGTGGCCCTTTGCTATCACATGGAAGTGTCCGAGCTGCTGGAGCACGATCTTGGTCACGGCCAGGCTGATGACATGGATACCGCGCCACCACAGTCGCTGCTGACAATGCTCTCCCGGCGGAGCGGCATCGAGCTGGATCGGCTGCGTTGCATGAGTTTCGCCGGCTGGGTGCCTTGGTTACTGGACAGCCTTGATGATCAGATTCCTGACGCTTTAGAAACCTATACGTTCCAGCTCTCGGTGTTGCTGCCGAAACTCCGCCGTAGGACGCGATCTATCACGAGCTGGCGCGCCTGGCTGCCCAGCCAGCCATTACATCGCGCCTGTCCACTCTGCCTGAACAATCCGGCAAACCAAGCCGTATTGCTTGCGTGGAAGCTGCCCCTGATGCTGAGCTGCCCGCTGCATGGGTGCTGGCTGGAATCGTATTGGGGCGTGCCTGGGCGGTTTCTCGGCTGGGAAAACGCCGACGCCGACCCACGCACGGCCAGCGACGCGATTGCGACGATGGACCGGCGTACCTGGCAGGCACTGACGACCGGCCATGTTGAGCTGCCGCGCCGACGCATCCACGCCGGATTGTGGTTTCGGCTGCTACGCACGCTGCTTGATGAGCTGAACACCCCGCTTTCGGCGTGCGGAACCTACGCGGGGTATCTCCGCCTGATCTGGGAACGCTGTGGGTATCCGCTGCGTGCTGGGCAAAGTCTGTGGCGACCGTATGAAACCCTGAACCTAGCAGTAGGGTTGCAGATGCTGGAGGCTGCGGCAACGGCAATCAGCTTGATCGAGGTGAGGGATATAAGCCCGCCTGGCGAGCATGCAAAGCTATTCTGGTCCGAGCCCCAAACCGAGTTCACCAGTGGCCTGCCGGCGAAAGCGCCGAAGCCCGAACCCGTCAATCACTGGCAACGTGCAGTCCAGGCCATCGATGAAGCCATCATTGAAGCGCGGCACAACCCCGAGACGGCACGCTCGCTGTTCGCGTTGGCTTCCTATGGTCGGCGCGACCCAGCTTCCCTGGAACGGTTGCGAGCCACCTTCGTGAAGGAAGGCATCCCGCCGGAATTTCTGTCACATTACGAGCCTGATGGACCCTTTGCATGTCTTAGACAGAATGACGGGTTAAGTGACAACTTTTGACGGCCTGAGCTTTCCGGCGCACACTGTCACATAATCGAACGTATATGTGACAGGTATGACATGCTGATCGGCTACATGCGGGTATCGAAGGCGGATGGCTCCCAGGCCACTGACTTGCAGCGCGACGCGCTGATCGCTGCCGCCATCGATCCGGCGCATCTTTACGAAGACCAGGCATCCGGCAAGCGCGAGGATCGTCCCGGCTTGGCGAGCTGTTTGAAGGCGTTGCGTTCAGGGGATACCTTGGTCGTATGGAAGCTCGACCGGCTCGGGCGCGACCTGCGCCATCTGATCAATACCGTGCACGATCTGACCGGGCGCGGCGTTGGCCTCAAGGTTCTGACCGGCCACGGAGCCGCCATCGACACGACGACCGCTGCTGGCAAGCTGGTTTTCGGCATCTTCGCCGCACTGGCCGAATTCGAGCGCGAGCTGATCGCAGAGCGCACAGTAGCGGGCTTGGCCTCGGCGCGGGCGCGCGGCAGGAAAGGCGGTCGGCCTTTCAAAATGACGGCCGCCAAGCTGCGCCTGGCGATGGCGGCAATGGGGCAGACTGAAACCAATGTCGGCGACCTGTGCCAAGAGCTCGGTATCACGCGACAGACCTTGTACCGGCATATTTCTCCCAAAGGGGAATTGCGCGCGGATGGAATACGACTGCTGTCCAAGGTGTAAAAGAAAAACTGGCCTCTACATGGTCAGCACGGATTCGAGGATGAAGGCGCTCATCGCGGCATCAATTCACCTATTCACGCCGTCAAATCAGCTTTTTTGTACTGCCATTTGACGCGATGACCGCAAATTGATTGTAAAGGCCACCACAACGATGAATAACACAGCGAATTGCGCTGAGAGTGTTTGCCACGACGGATAGATGCCCAGCAGATCAATGCGTGGGATCGATATTGGGCTGGTATGCAATAACCCTGCTTCTTGCAGACCTGCGATGCCCTTGCCTGCCAAGACCACGGCAAGTATGGCCACCAGCAGTGAGCTGGCAGCGAAGAACTGGCCAATCGGCAGGCGCGCACTGGTGCGCAGCAGTATGACTGCCAGCAGGGCCAGGATTCCCATGCCAGTGCCCAAGCCCGCCAGCAGGGGCCAGCCATTTCCTTCTGTCCAGAGCGCTGCGTAGAACAGCACCGTCTCGAACACCTCACGGTAGACGGCGACGAAGGCCAGCGAAAACAAGAACCATGCCGTGCGCTTGTTCAGCGCCGACGACAGCTTTTCCTTGAGGTAGACCTGCCAACGACCGGCAACGCTCTTCTGGTGCATCCACATGCCCACACCCAGCAAGACCACGGCGGCAAAGAGTGACGAAAAGCCTTCCGTTAGCTCCCGGCTTGCCCCACTGACGCCGACCAAGTAAGTTGCCACTGCCCATGTAATGCCGCCTGCGGCCAGCGCGGATGCCCAGCCTGCATGCACGTAGATCAATACGTCTTTCCGTTCGGCTTTCTTGAGAAACGCCAGCATGGCAACGACCACCAGCAGGGCTTCCAATCCTTCACGTAGCAAGATGGTTAACGCACCGATGAAGGCCGCCACGGCATCGTCGTCGGAGGGAGCAAGCACCTTGTCCGCTTCATCCAGCAAGCCGCGCAAATGCAGCTCCGCTGTCTGCACATCGGCAGGCGAACCATTGGCTATCAATGCCCGGTAGGACACCATCGCGGCTTCGATCTTCTCGAACAGCGGCCGATTGCGAGTGGCCAACGCCGGTTCGACCGGCTCGAAGCCATCGAGGTAAGCAGACAAGGCTAGCTTGGTCGCACCTGCACGGTCGTCAGCCAGCAATGCCGTCACGCTCTCACTGAGTTTGGCTTTGGCAATCGCGGTGCCCTTCGGACTGCTGATATTCAGCGCGCTCGGATTGGCGCGCAAATAGGCCGTCAGGGCTCTGGCGGAAGGCTCATCCAGCCTGTCCGCCAAGACATGCTCAGATGTTTGCGTCAGCACATCCAGACTGACGAGCGTCTGGCGAACCTGCGCGTTGGCTTGCCAGAGCTTGGCTCCTTCGTCCTTGTCGCTTTGCGTATAAGGTAGCGTGCCAACAAAGAACGCCAATGCCCATCGGTCTTCATCCGACAACGCGCCAAAGCCCTGCATAGCGGTGCCCTGGACACCGTTGCTGATAATTTGGTGTAGCGCGAATAAGCTGCGCTCGCGCGCCCGCATGTGATCGGCCAGCGCGGTCGGCTTGGGGTTGAGGGATGCCGCTAGGGGGCCATCACCGCGCCCTTGCTGACCGTGACAGGCCGCACACTGGGCCTGAAACAACTGCCCTCCCTTCGCTAAGACCGGCATGGCAGTCGGTGCGACTGGAAACGGGTACGCCTTTTGCACCGCACTGGACAGCGCGTGCGCCAGTTTTGCTACGCTGGCCGGATCGGCTTTGGCAGCTACCGCAGCACGCAAAGCGGTCGCTTGTTGCAACAAGCGACCCTTGTCGGTCTGGTCAGGTAATTCTCCCAGTTGACGTTCGGCTGTCGCTGAAAATTCCTGCATTTCAGCGTACTCCGACGATTTCAGGACCACACCGTTGGCTACCGCGCCGCCGTAATCGACGGCGACGTAGTCCAGAAGTTGCCAAATCTGTTTGGCTTTGAGTTCGGTGGTGTTGGCTGCGTAGCTTGGCCCGCCGATTAACGAGCAAATCGCCAACAGCAAAGCCATCAGCCAGCGATAGGGTAATCGGCAGGGCATGGGAATTCTCTGGTTAAATCATTGAGAATGATTATAATTCGCAATTGATCCTGTGTCCATCCTCTTTTCCCGGGTCTGCATCTGCATGATGAGCAAAGCAGCGCCCGACGTGATCGCCACGTCAGCGAGGTTGAAGGCGGGCCAGTGCGCGAGCCGCCAATGGAAGTCGAGGAAATCAACCACCTGTCCACGCAACATGCGATCCGCCACATTGCCGAGCGCACCACCAAGGATCAGGCTGTAGCCCATCGCTTCGAGACGTGGCCGTTGCTGGCACAGCATGCGACCCAGCCAAGCAGAAACAACCAGACCCAACGTGATGAAAAAGTAACGTTGCCAGCCGCCAGCGTTCGCCAAAAAGCTGAACGCCGCACCCGGATTCAGGACGTGAACGAGGTTGAAAAACGGAGTGATTTCGACTTGCTCACCGTAGGCAAACGTGCGAATGATGGCGAACTTGGTAAGCTGATCTGTCATGACAATAGTGGCGGCCACGGTGAACCAGATCCAGGCCGACGTGCGACGAGCCGATTGCCATACAGAGGCGGCCAGCGGAAGCAGCCACCGGGCGAGTGCCGTGCAGCTCCATCCCAGCGCCCACCCCGCCAACACATCCGCCGGGAAGTGCATTCCCGCAGCGATGCGCGACCAGCCGACCAACGTGGCATATAGCACCAAGCCGACGCGACCATGGCGGCCCATCAACGGCCAGAGTGCACCGACCACCAGCGCGGCATAGGTGGCATGCCCGCTGGGCAGGCTGTAGTGAAGCTCTTTGTCCCCGATGACGCGCACCAGCTCGCCAAGGACGGCAGGCGGGCGTGGAAAGTCGAACCATAGCTTCAAGACGGTGGCGACCAATAACGCCAGCAAGAAGGCCGCGCTAAAACCAATAAGGCGATGCCGAACGGCCGTGCCACGCGCCGCGTTAGTAGCCGATTTCGACCACCACCACAGACCCAACAGCATCAGCGGCGCTGTCCAGTAACTTCCCACGAGGCTAAAGAACCATGCCAGTGGTTCCAGCGTGGCGGGCGTGCCTGTGTTAATGACTTGAAACAACGCGATGTTCAGGCCACCCCAGTCATAGAGAAAGAGTTTCCAGCTCATCGACGCAACAGCCTCAAGCCGTTGCCGACAACAAGCAAGCTGGCACCCATATCGGCGAACACAGCCATCCACATGGTCGCGTGACCCGTGAAAGTGAGCACCAGAAATACCGCCTTGATGCCAAGGGCCAGCACAATGTTTTGCATCAGCACCTGTGCTGTCGCACGCGACAGACGCACGAAGGTCGGAATCTTGCGCAGGTCATCGTCCATCAGGGCCACGTCGGCGGTTTCAATGGCGGTATCTGTGCCTGCCGCTCCCATTGCAAAGCCAATGTCCGCACGCGCCAAGGCCGGTGCGTCGTTGATGCCATCACCGACCATGCCAACCTTGCCATTTCTGGACAATTGCTCCACTTCGCGCAGTTTGTCGTCAGGCAGTTGGTTGCCTTGCGCACGGTCAATGCCAGCTTGTGCGGCAATGGCCTGGGCCGTGTGGGGGTTATCGCCGGTCAGCATCACGGTGTTGATGCCCAGAGCATGCAGCTCGGCGATGGCTCTCCTGCTGCTGTCCTTGATGGTGTCCGCAACGGCGAATAAGGCATGTACCCCTTTTGCGCCTACCAACATCACGACGGTCTTGCCTACGGTTTCCAGCGCCGCGATGCGCTGCTCCAGCTCTGGTGTGCACTGCCCCAGCTCTTCAAGCATTCGGTGGTTGCCCAGATAGTAGGTCTCCCCGTCGATTTGGCCTTGCACACCCCGACCGGGCAGCGCGCTGAACTCGGCCACGTCGAGCAAGGCAACTCCATCCCGCTGCGCAGCCTGTGCCACCGCCTTGGATACAGGATGATCGGAGCGGGCCGCCAAACTGGCAGCGATACAGCGGCTATCGGAGGCGAGTGCGTTGCCCCATGCGACAAAATCGGTTTGTGCGGGCTTGCCGTGAGTGACCGTGCCGGTCTTGTCCAGAGCCAGCCAGCGCAGCTTGCGGCCTTCTTCCAGATAGACACCGCCCTTGACAAGAATGCCGTGGCGGGCAGCGGCGGCCAAGCCGCTGACGATGCTGACCGGCGTGGAAATCACCAGGGCGCATGGGCAGGCAACCACCAGCAGAACCAGTGCACGGTAAATCCAGTCCATCCATGCCGCGCCCATGAGAAGCGGGGGTAGCAGTGCGACGGCAATGGCTAGGGCGAACACGAGAGGCGTGTACCAACGGGCGAACTGATCGACAAAACGCTGGGTCGGTGCACGGCTACCTTGTGCAGCCTCTACTGCGTGAATGATGCGGGCCAAAGTGGAGTTGCTGGCCAAGGCAGAGACGCGGTACTCGAAGGAACCAGATTCGTTGATCGTGCCCGCAAACACCGGATCGCCGGGGGACTTCTCGACCGGGAGGCTTTCGCCCGTGATCGGGGCTTGGTTGACCGTGGAGCGTCCGTCTAGCACCTCGCCATCGAGCGCGATGCGCTCACCCGGTTTGACCCGGACTCGGCTGCCAATGGCGATTTGCTTGGCACTTACCTCTCGCCAAGTGCCGTCAGGCTGCTGCACCGTGGCCTGCTCCGGGGTCAGGTCGAGCAGTCCACGGATGGCGTTACGGGCGCGATCCAATGACTTGGCCTCGATCACCTCGGCCAGCGCGAAGAGCACCATTACCATCGCAGCTTCGGGCCAGTGGCCGATGAACATAGCACCCGTGACGGCAATCGACATCAGGGCGTTCATGTTGAGGTTACGGTTCTTGAGCGCGATCCAGCCCTTCTTGTAGGTGGACAGCCCCCCCGTCAAGACCGCGACAAGCGCCAGAATGACGACTGACCAATGATTGCCGTCGTGGAACCAGTAGACCGCTTCGGCCGCCGATGCAGCGATGAGGGAAATGCCGAGCGGCCACCAGTTGGTCGGCGTTGTCACAGGGGACGCGGATGGCGACGCGGCCACGGCCTTGTCCTCGACCTGCGCCTCGAATCCGAGTGCTTGTAGTGCCACAAGCACATCCGGCAGAACCCCGTCAGCATGGCGTACCGACAACGTGCGCTGCATCAGGTTGAAATCGAGATTGGCAACCCCGGCCACGGTGCCGAGCTTGTTGCGGATCAACGCCTCTTCGGTCGGGCAATCCATCTTGGCAATGGACAGCTTGGTCGTCTGCCCGGCCGACGCCTCATCCATGCGCACAGCTTGCATGCCGATGGCCTTCAGTGCCTGCTCAACGGGAGACAGCGAAGGCAATTCGTGCCGCACGGCCAAGGTACGCTGCATCAGGTTGAACTCAAGACCAACCACACCCGCCAGCCCAGCCAGCTTGCCTCGGATCAGCGCCTCTTCCGTGGGGCAATCCATGTTCTCGATGCGGTACACCGCTTGAGCCGATCCGGTTGCCAGCGGGGCTTGTGCCGTGGGTTGGATGATTGGCCCAGTCGAGCAGCCACACCCCTTTGAAGCGCATTCGCTCATGGATAACTCCTTCAAATCGTCTATTCAGCCTCCATTAAAAACTCTATAGTCGCTATAGAGTCAAGTGAAAAATGGAGATTGAGGCATGGAAATCAGAATTGGCGACCTCGCCAAGCGCTCTGGGTGCGAGGTCGTGACCATCCGCTACTACGAAAAGGAAGGGCTGCTGCCGAAGCCAGCGCGAAGTGGTGGCAACTTTCGGTTGTACAGCGATGTGCACATCGAGCGTTTGCAGTTCATTCGTCATTGCCGTTCGCTTGACATGACGCTGAGCGAAATCAGGATACTGCTGGGCCTACGAGATAACCCTGCTCAGGACTGCGGCGACGTCAATGCACTACTGGATGTCCATATTCGTCAGACCGAAGAGCGCGTGGAAGCGCTGTTGCAATTGAAGCGGCACTTGCTCTCGCTGCGTGAAAAATGCTCGGGCGCTCGACGAATAGAGGCATGTGGCATCTTGCAAGGTTTATCAGATTGCGATCATCCGGGATGCAACGCATAGCATGAAGTGTCTCGCACGCCGACATTGGCCTGCGATTTTGGGCTCGTGAGCGGCCTGCCTAATTGGCATCGGAGAAGGTCGTGCGGCTGACTTCTGATATTCCGTGCTGTCGTCTTCTGAAAATGACATCATTGTTAGCTATTGAGGAACGATTGGCGGCAAGATCGCAAGCGCATGAAGTACCCTTCACGCTGGTAGCGCTTTCTGCCGAGAATGACTTTCTAGGGACGGCGAGCATCAAACGCTTTGAGCTTCCCGCTCACCCCGACAAGGAGCATTGGCTTGGTGAGGTGTTCATTCCGAAGGGCCTTCGTGGGCAGGGCATAGGCTCTTCCATGATCGCTGAGTGCATCAAAAGGAGTCTCGATCTCGGCGTTCAGGCACTCTATCTTTACACGCCGGACCAACAGAGACTGTACGAACGGTTTGGGTGGCAAGAAGCAGTGCAAACCGTGGTCAATGACGAGGCTGTCAGCATCATGGTAAGGCACGCAACTCATAACTTGCACGTCGAGAGGGACGCTCCGCCGACAAGCCGACACCACGCCCGTCAAGTTGAACGGTAAGAAATCAGCACTGGACCCCGCATCAACCAATACTCGGAGAACAATTGCATGTTCGTCATATTGCTGCGCTACATTAAGCCATTATCTGAGGTTGATCGTCTTATCGGGGAGCATAAAGAATTTCTGGAACGTTATTATGCTTCCGGTCACTTCCTGTTGTCCGGACGCAAGGAACCTCGTACTGGCGGGGTCATTCTTTCAAAAGCGGAAACGAGAGCAGAAATCGAAAGCATAGTGGCCAACGACCCTTTTCATCGAGAACAAATTGCTGAGTATGAAATTATTGAGTTCTTACCTTTTATGGCTGCCACGCGGCTTGCAAATCTCTAGCTGACTTAATAAGGTTCTTGTGGAACGCACCACTTCTCGCCCCCCCGATCTGCGACACCAAGTATCAATTTCCGGCTCGACACATAAAAACACATAAAGGAATAACTCATGGATCAAGTGCTTACAGGTGGATGTCTCTGTGGAGCCATTCGATATAAATGCCAAGGTGAGCCAGTTTTCTCTGGCAATTGCCACTGCAGAGACTGCCAACGAACTTCTGGAAGCGCGTTCACACCAGCTATGTTTTACCCGGAAATAGCTGTGAAAATTGAGGGAAATCCAAAGTCATATGAAACTACTGCGGATAGTGGAAACAAGATTTGGCGTTTATTTTGCCCAAGTTGCGGATCGCAATTGTTTAGCAAGCTTGAAATGCTTCCAGGCATGATCGGTTTACGGGCGGGAACACTCGATGATCCTTCAGCATTCCATCCGAAACTAGATTTCTACACATCAAGTGCGCCCACCTGGGATTTTATGAATCCACAATTGCCAAAGTTTGAAAGAGCACCGAAGCAGTAGCACGATGCCTCACAACGATTAGCCCAGCGGACGCTCGCTGGTACTTGTCACGGACGACACCTAGATGACAGAAAGCGCTTGGTCGGCCCCTAGGTTTCGATGCCGACGGCAGCCACTATGGACCCATCTCGAGCTATACAGCTGAGCTTTCTGACGCAGGGATGGAACTGACTATGTGGTTCCAGATGGAACGCTCAAGGTTACTGGGGTAACTTTGGAATCACAGCCCACCCAGATTTCATGCTGTTGACGTGGACCTCGGCTGGATTGACATACTCAGCGCAGCCGTTCGTTCACCAGTTCTTTAACCTCCCGCATGAACCCGGCATAACGCCCGCCCAGCGCCTTGCGGCTGTGCGCGCTCGCCGCGGCCACATCCCCGCCCTGCTGCTCGATGCGCTCCATGCCGCGCATCCAGTCCTGCACGGCACGGGTTCTCGCCGCGTCGGTCTGGGCCTGCTGCCATGCGGCCAGCGCCGCATCGACTGCCCGCATTTCGGGCGGGCCAGCGTCGGCCTGCGGATTCAAGGGCTTGGCGGCGGTCGGGGCCGACTTCTCCACAGTCTTTGGGGACAACTGTGGCGGGCGCTGCAAGCGCCGCTGCTCATCCTGCACCACGGCCTGCAAGTCGGCATCCATGACCTCGATGCCCAGCCGCACGGCCTGCCGTGCCGCGCGTTCCCGGAATTCGCTGCTGCCGGTGATGTCCACCTTGCCGCCATACTTCTGCGCGGCCATGCGTAGCGCGGCTTCCAGACTGTCCGCGCCCTTGTCGTGCAGGACGATACGCGGGCCGGTGTCGGTGAATCTGTCCCGCCCCTGCGCGTCGCGGTACAGCACGAGCTGGCGTTTGCGGTCGATCTGCGCCTCCAGTCCGGCCAGCGTGAGCTTGCGCAGCGGGTCGAGTTCCTCGCCCTCGATGCCGTCCTGCTGTTGGTTCTTCTTGCGCTGCTCGCGGTAACGAATGCCGCGCAACGCGGCCTGCGCCGCTTCATCGCCTTGGCTTGCTTCGCGCTCCACCCACTTGCGCCAGACTTCCTGCTTGGGCAATTTGACCGAGAGCGCCTTGCGCTCTGCCGCCTGACGCTTCTGCAAGGCTTCGCGCTGCTGCGCCGCCTTGAGCGCCCACAGGGATTGCACCACGGCGAGCGGCTGGCCCTGCTGCCGGGCTTGGGTGGTCAGGGTCTTGCGCTCCTGGCGGGTTTGCGCGGCCAGTTCCTGCCGTTCGCGCTGGTGGCGGCTGCGCAGTTCGGCGCGCTGCTGGGGCCGCTGCGCGCGCGCTGCGGCTTGTTCGGCTTCGAAGCGGGCGGCGAGGGCCGCGCGGGCATCTGCGCGCAGTTGTCGGCGCAGCGCGCGGAGGTCGGGGTCGCGGGCTGAGATTTTTTGGGGCGCGCGTTCCGGTTTGTCGGTTTGGCGGCGGCTGGTCTTGACGTACTGCGCGTAGGCCTTCGGTGTCCCTGCCTGGGTTTGCAGTGCAGGGACGAAGGGGCCGAGTCGTTTTTCCAGTTCGGCCTTGCTGGCCCAGCGCCCCAGTTGAGAGGCTTTGGCGGCCAGGATGCGGCCATTATCAAGCTGGGTGGTGACCACCAGCCCGGAGCCCTTGGCCTGAAGGGTGACGCCGTGCTGCGCCAGAGCCTGATGGGCATCGGCCCAGGTCGAGCTGGGGGCTTGCAGTGCGGCGCGCAGGTCTCGGGCGGGATGGACGGCGACCCAGGACTGGAAGGAGTCGGCGCCGAGCCGGTATTCCGCTGCGGCTGCGCCACGGGTCAGTCGCAGCGCGCCGTCTTCTTTCAGCAGCCCACGCTCCCGGCGTTCCGCCCGGCTCATGCGCACGATGGTCGGCCCCTGGTCGGTGTCCAGGGTGATGTAGGGGCCGTTGGCGCGGGCATAGCCGAATTCGAGTTCGAGTTCGCGCATGCAGCGGTCGAGGATGAAATAGTCTTTCTTGAACGGCGGCTGCACAGCGATGAGTTTTTCCGGGTGCACGCGGTTGATGACCAGGTGCACATGATCGTTGTCGGTGTCGCGGTGGGTGGCCCAGGCGGCCTGATGCTCACCAAATCCCAGCGCGTCCATGACGTGCTTGCAGGCGTGTTCGGCCTGCTGCACCGTGGGATGTTCGCCCTCCTGCCAGGTGATGGCGACGTGATAGACGGGGTTGCCCTTGAACCGGCCCTTGCGCTCGCAGTCTCGGGCTGTGCCATCACAGACGCCGGCGAGGTCTTCTGCGTAGGCGAGGCGATGTTCGTCGAGCGTCCAGTAGAGCTGATCGTCGTCGATATTGAAGTGGCCGCCGTCCAGGGTCTGTCCGGGCGGCAGTTCGTCGTGGGCGCGCATGACGTAGCGCATGACGTGGGCGAATCCCTTGCTGGGTGCGCCGGGTTTGAGGGTGATGACTTTTGCGAGCATCAGGGTGTCCTTCTCAGGATGGCGGCGGTGCGCTGGAGTTCTTCGACCAGTTGCCACCAGCGGCGGCGATCGTCTCCGGTAGCCCAACCTTTGTCTTTGGGATAGAGGTGTTTGAGCAGGCGTCCGAGCTGGTCGATGCGCTGCGCGGCGGTGTCGTCGGCGCGGCTGATCACGGGTTGAAGGGTGGCGCGCAGCCGGATGAGTTCCGACACACTCTTGCGGGCGGCCTGTGCCTGGTGGCGCAGGTCGGCGAGCTGGGCGGTGGTGAGGCGCACGCGCACGGTGTGGGGTTTGCGATCTTGTGGGTCCATGCCGTGACTCTGCGAGACGGGGACGGCACGGTCTGTCTGCGTCGTGTGTCGCTGCTGGTCAGTCGTGAGGCGGTTTGATCCGGGCGTGTGTCGGAGCTGTCCAAACCTTCGATGCGTAAAAACCTTGCAAGGTAATGTTTCGTGGGACATTTGACACACCGCGTGCGCGGCGTGTCACGCCTGGCGGCGCCATGTCACACGAAACGCTTGGTCAGGGCTGCGCCCCGACACCCTCTGGACACGATCCGCCGCAGTGCGGACGCCGGCGTCGGTTCTCCGCGGTTCCCTTGTCGCACACGTTGATCGGCTTGGATGTCGGCGGCATCACAGCCGACGCGGGCGGATTCAATCTGACTTCAGGGCGCACACCTACTGTCCCCACCCTGCAGAGTCAGGGCAGGGCGCTGTGAAAGGCGCGCACATGAGGAATCACGATGACGCAAGATGAGGACAAACCGGACACGCCAGACGACGCGGGTGCATTCGACCGTGATGCGGCGCGTTCGCAGCTGCTTCAGACCGAAACAGCATTGCGCGAGGTCGTGCGGCGCAAGCGTCAGGCTGCACAGGCGCGAGCACGCGCCGAGCGGTCCATCGATCCGCGCGAATTCGCGCTCAACAGCCTGCTGGCGATCGAGGATGAGCTGTTCACCTTGTTCGACAGTGGCGAGACACTTGCCGAGATGCTGGCGTATCTGAAAGAGAACATGCCTGGCGTGCCTTTGGCGGACCTGCGACGGGCTTTGAAGACGATACGACAACGCCGGGTGCGCTCCGGCACCAACACGCCAGCGTCAACTCCGGGCGACACAGGCAACGCACAAATCGGCCGTGAGAAGGCCGTCCAAGCGCACAAGGCAGCAGTCGCCACGCCAGCCGCCGCAACCGCTCCGCCGGCTGCCCACGGACTGGAAGGTCTGGAGTTGCCGGATTGGGCGGACGGCTCTGACCGCCTGCCGGAGGAATCCGCGGCGGACTACATCCTGCGCAAGAACCTGGAGGGGCCGCCCGAGGCGCGGCGCAAGTTCATCGGCGAGCACAACGCCTGATTCCCCGACTGCCGTCGGGCGCCACCGGGGCGCTGCCCGGTCTTTTTTTGATCCTTACTGAAAGGTTTTCCATCATGCTCAAGACGTTCATCATCGATGGCGACAAAGGCGGCGTCGGCAAGAGCCTGGCCGCCCGTGCGCTGGTTCATCATTTCTTGTCCCAAGAGGAGGAGCGGCGCCCCCGGCTGGTGGTCTATGACGCCGATCTCTCCAACCCGGACGTGTGCGGCGAAGGCGGGCTGCGGCCTGGCGGCGGCATCGCCAGCACGGCGCTGCTCGATCTTTCCACAGAGAGCGGGTGGATCGATCTGGGCACGAAGCTGGCCATGCTCGGCGCTGCCGCCCAGACGGCGGAGTACCGCATCATCATCAATATGCCGGCGCAGATCGGCACCCGTGCATTCGACGGGTCGATCCACATCGTCGGCGAGGTGCTGCGCGAGGCCAATGCGGTGCCGGTGTGGCTGCTCAGCCGCACTCAGGAGAGCATCCGGGCGCTGGATTACCGCCTGCGCACTATGCCCGCGCGCTATGAGGCGGGCATCGTGGTGAAGAACATGTTCTTCGGTTCGGCGGACAAGTTCGTGCTCTGGCAGATCGACCCGCTGCGGCAGCGCCTGGTGGAGGAAGGCGCCTGGGCCGAGACCCAATTGCCGGAGATGAACGATCAGCTCGCGGTGATGATCGGGCGGCGTCCGTTCCATGAGGTGCTGGCGTCGGGCATCGACGGTCGGCCGCTGCCGTATGGCTACCGGCTGGCCCTGCAGTCCTGGCTCAAGCGGGCCGGGGCGGCGCTGGAGCCGATCGAGTCCGTCGATGTGGAGGGGGTGTGATGGCCTACAGCAATTCGGAACAGGTGTTCATGGATGTGCTCGGGCGGCTGCCGACCGAGGACGAGTGGAAGGATGTCCGTTCGCTGCTGGGCATCCTGCAGCGCACCGGCTTCGAGGTGGACGACCCGAGCAACGCACCGCACGTCACCCTGTTTGCTTGGGGCTGGGCGCGCAGTACGCCGAGGGCGGATGTGCTGGCTGCAGTGAAGGCGGCGGTACTGGAGTCGGGCAAGGCGGAGGCATCGCCTGTGGATTTGACGCCGGTGATCGCCGGCTTGCGCGGCTTGCAGGAGGTGGCGGCGCGGCCGGTGAGCGCGAAGGTGGATGAGGGGGTGGTCAGGACGGCGGTGAGAGAGGCGGTGACCAGCGCCTTGCGGGAGCCGATTTCTCTGGCCTCGATGGCGCTCCTGGGCGTGGTCATCGCCGTCGCGCTGTTTGTCGGTTCGTGGTGGGGTAAGCGCCAGTTGGAGCCGACGGTGCAGATGCAGCAGCAGATGATTCAGAAGCTGACGGCCCCTGACCATGCGCCGCGTGCTGGCAAGTGAATGGCCGATCCCCGTCGCGGCGGTTGCCGGCAGCGCCTGGCTGTGGGGTGGTTCCGGCCTCCTTGGGCCGCTGGCGTCGCTGTGTCTTCCCTTGCTGGTGGCGGGAAGCGGCACGGTGCGGCGGCGGTTCGGGGTGGCGCTGGCCTATTACGCGGTGGGCTGCTGGCCTATCGTTTCGGCGGTGTTGGGCTATTGGGGGGAACATCACGCCTTGATGGCCTGGGCTGCGTGGGCAGGGGCGGCCGTGGCGTTGTCTTTGCCGTGGGCTCTGCCGCCTCGGCGCGGCGGTTTGTTGGCCGCGCTGTTGCTGACCGCCCTGCCCCCGTTGGGCGTGATCGGCTGGCTCTCGCCGATGAATGCAGCGGGCGTGCTGTTCCCGGGGATGGGATGGATCGGCGTGCTATGTCTGCTGGCTCTCGCGGTCATCCTTCCGCTGGCTTTGCGCGACTGGGATGGTTCACGCCGGGTTCTCGTTCCGCTGCTGGTGTGCGCGGTCTTGGCGAATGCCGCCGCAGCAGTCAGGCTTGGGGTGGGGCTCACTCCGGCTTCGCCAAAAGGCTGGGTCGGCATACAAACGCAGATCAGGCCGGACAACGGCAATGTCTTCGCCGACATTGCCAACAATCAAGCCGTGATCGCCTCCGGGCTCGATCAGGGCGCTGGTGCGCGCGTGCTGGTGTTTCCTGAAGCCATCCTGCCGAACTGGTACGACGGCACCAAGGCGCAGTTCGCTGCGGCGGTGCCGCCGGGGCAAATCTGGCTGCTCGGGGCGCAGATGGGTGCGCGCGATGCCCTGGTGCGGGTCGAACATGGATACGCTGATCCGGTTCCCATCGCACAGGCTGCAGGCCTGCTGCTGGGCGGCGACTGGCAGCCGTGGAATCCGCGCACCTTGCGCCCGGCCTGGTGGCAGCGGGTGTTCGATCTTGACGGAGAGCGTGTGTGGACCGCGATTTGCGTGGAGCAAGTACAGCCGTGGACGTGGCTTGAGGCGCTGTGGCAGCGGCCAACGGTGATTCTGGCGCAGTCCAATGCGTGGTGGGCTGCACCTGGGAGCGCAGCGCCGGGGATTCAGGACGCGAGCACGCGGGCTTGGGCGCGGTTGATGGGGGTAAGTGTGGTGAGGGCCGTGAATTGATAATAGCGATGGCGTTCGATGCCGCGCCGCCCCCATACTCGCTCAGCGCCAGGCGAGCGCTACCACTCTGCATAAATGAGCATCCTGAACTACGTCCAATTGTGGGGCTCAAACTTGAACTGGACCTCAAGCTACAAACCGTTTGGTTTCAACCCTTCGGCCGCGTCACCCACCAAGCGGAAACCACGATGAGCAATCCGCCCGCCCAGCCGATTAGCGTTAAGCGCTCACCCAACCAGATCACGGCAATCAAAGCTCCCCAAAGGGGCTCACTCCCCATGAGCAACGCCACTCGAGATGGACTAGTGCGCGAGGCCGCGTAGTTCTGGACAAAGAACGCCAGAAGGGTGCACGCGATCACCAAAAACGCCGTCGCACCCCAAAATGATCCACTAGAAGGAAATGGAGCCCAGTCGGGACCGGGTACCAAGAGCATCAGGAGTGCCGACCCAAGGGTCATCACGCCCATCTGTATTGCAGTCATGGTCAGCGCCGGGAGGCGGTAGCGCCGACCATGGCGGCGGGTCAGAGTCACCATGACCCCGCGCAGAAAGGCAGCTGCCACCATCAGCGCGTCGCCAATGGCAAGCGGTGAAACGTGTCCGCCGTGCTGCTGGTAAGCAAGCAAGACCGCGCCCAACAGTGAGACCCCTGAAGCGGCGAAGACAGATCCGTCCGGCCGGTCGCCCAGCAGCCACCATTCGCACAGCGGCGTAAACACGACGCACAAGCTGATGAGGAACGCGGCGTTGGAAGCCGTTGTGAGTGACACCCCGAAGGTTTCACAAACGAACACGGCCAGGAGGTTGGCGCCAAGCAGCGAGGCCCCCGCAAGTGCTCCTGGCCATGACGCGACGGCAAGCCCGCGCAGAGCCGGCAAGAGCAACAAGAACGTGAGACCAAACCGCAACACGAGGAATTGCAGCACCGGCACTTGCTCGGTCGCGACCTTGGTCGCGCTGTAGCTGCCCCCCCACACGATCGCGACCAGGAGCAAGAGCAACTCGATCGTTCCGAAAGGCGAGCGAGAGCCGAAGCGTGTGCCGACCGCCTTCGCACTGGCATTGGGTGTTGACGCTGTCATGGTGCAACCTTTGAAAAGGCGACCACCAGCACGTCCCGCCATGCCTCGACGCCCGTCTCAGCCGGTAACACCGGCGTAACCGAATGCTTGGTTTGCGCATCCTGGCCGATCATGATGTCAAGCGGCCGTTGCAGCGTGCGCTGCCACAACACCTGTCCCTGGTTGTCGGTGACGGTGGTCTCCCCGCCCTTGACGTTGTTGCGCTGCACCAGCATGCTGACGATGTAGTCCACACCGTCACGGTGCAACCCTTCCGGCGTGGGATTTCCCGCCTGCGCTGAGTTCGCAACGATTCGGTAGGGGTGCAGTCGGATATTCCAGTGCCGGGGCACCCCCTCACATTGGTCGTAGAGGAACGTCAACCAGTCCAGCAAACGATTGAGGAGCGGGTCGGAGACGAAGCTGCTCTCCAGCGGATCGAACAGCCGAGCGACACCCCCATTGAGGCCGTTGACGTACTTCGGTTGTTCGTAGGGACCGTGAGGCAACCGGCGACGGCGAATCCCCTGCGGCGAGTCGAACGCGCCGTAGCGACGGTATCGATACGTGCCACCATCCCCCATGTGTCGATCCAGCGTGAGACTCGACCAGTGCTTGGAAAAGGCCGCAATGTCATCAGGCGTGACCGCGAGGATGCCGCTTAGAGCATCACCACCAAGGAACAGGAAATGCTGCTCGTGGAGATGACGACCAAGGCCCTCGACAAGGACAGACTCCAGCGGGCGGTTCGTCAATGCCGCCATGTTCATGCCAGCGCCTCCTCGTGCCGACGGTTGGTCGGGTTCGGTGGCTGAAACACATCATCGACCAACGACTTTTCCCAACCGTCTCGGTCGGTCAGATAGAGCGGATGCGGTGCCTTGATGGCGCAGATGTCCATCGCACCTTGGCGGAGCTGATACGTGACGGTTCCAGTGACCTTTTCCGACGCGTGTCGGATGAACGCGTCGACGCACAAGCGCAATGGTCCGAACCAGCGTCCCTCGACTGCTTCCCGCGTCCACAACATCTCCAAAGAGACCTTCTCTCGAAGTAGCTCGGCGTCCAGGACAGCTGTCTCCAGTTGCCGGTAGGCATCCATCAACACGGTTGCCGCTGGCGCCTCTCGAATCTCCAGCACCTTCTCGCCACCGGCTAAGTGCTCGAGTCCGCTGTAGCGACCGATCTGGAAGGCGCCCACAGCGTCGTTGAGGTGTGCAATCAGGGGGACGAGTTCCATCTGCCTGCCGTTCACCGCCGACGGGCGCCCCTTGCGAAACTCGATTTGCAGTTCGCAACTGGGAACATCGCCTTCCCTGCGACGGGTCCATTCAAACAAGGATGGCGGGGCCCAGAATCCTTCAGGGTTGTCGAGTGATCCAGATTCGAATTCTCGGCACCAAAGGTTTGCATCGCCGCTGATGCCACGCGCCTGAAAGCGCGTCAGGCCCAGTACCCGCAGCGCCTCGATCTTTTCATCGCGAGTCAGAACAGAACGCTCGTAAGGCGTCCCATAGCATCCGTCGAAATCCAGCTGCTCGATGGCACCGTTCAGTCTGCGTAGGCTGTTCTGAGACTGATTGGCCGTATGAATGATTGCGTCACAACCCAATTCTCGTGCCACATTGACCGCAATCTTGGCCAGAATCGGTCGAGACAGCGAAGAGCTGACCGGGTAGGTTCCAAGGTACCGTGCCTGGGCGCAGATGGCCGGCGCCACCGCCTCGGCGGCAAATTCTTCCTTGGCGTCAACCACCTTCAGATCGACGCCAAAAAACGCGGTGATCTCTTGGAGATCCTGCAGCTGGCAACCTTCACCCACGTCCACCGACAGGGCCGTGACACGCAGTTTGCGCTGCACCAGCTCTTTCAGGACGTAGCTGCTATCCAGTCCCCCGCTAAAAAGGGTGAGCACGTGGCCGACCCGACCTTGCATCGCATCAAGGTCTGCAAAGCTTCGAATAATGCGCGTCGGCATGCCATCCCTCCGTCGTTTTGTTGGCAAGAAGGATTGTTCGTCGAGGGCTCTCCATTGACTAGACTGGATCGCAGAAAAGGAGTTGTGCCTGGTGAGAACAGATAATTTCTTGGAGGTGATGCAGGAGATGGTCGCTTTCGTCCGCGTCGCGGAAGCAGGCAGCTTCTCGGCCGCTGCAAGGCTGCTCGGAGTGACGCCTTCTGCTGTAAGCCGACAAGTTGCACGTCTCGAGAAGGCCATGGGCGTGGCCCTCTTGCAGAGGACAACACGCCAGCTACGTCTGACCGACGCCGGGCTCGCCGTTCTGGAACACGGCCGTGCCATGGTTGCTGCGGCTCAGGCAACACTTCAGGTCGCCGAGGGTCATATCGGGGCGCCAAAGGGGCTGGTTCGCATCAGTGCGCCCAAGGCATTCTCACGCCACGTGCTGCAGCCGTTGCTGCTGGACTTCCTCACGAAGCACCCGGCTGTAGACGTGCATTTGTTGGTAGTCGACCGCGTGGTCGATCCTTTGCGCGAGGGGATGGACCTAGTGCTCCGACTGACGGACGACCCTCCGCAGGGCATGATCGCGCGCGCATTGATGCCAGTGAAGCAATTGTTGCTGGCTAGCCCTGCCTACATCTCTGCCCATTCGCCAGTGCGAACGCCTGAAGACCTCATGGGTCACAGCTGCCTGGCAATTGGGGAGCAAGAACGAGACAGTC
Source organism: Thiomonas sp. OC7 (assembly GCF_900634595.1). NCBI lineage: Bacteria > Pseudomonadati > Pseudomonadota > Betaproteobacteria > Burkholderiales > Thiomonas > Thiomonas sp. OC7. The sequence goes on along the minus strand of NZ_LR131953.1, from coordinate 2,503,525 downwards.
GGTGGCGTTTTGTGCGTGCCGAGGACAGCGTAGAAGTCGTCGTCGCTGGGCGGTACACGTTGAATCACAGCGAAATGCGTCTCGCAGCAGTTGAGGCCGGACTCGGAATTGGCTGCGTGCCCGATTTCGTCGCACACGCGGCCTTGGCAGCAGGAAGGGTCGTCCGCTTGTTGCCGGATTGGTCCTTTGATACCAACTACCAGGGTATGGCTTACCTCTTGTTTACCAAGTCGCGATATACCGCGCCGAAAACTCGCGTGCTCATCGACTATCTCGTGGCCGCTCTGCGCCCGGACAAAGAGCCGACCTCCGTTCACGTCGGAGCAACATTGTGACACTGAGGGTGTTGCCCTCAATGGCGTTGGAGTTGTACGTCCACTCCAGCGCTTGTTTGTCATGCAGACTGGCGACCGTTGCGGGCGGTAGCGGGCGCAGGGCGTCGAGCTGCGCCTTGCGCGTGTCGATAAGTTTTAGCAGATCGACAAAGGATTGGGACATGGGTCGATTCTAGGTTCTACGACCAAGCTCAAGCCTGCCCTCCCACTTCCCCCCAAGCTTGCCTTCATCCTTGCGGTCCGGCCACCAGGCGCCTTTGCACGCGCCGCACCGGTAGTACGCCTTGCCGGTCTTGGTTTCGTTCTTGAACGTGGGCTTCTTGCAGCTCGGGCATTTCGGGCCGGCAGCGCCAGCGCTCGATATCTTCTGCCCGCCGTCGCCCGCCGGCCTGTCCTCGAACCGTTTCCCCGGCTTGCCACCATCATCCCCGAATGCCGCCTCGCAGTCCAGGCAACGGTGGTACATACTCCCAGCTTTGCTGGTGCGCTGCACGCAGCGTGCGCCGCCACAGGCCGGGCAGGCATGCAGGACCAACTGCGCGTCCGTCAGCTTGCCCTCCAGCAGCGTCCGCGAAAACTCCCGCGTTGCATCCACCTGCGCCTGCATGAATGCGGCCAGCGCTGCACGCCCTGCCGCGATGTCCGCCAATGCATCCTCCTGCAATGCGGTGGTTCCTGGATCGGCCAGATCAGGCGCCACCTTGCGCAGCATGTCGATCAGCTGCACGGTATGCGTCCGCCGAACCCATCTTTTCAATGAGTCTGTGCTAAGTGAAGCTTGAGTTTTTTCGGAGGCTCCATGCGATCAGACAAACTCAGTGAAGAGCGGATTGATGAGATTCTGGCGATTCTTGATGAACTCAAAGCCAGCGGGATGAAGGCTGAAGCGTTTGCGCAGAGCAAGGGGCTGGGCTACGGGCAACTGCGCGGCTGGCTGTCGAGCGCACCGCGTTGGCGCGCGCAACGCGCGGGGCTGGCCCTGCCGCCACGGCGCAGCGCCTTCGTGCGCGCCCACTGCAACCCGTCCCCCGCTGCGGCTGCGGATGGAAGCCCCCATCCCGGACACGCCCGCATCACCTGCGAGGTGGCCCAGCGCCGCGCCCAGATCGACTGGCCCGTGGCCCACGCAGCCGAGTGCGCGCAGTGGCTGCAGGCCTGGCTGGGATAAGCCATGCTGCGCATTGAGGCCATCTGGCTGGCCGTGGGCGCCAGTGATCTGCGCGGCGGGATGGATAGCCTGCTGGGGCAGGTTGTGGCCCGGTTTGGCTCAGCGCAACGCGACCATGCCTATGTGTTTGCCAACCGCCGCGCCACCCGGCTGAAAGTGCTCGTGTTTGATGGAGCGGGACTCTGGCTGTGCACGCGCCGATTGCAAGAAGGCCGGTTTGTCTGGCCGCAGGACGACCGTGAGGCGCTGCACCTGAGCGAGCAGCAATGGCGCTGGTTGGTGGCCGGGCTGCCGTGGCAGCGCATGAGCGCGCACGCCACCGCCAGCGCCATTGCCGTGGTGTAACCCCCAAGCCCAAGCGTTTGTCGATCCGGGCAATTCCCCCTTCTCGCGCGCGCACGCGAGAGAATCTGCCCATGCTTGACGCTCTGGATACCGACCGACTCCAAGCCCTGGGCGACGATCCGGCGGCGCAGTACGCGCGTACGGTCATTGCCCGCATGCAGGCGGATTTGAAGTTCCAGCAGACGAAGATTGCGGCCCTGAGCTTCGGAAGAACGAGAACTTTCCATGCACGTCCTTCGCCCTACATCGACAGATGAGGCTGCAGTGCCACACCTCGTCCCATTCATCCACTCGGCAATTGGAGCCGGGTTTCCAGCTTGACTTCGCGCAACGCCACCGCTGTCTTCAACTGGCGCACGCCCTTGATCTTGAGCATGAAGCGCGAGACGAAACGATCGAATGCCTGCGCATCTGGCACGTAGATCTTTAACAGGTAGTCCGCGTCGCCGGTGATGACCCAGCACTCCTGGATTTCCGGTGCTGCGCGCACGGCCCGCTCGAAATCGGCGACGACAGCCTCAGAGTGCTTCTCCAGACTCACCTGCGTAAACATGCACGAGTCCAGGCCCAACTTCGTGCGGTCAAGGAGTGCGGCATAACGGACGATCAGGCCGCTTTCCTCCATATCCCGCAACCTCCGCCAGCACGGGGGCGCCGACAGTCCGATCGAGTCGGCGAGCGCCTGCACCGTGATGCGCCCGTCGCTCTGCACGATGTCGATCATGCGGCGTACGTAGGAATCCTGCAGGAGATCGGATGTTTCTTTCGACATGACGGCACTATTGGAAAAATACTTGCTGCATAACCCCATAGTTGCAACCATTTGATTTTAATCTTAGCGCATACTGGTAATAGTATCGATTCGTCAGATGGCAGCTACGCCTGACCGCAGTAGCGACAACGCGCGACATTGACTCGTCGTACCAGTTGAGCCAGAACCGAGTCAGTCGCACCTTGCCTGCATTTCCCGAGAAGGAGTCTCACCATGTTGACCTTGCAACGTTGTGCGATAGCCGCCATGCTCGCGGCCTGTTCCGCAGCACCCGTCCTTGCGGCACCCAGCGTGGTCACCCTCGGCTATGCCGGGCCGATGACCGGCCCGGCCTCTGCCTACGGCAAGGATGCGGCCAACGGTGTCTCGATGGCGATTCAGCACCTGAACGCCGAGCACGCCAGCATCGACGGCAAGCCGGTGACCTGGAAGGTGGATGTGGAGGACGACCAGGGCGACCCCAAGCAGGCCACGGTCGTGGCGCAAAAGTTCGCCGATGAAAAAGTGAACGGCGTCGTCGGCCACCTCGAATCTGGCTGCACCTACCCAGCCTCGCGCATCTATGACCGCGCGGGCATTCCTGAAATCACCCCGGCTTCCACAGATCCCAAAATTGCCCAGCAGGGCTTCAAGACGTTCTTCCGCATGCTGGCGAACGACGACGCCATCGGCGCCGGACTGGCGCAATACGCTGTGCACCACCTACACGACAAGACCGCCGCGGTGGTGGACGACGGCACCGCCTATGGCCAGGGCATCGCTTCCGTGTTCATTGCCGACGCGAAGAAGGACGGCATGCGCATCGTCGATCACCAATACACCAATGACCACGCGACCGATTTCACCGCCATCCTCACCCAGATCAAGGCGGCGCATCCGGCGGTGATTTTCTACGGCGGGGCCTATGCCCAGGCCGGGCCGATGCTGCGCCAGATGGCGCAGCTTGGCGTCAAGGCGCAGTTCATGGGCGGCGACGGCATCTGCACCAGCGAACTGGCGACACTGGCCGGCCCTGCGGTAAACGGCACGATTTGCGCCGAAGGCGGCACGCCGCTGCAGGACATGCCCGGTGGGCCCACATGGAAGGCCCGCTACGTGAAGGCATTCGGCGCCTCCGCCCTGCAGCCGTTTTCGTCTTATGCCTATGACGCCACGATGGTGCTGGCCCACGCAATGATGAAAGCCAAGTCGGTCGATCCCAAGGTCTACCTGCCCTTCATCCGCCACGTCGACTACGAGGGCGTGACCAAGAAAGACATTCGCTTCACCTCCACCGGCGAATTGGTGCATCCGGTCATCACCCTGTCGCAGTTCAAAGAGGGAAAGAAAACTCCGCTGGCGGTGGAGAGCGTGCAATGAAACGGGCACGGCCGCAATGGGATGCGGTTGTTGATCGCGGTTTTCAGCCTTTTGTCAATTTTGGAGATCATTGCCATGTATGCCGACACCGATGCCGAATTCAGTGGTGAGCGCTCGACCAACTATCAGGATGCCCTGCGTCTGTATCCCGACGCGTGGCTACACGATTTGAAATTAATGCACGACTTGCTTCAACCAAGACCAGGGGAATCCATTGTGGAGGTTGGTGCCGGAACAGGGTACTTCAGCCGCGAAATTGCCAGAACGCTTGGTGCGAACGGCCGCCTGGACATCGTCGATCCCGCGTCAGAGCAAACGCAAGGGCTTGCCGAAATTCTGCCGCGCAATATCCGTATCCACCACCAGGCAGCAGAGGATATGGAACTGGCGTTCAAGGGTTTCGACGCGGTCTGGAGCCGCGGCGCCATCCATCATGTCCGCGACAAAATGCGGGCGTTTGAGCGATTCGCCGCGCACACCAAACTTGGCGGTCGGTTGGTGATCACCGACATCTTTGCGGGCACGACATTGGCGCGCTATTTCGATAGCTTCATCGCTCGCTCCTGCGTGACCGGCCATGAGGTGTCATTTTTGTCCCAAGATTTCGCCACCACAATTTGTGGATTGACGGGCTGGAGCTGCCCCGCGTTCTACGACAACACCGCTCGATGGCGATTTGCCGATTCTCAGCATCTGGGCAAGTTTTTACGTCTGCTGTTTTCTGCCAAGCCGGAGTATTCGGACGAGGATTGTCTTGAGGGAGTTCAGGACTTCCTGACAGTGCAAGATGGGGGCGGTAGTTGCACCTTGCTTTGGCCGATGACCACCTTGGTTGCGCAGCGTGCGGCGACGCATTGACTGACCCGTATGTCACCACCAGAACCTCTTGCAGAGACTTCAACGCAAATCACGGGCGGTGCAGTTCCGTCTCCGCTCGGTCTGCTGCTCGCCGTTTCTCTCGGCCTGTCCATGGTGCAACTCGACATCACCGTGGTCAACGTCGCGCTGCCGCAGATTCATCGCGAACTGCACACCACGCTGTCCGGCCTGCAATGGGTGAGCGACGCCTACGCGCTGAGCTTCAGCAGCCTGATGCTGGGCGCGGGCGAACTGGCCGACCTGTACGGCCGCAAGCGCGTCTACACCCTCGGCCTGGTGGTCTTCGTGCTGGCTTCGCTGCTGTGCGCCTTGTCTCCCTCTCTGGCCTGGCTGAACGCGGCGCGCGTGGTGCAGGGCGTGGGCGCCGCGGCTTTGTTGCCCAACTCCCTGGCCATACTGCGACAGGCCTTCGTCGATGCGCGCCTGCGGGCGCGGGCCATCGGCCTGTGGGCGGGTATTTCAGGAGTGGCGCTGGTGGCCGGGCCGACCTTGGGCGGGGTGCTGGTCGATGCGCTGGGCTGGCGGGCGATCTTCTGGATCAATCTGCCGGTCGGGCTGGTGGCTTTGCTGCTGACCGCCCGCTCCGTGCGCGAATCTCACGGGGACACTCAGCGGAAGCTGGACGCGGTCGGGCAGGTGCTGGCCACGGTGAGCTTGGCCGCCTTGCTGTTCGCCCTGATCGAAGGCCATGCGCTGGGCTGGGCCGCACCGCCCATCCTGCTGGCTGGCGGCGTCACCGTGTTGGGCGGCGGGCTCTTTGTCTGGTGGGAGGGCCGCGTGATTCAGCCGCTGATTCCGCTGACCTTCTTCCGCCTTCCTGCGTTTACCGGCGCCAATGTGGCGGCGGGCTTGATGAACTTCGGCGTCATGGGCATGCTGTTCGCCATGAGTTTGTTCTTCCAGCACGTGCAAGGCTTGTCGGCGGCGCAGGCCGGGGTGCGGCTGAGCGTGATGTTTCTGCCCTTCGTGGTGCTGGTGTCGTTCGGCGGGCGGCTGGTGGGGCGGTTCGGCGCGCGCTGGACATCTGTCGCCGGGTTGGCGCTGATGGGGGTCGCCTATCTCGGCTTGGTGCGTGTTGAGGCGCAGACCCCATTTCTTGCGATGGCGCCCTGGCTGCTGCTGGCCGGGCTGGGCCTGGTGCCGGCCATGCCGGCCGTGGTGCATGCCGCCATCGGCGCCGTGCCGCACGAACGCGCCGGCATGGCCTCGGCGGTGAACAACACCGCACGGCAAGCGGCGGGCGCGCTGGGCATCGCCTTGCTTGGCGGTTTCCTGCATCTGCACGCGGGAGGCATGGCGGGCACAGGTGCGGCGCTGCTAGGGGCGGCGCTGGCTTTGCTGGCCGGGGCCCTCATCGCGGCCTGGACGCTGCGCTGATGTGTGCTTCAAGAAATTCAATACCCAGGATCTGCGCCTGAAATGTGACGAATGGACCGGTCCACAATGTGCTTGATTAACCAACCCCAGGGGGACGTCAAATGACTGCCGTGGCGAAAAGCGAGAAGGCGCAGATCATCACTCAACTGAGGGAATTATTCGGTGAGCGATGTGCACTGGGTCAAACCATTCGCGATCAGCACGGAAAAGATGTCTCCTTTCATCCGACATGCCCACCTGATGCCGTCGTCTTTGCGAAGTCCACGCAGGATGTCGCAGCAGTTGTCGATATCTGCCACGCATCTTCAGTTCCTGTCATTCCATTCGGTACGGGAACATCCTGTGAGGGAGGAATCGGGGCGATCTCAGGCGGCATATGCATTGATCTGTCGCAGATGAATGCCATCCTCGAAGTCAACACCGCAGACTTCGATTGCCGAGTACAGGCCGGAGTGACGCGAAAACAGTTGAACGCTGAATTGCATGGCACCGGGCTTCACTTTCCAATCGATCCGGGCGCGGATGCCTCTCTTGGCGGCATGGCGTCGACGCGCGCGTCAGGAACGAATGCGGTGCGCTATGGCACGATGCGTGACAACGTGATGTCACTTCAGGTCGTGATGTCCAGTGGAGAGATTATCGAAACGGGTGGGCGCGCCAGGAAATCTGCAGCAGGCTATGACTTGACCCGCCTGTTTACAGGTGCTGAAGGGACTTTGGGGATCATCACCGAGTTGACGCTCAGACTGCATCCACTGCCAGAAGGCGTGAGTGCGGCACGATGTGGCTTCCCCAGTCTGCAGACAGCCATCGACACAGTCATCCAGGTGATCCAGACAGGTATCCCCATTGGCCGCATCGAATTTCTGGATGAACTGCAAGTTGCAGCCTGCAATCGCTATTCGAAGCTTAATCTGCCTGAGGTGCCAACGTTGTTTTTCGAGTTTCAAGGTTCCCCCGCGAGCCTCGCAGAACAAGTCGAGATGGTTGAGGCCATCGCGCGCGACAACGGAGGCTCTGGCTACGCTTGGGCGACGACGCCCGAGGCTCGCTCCCAACTCTGGCAAGCGCGGCACGATGTGTGGTGGGCAGCGCTAGCGCTGCGTCCAGGATGTCATGGCATACCAACCGATGCGTGCGTACCGATCTCCATGCTCGGTGATGCCGCAGTTGCTGCTCGGCAAGACGTTCTGGAGTTGGGGTTGACTGCGCCGATGTGCGGACATGTTGGTGATGGCAATTTCCACCTGTGCATCGTTGTCAACCCCGACGATGCCGATGAAATGACGCGCGCAGCGGAACTCAACGCCCGCTTGATGCGGCGCGCCATCAGACTCGGTGGGACATGCACGGGGGAGCATGGCATTGGATACGGAAAGCTCGATTTTCTTGAACTCGAACGTGGCCCTTCAATGCACGCCATGGTTGCGATCAAGAAGGCCCTGGACCCCCGCAACATCATGAATCCGGGCAAGGTCCTGCGTGTGACAGACCGATATGACACGTTCCAATGATGAAGTTTTTCAGCCTTGGCGGCCATGTGCTGACGTGCACCCTCCAGGTGGCGGGCACGTTCATTCATGTCGTTGATTTTACTTCCGCTCCTCCCACTTCCCCATGGCATTTCTGCCGGAATGATGGTTAACGCTCGACACCTGTCCGCCCTGGTCGTTTCACGCGCCGCTGGGTCTGCTCTGGTTCTCGTCCTGGCTGCCTGCCTTCAATGACTTCAAGATAGCTGTCTAGGGAACGTATCGTCTCTTGAGCCACTAGGCGCGTGATGTCGCCATAGTCTCTGGTCACGCAGGCGCGATCAAGCGCGTCGTAGTAGGCGGGCCGGTTCTCTGCGCGAATCACCGCTGGGGGATACCCATCCTGCATGAGCACGGCATTCATCAGCAGTCTTCCGGTGCGGCCATTGCCGTCAACGAACGGGTGGATTTCGACGAAGCGGGTATGAAATTCCGCAGCGCGTGCCACGGGATGCAGGCCACCCGATGGCGTGCTGTTGAGCCACCGCATCAGTTCGGTCATGCGCTCGGGCACTTGCACTGCGGCGGGCGGCGTATGACTCGCCCCTACGATGGCGACGTTTTCTGTGCGGTAGCGCCCGGCATACTCCGGGGCTATGCCTTTGAGTACGATCTGGTGGATGCCGCGCACGTCCCATTCGGTCATCTGCTTGCCCGACTGGATGAGCGATTCCACCGCCCCGATGGCTTCCTGATGGTTGATCGCTTCGAGGTGCTCCCTCAGCGATTTGCCGCCCACGGTAATGCCTTCGAGCACGACCTGCGTCTCACGCAGCGTCAGGGTGTTCCCCTCGATGGCGTTGGAGTTGTAGGTCCACTCCAGCGCCAGTTTGTCATGCAGACTAGCGAGCGTTGCTGGCGGCAGCGGGCGACGGGCGTCGAGCAGCGCCTTGCGGGTGTCAATGAGCTTTAGCAGCGCGGCTAGTGATTGGGACATAGGTCGATTCTAGGTTTTACGCTCGGGCTCCCGCCTTGTCTTCCCACTTCGCCCCAAGCTTGCCTTCATCCTTGCGATCCGGCCACCAAGCCCCCTTGCACCCGCCGCAGCGGTAGTAAGCCTTGCCGGTCTTGGTTTCATTCCTGAAGGTGGACTTCTTGCAGGTCGGGCACTTCGGGCCGGATGCGGGCGCTTTGCTTGCTGCGCCATCGCCCTGCGGCTTGTCCTCGAATCGCTTGCCGGGTTTGCCGCCGTCGTCGCCGAATGCGGCGTCGCAATCCAGGCAGCGGTGATAGGTCGCCGCGGCCTTGCTGGTGCGTTTGGCGCATCGGCTGCCGCCGCAGGCGGGGCAGGCGTGGAGAATGGCGGGCGCTGCGCCGAGCTGGCCGACCAGCAGCTTTTGGGTAGACTCGCGCACGCTGTCGATCTGTTCCGTCATGAAGGCGTTGAACGTCGCCCGGGCGCTGGCCACTGCTGCCAGGGCATCTTCCTGTAGGGCGGTCGTGCCGGGATCGGCCAGCTCAGGGGCGACCTTGCGCAGCATGTCGATCAACTGCACGCCGCGGTCGGTCGGGTGAATCTCCTTCTTTTTGCGCTCAGCGTATTCGCGGGCGATCAGCACTTCGATCATCGACGCGCGCGTCGCCTCCGTGCCTAGGCCGGAGGTCTCTTTGAGACGGGCTTTGAGCTTCGGGTCGGTGACCAGCTTGTGCACGCCGGTCATGGCGGCGATGAGCGTGCCGTCGGTGTAGGGTTTTGGCGGACTGGTGCGCTTGGCCTGCACTTGCGCGGACTCGCAGGCCAGTTGCTGGCCCTCGGTCAGGATGGGCAGCCTGGCGGGCAGTTCGTGCTCGCCGCCTTCCGCGCTGTTGTCAGCTTGGCCGAGCTGCGTCCATCCAGGTTCCTGCACGATGCGGGCGCTGGCCTTGAAGCGCTCTGCACCGGGAAAGGTGAACAGGGCTTCGCGGGTCTCGAAGGTTTCCGGCGGCATGAACAGGCGCAGGTAAGACTCGCGCAGCAGGCTGTACACCCTTTTCGCGTTCTCGGACAGGCCCGAGACCTCGGCGAGGCTGCGGCCTGTAGGAATGATGCCATGATGTGCTTCCACCTTGGCGGTATTCCAGGCGGGATGGCGGCGTTCAGGGTCGATGCCCGCGATGTCCGCTGCGCCCAGGGCGCGAATGATCTGCGCGGCAGCGGCGTGCATTTCGATGGGGAGCCAGGGACAGTCGGAGCGCGGGTAGGTGGCGAGCTTGGCTTCGTAGAGTTCCTGGGCCGCGGCCAGCGTGTCCTTGGCGGAGAGTCCCAGTCGGCTGCTGGCGGTTTTCTGCAGGGTGCTGAGGGCATAGGGCATCGGTGCCTGACGCTCGCCCGCCTTGCGGGTGAAAGCGGCGATGGTCGCACGCTGGCCCTGCACCGTCTTAGCGCAGGCTTCGGCGGCGGACTTGTCCAGCAGCAGGCCGTCGTCGGTCTGCAGGTCTTCGGGGATCTGCCAGAGGGCGCGGATGTCGCCATCAAGGGCTGCCTGCACCTGGTAGTGATCGCGCGGCTTGAAGTGCTCGATCTCGCGCTGGCGGTCAACGAGCAGCGCCAGGGTGGGGGTCTGCACGCGGCCCACGCTCCAGGCCCCCTGCACCCCGCGGGCTTGCAGATTGCGGCTCAGGGCGATGGAGGCGTTCATGCCCATGAGCCAGTCGGCACGCTGGCGGGCCAGAGCGGATTCGTAGAGGGGGCGCAAGGTGTCGTTGTTCTTGAGGGTCGCCAGCGCGCGCCGCACGCTCTCGTCATCCAGGCTGGACAGCCACAGGCGCAGGGTCTTGCCCTTCCAGTTGAGGAACAGCAAGACTTCATCGACCAGCAACTGCCCTTCACGGTCGGCGTCGCCCGCGTTGACGACTTCGGTCGTGTCTTTGAGCAAGTCCCGAATCACCTTGATCTGCTTGCCCGCGCCGCCATCGCGAGGTGAGAGCTTCCATGCGCTGGGGATGACCGGCAGGTGGGATGCCGTCACTCTGCCGCCGTCCACATAGTCCTCGGGCTTGGCCTGCTCCAGCAGATGGCCGAAGCACCAGGTCACGCGAGTTTTGAGGCTTGGGCAATCGATGTAGCCGTCCGCTTTTCTGGCTCCGCCCAGCACGCTGGCGATGGCTTGGGCGACAGAGGGTTTTTCGGCAATGATGAGGCGCATGCTGTGTCTCCAGGAAGGGGTGGTTCTCTGGGGACTCTGCGCGGTGGGGTCATGGGGCAGTTGTCCCACGCTCGCAGAGTCAGGGTCAGACGCCAACGTCTGGCGTCGCTCAAGCAGCACGGTGCACAGTTTGAGGCGATTGCGCTGCGCAATGCGGTTCGCGCACATGTGGAGCACCGGCTATTGCCCGTGGGCTCCCACGTCGTGCGTTTTGAATGCTCAGAAACAGGGGGCTTGGCATGAAGTCGCGGGTATCCGTCGCGGTCCGATACTGGGCCACCCTCGCCCTCTGCGCGGTGGCCTTGTCCGGCTGCGGCGGCGGGGAAGCTCGCACGCCGGGTTCGCCTTCGGCCCCCGATCAGCGAGCGACCACCCCTGCGCCGCAATCTGTCGTTTCTTCACCTTCCACCCAATGAGCGCTATCGCCTTGATGGAGCAATGCGCACCACAGGTCGCGCCGGTGACCCTGGCCGCCATCGTGCAGCAGGAAAGCGGCGGCAATCCGCTGGCCCTGCACGACAACACCAGCGGCAAGAGCTATGCGCCGGCAACAGTGGCCGAGGTCGCACGGCTGGCGAGGGAGTTGATCGCCCAGGGGCACTCGGTGGACATCGGCCTAGCGCAGATCAACAGCAGGAATCTGCCCAGTCTGGGGCTGGGCGTCGATCAGATTCTCGATCCCTGCATGAATCTGAGCGCTGCGCAGACGGTTCTGTTGGAAGGTTGGTCGCGCTCTGGCGATCTGCGCTCCACTTTGTCGGCGTACAACACCGGCAAGCTCAGCAGCCCAGTGGGAATGGCTTATGGGGAAAAGGTTTTCGGAAAAGCAGGCGTCGTCGTGCCAGCCATTCCGGGCGGGCAGATCGCGTCATGGGCCACTGTCGGCGCCGCGCTGCCGCCGGTGCGGCCTGTCGTCACCTGGACGCCGCAGGCGAGCCCGCTGGCGCCCAAGGGTGATGGGCTGGCCGCGAAGTGGTGATTCACCGCTCGTTGCCGTGATCTTTCCGGCCGCGCGGCGGCTGGCTTGATCCGGGGCGTTCTGGGGTGATGGCTTCACCGTGCTGACGCACCACTGCTGCGATGATGTCACGAAACAGACCCGTGACCAGAGCCGGGTCGAGGCCATTTGCCCGCGCGAGTTGCTCATAGCGCAACTGCTGGGCAGATTCGCGCTCGGTGTCCACCGCGGGCAGCGCATGATGCGCCTTGAGTTGTCCGACCTGCCGGGTGACCGTGAAGCGTCTGGCGAGAAACTCAATGAGCTGCTCGTCGATGGCGTCGATCTCTGAGCGCAAGGTCTGCAACATCCTCTGCATCACTTCTGGCCTTGTCGGGTGGCGCCAGATGCGCCTTGATCGCGATCCGCTGCCAACAAAGCCATGCCGCGGGCGATGCCCTCGGTCTTCTGCCTGTCGGCTTCCTCATGGGACAGCCTGAACACTCCCTTGGGAAGAAGGATGCGTGTGCGGCCGAGGCTGTGAACGGCGTCGTTGAAACGCCCGAACTCCTCCAGCGCTCCGGCTCTGGCGTGCAGGGTGATGGGGTGGGGGTTCCGGTGGCCGACGGTTTTCATGATCCGCATTATCCTGCGCCGCCCGCGCGGTCAGCGTGCGATGTCGCGCTTGCGCCTGGATGCGATACGAGGCTTTGGCACACACCGTTGATCGGCTTCGCGCTCCAGGCGTAGCGCGCCCGACATGCTTGCGACCTCGAACTCCCGAAAACCTGCCTCGAAATAGTCCCGCATGACATCGAGTGTGGGCTTGCTGCGGCCTGCGAGCTGCAAATAGCCTTCATCGGAAGCCTCCGGTCGCCCTGATGTCATCCGCGATTTTGCGATGTCGTATTTCGAAGGCTGGCCAGACTCGACAAAGGCGTTGTGCAGATCGGCGATGGTGTAGCCTTCCTCGGTCATCAGGGTGTGCAGGTCGTACCAGTCCCGCGTCTTCGATCGATCTGCGCAGACCAGCGCTTTGGTCTTGAAAATCTCATCGAGGGTGGCAACCCGCAGGGGCGACGCTGCATCCCCACCGATCAGCGTCCTGGCGGATTGATCCAGACTGACCAATGTCAACTTGACGCTGCATTGCGCGACGAAGTTCTGCTGGTAATCGGCAAGGTCAAGGCCGGATTCGAAAAATTCTTCTTCAGCAGCAAGATCGTGCTGGCGCACGCAGTCGATGCCGTGGCGGGCGAGTGCATCCATCAGCCTTGGGATGCGCACCACCGGAAGTTTCCCTTCGGAGTAGGCCAGATCAAGGTCTTCGCTGACTCTGTGGCCGATGCGCAGCGTCAGGGCAGAGCCGCCGACCAAGACAAACCCTCGCAGCAACGGCGCCACCTCAGGGTGTTGCAGCGCCTGCCAAAGCGCTGCCGTGTCAGGTCTCAGCGCGGAGGTGAGCATGGGCGTCTCGGGCATTTTGGAGCAGGTCATTAGTGATCTTGCGCGCACGCAGCGCGCCCGGGTCTTGCGCGGCCAGCAGGATGGCCCATTGCCTTTCCAACGGATCGAGTCCGAACGCGATCAGGGCGTCCAAAAACAGGTCGAATCCAGGATGAATCAGCACCTGGCGCATCCACACCTCGTCCGGCGCCTGCGGGTTGGACCATACGAGCGCCGGGTATTTTCTGCGGAACGCGGCAGGGCTTTCGGTGGGTTTCTGTCGAGTCTGTGCCATACCCTTGCAATGCCTCCGGCCCCATTATCCTGCGGCGCGTGAGTCTTGTTCCAAGCCGCTGCGGTTCTGACGCACCACCTTGCGCAGCCGCCACCTGTTCTTGCCGCACCGCCGGGCGACTTCGCTGAGGGGTCGGTCGCAGTGAGTGACCAGCGCGACTGTGGTCGGCAGGCCGTGCAGGGATTTGCGGCTGGCGAGTTCGAGGTCATCCCGGATCTGCTCTTCGGCCTGGCGCTGCGCGCGGGCGATGAGCGCGGTCTCCACCCCCGGTGCCTGCATCGCATCGGGCAGCCTCTGGCGGATGGGTGGGTCGTGGTCATCGGTCAGGATGTCATCGAGCGAGGACATCGGCCGCCAGCGCTCGACCAAGCCCCACATGCGGCCCATGATGTAGTTCTTGGGGGTGCCCAGCAGGGGATTGAAGGCATCCAGGCCTGCGGCGTGCTCCAGACAGAAGAGGTACAGGCTCTGGCGCACATCGTCCATGCTCAGGGTGCTGACTCCTGTAAACAGATGGACCTGTTCATCGAGCAGGCTCGTGAACAGCGCCTGGGCGGCCTGTGTTGTCGTCATCTGCGATTCATTCATGGCCTGCTCCCTGCCGATGGGTGAGATAGACATCGACCGCTTCCTGCAGGATGTCGTCCAGATCGCGATTCTCGTCGGCCATGATGCGCTGCAGGGCTTGCTTTTGATCCTGCCGCAGGGTGAGCGTGATGGCATTGTCCGACGGCGGGTTTTCTTCTTGCCAATCGATGTCCTGTTCGGCGGATGCGCAGGCTTGCGCGGAAGCCGCCGCGCAGGCTTGTGCCGCTTCACACTCCGTGTGCGCTGCTGAGGGTGAAGCTTCTGATGCGGCGGGCGCCAGTTGCCGTTGTCGGCGCGCCTCCTTCTGCCGCGACGCCTGACGGACTTCGTCGCAGCGGGCCACGGTGATGGTGTCGCTGGAGTCCAGCACGGTGCCCTGCTCGGTCGGGTCGAGCGCGGCGAAGGACTCCCAGGCGGAGACCGACTGCAAGCGCCCCAAGCTGGCCAGTTCGCGCGCCAGGGGGTTGCGGGCGAAGGACAGCATGCCGCTCACCCAGGCCTCGCGCCGGGCGAGTGCCTTGGCGATACTCGGCGGCGTCATGCCGGCGGAGACCAGACGCAGCACCGTGTCGGCGGCATCTTCCAGACTGAACTCCTGCCGGTGCATGTTCTCGGTGGCGCGCAGCACCACGGGCGCGGCGCCGATGGGCGAGAACACCCGCGCCAGCAGGGTGCGCCAGCCCAGCAGGCGGGCGGCGCGCACACGTCGTTCACCGTAGATCAGCGACCAGTTCTTCCCTGCGGCGCGCACGCCGATGGGTTGAAGCTGGCCGACGATTTCCAGGCTTTTCGCCAAATCGTCGAGGGTGTCGGCATCGAGGCGACGCACGGGGAAATCGCTCTCGGTCTGCACGGCGTCCAGAGGAACGGCGCGCAGTTGCTGCGGGTCGGCGCCGGGGGTGCCGAAGTCCAGGGGAAGGGCTGTGGTGGAGGTCATGGCGGTCGCTTGCATCATGGGGAAGGGTTGAGAGGATCAGGCGCTGGCGGCGCGGCGGGTGAATTTGTCTTGCAGGGCGGCGAGCTGGGCTCGGATGGTTTCCGGGGCGGGTGGGGACTCCTTGGGCGGGGTGGCGGTTTGCGGAGGCTGGTGGTTGCGGGCGCGCACGGCGTCGAGCTGGGCGGCGCGTTTGCTGGCGGCCATCCAGTCGGCTCTCACCTTGCTGGCGTCGGCCAGCAGGGTGCCGAGGTCGTGTCCCTTGCGGACGTACCAGTCGTGGTTGCTCTGGAGGTAGTGAGCAGCGACGGCCGGGGCTTGCTGACCCAGGCTGCGGGTGAGGCTGGCGAGCTGGTAGTTCACCTTTCCGTCGCGCAGCGGCGGGGCGTCGTAGCGGGACTGGAAGGCCTCGCTGTAGTGCTGCCAGAGTTGCTCGGCGAGGTGTTTTTCTGCAAGGGTGAGCAGCGGGTGTTTGCCTTTGGCCTTGCCGTCCATCGGCGCCGGGTTGGGGGTCGTGTCTTGTGTCTGAGAGATGGGGGGCGGCGAAGGCGCGTCAGCGACTGCAGCCGCAGGCATGGATTGAAGGATGGGCAGGTGACGCTGGGGCTGTGACGCGGTGATGGGCGTCACTGGCTGCGTCACGGTCGGCATCACAGGTGACGCGTTACGTGCGTCACTCCCTTTCTCTTTCTCTTCTTCTTTAGGGGGTGGGGTGTTGGGAGGGGGCGTCACAGGTGACGCGTCACTTCCGTCACTGGTGACGTCACGCGGCGTCACTTCGGGCGTCACATGTGACGCTGCTGAGTCGGCGTCACGCTCGGCTTTCTGCCGGGCGCGCAGGCGGCGCATGCGCTCGGCGCTGCTGCTGATGCGCCGGGCTGGGGCGCTGTCGTCGAGCCGGTCTCGCACTTTGTCAAAGGCGTCCAGTGCGAACTCGGCGATGACGGGGTGATACAGACGGCCGTCGCTGCACAACATCCATCCGCGCAGCGCCTGCTCTTTGATCTTGCGCCAGCGCTGCGGGGTGACGTGGGCCAGCCAGGCCAAGGATTTGTCGTCCGAGGGCAGACTGGCCGCGGGCACCTGCTGCCAGCTCGTCATCATCAGCGTCATGCCGACCTTGAAGGCGGGGCAGTCGGTCTGGGCGATGAAGTCGGAGTTGAGCACTCGCGTCACGTCCAGCGGCATGTGAGGCATGGCGCGCAGGTCGCAGGTGGGTGGGGTGAGAGGGGCGGGGCTGATGTCACGGCTGGGAGAGACCTGCGTCATGCCGCCCTCCCCTGCTCCGCCATCGTTTGTGCCCCCGGATCCACCACCTGCACCAGATCGGCGACCCGCCAGCGGGTGAGGCCGCCGATGCGCACGGGCTGCGGCAAGACCCCTGCGCTGACGTTACGCCAGAAGGTCGATCGGCCCATCGAAAGCATGCGGGCCGCTTCCTCCGCAGTCACGAGTAGTCTCAGGGGTTCATTCACGGCTGTCCTCTCGCGGTGGCCCGGCGCCGGGCGTGGATTCGGTCACGGCCGGCGCACCCGGTGCGCGCACCAGTTCCGGCCAGATCAGATGCCAGTCGTTGGGTCGGAGATCCCAACGGCGAACCGCCAGCGCGGACTCGATTGCATAGCATCGCCGCGGGGGTACCGGACGCAGCCCCTTGATCCATTGATGCAGGGTGGGGGGCCTCACGCCGATCATGCGTGCACAAGCGGACAGACCGCCATGGGCTGAGGTCGCTTCGGACAGGCGGGTGTTGGTTCTCATCAGGTCAGTATAAGGTATTGCATTATTTTATGAAAGTGCATTGCCTTATTTTTCGCTTTGCGTTCAAATAAGGCAATGCTTACAGGCAAAGAACTAGGTGCTGCGATTGAGGCGGCGCGACTGAAAAAGGGCGTGTCGAAGGTCACCCTGGCGCGCGCCATGGAGATCAAGCCGCCGTCTGTACAGGACTGGATCCACCATGGTCGCGTGGCCAAGTCTCGCCTCGGCGCCCTGTTTCAATATTTCTCAGACGTCGTCGGGCCGGAACACTGGGGGGTGCGCGAAGAGTGGGGATACAACCCCTCCCTGCGCATCGTCGATGGGATGGTCACCCTGCCTCAGTACGACCTGAAGGCGGCCGCGGGACCGGGGCGCTACCTGGAAGCCCAGTTGCGCGTCGGCGCTGTGCAGGTCTGTCAAGACATCGTGGCCCGCATCCTGCGCAACTCAGGCGTGGCGCTGGCTTCGCTTGCACTGGTCACGGTCGCAGGCGACTCGATGGAGCCCACGATCAATGACGGCGACATCGTCGTCATTGATCGATCGGTGGAAACCATCGATCGTGACGGCGTCTACCTCTTCACCTTCGGCGACGAAACCTTTATCAAACGCATCCAGCGCATGCCGAAGTCCCTGTCCGTCAACTCGGACAATGGTCTCTACAAGGGCTGGGAGATCTCTCCCGAAGAAACGTCCAGCTTGCACGTTCACGGCCGCGTGATCTGGGCATGGCTCGGCAAGCCAATCTGAGCGTCGGCGGCCCAGTGAGCGCCCTGGTTCAATCTGTAAAACAATAGGGAATACCTATTTACTGGATGTTAGGCATTACGTACTATTCGTTCCATCCCCTCGATGGAGTGAAGCATGGCCTCTCTCAACAAGGTGCAACTGATCGGTCACCTCGGCCGCGACCCCGAGGTGCGTTATACCGCAGACGGCGTGGCCGTCGCCACGCTCGCGCTTGCGACCTCACGCACCTGGAAAGACAAGGGCGGCGAGCGACGTGAAGACACCGAATGGTCGCGCGTCGTGCTATTCGGGCGACTGGCCGAGATTGCGGCGGACTTTTTGTCCAAAGGCACACAGGCTTATGTCGAGGGCCAGTTGCGCACGCGCAAATGGGCCGACAAAGATGGGACGGAACGGCATACAACCGAGGTCGTTGCCGATGAGTTGCTGTTGCTGACCCGACGGGAGAAGGACAAGCCTGCCGAAGCAGCCGCTGCTGCTGCGACTGCGACAGGCGGGCTGGAATGGCCTGTGCTGGACGATCCGTCGGGGCGCGCGTCATGATGTTCAAACGCTACCCCGTGAACGATGCCTTTGTCGGTGACCGCGATGGGTTCGCCGGGCGCGACCCGAATCCGGCGCTCTGGCGGCGCGAAGCCTACCGACGCGGTTACGCGCAGGGCCTGCTCACTCGTGCGGAGCGGATTGCTCAGGGCGCTATGCCGTTGCCAGTGGCGGGGCGTTCGACCGCGGAGGTACGGCAGTGACACGCTACCGCGATGTGTCCTCATCCACCGGCCCTTCAACTGCCGCGGGACCCAGCGCTGCCAGGAGCCACGATGAGGCCTGGTTGCTTGCCCATCCGAAGCAGAACGGTGCAGAAAATGCTTGGTGCAAGGCCAGCCAGGGCGATTTCTGATGAAGGAGTATTCGACATGCAATACGTCGGCATGACGTTCATCGTCGCCCTCTTGGCCCTCGTGTGGTTCGCGGACCTGTTCATGCGCGCACCGCTCGGAATCAAGCTGCTTTTTCTGTCTCCTCTGCTGTGGGCGACGGCCAAGCTCTTGTGGGCCGTTTACAAGCGGCTGGCCTGGGAAATCAAGCGTCGTCGCAGGGCCGCGCGCAACCAGCGCGTCGCAGATTGAACAGGAGGCCACACCATGCTCAAGGAATGGCTTGAATGCCCGCAACAGCTCATTGCGTTCGCGCGCATCGGCCTGCACCCTAGTCCTGCTGACATCGAGGCGGCGATCCGCTGCCTCGACAAGGCGCAGGATGCCATGCGCAACAACGGCCAAAGCGCGGTCGCGCTGCACCCAGCCCGTGCGGCGCTGGTCTCTTTGCGCTGGGGCCATCTGCCGCATCGGGATGCCTGCATTTCGGCGGTCGCGAACCTGGGCGCGGTGATGGCGCTCGGTGAGGAGGTGGAGTAGGCGTGGGGCAGAGGGACATCGGACTCATGGTCGTCAGCTCAAGGGGACAAGGTTTGATCTACGACGTGTAGCCTGCCGTGCTGATGGAAATCCCAAAGTCTCGCGCGACCTCTTGGAGGAGCCCCATGACGACGAACTCTGTCGTCCCGATGCCGAATGCGCCGGCCGCGAGGGCCCAGATGGCAATCGGCATTCTGTTCTTGCTCGATGATTCTTTGCTCACGACCTCTCCTGAAGTTGGATCAAATCGAATCGGACGTTCGTGGGGGGGCTCAGCCCTCGACCAGCGCGAGGTCTCCTTCGTTGTAGCGAGCACCGCTGATCGCCTGCAGATCCAGTGCGGACTCGACCGCGCGGATCTCGGAGGCGGACAGTTGCAGAGCGGCGGCTCCCGCGTTGTCTTCTATGTGCTCGAGCGTTCTGGCGCCCGGTATCGGCACGATGAAGTCGCCTTGAGCCAAGAGCCACGCCAACGCGAGTTGTGCGGGAGTGCACCCCTTAGCCCTGGCCACCTCGCCGAACAGTTCGAAGACACGCAGATTCCGAGCGAGCGCCTCCGCCTGGAACCGCGGGAGAGACTTGCGGAAATCCGACGCGGCCAACTGATCAGCGGACGTCAGCTTGCCCGTGAGGAAACCTCGTCCGAGCGGGCTGTACGGGACGAAGCCGATTCCGAGCTGCCGGCAGACCCCAAGGACACCGCGCTCGGGCTCCCGGCTCCAGAGGGAGTACTCGCTCTGAACGGCCGAGATCGGATGAACAGCATGGGCGGCGCGGAGGGTGGCAGTCGATACCTCGCACAGTCCGAGATGACGTACCTTGCCCGCGGCTACAAGGTCTGCCATGGCTCCAACGACGTCTTCGATAGGGATCGCAGGATCTACCCGGTGCTGATAGAGCAAATCGATGGCATCGATGTCCAGGCGCTTGAGGGACTGCTCGACCACTTCGCGGACGTGGCTCGGCCGGCTGTCGACCCCGACCATGCGCTCCAACCCGTTACCATGCGGCAAGATCTTGAATCCGAACTTGGTCGCGATCTGGATGCGATCGCGAGGAAGTCCTTTAATGGCCTTGCCGAGCAGCTCTTCGTTCGTGAATGGACCGTAGACCTCTGCCGTGTCGAAGAAGGTGACGCCGAGCTCGAAAGCCCGGTGAACTGCGCGGATCGAGTCATCATCCAGCGCGCCGCCGTATGCGAAGCTCATGCCCATGCAGCCCAGGCCCAGCGCCGAGACTGTGAGCCCACTGTTTCCCAGCTGACGTTGATTCATGACGACCTCCGTTTGTTGTCGATGAGCGCAATTTAGGCAGTTTTGTGCACTGCGACAATGTGCATACACTTGACGACTCAGTGAGGGTGATTCATCAATCCATGCACGCCGACTTCAACGAACTTGCCTGCTTCGCCGCCATCGCCCGACTTCGTAGCTTTCGAAAGGCGGCGGACGAACGCAACGTGACCGCATCCAGCCTGAGCCACACGATGCGCAGCTTGGAGGAGCGCTTAGGGGTCCGATTGCTGAACCGCACAACGAGAAGCGTGGTGCTCACTGACGCGGGCTCCCAGCTGCTGTCTCGCATCGAGCCCATGCTCGCGGGAATCTCTGAAGCCCTCGATCAGGCCCATTCCTTCGGCTCCTCGCTCAAGGGCACCTTGAGGCTTAACGTCCCCCGGCCAGCCGGAAGGGTGCTCCTGGCGCCGATCATGGACGGCTTCCTACGAGACCATCCCGAGACCGTAATCGAACTCATAACAGACGACGGCATCATCGACATCGTCCAAACGGGCTTCGATGCCGGTGTTCGGTTCGGTGAGAGTGTCGCTCTCGACATGGTGGCAGTACCTATTGGCCCCGCTCAGCGCCTGGTCCTGGTGGCGTCTCCCGCTTATGTCAGCAAAACAGGACCCATTAGGCACCCAGAAGATCTGAAACAGCGCGCATGCATTGGGCGCCGTTTCCCGAGCGGCTTGCACTACGCCTGGGAGTTCGAAAAGGACGGAGAGAAGATCGCAGTTCGCGTGGCAGGGCCGCTCGTGCTCGACGACGACGACATGATGGTGAAGGCGGCGGCCGGAGGCATCGGCTACGCCTATGTCCATGAATCAACGGCCAAATCGCTTCTAGATAGCGGACAACTGGTCCGCTCCCTGGACGATTGGTGCCCCTTCATCCCGAGCTTTCACTTGTACTACCCGAGCAGAAGGCATGTCTCGACGGTGCTCCGAGCCTTCATTGACTGGTGCAATGCGTACTACGCCGGCTCGGGAGCGACGCGCTAGGCATGGTCTGCACAACCCCAACTGCGCCGTGATCTGACCTTTGGTTGCGTCTGCTGCGCGATTGCGACGGGGTGCTGGCGAATCTCAGCCCGTTCCGCGGTGTGGAACCGGATAGCGGGTCTGTGTTTGATGCGGCTTTCGCCTTGGCCATCGGCAAGCCCGTGGCCGCCTGGATCGGTGACCACTGGAACACCCGAGAACGATCCGCCGTGCTGCGCAGAGTCTGGCGTGATGCCGATGGCCGGGTGCGCGACAAGACCGATGGTGGTCTGGTCGAGGACTTCGGCCTGCCTGTCAATCTGATGTTGGCTTGCAGTTTTGCCGTGATGCCAACGCCATGGCATGCGATCGATCGTCTGGCGGAGTTATTGGGGGTTGAACTGAGGGCGAATGGAGTGCCTGAATCTCACGACTGAACGACGGCTTGCGAACGGCATCGTTGAATCTCCGGCCACTCACGTCGGACGGCCTTCGAGGTTTTTTCGGTGGTCACTGACCACGGCCGCCATCATGTCCGCGATGACGCGCACTCGCGGCGCGTCGCGCAGGCCTTGCTGAATCACCAGCCAGATGTCCTGCGATACGCATTGCGTTGGCGATAGGCAGCGCCTGAGCTGCGGATGGGTATCCGCGATGTAGCACGGGAGCACGGCCAGCCCCAGGCCCTGTTCCGCTGCGTGCAGCTGGGTGAACAGGCTGTTCGCCGTCAGCGCGATGCGCGCTTCGGGAAACTGCTCGCGCTGCCAGCGCGCCTGCACCAGGTGCTGGATGGAGGCATCCCAGCCGATCCAGGGCAGTTTGCCGAGCCCCGCCTTGCCGGGCTTGCGGGTCTGCGGCGCCAGCCCCTTGGCGGCGTACACCGCATACGCCTGCACCCCCAGCTTGCGCACGGTGAGGCCGCCGACCTCGGGCCGCACCAGCCTCAGCGCCAGATCGGCGTCGCGCCGATACAGATCCTGGATCGCCGCCCCGGTCACCAGTTCCAACACGAGATCCGGATAACGTGGCGCAAGCGCCGCCCAGCGCGGCAGGATCAGCAGATTCGCCAGCGCCTCGTTGGTCGCCAGGCGCACATGCCCTCGGGGAGTGCTGCCTGCATCCGCCGCCCGGCCTTGCAGTTGCACCATGGCATCTTCGACGCGCCGGGCGTCTTCCAGCAGTGAGGTGCCGTCCTCCGTCAGTCTGTAGCCGCTGGCGTGGCGCACGAACAGCGTCACGCTCAGCGCACGTTCCAGCAGCGCGATGCGCCGCCCCACCGTGGAGGGACTCACGCCGAGCTGCACCGCCGCCGCCGACAGGCTGCGCGTGCGCGCCACCAGCAGCAACAGGCGCACATCATCCCAGTTCAGGTTTTCCATCATTGCAAAACCACCTTGCGTCGTTTTGTCTTCACGAGCATAGCGCGCAGCGCCACAATGACCGTCATCTCACAACGGAGTGCATGGCATGCCTGAATTCTCTGAACGCTACCAGCGTGGCTGGAATCTGCTCAAGACCATCGACGGCGTAGCCGGCGAGCGCGTCATCACCTCCCTGCAGGAGGTCGCGCCCGATCTGGCGCGCTACGTCATTGAGTTCGGCTTCGGTGATGTGTATGCAAGGGGCGTTCTCAGCTTGAAGGAGCGCGAGATCGCCACCGTCGCCGCGCTCGGCACCGCGCAGCCGCAACTCAAGGTGCATCTGCATGGGGCGCTCAACGTCGGCTGCAGCCGCGAGGAAGTGATCGAGGTGCTGATCCAGATGGCCGTGTATGCCGGATTTCCCGCGGCGCTCAACGGCATGGCGGCTTTGAAGGAGGTGCTGGCCGAGCGCGCCCAATTGGGTGGGAAATCCTGAGCGGCGTTTGCAGACCGTTCCGATGAATCGCGATCACTTACCTGACTTGGAGGTCCCCATGACCGAGATGATGAAAGCCTGGGTCCCAGACCCCGGCGCCACCGCGCACATCCGCCTCACGGAGGTAGCAAAACCTGAACTCGCTGCCGATGAGGTGCTGATCCGCGTCGCTGCCTACTCGGTCAACCGCGGCGAAACGTTTCTCCTCGAAGCACCGACACCAAGTTGGCGGCCGGGGAAGGATGTGTCGGGTCGCGTCGCTGCGGTCGGCAGCGACGTACAGGGCTTCGAGCTTGGGCAGCGCGTAGTGGCGCATCCCGATCAAGCAGGGTGGGCGGAGTGGGTGGCGGTCAAGGCGGATCGTGTGGTGGCTCTGCCCGATGGACTTGACGATGTGACGGCCGCAGCCATTCCGCTCGCAGGCCTGACGGCGCTTCGCCTGACGCGCGCGACCGGCCCACTGGCCGCGCGCCGAGTGTTGCTCACCGGGGCCTCCGGTGGCGTCGGCCATGCCTTCGTGCAACTGGCGGCGGCGCAGGGGGCGCGTGTCACCACCATCGCAGCGAATGATGAACGTGGACATCGACTGCGAGAACTCGGCGCTGTCGAGACAATTCCCTCGATCGAAGAAGTAACTGGACTCTTCGATATTGCGCTGGAGTCCACCGGCGGCGCTGCGCTTGCTGCCGCGTGGGAACACCTTGTGGCAGACGGCCGTCTGGTCTGGTTCGGTCAGGCCAGCCGCTCACCCGCGACCCTGGACTTCTTCAACTGGAAGGGCGGGATGAGTGCCACGCTGCGCAAGTTCTACTACCTCGACGACCCTAGCCCTGTCGGAGTCGATCTCGAATCCCTTGTCCGCTTGGTGGCGCAACAGCGCCTCCACATCGAGGTAGGGCTCACCGTGGATTGGCGGGAAACGCCCGTGGCGATCGAGACGCTGCTCGGCCGACGGGTGCGCGGCAACGTCGTCCTCAGGGTCGAACACTGACCGGGCAGTTTTCATGCAGCAACTTGAGGAAGCCGCGATCACGTCTCTTTCAGCTTCTGACCCAGACTCCAGTAGCGGGCCGTCGAAGCGCTTCGCCCTGTTCATGGCCCTGGCCTGTGCGGTCACGGTCGCCAATCTTTACTACGCGCAGCCCTTGTTGCAGCAGTTCGCGGCGACGTTTCATGCAAGCATCGCGGAGGTCGGCGTGGTGCCGTCGGCGGTGCAGATCGGATACGCCGGTGGTTTGCTGTTCCTGGGTCCCTTGGGCGACCGGCATGCCCGGCATCGTCTCATTTTGGGTCTGGGCGCGCTGCTGCCTTTGGCCTTGCTGGCCGCCGCTGCCGCACCTTCCGTGCTCTGGCTGGCCTTCGCGATGTTGGCCGTCGGGCTGTTGTCCTCGATCATTCAGCAGATCATTCCGTTGGTGGCGCATGTCACGCCGACTCCTTCGCGCGGCAAAGCGATTGGCATTGTGATGAGCGGACTGATGATCGGCATTCTCGGTGGACGGGTGATTGCAGGCGGTATTGCACAGTGGGCGAACTGGCGGTGGGCGTTCGCCTTCGGTGCCGCCTCAAGCGCCGCGACGTGGATGATGCTGTGGCGCGTGCTGCCACGGCTGCCCGCGCAGGTGGAAGAAACGCAGGGATATGTCGCGCTGATGACCTCGACGCTGGGTCAGTTCGTCCGGCATCGCGAACTGCGTTTCGCGGCGTTGACGGGCGCGCTGTTCTTCGGCAGTTTCAGCGTGTTCTGGGTCGGGCTGACCCCTGTATTGCAAGGCCCGGCCTATGGCTATGGCCCGGCGGTAGTCGGCGCGTTCGGTTTGCTGGGCATCGCCGGGGCGTCCTCCGCCGCATTCGCGGGGCGCTGGTCCGATCGCCCGGGCGGTGCGCGCCGGGTGCGGCTGGCGGCACTGGTGACGATGCTGCTTTCATGGGGGGCGGCAGCGTTCGCCATGCAGGGTGTCTGGGGGCTGATCATCGGCTGCCTCGCCATCGATGCAGGCTGCCAAGGCGCGCACATCGCCAATCTCGCCACGATTCACGCCTTGCCTGGTGAAGCCCGCAGCCGCATCAATGCGGTGTACATGAGCGCGTATTTTGGTGGCGGCGCCGTCGGTTCGTTGATCGCCAGTCTGGCCTGGGACGTGGGCGGCTGGCTGGCCGTGGTGCTGTGCGGTGCCCTGTTTGCGGGGCTAGGTTTGGTGGTGGAGTACGCCAGGTCGTTTGATTCCATCACTTCGATCTGATCGACTCCCAGCCCTCCACCACGACCTTGCCGATGCTGCTGCCCGTCTCCACCAGCGCGTGCGCGCGCTTGAGGGTGACGGCGTCGATCGGGCCGAGGCGGGTGTTGAGCGTGGTTTTGAGCTGGCCTGCATCCACGAGCCGTGCCACCTCGTCGAGCAGGCGACCCTGCTCAGCCAAGTCCGCGGTGGCGAACATCGAGCGGGTGAACATGAACTCCCAAGTACACGGAAGACACGCGCTGGCGCAATCGCGCTGAATTTCCGGCCGATCGTGCGGAAGTGCAGCGTTTTCTCGAACGCAAGTGGGCGCGTGGGAACCGTTAACGGCGCGGGTGCATGGGCTGTCGGAGGTGGCGAAGCTCCATGCCCGATTAGCCTCATTTTCAGCTCAATTGCTTCTCTGTATCTGTGCCAAACCTTAGCCAGCACATGGCGCTTCCCGCCAACAGCAGTATGACTGCCATGCCGAGCGACCAATGCATACCCTGCATAAAAGCCCGCTGTCCGGTATTGCGTACCAGATAGCCAAAAACAGCAACACCGAGGAGTCCGCCCACTTGGCGTGCGGAATTGAGGACACCCGATGCGATACCCGCTCGCGAATCATCCACCGAAGATAGCGTGACGTTGGTCATAGTCGGGACCATCAAGGCAATGCCGCTGGACGCTATGAGCATCGGCACCACCAGCCAACCATAGGCTCCATCGACGCGAACAGGTAGAAGCAACAGGTATCCCGATGCAGCAATGAGCAAGCCCAGAACCATTAGCCGCTTCGCGCCCATCCGGCTAATGAGGCGTCCGGCAAGTACGTTGACCCCCATCAGCACAATCGTCATGGGCAGAAATGCCATTCCAGTCTGCTGCGGTGAAAGCTGTTGCTCGATCTGGAAGAACAGGCTGAAAATGAAGATCAGCCCGTAGTAGGAAAAATTAACGATGACACCCGAGATCGTCGCGATTGTGAAGGCGGACACACGAAATAGCCCAAGCGGCAGCATCGGCGAACGGCTACGCGATTCAATCCAGATGAATCCCGCGGCAGCAACTACCGCGAGCAACAAACCGCCCTGTACCCAGACACTACCCCAACCCAGCTGTCCCGCTTCCGTGAGCGCAGCCGTGAATGCAGCTAATGAAAGGATAGCAACGAGCTGTCCAGGCCAATCCAGGCCATCGTCATGGTGGCGCGGGTGGCGCGAGCCGTCGGCAGCGACGTACTGAAGCGTGAGGTAGCCACCCACAAGTCCGATCGGAAGATTGATGAGAAAGATGCTGCGCCAACCCCAATGCGTGACCAGCAAGCCACCCAGCACCGGCCCGGCTGCCAGGGATATGCCGCCGATAGCACCCCACCAGCCCACGGCGCGGCTGCGCTGCAGCTTGTCCGGAAAGGCGCGCTTGAGTATGGCTAGCGAATTGGGAACCAGCAGCGACGCTCCAAGACCTTCGACCAGCCGGGCAACGACCAGCATCGGCAAGTTGATGGCGACGCTACAGGCAGCCGATGCCAGCGTGAACAGTGTGAAGCCGCACAGGAAGACCCTCCGCGACCCCAAACGATCTCCAAGCGAGCCACTGGTCAACAACAGTGCGGCAAATACCAACGTGTAAGCATTCACCACCCATTGCAGCCCCGCCACGGCGGTAGCGAAATCACGGTGCAATGCACCAAGCGCCACATTCACTGCGCTGACATCCAACAACACCACGACGAAGCCAAGCGCAGCCGCAATCAGCGTGCCACGTGGGGAAGACGAAGAAGACATTTTTAGCCATCCGAAGCCTTGAACAAGAGGCATGCTAGGCCTCGACAATCTGTGCGTAAATTCTCTAAAATTGCAACTCAAACTTGAGAAAACGCACATATGTTCGATTGGGAGAATCTGCGCCATTTCCTTGCCGTGGGCAACGCTGGAACACTGTCTGGCGCGGCGCGGTCACTTCGGGTGGACCACGCCACTGTCAGCCGGCGGCTGGTGGCACTGGAGGACGAATTGCAAGTCGTCTTGGTCGAGCGTCTGCCGCGTGCCTGTCGCCTGACGCCGGTCGGCATTCAGGTTTTTGAGCAGGCCAAGGCCATGGAAAGCACTGCCTTCGCCATCGAACGGCATACCCGTGCGACTCAAGCACCCTTGAGTGGCAAGGTCACGCTCAGCGCGCCGCCCGTGTTGGCTACGCATTTTCTGGCAACCCGCATGGCGGATTTCCAGACGACTTATCCAGGCATCCAACTTTCCGTCACTGCTGAAGCGCGCCAAGTGTCACTGAGCCGCCGGGAAGCAGATGTGGCATTGCGGCTGATACGCCCGAAGGAATCCAGTAATGTCGTCCGCCGTATCGGCCGCATGCGGTTCGCGCTGTATGCCAGCCACCATTACCCGGCCTTGCACGATCCCAGCCACTGGACCTTCATCGCCTACGACGAGCAATTTGCTGACATGCCCCAGCAGAAATGGCTGCTAAACATCGCCGGGCAACGTCCCGTGAGTTGCGAGCTGAGCGACATCAGTGGCCATTTCATCGCAGCTCGCGCAGGCGCTGGTGTCGCAGGCTTGCCTTGCTTTCTTGGTGATGCCGACAAGCAATTGGTCAGACTCGATGAATCGGGCGCTCCTTTCTCGCGCGACATCTGGCTGGTCACTCACCGGGATCTCAGGCGTTCGGAGACCGTGCGGGCAGTCATGGGTTACCTGGGTGAAGCTTTTCAGAGCAGCCCCGAGCTTGAGCCGGGCCAACGTTGATCGAGGCGGGCCACACATCGACTTCGGCATGACGACCATGGGCGGTCTTCGACTCGCGACATCTGATCGCGCTGTGCGTCCAACGCGTTCGCCTTGCGTTGCGGCAACTCTTCACCCAGGCCCCGTCACGCTGTTGCGATCACTCCCAGCCCTCCACCACCACCTTGCCGATGCTGCTGCCCGTCTCCACCAGCGCGTGCGCGCGCTTGAGGGTGGCGGCGTCGATCGGGCCGAGGCGGGTGTTGAGCGTGGTCTTGAGCTGGCCTGCATCCACCCGCCGCGCCACCTCGTCGAGCAGGCGGCCCTGCTCAGCCAAGTCCGCGGTGGCGAACATCGAGCGGGTGAACATGAACTCCCAGTGGACGGACACGCTCTTGCGCTTGAACGCCATGATGTCGAGCTGCTTGGGGTCGTCGATCAGCGCGAAGCGGCCTTGCGGCGCGATCAGTTCGGCGATGTCGGCCAGGTGCCGCGCGGTTTGCGTGGTGCTGAACACGAAGGCGGGTGCGCCCAGGCCGAGGGCCTGCAGCTGCGGTGCCAGCGGCTGGCTGTGATCGAGGATGTGATGGGCGCCCATGCGCTGCACCCAGTCGCGCGTTTCGGGACGCGAGGCGGTGGCGATGACGGTGAGTCCGGTCAGTTGCCGCGCAAGTTGCGTGGCGATGGAGCCCACCCCGCCCGCGCCGCCGATGATGAGCAGCGCGGACGCGGCGCCGGGCACGGGGCGACGCACGTCCAGCCGGTCGAACAGCGCCTCCCACGCGGTGATGGCGGTCAGCGGCAGCGCCGCGGCTTGGGCGAAGTCGAGGCTGGCGGGCATGTGGCCGACGAGGCGTTCGTCCACGCAATGCAGCGCGGCGTAGGTGCCGGGCCGGGTGATGTCGCCCGCGTAGTACACGCGGTCGCCGGGGCGCAAGCGCGTGGCCTCGGGGCCGGTGGCCAGCACGGTGCCCGCGGCGTCCCAGCCCAGCACCTTCCACTCGCCCGCGGGTGGTGCGCTGCTGGCGCGCACTTTCACGTCGACGGGGTTCACTGAAATGGCTTCGACGGCCACCAGCACATCGTGGCCGCTCGGCTGGAGGCCGTGCAGTTCGATGTCGACGAGCGACGTGGCAGCGTCGATGGGCAGCGGGGTTTGATAGCCGATGGCACGCATGGGTTTCTCCTGGTTTGAATGCGGCGAATTGCGCAGGAGAACCGTAGTGCTTACCATGCTGTTGAACAAGTACGCACATATTGTGCACATAGTGTTGAAAAGGATACTGTATGCCGCGCATGCGCCATCGCCGCCTGGATTGCAGCCCTGGCTGCGTGGTGGAAGCCACGCTTAGCCTGATCGACGGCAAGTGGAAGGGCGTGGTGCTGCACCACTTGCTGGACGGCACGCTGCGCTTCAATGAGCTGCGCCGCCGTCTGCCCAACGTCACCCAGCGCATGCTGACCAACCAGTTGCGCGAGCTGGAGACCGACGGCCTGATCGCGCGCAAGGTGTATGCGCAGGTGCCGCCCAAGGTCGAATACAGCCTCACCGCGCGCGGCCGCAGCCTGCAACCGGTGATGGCGGCGCTGAAGGCGTGGGGGGAGGCACATATCGAGATGGCCGATTACGGCCGGGTTGGCTCCCCTCTTCCGGTCGCAAGGGTCGGTTTGGAGAGCCCGTGAAGCTGACAGAAATGACAGAGAAACGGCAGACAAGAGGCGGCATCGAAACGCATGCCGCCCGCTGGCCATTGAATTCACTGCCGGGCCGTCAACGGCGCCATGTCGTAGTAAGCCGCATATCCTTCCTCGACGGCCGGAATAATGTCTAGTACTTCGAAGTAGTAATTCCAGAACAGGGTATCGCGCAGCTTCCTGATCACCTGTTGATACGCCACCAGATCGGGCGTCTCCCAGAGCGCCACATCCGACACCTTCGCAGAGTAAGACTCCGAGTCGAAGAATCGCATGGAAACTGCGGGATGGGCCTCGAGAATCGGATTCACAATGTCCTTGACGTAGGCAAATCGTTCGGGCGGTGCCTTGTCCAGCCAAGGTCGGGTGGCTTTGAGCAGCATGAAAAAAGAATAGGTCTGAGGTTTGGTCATCGATGTTCTCCTGAGTGAATCGACAGGGGAAATCATGCGATCAGACGCTCCCATTGGCTACTCGCTTCCTGCCCATGTCACTCACCCCGCGTAAACGCCCGGCACAGCATCGTTCCAAGGCGATGGTCGATGCCATCGTGGAGGCCGCTGCTCGCATTCTGGAGAGCGCTGGACTCGATGCCTTGACGACCAATGCGGTGGCCATGCGAGCTGGAGTCAGCATCGGTTCGCTGTATCAGTACTACCCAGGGAAGGAATCCATCCTGGCGGAACTCCTGCGCCGAGAACGCGAGCAGTTGCTGCGGGCCATCGCGCACTTGTCATCCAACCCTGGGGCGTCATTGGCGGACGATCTGCATGCACTCGTTCGTGTCGCCGTGGAGCACCAGTTGCAACGCGCGCGATTGGCAAGAGTGTTGGAGTATGTCGAAACGATCCTTCCCATGAACCAAGAGACCAGCGATCTGGCGAGAAGCATCGTGGCGCGTGTAGCGGGCTTGTTGAAGCGATATGGCAGAACTGATGTCGAGGCAGGCGACGTGGTGGCGATGGCCAAGGGCATGATCGACGCAGCGGGTCTCGCAGGTGAAACCGATCAAGACGCTCTGAGGGAACGGGTGGCGCGCGCGGTATTCGGATACTTGGGCTTACCTATCTGACTTTCGCAACGCCAGCACCGCGCCCGCGAACACCACGACGACGCCGAGACCCATCGCCAGCGTGAAGCCTGCGGGCGGACTGCCGCCCGCCGCGAACACGCTGCCCAGCACGCCCACGCCCAGCGTGGCGCCGACCATGCGTGCGGTGTTGATCATGGCCGAGGCGGTGCCGGCGCGGGCGGGCTCCACCGCCGCCACGGCGCTGGCCAGCACCGGGCCGGTGTTCAGCGCCATGCCCACGCCGGTGAGCAACAGGCCGGTTTCGGCCAGCCACAGGTTTTGTCCCGCGTGTGAACACGCCAGCACGGCGATGCCCGCGCCGATCAGCGCCATGCCGCCCACCATCAGCCGCCGCATGCCGTAACGCACGCTCCACGGCCCGGAGCGGTGCGACAGCGCAACGAAGGCCAGCGACATCGGCAGCAGCGCCAGTCCCGCGCCGGTGGCGTCGAGCACGTTTGCGCGCAGCCAGTTCAGCGGCAGCAGGAACAGCACGCCGTACATACCGAAGGTCATCGCCGCGGCCACGCCGTTCACCGCGGCCAGCCGTGCGTTGCGCAACAGCGGCAGCGGAATCATCGCGCCCGTTCCCGCACGCCGTTCGGCGCGCACGAACAACAGCGCAGCCAGCAGTGCCACCGCCACGGCGGGCAGCAGCAGACGGTGCACGATGGCGGCCACCGCCAGCGCGGCCAGCGCGAGGCCGCCGAACAACTGCCCCGGCAGATCGACGCGCCGCCCCTGCGCATCGCGCGACTCGGGGATGGCGCGCGGCGCCCACAGCAGCACCGCCAGGCCGATGGGCACGATCAGCAGAAACACGCTGCGCCAGCCCACCGTCTGGATCAGCCAGCCGCCCAGCGTCGGGCCGATGGCCAGCGCCGCGCCATTGGTCCCGGCCCACACGCCGATGGCATGGGCGCGCTCGTGCGGGTCGTCCCAGATCACGCGGATCAGCGCCAGGCTGGCGGGCAGCAGCATGGCCGCGCCGATGCCCGCCAGCACGCGTCCGGCAATCAGCGCGGTGATATTGGGCGCCAGGCCGGCGAGCAAGGAACCCAGCACGAACACCGCCGCACCGGCCATCAGCACGCGCCGCCGCCCGAGCAGATCGGCCAGGGTGCCACCGGTCATCAGCAGCGCGGCGTAGCTCAGGTTGTAGCCGTCCAACACCCATTGCAGCGCGGGCAGCGGCGCATGTAAGCCGACGCCAATCGCATGCACCGCGAGGTTGACCACCGAGGTATCCACCTGGGCGATGAGCACCGCGAGACAGAGAATGAGCAGGATGACGCGGCGATCGGTGGGTGCAGCATGGGCGTTGGTCATGGCATCGGAATCGAGTGGCGATGCCGTCATCGTCGCGGTGCGTGCATCGTCACGCTTCGGCGCAGACCGAAGCATGGGCTGCGTGCTGCGCTCACAATCGCGCTCCAGCAAGCCGCAAAACCGGAAACTCACCATGACCCACGACATCGACATCGCCCGCATCGCCGCGCTGGTGGGCGAACCCGCGCGCGCCAGCATGCTGCTGGCGTTGGGCGATGGCCGGGCGCTGCCTGCGGGCGAATTGGCGGCCTGTGCCGGGGTGAGCGCGGCCACCGCCAGCGGGCATCTCGGCGCGCTGCGCGAGGCGGGTCTGCTGGAGGCGAAGCAGCAGGGCCGCCACCGCTACTACCGGCTGGCCTCGGCGCAGGTGGCGGCGCTGCTGGAATCGTTGATGCTGGTGGCGGCGCAGAACCCGGCGCGCGCGGCAAGCTCGCGCGTCGATCCGCTGCTGCAGGCCGGGCGCACCTGCTACAGCCACCTCGCCGGACGACTGGGGGTTTCGATCTGCGATGCGCTGATCGCGCGTGACGGCCTGCACATCGAAGACGACCTCGCCCGCTTCAGCCCCAGTGGCATCCACTTGCTGGAAGACTTCGGCCTCGACACGCGCGCCCTGCGCCACCAGCCGGTGAGCAAGACCTGCATCGACTGGAGCGAGCGCCGCCATCATTTGAGCGGCCCCGTTGGCGTGGCGATCTATCGCCGATGCCTGGAACTCGGCTGGGTGCGGCATCACCTCGACAGCCGCGCGGTGAGCGTGACGGAAACAGGCGGGCGCGGGTTGCGCGACTGGCTTGGAATCACCTGGCCAGGCGACGCCGAATCCGTGTCGACGCATCGAGCGGGCGCCCGACCCGAGTCACCGCGCTGACCGCCGCCGGCGCTCACGCATCGACGGCAGCAGGAGTCTGTTACTCGCCCACACTGCGGGCCGTGGGAATCCTGGCACCGCGCGTCCGCACCAGGGCAAGAGTGGCCGCGACGAGGAGCGCCAGCGCCGCCAGCAACAGCGGCGCATCGAAGCTGTGCTGCCGCGCAGCCAGCCATGCCGCCGTCAGCGGCCCGACGATCTGCCCGACGCCGAACGCGGCGGTCAGCGCGGCGACTAGGCGGGTGTGGTCATGCGGCATCAGCAGCCGCGCCTCGCGCATCACCACCATGGGGATAGGCATGAGCATGCTGCCGGTCAACACGGTCGCCAGCGCAAGGCCGAGAATGCTCGGCCAGACCAGAATCAGCGTGGTGCCCGCAATCATCGCAACAAAAGCACCCGCCAGAACGGAGCGGTTGTCGATGTGCCGCAGAAGGCGCGGTAACAGCAGGGTCAGAACGACGGTCGCCGCACCGTACAGCGGCCAGAACCACTCGCGCAGCGCGGGCAGGTGCAGATGCTCGCCGGCGATGACCGGCAGAAAGGTGGCGGGGATGACATAGCCAAAACCGAACAGGCCATAGGCGGCGATCAGTGCCCAGGCCGGCCCCATGGGCTGCGCCGGGCTTGCCGCGTCGGCCTGTGCCGAGGTTGCTTCGGGCGCATGGCCCAGCGTGCGCCAGAGCAGCGCCATCACCCCGGCGCAGGCCAGACCGAAGCCGATCCAGCTCGCCGCCGAACCCACCCTGAGGGGCTGCAATCCAGCCACCACCACGCCGCTCGCCACGATGCCGACGCCGGGGCCGGTGAACACCAGTGCTTCGAGCAGAGGATGCGCCACCGGTGCGGATACGCGACGCATGCTCCAGGCGATGCCGTGCACCATCAGCACCGCCGCCGCGACGCCTGCCAGCAGGCGCCAGGCCAGCCACGGCACCATGCCATGGGCAAGTCCCATGCCCGCGGTGGACAGCGCAATCGCCACCAGTCCCCAGCGCAGCACCTGCCGCTGCGGCAAGGCCACCACGGTGCACAGCAAGGCCCCGGCCAGATAGCCGATATTGTTCACCGAGGCCAGCCAGCCGCCCCCGACCAGACTCAGCCCGGCATCGGCCTGCATGATCGGCAGCAGCGGCGTGAGCAGAAACCGGCCGATGCCGATGCCGATGGCGAGCACGGTCATGCCGGTCAGGGCATTGCGCAGAGGGGTGTTCATGGAGGTGTCCACAGGGGAATTGCAGAATGCTCTGGTTCAGCGGCGTGCCGCGCAGCGGACCGTCGCCGCAACCCGTTGGTTGGTCCGCTCATTGCCAGGGCGGAGTCAAGGTGCACGCGCGTCGATCATGCCCCCCGGACAGCCTGCTGGTACCGCGCCAACGCCTCGGGGTCATCGATCGATCCATGATGGTGTACCTGCCGCCAGCCGAGTGGGCCACCGAAATACTGGAACACGCGACTGGTTCGTATCGCCAGGGGTACCGTGCGACCGTCACGCGTGAATTCGCCTCGCTCGCGACCCGCGAACACGACGGTGTCATCGCCCACATATTCGACGACATCGTGGAGCTCCACCCACACCTGCGCGGGGCCGCTGAAGATGCGCCGGTACAGCGCGCGGATGTCGTCGAGCCCGCGCATGATCCCGCCCAGCGGATTGTCCAGCGAGATCAGCGTACCTGGCGCCCATACGGCCTCCAATGCGTCCAGCGAGCGCTGGTTGAAGGCGAAGTAGAAACATTCGAGCGCGGCACGCGCGCCCTCAAGGGATGGCTCACGCGCCTCGATTCGACGGTCGGCTGCGCCGCGGCCGTAGGTTCGCGACAGCATCTGCGATGTTGGCATGGCTGCTTCCTTTCTTTGACCCGATGTCTTTTAGGGTTGACACCATATTAGGTGCCAGAATTCAGCTATAAAAGCGAATAATTCAGAGCGTACACATCGGAAAAAGCGATCATGGATTTGCGTGAACTGGAAGCCTTTCAAGCCGTGGTCGACGCCGGCGGAATCGGCCGCGCGGCGTTGCGCCTGCACCGCGCGCAATCGAGCATCACCGCGCGCATCCGCCAGTTGGAAACCTCGCTGGGCGTGGCGCTGTTCGAACGCGAGGGGCGCGTACTGCGTCTGACTGCGGCCGGCGATGCGCTGCTGGGCTATGCCGGGCGCCTGCTCGACCTCGCCGAGGCCGCCCGTGCCGCGGTGCGCCAGGACGGCATCGGCGGACGACTGCGGCTGGGCGCAATGGAAAGCGTGGCCGCGAGCCGCTTGCCGTTGCCGCTGGCGGAGTTCCATCGCCGTCATCCCGAGGTCATGGTCGAACTGCAGACCGCGCCCTCGCGCGAATTGATCGCCCGCGTGCAAGCCGGCGCGCTGGATGCGGTCATCGTCGGCGAGGCCGTGGACGCTGCACGCTACGCGAGCGTGCCGCTGTATCGCGAGGAACTGGTGCTGGTCGGCGCGCGCGACAACCCCTCCCTGGCCAGTCCCAAACTTCTCGACGGCAAGACCGTGCTGGTGTTTTATGGCCAGGGCTGTGCCTACCGCCGTCGTTTCGAGCAGTGGCTGCAGACGTTGCGCGTGGTGCCGGCGCGCATGCTCGAATTCGCTTCGTATCACGCCTTGCTCGCGGCCGCGGCGATCTGTCCGTGGCGGTGTTGAGTCGGGTTGCCAGCTTCTCGGCCTATCACTTTCACCGCCAATTCACGGGCTATGTGGGGGTGAACACCACCGTAGAATCCCGGCATGCCCCCTGATCTCATGCGCGTCCTGGCCATGGCCGGAAGCCTGCGCGCGGCTTCGATCAATGCCGCGTTCTGCCGCGCAGCAGCTCGCCTGGCACCTGCCGATCTGTCGATATCGGTCTATCCGGGCTTGGGCGACCTCCCCCTGTTCAACCCGGATCGAGAGATCGATCCGCCTCCCTCGGTTCGACACCTGCGGCAGTCGGTTCGACAGGCAGATGCTCTGTTGATCGCCAGCCCCGAATACGCTCATGGTGTATCGGGCATCATGAAAAACGCCTTGGATTGGCTGGTCAGTGACGAAGGGTTCGTGGGCAAACCCGTGGCCCTGGTCAACACCTCCCCCAGGGCCCATCATGCTTACGATGCGCTGCGTGAGACGCTTCTAACCATGTCAGCCGTGATGGTCGAGGGCGCATCGCGCGACATAGCCCTGCTTGGCGCATGTGTGACTGAGGACGCCATGGTGAATTCCGGTGAGGTCGCGGAGTCGATCCGCCACATTGGCGAAGCCTTGAGGGTTTACCTGCTCTCACCAGAATGGCCCGGCCCCTCGGGCAAGACACGATGAACCTGATCCAGTCCAGCCCTCTCCTGGACCGCAGACATGTCTGAGCGTTGATCGGGACCGCTCAAGGAGCCCCGGGGTCGCAGCTCGTCCTCGGCGCGTTTGTCTTGCAATCCTCAGTCCGAACTCCAATGCAGTAGCCTCTACGTCTCATTCGGCAGCGACTGGTGGCCCTACGCGCTGCGCCGTATTGGCGAGAGCCAGGAAAACGCATGGCAGCTTGCGCGCTCTCTACTCGGCGGCAGCTAGCGACGATTGCAAGCCGCGTAGCAATACCCGGCGGCCGGTGCCGGAGTGGAGCTACAGACGGAGTTCGTGAGTGACAGTAGCTGGACCGATGCGGCCGTCGCCCATCCTCAGTACGCTGACTGCTATACGTCAGCGAGCGGGCATCGTCTGCATTCCATCCAACGCGCCCGTTACCGATAGTCTGCGGGCGTCGCGCCCCGACGTTCGGTGCCTCGAACGCTTGGCAATGATGCTCTTGCCCATCTATCATTCATGCATGCTGCATGCAATATGGAGACTCATATGTGGATTCAAAACGATCAAGATCATCCATTCGTTGACCCAAGCGCCAGGGTCGCATCTACCGCTGTCATCTCAGGCGACGTGCACATCGGAGCGAATTGCTCCATTGGCCACGGCGCTGTACTCATCTCTGAAGGCGGACCGATTCGCATCGGCGACAACTGCGTAATCATGGACACTGCGGTTATTCGCGGCGTGCCGGGGCACGTAACGCAGATTGGAAGCTGCGTTCTCGTGGGGCCGCACGCCTACCTCGTCGGATGCTCAGTGGAAGATGAGGTGTTCATAGCAACTGGTGCGGCCGTTTTCAATGGCGCCATTCTCCGGCGCGGCAGTGAAGTGCGAATCCACGCCGTGGTGCATATCCGCACGGAGCTTGCCGCTCACGCAACCGTCCCCATCGGCTGGGTCGCTGTGGGGACACCTGCCCAAATTTTTCTCCTGGGGATCACGAAAGGATCTGGACCGTTCAGAAGCCGCTCGACTTCCCGCGTTACGTGTTCAACACGGAACGTCCCCCGCAGGGGGAATCCATGATGGCCGCGGTCATGCCGCGCTATGCAGCCGCGCTTCGGCGCATGCATGCAACTGACAGGCTCTATGAACAAGCGTGAGAGAAATCAGGCGCTGCAGGCCAATAAACTGGGCGCCATGTGGGCCGTGCTTGACCGAGCCATTAGCGGGGCGTTGGAAGACTATTCGCCATCCAGCGCGGCAATCCTGCTTTGGCTCTCCTATTGGCCACCTATGAGCGTGAGCGAACTTGGCAAGGTGCTGAGCCTTTCCCAACCCGCTTGCTCGCGCGCAATTGACCGCCTGGCAGCTTCTGGGTTTGTCCGGAAATCCCATAGCGGATCCCGCGAGACTTTGGTAGAAATCCTCGCAGCAGGCCGCGTTGAAGCCATGCGCCTGCAAACCCAGCGCCTTTCGACCCTAAGTGCGATGCTAAGCACGCTGGCCAAGTCAGAACAAGCGGAGTTCACGAACCTGCTCGACAAACTGCTCGCCGGAGCAGTAGAGAACCGAGCCGATGCGCGCCATATCTGTCGCTTTTGTGACCATGGCGTCTGCGACGGGCCGCTTTGTCCAGTGGGTTGTCGCGCAACGCAGATCGAGCAGTCCGCGCAAGGCGAAGAGCGCGGCTGAGCGCCATACACGGGCCGTCAACACAGCCGATATGCGAACTCAGCAGTGCCTTGGCACGATGGTGGCTACGATCGCCAGGGCCACAGCTATCGTATGTTCAATACTAAGGCCTTCCGATTTGTCCGGAGCATATGCGGAGTAAGAAATTGCAAAAACCTCGCCGTCAATGACTTGGCTCGGCATAATCATGGTTCGCTGCGCCGACGTACATTGCGTTAGGCATCTCAGGGAGTAATCGCGCGCATGTCAAGCACCACACTTCGATCGCTGTTCGGGTACAAGTCCTGGGCCAATCAGGAGTTATTCGCCACCCTTGCAGGGCTACCTGCCGAGCACGCAGAACATCTCCACACATGTATCCGAACGCTGAACCACATCTACGTCGTTGATCGCATCTTCAAGGCCCACCTGAGCGCCGAGCCAAGGCCCTTCGACGCCACGAACACCAAGAGCACGCCCACCCTTGCTCAATTGCGGTCCGATGTGGCGGCCACCGATGCTTGGTACGAGCACTACGCTGCAAGCCTGAGCGCAACCAATCTCGCCGAAGTCATCGACTTCGAGTTTACCGACGGGGACAGCGGGCGCATGTCCCGAGAAGAAATCCTTCTCCACGTCATCGCACACGGTGGCTACCACCGGGGTAATGTTGGTCAAGTCCTCAAGTCCATCCCCCCCCCCATCGCCTCGCGATCTATACACCAAGTTCCTCCACCAGAGCGAGCCCGCACGAAGGGAGGCTCCAACCCGACGCTCACCCCTCAGTTCACACGTCAAACCGCATGAATGAAGGTCCGCGCGAAACTACTGCACCGCCAAGCAGCCTGGTCGCAGGTCTGCTCGTCGGCTCCGACTTCCACGACTCTTGGTCAGTTGAATCCAACGCAGTCGAACTCCCAGCGCTTGACCACTTCATCGCTGCCATTGGACATACTCCCAAGTGGGTCAATGCGTGCATGGCCTTGCGCAACCGAACGGCGTCCCTGCTGGGGCTCAAGGACCTTGGCCACCTGTCTGCTCTCATTCCCGGCAAGTCGCCCTCAGAGTACCGCCTAGGCGACCGCGTCGGAATCTTCACGCTCTTCGAGAACACCTTCGACGAAGCGCTGCTCGGAGACAAAGACAAACACCTGAACGTCATTCTGTCGGTTCATCGCGCCTTGCTTCCTGGAGAACCCAAGGTACTGATCACCGTCACCACAGTGGTTCATGTGCACAACTCGCTTGGGCGCATCTATATGCTGCCGGTAAAACCAATGCATCGAGTCATTGTCCCCGCGGTCCTCGACGCGATCGGCAATCGAATGAATAGGGGGTCTGGACCGCAATGGGAAAGAGAAGTCAGTTAAACCCCATGAACGCATCTGCAAAATTTCATAAATCAATCCCTGTGGACAACAGGCGTAGCTCTCCACGCGCGTCGGACGCCGACACGGCGCGCGAGTATTTTGATGTTCTTGCGTCGACAGCGTCTGCCGCCCCCCTCCTTGGGCCACACCCGGTAGCCCTCGCTGCGCAACCGCATCAGCACGCCTTCCATGTACCGCGTGTTCCGCAATACGATCATGTTCACAATCAGGCCGAGCGCATTCAACAGGTCTTTTTGTCCTGCGCGACATGCGTTGACACGAAGGAGGGAATCGGCATCGAGAGGGCGACTTGCAATTGAGCAGCCTGGCCTCACCCCGTCGATACACCTGTCGTTCGTCATGGGGTCATACCCGCGCTAATTGCTGATGATCGCCATCACGCCCAGCACGACGAACAGCGTGCCGGCGAGAATTTGGCCGATCCGCAGTGCCGGGCCGCCCGGTGACACGCGGGCACGCAACGGATGGGCGAGCAGGATGCAGAACACGTCGGCGGCGGAAAACAGCAGATTGGCGCAAGCGCCGAGCAAGAACAGTTGCCAGCCGAGCCCGAGCGACGCGTCAGGATTCGTGAATTGCAGCAGAAACGAAAAATAGAACAGCGCTGATTTCGGATTCGACGCCTCGATGAACGCGCTCGAAGACACAACGTTGTTCGGCACCTTGATCGCCGCGTCCTGCCCTACGGGTGCACGGATGCGCTGGATGCCGAGCCAGATCAGATAGCCTCCACCGACCCCCTTGAGCACGTGATACAGCATCGGTGATGTCTTCAGCACCGCGACCGCACCGAGCGCGACGATGCAGATCTGGAAAAAGGCGCCGAGGTGGATGCCGAGCGCGGACAGGAAGCCGACACGCCGCCCGTGCTGAAGCGTCAACGATACGGTCTGTAGCAGCGCGGGCCCAGGAATGAAGCCGAAGCCGAGGCAGGTTAGGCCGAAGAACAGCGCTTTTTCTGGCAACATCAGAAACAGTCTCCAATCACACGGTTCACCGGCTCAAGAATCGCCGGACGGACAACGATCCGCCCGGATTCCACATGGGCCGAGTCATGACAAACGCTGGCGGTTGGTGATTACGCTTTCGGTTGGCTTATCGGTTTGCCACTGTTGATCCAGCCAGTCTGCCCACCACTGCATCAGCCCCCGGCGCTGGTCCAGATATTGCGCCCGGTTGTACGCCGCGCGAACCGCATCCGTCTCGCGGTGCGCGAGCTGGCGCTCGATGACATCGTGCGCAAAGCCCGATTGCTCATTGAGCACGGTGGACGCCAGAGCCCGAAATCCATGCGCCGTCATCCGACCGCGATAGCCCAGTCGGTAAAGCGCGAACAGGAAGGTGTTCTCCGACAGCGCATGCCCCGGGCGCAGCGGTGAATCCAGCACTAGATTGCGGTCACCTGTGAGCACCCGAAGTTGTTCAAGCACCGCCCGCGCCTGTTGGGACAACGGTACGACGTGCGGCAATCCCGCCTTCATGCGGTCTTCGGGAACTACCCAGACCGTGCCGTCCTCGCGCAGCTCAGCCCACCGCATGCCGCGCAACTCGCCAACGCGCACGAAGGTCAAGGCCAGCAATTGCAACCCCAGGCGGGTGATCGGCTCTTCATAGCTGTCGATCGCAACAAGCAACGCACCAGCTTCGCTAGGCGGGATACTGGCCATCGGCTTTTTCACCTTGCGCGGCTGCAGCACCCGCACCAAGCCGCCGGCACCGTGGCTCTCGATGTAGCCCACATCCTGCGCGTAATCGAACACCGCCGCGATGCGCCCGGCCACCCGATGCGCCGTTTCAACGCGGCCGCCCTTCTGCACGGCCTGCACGACTTCCACGAGTTTTGTGCGTGGGATCTGGTCGATCGGGAGCGAACCAATCGCGGGGTACGCGAAGCGCTCCAGCGTCCCGGCTACCTGCCCCTGGTGCTTTCCGTTGGACAGGGAGGGAAGTTTGATCTTCAACCACTGCTCCGTGATGGCCTTGAACGTCGGTGCGACCTTCGCGAGTGGCGTGGCGGTCGCCGCCTCGGCCGGTGCGCTTTTGGCCTGCGTATGCGCTGCTCGGGCCTGCGCCAAAGTCATGGCCGGGTAGCGGCCGTAGGTCCGCGTGCGCTGTTTGCCGTTCAGCTCGTAGTTGGCGCGCCAGCTCTTCAGCCCGGTGGGCGCCACAAAGAGGTACAGGCCACCGCCGTCGGTGAGTTTGTAGGGCCGCTCCTGCGGCTTGGCTGCCTCGACAGCCTTCACGGTGAGACTCATGGTATCGCCCTTCAGGATGCCATGGACGATACCACGTTTGGCGGCTGGCTGGCGTGGTATCGCCCCGGATGCAACGGGACGATTATGGACGCGCTCCCCAATGAAAAAGCCCCGCCGCAGAGACTGCGTGGGGCTTCGAGGGACTACTTTAGATCAATCCTGGCGGAGACGAAGGGATTCGAACCCTTGATGCGCTTTTGGCACATACTCCCTTAGCAGGGGAGCACCTTCGGCCACTCGGTCACGTCTCCAGTTGCCTCAAGTTTCCTTTTGGCAAATTGCTTGTGGCTTCATGCGTTCAGCAAAGTCGGCAATTATTACACGCATTCACCTGCGATCGCCACCTTGACGGAAAACGTCGCGGCTCAGGCGCTTTGTTCTAGGTCGAAGGCCTTGTGCAAAGAGCGCACCGCAAGCTCCATGTACTTTTCTTCGATGACCACCGAGACCTTGATTTCTGAGGTGGAGATCATCTGGATGTTGATGCCTTCTTCCGACAGGGTGCGGAACATTTTGCTGGCCACGCCGGCGTGCGAGCGCATGCCCATGCCCACGATGGAAACCTTGCACACTTTCGGATCGCCGAGAATTTCCTTGGCGCCGATGTGGGCCTGCACGCTGGACTTGAGAATGTCGAGCGCACGCGCGTAATCGCCCCGGCCCACGGTGAAGGTGAAGTCGGTGAAACCGGCCACGCTCTGGTTTTGCAGAATCATGTCGACTTCGATATTGGCCTCGCCCACGGCGCTGAGAATCTGATAGGCGATGCCGGGACGGTCGGGCACGCCGACCACGATGATCTTGGCTTCGTCGCGGGCAAAGGCGATACCCGACACCACGGCTTGTTCCATGTTTTCGTCTTCCTCAAAGGTGATGAGTGTGCCGCTGCGCGACTCCTGCTCCAGCGGCAGGTCCCACGGGGTCAGGCTGGAGAGCACGCGCAGGCGAACCTTGTACTTGCCCGCGAATTCCACCGAGCGGATTTGCAGCACCTTGGAGCCCAGGCTGGCCATTTCCAGCATTTCTTCGAAGGTGATGGTGTCGAGCCGCCGGGCTTCGGGCACGATGCGCGGATCAGTGGTGTAGACGCCGTCGACGTCGGTGTAGATCTGGCATTCGTCGGCCTGCAAGGCCGCTGCGAGCGCCACGCCCGAGGTATCTGAGCCGCCCCGGCCCAGGGTGGTGATGTTGCCCTGCGCGTCCACGCCTTGAAACCCGGCCACGACAGGGATGATGCCCTGAGCGAGATCGGCCTTGAGTTTGTCGGCGTCGATGGACTCGATGCGGGCCTTGGTGAAGGCGCTGTCGGTATGCACGGCGATCTGCGCGCCGGTGTAGCTTCGAGCTTTGCGTCCCAGCGCCTGCAGCGCCATGGACAGCAGGCCGATGGTGACCTGCTCGCCGGTCGAAGCCACGACGTCGAGTTCGCGCGGATCGGGCTGGGGTTGGATTTCTTTGGCCAGCGCGATCAGGCGATTGGTTTCACCCGACATCGCGGAGACCACCACCACGACCTGATGCCCGGCTTCGTGCCACTTGGCCACGCGCCGGGCCACGTTTTTGATCCGTTCGGCTGACCCCACCGAGGTGCCGCCGTATTTCTGGACGATGAGTGCCATGAGAAATGCGTTCGAGAGCTGCGAAAGTCTCTTTGCCCGGCGCACGATGCACCTGACCGTTTCGCTGCAAAGCTTCGCATTCTAGGCTTTCTCTGCTGCGGCATCGCCCCATTTCAAACGCAGACAAGCCCCCTGACGCTGAAGGATGCAGCCTGGCAGACGCAGTTCGAGGCGATGCGCGCCCTGCCCGGTCCGCAAGACTTGTCGCACCAGTTCGTCGGTCCGCGCACGGTCCAGTCGCTGCCCGTTTTGCCGCAGCCAAAGCCGCAAGACCTCGCTAGCAGATACGGCGCCCAGTGCGCGCAAGGCGGCAAGATCCAACCCCTGGGGTTGCAGGCAGAGGCGCAATTGCTGCGCCGCCGTCGATTGAATCTGCGCGTCGGCCGCTGCGCACAAGGCGGCGCTGCGGCCCAGCGTCTGCCGATAGGCGGGTTCGAGCCGGGCGAGAACCGGCACCAGTTCATGCCGGATGCGGCTGCGACGAAACGCGGGGTCGGCGTTCATCGGATCGTCCAGAAAGCTCACCGCCTGCGACTCAAGCCAGCTCCGCAATTCGGCCGCGCCGCAGTAGTCCAGCAAGGGTCGCGCAAAGCTGCAGCCGTGGCGCTGCATCTGCGCGGGCATCGCCGCCAAGCCGCGCGGCCCTGCCCCGCGCAACAAGGCGAGCAAGAGCGTCTCGACCTGATCGTCCCC
The DNA here is from genome assembly GCF_900634595.1 of Thiomonas sp. OC7. Lineage (NCBI taxonomy): Bacteria > Pseudomonadati > Pseudomonadota > Betaproteobacteria > Burkholderiales > Thiomonas > Thiomonas sp. OC7. Next base: position 2,459,534 of record NZ_LR131953.1, on the reverse strand, counting down.
ATGCTGCGCAAGCAGAACCACCGCGCAGTTTTGCTCGCGCGCAAGCTTGGCCAGCGCCAAATAGCGGGCCTCGCGCGCGACTTCTTCCAAGCTCTGCCCCCGCGCCACGTCGACCTGCAGAGTGGCCTCGGCATACGCCACATCGAGGGCGGCGCAGGCTTGGGCGCAATGTTGCGCGAACAACTGGGCCGAGGTTTGCAAGCCATGATTGACGTGCAAGGCACAAAGCCGCCCACCGCCCCAGAGCGTGCGGGCCGCAAGCAGCAAAGCCGTGGAATCGGCCCCGCCGCTAAAAGCTATGCCGATGCGCTCGGTCTGGGCGACGCCGGGGTTCTGCGACGCGAAACGCCTGAGCGCGGCAAGCGCGGGGTTGTTCAGCAAGGGCAGCGCCGACTGTGAAGCCGACGAGGTGGACCCATCAAGTGAACCGACGAGGGTGGTCAACGTCCCGCCGTCTTGGTGTCTTCGAATTTGCCAAAGCCCTGCAGCCGCTCCAGCCTTTGCTTCACCAGATCGGCCGGCTTAGTGTGCTGGAAATGCCGCAGCGATTCGCCCAGCGCGCGCTTGAGCGAAGCCGCCATCGCCGCAGGGTCGCGGTGTGCGCCGCCCACCGGCTCGTTGACGATCTTGTCCACCAGGCCCAGCGCCTTGAGGCGGTGCGCGGTGAGGCCCAGCGCCTCGGCGGCTTCCGGCGCTCTTTCCGCGCTCTTCCAGAGAATGGAGGCGCAGCCCTCGGGTGAAATCACCGAGTAGATCGAATACTGCAACATGAGCAACTGGTCGCACACCGCAATGGCCAGCGCCCCGCCCGATCCGCCCTCACCGATGATGGTGGAAATGATGGGCACTTCGAGCTGCGCCATCTCGTAGATATTGCGGCCGATGGCTTCGGACTGGCTGCGTTCTTCGGCGTCGATGCCGGGATAGGCGCCGGGCGTATCGACAAAGGTGAAGATGGGCAGGTGGAATTTTTCGGCCAGTTTCATCAGCCGCAGCGCCTTGCGATAGCCCTCGGGCTTGGGCATGCCGAAGTTACGCATCGCGCGCTCTTTGGTGTCGCGCCCTTTCTGGTGGCCGATCACCATGCAGGCCTGCCCGCCCAGACGCGCCAGGCCACCCACGATGGACAGGTCGTCGGCATAGGCGCGATCGCCGTGCAGCTCGTGAAAGTCGGTGAAGATCTGGTTGGCGTAGTCGAGGGTGTAAGGCCGCTGGGCGTGCCGCGCAATCTGCGTGGTCTGCCAGGGCGTGAGCTTGGCGTAGAGGTCTTTGGTGAGCTGCTGGCTTTTTTTCTGCAAGCGCCCGATTTCTTCGGAAATATCGACCGCCGATTCATCCTGCACAAAGCGCAGTTCGTCGATTTTGTTCTCGAGTTCGGCAACCGGTTGCTCGAAATCGAGAAAGACTTTTTTGCTCATATTCACCTCGGGAAATGATCCGCTCCTGCGTTGCAAACATGCAAAACAATGCGCAAATCAATACGCAACCGGCAACGGGTCCAGACTGCGCCAAATATACCAAGTCCCCACTGAACGCCACGGCGCCCAGGCGGCCGCCACTTCGCGCACCTCGCTCTGGGTCACGGGCTCGCCGGCGAAGTAAGTCTGGCTCACGCCTTTGATCAGCCCCAGGTCGCCCAAGGGCAGTACGTCCGGGCGCATCAGGTGAAAGATCAGAAACATGTCAGCCGTCCAGCGGCCAATCCCGCGGATGGTCAGCAGTTCAGCGGCGATGGCCTCGTCGTGCATCTCTTGCCATTGGTCCGGATGCACCTCCCCGGCGTGGAATTTGACGGCGAGGTCGCGCACATAGCCCGCCTTGCGACCCGACAGGCCGCAAGCACGCAGAGCCTCATCATCGAGGCCGACCAGATGTTCCGGCGCGACTTGGGGCACGGCGGCACAGAGCCGATCCCAGACCGTCTGCGCCGCCTTGACGGAAATCTGCTGGCCGATGATGGAACGCGCCAGCGTCTGAAACGGATCTCCCCGGCTTTGCAGCCGCGTGCCCGCATGCGTCTTGATGAGTTTGCGCATCACGCGATCGGTGCGCTGCAGGTGGGCGCAGGCCTTGTCCCAGTCGAGCGGGATGGGGCCTTTGGTGGACACGACCGTATCCGACCAAGCCGGTGCTCGCGCCATCAAGCCGCCCTCCATACCGTGATCCCGCCCGGCTTGTCTTCGAGCACGATGCCCTTGGCGCTGAGCTCGGCGCGGATGCGATCGGCCTCGGCAAAGTTGCGCGCCTGTTTGGCGGCGATGCGGGCCTGCACCAACTGTTCCACCCACGCAGCATCCACCGCGGCAGCCTTGCTTTGCAGGAACTCGCGCGGGTTCTGCTGCAGCAGACCGAGCACGCCGCCCAACCCTTTCAGCAGCGCCGCCAGATCGACATCGCCCGTTTTGTTGACCTCGGTCGCCAGCTCGAACAACACCGCCATGGCCTCAGGCGTATTGAGATCGTCATTCATCGCGGCGGCAAAGGCCTGCGCGCGCGGGTGGCTCCAGTCGAGCCGCGCGGGTAGCTCGGCGAACGGGTCGAGCGCGGTGTAGAGACGGGTGAGCGCAGCGTGGGCGTCTTGCAGGTGTTCGTCGCTGTAGTTCAGCGGGCTGCGGTAGTGCGCGCGGACGATGAACAGCCGCACGGTTTCGGCGTCCACATGCTGGAGAATGTCGCGGATGGTGAAAAAATTGCCCAGCGATTTGGACATTTTCTCGCCGTCCACCCGCACAAACCCGTTGTGCAGCCAGACATTGGCCATGGGCTTGCCGCTGGCGCCCTCGCTTTGCGCGATTTCGTTCTCGTGATGCGGAAATTGCAGATCGGCCCCGCCGCCGTGAATATCGAAAGTCTCACCCAGCAGTGCGCAGCTCATGGCCGAACATTCGATATGCCAGCCGGGTCGGCCCGGGCCGTCATCGGAAGGCCATTTCACCTCTTCGGGTTCGGCGGGTTTGGCCGCTTTCCAAAGCACAAAGTCCAGCGGGTCTTGCTTGGCGGTATCGACCTCCACGCGCTCGCCCGCGCGCAGTTCGTCGAGCGACTTGCCCGACAACTTGCCGTAGCCGGGAAACGCGCGCACATGAAAGTTCACATCGCCCGCGCTGTCGCGATAGGCCAGACCGCGCGTTTTGAGCTTGCCGATCAGGTCGAGCATCTGCGGCACATAGTCGGTGGCGCGCGGCTCATGCGTAGGCCGCTCCACGCCAAGGGCGTCGGCATCTTCGTGCATCGCGGCGATGAACCGGTCGGTCAACGCGCGAATGGGCTCGCCGTTGTCCTGCGCGCGGCGGATGATTTTGTCGTCAATATCAGTAATGTTGCGCACATAGGTGACGCGCAAGCCCTGCGCCTTGAGCCAGCGCTGCAGCAGATCGAACACCACCATCACCCGCGCGTGCCCGATATGACAGTAGTCGTACACCGTCATGCCGCAGACATACATACGAACATGGCCCGGCTCGATGGGCGCAAAGCGGTCTTTACCGCGGGTGAGGGTATTGTGTAGATGCAACGCAGTCATGGAGTGTGGCGGGAAGACCCTGGTTGATGCGCGGGTGCGCTCAAGTCCCCGGATAAAATCAAAAACTTAGCACAAGCCGTCAGTCTTCGGCCTGACACGGCGTACGCGCTCAGGCCTTGAGACGGCGCCCCTTCCTCAGGCACTGATCAAGCACCATCCAGCCCTTTTTTTCCAACTCCATCATGCGAAATCGCCTTCTCGCCACTCTGATTGCCCTCACGCTGAGTGCGCCAACCGTCTGGGCGGCAGACGCGGCCAGTGTCAGCCAAAGTCTGCAAAAAGGCGACCTGAGCAGTGCGCTGACGCAGGTGGACACGCTGCTGGCGCAAAAGCCCAAAGACCCGCAGTACCAGTTTTTGAAGGGCGTCATTCTGACTGAGCAGAAAAAAGACGCCCAGGCCGTCAAAATCTTTCAGTCGCTCACCGAGCAATACCCCGAACTGCCCGAGCCCTACAACAATCTGGCCGTGCTCTACGCCCAGCAAGGCCAGTACGACAAAGCCCGCGCCGCGCTCGATATGGCCATTCGCACCAACCCGAGCTACGCCACCGCGCAGGCCAACCTGGGCGATATTTACGCCAAACTCGCCAGCCAGGCCTATCAAAAGGCACTGCAACTCGCCCCCGATGAAAACGCCAGCGCCCGCGTCAAGCTCAATCTGATTCGTGAATTGTTCGAGCAGGGCAAAAATCCCGCCGTTCAAACCGCCTCTGCGGCACCCTTGAAAGTGACCACGGCGCAGCCCGCGAAAGAAACCAACGCCGAGGCCAAGCCCGCTGCGGCCGCGCCTGCGCCGAAGCCGGTAGTGGTGGCCGCCGAAAAACCCGCGGCCAAACCCGAGCCCGCGCCGACGGCCCCGGTTGCCGCCAAGCCTGCCGCGCCCGCACCCGCTGAAAACAAACCGGCGCCCGCCGCTGCGCCTGCGCAGACCAACGCCAGCGAACAGGCCGCGGTGTCGGAAGCAGTTGAGCGCTGGGCCGACGCTTGGCAAAACAAGAATCTGCCCGGCTATTTCGCCGCCTACGCCCCCAATTTCAAGCCTGACAAGGGTATGAGCCTGAGCGCCTGGAAAGATCAGCGCCGAGCCCGCATTTCCGACAAAGCCAAGATCACGGTGAAAGTGCACGCGCTCAAGGTGCAGATCGACGGCGACAAAGCCACCGCGCGCTTCCGTCAGCACTACACCTCCGGCTCGCTCGATTTTGACGGCCCGAAAACCCTGCAAATGCAGCGTGAAAACGGCAAGTGGCTGATCGTGCGCGAGATCGTCGGCTGAACCGGCCGCCCGTATTGCCACTGAAGGTTTCGCCATTTAGGCTGTGATTTCAAGCGCCTCGCATCGATCCGCCGTGAAGCCCGCATTCCGCCGCCCTCCTCTACGCAAGTTGTTGCCTTGGGCGCTGCTGTGCGTGCCGCTGGTGTTCGCGGCCCGCGCCGCGACCGACTACAACGCGGTGCCCAGCGGGACGCCAGGCAGTCGCCTCCTGGTTGACCCGGCGGCCGAACCGACAGGCGAGTGGGCCAGCAACGCCGCAGGCCCGTCCACCGGTTCAGTACAGCAACCCGTCGTTTCGGCGCGCACCCTGCTCAAACTCACCACCTCGCTGAGCGCACTCCCCAATCAGGACGGCGCGGAACGACGCCTGCTCCACGCCTACGCCGAAGTCGCTGCCGGCCACCTCGACGCGGCGCGGGCCCAGGCCGAGCAACTGGCGCGGGACTACCCGCATTTCTCCCTGGCGCAATTGCTTCTGGGCGATGTCATGCAAGCCAGCGCCGGAAACCCTGCGGGCTTCGCCGCGGCCGCGCCACCCGCGCTTTCGGAACAACAGGCGCAGCAACACGCCCGCATTCTGGAACTTCGGGCGGAGGCTCTGACCCGCCTCGCCGCCTACACCGCACCGCCGCCGACCGGGGCGATTGCCGCCAATCTGGTGGCGCTGGCGCCCGATGTGCAGCGCGCCATCGTGGTGGATACCGCCCGTTCGCGTCTCTATCTTTTTGAGCAACGCAACGGCGTGCCCCAGCTTGAAGCGAGTTATTACTTCAGCCAGGGCAAGCTCGGCGCGGGCAAGACCCAGGTCGGCGATATGAAAACGCCGTTGGGCATTTACTTCATCACCCGCAAAATCGGCGCCAAAGACCTCAAGCCGCTCTATGGCGCCGGCGCGCTCACGCTGAACTACCCCAACGAGTGGGACAAGCAGCAAGGCCACACCGGCTTTGGCGTCTGGCTGCACGGCACGCCGCCAGACAGCTATGCCCGGGTGCCCCTGGCGTCTGACGGCTGTGTGGTGCTGTCCAACCCGGACGTGCGCAGCCTCATGGCCGACACTCCAGCGGGCAGCACCCCGGTGGTCATCACCCGCCATGTGCAATGGCTGAGCGCCTCGCAGTGGGCTGCCCAGCGCCAGCGCATCACGGCGCAGTTGCAGACCGACGTCGTGCAGGCGGCTGCGCAGGGCACGCGCCCCCAAGACACGCTCACCGCCAACGCCTTGGCGCCGAATACAGCGCACGCGCCCGCGCGCAACCCATCCATCACCCCTGGCGCGCTCACCGTCCTGCAATACCCGGGGCAAAGGGTGGTGCAGTACAGTGCGGCCGGTGCGCCCTCCAGCCCGCTCTATCGTCAGTACTGGGCCCAGCGCAACAACCAGTGGCAACTCATTTTTCAAGGAAGCGTTTCGTAATGAATTCCAGCCTGACCACCCCGTCCCACTCATCACTCCCCAATTGGCGACGCATCATGCGGCAGCACATCGCCCCCGTACTCGCCGCGCTGAGCTTGGTGTCCGCAGCGGCCCTGCCCGCAGCACACGCCGCCGAAGCCCCCGCCGCGCAACCCAAGGTGGAATTCGTCACCACCATGGGCAATTTCGTGGTGCAGCTCGACCCGGCCCGGGCGCCTAAAACCGTGACCAATTTTCTCGACTATGTGAAAAGCGGCTTCTACAAAGGCACCATTTTTCACCGCGTGATTCCCGGCTTCATGGTGCAAGGCGGTGGCTTCACCGCCGACATGCAGAAAAAACCCACCCGCGCGCCCATTCCGCTGGAGAGTCAGAACGGCCTGCGCAACCTCAAGGGCACCATCGCCATGGCGCGCACCTCCGACCCCAACTCGGCCACCTCGCAGTTCTTCGTCAACGTGGTCGACAACCCCAGCCTCGACTATCCCAAGCCCGACGGCTACGGCTACGCCGTGTTCGGCAAGGTCATTTCAGGCATGAACGTGATCGAAAAGATCGTGGCCGTGCCGACCAAGAACGAAGGCATGTTCCAGGACGTGCCCGTCAAGCCCATCGTCATCGAAGACGCCAAACTCCTCAACTAAAGCTGAAAACAGAAAGCCCATCATGGTCGAACTCCAAACCAACCACGGCAACATCCGCATCGAACTCGACACCGAGCACGCCCCCAAGTCGAGCGAAAACTTCCTGGCCTATGTGCGCTCGGGCCACTTCGACGGCACCGTTTTTCACCGCGTGATCGACGGCTTCATGATCCAGGGCGGCGGCTTCGAGCCCGGCATGAAGCAAAAGCCCACCCTCGCCCCGATTCAGAACGAAGCCAACAACGGCCTGAAAAACGACCGCTACACCCTCGCCATGGCCCGCACCTCCGATCCGCATTCGGCCACCGCGCAGTTTTTCATCAACGTCGCCGACAACGCCTTCCTCAACCACACCGCCCCCACGGCGCAAGGCTGGGGCTACGCCGTTTTCGGCAAAGTGGTCGAAGGACAAGACGTGGTGGACAAGATCAAGAGTGTGAAAACCGGCCGCAAGGGCTTTCACGACGACGTACCGCAAGAAGACGTGGTCATCCTCAAAGCCGTCGAAGTCTGACAGCGCGAAGTTTGACAACGGCATCACCGCAAGATCGGGGCGGCGGTTCGCGTGTCGGCTAACACCTCGTCCGCAGAGGACGCCGCACACGCCCCCCGCCCCGAGCCCGCCTTCCCCAGCCTGATTGCCCTGCCCGCCTGGCGGCGCATCGCCCTCGTCTCCGATCTTCATCTAGGTGCGCAGGCCCCCCGCACCGCCCAGACCTTCATCGCCTGGCTGGCCGACGCCGCCCGCGCTGCCGACGCCCTGTTCATCCTCGGCGACCTGTTCGAGGCCTGGATCGGCGACGATCTGCTCGACCCCGCCGCGCTGGCCGTCGCACCTGAAGACGCCGCCTGCGCCCAAGACATCGTGGGCGCGCTGCGCGCCTACACCGACTCGGGCTGCGCCCTGTTTGTGCAGCACGGCAACCGCGACTTTCTGCTCGGCCAGCGGTTCCAGCAAGCCACCGGCGCGCAAATCTTGCCCGACCCCGTCGTGCTCACGTTTCAGGCCGGGCGCACCCTCCTCACCCACGGCGACCAGCTCTGCACCGCCGACACCGCCTACCAACAATTTCGCGCCACCGTCCGCAACGCCGAGTGGCAGCGGCAAGTGCTGGCCCAGCCGCTCGCTGCCCGCGTGCAGCAGGCCCGCGCCATGCGCGCAGCCAGCAACGCCGCGCAAGCCCGCCCCGAAAACTGGGCCGACGCCGATCCCGCCGAGGCCCGCCGCTGGCTAGCCCGCGCCGCCTGCACCTGGATGATCCACGGCCACACCCACCGCCCGCGCAACCACTGGCAAGGCGGCCAACTACGGCAAGTCCTCTCCGACTGGGACTGCGACGCCGCCCACAGCGCGCAGCCCCGCACACAAGCCCTCTGGCTCTGCGCCCAGGGCCAAGGCCTCGAAGTCAGCATCCAACGCTGCGACTGAGGCCCTTTCACCCCCCTCCAGCGCTCAGGCTGGGGGTGTTGTTGCACAGATTGATACAAAAAATACCGTTCGTCGGCCGTAGGCGACCGTTCGTCGGAAAGTCTGCACACGAGTCGCTCGCCGCCCTCAAAATCGTGGCCATCATCTGGATACATTTGAATCGGCCTCTCACAAACATTGCCGAACGCCCCACTCGCCATGCACCCCCTCGTCCCACCTGATTTTCTGCGTCGTGCCCGAAGGTCTCCGCCTCGCGGCTTCACCTTGATCGAGCTCATCGTCACCGTCGCCATCGCCGCACTGCTGCTCGCCGTGGCCGTGCCGAGCTTCAACCGGCTGATGATCTCCAGCCGTCTCACCACGCAGGCCAACAACGCAGTCAACCTGCTTGCTTACGCGCGTGCCGAGGCCGTCAAACGTGGGGTGGACGTGCAAGTCAGTTCAGATGGCGCCGTCACTGCTCTACCCCTGGGTACGGCTTCCGCCCCCATCACCCAGGCCGTCGTCGTGCCCACTGGCATCACGGCCAGCTCGCTGGTCACTGCACTCATCGCCTCGCCAATGGGCCTGCTTCACGCCCCCGGCGCGACCACTGGCTTTTCGGGACTGGTTGGCGACATCAGCAGCTCGGCCATCTCCTCCGACAACCACCGCTGCATCTACCTCTACACCGGCACCACCGTGGCGAGCTGTACCGACTCTCAAACCTGCAAACAAAGTGCTCCCAATGCGACCTGCAAATAATCCTCTGCGCGCATCTCGGCTGGTCTGTCGCGCCACAAACCGCCAGACCGGCGTTGGCTTGCTCGAGATACTGGTCGCCGCGGCCATCCTGTCCATCGGCATTCTGGGCATCGTGGTCTTGCAGGTCAAAACCATTGCCGACAACAACAGCGCCCTCACCCGCACCCAGGCCAGCATTGCCGCCTATTCCATGTTCGACATCATGCGATCCGACCAGGCCAACGCCCTGAACGGCGCCTACGACGGAACGGTAACCGTAGGCAGTTGCCCCAACAAAACCGACACACTCGCCAACACGCAATTGCGCAATTGGTGCCAAGGGTTCGATGGAGCCAGCGCCCCCCCTGCCACTGAACTGGGCGGCCTGGCCGCCATGGGCAGCGGCACCGCCGGCACCATCGCCTGCAGCCCGACAGGCGCGGGCATTACTGCCAGCAATTGCAGCATCACCATCACCTTCAACGACAGCAAAGCCACAGGCGGGCAAGCCGCGCAAAGCCTCACCTACTGGACGCAGCTATGACGACGACTTCCCTCTCACCCCAAGCGCCCCGCCGCATTCGGCAGGTCGGCCTGACCCTGGTTGAACTGATGGTCGCCATGCTGCTGGGTCTGGTCGTGGTCGGCGCGGTGGTCAGCGTGCTGCTGTCCAGTCGCCAGAGCTACACCACCAACAACGCCCTGAGCCAGGTTCAAGACAACGCCCGCATCGCTTTCGAACTCATGGCCCGCGATATTCGCCAGGCCGGCAGCTCCCCGTGCGGCAACAGCAATGTCAGCGATGTGCTCGCTGGAACCGGTTGGTATCACTGGGTCAATGGGGCAGGTCTGTTCGGTGTGGATAACGCCACTGACCCTGCCACTCCCCTCGCCCCGCTCCCGACGGCTCCTGCGCCGACGGCTGGGCCCGCCATCGTCACCCGAGGCGTGGGCCAAGTCAGCGCCAATGTCATTACGCCGGGCACTACATGTGCTGCTGGCGCCCCCATGACCGCCGCACCGACCGATGTCGGCATCGGTGCAAACGACCTGGTGCTGGCGTGCGACGGCACACAGGCCTACATCTACCAAGCCGCAGCGTTCAACGCCGGCCTGCCCCTCACCGCCACAGGTACGGGCACCCCCGGCAACACCGGCGCCCTCAGCTGCGCCTCATTCAGCAGCTCCGCCTACGTCGCCCCCTACCAAGCCTTTGCCTGGTACCTTGGCGCGGCAGGAGCCGGGGCCCCCAAAGACACTTTGTCGCTCTATCGCGCCCATTACGCGGGCAACGCCCTGGTGTCAGATGAAATCATTCGCGGTGTGAAAAATATGCAAATTGCCTACCTCACCAATGGCACCAATTTCGTCAGTGCGGGCACTGTCGGCGCGGCATGGGACACCGTCACGAATGTGCGCCTGACCCTCACCTTGCAAACCCTGACCAACCCCAACAACGCGACGAACCCAGAACCCCTGGTTCGTACCTTCGACACCACCATCCGCGTGCGATAAAGCCATGAAGCACACCCGAAAATCCAGCCCCTCCCGCGTTACAAGCGCGCGAGCCGCAGCGCAGCGCAAGCAAAGCGGCGTCGCCCTCATCGTGGCCCTGATTCTGCTTGTGGTCATCACCGTTATCGGCCTGGCCGCCATCCGCACCTCAACCCTGCAGGAAAAGATGGCCGGTAACACCTTCGACCGCGCTCAGGCCTTCCAGGTGGCTGAAGCCACCCTGCAGCTTGCCTCCGCCACCATCCTGCCCCCGGCCGCCCCTCCCGACCCGACCACCTACCAAGCCAACACCTACACCAACTGCGCCAACAACGCCTGTCTGGACAACCCCGTCCACGACCCCAACGTCCCGGCAGCGGCATGGACACTGCCCCCCACCGCAACCAATGCCAGCGGCGGCACAGCAGACATCGTCTCCCTTTATGGCAACAACCCCAGCTTCATCATTCAGTACATGGGCGCCTGCACAGTGGGCGGCGGCGGAAACTTTCAGTTCACTAACGACGAAAACAACCAGGGCGGCGGTGGCTCACTCAAAACCGCCGGTCAGTGCTACCGCATCACCGCCCGCAGCAGCACACCAGGCAATGGCGCGCCGGCGGCAGACCGCGCCAGCGTCACCCTGCAAGCCATATACAGAACCTCCTGATCTCCCGCCCGATAGCACGAGCCCCTGACCAAATCATTTCCGGAGTCTGTCATGACCTCGATCCGCGCATCCCTATTCAAAACCACCGTCGTCGCCCTGTGCTCCCTTCTCGCAAGCACGCCCCTGGTGCAGGCCGCAGTCACCATCGACCAAAGCCCGCTCATTCTGCAGAAACCTATCCCACCCAATCTGGTGTTGATGCTGGACGATTCGGGGTCGATGGCATGGGATTACATGCCGGATTGGAATTATTTGACCAGCACAACCGGGGCCGGTCCTGTCACGAACTCAGTTAACGGGGTGTACTACAACCCATCGGTAACCTACATCCCACCCGCTAATGCAGACGGAACATCCTACCCCTCGTACGCAACTTTCCCATATGCACCAGTAAATGGTTTCTCGCCCGGCTCAACCTCCACATATAAAGACATCACCAATTATCAATCTCCCTACACGAGCTATAAGTATTACTACAGCCCAACTTCTTCTGAAAAAGGCGCTTCTAGCTGCCAAAGCAATACCTCGGCCAGCAGCAAGTACAGTGGCTATTGCTACTCAAGCAATGGAAGCCTGAACCCTGCGCCAGCGTTCTACGACAACAGCAATGACTACTACTATTACACTGCAATTTGTTCCTTGGGCGCGGGTCAGTGCATTACTGGAAATGTATTTCGTTACGGTGTGGGTACAACTACCTATTATGTCTCACCCAGTGGCTGTGGCTCACTTGCGAATTGCGTGAGCTCGACAAATTCGAGTGGCACTGCCGCGCCTACTGGCATCACTGCCGGCACGAACATCGCCAACTGGTTTTCCTACTACCACACTCGTATTTTAATGGCCCAAACTGGACTGATATTGGCCTTTTCCAGTCTTGACAAAAATTACCGATTTGGTTTTGCCTCAATCAACGGACAGAATACGGCTGATATACCATCGCCCCAATACTCATTTTCAACAAGCACGAATACATATAATAAATTGGCAGAAATCCAACCTTACGGTGATGGAAAAAGCTCGGATCAAAAAACAAATTTCTGGAAATGGATAACCAACATCAACCCTAGCGGAAGCACTCCTTTGCGCGGCGCCCTTAAGGCAGTGGGTGAGTACTACAAAACAGCTCAGCCGTGGGAGACGAGCGATACCGATTCTAGCAAATACACCTGCCGCCCCTCTTATGCAATTTTGACAACAGATGGTTTTTGGAACGGAAATAGCCCCAGCGTTGGAAATGTCGATGGGACCCAACAAGATAAAATCACCTCGCCATCCGATTATCAATATCAACCCATCGCACCTTACGCCGATGATCAAAGCAATACGCTAGCCGATGTCGCCATGAAATACTGGGTTACAGATCTGCGGTCAGATATTAATAATGAAGTACCCGCAACGCCGAGCGATCCCGCTTATTGGCAACACATGACCACCTTCACGATGGGGCTTGGCTTCACGCCCACTGGCATCACGCCAAGCACCCTTACCTACCCAGAGATTTTTGGCTGGGCGCGTACGGGCACACCGCCCTCAGGGGTGACAAGCATGTCCTGGCCGCAACCGGCAGCAAACAGCATCAACAATATTGCCGACCTACTGCATGCGGCGGTGAACGGCCACGGAGATTTTTTCTCGGCTAAGAATCCAACTGACTTTGTGAATGGCATCAAATCCGCCCTCGCGCAAATTCAAGACCGCAAAGGCGCTGGAAATGCAATCACTTTATCTGCCAGCAGCACCACTGCCTCAGCCGATTCGGTCTATCGCTTTATTGGCTCTTACTACACGGGCCAATGGACTGGCTCTATTACAGCAGAGACCTGGAACGACACAACCCAACTTTACACGCAGCAATGGACAGCGAATACCGTGTTTCCCGCTGCCGGAAACCGCAATATATGGACGGTCAACGGTGTTGCGGACACGATGAGTACGCAAAGTCCGGTTGAGTTCAAGCTCGGGACTGGCGATACACTTCCTGTCATAAGTTCCAATCAGCTTCAGGGGCTCGATTATTATGTTGGCGGAGTAAAACAGACTAAGACTCAAGCTTTGATGCTGAATTATCTCAGGGGCGACAATTCCGACACCAGCCTACGCCAGAGAAAGGCCGTTCTGGGAGACGTGGTTTCTTCCACACCGGTTTATGTTGCCACGCCCGACAAAACGCTTTTTGTCAATGCCACATTTCCCGGGGCATCCACCTATGGCGCTTTTGTGGCAGCGCAAACGAGTCGCACACCTCTGGTCTATGTCGCCGCGAACGACGGGATGCTCCACGCTTTCCGTGTAAAACAAGGATTGACCAGCGGAATTCTTGACCCACATAAACCCGCTGGGCAGGAGATCTTTGCTTATATGCCCGCTGGGGTGCTTTCACAGCCTGCCGACTCTGTTAATGGAATCACCAACCTGGCCAATCCACAGTATGGCGTGGTGGACGGAGTCACCGGTGCGCAGGCGGTGCCCCATCAGTATTACAACGATGGGCGCATCACCACACAGAATGTTTACATGAATGGCGCTTGGAAAACCATACTGATTGGAACCACGGGCCGTGGCCCTGCGAAATCCATCTACGCCATGGATATTACCAATCCAGCAAATTTTGAAAGCGCTGCCAACTCTGCCAAAAACATTTTGTGGGAACGCTCGGCAGGCGATACGGGCGCCTGCACCGGCACCATCACCAACAAGTGCAGTGATTATATTGGTCAAATGACAGGCGCCCCCGTTATTGGGCAAATCAAGGAAGGCACAAGCAATAAATGGGTGGTTTTCATAGGTAATGGTTATAACAGCACCATCAACAAACCTGCGCTCCTAGAGTTTGATTTAGCAACAGGCTCACTCAACGTAAGAGCGACCACTGGGGCATCGAATGATGGCCTTGCTGAACCCGGCCTTGCGCAACCTGATTCGAAGACAGGCATTTCAACTCAAGCCTACGCCGGCGACTTGAACGGCAACGTCTGGAAATTCGACCTCACCTCCAGTACGGGAACGAGCGCCAAAATCTTTCAAGCCAAAGACGCAGACGGCACACCGCAACCCATTACCTCCCTCATTTCTCTCGACTACGACGGCAGTGCAGACTCGTTGAGCACTTGGGCATATTTTGGAACTGGCCGCTACCTTTCTGATGCCGATGTCACTTCTTCGCAAGTGCAAACATGGTATGGATTAAGGGTTGCTACAGACTCTAAAAAGACCCCACTGCCTTCGGTTGTCACTTTCAGCAGCACCCGGTCAGACCTGGCGCAGCGCACCATTCTGAAGGAAGACAGTGCCACAAGTGGCAACTTGCTGCGCGCCACCAGTCCAGCCGCTACAAATGATATGAATGGCAAAGTAGGTTGGTATATGGATCTGGCAACACAAACGGGGGAGCGCATCATCAACCGCACCCAGTTTATTGGAGGCCTGGCTCTGGTCACGACCATGATTCCAAAAGTCAGCGATCCTTGCAACACAGTGCCTTCGGGCGCTGTGATGTTGGTCAACCCGTTTACCGGCGGTAATTTCACTAGCGATATTGGGCTTGGCGCAACATCAGTCACAATAAAGAACAAGACTACACCGGTAGCCTATAACGGCATGGTGTATTCAGTCGGGCCAGCCGCAGGCGTAACCGGAAGTTATGACAAGAATGGAAAAATTGGGCTGCAATTCAATAACCTGAGCGGATCACCCGTGAACCTCGGCCCAATCAGTGCGCCGGGCGGCGCGGCCGGACGGGTATCGTGGCGTGAATTGAGCAACTGAATGCCACCTAATTTTTGAGGATTTGAATCCCATGAAAACTCGAATAATTCAGACAGGCAATGTCAATACAAAAGCGAAGGGCTTCACCCTGATCGAATTGATGATCGTGGTGGCAGTCATTGCGATCATCGCGGCGATTGGTTACCCCTCTTATATCAACAGTATCGTCAAAACCAAACGTGCGGCAGCTGAGGGTTGCGTTTCGCAGTATGCAGGTTATATGGAACGGTTTTATACGCAAAATCTTCGCTACGATCAAGATACCAGCGCTGGGGCAAATCCTGTCGTTGGTAATGCACCCACTTTGACCCTCGATTGCGCAGGGCCGCAAAGCTCTGGCGCTGATTATGTATTTTCAGTTGCTGCCCCAACAGCGAGCACATACACCGTTACCGCCACCCCCAAGGGCGCCCAACTCAGCCGTGACACCGCATGTGGCGCGCTCAGCATCGATCAAGCGGGCGCCAAATCAGCTACCGGCACGATGGGGGCTGCCTGCTGGTGAGTTTTTTGCCCCCCCACAACGCGGGGGAGCTTGACTGAAGCAAAGCCTGCCCTTGTTTCATGGCATTACCCTACTGCGAGATTGCGTTTCGTGATGGAGTTTCGCCATGTCGCAGGTTCAACATTGGTTACAAGGGCCGTCGGCAGTTGATTTCTTTCGGCTGCGCGAAGGTGGCTTTACGCTGATAGAAGCGATGCTCGTGCTGCTTGTAGCCGCCGTCCTGATGGGCATCGCCGCGCCGAGTTTGCGCGGCTGGGTTTTGCAGCAACATCTGTCCACCTCCACCAATTCGCTGGTTTCGGCTTTTCATCTCGCCCGGCAAACTGCCATCCAATCGCATCAGGCGGTCAGCTTGTGTGCCGGTCACGAGGGCGCCTGTCACAGCAAGGCCGCCTGGGATTGGTCAAAGGGCTGGATTGTGTTTTACGACCGCAACCGCAATGGCGTTCTGGATGGTGAAGAAAAACCGCTCCAAACAGGGCATGGCTCGCATTCGAATCTCGTCGTTGCGGCCAATTCACCGCTGAGAAAACCCGTGATTTTCACCGCCCTCGGGTTTGCCGAACAACCGGGCGGCGCATTTGCGGCTGGGCGCCTGCGTCTCTGCGCGCCGCTGCCCATTTATAAAAATGCCCGGGATCTGGTGCTGTCAAAATCTGGTCGGATTCGTCTGGAGGAATCCGACTTTTCCGGCGCCTGCCCTGCCCCCTGAATCTGGACGCAGCGACAAATTGGCCGACCCCACGCTCCTGCCCTGGATCGCCGCTCTCGGTGTCGGTCTGCTCATCGGTATCGAGCGCGAGCGCAGACAGCCGCCTGAATCGCCTGCGGGTCTGCGCAGTTTTGTGCTGGCAGCGCTTGCGGGTGCGACTGCGGGCGTGCTGGGGCCGGTTGCGCTGGGGGTGGTGCTGGCGGCTTTTGCCTTACTGACGTTTGCGGGATATGCGCAAACGCGCCAAGCCGACCCGGGGCTGACGACGGAGTTCGCCCTTTTGCTCACGGTGTTGATTGGCGCGCTCGCCCAGCAGTCGCCCGGCTGGGCTGCGGGGCTGGGCGTGGTGGTCGCGGGCATTTTGGCGGCCAAGACGGCGCTGCATGGGTTCGTGCGCCATGTTTTGAGCACGCAGGAACTGGAATCCGGTCTGTTGCTGGCAGCGGCGGCGCTGGTCGTGCTGCCGCTGTTGCCCGATCAGCCCATCGCCTGGCTGGCGGGGCTGAACCTGCATACGCTGTGGCTGCTGGCGGTGCTGGTGATGGCGATTCAGTCGGTGGGGCATGTGGCGGTGCGGGCGTTTGGCAGTCAGCGCGGCCTGGCGCTTTCCGGGCTAGCCGGCGGGTTTGTCTCGAGCACGGCAACCATTGCCAGCATGGCGCAGCGCGCTCGGCTGCACGTCGCCCTGCAAGGCGATTGCCTGCGGGCGGCTTTGCTGTCGAATGTGGCCACCGTGGTGGAGTTGAGTGTGCTCGTAGCGCTGATCGAACCGGCTTTGCTCCCTGGTCTGCTGCCCGCCGTGGGGCTGTACGGGGCGGGCGCGCTGCTGGCGGTGGGGGCATCGTGGCGTCTGGCGCGGCGCGCGCTGGAGAGTTCGGCGCTGCCTGATGAAGCAGCGCGGCGTCCATTCCAGCCGCTGCAGGCGTTGTTGTTTGCGGCCCTTCTTGCGGGCGTGCTGCTGGCCGCCGAGGCCGCGCGCAGTGTGCTGGGCAGCGATGCGGCGCTGGCGGCAACCGGGCTGGCGGGATTTGCCGACGCGCACGCAGCGGCCGCTTCTGCCGCGCAAATGGCGGTCAACGGTGCTTTTTCGTCCTGGCAGGCCTTGTTGGCCATCGGCCTTGCCCTGGCGACCAACGCAGTGAGCAAAATCGTCGCCGGATTCGCCGGGGCGCAGTGGACTTTTGGCGTGGTCAATCTCGCCGCTCAATTCGGCCTGATCAGCTTGTTCTGGCTGGGGTTGTGGCTGGGAAATGCTCAGGCGTGAGGGGCGGCTAAAATCGGTTGGTTTGGCGCGTGAGCCGCGCGCAAGCTGCCCCACCCCGCACCGCTTCGACATCGTGGACATTTCCGAGAGACCGTCCCTCCATCCCGCATGAATACTGACGCCCCCCATCCGCCCGCCACCGACGACAGTCACCTCATCGCGGAGCGCCGCGCCAAACTCTCCGCGTTGCGCGAGGTCGGCCCGGCGTTCCCCAACGACTTCAAGCCTGCGCATCAGGCCATGAGTCTGCAGGCGCTACATGGGGGCGACGAGCCCGACGCGCTCGAAGCGGCTGACGTGCGGGTGCGGGTGGCGGGTCGCATGATGCTCAAGCGCGTGATGGGCAAGGCCAGTTTCGCCACTTTGCAGGACGGTACGGGGCGCATTCAGATCCACGTTTCCAACGACGTCACCGGCGAAGAGGCGCATGCCGCCTTCAAACACTACGACCTGGGCGACTGGATCGGTTGCGAGGGCGTGCTGTTCAAAACGCGCACTGGCGAGTTGACCATTCGGGCCGAGCAGGTGCGATTGCTGGTCAAGTCGCTGCGCCCCTTGCCCGACAAGTTTCACGGCCTCGAAGACGTGGAAACGCGCTACCGCCAGCGTTATGTCGATCTCATCGTCACACCGGAATCGCGCGAACGCTTCGCGCTGCGCAGCAAGGCCATCGCGGCGCTGCGCAACGAAATGCTGGCAGCGGGCTTCATGGAGGTTGAAACGCCCATGCTGCACCCCATTCCCGGAGGCGCTGCGGCCAAGCCGTTCACCACACATCACAACGCGCTCGATCAGCAGATGTATCTGCGCATCGCACCCGAGCTTTACCTCAAGCGCCTGCTGGTGGGCGGCTTCGAGCGGGTGTTCGAGATCAACCGCAATTTCCGCAATGAAGGTCTGAGCCCGCGGCACAACCCCGAATTCACCATGATGGAGTTCTACGCCGCCTGGTGGACCTACCGCGACCAGATGGATTTCACCGAGGCGCTCATTCGCAACACCGCGCAACTCACCTGCGGCACCGCGGTGCTCACCCACCAGGGGCGCACCCTCGACCTGAGCGCGCCGTTTGCGCGGCTCACCTTGACGCAGGCCATCCAGAAACACGCTCCCGACTACACCGACGCGCAATTGGCCGATGA
The DNA here is from genome assembly GCF_900634595.1 of Thiomonas sp. OC7. Classification (NCBI taxonomy): domain Bacteria; kingdom Pseudomonadati; phylum Pseudomonadota; class Betaproteobacteria; order Burkholderiales; genus Thiomonas; species Thiomonas sp. OC7. The sequence goes on along the minus strand of NZ_LR131953.1, from coordinate 2,440,966 downwards.
CGGCTTTTTGCGCGGCGAGTTGCGTCGGCTCGATGCCGATCACGCGCCGCACAAACTCAAGGGCATGGGGCTGGGCGCCTTGCAACTCGCGCTGTTTGAAGAAGTCGCCGAGCATCTGCTGTGGGAGCCGACCTTCATCGTCGATTACCCGGTGGAAGTGTCGCCCCTGGCCCGCGCCGCCGATGCCGATGCGAATACGACCGAGCGCTTCGAGCTGTTCATCACCGGCCGCGAAATCGCCAACGGTTTCTCCGAGCTGAACGACCCCGAAGACCAGGCCGCCCGCTTTCAGTCGCAGGTGCAGGCCAAGGAAGCCGGCGACGACGAAGCGATGTATTTCGACGCCGATTATGTACGGGCGCTGGAATACGGCATGCCGCCCGCCGGCGGCTGCGGCATCGGCATCGACCGGCTGGTCATGCTGCTCACCGACGCGCCCAGCATCCGCGACGTCATTCTCTTCCCCGCCCTGCGCTTCGAAGGCTGAACCTCATGCCCACCCTCATCTGCGGTTCGCTCGCGTTCGACACCATCACCACCTTCGACGGCCGGTTTGCCGAGCACATCCTGCCCGACAAAGTGCATATTCTGAACATCAGCTTTCTGGTGCCCACCATGCGGCGCGAGTTTGGCGGTTGCGCGGGCAATATCGCCTACAGCCTGGCGCTGCTGGGGGGCGAGCCGCTCATCCTCGGCGCCCTGGGCGCGGACGGCCAGAGCTATCTCGACCGGCTCGATGCGCTTCACATTGCTCGCACTTACGTCGGGCAACTGGCCGACAGTTTTACCGCGCAGGCGCACATCATCACCGACCGCGACAACAACCAGATCACCTCCTTCCACCCCGGCGCCATGGGCCGGGCGCACGAGCTACCCGTGCCGCTGGACGCCGGGGTCGATCTCGCCATCATCGCGCCAGACGGCCGCTCGGCCATGATCGACCATGCGGCGCAGCTTGCCGCAGCGGGCATTCCGTTCATCTTCGATCCGGGTCAGGGCATGCCGCTGTTCGACGGCGCCGATCTGCGCGATTTCATCGCCAAAGCCAGTTGGGTTGCGGTGAACGACTACGAGGCCGAGCTACTGGTGGAGCGCACCGGCTGGAGCCTCGACCACATCGCCTCCCAAGTGCGCGGGGTGATCGTCACCCGGGGCGAACACGGCTGCCGCATCTGGAGCGAGGGCGGCGGCGCGACCGATATTCCCGGCGTACCCGCCAGTCAGGTGCTCGACCCGACCGGTTGTGGCGACGCCTTCCGCGCCGGTTTGTTGTTCGGGCTGTCCAAAGGCTGGACGCTGGCCGACAGCACCCGCCTGGGCAATGTGCTCGGAGCGGAAAAAATCGCCGTGCACGGCCCGCAAAATCACCACATCACCCTGCAGGGCGCGCTCGAACGCCTGCAAACCGTCTATGGCAGCGCCCCGCAGCGGGTCTGACGGCCTGAACCCGGGCTTAACCCGCGCTCACAAGGCTTGCAAATTCATGCGGGCGGGATTGAAATGCACGTCGTGGAACGTATTTAGCCTGTGTTAGTCTGACCAGTAGCGTCCACTTCCAGGAACGGAGCTTTGCCATGAATGAACAACGCGATTACACCATCTACGCCCAACCCGGCGGCGCCGCGACTGTGCGCAACAAGGTGCTGCGGCAGACGTATTCGCTGCTGGCCCTTTCGCTCATCCCCACCGTGATCGGCGCGTGGGTCGGCATGGCCACGGGGCTGAATCTGGCCATGGCGCAAAGCCCCGGCATGACCATGATCGTCTTTCTGGTCGGCGCCTTCGGCCTGATGTTCGCCATCGAGCGCACCAAAAATTCCAGCGCCGGGGTGGGGCTGCTGCTGCTGTTCACCTTCTTCATGGGCGTCATGCTGTCGCAAATGCTCGGCTTCGTGCTGGGCATGAGCAACGGGCCGCAGCTCATCATGCTGGCCTTCGGCGGTACGGCAGTGATTTTCGGCGCCATGGCCACGCTGGCGAATGTGGTCAAGCGTGATTTGTCCGGCCTGTCGAAAATGCTGTTCGTCGGCGTGATCCTGCTCATCCTCGCGGGCATCGCCAATATCTGGCTGCAACTGCCTGCGCTGATGCTGACCTTCTCGGTCGTGGCCATTGTGATTTTCTCGGCCTTCATGCTGATCGACGTGCAGCGGGTGATCAACGGCGGTGAAACCAACTACATCACCGCCACGCTGGCGATCTACCTCGACATCTACAACGTGTTCGTCAACCTGCTGTCCATCCTGAGCTTTTTCAGTGGCGGCGGGCGCCGGTAAGCGCAAAGCAGCCCCATGAAAAACGCCCGCAACTGCGGGCGTTTTTCATGGGCAACGAAGAGCTCAATCGCGCTCGAACACCGCCATCGATTCCACATGGGCCGTGTGAGGAAACATATTCATCACCCCTGCGGCACGCAAGGTGTAACCCGCCTGATGCACCAGCAAGCCGGCATCACGCGCCAAGGTTGCCGGATTGCAGGACACATAAACGATGCGGCGCGGCGGTTTGAATGGCGCGATCGGGGGGACGACCGGGGGGGCGACCGGCTTGGGCATCGCGCTTGCCTCCCCTGCGGCCCGCGTCTCCTCCACGCCCGGCATTCCCAGCGGCCCGTTCACCGCCTCGGCCAGCGCCTTGCACAGTGCCAGCGCGCCATCGCGCGGCGGGTCTACCAACCACAGGTCGGCCTCGCCGTAGGCCCTCAGATCGTCCGCGTTCATCTCGAACAGATTGCGGGCGGAGAACACGACCCTGTCCTGCAGATCGTTGTGCAAAGCGTTGTCCAGCGCCCGCGCCACCAGCGTAGCGCTGCCCTCCACGCCCAGCACCTGCCGCGCCTGAGTGGCGATGGGCAGGGTGAAATTGCCCAGACCGCAAAACCAGTCGATCACCCGGTCGGTACGCCGGGCGTCCAGCAGGCGCAAGGCCCGCGCCACCATCACGCGGTTGATCTGCGGATTCACCTGGGTGAAATCGGTCGGGCGAAACGGCATGACAACGCCGAACTCGGGCAAGGCATAGCTCAGGGGTTCGACGTCGGGGTCTAGCGGCGCCACCGAATCGGGCCCTTTGGGCTGAAGCCACCACTGCACGCCGTGCTGTTGTTCAAAGTCGCGCAGGCGTTGCCGATCGGCGTCGGTCAAGGGTTCGAGGTGGCGCAACACCAGAACGGTCACCCGATCGCCCATCGCCAGTTCGATCTGCGGCGCGCGCTCAGGTCGGGACAGACCCGCGATCAACTCGCGCAAGGGCAGCAACAGATCGGACACTGCCCTCGGCAAAACTGCGCAGCTGCGCATATCCGCGACGTAGCTGGAGCCTTTTTCGTGAAAACCGACCAACACCCCGCCCTTTTTCACCACCAGGCGAACGGTCAGCCGCGCGCGGGTGCGATAGCCCCAGTTGGGTCCGGCGATGGGCCGCAGAAGGAGTTGCGGCTTCAGGCGGCTCAAATGCCAAAAGTCATCTTCGAGAATGCGCTGCTTGAACGCCAACTGCGCGGCCGGATCGACATGCTGCATGCTGCAGCCGCCGCAAACGCCAAAATGGGGGCATCGCGGCGTCACCCGGCTGCTCGCCGTGCTGGCCCAGGCCACGGCCTCGCCAGACTCCCAGTTGCGCTTGCTGCGGTGGATGCGCGCCTGCACCCGTTCTCCGGGCAAGGCATTGGCGACGAACACCACTTTGCCGTTTTCGCTGCGCCCGACACCACGGGCTTCAAGATCCAGGCTGTCGATCTGCAGCCATTCCAATCGTTGTTCCATCCGGCTATTGGAACAGATGGACGCGGCGCGAAACCCCGCTTCAGGTGTTTGCGGGCGCGGACGGCTCCGGCCAGGCGGCAAGATATTCCTGCCAGTGCGATTCCTGCGCCGCGAGGGTGCCCAGGGTGTGTCGCACCAGGTCGATTTCGTCGGCGTATTCGCTCGCGGACAAGGCCCCGCGCATGAGCTGGTAGCGGCAATACAGCAGATAGGTGTTCATGACATCGGTCTCGCAATAGCGGCGGATGTCGTCGGTCTGCCCGGCAAGCCAGGCATCAAAAACCTTGCTGCCGTCCATGCCCAGCTTGCCGGGAAAGCCGCACAGCTTGGCCAGCACGTCCATCGGTGCGTTGGCGCGTGGCTGGTAGAGCGCCAGCAGGTCCATCAGGTCGAGATGCCGGGTGTGGTAGCGGGAGATGTAGTTATTCCACTTCATCTCGCGGTCATCTTCGCCCATATCCCAGTATTTCGGCGCCATCACCCCATGCACCAGACCACGGTAGTGCAACACGGGCAGGTCAAAACCGCCCCCGTTCCAGGAAACGAGCTGAGGCGCGTGCTTTTCGATGACGCGGAAAAAGCTCTGCACCACCTGCCCTTCCTGCCCACCTTGATCGACGAAGGAGTGGACCTTCAGCCCTTCGTGATTACGAAACGTGCACGAGATGACCAGCACGCGCTGACAATGGACCGGGAGAAAATCGCTCCCGGTCTTTTCCAGACGGCGGGCCTGCGCCTGAAGCACGGCGGCCGCGTCGTCGAGCTCGGGGTCGGACAGACCCGCGGCGCGCAACGCGGCGGGGTCGGGAATGGTTTCAATATCAAAGGTGACGATGGGCGTGCGAATCATGGCGGGAAGCAAACATCAACAAGGCAGAACCAGCCAACCTTAAAGCAGCGAACCTCGGTCGACCCCATTGCGCGCCAGTCGTCCCTTGAGCTTGAGCAAGGACTCTTGCTGGATCTGGCGCACGCGCTCACGCGTGAGGCCGAGGCGTTGCGCCAGCGACTCCAGCGTTTCCAGCTCGCGTCCGTGCAGCCCAAAACGGGCTTCAATCACTTCGCGCTCACGCTCGGCCAACGCCCCCACCCAAGAATCGACCAGGGCCTCGACTTCGCGGGTCTGCGTCTGCTCTTCCATGCTGAGCGCGTTCTGGTCGGCGAACTGATCGGCGTAACTCTCGCCGCTCTGGGTTTCGCGCAGGGCATCCAGGGAAGTCGGCTGCTCGGCCAGGGCGAGCAAGTCCGTCACCTCTTCCGTACTGCGCCCCAGGAGCGCGGCCACGTCTTCGTCCGAGGTCTGGCCGCGATAGTCGGCCGCCTGCTCCAGATGCTTGCGCGCCCGCAGCACCTGGTTGAGTTCGCGAATGACATGCACCGGCAGGCGGATGGTGCGCACCTGCTGCATCAGCGCGCGTTCGATGCTTTGGCGGATCCACCAGCTTGCATAGGTGGAGAAACGAAACCCGCGTTCGGGTTCGAATTTCTCGATGGCGTGAATCAGGCCGAGGTTGCCCTCTTCGATCAAGTCGCCCAGTGCCGCGCCACGGCCGACATAGGCTTTGGCGATGCTCACAACCAGTCGCAGGTTGTGCTCCACCATCGCCTGACGCGCCTCGAAATCGCCCGCCTTGGCGCGGGTCGCCGTCTCAAATTCCTGCTCGGGCGTGAAAAGCGGTTTGGCGCGGATGTGGTTGAGATAGGCCTGCAAGGCACTGACGCCCGATTCATCGTCGATGGCCCCAATGGACGCCGGTGGACAGGGCAAGCCTATCGGCGCGGGAGCAGGCTGCGCACCCGCCGCGGCAGGGCTCTTCTGCGCGATCGTTTCCCAGGCTTCTGCGCCGTTCTGTGGGGCAGACTTGGCAAGAGTACTGCTCGCCACTGGGGCCGGCGCCCCTTGTTCAGAGGTCGGGTCGGAGACCGGTTTGAGGCGGCGCGGCATGCGAGCGGTCAGGGCTGTTTGGGCAAGAGCCCGATGGGATCGATGGACTTGCCGCGCAGTCTGATCTCGAAGTGAAGTTCAACTCGTGGGGCGTCGGTCGAACCCATCTCGGCGATCTTCTGTCCGCGCTTCACGGTTTCGTTTTCCTTCACCAGCATGACGTTGTTGTGGGCATACACGCTGATGTAATCGTCGTTGTGTTTGACGATGATGAGTTTGCCGAAGCCGCGCAATTCCGAGCCCGCATACACCACCCGGCCCGCTGCCGCGGCATACACCGGGTCGCCCAGATTGCCTGCGATATCGATGCCTTTGCTCGTCGTGCCATTGAAGCCCTGAATGATCTTGCCGCTGGCCGGCCATGACCAGATGATGCCGTCGTGCGTGGCTGTGGTCAGATTGCTGGCCATGACCGCAGGCCCCGTGGGCGGCGGGCTGGCGGGGGTGACAGGTGCTGGCGGCGCTGCAGCGGCCACCGAGGGCTTCACGGGAGTTGGAGCGGGCGGCGCGGCCGTGACCGGGGTCACAGGCGCCAGCGGCGTGACGGCAAAGCTCTGCGCAGTGCTCCCGGCTGGCAGCGACGGGGCAGAAGTAGCGGGCGCGGTTGCCCCGGCGACTTGCGACGCACCTTGTGGCGGAGCAACGCGCAGCACTTGGCCGACCTCGATCACGTTCGGGTCGCCCAGGTTGTTCCATTGCGCCAGGGTCTGCCAGGTCGTCCCGTATTGCAGGGCGATGCGACGCAAGGTGTCACCGGGCTGCACGGTGTAATACCCCGGCTGCCCCGCAAGAGAGGACGAAGCGGCGGTCGCGATACCCGCAGGCGCCGCAGCCACCGTGGCGGGCGGCGCGTAGACCGGGGGCACTTTCTGGAAGGTCTTGGACTCGACCGGCACGGGAGCCAGCGCCACCGAGGTACAGGCGCCCAGCATGGCAGCGGCAGAAAGAGTAAGGGCGAGCAGGGAAATCCGCATGGTGGGCAATGTCAATGAGCAGCGTCGATTCAGGTCAAACCAGATTTTAAGGGGACGAATTTGGCGCCTTCGAGTGGCTGCACGTCGAATGTGGTGGCAGAGCGCTTGCGGTACAGCAAGAGTTGCTGCGGATCGCCAATGGGCGCAATGAGCACCCCACCCACCACCAACTGATCGAGCCAGACCTGCGGCAAAGTCAGCGCCGCAGCCCCCGACAAAATCGCGTCGAACGGGGCGCCCTGCGGACACCCCAGCATACCGTCGCCCAGAATCAAACGCAGGTTCGGCACCCTCAGGGCACGCAGATTGTTGCGTGCCAGATCGTGCAGCGCGCGTATGCGCTCGACGCTATAGACGTCTGCTGCCACCCTGGCCGTCACGGCCGCGGCGTAGCCACAGCCGGTGCCAATGTCGAGCACCTTGCCCAGATTGGCGCGAGGCGCCAGAGCCTTGAGCGCCGCATCCAGGCCGCGAGCCACGACCGAGGGCTTGGAGATGGTTTGTTCAAAACCGATGGGCAGTGCGTTGTCGAGATAGGCTTGGGCGGCCAACCCAGGATCGACGAAATGATGACGCGGCACATCCTGCAAGGCCTGCAGCACCCGCTCGTCAAAGCTGCCCGACTGCCGCAATTTGTCGACCATGCCGCGACGCACCGCGTCCGAGTCAAGCCCGGCCTGACGCGGCAGACAGCGCGAGGGGCCTTGCGACGCTCCGAGCGTTTGCGGCTCACGTGGAACGGGCAACGCAACGGTTCGCGCGCCCCCCAACTGCCCTCTCGGCGGGGGGGGCGTTGTGGGCGTCTTGCTGAGCGCGGCATCAACCGCTTGGCGCGCAGGCCAGTGCACAAAGCGCTGAGGCGACTTGCTGCCCGCACTCACGCACTGCCTCGCTTTTCAAAGCGGGCAGCGCAGGTCTGGATCTGAGCATGGTGCGTCAAATCCAGTTGCAGCGGCGTGAGAGAGGCGCACCCTTGAGCGATGGCATCGAAGTCGGTGCCCGCCTGCTGGTCCAGCGCCGCACCGGCTCCGCCGATCCAGTAAATCGTGTCGCCATAAGGGTTTTTCTGCACCACCACGGGCTGACTCGGATGCCGCTTGCCCAGACGGGTCACGCGTACGCCGCCGAGCTCATTCAGAGGGCGGTTAGGAACGTTCAGGTTGAGCAATTGCGCTTGCTGCGGCAGGTCTTCGATCAGCTTGGCCACTACCTCAACCGCCACAGCGACGGCTGTGTCCAGATACCCCCAGCCCTTCTCGACAAGCGAGATGGCCAAGGCGGGAATTCCGAACAAATAGCCCTCGGTCGCAGCGGCCACTGTGCCCGAATAAATCGTGTCGTCGCCGAGATTGGCCCCGTTGTTCACCCCGCTCACCACCAGATCCGGGCGGAAATCGAGCAAGCCCGTCAGCGCGATGTGCACACAGTCTGACGGAGTGCCGTTCACATACCGAAAGCCATTGCTGGCGGTATAGACCGACAGAGGCCGATTCAGCGTGAGCGCGTTCGACGCAGCACTCGCGTTTTGTTCGGGCGCAATAACCGTCACATCCCAGTGCGCCCGCAACCCATCAAAGAGCGCGGCTAAGCCGGGGGCCAGATACCCATCATCGTTGGCTAGAAGAATTCGCATGGCCGCATCTTATCGGGTCATTGCGACCAGAATATGCCGTCCTGAAAACGACAGGGTTTCGACTCAAGTCGTCATTGCTGGTTGGTGCCCGGAGCGGGGATCGAACCCGCACGCCCCTTTTCAGGAAAGCGGCGGATTTTAAGTCCGCTGCGTCTACCAATTTCGCCATCCGGGCAAGCAGCAGCACGCGCTGCCTAGACGGCTTTGCAAGCGAAAACAACGCACTGCAACCCGCGCTTTGACTTGTTTTCGTAGTTTTTTTTGCGCGGCGTTTGGAGCATTCCCGGGACCGCGCGCACAAAACCGAACAGTGGTGCTTGGATTCAATTCTACTGAGTCCGCCCTGTGCAATGAGCCGGTCTGGAGGTCAGGGCAAATTCGCAGACGACCGCCATCCCTTCAAGTTGGCCGCCGTTTTCGTTTCCAGTCCGGCCCGCACCCTTCAAGATCCTCAAGTTCGTGCCGTTACCCCTTTAAACTGTGGATTTTTCACGCCACCACGATGCCGCGAGCAGCGTGAAGGATTTACAAAACATCCCGGCCGCACGCATTATGGGCGGCCTATTCTCTGCAGCATCATGTCCGCCACTTCGATCGCCGCATCCGCTTCGCCGCCTTCCAAGACCTTGCCAGGTCTGGCGCACGCCTTGGTGCAGGCCGAACTGTTGCCGCGCACCCTGGTCGAACAGATCCACCAGCGTGGGCAGGAAACGCGTACAAGCTTCATTGCCACGCTGATCGGCAGTGGGTCGATGAATGCGCCCGATCTGGCGCACTGGGTCAGCAGAACATTTTCATTGCCGCTGCTGGACCTCGATGCCTATGACCCGACCCGCCTGGCGACGGGCGCCATCGACTCGAAGATCATTCAGAGCTACAAGGTTTTGCCTCTGCTCAAGCGCGGCAACCGTCTGGTGGTCGCGACGGCCGACCCAGCCGATCACGAGGCGGAAGACAAGATCAAGTTTCAATCGCAGGCTCAGATCGAGCTGGTCGTCGTCGAATACGACAAGCTGACGCGCATCATCGATCAGGCCAGTCAATCTGCCAGTTCGCAGATCTCCGCCCTGGTTGGCGAAGATTTCGATCTGGGCGATCTCAGCGACGGCAGCGAAGCACCCGACACCAAGGAGCAGACTGCCGAAGTCGATGATGCGCCGGTGGTCAGGTTCCTGCAAAAAATGCTGATCGACGCGATCAATATGCGCGCTTCCGACCTGCATTTCGAGCCCTTCGAGCATTTTTATCGCATCCGCTTTCGCGTGGACGGCGAGCTGCGTGAAATCGCGCAACCCCCGGCCTCGATCAAAGAAAAGCTCGCTTCGCGCATCAAGGTCATTTCCAAGCTGGACATCGCCGAGCGCCGCGTGCCGCAGGACGGGCGCATGAAGCTGCGCATCAGCCCGGAAAAATCGATCGATTTTCGGGTAAGCACCCTGCCCACGCTGTACGGCGAAAAAATTGTGATGCGGATTCTGGACTCTTCCTCGGCCAAGCTTGGCATCGACGCGCTGGGCTACGAGCCGGAAGAACGGGAAAAGCTGCTTCGCGCGATTCATCGCCCCTACGGCATGATTCTGGTGACAGGCCCTACCGGCAGCGGCAAAACCGTGTCGCTCTATTCCTGCCTGAACATCCTGAACCAGCCGGGAGTCAATATCTCGACTGCCGAAGATCCGGCTGAAATCAATTTGCCCGGCATCAACCAGGTCAACGTCAACGAAAAAGCCGGGCTGAATTTCGCCAATGCGCTGCGCGCCTTCCTGCGCCAGGATCCCGACATCATCATGGTGGGCGAGATCCGCGATCTGGAAACCGCCGACATTTCGATCAAGGCCGCGCAAACCGGCCACATGGTGCTCTCTACGGTGCACACCAATGACGCCCCCACCACGCTGACGCGCCTGATGAATATGGGCGTGCCCGCGTTCAACATTGCGTCCAGCGTGATTCTCATCACGGCGCAGCGTCTGGCGCGCAAGCTTTGCACCCAGTGCAAGACCCCGGTCGACCTGCCCGCACAAACGCTGCTGGAGGCCGGATTTCGCGAAGAAGACCTGGACGGCAGCTGGAAGCCTTACAAGGCAGGAAAGTGCAACGCCTGCGGCGGCTCGGGCTACAAGGGCCGTGTCGGCATCTATCAGGTCATGCCCATTACTGAAGAAATACAACGCATCATCCTTAACCACGGCACAGCCATGGACATCGCCCAGCAAGCACGCAAGGAAGGCGTGCGTTCTCTGCGGGAGTCCGGGCTGATCAAGGTGAAACTGGGGGTCACGTCCCTGGAAGAAATCATCGCCGTGTCCAACGAGTAAACGGGGGAAGCACCATGGCTACAGCGGCAGCGCGAACGGCGAAGGAAGCGCTATTCGAGTGGGAAGGGAAAGACCGGCAAGGCAAGCTGCAGCGCGGTGAGTTGCGCGCGGGCAGCGAGGCCATCGTCTCCGCGTCACTGCGGCGCCAGGGCATTCTGGTCACCAAGGTGAAGAAGCGCCGCCTGACCAGCGGCAAGGCGATCAAGGCCAAGGACATTTCCACGTTCACCCGCCAGATGTCGACCATGATCAAGGCCGGTGTGCCGCTGCTGCAATCGTTCGATATCGTGGGTCGCGGCCACCCCAACCCCAACATGGCCCGGCTGATCATGGACATCCGTGGCGATGTGGAAACCGGCACCAGTTTGTCCAACGCCTTTCGCAAACATCCCAAATACTTCGACGCGCTGTATTGCAACCTGGTCGAAGCGGGCGAAACGGCCGGTATGCTCGAACTGGTGCTCGACCGCCTGGCCACGTATCAGGAAAAGTCGCTGGCCATCCGCAGCAAGATCAAGAGCGCGCTCACCTACCCGATTGCGGTGATGGTCGTGGCCTTCGTGGTGGTGTCCATCATCATGCTGTTCGTCGTGCCGGTGTTCACGGATGTGTTCTCGCAGTTCGGCGCCAGCCTGCCCGCCCCCACGCTGATGGTGGTGGCCATGTCCAATTTCTTCGTGCACTACTGGTACATCCTGTTTGGCACCATTTTCCTGGGCGGCTACTTCTTTCTGCAGTCGTGGAAAAAGTCCATCAAAATGCAGGAGACCATGGACCGGCTGCTGCTGCGCGTGCCGGTGTTCGGCAAACTGGTGCGTCTGGGCGCGCTGGCCCGCTGGACGCGCACGCTGGCCACAATGTTCGGCGCCGGAGTGCCGCTGGTCGAAGCGCTCGATGCGGTGGGCGGTGCTGCGGGCAATATCGTTTATCTGCGCGCCACGGAAAAAATCCAGCAGGACGTTTCTACCGGCACCAGCCTGACGACGTCGATGCAGACGCAGGGGGTGTTTCCGCCGCTGGTCATTCAGCTCACCTCTATTGGTGAAGAGTCGGGCTCGCTCGATTCGATGCTGAGCAAGGCGGCCGACATCTATGAGGCCGAGGTGGACGAGTTGGTGAAAAACCTCTCGGCCCTGCTGGAGCCGATCATCATCGTGTTCCTTGGCGTGATCATCGGCGGGCTGGTGGTGGCGATGTACCTGCCGATTTTCAACCTCGGCAAGGTGGTCGGTTGATGCCCGATTTCGGCGCGCTGCCGCTGACGTTCTGGATCGTGGCCGCCGGGCTGTTCGGTCTGGCGGTGGGCAGCTTTCTGAATGTGGTCATCTACCGTCTGCCGGTGATGATGGAGCGACAGTGGCAGGCCGATGCCCACGCCACGCTTCATCCGCACGCTCAAACCCAGGCTGCCGAGCGCTTCGATCTCATCGCACCGCGTTCGCGCTGTCCGTCCTGCGGTCATCAGATCCTGTGGTGGGAGAACATTCCGGTGCTCAGCTATCTGTTCCTCCGCGGGCGTTGCTCGAGTTGTCACACGACGATTTCGCCGCGCTATCCGCTGGTCGAACTGATCACGGCACTGCTGACTGCGGCGGTGGTCTTGCGCTGGGGCGCGAGCGGGGACAGCCTGGCCTACATCGTCCTGCTCTGGGCGCTGATCACCCTGGCCTTGATCGATTTCGACACCACGCTGCTGCCCGACAGCATCACCCTGCCTCTGTTGTGGCTCGGGTTGCTGTGGCACACCTGGCTGCACCCGGAGCAGCTTTCCAGCGCGGTGTGGGGTGCGGCTGTCGGCTACCTCGCGCTCTGGACGGTCTACCAAGGTTTCAAGCTGTTGACCGGCAAGGAGGGCATGGGCTTTGGCGACTTCAAGCTGCTGGCTGCACTCGGCGCCTGGTTTGGCGTTGCCGCGCTGCTGCCCATCATTTTGCTGTCCAGCATTTGCGGCGCGGTGATCGGCATCGCCTTGCAGTTGCTCAAACTGACGGAGCGCGGCCGCCCGATTCCTTTCGGGCCCTTTCTCGCCGCCGCCGGCATTTTGTTGCTGCTGATCGGGCCGAACACCCTGGTGGCCCTGCTGCTTCCCGCCTCCGGGGCATGAACCGGGCGCCCCGCCTGCGCATTGGCCTGACGGGCGGTATCGGCTCGGGGAAATCGGCAGCGGCCGATCGGCTTGCCGCCCTCGGCGCCGCCATAGTCGACGCTGACGTGCTGGCCCACCAGCTCACCGCCGCCGGGGGCGCGGCCATGCCAGCGCTTATCGAGGCCTTCGGCGAACAAATCTGCGATGCCAGCGGCGCGCTCGACCGCGCCGCCATGCGCCAACGGGTGTTTGGCGACCCACAAGCTCGCGCGCGGCTCGAATCCATCCTGCACCCTCGCATCGGCGCGGCCATGCGCGAGGCCGCCTTTCAACGGAAAGGCGCTTATGTCGTTTTCGTCGTGCCCCTGCTGGTTGAAAATCTGGCGCGCTGGCGGCCGCAGATCGACCGCCTTTGCGTGGTCGATTGCCCCGTCGAGATGCAGGTCGCGCGGGTGCAAGCGCGCTCGGGGCTGGATGTTGCCACCATCAACGCCATTCTTGCGGCACAGGCCACGCGGGCGCAGCGTCTGGCGGTGGCTGACGATGTGATCGACAACAGCGGCGATCTGCAGAGCCTGAGCGATCAGGTCGACTTGCTGCATGCGCAGTATTTGCAACTTGTGCACAAAAATTGAGTTCGGTCGCGGCTTGCAGGACAATGCGGTCAGCCGCCGCAACACCCGCTGACGACAAAACCAATATCTCTCGCACAGGGTCTTGAGCCCTTGCGGCACCCCACTGGATCGGTCCGTGATTCTGTACGAATACCCCTTGCACGAACGCGTGCGCACCCTGCTCAGGCTGGAACACCTGTTCCGCCGAGCCGATGTGTTGCAGCAAAGCGCCCTGCCGGAGCATCACCATTTCGCGCTGGTCACCCTGTTCGAGATCATGGATGTCGCAAGCCGCCAGGATCTCAAGTCTGAAATCCTCAAAGAACTCGAACGCCATCGGCAGACCTTCATCGGCTATCGCGGCAACCCGGCGGTGGCCGAGTCCGCGCTCGATGCCGTGCTCGGCGAACTCGATCAGGCCTACCAGGCGCTCGGTCAGCAGCACGGCCGCGTGGGCCAGAGCCTGCAGGACAACGAATGGCTCATGGCGATCCGCAGCCGGGCGGGCATTCCCGGCGGCACCTGTGAATTCGATCTGCCCGCCTATTACGCCTGGCAGCATTTGCCACAGCAACAGCGCCAGAGCAATCTAGCGCAATGGCTGCAGTCCTTTGCACCGCTGGCCAGCAGCATCGAACTCCTGTTGCGTCTGCTGCGCGACTCCGGCAGTACGCGCAAGATCCAGGCCGTCAATGGCGCCTACCAGCAACAACTCTCCGGCAAGACGTATCAACTGCTGCGACTGCGCATCGACGGCGCTCTGGGCCTGATCCCGGAAATCACCGGCCACCGGCTCATGGTGTCGGTGCGCTTCATGCAACCTGACGCCGATTGGCGCATCACGCCCAGCACGGATGAAGTGCCTTTCGACATGACTCTTTGTCCTTGATCGTCCTTGATTGGCCTTGAAACTTGCCATGGACTCAGATTCTTCTCCTACCTCGCGTCCCAAGGTGCGATGCCCGCAATGCGGCACACTCACCGTTTACAGCCTGAGCAATCCCTGGCGCCCGTTTTGCAGCGAGCGTTGCAAGTCGATTGATTTCGGCGCCTGGGCCAGCGAGAGCTATCGCGTGCCGACCAAACCCGACGCCGCTGATATAGACGCGCTCGAACAAGAACTCGAATGCAGCAATCTTCAGAACCGGGGCCAGCCCCACTGAGCACGCTACTGAGCGCCCAACGGAGCACACACCGAGCCGTGCGCAGCGTTCAGCCCCGCTCCTGCGCCAGCCACTCCAACACCGGCAACGCACCGGGCAGCACCGGGCTGAGCGTGACCGGCAGCGTTTGCCACGATAGTTGCTGGCCTTCGCGGCCCTGCGGGTCGCCGTCCCACGCGGTGATGCGGCAAAACTGCAGATCGACCAGGGCATGAGGATAGTCCATGCGCAGGCTGCGCCAGAACTGGGCCTGCCGCACCCGCACCCCCAGTTCTTCTTCAAACTCCCGGGCCAGCGCGTCCTGCAGCGACTCGCCGACTTCCAGCTTGCCCCCCGGAAACTCCCAATAGCCCGCATAGGGCTTGCCCTCGGGGCGCGAAGCCATGAGGAAGGCACCATCCGCGCGCACCATCAGCCCGACCGCCACCGCAACGGGCGTGCGCTGAGACGGGGACGGATTCACTTCCCGCCGCGCCCCGCCCAGTCGCGGGCGAACTGCCAGGCCACGCGGCCGGACCGGGAGCCTCGTTCCAGCGCCCAGACCAGCGACTCCTGCAAGGCCTTGTCCATCTGCTTGTCGGCCACCCCGAACGCGAGCAACCAATGCTCGGCGATGCGCAGATAGTCGTCTTGACTGTAGGGATAGAAACTCACCCAGAGCCCGAAGCGTTCGGACAGAGAAATTTTTTCTTCCACCACTTCGCCGGGGTGGATCTCGCCATTCTCGAGATGCTTGTAGCTCAGGTTCTCTTGCAGATACTCGGGCATGAGATGCCGCCGGTTGGAGGTGGCGTAGATCAGCACGTTGTCCGCCGTGGCGCTGACCGAGCCATCGAGCACCGACTTGAGCGCCTTGTAGCCCGGCTCGCCTTCCTCGAACGACAGATCGTCGCTGAACACGATGAAACGCTCGGGACGATCTGCGAGCAGGTCGGTGAGTTCGGGCAGATCGACCAGATCGGCCTTGTCCACCTCGATGAGACGCAACCCTTGGCGCGCGAATTTGTTCAGACTGGCCTTGACCAGGGACGATTTGCCCGTGCCGCGCGAGCCGGTGATGAGTACATTGTTAGCCGGCTTGCCCTGCACGAACTGGCGGGTATTGCGCTCGACCTTGCGGCGTTGATCTTCGATGCCGATCAGATCGTCGTAAGTGATGGGCGAGAGCTTGTGCACGGGCACCAACTGCTTGCGCCCGCCCTTGCTGATCCAGCGAAAGGCGACCGACGCCGCCCAGTCGGGCTCGGACAACGGTGTGGGCAGCAGCGTTTCCAGCCGATCGAGCAGGCCATGGGCTCGTTGAAACAGCGCGGCAAGCTGGCCGCTCAGATCAATGCAAACTGGCGCATCGGCACGAGGAGCATCCACTTCAACGCGGGCTTGGGTGCGGGCCGTCTTGCGGCGGGTTCCGGTTTGGGTCGGCATGGGCTCAGGAGCGGTAATCGGCATTGATGGACACGTAGTCGTGCGACAGATCGCAGGTCCACACCGTCGCCGCCGCCGCGCCGCGGCCCAAGGCGATGCGCACGGTGATCTCGGCCCGTTTCATCACGCGTTGGCCCTCTTCCTCGCGGTAAGCGGGATGGCGGCCGCCGCGCGTGGCGACATGCACATCGTCGAGATAGAGATCGACGCCCTCCACGTCGAGATCGGTCACCCCGGCGTAGCCCACTGCCGCCAGAATGCGGCCCAGATTCGGGTCACTGGCGAAGAAAGCGGTTTTCACCAAAGGGGAATGCGCCACGGCATAGGCCACCAAGCGCGCCTCGTCGCGGCTGCGTGCGCCTTCGGCCCGCACACTGATGAACTTGGTGGCGCCTTCGCCGTCGCGCACGATGGCCTGGGCGAGTTGCTGCGCCAGCGCGGTGAGCGCGGCCTGCAAGGCCTGAGCCTGCGAGCTGTCGGCGCGGGTGATCTTCGCCAGATCCGTCTTGCCCGTGGCGACGACGACGAGGGAATCGTTGGTCGAGGTGTCGCCATCGATGGTGATGCTGTTGAACGACTCGTCCGCCGCGGCGCGGGTGAGTTGCTGCAGCACTTCGGGCGCGACTGCGCAATCCGTGGCGATGAAGCCGAGCATGGTCGCCATATTCGGGCGGATCATGCCCGCGCCTTTGCTGATACCGCTCAGCGTCACGGTGACGCCGTCAATCACCACCTGCGTGCTCGCCGCCTTGGGCAAGGTGTCGGTGGTCATGATGGCGGCAGCGGCATCGAGCCAGCCTTCGCTGCGCGCTGCGGCCATCGCGGCGGGCAGGCCGCCAAGCAGGCGCTGCATGGGCAGCGGCTCCAGAATCACGCCGGTGGAAAACGGCAGCACCTGCTCGGGCTGCACGCCGAGCAGGCCCGCCAGTTCCACGCAGGTCTGCCGCGCATCGGCCAGGCCCTGAGCGCCAGTTCCGGCATTGGCGCAGCCGGTGTTGATGACCAGGGCGCGCACGTCCTGCCCGCCCGTGCTTTGCAGATGCTCGCGGCACACCTGCACCGGCGCGGCGCAAAACCGGTTCTGGGTGAACACTCCCGCCACGCTGGCGCCGGGTGCGATCTGGATGACGGTGACATCCTTGCGCCCCGGCTTGCGGATCTGCGCCTCGGCGACACCCAGCAAAACGCCCTCAACGGCGTGCAGGCGACTTGGATCAGGGACTTGAAGATTCACCGCCATGACAGACTCTCCACAACGTGATGCCATTCAGGATGGGCTGCAGGCCCGACGGGCCCTGCAGCCAAGTTCAACTCAGCTTGCCGTGGCAATGCTTGTATTTCTTGCCGCTGCCGCAAGGGCAGGGGTCGTTGCGACCGACCTTGGGGTAAGGATTTTCCGGCAGCGATGCAGCGGCGGCGCCGCCTGCGACGGCCATGCCGGCCAGCGCCGCCTCGGTGCTGTCGAGCACGGAAATGCCGGATGTCGCATCGGCATGCTGGAAGTTGATGTGGATGCGCTGCGCCTGCTGCTCCATGTTCTCGGCGGCTTGTTCGGCCTGCTCCGGGCTTTGCACCTGCACGGTCATCAGCACGCGGGTGACTTCGGACTTCACCGAATCGAGCATCATGCCAAACAGCTCGAACGCCTCGCGCTTGTATTCCTGCTTGGGCTGCTTTTGCGCATAGCCGCGCAGGTGGATGCCCTGGCGCAAATGATCGAGCGACGACAGATGCTCGCGCCATTGCTGGTCGAGGGTCTGCAACAGCACCACGCGCTCGAACTGGGCGAAGTTGTCGCGTCCGACCAGATCGACCTTGGTGGAGTAAGCGGTGTCGGCGGCTTCGAGCACGCGCTCGAGCACGTCCTCATCGGTCATGTTTTCGTCAGACTCCAGCCATTCTTTGAGCGGCAGCTCGATCTGCCATTCATCGCGCAGCACTTTTTCGAGGCCGGGAATATCCCACTGCTCTTCCATGCTCTGCTCGGGCACATAGGCGCGCACCAGATCGGAGAAGGCGCCTTGGCGCAGTGAGGTGATCTGCTCGCTGACCTCGGTGGAGTCGAGCAGTTCATTGCGCTGCTGATAGATGATCTTGCGCTGCTCGTTGGACACGTCGTCGTATTCGAGCAGTTGCTTGCGGATGTCGAAGTTGCGCGCCTCCACCTTGCGCTGGGCGCTTTCGATCGAGCGCGTCACCATGCCGGCTTCGATGGCTTCGCCCTCGGGCATTTTCAGCCGTTCCATGATGGCCTTGACGCGGTCGCCGGCAAAAATGCGCATCAGCGAGTCGTCGAGCGACAGGTAAAAGCGCGTTGAGCCGGGGTCGCCTTGCCGCCCGGAACGACCGCGTAGCTGGTTGTCGATCCGGCGGCTTTCATGCCGCTCGGTGCCGATGATGTGCAGGCCGCCTGCGGCAATCACCTGGTCGTGCAGCGATTGCCATTCGCTCTTGAGGGTGTGCACCTTGGCGGCTTTTTCCTCGTCCGACAGATTGGGATCGGCCTCGATGATCTCGCACTGTTTTTCCACATTGCCGCCGAGCACGATGTCGGTGCCCCGACCGGCCATATTGGTGGCGATGGTGATCATGCCAGGGCGTCCGGCCTGCGCCACGATCTCGGCTTCACGCGCGTGCTGCTTGGCGTTGAGCACCTGATGCGGCAGCTTTTTCTGCTGCAGCAGCATCGAGAGTTTTTCGCTGCTCTCGATGGAGGTGGTGCCCACCAGCACCGGCTGGCCGCGCTCGTGGCAGTCGCGGATGTCTTCGACCACGGCCAGATCGCGCTCGTGCGCGGTTTTGTACACCTTGTCCTGCGCATCCTTGCGGCGGATGGGCTTGTTGGTCGGGATGACCACGGTCTCGAGCTTGTAGATTTCCTGGAACTCGAAAGCCTCAGTATCGGCCGTCCCCGTCATGCCGCCGAGCTTGGCGTACATGCGGAAGTAGTTCTGGAAAGTGATCGAGGCCAGCGTCTGGTTCTCGCTCTGGATGTCCACGCCTTCCTTGGCTTCCACCGCCTGATGCAGCCCGTCGGACCAGCGGCGGCCCGCCATGATGCGGCCGGTGAACTCATCGACGATGATGACCTCGCCGTTCTGCACCACATAATGCTGGTCGCGGTGGTAGAGGTGATTGGCGCGCAGCGCCGCATACACATGGTGCATCAGCGCGATGTTGGCCGCGTCGTACAGCGTGGTGCCCGGGGGAATCAGCCCCATTTCGGTGAGGATGGCCTCGGTCTTTTCGTGGCCCGACTCGGTGAGGAACACCTGATGCGCTTTCTCATCGACGGTGAAATCGCCGGGTTTCTCCACACCTTTGCCGGTGATCGGGTCTTCCTCGCCGATCTGACGCTCCAGCCGTGGGACGATGACGTTGATCTTCTTGTAAAGATCGGTGTTGTCGTCGGCCTGACCAGAAATGATCAGCGGCGTGCGCGCCTCGTCGATCAGGATGGAGTCGACCTCGTCGATCAACGCGTAGTTCAGCCCGCGCTGCACCCGCTCGGCCGGCTCGTACACCATGTTGTCGCGCAGGTAATCGAAACCGTACTCGTTGTTGGTGCCGTAGGTCACATCGGCAGCGTAGGCCGCCTGCTTCTCTGGCTTGGTCATATTGGGCAGGTTGATGCCCACGGTCAAACCGAGGAAGGTGTAGAGACGGCTCATCCACTCGGCATCGCGCCGGGCCAGATAATCGTTCACCGTGACCACATGCACGCCTTTGCCCGAGAGCGCGTTGAGGTAAACCGGCAGCGTGCCCACCAGGGTCTTGCCCTCGCCGGTACGCATTTCGGCGATCTTGCCGTTGTGAAGCGCCATGCCGCCGATCATCTGCACATCGAAGTGCCGCATTTTCAACGCCCGCTTGCCCCCTTCGCGCACCACGGCAAACGCCTCTGGCAGCAGATCATCGAGACTGCGGCCATTTGCGACTTGCTGGCGAAACTCGGCGGTCTTGGCCTTGAGTTCATCGTCGCTGAGTTTTTCGAATTGCGGTTCCAGGGCGTTGATGCGCTCGACCACACGCCGGTACTGGCGCAGCAAACGTTCGTTGCGGCTACCGAACAGACTGGTGAGGAATTTGACTGGCATGGGAAGGCGGACTCCAGGCCCGCAGTCTTTGAGTATGGTTTTGAGGGAAGACCGCAGCGACAGACGCCCGCCCGGCTTTCCGAGAACATTTCATTGTATGCGTGCGTTTTGACCGTCCGCACCCTGGCACAATGGGGGTGGACTCTAGGATTTCCAGTCTGTTCCCTCTTCCCATGCCCACCCAACGCCCATCTGCCGCCGTGTCGCCTGCGCCTTTTATCCAGAAAGGCGCCGCATCGCTATCGGCCTGGGCGCGCGTTTCTCCGCCCATAGCCGCGCTGCGCGATGCGGCCACGTTTTCGCACCAGATGTGGCAATCCGCCCGTCCCTTGCTACCCCCGGCTTTGCTGGACGGCGTGCAGGCGGGGCGCTGGCAGGACGGGGTGTGGAGCCTGACCGCCAGTTCGAGCGCGGTGGCTGCCAAGCTCAGTCAGTTCAAGCCGACCCTGCTGCGGCACTTGCAAGACCGCGGCTTCGCCCTGCGCGACATGCGCATCCGGGTACAGCCACGGGCAGAGCGTGGGCCGCAAACGGCCCCGACAGCGACCCAGCCGCCCTCATGCCCGGATGCGGTCAAGGCAAGATTGCGTCAACTGCTGGAACAGGCCGACTAGTGCCTGTTAACGCCGTCAAAAAGCGAAGGTGGGAACGGCGCGAAAACCCGCCGGGGCGCGGGCGGCGTCTTCGAAGCTGACGATCTCGTAGCTGGATTCATCGGCAAAGAGCTCTCGCAGCAGCAGGTTGTTGACCATGTGGCCGCTGCGAAAGGCGCTGTACGCCCCGATCAGCGCCTTGCCCGCCACGTACAGATCGCCGATGGCGTCGAGCGTCTTGTGCTTGACGAACTCATCGTCGAAGCGCAGGCCCTCTTGGTTGAGCACGCGGTATTCGTCCATGACGATGGCGTTTTCCATGCTGCCACCCAGCGCCAGCCCGTTGCTGCGCAGGGTTTCGACATCGCGCATGAAGCCGAAGGTGCGAGCGCGGGCGATGTCTTTCACGTACGAGTCGCGCCCCAGCTCGAACACCGTGGACTGCGCGGTCTGATTGACGGCGGGGTGGTCGAAATCGATATCGAAACTCAGCTTGAAGCCGTCGTAGGGCTCCAGTCGCGCCCATTTCTGGTCGCTGCCTTGCCCGAGCCGCAATTCAACGGGCTTGCGTACGCGGATGAATCTTTTCGGTGCGTTTTGTAGCGCGATGCCTGCCGATTGCAGCAAATAGACGAACGAAGACGCTGAACCGTCGAGTATGGGGATTTCTTCCGCCGTGACGTCGATATACAGATTGTCGATCCCCAGACCGGAGCAGGCCGACAGCAAATGCTCAACGGTGTAGATCTTCACGTCGTCGCGCCCCAGCGTGGTCGCCATGCGCGTATCCACCACGGCAAACGGACTTAGCGGAATTTCGACCGGCTCGCTCAGATCGGTACGGGTGAACACGATGCCCGTATCGGGCGGGGCGGGGCGCAGGGTCAGTTCCACCCGCTCACTGCTGTGCAGGCCCACGCCGACAGCGCGGTTGACGGATTGGATGGTGCGTTGCGCCAACATGTCAATAACTTATGAGAATTCTTAATTTGATTGCCAGATGCTATGCATTCTAGGTGCCAAGCCTGAATTCTGCTGAAGACCCTGAAGCAGCACTGAGGCGCTTTCGGCCAGCGTTGCTGGCCCGCGTTGTTGACCCGCGTTGCCGTGCCCTGACAGGGA
The DNA here is from genome assembly GCF_900634595.1 of Thiomonas sp. OC7. NCBI lineage: Bacteria > Pseudomonadati > Pseudomonadota > Betaproteobacteria > Burkholderiales > Thiomonas > Thiomonas sp. OC7. The sequence continues at coordinate 2,419,232 of NZ_LR131953.1, read as the reverse complement.
GGTGATCTGTCAGAGCGCAGCAACGCCTTTGCTCCTGCGCGGCGGCGACAAACCATGCGGAGTCGGGTCACTCCGTCGGGGGGACGGGCCAGCTCTGCGGTACGGCCCATGCCGCCACAGTGCATCGCCGCGTCCCGTCACCGGGCGCGTTTTTCGCGGAAAGGTTCAGTCCGCCTGCTTGCGCAGGAAAGCCGGAATTTCCATTTCCTCCATACCGCTTTGCATCAGCGCGTTCACATGCGCCGACGGTGCGCCGCGGCCGCTGCGCCAGATCGCCGGGCTTTGATACGGGTCCGCACCAGCCTGGCCGCCATAGCCCTGCGTGCGCAGCGGCATGTTGTCGGTGCCGGTGCGGATGATGGTGAGTTCCGGCGCGGCCTTTTCAGCCTTGCCGCACAAGCCGGTAGCCAGCACAGTGACGCGCAGCGAATCGCCCATGGTCGGGTCGTTGACCGTGCCGAAAATGATGTTGGCTTCCGGCGAGGCATAGGCGCGGATGGCGTTCATCGCCTCGCGCGTTTCGCCCAGGCGCAGCGAGTCGTCTGCGGTGATGTTCACCAGCACGCCCTTGGCGCCCGAGAGATCGACGCCGTCGAGCAGCGGGCAGACCACAGCCTGCTCGGCTGCCAGACGGGCGCGGTCGGGGCCGCTGGCCACCGCAGTGCCCATCATCGCCTTGCCCGGCTCGCCCATCACGCTCTTCACGTCCTCGAAGTCGGCGTTGATCAGGCCCGGCACATTGATGATCTCGGCAATGCCGCCGGTGGCGTTCTTCAGCACGTCATTGGCCTTGCCGAAGGCCTCTTTCTGGCTGATGTCGTCGCCATACACCTCTAGCAGCTTTTCGTTGAGCACGACGATGAGCGAATCGACATTGGCCTCCAGCTCGGCCAGGCCTTGCTCGGCGTTGGACATGCGCTTGGAGCCCTCAAAGTCGAACGGGCGGGTCACCACTGCCACTGTCAGGATGCCCATTTCGCGGGCGATCTTGGCGATCACCGGAGCGGCGCCCGTGCCGGTGCCGCCGCCCATGCCGGCCGTGATGAACAGCATGTGCGCGCCTTCGAGCGCATCACGAATCTGGCCACGCGCCTGATCCGCCGCCTCGCGCCCGACCACCGGCTTGCCGCCAGCGCCCAGACCCGTCTTGCCCAGCTGCAGGAACTGATGCGCGCCCGAGGTCTTGAGCGCCTGGGCATCGGTGTTGGCGCAGATGAACTCCACGCCACGCACGCCCGAGGCGATCATGTGTTCGACCGCGTTGCCGCCGCCGCCGCCAACACCGATCACCTTGATGTTGGTCCCTTGGTTGAACGCGCTGTGGGCGTCGTTCTCGATCATTTCAAAAGCCATGTCACACCTCCGTTAAAAACCGGCTGACGCACCCTACGCCCGCCGAACACACTCTGCGGGGCGGCACCCGGACCCTCCGGGCACCGCCCCGCAGAACTCAAAAATTCCCTGCAAACCATTCGCGCAAACGTCCCAGCGAGCCCTTGACTGAACTGCTCTTTTGCGCAAGGCGTGCGCCGCGCTGCCGCTGGTGCAAGGCCTCGGCCAACAGTCCCATGACCGTGGCCATGCGCGGATTGCGCACCATGTCGGCCAGCGGGCCGGTGTAGCTGGGCGCGCCCACGCGCACCGGCTTGAGAAAAATGTCTTCCGCCAGTTCGACCATGCCGGGCATCTGCGCCGAACCGCCGCAGAGCACCACACCGGAGGACAGCACTTCCTCGAAGTGGGAATCGCGAATGACCTGCTGTGCCAGCGCGAAAATTTCTTCGGTACGGGGCTCGATCACGCTCGCAAGCACCTGCCGCGACAGCATGCGCGGCCCACGGTCGCCCAGCCCAGGCACCTCCAGCGTCTCTTCGGGATTGGCCAGCACCTGCTTGGCGATGCCGTGCTCGATCTTGATGTCTTCGGCGTCGCGCGTGGGCGTGCGCAGGGCCATGGCGATATCGCTGGTGACCAGCTCTCCGGCCACCGGAATGATGGCGGTATGGCGGATGGCGCCCCCGGTGTAGATGGCGATGTCGGTCACGCCGGCGCCGATGTCCACCACCGCCACGCCGAGTTCCTTCTCGTCCTCGGTGAGCACGGCGTGGCTAGACGCCAGCGGGTGCAGCACCAGTTGCTCGACCTCCAGGCCACAGCGGCGCACGCACTTGAGCACGTTTTCCGCGGCAGTCTGCGCCCCGGTGACGATGTGCACGTTCACCTCCAGCCGCACGCCGCTCATGCCCACCGGCTCTTTCACGTCCTGGCCGTCGATGATGAACTCCTGCGGCTCGACCAGCAGCAAGCGCTGATCCGCCGGAATGTTCACCGCCTTGGCGGTTTCGATCACGCGGGTGACATCGGCCTGCGTGACTTCGCGATCCTTGATGGCCACCATGCCGTGCGAGTTCTGCCCGCGGATGTGGCTGCCGGTGATGCCGGTGATCACATGGGTGATCTTGCAATCGGCCATCAGTTCGGCTTCCTTCAAGGCCGCCTGGATGGATTGCACCGTCGCCTCGATGTCCACCACCACCCCGCGGCGCATGCCCGCGGTCGGCGCCTGGCCCATGCCGACGATCTTGAATCCCGCCGCCGGGTTGTCGCGATCGGCCAGCATTTCGGCCACCACCACCAGCACTTTGGAGGTGCCGATGTCCAGCGCCACCACCAGATCCTTGTAGTCCTTGGCCATATCAGTCTTTCCTCCCCGCGAGTTGCGGTGTCTTGTTCGTTGTCTTGTTCATGCCCGGCAGATCCACGCCTTGCAGATGCACGGCGAAGCCGTTGGGATAGCGCAGATCGACGCTGTCGATGGACCGCCCGTAGCGGGCTTCGAGCTGCGGCATCAGGGTCATGAACTGTTTGAGTCGGGTCTGCGTCGCCGCGCTGTCGGGCGCACTGCCCAGGTCGATGCTCAGGCCCGAGCGCGTCTGCACGCTCCAGTTGCCGCCGCTGCCTTGCGCCAGCGTGGCGACGGTCTGATGAAATTCCTGCATCAAAGGCTGCAGCTTCTGGCTCATCTGCAAGACCTGCGCGCTGGTTCCCGCCGGGCCGCTGAGCTGCGGCAGACCCAGCCCCTGGACTTCGCCGAGGTTGGCGGTGAACGCCTGCCCCTGCGCGTTGACCAGTTGCGGCGCGCTGCCCGGCTCGCGCCAGATGGCCACCGGCTGCTGCGCCTGCAGCGTGACGACCAGTTGCATCGGCCACAGCCTCTGCACCACCGCGGTACGCACCCACGGCAGGCTCTCGAACACCCGCTGCGCCTGCGCAAGATTGATGGTGAGGAAATTGCCCCGCAACTGCGGCAGGGCCTCGGCCCGTACTGTCACCGGACTGATGCGCTGCAGGTCGCCCTGAAGCCGCACGGCGCGGATGTCCCACCAGTTGCGCTGCATCAGCCAGTGCCCGGCCACGAACAGGCAACCGAGCGCCACCAGCCAGAACAGGGCACGCGAAGTGCCTTGCATCAGGCGGATGTCGAGCGGGAGTTCGCGCGGGGCGTAGCTGCTCATCGGTCGCTCCTCCCGCCGCCGCCGGGCCGCCCCAAGGCGGGCTTTTCCCCCTCCCAACCTCCCCCACGGCGTGGGGGAGGAGTGTTTGCTCCCTCTCCACTTGTGGGGAGGGCCGGAGTGGGGATGGCCCCCTCGGGGGGCAGCGCAGGCGAAGCCGCAGCTTGGGGGTCAACCCCCTTATGCGGTTGATCGAGCGCCGCCATGCTGAGGATGAGCAGGCACAGATCGGCGTATTCCAGCCCGGCCACGCGCGCGGCCATGGGCACCAGTGAATGCGAGGTCATGCCGGGCGAGGTGTTGATCTCCAGCAGAAAGGGCTGGCGGTCGGTCGCGCGAATCATGACGTCGGCCCGCGCCCAGCCGCGGCTGCCCAGCGTGCGATAGCTGCGCAAGACCAGATCCTGAATGCGCGCTTCTTCGTCGGCCGGAAGTTCGCTTGGGCAGATATAGCGGGTGTCGTCGCTGAAATACTTGTGTTCGTAGTCGTAGTTGCCGCCGGGGGCGACGATGCGGATGAGCGGCAGCGCCCGCGCCTGATCGCCCGCGCCGATCACCGCGCAGGTCACTTCGTCGCCCTCGATGAACTGCTCCACCAGCACCCGGCTGTCGAAGCGTGCGGCTTCGAGATAGGCGGCTTGCACTTCGGCCTCGCTGTCGGCGCGCTTCAGACCCAGCGTGGAGCCTTCATGCGTGGCCTTGAAAATCAGCGGAAAGCCCAAGTCGGCCGCCGCCGCGCGAGCCTCGATGAGCGTGCCCACCTCGCGCCATTTGGGTGTGGACAGGTTCTCGAAATGCCACAGCCGCTTGGTCATGGCCTTGTCGATCGCCAGGGCCGAGGCCAGCACGCCCGGCCCGGTGTAGGGAATGCCGAGCAGTTCCAGCGCGCCCTGCACCGTGCCGTCTTCACCCCAGCGGCCATGCAGATTGATGAACGCGCGCTGCGCACCAAACGACTTGAGCGCCGCCAGGTCGTCCACCGACGGATCGAAAGCAAAGGCATCGACCCCGCGCGACTGCAGCGCGGCGAGCACGCCCTTGCCCGACATCAGCGACACCTCGCGCTCGGCGGAAAGACCGCCCATGAGCACCGCGACCCGGCCCAGACCGCGCGGATCGATTTGCGGCCAGGGGGTCATTGCGCGGTCTCCTTTGCCGTCGCCACCACTTGAGCGGCCACCGCGCCGATGGAACCTGCCCCCATGCAGATCAGCACGTCGCCCTCGCGCGCCATCTCCAGTATGGCTTGCGGCAGATCGGCTACGGCTTCGACGAACACCGGCTCGGTCTTGCCGGCCACGCGCACCGCACGCGCCAGGCTGCGACCGTCGGCCGCGACCAGCGGGGCTTCACCGGCGGAGTACACCTCGGCCAGCAGCACCGCGTCGGCCTCGCCGAGCACTTTCACGAAGTCTTCAAACAGATCGCGGGTGCGGGTGTAGCGATGCGGCTGAAAGGCAAGTACCAAGCGCCGCCCCGGAAAGGCGCCACGGGCCGCCGCCAGCGTGGCCGCCATTTCGACTGGATGGTGGCCGTAATCGTCGATCAGGGTGAAGTGCCCGCCGTGGTGAGCCGCCACTTCGCCATAGCGCTGGAAGCGCCGACCCACGCCGGTGAACCCGGCCAGCGCGCGCTGGATGGCGGCGTCGTCCACATTCAGTTCGGTGGCCACGGCGATGGCGGCCAGCGCGTTCTGCACGTTGTGCCGCCCCGGCAGGTTGAGCGTGACGGCCAGCGGCGGCAGTTGCACGCCGTTGCGGCGCAGCACGGTGAAGTGCATCTGTGCGCCCTCGGCCCGCACGTCGATGGCGCGCACCTGCGCGTCTTCGGCAAAGCCGTAGCTGGTGATGGGCTTGGAAACAAACGGCATGATGCCGCGCACCGCCGCGTCGTCCACGCAGAGTACCGCCGCGCCGTAGAACGGCAGCCGGGCGATGAAATCGACGAAGGCATGGCGCAGTCGGGCCGGGTCGTGGCCGTAGGTATCCATGTGGTCGGCATCGATATTGGTGACCACGGCCATCACCGGCAGCAGGTTGAGGAAGGAGGCGTCGGATTCGTCGGCCTCGACCACGATGTATTCGCCCTGCCCGAGCTTCGCGTTGACCCCGGCGCTATTGAGCCGTCCGCCGATCACGAAGGTCGGATCGAGCCCGCCCTCGGCCAGCACACTGGCGACCAGACTGGTAGTGGTGGTCTTGCCATGCGTGCCCGCAATCGCAATGCCGCGCTTCAGGCGCATCAGCTCGGCCAGCATGACCGCGCGCGGCACTACCGGAATATGGCGCGCACGCGCTGCGAGCACCTCGGGGTTGTCGGCACGCACAGCGGTGGAAACGACCACGGCATCGGCATCCTGCACCTGAGCGGCGTCGTGCCCGATGGACACGCGCAGGCCCAGCTCGCGCAGTCGGCGCACGGTGGCGCTCTCGCTCAGATCCGAGCCGCTGATGGCATAGCCCAGGTTGTGCAGCACTTCGGCAATGCCGCTCATGCCGGCGCCGCCGATGCCGACGAAATGAATTTTGCGAATGGCGTGTTTCATCGCCCTTGCCTTCCTGTTTGTTTGCTCGTTTCGCGTCCCGCCAGCAGGGCGTTACAGCCCGCCACGACCGCCTGCACCGCATCCGGCCGCGCCAGGCCACGTGCGGCCTGTGCCAGCTGCAGCAGGCGCGTGCGGTCCAGGCTTTGCAGCAGCTCGGCCAGCCCCTGCGCGCTCAGGTCGCGTTGTTGAATCAGCAGCGCCGCATCGCGGCCTGCGAGAAATTTCGCGTTCACCGTCTGGTGGTCATCGACCGCATGGGGAAACGGCACGAACAGCGCCGCCACACCGGCGCAGGCTACTTCGGTCACGGTCGAGGCACCGGCGCGGCAGATCACCAGATCGGCCTGTGCATAAGCCGCGGCCATGTCGTCGATGAAGGCCACGCAGTCGGCTTGCACCCCGGCGTCGACATAAGCCTGTTGCAGGGTTGGCAGATGCTTGGCCCCGCTTTGATGACGCACCTGCGGGCGTTCGACTGCAGGCAAAAGCGCCAGCGCCTGCGGCACCAGCGAGTTGAGCGCCTGCGCGCCGAGACTGCCGCCGACCACGAGCACCTGCAGCGGCCCGCTACGACCGGCGTAACGCTGCTCGGGCGAAGGCAAGGCGCAGATCTCCGCACGCACCGGATTGCCCACCCACTGCGCACCCGGCAGCGCGTCGGGAAACGCGGTGTAGCTGCGGTCGGCCAGGCGCGCGAGCACCTTGTTGGCCAGACCGGCGACGGCGTTCTGCTCATGCACCACCAGCTTGGCCCCAGCCCACACGCTCATCAAGCCACCGGGAAAGGCGATATAGCCGCCCATGCTCACCACCACGTCGGCGCCAACGCGGCGCAAGCCGCGTAAAGCCTGCCAGAAGGCTCGCAGCAGGTTGAGCGGCAGCAGCAGTTTGGTCAGCAGCCCTTTGCCGCGCAGGCCACCGAAGCGCACCCAAAGCATCTCGAAGCCGTGACGCGGGGCGAGCTGCGCCTCCATGCCGGTGGGCGCGCCCATCCAGTGCACCGTCCAGCCCGCAGCGCGCAAGCCCTCGCCCACGGCAATGCCGGGGAAGATGTGGCCGCCGGTGCCCCCGGCCATGATGACGGCCACTGGCGCAGCCGAGGGCGACAGGGGTAAGGCGCCGGGCCGCCCCAAGCCTTGCCCCGCCCCCCGGGGGGAAAGCGCCGCAACGCGGTGCTCTCGGGGGGGGACTTCCCCGAACAAGGCGCCGGGCCGCCCCAAGCCTTGTTCCGCCCCCTGGGGGGGGAGCGCCGCAACGCGGCGATCTCGGGGGGGGCTTTTCATACATGCCCTCCGCGCATCAACACTCGGTTCTCGAAATCGACACGCAGCAGCACGGCAATGGCCATGCAGTTGAGCAGCAGCGCCGAGCCGCCATAGCTCATCAGCGGCAGCGTCAGCCCCTTGGTGGGCAGCAGACCGAGGTTCACGCCGATATTGATGAAGGCCTGCCCGCCGATCCACACGCCGATGCCTTGCGCCACCAGCGCGCTGTACATGCGGTCGAGCACCAGCGCCTGACGGCCGATGTCGAAGGCGCGGCGCACGATCCAGTAGAACGCGAAGATCACCACGCCGACGCCCACCAGACCCAGTTCCTCGCCGATGATGGCCAGCAGAAAGTCGGTGTGCGCTTCCGGCAGGTAATGCAGTTTTTCGATGCTGCCGCCGAGGCCGACGCCGAACCACTCGCCGCGCCCCATCGCAATCAGCGCGTGCGAGAGCTGATAGGCGCTGCCCAGCGCATTCGATTCCGACCAGGGGTTGAGATAGGCGAAGATGCGGTCCCGCCGCCAGGGCGAGAGCACGATCATCAACACAAAGGCGCCGATCACCGCCACGCTGAACACCGAAAACAGCTTGCCATTGGCCCCGCCGAGAAACAGGATGGCCAAGGCGATGGAAGCAATGACCAGGAAGGCGCCCATGTCGGGCTCGGCCAGCAGCAGCACGCCCACGATCATCATCACCGCCATCATCGGCAGGAAGGTCTTGAGCAGGCTTTGCTTGACCTCCTGCTTGCGCACCATGAAATCGGCGGCATAGATGAGCGCGGTGAGCTTGACCAGTTCGGAGGGCTGGAAGTTCAGCCCGCCGGGGAAAACCACCCAGCGCTTGGAGCCGTTCACGTCCTTGCCGATATGCGGCAACAACACGAGCACCAGCCCGATCAGCGAGAGGAAGAAAAAGCGCATCGACCATTTCTGCAGCTCGGCCATCGGAATCTGCACCACGATCCAGCTTGCCAGCAAGGCCGCCGCGATGGAGAACAAATCACGGATGAAATAGTGGTAGGGCGACCACTGCGCATAGCGCGGCGAGTCGTGGAAGGAAATCGTGGCCGAATACACCATCACCAGGCCGTAGGCCAGCAGCAGCAGCGTGACCCAGACCAGGTTCTGGTCGTACTCCAGCATGCGCGAATTGCGCGGCGCACTATGCCCCACGCGCACCGGCAGATCGGCCGCTGCCTTGTCGCGCTTGCGACCGAGGAAGGGCAACATGCGCTCAAGCATGGTCGGCCCCTTCGTTCCAGACTTGTCCACGCGCTTCGGCCAACTCGCGCACGGCGGCGACAAACACCTCGGCACGATGCGCGTAGTTGCGGAACATGTCCAGACTGGCACAAGCGGGTGACAACAGCGCCGCGTCGCCGGTCTTCGCCAGCGTGGCGGCGCGCTGCACAGCCTGCTCCAGGGACTGCGTGAATTCGGTGGGGGCCAGCCCCTGCAGCTCCGCGGCGATGGCCTGCGCATCGCGGCCGATCAGCACCGCAGCGCGCAGCCGCGCGGCCTGCGCGCGCAGCGGCGAAAAGTCCTGCCCCTTGCCGTCCCCACCGGCGATCAGAACCACCGGCGTTTCCATGCCCGCCAGCGCCGCCACCGTGGCGCCGACATTGGTGCCCTTGCTGTCGTCGATCCAGCGCACGCCGTCGATCACCGCCACGGTCTGCATGCGATGCGGCTCGCCGCGATACTCACGCAGGGCATGCAGCATGGGCGCGAGCGGCGCGCCCACGGCATCGCCCAGCGCCAGCGCGGCCAGGGCATTGGCGATGTTGTGCGCGCCTTGAATGCGCAGGGCTTCCGCGGGCATCAAACGCTGCATCTGGAGCCCGGCCTCGGGCAAGGCGCCGGGCCGCCCCAAGCCTTGCCCGGCCCCCTGGGGGGAGATCGCCGCACCGCGGCGATTTCGAGGGGAGCCCTCTTCCGGGAGAGCGCGCACCAGCCAGTCGATGCCGCCTTCGCGCACCACGCCCCAGTCTCCGGGTTGTTGCGGCGCGGACAAACCAAAGCGCCGCAGCTTGCGCCCCGGGCGCTGCATGGCCAGCACCTGCGGATCGTCGCGGTTGAGCACCATAACGCCCTGCGCGCTCTGATTGCCGAAGATGTTGGCCTTGTCGGCAGCGTAGGCCGTCATGTCGCCGTGCCAGTCGAGATGGTCCTGGGTGATGTTGAGCACCGTGGCGGCGTCGGCGGCGAAGCCCTCCATGCCATGAAGCTGGAAGCTGGAGAGCTCCAGCACCCAGGCGGCAGGAAGGTCGTCGGCGTCAAGCCGGGCCTGCAGCGCGTCGAGCATGGACGGCGAAATATTGCCCGCCACTGCCACGCTCCAGCCCGCGCGCGCGAGCATCAACCCGGTCAAACGTGTGACGGTGGTCTTGCCGTTGGTGCCGGTGATGGCGACGATCTTGGGCGCATAGCCTCGCTCTGCGCGCAGCGCGTTGAGCGCCCACTGGAACAGATGCAGCTCACCGGCCATCGGCACGCCGCGTTCGGCGGCTGCCTGTGTGAGCGCGGCAAACTCGGCCGCGTGCGGCGCGATGCCGGGGCTACGCAGCAGCAGTTGCGCGTCGCCCAGCAGGTCGGCGCTCAGGCTACCGCAATGCACCTGCGCCGATGGCACTTCGCGCTGCAGCGCAGCCAACCCAGGCGGGGCGCTGCGGCTGTCGGCCACGCGCACCTGCGCGCCCTGCGCCGCACACCAGCGCGCCATCGCCAGACCGGATTCGCCCAGACCGAGCACGAGAACGGAGAGTGAGTTCAGGTTCATCGCAGCTTCAGACTCGCCAGGCCCACCAAACAGAGCATCATGGTGACGATCCAGAACCGCACCACGACCTGTGACTCTTTCACCCCGAGTTGCTCGAAGTGATGGTGCAGCGGCGCCATTTTGAAAATGCGCCGTCCTACGCCGTACTTCTTCTTGGTGTATTTGAAGTAGGTCACCTGAATCATCACCGACACGGTTTCGGCGACGAACACGCCGCCCATGATGGCCAGCACGATTTCCTGGCGGACGATCACGGCGATGGTGCCCAAGGCGCCGCCCAGCGCCAGCGCGCCCACGTCGCCCATGAACACCTGCGCTGGATAGGCGTTGAACCACAGAAAGGCCAGCCCGGCGCCGACCATGGCGCCCACGAAAATCAGCAACTCCCCTGTTCCCGGAATGAAGGGGAACAGCAGGTATTTGGAATAGACCGCATTGCCGGTGACATAGGCAAACACGCCCAGCGAACTTCCGACCATGACCACAGGCATGATGGCTAGGCCATCGGCGCCGTCGGTGAGGTTGACCGCGTTGCTGCTGCCCACGATGACCAGATAGCTCAGCACGATGAAGCCAGTCACGCCCAGCGGATAACTGACCGATTTGAAGAACGGCACGATGAGGTCGGAAGCGGGGGGCAAGGGCATGCTCATGCCGCTTTGCAACCACGCCACGAACAGATGCCAGACCTCGGCGTTGCCTTTGCCCGACACGGCGAAGGCCAGATAGAACGCGGCGGCCACGCCGATGAGCGTCTGCCAGAAGTATTTGTCGCGCGAGCGCATGCCGTTGGGGTCGCGGTACACCACCTTGCGGTAATCGTCGGCCCAGCCGATGGCGCCGAAACCGAGCGTGACCAACAGCACCAGCCAGACGAAGCGGTTGCTCAGATCCATCCACAGCAGCGTGGACACGCCGATGGACAGCAGGATGAGCACCCCGCCCATGGTGGGCGTGCCGGTCTTGATGAGATGCGTTTGCGGCCCGTCCTGACGCACGGCCTGGCCGACCTTCATCGCGGTGAGTTTGCGGATGACTGCGGGGCCCGCGAGCAGGCCGATGAACAGCGCGGTGAGCGTGCTCATCACCGCACGGAAAGTGATGTAGTTGAACACCCGAAAAAAACGCAGATCGGGCGAGAGCTCCATCAGCCACATGGCCAGACTATGCAGCATGGTGCACCTCCTGCGTAGACGCGCCGTTGCCATTCGCCGCCAGCGCGGCGATGGCCTGCACCGCGCGCTCCATGCGCATAAAGCGCGAGCCTTTGACCAGCACGGTGTCGAATTCGCGCAGCGCCGCGGCATCCAGGGTGAAGTCCATCAAGTCGGGCTGATGCTTTGCTGCCGCCAGGCCCGCCGCCTGTGCGGCCGCGACCGCCTGCGCCGTCATGGCGCCGCAGGCCCACAGCGCCGCCACGCCGCGCTGGGCCGCATACGCACCCACTTCGGCATGGAAGGCCGGGCCGTTGTCACCGACTTCGCCCATATCGCCGAGCAGCAGCAGGCTGCGCCCGGGCAGCTCGGCCAACACGTCGATGGCGGCGCGCACCGAGTCGGGATTGGCGTTGTAGCTGTCGTCGATCAGCAGCAGCGTGTGCTCGTCGGCGCAACGCAGACGCCGCGGCACCAGACGCCCGGCCACCGGAGCGAACGCCTCCAGCCCACGGCAGATCGCATCCAGCGGCGCGCCTGCGGCCAAGGCCGCTGCGGTCGCCGCCAGCGCATTGCGCGCGTTGTGCCGCCCCAGCAGTTGCAGGCCCACTTCGGCATGGCCCGCCGGGGTATGCAATTGCAGCCGCAACTGGCCCTGCCGATAAAACGCATGGCCGCTGACTTCAGCCTCCACGTCCGCCTCAGCCGCCTCGCGCAGGGCAAAGCGCAAAACACGCCGACCGGCAGCTTGCGCCACCCAGATCGCGGTCTGGGCGTCGTCTGCGGGAAACACCGCCACCCCGGTCTGCGGCAATGCGGCGAGCACCGCGCCGTTTTCGTGCGCGACCGCTTCGACGCTGTGCATGAATTCCTGATGCTCGCGCTGGGCGTTGTTCACCAGCGCCACGGTGGGCTCGGCCAGACTGGCGAGCCAGGCGATCTCGCCCGGATGGTTCATGCCCAGCTCCACCACGGCGGCCTGATGTTGCGGCCGCAAGCGCAGCAAAGTGAGCGGCAGACCCACCTCGTTGTTGAAGTTGCCCTGCGTCGCCAGACGCCGGTCTTGCCCCTGCCACGCCGCCAGAATGCTGGCGAGCATCTGCGTCACCGTGGTCTTGCCATTGCTGCCGGTCACCGCGATCAGCGGCAAGGTCTGCTGGCGCCGCCAGCCTCGCGCCAACAGGCCCAATGCGCGCAGGGTGTCGGGCGCCTCGATGCCCGGCAGCCCGGAGGCGGCCACGCCTTGTTCGGCCAGCAGGGCGCGCGCACCAGCGGCCGCTGCCTGCGGCAGAAAGTCGTGCGCATCGAAGCGGGCGCCGCGCAAGGCGACGAACAGCGCACCCGGCGTGAGTTTGCGGCTGTCGGTCTCGATGGCGCTCACCGCCACATCGGCCTCGCCGATGAGGCGGGCCTCGGGCCCGATCCAGTCGCGCAATTCGCCCAGGCTGCAAAGCCCTGCGTCGCGCGCGGCCAGTGCCATGCGGGCATGGAAGGCGTCGCTGAAGGCTTGCTTGTGTCCGGCGATCTCTTGCGTGTTTTCGTGCCCCTTGCCCGCAATGAGCACCACGTCGTGCACAGCGGCGTGTGACAGGGTTTGGGCGATGGCGGCGGCGCGGTCTTCGATCAGCAGGGCTTGCGCGGGTTGCTGCAGACCGGCGAGCAGATCTTGCAGAATGGCGCCCGGCGCTTCGCTGCGCGGGTTGTCGCTGGTGAGCACCACGCGGTCGGCGTGGGCCTCGGCGGCCTGCGCCATCAGCGGGCGTTTGCGCGCATCGCGGTCGCCACCGGCGCCGAACACGCACCACAACTTGCCTTTGCGCTTGGCGGTGACAGGCCGCAGCGCTTGAAGCGCCTTGTCCAGCGCGTCGGGCGTGTGGGCGTAGTCGATGACGGCTAGCGGCGCACCGATGCCGCCCAGCATCTGCATGCGCCCCGGCACCGCGCGCACCGTGCGCAAGGCGGCGGTAATGGCGGCGTCATCCAGCCCCGTGGTGTGCAGCAGCGCGGCAACCACCAGCAAATTGCGCAGGTTGAAAGCGCCCAGCACGGGCAGATCCAGCGCGTGGCGATGGTGGTGATGCACCAGAGTGAGACGCTGGCCGGTGGAAGTCTGCACCACGTCCTCCGCACACCAGTCGGCCTTGGCGATCATCGCGGTGGTTTGCACCTGCAGCCCCCGGCTGCGGCAATCGGCGAGCAAGACGCTTGCGGCGTAGGGATCGTCGATATCCAGTACGGCATGCTGCAGCCCCGGCCAGACGAACAGCGCCCGCTTGGCGCGCGCATAGGCCGCCATGTCGCCGTGGTAGTCGAGATGGTCTTGCGTCAGATTGGTGAATGCAGCCGCATGAATAGCGCAACCCGCCAGGCGATGTTCGTCCAGGCCGATGCTTGATGCCTCGATGGCGCACCAAAGCGCGCCTTGCTCGCGCAGCCGCGCCAGGATCGTCTGCAGACGCACCGGGTCGGGCGTGGTGAAGCCGGTGGGCTGCAGCGCGTCCGGCCATCCGGCGCCCAGCGTGCCGATCACCCCGCAGCGCTGCCCAGCCGCGTTCAGGGCCTGCGCTGCCCACAAAGCGCAGGAGGTCTTGCCATTGGTGCCGGTCACGGCCAGCAGCTTGACGGCTTGAGAGCGCCCCCAGGGCCGGGCTGCGCCCAGCCCGCCGCCCGCGGGGGTCAAGGAAACTTGGGGCGGCCCTGCGTTTCCTTGAGAGGGATGTCCGTACCAGGCCGCCGCCAGCGGCCCGGCCAGCGCCTTGAGCCCATCAACGGTCAGAATGCGCGGATCGGTGAAGCCGAAATGCTGCGCGCCCTCGGCCTCGATCAGCGCGGCCGCAGCCCCCGCGGCCAAGGCCTGCGCCACGAACTGACGCGGATCGCGCGCCGCCCCCGGCCAGGCGACGAACACCTCGCCGGGCTGCAGGCTGCGGCTGTCGGCGCTCCACGGCGCATCGGCCGCGACGCCCAAGGCGCGCAACGCTTGCAGCACGGTATCGACCGCTTTCGGCGTGTGATTCATGCGCCCCCCTTCATCGCCCGGCCCGCCGGGAGTTGCAGGGCTTGCGCGGTTTGCGCGGGAACGAGATCGGGCTTGACCGGCAGGTCGGGCTGTACCCCGAGAATGCGCAGCGCCTGCGGCACCACCGCACCGAACACCGGGGCCGACACCTGACCGCCGAAGTGCTTGCCACCCGTCGGTTGATCGACCGAAACCGCCATCACCAGCACCGGGTGGTGGATCGGCGCCAGCCCGACGAATTGCGCCCGGAACAGCTTTTTGTCGTACTTGCCATCCTTGGCAATCCAAGCGGTGCCGGTCTTGCCGCCAGTGGAGTAACCCGGCACGGCCGCCGCCGGTGCGGTGCCGCCGGGCTGCGTCACCAGCGCCAGCATGCCGCGCATTTCGCGCGCCACGGTGGGAGAGACGACCTGCACGCCTTCGGGCGCCTCATCGTGCTTGAACAGGGTGACCGGGAAAATGCGGCCACGGTCGGCGAAGATGAGATAGGCATGCGCCAGCTGCAGGGTGGAGATACCCAACCCGTAACCGAACCCCATGGTGATGCGGTCGATCGGGCGCCAGCGTTTCATCGGCCGCATCAGCCCGCTGGTCGCGCCGGGAAACTCGATCTGCGGACGTTGGCCGAAGCCCACCGCGGTGTACATATTCCACTGCACTTGCGCTGGCATCTTGCTCACCACCTGCGAAGTGGCGACGTTGCTCGAATACTGGATGACCTGGGGCAGCTCGATATTGCCGTTGTTGCTGTCATCGCAGATATTGGCGCCGTAAAACTGCTGGCAGCCCGGCGCGGTATGGAACACCGTCGTCGGGGTGATGATGCCGGCCTGCAAGGCTGCGCTCAGGGTGATAGGCTTGAGCACTGAGCCGGGTTCAAAGGCATCGGTCACCGCGTAGTTGCGGATGTCCGCCTCGGTCATGCGCTTGCGGCTATTCGGATCGAAGCTGGGGTAGTTGGCCATTGCCAGAATTTCGCCCGTTTTCGCATCGATCACCACCGCACTGCCGTTCTTGGCCTTGTTGTCCTCGACCGACTGCTTGAGCGCCTGGTAGGTGAGATACTGAATCTTGCTGTCGATCGACAGGCGCACATCCTGTCCGTCCACCGGGGGCACGCCGCCCGACACATCCTCGATCACATTACCCAGCCGGTCTTTCACGACCTTGCGCACCCCGGGGTGCCCGGCCAGCCGCGCTTGCAGCGCCAGCTCCATGCCGTCCTGCCCCTGGCCTTCGATATTGGAAAAGCCGATGAGCTGCGCCGCCGCCGAGCCTTCCGGGTAGTAGCGTTTGTAGCTGGGCGATTCATAAATGCCCTTGATGCCCAGCGCCTTGACCTCCTTGGCCACGTCGATGTCCACCTGCCGCTTGAGATAGACGAACTGCTTGTTGGAGTCGAGCCGGCGCTGCAGATCGGCGGCGTTCAGGCCGAGCAGCCGGGCGAGTTGCTGCACCTTGTCGTTGCCCGACTCGACCTGCGTGGGATCGGCCCAGATGGTCTTGGCCGGGATGCTCGACGCCAGAATGTTGCCGTTGCGGTCGAGAATGCGGCCGCGCATCGCCGGCAGCTCGATGGTGCGCACAAAGCGCAGATCGCCCTGGTTCTGATAGAACTGCGTCGTCCACACCTGCACCCAGAAGGCGCGCAGACCCAGCGCCGCAAACGCCGCAAACAGCAGCCCCTTCACCAGCCAAGCGCGACCCGGCGGCAACTTCACATTCAGCAGCGGGCTCTTGCCATAGCTGGCTGCCGACTTGGGCGCACGCATAGCCGGATTCTTCATCGCCGCGCACCTTGACTAGCCGGTTTCGGCTGGGACTGCGGCATGACGGGCAGCGGCGGCAGGGTGGCCTGGCCTTCGTGTACGAAGATGGTGCGCGCCGCCGTGATGGGGCGCATGTCGAGCTGGGTGCGCGCGATTCTCTCGATGCGGCCCGGCGCACTCATCGCGCGATATTCCACCTGCAGACGATCCTTATCCATCTGCAACTGCTCGGCCCTTTGCTGCGCCACATCCAGCGCGGCAAACGTGCGCCTGCCCTGGTACTGCGCGCGCACCACCGACATGGCGCACAGCACCACGACAAACAGCAGCAGAAAGTTGATTCGGGTCATCGCGTGTTCCTCAGACCCGTTGCGCCACGCGCAGCATGGCCGAGCGCGACCGCGCATTGCCGCTGATTTCCGCCGCCGAAGGCCGCATCCGCACCACCTCCTTGAGTTGCGGCTGAAACTCGGCCGAAACGCCGGGGACGAAGGGCTGGCGCCGGTCAACCGCCGGTGCGCGGGCATGGCGGTGAATAAAGCGTTTGATCAGCGCGTCTTCCAGCGAATGAAAGCTGATCACGGCCAGCCGCCCGCCCGGCCTAAGGCAGTCGAGCACCTGGCTCAACGCCGTTTCGATTTGCGCAAGCTCGGCATTGACGTGAATCCGAAGAGCTTGAAACGTGCGGGTGGCCGGGTCCTGGCCCGGCTCACGGCTCTTGACGGCACTGGCAACCAGTGCGGCGAGTTCGCCGCTGCGCGCGAGAGGCGCTCCGGCATCGCGGCGAGCCACAATCTTCTTTGCAATCTGGACAGCCGCCCGTTCGTCTCCATAGTCCCTCAGCACGGTTGCAATTTCATCCACGCTGGCCGTGGCCAGATACTCAGCGACGGTTTGCCCGCTGCTGGTGTCCATCCGCATATCCAAAGGCCCGTCAGCGCGGAAACTGAAGCCGCGTTCGGGCTGATCGAGTTGCGGCGACGACACACCCAGATCGAACAGCAGCCCATCGGCCTGCGCCACGCCCTGCTCGTGCAGCACCCGCGTGAACTCGGAAAAAGGCGCGTGCTTGATCACAAAACGCGCATCGTGAATCTGGGCCGCGGCTTCGATGGCCTGCGGATCGCGGTCGATCGCAATCAGCCGCCCGGCGGGCGACAGCCGCCGCAGAATTTCCCGGCTGTGTCCGCCACGCCCGAAAGTCGCGTCGAGGTACACCCCGTCCGGGTTGGTGATCAGTTGGTCGACGGCCTCGTGCAGCAACACGGTGCGGTGCGCCGTTTCGGCGCTGGGCATGGGAGTGGTGTGGGGCATACACGGTCACAACACAATGTCGCGCACGGCGTCGGGCATGCCGGCCTCGACCACCGCAGCCTCTTGCGCCTGATGTTTGGCGCGATCCCAGATTTCGAAGTGACGCCCCATGCCGATGAGATCGACCTCGCGCTCCAGACCGACGGCCTGACGTAATTCGGGCGAAATCAGCACGCGCCCGGTGCCGTCCATTTCGGTTTCGGTGGCATGACCGAGATAGATGCGCTTCCAGCCCTGCGCCGACATGGGCAACTGCATCACCCGGTCGCGAAAACTCGTCCACTCGTCGTCGGAAAACATCAGCAGACAACCGTCGGGGCTTTTGGTCAGCGTGAGCCGCCCCTGCGAGCGCGCCATCAGCAGATCACGATGCCGGGCAGGCACGGTCATACGACCTTTGCCGTCCAGAGTGAGTGCCGAAATGCCAATAAACATGAAGTCGCCCGCGGTTGCCGTGCTGCAGTGGGGCCGGTGAAATGGCGCAGTGCTCTGCACTATTCCCCACTTTTTTGCACTATTCGCCACTTTAGGGGATCGTGACAGCTGCGGTCAAGCCTGAAACCCTGAAATTTCTTTTACAAAACAAGGACTTAGATACTGTTTATGAAACCAGTAAATGAGCATGTTTCTTATAAAAATGAACAATTTAGAGTATGCCTTGAATGTTCTTTCTAGAAATGGAAGCGCATCTGCACCTTGACGGATGACGGGCAGCACCCATCCGCACCCGATCGGGGTTGTAAAAACTGAGGGGAAAAGTGCGAAGCGGGGCTATAAGCCGGATTCTGTGCAGCGCGGGCTTGCACCCGCACCGTGGCAGCCATTCCTCTAGGCCGCGCATTGCTGCGCGGCTCAAGCCACCTACCCGCAGACTCGCGCGGGCCGCGCTGTGCCAGCGTTGCCGCTGGCGCGTCTGCCTATTTGGTGTTGCTCCGGATGGAGGTTGCCGCGTTTCACGTCCACGCCGGTTGCCCGGCGTTTACTCGTCTCTGTGGCCCTGTTCGTCACGTCACCATGCACGGCCGTTAGCCGTCATCCCGCCCTATGGAGTCCGGACCTTCCTCGTTGCGCCTGAAGCACACCGCGACTGCCCACCCCACTTCGCAGGCTGCATTATGACCCAGTGCGCGACAAGCCCCGCCGTTCAGGGCGGGGAAGGATAGCGCGGACGGCGTCAGCGTAGCCGTCCTTGTATGCCTTGATCAGTCTAATGAGCTGTATATTATCTCAGTCATGCAACGCCTCCAAGCCTTCAAGTTCGCACTCATGCCAACCGGCGAGCAGCAGCGCCAGATGCGCCGCTTCGCGGGCTCGTGCCGGTTCGTGTTCAACAAGGCGCTGGCCTTGCAGAAGGAACGCTTTGATCGCGGCGAGAAGAAGCTGGGCTACGCCGGCCTGTGCAAGATGCTCACCGAATGGCGCAACAGCGTGGAGACGCCTTGGCTCTCCGATGCGCCGATCCACCCGCTGCAACAGACGCTCAAGGACTTGGAGCGGGCATACACCAACTTCTTCGCCAAGCGCGCCGATTTCCCGCGATTCAAGAAAAAGGGGCAGAGCGATAGCTTCCGTTACCCCGATCCCAAGCAGATCAAGCTCGATCAGGGCAACAACCGCCTGTTCCTGCCCAAGCTCGGCTGGCTGCGAGCTCGCTTCAGCCGCGAGGTACTGGGCGCGGTGAGGAATGTCACCGTCAGCCAGTCGGGCGGCAAATGGTTTGTGTCGATCCAGACCGAACGTGAGGTCAAGCAGCCGATTCCGCAGGGCGACGCCATCGGCATCGACATGGGCATTGCCCGGTTCGCCGCGCTCTCGGACGGCACGTTCTACGCGCCACTGGGCAGCTTCAAGCGGCATGAGGTGAGGCTGCGCAAAGCGCAGCAGGCCATGAGCCGCAAGCAGAAATTCAGCAACAACTGGAGGAAGGCCAAAGCCCGCGTCCAACGCATCCATTCCCGCATCGGCAACGCCCGCCGCGACTACCTGCACAAGACATCGACCGCGATCAGCCAAAACCACGCGATGGTGTGTATCGAGGACTTGCAGGTGAGGAACATGTCCAAATCGGCGGCGGGCACCACCGAGAAGCCGGGTCGAAATGTTCGGGCTAAGTCCGGCCTGAACAAAGCTATCCTTGACCAAGGTTGGTTCGAGTTCCGCCGCCAACTGGACTACAAGTTGGCGTGGAACGGCGGCTGGCTTGTTGTCGTGCCGCCGCAGTACACGAGCCGCACCTGCCCGTGTTGTGGCTATGTGTCGGCGGAAAACCGCCAGACGCAAGCGCAATTCCTCTGTGTCGCATGCGGCTTCGAGGAAAACGCCGATCTGGTCGGCGCGATCAATGTTCTAAGGGCGGGACACGCCCGGTTCGCCTGTGAAGTGAGCGGTGCAGCAAGGCCGCCAGCAGCAGGAACCCACCGAAGCGACTCAGGGGCGGCCGGGTGTCGAGCCTGAGAGCCGTAGGAATCGCCGCCCTTCCCGCGCAAGCGGTGGCCGCAGGCCAAGGGCGGGGAGGATGTCAAGGAGAAACCTCGCCGCCCCGGTTGCAGCCCCCAGAATGCCCTGCCTTTGATGCAGCGCAAAGCTTCATGTATTCAAAAGATCGGATGATTCGCCTTTACATTTTTTGCGGTTCAGCGAAAGAGCGAATTCCGTGGCGACAGAACTATTCAACAACGGCACGCATCTGTGCCTCATGTTCAGCGATCTGGTCGAAGACGACGGCGACGCCGTGCAGGCCAATCAATTCCTCCTCATCGACCACGGCCAGGGCGCGCTCATCGATCCGGGCGGCAATATGACGTTCAACGAACTCACGCTGACCATGCGCAAATACATGGCGCCGCAAGACTTGCACTACCTGCTGGCTTCGCATGCCGACCCGGACATCATCGCCTCACTAGACCGCTGGATGACCGCCTCCAAGGCCGATCTGGTGATCTCTCGTCTGTGGGCGCGTTTTGCTCCGCATTTCTGCAAGCTCGGCAAAACCGACAAACGCATCATCGCCGTGCCTGACGCCGGAGGAACGCTGCGCCTGGGCAAGAGCGACATCGTGCTGCTGCCGGCGCACTTTTTGCACGCAGAGGGCAACTTCCAGTTTTATGACCCGATCAGCAAAATCCTGTTCTCGGGCGATCTGGGGGTTTCACTCGTCAGCGGTGCGCAGGCGGGCCGCCCGTTTGCGCAACTGGCCGATGCCCTGCCCCATATGGAAGCCTTCCACCGCCGCTACATGGTGTCGAACAAGATCCTGCGGTATTGGGCCAGCATGGTGCGCACGCTGGACATCGAGATGATCGTGCCGCAGCATGGCTCCCCCATCAAGGGCAAACCGGCCGTGGCGCAATTCATCGACTGGGCCGAGGGCCTGAGTTGCGGCATCGACCTGATGACCACGAGCAATTACCGGGTGCCCGACCTGCCGATTCCGCTGGCCGGGTAGTTCGCGCAAAGCGAGATCGAACTCCGCGATATCGAACGCCACGGAATCAAACCCCGACCTGCACCTGCCAATCCATCGCTTCGCCCGCGTGCAGAGGCACGATGTCGGCGTCGGCATAGGGCAGCGTGTCGGGCACCTGCCAGCTCCGGCGCTCCAGGGTGATCGAGCCCGTATTGCGCGGCAAACCGTAGAACGCCGCGCCGAAACGGCTGGCGAAATCGTCGAGTCGGTGCAAAGCATTGCGCTGCTCGAAAGCCGCGCAGTACAACTCCAGCGCATTGGCCGCCGTGAAGCAACCGGCGCAGCCGCAGGCCGTTTCCTTGGTGTTGCGCGCATGCGGCGCGGAGTCGGTGCCGAGAAAGAAACGGTCGTCTCCGCTCGTGGCGACATCGAGCAGAGCCTGGCGGTGGGTCTCGCGCTTGAGCACGGGCAGGCAGTAGTAGTGGGGCCGCATGCCGCCTTTGAACATGGCATTGCGGTTGTGCAGCAGATGATGCGCCGTGAGGGTTGCGGCCAGAAGAGGCGCACCCTGGGCATCCCGGTCGTGCGCCTCTTGAATGAACGCGGCGGCCTGGGCCGTGGTGATGTGCTCCAGCACGATCTTGAGCTCGGGAAAAGCGCGGCGCAGAGCGATGAGATGCCGCTCGATGAACACCGCCTCGCGGTCGAACACATCCACCTCGGGGTCGGTCACTTCGCCGTGAATCAACAGCGGCATCCCGACCTGCTGCATGGCGTCGAGCGCCGGATAGATGCGCTTGAGTTCGGTCACTCCGCTGTCCGAATTGGTCGTTGCGCCCGCCGGGTAGAGCTTGAACGCATGCACCACGCCGCTGTTCTTCGCCTCGGTCACCATCGCCGGGGTGGTGTCGTCGGTGAGATAGAGCGTCATCAGCGGGGTGAAATTGCTGTCCTCAGGCAAGGCGGCCACGATGCGTGCGCGGTAGTCGAGAGCCTGCCGCAGATGCACCACGGGCGGCTTGAGATTGGGCATGACGATGGCCCGAGCGAATTGCCGTGCCGTCCAGGGCAGCGCATCACGCATGGCGGCGCCATCACGCAGATGCAGGTGAAAATCGTCGGGGCGCGTAAGGGTGAGCGTGGGGTTCGAGGTCATGTCGGGTGGCGAAAACGGCAACGCCGACATGCTACGCCCCGCACTGCCGCGCAATGAAGCGGCAGTCGTTCAGTGCTGCAGGATTTTTGCCAGGAAGTGCGCGGCGCGCTCGCTGCGCTGTTCGCTGGTCGAGAAAAACTGCGGCGTCGGGCAATCTTCCACCACGCGCCCGGCATCCATGAACACCACGCGGTGCGACACCTTGCGCGCAAAGCCCATTTCGTGCGTGACCACCATCATGGTCATGCCCTCTTCGGCGAGCTTGACCATGACGTCGAGCACTTCGCCCACCATCTCCGGATCGAGCGCCGAGGTCGGTTCATCGAACAGCATGGCAATCGGATCCATCGCCAGCGCACGCGCGATGGCCACGCGCTGCTGCTGTCCACCAGAGAGTTGTCCGGGGAATTTGTCCTTGTGCATCGAAAGGCCCACGCGGTCGAGGTAGAGCAGGCCCTTTTCGCGCGCCTCGGCCTTGCTGCGCCCGAGCACCTTGATCTGGGCGAGCGTGAGGTTGTCGGTCACCGTCAGGTGCGGAAACAACTCGAAGTGCTGAAACACCATGCCCACGCGCGCGCGCAGCTTGGGCAGATTGGTTTTGGGGTCGGCAATCGACGTGCCATCCACCACCACGTCGCCCTTCTGAAAGGGTTCGAGCGCGTTGACGCACTTGATCAGCGTGGACTTGCCCGAGCCCGACGGCCCGCACACCACCACCACTTCGCCGCGCGCAATCTGCGTGGAACAGTCGGTGAGCACCTGGAAGTCGCCGTACCACTTGCTGATCTGGCGAATATCGATCATCGGCGCGCTGGCGCCCTGGGCAGAATTCTGGGTCATGGAACGATCCATTGAAAATGACTTATCGCATTACCGCACGATGGCGATGCGCTGATGCAGGCGCTTGACGCCTTGCGACAGCAGGAAACTCAGCACGAAATACACCACGGCCACCAAGGTGTACATCTCGACCACGCGGCTGTCGCGCTGCGCGATTTTCATCGCCGCGCCAACAAAGTCGGTGACATTGAGCAGCGCCACCAGCGACACGTCCTGGAACAGCACGATGGTCTGGGTGAGCAGCACCGGCAGCATATTGCGCAGCGCCTGCGGCAGGATGATCAGCCGCATCGACTGCGCGTAGGTCAGGCCCAGCGCATAGGCTGCGCCGAGTTGCCCTTTGGGAATGCTCTGGATGCCCGCACGCACGATCTCCGCGAAATACGCCGCCTCGAACAAAATGAAGGTGAAATAGGCCGAGCGCTCTGCACCGATCTTGGGCGGATAGTCCGATCCGGTGATCGACTGCAGCATCACCGGCACCAGGAAGTAGAACCAGAAAATCACCAACAACAGCGGAATCGAGCGCATCAGATTGATGTAGCCCGCCGCCAGCAAGGACAGCCACTTCAGGTGCGACAGCCGCGCCAGCGCTAGCAAAATACCCAGCAGCGTGCCGCCGATGGCCGCCACCACGGTGAGTTGGATGGTGTAGGTCAGCCCCTTGAGCAAAAAGGGCAGCACCGAGACTATGGAGCCAAAGTCAAAATCGCCCATCACTTGCTCCCGCCCATATAGCCCGGCACCGCCGTGGCGCGCTCCACCCACGCCATGATGCGGTTGATGGAAAACGCCACCGCGACATACAGCACCGTGGCCGCGCCGAAGGCCGCGAAGTAGCGGAAGGTCATCTCTCCCATCTCGCGGGTGCGGAAAAACAGTTCAGTCAGGCCGATGGAGTAGGCCACTGCGGAGTTCTTCACCAGGTTCATCGACTCGGAGGTGAGCGGCGGAATGATGATGCGGTACGCCATGGGCAGCAGCACGTAGCGGTAGGTCTGCGTGGGCGTCAGCCCGAGCGCCAGCCCGGCGAAAGTCTGCCCGCGCGGCAGCGACTGAATGCCCGACTTGACCTGCTCGGCAATCCGCGCCGCGGTGAACAGCCCGAGGCAAACCACGGCCGTGAGAATCTGGAAGGTGCCCGGATCAACCGCGTTGGCAAATCGTTTGAGCGGCGGAATCACGCTGGGCAGCACGAAATACCAGAGGAAAAACTGCACCAGAAGGGGGATGTTGCGGAACAGTTCCACATAGCCGTTGCCCAGCATCACCCAAAAGCGATGCTTGGTGGTGCGCACCACCCCCAGCACCGAGCCGAGCATCATGGCGATCACCCAGGCGCAGACCACCAGCAACAGGGTGTATTCCAGCCCGGAAAGCAGCGACATGCCCCAGGTGGTGTCGCCGTCCGGCGTGTCTTCCAAAAAAATGCCTAAACCCAGCATGTCTTCCCCTCGTCTGCCTGCGTCATTTCACCATGGAAAAAAGCCGGCAAAGCTGCCGGCTTGGTTCCTTGCCAACCTGGCGCTGCTTATTCGACGCCCTTGTCGTTCGGGTGGGCGAAGGCTTCCTTGATCGCGGGGGTTTCCGGGAAGTTCAGGTTGATGCCCTTGGGCGGAATCGGGCTGGTGAACCACTTGGCGTAGATCTTGTTGATCTCGCCCGACTTCATCACGCCATCGATGGTCTTGTCGACCAGCGCCTTGAACTGCGGATCATCCTTGCGCAGCATCATGCTGTAAGGCTCTTGTCGCAGCGAACCGGGCAGGATTTTGTAGGCCGCCGGATCCTTGGAGTTGGCGATCTGCCCGGCCAGCAGAATGTCGTCCATCACGAACGCGGAAGCCCGGCCATCGGCCATCAGCAGGAAGCTCTCGGCGTGATCCTTGCCGTAGATTTCCTTGAATTCCATGTCCTTGGTTTTTTCGTACTTTTTCAGCAGCGGCACGGCGGTCGTGCCCGAGGTGGTGACGATGGTCTTACCCGCCAGTTGCGCAAAATCGCTGATGCCCGAATCTTTTTTCACCGCAGCCGTCACGTTGATAACGAAGTAGGTCGGCCCGAAAGCCACCTGTTTCTGGCGCGCGACCGAGTTGGTGGTGGAGCCGCACTCCAGGTCGATGGTGCCGTTTTCGAGCAGGGGAATGCGGTTGCTCGACGTGACCGGGGTGTAGTTCACTTTCAGACCGGGCATTTTCAGGTCGGCCTTGACGGCATCGACCACCTTGCCGCACAGCTCCATCGCGTAGCCGATGGGTTTGCCGTTGTTGTCGAGGTAGGAGAAGGGAATCGACGACTCGCGGTAACCGACGGTGATGCTGTTGGTTTCCTTCACTTTTTTCAGCGTGCCGGTGAGCTCGGCTGCCTGAGCGCAAGAAATTGCGGCCGCAGCCAGGATGGTCAAACCAAACAGTTTTTTGATCATGCGAATCTCCGTGAATGTAGGAATGGGGTGAACGAATCGCACAAGTGTAACCGTGGGTCACAAATGCGCAATAGGTGTACGCAAACTCCGTTCCAGCATCAGGCCATCGCCGCAGACGCTTCGGGGTGAGCCGCCCTATCTTGCTGCAGATTCCACATGCGGGCGTACAGGCCGCGCGCCTGCAGCAGTTGCGCGTGGGTGCCGCGTTCGACCACGCGCCCGCTTTCCACCACCAGAATCTGATGCGCATCGACCACGGTGGACAGGCGGTGAGCGATCACAATGGCAGTGCGGTCGCGCGAAGCCGCGCGTATTTCCGCCTGAATCGCCTTTTCATTGTGCGAGTCGAGCTGCGAGGTGGCTTCGTCGAAAATCAGGATGGGCGGATTTTTCAGCAGGGCACGGGCAATGGCCACGCGCTGCTTCTCTCCGCCGGACAACTTCAGGCCGCGCTCGCCCACCTGCGTCTCATAGCCTTGGGGCGTGCTGACGATGAAGTCGTGGATATGCGCGGCGCGCGCCACCGCCTCCACCTCGGCCGCGCTGGCGCCGGGTTTGCCGTAGGCGATGTTGTAGCCAATGGTGTCGTTGAACAGCACCGTGTCCTGCGGCACGATGCCGATGGCGCGGCGCACACTGGCTTGCGTGACTTGGGCGATGTCCTGGCCGTCGATCAGAATGCGCCCGGACTGCGGCGCGTAAAAGCGAAACAACAGACGCGCCAGCGTGGATTTTCCCGCGCCGGAAGGGCCGACGATGGCCACTGTTTCTCCGGCGGGCACGGTGAAGTCCAGCCCATCGAGAATGACGCGGTCGGCCCCATAGCCAAAGCGCACATTCTCGAAACGCACTTCGCCCCGTCCGACCTGCAAAGCTGGCGCCTGAGGCGGGTCCTTGATTTCCTGGTGCTCTTCCAGAATGGTGAACATGCGCTCCAGATCCGTGGTGGACTGCCGGATCTCGCGGTAGATCACGCCCAGAAAACTCAGCGGCGCGTAGAGCTGCAGCATGAAGGCGTTGACCAGCACCAGATCACCCAGATTCATGCTGCCACTGACCACACCGACGGTCGCCCGCCAGACCAGCAGGGTGACGGCGGCAGCGATGATCAGGCTCTGCCCAAGGTTGAGCAGCGACAGCGAGTTCTGCGACTTGATGGCCGCGCGCATCCAGGCTCTGAGGTTGTCGTCGTAGCGAGTCGACTCCAGCGCCTCGTTGCCGAACATTTTCACCGTCTCATAATTCAACAGTGCATCGATGGCGCGCTGGTTGGCGCGCGAATCCTGCGTGTTCATTTCGCGGCGTAGCTGCGTGCGCCATTCGGTCACGGTGACGGTGAACGCCACATACAGCACCAGCGCCACCAGCGCGATGCCCGCGAACCAGATGTCGTACTTGACCAGCAGAATGCCGATGACCAGCGCCATTTCCACCAAGGTGGGCAGAATACTGTAGAGGGTGAACGACACCAGGCTGGAGATGGCCCGCGTGCCCCGCTCCATATCGCGCGACATGCCGCCTGTCTGGCGCTCCAGGTGATAGCGCATGCTCAGACTGAACAAATGGTCGAACACCTGCAGCGCAATCTTGCGCACCGCGCCTTGCGTCACGCGCGAAAACACCACCTCGCGCAACTCGGTAAACAGCGACACGCTCAGACGAAGCAGGCCATAGGCCACCAGCAGCGCCACCGGCACCACCAGCACCGCACGCGGATCGCCCGGCTTGAGATCGAGCGCATTGACGATGTCCTTGAGCACAATGGGCACGCCGACGTTGGCCACCTTGGCGGCGATCATCATCGCCAGCGCCAACAACACCCGGCCGCGGTATTCCCACAGATAGGGCCAAAGCGCGGAAACCACCGCCCAGCGCGAACGCGCTGCCGTGGCATGGGAGGACGGCTCGGGCAATGCAGGAGAGGATCGGGCGTGCATGGACTAACGGGATTTGGCCAATAGGGGCCGATGAACGATCAGGGCGGAGCAGAGCAGCGCGGGGCACGAACTTCGTGAGCTGCCCCTAAACTTCGCAGCCTGATTATCCGCGCCGCAACGGCGCCCTGCTTGGAGCCCCTCATGACCACCGACCCTCGACTCCCCGACCGCGTGCCCACGCTGCGTACCCAGGCCCGACCTGCCGATGTGAACATGCACGGCGACATTTTCGGGGGCTGGATCATGGCGCAGGTCGACATCGCCGGGGGCATCGCTGCGGCCTGGCGTGCCAAGGGGCGGGTGGCGACCGTGGCGGTCAAGGAGTTTGTGTTCAAGCAGCCGGTGCTGGTGGGCGACGTGCTGTCGTTTTTCACCGAAATCGACCATGTGGGCCACACGTCGGTCACCGTGCGGGTAGAGGTCTATGCCCAGCGCACGCCATCGAACGTCGAGGTCATCAAAGTGACCGAGGCGCTGTTGACCTATGTCGCCGTGGGCGAAGACCGCCGCCCAAGGCCAGTGGATCAGCCGGTTGATCGACCATAATCGCCCGAAGTCTCACCGTGATTCCAAAAACAACAAGGCCGCCTTCAGGTTCCCCCAGGCGGCCTTGTGGCTGGAAAAAGCCGATTTACTTGCTTTCGCCTTCGGCAGCAGCCGCACCTTCTGCGCCCTCTTCACCCACCCCACCCGGCGGCGGGCTGACGGTCACGACCGCAGGATTGTCCACCCCGTGCGTGAGCACCGACACGCCCTTGGGCAGCTTGAGATCGTTGACGTGCACGCTCTGGTGCAGAACCAATTCGCTCAGATCGACTTCGATGAACTCGGGCAGTTCGGACGGCAGGCAAGACACTTCCACTTCGGTCATCACATGGTTGACCAGGCCGTGGCTGAGCTTGACCGCAGGCGAATTTTCCGCGCCGGTGAAGTGCAACGGCACCTTCATGGAAATCTTGTGTCCGGCGTCCACACGCTGGAAATCCACGTGCAGCACCAGTTGCTTGAAGGGGTGCATCTGGTAATCACGCAGCAGCACCTGGCTGGATTTGCCGGCAATTTCCAGCTGCAGCACAGAGGAGTGGAACTGCTCTTTTTTCAACGCGTGATAAAGCGCGTTGTGATCGAGTTCGATCATCTGGGGCGCTTGCTCGCCACCGTAAATAATGCCGGGGGTCTTCCCGGCGCGACGCAGGCGGCGGCTCGCACCGGTGCCCTGCAAACTACGTTCGAATGCGACGACTTTCATGTCGACTCCTGAAAAAAGGGGACTCGCCCCGTGGTGAACGGCGCCTGCGACCAGCGCCGTGACAACCTGCCGGAACATCCGACAGGTACAAAATCACAACAGCGTCAGAACAAGGTTTCCTGCTCGTTGAACAACTGCAGCACCGACCCGCCGTAGGCAATGCGCTGCAGCGTCTGCGCGATAAGCGGGGCGGCGGAGAGCTGGCGAACCTTGCCGCATTCGCGCGCTTCCTGGCGCAGCGGGATGGTGTTGGTCACGACCAGTTCGTCGATTGCGCTGCTTTGAAGACGCTGGATCGCCGGGCCCGACAGCACGGGGTGCGTGCAGTACGCCATGACGCGCTTGGCGCCGCGCGCCTTGAGCACCTCGGCCGCCTTGGTCAGCGTACCGGCGGTATCGACCATGTCGTCCATGATGATGCAGTTGCGTCCGTCGATCTCGCCGATGACGTTCATCACTTCCGAGACATTCGGCTTGGGACGGCGTTTGTCGATGATGGCCAGATCGCAGTCCATCAATTTGGCCAGCGCGCGGGCGCGCACCACACCGCCGATATCGGGCGAGACCACGATGAGGTCGCTGTAATTCTTTTCGCGCAGGTCGGAGAGCAGAATCGGCGAGGCGTAGATGTTGTCGACCGGAATGTCGAAAAATCCTTGCACCTGATCGGCATGCAGGTCCATGGTGACCACGCGCGCCACGCCTGCGGCCTGCAGCATATTGGCCACGACCTTGGCGGTAATGGGCACGCGCGCTGAGCGCGGACGCCGGTCTTGCCGCGCATAGCCGAAATAGGGAATGACCGCCGTGATGCGCTCGGCCGAAGCGCGCTTGAGCGCATCGACCATGATGAGCAGTTCCATCAGGTTGTCATTGGTCGGCGCGCAGGTGGACTGAACGATGAACACCTCTCGGGCGCGCACGTTTTGCTGAATCTCGACGGTCACTTCACCGTCGGAGAACCGCCCGATATAGGCCTGACCGAGGCCAATGCCGAGTTGTTCCGCAACTTCCTGGGCAAGCGCCGGATTGGCATTGCCGGTGAACAAGATGAAGTCCGCCGGATTCGGTGTCATGGTGGAGTGTTGCGCTTATTCAGTGCGCCTGAAGTGCCGGAACTTTTGTTCTCTCCGGCAGAGCCCGCGGTCTGCAGCGCCGCAAGCGAAACGCTTTCAAAAATCGTGGCTGGGGAGGAAGGACTCGAACCCTCGAATGCCGGAATCAAAATCCGGTGCCTTAACCAACTTGGCGACTCCCCATCTTCATTCACCACCATCGACGATGGCAAATGATAAAAAACTGTCTGTCAAAATCTAATGCATTACGGCAGCGCGAGCCCAACATTATGCGTCAATCCAATCGCACAACGGATGCTCGCGCAAACCCTCGCACAACCGGCCCTGCCAACCCTCAGGCAACAAGTCCGGCAAACCACCCAACACCTCATCAGACGGCCCGTGCCTGCTCGGCAAACCAGATCGATCTGACGCACCGATCAAAGCAAAAACTGCGCTGCCAGAACCCGTCATTCGCGCATCGAAAAGCAACTCAGAACGCAACGTCGGCGAGTGTGCTGCCAGCGGCCCCATCAACGCAGTACGCAAAATCTGCAGTGCCTGAGTCACCTCAGGCTCCAGCACCTCGGCGCCGGGCTGCAAATCGTTTCTGCCCCAGACAGGGCAAAGACTGCTTTGCTGATCGTCTTGTTGACAGTTTTTGCTCTGACTTTTCTGGTGCCGATTTTTCTGCTGCTCATCCAGTGCGAAAAATTCGCCCAGCCATTCAGCAAAGCCTGCTATTGTTTCTTCGGGATTTTTGGTTGTCAAGTCAAGGGTGGAAAACACCGCACGCGTGGACAGGCCGCGTGCCGGATGCACCACAGCAAAACTCGGCGCGGGCAGATCGATTGGCTGCAACTGCTCGCCGACGCCCTCGGCCCAGGCGTTGCGGCCGTAGATGAAAATCGGCACGTCGGCGCCGAGTTGCAAGGCGAGTTGCATCAATTTGGCGCGCGGCAGGTCGAGGCGCCAGAGACGGTTGAGGCCGATCAGTACCGTGGCAGCATCGGAACTTCCGCCGCCGAGCCCGGCCTGTTGCGGAATGCACTTGCGCAGATGGATATCGACCCCGCTGTCGCACTGCGTCGCCTGTTGGAGCAGGCGGGCGGCGCGCACGCAAAGGTCGTCTCGCGGCAGTTCGTCAGCGCCGATGCGGTGGATGAGACCATCGTCACGCCGGATCAGATCGAGCGTGTCGCACCAATCGATGAACTGAAAGACCGTCTGCAGGGTGTGATAGCCGTCGGGGCGCTTGCCGGTGACGTGCAAAAACCAGTTGATTTTCGCCGGGGCGGGCAGATTGAACAGGGCACGCATGAATCAAGCGCCGCAGCGCTTCAGGGAGCGATTTGCGGCGCTGCCGTTGCGGATTCGATCGCCATGCGCAGCTCCGCCGGGTCGCCCGCCAGGCGTTGCGCCTTGAGAAGCGCGAGCTGGCCGTCACGCCAGGTGGGCTGCACCTTCCAGCCCAGTTGTTCGAAACCGCCGTCTGTCAGGGTTTGCGAGGGCAGGCTGGAAGCCGGTCTCCCCCGCACCCAATCCTGCAACGCAGCCTGCGGCAAGGCCACGCCCAGTGCGGCGCGGGTCATGTCGTCGAATGAGGCGTAGTGCTGTATCTGTCGGCCGTTATCCAGGCTGGCTTGACCGGAACTCCATTGCGCCTTGGCCAGCATTTGACCCAGCGGGGAAAAGACTTCGAACTCGCCGGAAACGGCCCCGCGCAACACCAGACGAAAACCACCGTAAAGCGCCTTTTGCGCATCGGGCTGACCGCTGACGAGTGACAGCCGCCCCGCCAGCGCGAGCGTATTGGCGGGCTCGGACGACTGCGGCAGTTGGGGCGTGGCGCAGCCGCCAAGGGCCATCGCGATCACCCCAACGACAGCCCCGGCGACAACCCCTGCAAAGAGGCGACGCCGCATCAGAATGTCACACCGTATTTGCGCAGCACCGCCTGCACCACAGTGTCGTGCGGCGCGCGCTCGATGGCCTCGTGCCAGATGGCGCGCGCCCGGTCGCGCTGGCCGAGCTGCCACAGCACCTCGCCCAGATGCGCGCCGATTTCCGGATCGGGCCGCGCGTCATACGCCTGCTGCAGCAAATCGAGCGCCTGATCGTTGTGGCCCATTTTGTGTTCGACCCAGCCCATGCTGTCGAGCACGAAGGGATTGCCGGGCGAGAGTTCCAGCGCGCGGGCGACGAGCTTGCGCGCTTCGGGCAACTGCTCGCCACGGTCGGCGAGGGTGTAGCCCAGCGCGTTATAGGCCGGTTGGGACTCGGGGTCGAGCGCAATGGCCTTTCGCAGCATCTGCAGCATGTCTTTGATGTGCCCGCTTTTGTCGGCCATCATCGAGGCTTCGTACAGCAGATCGACATCGTTGGGCGTCTGCTTGAGACCGGACTGCAGCAGCTTGTAAGACGCATCGAAGCGCCCGGCCTCGCGCAACACTTGCGCCCGCGCCAGCAGCCGGTCTTTGCGCTGCGCCTCGGTCGCATCGGGCAAGGTTTCCGCCAGCTTGAGGGCGTCGTTCACCTTGCCCTGCTGCACCAGAATGGCCGCGCGGTTGCTGAGCACGGCAAGGTGGTTGCTGGCATCCGGCTCAATCTGATCGAGCCAGCGGTTGGCCTGATCCAGATCGCCCAGTTTGCGCGAAGCCTCCGCCAGCGCGATGTAAGCCGGGGTCAGCACGGGCGGCTCGGCCTGGGCGCGCGCCAGCCGCAGATAGGTTTGCAACGAGACCACCGCGCGCGCGGGCTGGCCGAATTCAGTCTGCAGGCTGCCCAATATCAGCCAGGCCGGGGCGAGATCAGGCGCATCGACCACCAGTTTTTCGAGCGCGTTCAGCGCAATGCCGTCGCGTTGCTGCGCCAGCGCGGCCTGCGCCCAGGCCAGACGCAGGCCGCTGTCTTTGGGCTGGGCTGCGGAAAATTTCTGCATCGCGCCGTCAGCCGCCTGCGGGTTGACGGTGTAGAGCTGTATCAGCAGCGCCGCCGCCGGGGCCAGCCCTGGGTTGAGCGTCAGGGCGTGCAGCGCATCGGCGAAGCCCCCTTTCTGGTCTCCGGCGCGCGCGCGCAGCAAACCCAGCACTACATCGGTCTGCGCGAATTGCCGCTGCCCGGCCAGCGCGGTGCGCATCATCGACAGCGTGGCGGCGGCATCGCTCGCCTGAGCGGCCAGGGGCAGCAGATCGGCAATGGCTTGCCCGCGCTGCGGTTCGGGGGTGTTGGCCAGGTCTTGGGCGATGGCCGAGCCAGCCTCGCTGGTTTTCCCCATGAGCAAAAGCAGTTGCACGACCCAGGCCCCGGCCTCTCGTGAACCGGGCATGGCTTTGCGCCAGGCCTGAGCGGCTGCGAGCGCCTTGTCGGGCGCACCTGCGCGCAGGGCGATTTCCGCGGCGCGTCGGTAGAGCGGCTCGGAATCCAGCTCCTTCGCCGCCTTGAGCAACTCGGTGTAGGCCACCCCGGGATGCCCGGTATTGGCCGCAATCTCTCCAGCCAGAATAGCAAAGACCTGCCGCGCGGTTTCCTGCGCGCTGGCCCGAACGGCCGACTGCTGTGCATAGGCTGCAATAGGCACAGCGGTGAGAGCCGGAAACAACAGGGCCGACACAAGAACGGCAGCGCGCATGGGAGTCCTGAAAGTCTGAATAGAACGCCGTATCTGCACCAGCAGACAGGGCCGAGAATCGTGCGGATTGTAGAAGTCTGCCATTTCCCCCTGCGGCACAATGCCGACATGCCCGAACTGCCCGAAGTCGAAGTCACCCGCCAGGGTCTGGAACCTGCCTTGCTCGGCGCCCGCCTGACCGGCCTGCGCCTGGGCAAACCGCTGCGCTGGCCGTTGAATATCGACCCGCAAACGCTGGTCGGGCTGCGCATCAAAGCGCTTGAGCGGCGCGGCAAATATCTGCTGCTCCGACTGTCACAGACCGCCGCCGCGCCGAACTCCGCAGGCGTGCTGATCGTGCATCTGGGCATGTCGGGCTCTTTGCGCTGGACGCCGGCCGCGCAAGCGCCCGCCCCGCTGTCGCCGCACGAGCATGTGGAATGGCTGACCGACCGCGGGGTGCTGCGCCTGCGCGATCCGCGCCGCTTCGGCGCGGTGCTCTGGCACGCGGGTGAGGAAGTGCAGCGCCATCCTCTGCTGCGCGTGCTCGGGCCCGAACCGCTGGGCGCCGACTTCGACGGCACCACGCTCTGCCGCGCGCTGGCCGGACGCAAGGCGGCGATCAAGCCGTTGCTGCTGTCGCAGCACATCATCGCCGGAATTGGCAATATCTATGCCTGCGAGGCCCTGTTTCGTGCGCAGATCGACCCGCGCACTCCGGCTTCGCATCTGCGCCCCGTCCATTGCGATCGCCTGGCCGCGGCGGTGCGCGAAACCTTGCAACAGGCGGTAGCGCTGGGGGGCAGCAGCCTGCGCGACTTTGCCCACAGCGATGGCGAACTGGGGTACTTTCAAATGCAGGCGCTGGTTTACGGCCGAGCCGGCCAGCCTTGTCGCGTCTGCGCCACGCCCATCCGGCAGATCGTGCAGGGGCAGCGCAGTACCTATTTCTGCCCCAAGTGCCAAAAAATTCTCAAACCCAAGCCCAAGGCGGGGATACGCTGATCGAAATTCAGAGTGCGCTGTGTTTTACTTTTACTCAGTTAATCCACGCGCCCCAAGCGATGAATCCGCACGTCGAAGCCCCCATCCTCACCGCCGGTCTGTTTGACTACGCCGAATGGCGCGCCGAAGCGCTACAGCGCGTCAAGGCGCTGCTGACCTGGCTCGAAGAGAGCGGGCTCGATCTCGAACAGGCACGGCCGCTGCTGCAGCGGCAGATCCACCGGCTCGACAACGACCGCATGACCCTGGCCTTCGTTGCCGAGTTCTCGCGCGGCAAGTCCGAGTTGATCAACGCCATCTTTTTCAGCGGACACGGCCAGCGCATCCTGCCCGCCGGAGCCGGGCGCACCACCATGTGCCCGATGGAACTGTTCTCCGACCCCGCACAGCCGCGCGGCCTGCGGCTGCTGCCCATCGAAACCCGCTTGCAATCGCAGACCCTGGCGCAATGGAAATCGAGCCCGCAGGTCTGGACGCATTTTGAGCTGCCCTCCCAGGATGCGCAGGGGTTGGCGCAGGCGCTCACCCATTTGTCCGACACCCAGCGCGTACCGCTGGAGCGTGCCCAAGACTTGGGCTTCTTCCACGATGCCGAAGATCTGGCGCAACTCAACACCGACGCCCAGGGCGAAGTCGAAATTCCGCTATGGCGTCATGCGCTGGTCAACTTTGCCCATCCACTGCTCGATCAGGGCCTGAGCATTCTCGATACCCCGGGGCTCAACGCCGTGGGCGCCGAGCCCGAGTTGACCCTCTCGCTCATCCCCTCGGCCAACGCCGTGGTCTTCGTGCTCGGCGCCGACACCGGGGTGACGCGCAGCGATCTGGAGATCTGGAACCGCCACATCG
Source organism: Thiomonas sp. OC7 (assembly GCF_900634595.1). Lineage (NCBI taxonomy): Bacteria > Pseudomonadati > Pseudomonadota > Betaproteobacteria > Burkholderiales > Thiomonas > Thiomonas sp. OC7. The sequence goes on along the minus strand of NZ_LR131953.1, from coordinate 2,384,335 downwards.
CGACCACCAGCGGCGCGCAAACCCTGGTGGCGCTCAACAAGGTCGATGCGCTGTGGGACCCGCTGCTCACCGCGCCGCAAATCGCCGCCAGCATCGACCATCAGGTGCAGACCACCGCGCAAACGCTGCGTCTGCTGCCCGAACGGGTGTTTCCCGTCTCGGCGCACAAAGCCCTGCTGGCGCGCATTCAGGGCGACGGCCCGCTGCTCGCCCGATCGGGCCTGGGCGCGCTGGAAAACGCGCTCAATCGCGCGGCCAATATCGACCGTCGCAGCCTGCTCGACGGCGCCGTGCGCGATGCGGTCGGGCAAGTGCAGTCCGAACTTTCGCAGCAACTGCGCAAGCAACTGCATGAGGCCCAGGGACAGCTCGACGAACTGCAGGGACTGCGCGGCAAGAACGCCAATATGGTGGTGCTCATGCTGCAGCGCCTGGCTGCAGAGCGCAACGAGTTCGACGCCGGCATGGCGCAGGTTCTGGCGCTGCGTGCCGTCAACAACCGCATGCTCGAGCAGTTGCGCGAGCGCTTCGCCGCCAAATCGGTGCTGCACGATCTGGAGCAGCTTGAGTCGCGCATGGGCGGCGCGCTGCTGAAAGTCGGCGTAAAGGGCGAACTCGCCCGCATCGGCGCCGATCTGCGCAAGCGGCTGGTGGACGCCGAAACGCAGATCGAAGAAATCCGCCAGATGCTCGCCGCCGCCTTCACCCGCGCCAATAGCGAATTCGGCTTCACCGTCACCGCGCCGCGGGTGCTGCGTCTCAGCGGGTTGATGCAGGAGTTCGACCGGGTGGTCAATGCCTACACCGAGCATCTCTCCGGCGTGAACTGGCTCAAACTGCAGAACAACGCCTACACCCTGCGCACCCTGCGCACCCTGTCATCGCGGGTGCGCGATCTGTTCGAGCGCGCCCTGCGCGATATCGAAAACTGGGACCGCTCAGCCATCGCCCAGCTCGACAGTCAGGTGCGCGAGCGCAAAAAGCAACTCAACCGGCGCCTGGCCACGCTGCAACGCATCGAAGACACCAAAGACAGCCTGCACGACCGCATTGACGAATTGCAAAAGCAAATCGCCCAGATCGACGCGCTGCAACGCGGGCTGAACGATCAGATTCGTCGCTTGATCGCCGCGTAAACGCTCGCCGCAAAGGGCTGGCACAATGCGACGCTCAATTCGATTGAGCGCCGCTGCGCCGCAGTGTCGATCTGCCCACCGTGCCCGATTCAGCCCCAGCCGCCCCCTTCACAGCGCCAACCCTGCCGCATTTCGCCAGTCGCTTGGCGCAGTGGCAGCGCCAGCATGGGCGGCACGATTTGCCCTGGCAGGTGCGCGATCCCTACCGGGTCTGGCTGTCGGAGATCATGCTGCAGCAGACGCGGGTCGCCACAGTCATCGATTACTACGCGCGTTTCACGGCCCTGTTCCCCACAGTGCAGGCGCTCGCCGCGGCGGCTGAAGATGCCGTGCTCGCGGCGTGGAGCGGGCTGGGCTACTACCAGCGCGCCCGCAATCTGCACCGGTGCGCGCAGATCGTGGTTCAAACGCATGGCGGCGCGTTCCCGCAAACGGCGGAAAGCCTTGCCGCGCTGCCGGGCATCGGCCCCTCCACGGCGGCGGCGATTGCCGCGTTCTGCTTCGACGAGCGCGCCGCCATTCTCGACGGCAATGTGCAGCGCGTACTCTGCCGCAGTCACGGCATCGACGATCCGGTGCCCACAACAGCCACCACGCGCAAGCTCTGGTCGCTCGCGCGCAGCCTGCTGCCCGAGGCGCAAGACATCACCGCCTACACGCAGGGGCTGATGGATCTGGGCGCCACCGTGTGCAGGCCGCGCCAGCCTGCCTGCACCGAATGTCCTTTTGCCACGGATTGCCGCGCTCATCTGGCGGGCGATCCGCAGCGTCTGCCCGTGCGCAAGGCGGCGCGCAAAAGCCGCCCGCAGCGCAGCACGGTCATGCTTTGGTTGCGCAACTCGCCGGACGGTCTTTGCTGGCTGGAAAAGCGCCCGCAACTGGGCCTCTGGCCAGGGCTGTGGAGCCTGCCGCAATTCGATGCGCCCGAGCAGGCGCTGCAGTTCGCCGCGCAGATCGGGCCGGTGATCGGCCAGCGAGAACTGGCGCCGTTTCGCCATGCGTTCACCCATTTCGAGCTGACCGTGCGCCCCTTGCTCATCGACGTCCAGGCCCAGCCCCGGGCCGCGGAGCCACAGGGCCAATGGCTCGATCTTGAACAGGCCGCGCGGCTGGGGCTGCCCGCGCCCGTGCGCAGCCTGTTGCTGCAGCAAGTTCCGCCCGCTGACGCTCCACCCCCGGCTGTGCTGCACAAATGAACGGAGCAGACGACATCACCTTGTTCGGCGTCGATTTCAGCAGTGCGCCCAGTCGGCGCAAACCCATCGTGATCGCGCGGGGACGGCTGGCTCAAGACGCATCGCACACGGTGATCCTGCAGGACTTCAACCGGCTCGACACCCTGGTGTCGTTCGGTCAGTGGCTGCAGACGCCCGGCCCCTGGATCGGCGCCTTCGACCTGCCTTTCGGCCTGCCGCGCGAGTTGATCGACACCCTGCGCTGGCCCGGCCATCGGCAAGACGAAGCCCCGCTGCCTTGGGAACGGCTGATCTCGCATCTGCGACACCAGAGCCGCGCGCAACTGCGCGAAGTCTTCCGCAGCTTTTGTGCCGCCCGCCCGGCAGGGGCGAAATTCGCCCACCGCGCCTGCGATCTGCCTGCGGGGTCTTCGCCGTCGATGAAATGGGTGAATCCGCCCGTCGCCTGGATGCTGCACGCGGGAGCGCCTTTGCTGCTCGATGCGGGGGTCACGCTGCCAGGTCTGCGTGGTGGCGATCCGCTGCGCGTGGCGCTCGAAGCCTATCCGGGCCATGCCGCCCGCGCCGTTCTGGGACGGCGCAGTTATAAAAGTGATGACCCCGCGAAGCAGACCGCCGAACGCGAAGCCGCACGCGACTTGCTGCTGGCGGCGATGGAAAGCGGGCGTCACCCGCTGGGCATCCGTCTGCAGTGCACCGATGAGCAACGCAAGCCCATGCAGCTCGACGCGCGCGGCGACACGCTGGACGCTGCTCTCTGCCTGATGCAGGCCGCGTGGGCCTGCCTGAGGCGGCATCGAGGCTATGGACTTCCAGACGCCCTCGACCCGGTCGAAGGATGGATCGTCAGCGTGCCTCAACCCTGAGTCGCGACAACCCCCTGCGCCGCAAAAATCAGACGATGGCCAGGTGCCCGGTATCGCTGCCGATGTCGGCGTTGCGTGCGCGCTTGCTGTCGAGCTTGATGCGCAACCGCAGATCATTGACCGAATCGGCGTTGCGCAGCGCGTCTTCGTAACTGATCTTCTCGGCATCGAACAACTCGAACAAGGCCTGGTCGAAGGTCTGCATACCCATCTCGCGCGACCGCCGCATCACGTCTTTGATCTCGGTGAGCTTGCCTTCGAAGATCTGATCGGCGATCAGCGGCGAGTTGATCATGACCTCCACCGCGGCCACGCGCCCCTTGCCGGTTTGCAGCGGCACCAGCCGCTGCGACACCAGCGCGCGCAGATTGAGCGACAAGTCCATCAGCAGTTGCGCGCGCCGTTCTTCGGGGAAGAAGTTGATGATGCGGTCGAGCGCCTGGTTGGCATTGTTGGCGTGCAGCGTGGCCAGCACCAGGTGGCCGGTCTCGGAGAACACCACCGCGTGCTCCATGGTCTCGCGGTCGCGGATTTCGCCCATCAGAATGACGTCGGGCGCCTGACGCAGGGTGTTCTTGAGCGCCGCCTCCCAGCTGTCGGTGTCGAGCCCGACTTCACGCTGGGTCACGATGCAGTTCTTGTGCGGATGCACGAACTCGATGGGGTCTTCCACCGTGATGATGTGGCCGTGCGAATTTTCGTTGCGGAAATCGAGCATGGCGGCCATCGAGGTCGATTTGCCCGAACCCGTGGCGCCGACAAAAATGATGAGCCCGCGCTTGTTCATCGCCAGCGTCTTGAGCACTTGCGGCAATCCCAGGCTGTCGATGGAGGGCAAGTCTTGCGGGATCTGCCGCAGCACGATGCCCACCTTGCCCTGCTGGATGAAGGCATTGCAGCGAAAGCGCGTGAGGCCCGCGGGAGAAATCGCGAAATTGCATTCCTTGGTGCGCTCGAACTCGGCCGACTGTTTGTCGTTCATGATCGAGCGCGCCAGCGCCAGGGTGTGCTGGCTGGTGAGCGCCTGCGACGACAGCTTGGAGACTGCGCCATCGACCTTGATGGCCGGCGGAAAATCGGCCGTGAGAAACAGGTCCGAGCCGCCCCGGCTGATCATCAGCTTGAGCAGATCGTTGATGAATTTGGAAGCCTGATCACGATCCATACGCCCCCCAGCGCTTGTTCAGGTTTTGAATACGGTGGTTCATGCCGCAAGCCGCGCGCATCAACCGCCGGGCGAAGTCGCGGCGACCCGCGCACTGAGCTTGCGCAGACGCAGCGACAAGCGGCGCGCCAGCGAGCCGATGAGACGGCAGGCCGCGGCCGGGTCTTGCGCAATCATGCGGTCGAGATCGCCAGCTTCGAGCACCGCAATCTCGCTGTCGGTCAGCGTGGTGCAGTACGACCAGCGCGGCGCGGCGTCAACCAGCGACATTTCACCCAGCATGCTGCCTGCGCGCACCTCGGTCAGGCGCAGTCTGTCGCCCCAGGGTTGCATGCGATCGACCGCCACCGCGCCTCGCAGCAGCACCACCATGAAGCTGCCCGTCTCGCCCTGCGCGATGAGGTCGGCACCCGCCTTGACGGTGTAGAAATGAAAATACTTGATGCAGCGCTCTTTGTCCGACTGGGTCAGCCCTGCCATGTATTTGTCTTGCTGCCAGAGTTCGAGCAGGCGCTGGCCGCCGGCGCTGCGCGACAGCTTGGTCACGCCGATCTCGGCCGAGCGCTGCGACCAATCGACCACAGACTCCAGGCTGGAGACTTCCGCGTCATGGAAGCCGGTGGTGAAAAACTGAGACTCGGGCGCATCGTCCACCCCGTCTTTGCGCGAACCGGCGCGGAGTTTGTCGAATAGTTTCATGGCCTGCTGGGTGCGAGTGGGAATATTGGGAGAGTGCGGATTGCGCCGGTGGTGCGTCTGGGCTGGCTCAGGCGCCGGGGAAGTTTTCGGGCTGTTTGGCCTTGGTGCGTGCTTCGGTGGCGGAGATCATGTTGCGCTTGACCAGATCGGCCAGATTCTGGTCGAGGGTCTGCATGCCGAAAGACTGGCTGGTCTGGATCATGGAATACATCTGCGCAATCTTGTTTTCGCGAATGAGGTTGCGAATGGCCGGCGTGCCGATCATGATTTCGTGCGCGGCCACCCGGCCCGAGCCGTCTTTTTTCTTGCACAGCGTCTGCGAAATCACGCCCACCAGCGCTTCCGACAGCATGGCGCGCACCATTTCCTTTTCTTCCGCCGGGAACACGTCAACGATACGGTCGATGGTCTTGGGCGCCGACGAGGTGTGCAGGGTGGCGAACACCAGGTGGCCGGTTTCGGAAGCGGTAAGCGCTAAGCGGATGGTTTCGAGGTCGCGCATTTCGCCCACCAGAATCGCGTCCGGGTCTTCGCGCAACGCCGAGCGCAGCGCGTTGGAAAAGCTCAGGGTATGCGGGCCGACTTCGCGCTGATTGATCAGCGCCTTCTTCGATTGGTGGACGAATTCGATCGGGTCTTCGATGGTGAGAATGTGGCCGTACTCGGTCTCGTTGTAATGATTGATCATCGCCGCCAGGGTGGTGGACTTGCCCGAACCCGTCGGCCCGGTCACCAGCACCAGACCGCGCGGCTTGAGCGCCAGATCGGCGAAAATTTTCGGCGCGTTCAGATCGTCGAGGGTGAGCACCTTGCTCGGAATGGTGCGGAAAACCGCGCCCGCGCCGCGCGCCTGGTTGAAGGCATTGACGCGAAAACGTGCCAGCGAGGGAATCTCGAAGGAAAAATCGACCTCGAGAAACTCTTCGTAGTGTTTGCGCTGCGAATCGCTCATGATGTCGTACACCATGGCGTGCACCGCCTTGTGGTCGAGTGGCTCGACGTTGATGCGCCGCACGTCGCCATGCACGCGAATCATCGGCGGCAGACCCGCCGAGAGGTGCAGATCGGAGGCGTCGTTCTTGACGCTGAATGCGAGCAGTTGTGTAATGTCCAAGCGATGTCTCCGTTCTGTCAGACTAACATTTCTGCACATGCAAAACCAAGCTGACTTCCTGCTTCATTGGGGCTGGTTTCACCTTCGTCTTGCGATAACGGTCAGAGCCATCCTCTCCACAGGCTGCGGCCGTGGAACTCACGGTCAAGTTCTTTAGGTTGATTGCAGCGTTCACGTCGCGATCATGATGCGTACCGCAAACCGGACATGTCCACTGCCGCGCTGAAAGCGGCAAAGCGTCGAGTTTGTTCCCGCAACCTGAGCATATCTTGCTGCTGGCGTAGAAACGGTCTGCCACCTTCACCGCTCCGCCACGCATCGCCGTCTTGTATTCCAACTGCCGCCGGAACTCGAAAATGCTCATGTCGGCAATGGATCGGGCCAAACAGCGGTTTGCCATCATCCCGCGCACATTCAGGTTTTCGATGACGATGGTGTGAAACCGTCGCGTGAGGTCGGAAGATAGCTTGTGCAAAGCGTCCTTCCGGATGTTGGCAATGCGAGCGTGCAGCTTCGCCAGCCTCGCCTTGGCCTTCTGGCGATTCTCTGACCCCTTTTGCTTGCGGCTCAAGCCGCGCGAGAGCCTGCGCAAGCGGCCCAGCAGCGCCTTGTGGGGCTTCGGGCCGGGGATCGTTTCTCCCGTCGAGAGTGTGGCTAGAGCCAAGACACCCAAATCCACACCGACCGCGCCTTGGTTTTCGGCTTGCGGCAAGTGCAAATCTTTCGAAGTATCAACGGCAATGCTGACAAACCATTGATCGGCCACACGGGAGACCGTGGCCGCTACGATTTTGCCGCTGAAGCGCAACGATTCCCGCATGCGCACCCACCCGAGATTGGGGATGCGAATGCGGCAGCCGTCGAGGGAAAACTGATCGTTGGTGAGAGTAAAGCGGTCGTGTGCGCCTTTCTTGCGAAACTGAGGGTAGCGTGCTCGGCCCGCGAAGAAATTTTGGAAAGCCTGACCCAATTGGATGATTGCCATCTGCGGCGCGTTTTTCGTCACTCTGAGCATCCATGGAAACTTATCGCGCTTGATCGCATTCAACTGGCGGCGCAGCGCCGTCTCCGAAGGCTTTTGCAAAGTGTTATCGGTCTTCCATGCCTCATACTGGCGCTTCCACTCGGCCAGAGCCCAGTTGTATGCAAAGCGGGCCGTTCCTGCAGCGCGCAGCAGATACGTGGTCTGCGCGTTGTTAGGGTCGAGCGCAATTTTGTGGGCAATCAGCATACTTTTCCTGCAGCTTCCAGCAGTAGCGAGTCGATTCTGGGCATTAGCCTGTTAGGTTATGTTATCGGCAAATCCCTTCCCGAAGGCTTCGCTATCGCCATGTCGCTCGATTTTGTTGTCGCCCTCGCAGATTTTCTCGATCATGCCCTCAGTTGAAGCACTCGACACCGTCCATAAACGCCTAGCATGTGCCGCGCAATCTGCCGGCCGCGATCCGCAATCGGTCAGCCTGCTAGCCGTGTCCAAGACCTTTCCTGCGCAGGACGTGGCACAGCTCGCGGCGCTCGGGCAGACGGCCTTCGGCGAGAACTATGTGCAGGAGGCGCTGGACAAGATCGCCACCTTGCGCGCGGACTGGCCTGCGCTGCAATGGCATTTCATCGGACCGCTGCAAAGCAACAAGACCCGCGACGTCGCCGAGCATTTCGATTGGGTGCACAGCATCGACCGCCTCAAGCTGGCCCAGCGTCTGAGCGACCAGCGGCCCGCAGAATTGGATCCGCTGCAGGTCTGCATCCAGGTCAATGTGGACAGCGAGACCACCAAAAGCGGCGTGCGCCCGGAAGACGCCTCGGCGCTGGCCGCGGCCGTGGCCGCATTGCCCAATCTGCGGCTGCGCGGGCTGATGTGCATCCCGGCGCCGCGCGAAGGTCTGGACGCGCAGCGCGCACCCTTCGCCCGGTTGCGGGCCCTGCGCGACGCCATCGCCGCCGAGCACGGCCTGACGCTCGACACCCTGTCCATGGGCATGAGCGCCGATCTCGAAGCCGCGATTCTGGAGGGCGCCACCATCGTGCGCGTAGGTTCCGCGATTTTCGGAGCACGCCCTGCTTTGAGTGCCAAAGCCTGATGAGCAACCCCGAGGCCAATTTGGCCCGGCGCGCCTGGGTGAGCAGACGGGTGCAGGGTGTGTCGTTCCGCGCCGCAACCCGCGCCAAAGCGCTGTCGCTGGGGCTGCGAGGGCAGGCCGTCAACCTGCGGGATGGCCGGGTGGAAGTGTGGATTTGCGGTGATGGGCGGGCGGTGCAAGCCCTGCTCGAATGGCTGCGGATCGGGCCTCCCGCTGCGCGGGTGGACGCGGTGCAGGTCGAGCCAGCCGACGCCGAAGGCTGCCCCGAAGGTTTTCAGGTGGGTTGATTCTGGCCGATGCGCCGCCCGCGACCGCGGCGAACCGCATCGGCGAGTTGCTCCAGCACCCTCACCGTGGCCTCCCAGCCGATGCAGCCGTCGGTGATGCTCTGCCCGTACTGCAGCGCCGGCAGGTCTGCCGTGAGCGCCTGCTTGCCCTCGACCAGATGGCTCTCCAGCATGACGCCGAGAATGTGGCGGCTGCCCGCGGCGATCTGCGCACCGATCTCATCCGCCACCTGCGGTTGGCGCCGATAGTCGCTGCGACTGTTGGCATGGCTGCAGTCGATCATCACCCGGCCGGGCAGATCGGCCGCCTGCAGCGCGGCCACGGCTGCGTCCACACTAGCGGCATCGAAATTCGGCCCCGCGTCGCCGCCCCGCAGGATGAGGTGGCAATCGGCATTGCCGGTCGTGGTGATCACCATGGCCCGGCCGTCCAGCGAGATGGAAGGAAAGCGGTGAGATTGCGCCGCCACCACGATGGCGTCCACCGGCGTCTGCAGCTTGCCGCTGGTCGGGTTCTTGAATCCCAGCGGGGCCGACAGCGCCGAGGCCATCTGCCGATGCAGCGGGCTTTCGGTGGTGCGCGCGCCGATGGCGCCCCAGCTCAGCAGCTCGGCGTAGTACTGCGGCGTGACCAGATCGAGAATTTCAGAAGCGGCCGGAACGCCCAGCTGCGCACATTCCACCAGCAGGCCTCTAGCCTTGAGCAAACCCTTGTGAAGGTCGCCGCGGCCGTCCAGATCAGGGTCGTAGATCATGCCCTTCCAGCCCAGACGGGTACGCGGCTTCTCGAAATACACCCGCATCACCAGAAACAAGGCATCGTCGAAACGCGGGGCCACCTCGCGCAGATGCCGTGCGTACTCAATCGCCGCCGCGGTGTCATGGATGGAGCAAGGTCCGACGACGACCATCAGCCGGTCGTCATCGCCCCGCACGATGTCGTGCACCGTCTGGCGCGCGCGGGCGACGGCCTGCGCCTGGGCCTCGCTGACGGGCACTTCGGCCCGCAATTCGTTCGGCGTGGGCAACAGCTCTTCCCGCGCAATGTGGAGATCGGCAATACGCGTCGACATGACCATCCTTGGATGAGAAATTCCTAAAAAGCTAGACCAGGCTCCGCAGATCGGGCAGCCCGGCCTTGGCAGCCTGCTGCGCCAGTTGCTGGGCCGCCGCACCGTCCACGCGAGCCAGCTCGGTCAGCACCCGCAGCCAGAGCGCGGGCTGCTGCGGCAGCGGCGCGCAGTAGAGCAGGTCGCCGCCACGCTGAACCGCCAGAACCGGAAAGTTGGGCGGCTCATAATCGGCCAGCGCATCGGCACAGTCTTCCACGTCGATCCAGGCCCAGCACACCGCGAGATCGGCGGGCAGTTGCGCCGCCAGCGCGTCGAAGCCTGCACGCCAGTCGCGGCAGATGCCGCACCACTGCGCGCACAGGCAGGCGACGAGCAGCGGTTCCATCGCCGACGGGCGGTTTACCGCAGCGCCTTGAAGCGCAGGCGGTGGGGGCGCGCGCCTTCTTCGCCCAGACGGCGTTTTTTGTCGGCCTCGTATTCCTGATAGTTGCCGGAAAAGAACGTCCACTGCGAATCGCCTTCGGCCGCGAGGATGTGAGTGGCGATGCGGTCGAGGAACCAGCGGTCGTGGCTCGACACCATGATGCAGCCCGCGAACTCGAGCAACGCATCTTCGAGCGCACGCAGGGTTTCCACATCGAGGTCGTTGGAAGGCTCGTCGAGCAGCAGCACATTGCCGCCGGAAATCAGGGTCTTGGCCAGATGCAGCCGCCCGCGCTCCCCGCCGGAGAGCTTGCCGACGATCTTCTGCTGATCGCCGCCCTTGAAATTGAACCGCCCGCAGTAGGCGCGCGAAGGCACCTGGAACTTGCCCACGTTCAGAATGTCCAGTCCGTCGGAAATCGCCTCCCACACCGTCTTATCGTCGGGCAGGGCCTCGCGGCTCTGATCTTCGTACACCAGCTTGACCGTGGGGCCGATGACGATCTCGCCGGCATCGGGCTTGTCCTTGCCCGCAATCATGCGGAACAACGTGGACTTGCCCGCGCCGTTGGGGCCGATGACGCCGACGATGGCGCCCGGCGGCAGCTTGAAACTCAGGTTCTCGATCAACAGCCGCTCGCCATGCGCCTTGCGCACGTTCTTGAACTCGATGACTTCATTGCCTAGGCGATCGGCCACGGGAATGAAAATCTCGTTGGTCTCGTTGCGCTTCTGGTACTCGATGCTGGAGAGTTCTTCGAACCGCGCCATGCGCGCCTTGCTCTTGGACTGGCGCCCTTTCGGGTTTTGCCGCACCCACTCCAATTCCTGCTTCATGGTCTTGAGGTGAGACGCCTCGCTGCGCGACTCCTGCTCCAGCCGCGCTTCCTTCTGCTCCAGCCAGTTGCTGTAATTGCCCTTGAACGGAATGCCCTGGCCACGGTCGAGTTCAAGAATCCACTCGGCCGCGTTGTCGAGGAAATAGCGGTCGTGAGTGACGGCCACCACGGTACCGGGAAAACGGTGCAGGAACTGCTCCAGCCAGTCCACGCTCTCGGCGTCGAGGTGGTTGGTCGGCTCATCGAGCAGCAGCATGTCGGGCTTGGAGAGCAGCAGGCGACACAGTGCCACGCGGCGTTTCTCGCCGCCCGACAGCGGGCCGACAATCGCGTCCCACGCGGGCAGTCGCAACGCATCGGCGGCGACTTCCATCTGCAGATCGGTGTTGTCGCCCTCACCCGCGGCAATGATGGCTTCGAGCTGCGCCTGCTCTTCCGCCAGCTTGTCGAAGTCGGCATCGGCGTCGCCGTATTCCACATAGACCTCTTCCAGCCGTTTCTTGGCGGCGAGCACACCGCCCAGACCTTCTTCCACCGCCTCGCGCACGGTCTGCGCCGGATCGAGCTGCGGCTCCTGCGGCAGGTAGCCGATGCGCAAGCCCGCCATCGGCACGGCTTCGCCTTCAATATCGGTATCCACCCCGGCCATGATCTTGAGCAGGGTCGATTTGCCAGAACCATTCAGGCCCAGCACGCCAATCTTGGCGCCGGGGAAAAAACTCAGCGAAACGTCCTTGAGAATCTGACGCTTGGGCGGCACGATCTTGCCGACCCGGTTCATGGTGAAAACGTATTGAGCCATAGTTTCTGTCGAAATAATCAGGCCGCGCAAAGCGAGCCCAAATTGGGAACTGCGGAATATCGGCGTCGACAGGCCTCAGCCCATCGCGGAGCAAAGCCTTATTGTCGCTGCAGCGCGTGTCGTGCACACAGTCTCGCGCCTAACGGCACTCGGCCGAACGGTAAGAATCGATCTATTTTTTGTAATACGATTGCTCTATCGATCTTTACTCCCCCTCACATGGACACCGTCACCCTCTCCCCGAAGTTTCAGGTCGTGATTCCCAAACGCGTGCGCGAGCAGCTCGGCCTGCGACCGGGACAAAAGCTCGACGTCGTGCCCTTCGGGTCGCGCATCGAGCTTGTTCCACGGCAGAGCGCTCGGGCGCTTCGCGGTCTTCTGCGCGGCATCGACACGACCGTTCCCCGCGAGACTGACCGCTTGTGAAACTTCACGTGGTCGATTCCTCGGCTTGGCTGGAGTACTTCGCAGACGGCCCGGCTGCCGACCAGTTTGCTCCGATCATTGAGCAGCCAGCGGCGCTGATTGTGCCGGTCATCACGTTGTATGAAGTGTTCAAGCGCATCGCCGCTCAACGTGACCCGGTGCGCGACAAGCCCCGCCGTTCAGGTCGGGGAAGGATAGCGCGGACGGCGTAGCCGTCCTGGGGGTTCAGTGCGGTGTCTGCTGCTGCTCGATGTACTGTCGCACGATGGAAATCGGAGCGCCGCCGCAGGATGCGGCGAAGTAGGACGGCGACCACAGGACGCCTTTCCAGTAGCGTTTCTGGATGTCGGGCCGTTCCTTGCGCAGCAGGCGGCTGGACACGCCCTTGAGACTATTCACCATGGCCGATACCGACACCTTGGGCGGATACTCGACCAGCAGATGCACATGATCGTCCTCTCCATCCATCTCGATCAGTTGCGCCTCGAAATCGGCGCAGGTTTTGGCAAAGAGGGTGCGCAGGCGCTGGATGGCGTCGCCATCGAACACTCTGTGGCGGTATTTCGCCACAAAGACCAAATGCACATGCATCTTGAAAACGCAGTTCCGCCCGTGTCGAATGTCGTTGTCATCGCTCATAGACCAAGAGTATAATTCACGACATGCAACGCCTCCAAGCCTTCAAGTTCGCACTCATGCCGACCGGCGAGCAGCAGCGTCAGATGCGCCGCTTCGCGGGCTCGTGCCGGTTTGTGTTCAACAAGGCGCTGGCATTGCAGAAGGAACGCTTTGATCGCGGCGAGAAGAAGCTGGGCTACGCCGGCCTGTGCAAGCTGCTCACCAAATGGCGCGACGGCGTAGAGACGCCTTGGCTCTCCGATGCGCCGGTCCACCCGCTGCAACAGACGCTCAAGGACTTGGAGCGGGCGTACACCAACTTCTTCGCCAAACGGGCGGCTTTCCCGCGCTTCAAGAAGAAGGGGCAGAGCGAGAGCTTCCGTTACCCCGATCCCAAGCAGATCAAGCTCGATCAGGGCAACAACCGCCTGTTCCTGCCCAAGCTCGGCTGGCTGCGAGTTCGCTTCAGCCGGGATGTGCTGGGCGCGGTGAGGAATGTCACCGTCAGCCAGTCGGGCGGCAAATGGTTTGTGTCGATCCAGACCGAGCGCGAGGTCGAGCAGCCCGTCCCGCAGGGCGGCGCGGTCGGCATCGACATGGGCATTGCCCGGTTCGCCACGCTCTCGGACGGCACGTTCTACGCGCCGCTGGGCAGCTTCAAGCGGCATGAGGTGAGGCTGCGCAAAGCGCAGCAGGCGATGAGCCGCAAAGTGAAATTCAGCAGCAACTGGAAGAAGGGGAAATCGCGCATCCAGAAGATTCACGCACGCATCGGCAACGCCCGCCGCGACTACCTGCACAAGACCTCGACCGCAATCAGCCAAAACCACGCGATGGTGTGTATCGAGGACTTGCAGGTGAGGAACATGTCCAAGTCGGCGGCGGGGACGGTTGAGAAGCCGGGTCGAAATGTTCGGGCTAAGTCCGGCCTGAACAAAGCTATCCTCGACCAAGGCTGGTTCGAGTTCCGTCGCCAACTGGACTACAAGCTGGCGTGGAACGGCGGCTGGCTTGTTGCCGTGCCGCCGCAGTACACGAGCCGCACCTGCCCGTGTTGTGGCCATGTGTCGGCGGACAACCGCCAGACGCAAGCGCAATTCCTCTGCGTCGCATGCGGCTTCGAGGAAAACGCCGATGTGGTCGGCGCGATCAATGTTCTAAGGGCGGGACACGCCCGGTTCGCCTGTGAAGTGAGCGGTGCAGCAAGGCCGCCAGCAGCAGGAACCCACCGAAGCGACTCAGGAGCGGCCGGGTGTCGAGCCTGAGAGCCGTAGGAATCGCCGGCAGTCATGCCCGGGAGGATGTCAAGAGAACGACGGCATCGCCTGTCTTGCCGTGATGCAGCAGGGTCGCACGGTCGCCATAGACGCTGCGCTCGCACTGTTTGCCGCTCAGCTCAGCCTGCGCCACAAGCTCCCCATGGCCGATAGTCTGATCTACGCCACGGCCCGCCAGGCTCAGGCCGATCTCTGGACCATGGACGCAGACTTCCAGGGCCTGCCCGGCGTGCATTACGTGCCCAAAACATTGCTCTGACACACGCACATGGCGAACTCGGCTAACATAGCCCCCAGCGGTCATGTCCAGTCTCCCAGCCGCAGTCGCTTTTGACTCCTGCCGAGCCTCTCGGCCCACTCCATCTGTTGCAGACTGGCGCGCTTGTTCAAGCGCGGTGGCAGAGTCCTGGATCGGTTCACACACCGCTCCCGAAAGTTTTTCACATGTCTTTTCAAGATCTGGGCTTGATTGAGCCCCTCGTGCGCGCTGTTGCCGAACAAGGCTACACCGTACCCACTCCCATTCAACTCCAGGCCATTCCGGTTGTGCTCGCAGGGCATGATCTGCTGGCCGCGGCGCAGACCGGCACCGGCAAAACGGCCGGCTTCACCCTGCCCATGCTGCAGCGCCTGAGCGGCGGCGAACCCGCTCGCAACGCCAAGGGCAAGATCATTCCCCGCGCCCTGATCCTCACTCCCACCCGCGAGCTGGCTGCGCAGGTGCATGAAAACCTCGCCGCCTACGGCCGTCACCTCAAGCTGCACAGCATGGCGATGTATGGCGGCGTGGGCATGCAGCCGCAGATCAACGCCCTGGCGCGCGGCATGGACATCGTCGTGGCCACGCCCGGCCGTCTGCTCGACCATCAAAGCCAACGCAATATCGACCTGTCCGCGGTGCAGATGCTGGTGCTCGACGAAGCCGACCGCATGCTCGACATGGGCTTCGTGCACGACATGCGCCGCATCGTCGCCCTGCTGCCCAAACAGCGCCAGAACCTGCTGTTCTCGGCCACCTTTTCCGACGAAATCAAGCGCCTGTCTGGCGACTTCCTCGTCAACCCGCAACAGGTTGCCGTCGCTCGCCAGAACGCCACGGCCGATCTGGTCGAACAGATCGTGTTCCCCGTCGACCGCGAGCGCAAGCGCGACATGCTGGTCCACCTCATCCGCGAACGCAACTGGCCGCAAACTCTGGTGTTCACCCGCACCAAGCACGGCGCCAACCGTCTGGCCGAACAACTCGACAAGGACGGCATCGTCGCCACCGGCTTTCACGGCAACAAAACCCAGTCCGCCCGCCTGCGCGCCCTGGCCGACTTCAAGAGTGGCAAGCTGCAGGTGCTCGTCGCTACCGATATCGCCGCGCGCGGCATCGATATCGACCAGCTTCCGGTCGTGGTGAATTACGAACTACCCAACATCCCAGAAGACTATGTGCACCGCATCGGCCGCACCGGCCGTGCGGGCAGCAATGGGCAAGCTATTTCGCTGGTCTGCGTGGACGAACTCGGCT
This sequence comes from Thiomonas sp. OC7, assembly GCF_900634595.1. Classification (NCBI taxonomy): domain Bacteria; kingdom Pseudomonadati; phylum Pseudomonadota; class Betaproteobacteria; order Burkholderiales; genus Thiomonas; species Thiomonas sp. OC7. The sequence goes on along the minus strand of NZ_LR131953.1, from coordinate 2,368,817 downwards.
TCCTGCGCGACATCGAGAAGCTGGTGCGCAACCCCATTACGCAAGAAGTCATTCCCGGCTTCGAGCCCGACCCCAACGCCAAGGCGCAGCCCATCGTCATGGGCCGCACCGTGCTGCACGGCGGCGAGCGTCGCGGCGGCAATGGTGGGGGCGGCGCAGGCGGTGGCCAAGGTCAACGCCGCAGTGGTGCAGGCGCGGGCAATCGCGGCGCAAGCCGCAACGGCCCCGGTCAGGGCCAGGGACGCGCCCAGACACCCGCCAGCGCCAAACCGCAAGGCCAGCGCGCATCCGGGCGCAGCGCAAAGCCTTCAGCCAGCACCGCGAGCAAGGTTCCGCCTGAGCAACGCGCCGATGCCTGGCAAGGCACACCCTGGGTCGAACTCGACCTGCCGCCGCACATGCGCAACGGCCAGAGCCGCGGACGGCGGCCCGCTGGAGCCGGAGGCGGCGCTGGACGCCCCTCCACAGCAAACGGCAACAGCTTCGGCGGCGGCCAACGCCGCTCGGGTGGCGGTCAACGTAGCCGCTGATCTGCGCGCCTTGCTGCTTGCGTTTGCAACAAGGCGCGGTACTTCCAGAAACTCGGTGTAGCCCATAACCGCATAAGGCTCACCGCATGCCACCGCAGATAACGCCACTTTACGTGGCTACTGCGCTGCGCTGCATGAGTCACCTGGACGTCTGACACGAAACGCAGCTCTCCTCCGGCCAGCTTCAGGCGCGCCGAGAGATCAAAGTCCTCCGCGTACAAAAAAAACCTTTCGTCAAAACCGCCCACGCGACGGAATGCCTCCGTCCGAATCAATAAAAAAGCGCCGGGAAGCCATACAATATTCTCGACCGGCCCCTGTTTAATAAAACGCCTTTCAATAATCTCAAAAATAGTCAAAAAACCACGATTAGGCGCCACTTTATTGCGCTCTGGATCGAACAATGCAGGCCCCAATGCGACATCATCAGGCATTGCCTGCGCGATTAATTCCTTAAAAACATCTGATTCAAATCGAATATCAGGATTAATAACCGCAAACCACTCAGTATCGCAGTGACAAAACGCCGAATTATGGTTCGCACCAAAACCCTTGGGATTTTTATTATATATTTGGTGATAAAAATATTCAGCCGCACCCTCGCGCCACAGGAGCCCATCAGATGATAAATTATGGGTAACCACAACGCGCCGGACAGATTTGGAAGCATGCCGTGCCAGATCGTCCAAAAGATGCATCAACATCGCCTCTTGGCCATGCGAAACCACTGAAACTGTGACTTGCCTACCAAGACTATCCAGATCGTTCAAGCCATGCAAGACTTTGTGCGAAATCATCTGTCAATTAGCTCATATTTTATTTTAGCGATAGCTAATAATCTAAAGCATTAAATGCCGGCGGTTGGCGTTTGCGCCGGCATTTCACAAACAAATTCTGCTGGCACATTTATAGTGGTCATTCAGAAAACGGTCCTTGGCGTCCATGTAGCCCATCCAGTATACCGCGCCACATCATACGCAAATTTTTGATACGCGGCGAATACACCACTCCAAACAAAACCACCTTTACCAGCATTCGTAAGAAATCTTGCACAATCCAAGCCCGTGGGCTGTAAGGCCTACGATAGAGCAATATGCGGTTACGCATAATATAGTATTGGCGCAGAGGGCTGTGCCGATATAGAGACCTCCCCGCCACGTGGAATACTTGGTCACCCACGCTATGCTCAAGCACCGCATTGCATGCTCCAAGCAATACAAATCCATGATGCCTTGAACGGAAGCACCATTCCAAATCGACGTTATCGATAAATAATCCTTCCTCCATCATCCCTATTTCGTCAAAAGCGTTCAATGGAATGATTGAGCCCGAAGCGACCAGAAAATCAGATTCAAATGCATTGTCAGTTTTTTCTGAACAGACGAGCCGAGACACACCAAATAGTCCGATACGAATAAAGGGAGTGCCCTTGCCGGAACGACGATCTACCAGCCTCGGCCCAACCGCCGCCACGCGCCTACCTGCCCGCAGCGTAGTATTGAGGACATCCAGCAAACGGGCGACCATATCAGGAGCAGCAACGCTATCTTGATCGAGCAGCAAAACATGTGACGCGCCGGCTCTCCGGGCTAACAATATTCCATGATTTTGCGCTGCAGCTATTCCATAATTATGCCCCAGAGGGGCGAGGCTGCATGCCTCATCTTCACATAGTTTCGCTAAGGCGTTTAGGCATTGCTCTGTCGATCCGTTATCAATCACAAAAAATTTCGTGACTTGATGCCGACATGCTCGCACCGCCTGTCGGAATAGAACGAGATCCGGTTGATAAGTTACAGCGACAGCGATTACTCGCGTTACGGTCACACATTCCGGCTGCCATGTCCCCAGACCTTCCATCACCGAATTTAATGGCGTAGCCCTCGCCAGCGAAGCATCCTTCATGTGCCACCACCCCATTTCTTATGCGAAACTAGAGCTATTTTTAGCTCTATCGGACTTAGCTAAAGCCAAAATCTCATGCAACATTTATAAAAAATAATATCGCCATAAACGCAAAATGCCGCCAGAAATCCCGCATCCCGATCAATATACGGAAGTTAACACTATCGAAAGCGCGATCACAAACGCCTTCGAAGGCAGCACCCCGCTAGTCAGTGTCATCATTCGAAGCATGGGACGCCCTTCATTGCGAGAGGCGTTGCACTCTGTCGTTCATCAGAGCTATTCGATGATCGAAGTCATTGTCGTTAATGCTAAAGGCCAGGGGCACCCGGAACTACCGACGCAAATTGGCACCGTGCCGTTGCGCTTGGTCTCACGACAAACGCCATTGTTGCGCAGTGCCGCAGGAAATGCTGGACTTGATTCAGCTCGCGGCAAGTACCTCATTTTTCTCGATGACGACGATCTGTTCGAACCAACGCACATCGAGAGGCTGATTCAGACGCTGAGTGAGCATCCAGAGGCACTGCTCGCATATGCCGATGTGCGTATCGTGTCAGCTGAAGGTGTCACCCTCGGCTGCTTCAATCAAGACTACCTCGCCGCGCGCCTTTGGAGCGGAAATTTCCTTCCTATTCATGCCGTACTCTTTGATCGCAAGCTAGTTGAGCTCGGCTGCCGCTTCGACGAGGCACTAGACAGTTACGAAGATTGGGATTTCTGGCTTCAAGCAAGCCGATGGTCAACTTTCGTCCATTGCCCCTCTTTAGGAGCTACCTACCGCATCGCTTTGAGTCAGTCCGGCATGGCCACCAATGCACCCGAATTCTTGCCTCTTCAACTGGAAGCAAAAAAGGTCATTTGGAGAAAGTGGTGGCCCCGCTACGACGTCGAAACCTTCATTGACACTATTGAAGACCTTAAACATCAGCTTGATCTTTCTAACAAGAATGCCGCTGAGCACGCGGCAGAGCTAGGTCAATTGCGTGCATCTTACGAATCACTGACCACGCAGTTTTCCCAGCTCGAAAATACCGCTGCTAGACAAACGCACGATATTGCCCGCCTTGAAGGGATGTTAGAAGACAGCGAGCGGCGAAGTGCCCAAAATGAGCAAATCATTGACGCTCTAAGAAGCTCCACCAGCTGGCGAATCACTGCACCATTGCGGCTAGCGGGCAGGCCTGTGGCGCAATTCCGCCACTTACTCGCGGCCTGGAGAGCGCAGCAGATGTCTACCGAGGGTGCAACACCATCGGTACTGACTCTCCTACTCAAGACCGTGCGCACTCTACTGCGCGAAGGGACATCGGGCATCAAGCTACGTACCACCGCACTGCAGTCTCGAACCATCGCACCTGGACCCTTGGTTGCAAACGTCAAATCCCCACCCGCCGCATCGAGAAACTTGCTTTCGTGGGCAGACATAGAGCGCTACGAAACGTTCTTTATCGATGTGTTTGACACCGCAGTTATTCGCACCTGGTGCGCGCCAACAGACGTATTCAAGTACCTTGCCGCGAACAAAAAAGATTCCGACTTCGCTCGGCGCCGCGTTGAGCGCGAAGCAAATACGCGCACAGAATTCAAGTCGCAGCGCGAAGTGAGCCTTGAGCAAATCTATGCAAAGTTGCCAAAAGATGAACTCAGCGAAGAAATTGACGCTGAACTTCGCTTCTGTGTGGCTAATCCAGAATTCAAGCCTCTTTATGATCGCCTCGTCGAAAGCAGCAAGACAATATATTTTGTCTCTGATATGTATCTAGACAAAGACAGCGTGACGCGAATTCTTTCCCGCTGCGGTTTTCAGCATTACAAAAATCTGTTCGTATCCTCAGAGGATCAATTGCTCAAGGGCGACGGCAGTCGCTTTGCATGGCTCAAAGTCACACTGCCCGGCTGCGAGCAGCAGGCCATTCACATTGGCGACAACCCGATTGCCGACCACGCGCAGCCGCGCGCGCATGGGTTTGCAACACATCGCCTACCAACGGCAGAGGAATGGTTCGATATGGATGACTTCATAACATCCAAATGGCCCGCACTACGAGATAAGCGTTCTCTCGGTCAATCTGCCATTCTGGGACTCTTCCGCGCTTGGAAATCGGGCTTTATTGGTAGAGAAACACCCTCCTACTGGCGCCAATTCGGGTTTTTTTATGGCGGCGCTCTTGTCAGCGCGTTTTGCGGATACATCCATGCCGAATTGGACAAGCGGAGGCTTGATGTTTCCCGGCTGTTTTTCCTCGCGCGAGACGGGGATATCCTATCGCGCGCCTATCGCGTCCTCTACGAAAAGCCAGACCCTGTTTATACCTTCGCGTCCCGACGCTGCATGAGCTTTGCAGCACTCTACAGTCTGGATGAAGCAGACGACAAGAACCAACTTCGCTTGTTTACAACCTCGGTCGGCGTTTCTGGCGCGACTGACATACTTGAGCGGCTTGGCTACCCGGATCTGACCGGCCTCGAACTCGATCTCCTGCGCCAACAATCCAGCGGCCAGCCATGGACAGACGCAAACATTCTTGCAGCCCTGCAAAAACATCGGGACACTCTGCTTGTCAAAGCGGCCACTGAACGCGACATCCTTCTCGACTACTTGCGTGAGATCGGGTTTTTCGACGAAGCCGATGCAGTGGTCATCGACGTAGGCTGGTCAGGATCAATACAGAACGCCTTGCACAAGATCATTGCCCGTGAATTTGCCAGCACCCCGCGGCTGCATGGCATTTATCTTGGCGTGTATGGCGACGCCTTATATAAAGAACATAAATCAGGTTATCTGTTTGATGGCGTACCAGCGCCATTCGCACCCTACCTCAACCTTATCGAACTGCTCACATCCTCGCCGCAAGACGGTGTCATGCGTCTACAGCGCGGCGACTGCTCTTTTGAACCCATTCCAGCAAAACGTACAGAGCACGAGGCACAGCGCCAAGAAATTTCGGAGCAGATCCAGCGTGGCATCCTTGAATTCGCAGACTTGGCTCGCCAGCATTTTGATGCCGATCTCGGCTTTTTGAAGCCGGAAGATTTTGAACACCTTTTTTCCACCCTCCGCACGCACACCAGCGAGCTAGATTCGACAGAACTAGGCCGTTTGCGCCATGCCATGACGCTCGGCAATAAATTCGACCAATTTGTTCTAACGGGTGCGTAAATGCTGAACCAATTTTCTCAACCTGACCTTCGGATCATTTCGGTCTACATCCGCCCGGAGATGTATGAGCGTTTCTTCACGCTGAATCCGGTCGTTAACCCATACCGCCTGATTGGCATCGACAACCGGGAAAGCAACCTAGGACTGCCCGCACGCTACAACCAGATCATCGCTGAGCACCTTGACCAGAACTGCTGGTTGTTCTTTGTACATGAAGATTTCGAGATCAAAGGTGGCCTCGCAGCTATCGCCAATCTGACACCGGACTGCGTCTATGGAACATTCGGCATCAGACTGATCAATAATGCACCAGTCCCTTTTGGACGGCATACATGCAGCAATAAGGATGGAACCCATGCAGTGGAAGTGGGCACTGTGCTCAAGACTCCAGAATCCGTGCAGACCATCGACTGTCAAAGCGTGTTGGTGCATAGCTCGCTGCTGGCGCGACATCCGAATCTGCGGTTTGACGAGCACCTCACATTCGATCTCTATGCCGAGGACTTTGCAATCCTCGCACGAGAACACTTCCAGATCGATGTTCGCGTTTTCCCGCTCACGTTCCAGCACTACTCTCATGGCAACGTCACGGAACGCTACCACGCAGGATTGCGCTATCTGGCCGAGAAGTATCCGCAGACGGCCGTCCCCGGCAGTTGCTCCTTTATTGGGGGGCGCGCACACGAGCTCGACCGGCATTTCACCTATGCCATCCGCGCCAATCAGAATGTCAGACCTGCGCGGCTGCTTGATCGCGTCCGAGATCGTCTCGCACGCTGGCGCGCAAAGCGTTCTTAAGGAGAAAAATTGGGGCCTCATGAGAAAACGCCGGGCCGCCCCAAGTTTTCTCATCCCCCTCGGGGGGCCCGACGCGAACGCGGCAGGTCTGGGGGCGCTCTCAACAGATAGGCCTCCGCATAGTTTGCGGCGCCTCGGTAGGGCAGATTGATTCCACGATAGGCAGACAATCCCATCATTGCTTCGAGATAATTGCCAAAACGCAGTGCAGTTTCATGTGCTTTGAGAGCCTGCAACTTGACGTCCATGAGATCCGTGATGTCGAGAACATGGCTGGCTGGCAAAGGCGACCAGATTTCGAACCAAGCCACGCTGCACCTGTCAGCGGCAGGGCTAGACGCGACTGCATGGCCAATGGCCGCGTGGTCTGGATGTAGGTCTCCCGGCCATGGTGCAATGATGAGATCAGGTGCTGAAGTTTTGATACGCGCATTAATGCGCTCATTCAAATCCGGCACCTGATCGAGGCAACCATCAGGCAAGAGCCAGGCCTCATACTTTTCTACGCCGAGGATGCGTATCGAGCGTGCAAATTCAGGAAGTCGTTCCGCTGAAAGATTGTCGGGGTGATTCGGCCCTCCACAGCCATCACTCACCAGCACAATTTCGACGTTGCACCCCGCATCAACAAGTCGACGAAGAAGGCCACCGCAACCCAGCGCTTCATCGTCAGGATGCGGTATGAACACCAAGGCATGCTCAATGGCCTCCAGAGGAAACGGTTTTGGGGGCATGGATCTATGCATGCTCGCCTCCGATATGCGCTTCGTATTGAACCGCGAGTTGTGCCCAGGTCGGAATACATGCGGCGCGGGCAAGAGCTGCTTCTGCCCAACGAGCCCTCAGCTTTGGCTGATTAAACAACACACAGATTGCCTCCGCAAAATTCTCAGCAGTCGGCTCGATGAGCCAAGCGCCGTCTTGCAGGACTTCAGTTGCACCACCGCCCGCCGCGACGACACAGGGCAATCCAGCAGTGACCGCCTCTAAATTAGACAGCCCGAATGATTCAACCGCGCATGCACTCAGATAAAGGTCCGCAGCCGCCAGATAGATAGAGGGATCGTCCACCTCAACGCAAATGGGCGGACAAGACAAGCCAGTTGCAAGGCGCTGCAGATCGGCATACAGACCGCCGCCGACGATGACAAGACGCAACTTTGCCCCCGCGCACTGCGCCAACAAGCATGCGTTCAAAATCAGGTCAATTCGCTTGACGGGTGCTGTACGCCCAAGCACAAGCACATAAAAATCTGAGACATCCCAGCCTAAATCACGCCTCGCTGCCTCGCGCGACATCGTCGGAGCCGATGGGCGGCCGTAGCCCAGGACAGTCCAGTGCTCCGGCGCCATGGGCAAATGAAGTTCCTGGCGCAACTGAGAATCGACCGCCTTGCTTGGCAACAGGACAAAATCAGCCCGTCTCAAACTCCAAGCCTCGAGCCACAATAAGACTCGATACCATCGTTTCGGCATGTGCAGACCGTCAAGCGCAACCGCATGGGCAAACGTCCCCAAACCGTGCTCCGAGACTCCCCAGCGAATGTCGCGGCTAGAGCGACCAAAGGGACGCAGCAACAAATAAGCAGCGGACAGCCATGGATCTTGAAACCAGAGATGCGTGTAGCTTGCGCGCCGCAACAAGACGCGCGTACGCCGCGCTTGCACCCAGCGCTCTGCCAGCGTGCTGGCCAGTGGTTCTGGCGCTCCCAGACGTTGCAAAAAGCGCTTCGTCTTGGCGTGGTTTTTACTGTCTTGCTCCGTCCAGTCCGCGGCGCTGATGAGTTCGACCTCATGGCCTCGAGCCAGTAGTTCGGCGGCAATCCGACGTACCGCCTTGCCAAGGCCGAAGCGGGAATCGCCGGGGCGTTCTCGTGTGACGATCAGCAATCGCATGGCGCGTTTTCAGCGGAAGTCACTATCGCCGCCGACAAGCCACCACCGGTCAATGAGCCGTTCCGCACCCGGCGCACCCGTCCAGCAGTCCGTCGGAATCCGCATATCCGTCTCATGCACGGTTGCCCCCTTAGTGCGAACCATGTCAGCACTGGCCGCAGCAATCCACAGATAGACCTCTCGGCAGCCGCGCAAGGCGCACACCCGCTGCGCCTGCTCAAACAGGACAGGCATCTTTTGCACCGGCGCAACCAGATCGAGTATCTCGATGCGCCCATCCCATTCGCGCCAGACTATCACCCCTTCCCAGGCTCCACTCAATCGATGGCTGACTGCAAGAATCTCGTAGCGTCGGCTGGGATGTTCGGCAAAACGATGGGCGAGCCAGTCCGCGCCTCGCAGGCCGACAACGCGGCCGGATAAATCCTCGCGCATCACCTGCCACAGCGCATCGACTTTTGCGCGGTGTACCGAATCACGGAGATCGACGGGAACAAGATGTGTCGTCAGGAACGGGCGCTTCGAGCCAGGCGGCCAACGAACTTCGACTATGGCGCCTGCATCGGCATAGATCCCCAGACGTTGACCGAGCTGCATACTTCGCGCCGTAGGAAAACCGAATGCCAAGGGCCCGTACACCTCATCCCAAGTGGTCGTCATCAAAAAAAACGCCCCCTGCTTGGTCATCACAGCACGATGGCCGGGATGCACCATCACATCGACGACCTGCAGAGCCCAATTGCGCTCCCCCTCAAGGAAAATGTCGCGATAGATGGCGCCGTAGTGTGCGACCAAGTGCCCGTCCTGATAAGCCAGAATGGCATGACCCCGGCCTTGCGCATACTTCCATGCCCAAACCGACTCACTCAGTTCGTGACCAAAAACGGCACTGAAAAGCGATTGAATCTGCGGCATGTCCCGCTGGTCTGCCAGCCTGATTTCCCAGCGAGGCACGCGGTCTGCTCTGACCAAGCAAATGTGCCCCCCGCCATCGTGCTGCAGTTGCAAACCCAGGCGCTGGGCGATACTGACCCAATATGACCTCCACTTTGGAAGCCGCGCCCGCTCCACTGCAGCAAAACTCAGCAGCACAATACCGCCAGGTGCGAGGGCGGCCAGCGCACTTTGCAGACAGGCCAGGATATTCACTGCCGGTGTCAGGTTAGCAAGCCAGACTGCCGGCACGGGGGCCAAATCCTTGTCAGGCAGTCTCCACCCCAAACGCGCATTGCGCCCGGCCACGGTGAGTTCCGTCTCCAATCCAAGTTGAACCGTATATCCCTTAGCCTCCAACGCAGCGACATGCGTTGGGGCTGGCGACCAATACAAGAGATCTGCAGGGGCCGAGGGCAAATCGCCCAACACCTCCTGCAGTTCGCCTGCGCTGCTGTCTCGCAAATTCACCGGTGCGGTCTGCATTGCCGAGCGGTTCACTCGGCATGCTCCTTCAAACCAACAGACAACGGGTTCACCGCCTCGGCAGCGCCTGTGGCCCAACTATGAGGCATTGCCACAATTCCCTGCTCGAGGCCCGTCTGCGTGACCTGCAGTCTTGCGACATCATTGGCCTGATCATAGATGTGCACCCCGTCCTCGCTCAGCAAAAAAACCTGCACGTCATACTCGCCCTTGAGCAAAGACAAGCGAGAGAACGTCAGCGAAACTTGCCCGCTGCCATCAGCCTGGCGTTGGATCACCACACCATCATTGAGGCTGCCAGCACTGCAAATCCAGCGGCCATCCGGCCCCGTAATGGCGAAAGCCACGGTGGGCACCGGCAATACCGGATCGGATGAGAACTCAGCCTGCAGGCACAAATCGCTCGCCAGAGAACGCAGTTGCAGTTGCTTTCCAATCTGGCCATCTGCAGCAACAGTGATTTTGGTCAACCGTGCATGCCCCGCGGGAACCAGGACGGGCGCATCGCTGACCTGCCTCATTTCAATCTGAGATCCGTCCGACTGGCGTCCCTGGCTGTTCAAAAAACCGTTATACGCAGCAACGACCTGCGCAGGATCGCCATCCATCATGACGCGGCCTTGGTGGACCCAAATCACCCTCGAACAGATCGCTTCCACTTGATACAGCGAATGTGAGCAGAACAAAATGGTTTTTCCCGCCTTCTTAAAGCCCATGATGCGATCGAACGACTTGCGCGCAAAGGCCCCGTCGCCGACCGACAAAGCCTCGTCGACGATCAACACATCCGGATTGACGCAGGTTGCCACGGCAAATGCAAGACGCACAAACATGCCGGACGAATAGGTCTTGACGGGCTGCTCCATGAAATCGTGCAGGCCAGAGAAATCCACGATCTCGTCATACAGTGCTTCGATTTGGCTACGTGCAATGCCAAGTACCGCCGCTGACAGATAGACATTCTCGCGGCCCGTCATTTCGGGGTGGAAGCCGGTGCCTAGCTCGAGCAAGGCGGAGACGCGTCCCTGCACCTTAATCGTTCCCGTCGTAGGGGTCAGCGTATGCGCCAGCAGCTTCAGCAAAGTGCTCTTTCCGGCACCGTTCATGCCGACCAAACCCAGCACTTCACCTTCGGCGATATGCAGATCAAGCGGGTGCAAGGCGAAAAATTCGGTGTGCCTCTTTTTCCCGCTGACGACTTCCAGCAAGCGATCGATCCCGTGTCTATAGAGGCTGTAAGTCTTGCTCACCCCAATCAAATCCACCGCACTCATCGAGACACCACGCTGCGCAGAGCACACCCCGCAAATCTTGTCATTACAGCGCCTCCCGCATATGCGGTTGTGAACGGCGGAACAGCGCCAGAGAAGGAAGCAAAACCAACACCCAGATAGCGGCGGGTAGGGCAAGGCTCGTCCAAGTCCAGCCCTGCCCCTGCACCAAGGCATGGGCCAGCACCATCAGGTGCGCGAATGGGTTGACCTGAAGCCACCACTTCAAACTCTCCGGAAAGGCCGAAGGCAGATAGAGAATCGGCGTGACATACATCAACATCGTCAGAACAAAGGGCGCCAGCTGCTGTAAATCGCGAATAAACAACCCGATCACCGCCAGCAAATAGCAAAAAGGCAAGAGCCACACCATCAAGCCCAGCATCAAGACAAGAGCGCCTAGCCCGCCCGTCCAGCCTGAAATCAGGAGTGCAACAATAAAAAATATCCCTGTGTAAATGCCCCCGCTGACCAACAGCGGAACAACCGGAATAATAAACAAGGGAAACACCGCCCGTTGATAAAGAGCGGCATACTCTGACATAACACCGAGGCTGCGCTGAATGATTTCACTCATCATCAGCCAAGGCAACATGCCCACAAGATAATAACCGACGAAGCCGCCCTCCATACCAGGAAAGCGCACCTTCAACACCACATCGAGCAGGAACCACAGGGCCGCCACCTGCAAAGCCGGTTGCACGAACATCCAGAGTCCGCCCAGAAAAGTCCCTGAAGTGCGCGCCGCAATGTCCCGACGGACCAACAGAACAAGCAACTCCCGGTTACTTTGGACGGCTCCGGTTATTTTTTTTATTAACGTGATCACGATTCTATAAAACAAAATGCGGAGGCTATCGCCACCCCCGCAAAAATAGAATTCCTGTCAATAATAGGCAGGAATTAAATATCAATAACTCAGTAACGGCTTGCCAAATGATGGCGCGTAAACAAGATACCAATTGTCTCCAACCCAAACCCAAGTACTCTTTACGTCAACAGTCACCTTTTTAACCGATGCCATTTTTCCATTAGGCAAGGGAAATGGCTTGCTGTCGTAAGTCATTTTTTGTTCGATTTCTGCAATGTTTCCTTCAACCGAGTCCTTGACAAGTTCGATTTTATAGTAATTGATAATTCCAGATTTTTCTATGAAGTCCTTTTCAGGCATGAAGGCTCGCATGGCATAGTCAAAAAATCCGTATTGCTCCGGGTATTTTTTTTCAATGCGCAGCTGCGCGAGTTTATTCACGCGCTCAACGAGCAGCTTCTTCTTTTGTTCAGGCGTGTAATTTTCGGATTCAGCATATACTGGCAAACTCTTTGTCTTGGCATCGATATTTAGATTCGCCAATATGAATTCACCATTGGTTGGCTGATCCTTCGGAAAAGACTCGTAAGCAAGGGCAAGGCCATCTGCCCAGGGAAGCAACTTAGGCAGACCTAGGTTGACCATGCCAGGCTTACCAAAGGGCTGCGGGGCGCTCCATGTTTTTCCATGGTCGGCTGATAAGCTCATAAATATATTAGGCTTGATGTCCCGATAATCCACCCAGGCCATCACGACCGGGCCATGATCGAAAGCATAAATGGTGGGTAGCATTGATGTGGTATTGCTATATTGCTTGACATCGATGCGCTGAGTGGCGCCAACCCACTTTCCATCTGCAAGTCCAAGGCGATCAAACAGAATATCGGGCTTTTTGCCGTCATTCTGAGAGATCCAGCTCGCATAGACATAACCGTCTGATGACGCCAAAACCAAACCACTGTTGGTCATTTGGGTGCTGCCTTCAGAGGTCGCTACCGGCATCCAGGTCTGGCCTTTATCTGGAGAAACCAGCGCTTTGATACCGTGACGATAATCATCGAACACAACGGCAATTTTGTCGCCTGCAGCGATCACCTGCATCGAGCTGATTTGGTGTTGCGAGCTATACAAGTCTTGCACTTTGCCCCAGGTCTTACCCTCGTCAGGAGACAGCCGCATGTGCACTTGGTAGACATTGGTGCCCGCAAATATGGGGGATACATCATTCCAGAACGTGATCCAGGTCTTGCCAATCTGCACAGTGCGCGGCTCGACTGCAAATGACACCGCACTGGTGGGTTGCTCGTCAAGTCGGGTATCAGGGCGCGGCCAGTTCAGGCCGTAATCGGTGGACCGATTGAAATAAACCTCATACTTTGGGCTGCGCTCGTCGGAGTAGGTGGCGCCGACCACACCATTTGTGCCAAAACTCAGGCTATATGGGGGCAAAACCCCGTGTTGATCATTGATGATCGAAACTACCCCCCAAGACTTACCCTCGTCGGTGCTGCGGGTGATATAGAGATTTTTGTTATTTTCGTGCGACCACCAACTCGCATATAGGCTTTTGCCCTGTTGATGCAACTGGAATCGATTGCCGCTATGTACAGGGGCCTTTTCATCGAGCAGCGTAGTGCGGCCGTTGATTTGCAAGGTAACGCGGCTGTCGGGCGAGGCGTAAAGTACTGCGGGTTTGCCATCAGGCAGGCGCAGGACGGCAGGAAATGTTTCCGGGGAGCCTGTATTCAATCCACTAATCTGGAGTATGGATTCCGCCGCGCCGTGAGATTTCAAATCCGCACAGGAGGTGAGTAGGGCAAGACAGGCCAGCGCGGCAATTCGGGAAGGTGTTTTCATAAAACAATTAAAAAGGATTAGCTTTTTTGAGACACAACCATGGGCAGGAGGTTCCCATCGCTTTGCACGCGGTATAAAAAAACCCCGCTTGCGCGGGGCTTCTGTCAGTATGCCGAGCCTCAAGCTCGCATGACAACGACTCAATCAGTTCTGTTGGAACAGGAACTGCTTGCCGCCGAACACGCCACCAACTGAGGCGTTGACCAACTCCATCTTATACATCAGCACACCCGTCGCGGCATCCAACACGGGTTTACCGGAAGTCGTCGTGGTGGGAGCCGTGGGAGTCGATGCCGCAACTAGCGCCCAACCCGCCTGGATCAAGCCACCATTCGTACCCACTGCAGCCGTTTGCGCCGTGGTCATCAGATCGGTAGGTGCAACGCTGCCAGCGCAAGTCAGAGTCTTGCTGTTGGTGCCGGAGAAGAACGATTCGTCGTTGTTGTAAACACCGCCAGCCCCGCCCGTGGTGTTGGTCACCGTCGCAGTGGCTGTCCAGTCGCGTCCACCATTGATCGCAGTATTCATATCTCCCATGATGATGGAATACCACGAGGTCTGAACAAGGCCCTGCGGGTAGAAGGCCAAGCCGAAGCTGGTTTGCGTGACGGCAGAGAAGTTGCCTTCATTGCTTGCATACGCAGTGCCGCCGGTTGACAGGTTGTTACTGGTTGCAGCATAAGCCGCCACCAGGCCGGTCGTGGGATCGACAATCGCCATGTCGCCGGAAATCGCAGCAGCGCTAGCAGAAGTCAAGTCGGTAACCACCAGGAAACCGGTCTGGTTGGCCAGAGGGAAATAAGCCGGGGTGGACTTGTCGGTGCTCACCGCCAGACCAAAGCCACCGGCAGCGGGAGAAGCCACGGATTGCTGCAGCAGATCGTTGCCGGTCATGGACCCGTTCAGGTCGTAATGGGTGCAGGAGGGGCCGTAGTTGTAAACGTAATGCAGAGTGCGGGCCGTGCCTACAGAACCGTCGGTACTCAGGCTCAGCGCGCTTTGGGCACCGTTGTTGGTGGTCCAGTACGGAAACAGCAGGGAGTTGGCGTTGGCGGCAGACATGCCAACGGTGGCCAGCACGGCACCAGCAGCAGCGGCCATCAGGCTTTTCTTGAATTTGATGTTGTTCATTGAGAACTTCCTTTCAGAACGGGTTGAAAACACAGATAGCGGTGATGACTGAATTGTTGCGATCACTGCGCTGAAATCAATACTAGCATGCGGAGAAGACAAATCGTCAAGTGTTTGGCCATGTTGAGCTCAGTTGTTGGAAGAATGACGCAGCGCTATTGGCGCTTTCGCTTCCCACTGAAGGCCGGGCGTTGGTTTGCCTGGCCGTCTCCCTGACTCTTGTTGCCTCCCCCTTGCAGATCTGACACCCTTGCGATGCAAGTAGTGTGCCAAGCGTTGCAGCCGTCCTTTTTTAATCAGGACTTTTGTAACGCGTTGAAGTATAGCCACAGCTCGTGGGCTGACAGACTCAAGTTCGAGCCCTCTCGAGGGTGTTTGTTGTTTTTTTTCGACGTCACGGTGTTTCTGTGTGGACGGCTATGGCTTGATCGGCTCTGTGGCAGTGGTTTTGGGCAGAGCGCCCTCGATCTGCTGCTTGAGTTCGTCCACTCGCTTGCGGTATTCCTGCGTGACGTCTGTGGCCTCTTCCGGGTTGTTGATGACACGCGGGGTGATGAGCACGACCAGCTCGGTACGCACCTTGGTGACGCTCTGGGTGCCGAACAAGGCGCCCAGCACGGGAATGCGCGAGAGGTAGGGCAGACCGGTGTTGCCGCCGCCGTCCTGATCTTGAATGAGGCCGCCGAGCACCAGGGTTTTGCCGGACTGCACGGCCACATGGGTTTGAATGGAGCGCTGGCTGACGGTGGGTGAATTGATGGCGGAGGTGGTGGTGGCGCCGGGGGTGCTGACGGCCTGCGAAATGTCCATGGAGACCAGCCCGCCGGCGTTGATGCGCGGGGTGACGGTGAGCTGCACGCCGGTGTTGATGTAGTTGACGCTGGTGATGGTGCTGGTGGTGGTGGTCTGAGTGTTGCCCAAAGTGGGAATTTGGTCGCCGACCTGAATTTGCGCAGTCTGGTTGTCGGTGACCATCAACTGCGGCGTGGACAGAATTTTGAGATCGGAGTCTTGAGCCAAGGCGTTGAACAGCACGCGAATGTCGCCGGCGCCGCCGAGTTTATAGACCGAGAAACCATTGGCCAGGGTGCTGGGGGTGGAGGGGATGGCCCCACCAGCCGATGACAGGTTGCTGACGAGCTGGCCGTTGACGGTGCCGTTGTTGCTGTTGAAAAACCACTCCAGCCCGTACTGCATATTGTTGTTGAGGGTGATCTGGGCGATGGTGACTTGAATGAGCACCTGGCGGGGGCTGGTGTCGAGGCGGCGCAGGGCAGCCTCGATCTTTTCGTACTCTTGCGACGTGGCGAGGATGAGCAGGGTGTTGTTGTCTTTGTCGGCAATGATCTTGACGCCGCCTTCGGCCTTGAGGGTGACGTTCTGGTCGCCGCCGGTGGTGACGGCGCTGCCCTGGTCTGCACTACTGCTGGACAAGCCCGGCAAGCTGAGCCCAGTGCCCAGGCCGGGCGTGGCGGTGGACGTAGAGGTTGAGCTTGTGGTGAGCGAAGACGTGGCGCCACCGGTTGTGGTGTTGGAGAAAATGCTGCTGCCGGTGAGGCCCGGCGCCACGCTGGCCGAGCTGGATGAGGCCGCCGGTGTTTTGGAGGAATAGAGCGAGCTCAGCACCGCAGCCAGCTTGACGGCGTTGCCGTTTTTCACGGGGTAAACAAAGAGCTGGGTGCCGCCGTAGCCAGCCTGGTCGATGCGGTGAATCCAGAGCTTGGCTTTTTCGAGGTAGGCGGGTTGAGACGTCACCACCATGAAGGCGTTGAGCTGCTGCAGCGGAATGACGCGTACCAGGCCGGTGAGGGGGCTGTTGGCCTTGTCGCCAAAGAGTTTTTCTACCGCAGGCTCGGCGCTCTTGACATCCATATTGGCGAGTTTGTAGATGCCCACCGACATGCCGGCCATCCAGTCCACATCGAACATATCGATGGTGTCGAGCATGTGGCGAAGTTCGCCCTGCCCTCCGGCCAAGATGAGCAGGTTGCGCACGGGATCGATACGCACAATGCCCCCATCGGGTGTAAGAGGCTGGAGAATTTTGGCCATGTCGGCCGCGCCGATGTATTTCAGCGGCACAGCCAGCACGCTGAAACCGGGGCGCAGCGGGATGTTGGCCCCGCCCACCTGCGGGTCAACGGAGCCTTTGATGGCCACCGAGAGGGGCACCACTTTGTAGAGGTTTTCGCGCGGGTCATGCACCAGCGCAGCGCCGTTCATGCGCAGGGCGGTATCAAGCGTAGCCACGAGCGCATCTTTGGGGATGGGGCTGCTGGTGCGAATGGTGATGTTGCCCTGCACCCGGGGATCGACCACATAGTTGACCTTGAGAATGTCGCCCAGAATGACGTGGGCGACTTCGCGGATGTCTGCGCCTTCGAGGTTGAGGGTCGTGCCCTCGGCGGTGGAGGTGTGGGTGGGCGGGGCCGATGTGGGTTGTTTGACAAATTGCCCGGTGCCTGGGTAGAGGTAAGACTTGGATTTGTTGTCATCCCCGGTCTTGCCTGCTGCGCTCGCGCTGCTGGCGGCGGCTGCCGGGCCAGATGCCGCCGTGGCGGGGGCGCTTGCGCTGCTGGAGGGGAAATGGCTGGGCAGTGAGGAAATATCCGGCATCAAGGGACGACTGGACAGGGACGAGGCGCATCCGCTCAACAAAAAAGCCGCGCTGATCAGCGCGGCCAGCGGGCGAAGTTTGAGATCGCTTCGAGTGCTCATTTTGGTGCATTCCTTGCTTGATAACGCACCGCGTTGGCTTGGGCGTGGCGGTGCGTGGGTAAAGGCTAAAGGGCTAAAGCCGGGTCGGTCAGAGGGTTGGGGCGCAGAACTTGGCTCTGGATCACCCAGCAGGTGTTTGGTTTCATCAACCTTTCATTATCCGTTAAACCCCTGTGCAGCCCGCGGTTTGGGAATGGGCGCGAATGGGGGCCGCGTCAGCCTGTGGCGCGCGGCGGGCAAACCTGCCAGCGCGCCGAGTCGGCCTCTACCCTGCCGCGCGCCCGGCAATAATGGCCTGCGCAGCGGATATTGCGGGCCATGTCGGCAGAGGCTCAGGGATTGCGCATGGCGTGCGCTTCAGTGTTTCCATTTTTCAAAATAGTGCGCGGACTGTGCAAGCCAGTCGTCACTGAAATAGTTACCTCCGCTCTGGTGGGTCAGGCGGATGGGCCATGTGCCCAGACTCAGCCCCGCCTGACGCGCGCTGCGGCAAAAATCGAGATCGTAAAAATGAAACTGGAAACGAGGGTCGAAGCGCACGCCTTTGCTCTGCAGAGCCGCCTTGGTCGTCGCCAGAAAGACGCCGTCGAGCAATTCGCAGGCGGCAGGCGTCGGGCCAAAATGGCCCCAGACCGCTTGCCCTGGTGTCTTGCCATGCCCGATACCGCCTGAGAGATAGCGGGCCTCATCCTGATGGAGGTGGCGATTGATGAAACCCCAGGCGGGCTGGTGGGTCAAGCGGCGGCGATTGCCGGCCACGCCCACGACCTGGAAGTGCTGGAGCCCTTGGTCGAGCGCTGCGGTGAGACCGGTGAGATGGTCGAGGTACACGTCATCGTGCATGAAGACGAGCACGGCATCGGCCGACGCGGCATCGATGGCGGCGTTGTAGATTTCGGGCAAGCCTCGGCGGTTGGCGTAGGTAATGCACGGCTGCAGACGAGGGTCGAGCGGCATGAGCAAGCGCAGCGATTGGCCGAGCGCGCTGTGTTCCCAGAATTCCGCTTCGGTTTTTTGTGTGGCCGCAATGATCCAAACCGGCGCCTGACTGTGTGAGCCGATCTGGTAGCGCAGCCGCAACGCGCTGCGGAATTTTTGTTCCGCATCGGGCTGCTCGCCGCTGCGCCAGCGCGCCCACATGGCCTCGAACGCGGCAGCCAGATCGTCTGCCATGCCCTCGGCATCGAACAAAGGCGATTGCAAAGTCCGAGATCGCAACTCGGCGCGCAATTGCGCCAAGGCGGGCAGGTTGTTCGCCCACTGCACAGCGTGGTCGATGTACTGCGGCAAGTCTGGGGCAACCCAATCGCTCAGGCCCACGCTCATGAGCATGCCGTAGCTTTGGCGACTGATGAGGCTGGTGCCGTAGCGAGTGAGCACCGGCACGCCGCTGCGCAGGTTGTCCACCGTGGTGCCGCCGCCGGTGTAGGGGAAGGGATCGAGCGCAATGTCCACACGGGAAAAGCAGCGCAGATACTCTTCATGGGTGCTTTGCGCCTCGAAGATCAGGCGTGATGCCTCGATGCCATAGCGGGCGAAATGCGCGCTGAGCTGCTGGCGGTAGGCGCTGCTGATCAAGGCGGCATTTTTGAGGAACAGGCGGCTGCCGGGCGCCTGGCGCAGGATTTGCCCCCAGGCATCGAGGGTTTCTGGAGTGAGTTTGACCGATTGGTTGAAACACCCAAAGGTGATGTGGCCGTTGGTCAGCGCTGGCAGCGGGGTGCTCTGTACCGGCAAGTCTGGCTCGATGTAGCACAACCGGGTACGGGGCAAGGGCCAGAGGGTTTCGGTGAAATATTGCGCGTGGTCTTCGGGCAGGCTCCAGGGATCGGTGAGGAGGTAGTCCATCTCAAACAATCCTGTTGTGGCGAAATAGCCTAACCAACTCACCTGCACCGGGGCCGGACGGAAGGCGAAAAGCGGCAGCCGAGTGCCTGCGGTATGGCCTGATAGATCGATGAGGATGTCGATGCGTTGTTCGGTAATGAGGCGGGCAGCCTGCAAGTCGTCGAGCGCCTTGATGTTGTGCCAGGAAGCGCACAGGGCTTGAATCTCCCGAGCGATGGCATCCTTGGCCTCATCGCTTGCAAATGCGTGCACCTGCAGACGATGGCCATGCCGCTGATGCAGCGCACGCAGGATGCCGCGCAGAAAATGGCCGACCACATGGTCTCGCAAATCGGCCGAGACCAGGCCGATGCGCAAGGGCCCGGCATGTGGCGCGGTTCGATCATGCTTGATGCGATCGAACAGGCCGCGCCAACTCATCATCACGCCGTAGTCGAGGCGCTCGTTTTGCGCAGCCTCGTCAGCAGACGGGTTGGCGCATTGCCCATCCAGCAGATACCACAGATTGCTGTAGAGCGTTTGCTCAGCTGGCGCTGACAGCATTCCCTGTCGGTAACAGGCCTCAGCCGCGGACAAGTCTCCCGTGCGCCGCAGGAGATTGCCCTCCGTCAATCTCAAAGGCCCAGGGTGGGTAACGTCTTTTTTCAAGCCCAGTTGGGCGAATTGCAGAGCGGCCAGCAGATCGCCTTGTTTTTCGAGATTGTTCGCGCCGTTGTTGTAGGGGATGGGGTTTTTCGGTTCTCGCCTGGCAATCTGCCGGTAGAGGGCATCGGCCTCCAGATGGCGCTTTTCGCTGGCGAGGAAATCAGCGTAGCGCAGTTGCAACGCGCCGGGGACCACGGGCAGTTGCATGCCACGCTGAAACAGCGCCTCGGCTTTTTCCGGCGCCTGGTTTGCGGCGTGAAACCGCGCCAGCAGATCGATAAGGACCTCTGATTGGGGCTCGGCTTGCAGCGAGGCCGTCAGCAGTTCTTCGATACGCTGCCCGTGTCGGCTGGGGTCTTGCTTGAACAAGGCGTCCGCGAGTTCATAGCGCGTTCGCCCCGTGTTGGCGATGGACAAGGCGCGCTCGTAATAGTTGATTGCCTCGTCCGCGCGTTTGAGTTTGACCAT
This sequence comes from Thiomonas sp. OC7, assembly GCF_900634595.1. NCBI lineage: Bacteria > Pseudomonadati > Pseudomonadota > Betaproteobacteria > Burkholderiales > Thiomonas > Thiomonas sp. OC7. The sequence continues at coordinate 2,348,357 of NZ_LR131953.1, read as the reverse complement.
CAGCGCGGCGAGGTTGCGGTGCGCGTAGTAATCGGTCGGCTGTTGCTCGAGGATTTCGCCAAACGTGCGCTCAGCCAGTTCGTCCTGCCCCATATTCATGAACAGCACCCCCAGGCTATTGCGTGCCTGATGGTGCGCGGGATTGAGCTGCAGCGCACGCAGAAGACTCGCCTTGGCATCGAATGGATGACGCAGTTGCAATTGCAGCGTACCGAGGTTGAACCAGACCTGCGCGTTGTCCGGCTCGAGCCGCGACATGGTGCGCAAGAGCGGCAGAGCATCTTCAGGCCGCTGGGCTTGCGTATAGGCCTGGCAGAGCAAATCCATCACCACCAGTGCATCCGGGGCTTGCTTGAGCAAAGCCCTGCCCAAGCGAATGGCTTGCTCGGGGCGGTTTTGCTGCAGCGCGCTGCGCGCCTGCGCCAGTTGTGCTTCGAGTTTTGCCTTTACAGAATTGGCCCCGGGCGGGGGGGGCGCGGGGAAAAATGGCTCAAGTTTTTTTTGCTTGTTCATGGGCAAGTGCTTGGCGCAGACTGAAGGAATAAGCGGAATTGCTGGCCACCTCATCGATCACCGCATGCATCAAGGTGTTGCGCAACTGGTGGAATTTTTCCTCGTCAATCTGTAACTGAACGCCAATATTTTTCAGGTGCACAAAAAACTCTGCACCCCCGGTCGGCGTGATCTGAATAACCCCCAGAGGCGACAGACCCAGATACTGCAGCTCGATCATCAACAAGTAAAAAGAGGCAGGTACGAAGACACTGCAATGCACATCGGCATAATCATCTTTCCATTGATTTTCTTGTTGTTGCAAAGCCGCATAATGAGCGCGCAATTTGGTATTGGCGAGCGCGCCTCGCGGATCGATATTCTGCGGGAAGACAATATTTCCTTGATAGCGTGCATTGACCGCATGATGAGCGAAGATCTGATACGGATCAGGTTGTTGCTGGTTTTGATGATAAGCTCGCAACCAATCGGCCATCTGGGACACAGGGCGAAAATAATCAAAAGTCCCCCGCCGATCCGGGATCGCCATCGAGAGCATGCCCCCGACTTTGAGCACCTTTCCACAAGCTTGCAAGAATTTGATGGGATTAGGCAAGTGCTCAAAATTATGGCTTGAAATGATGTAATCAAATTGTCCCATTTGCCCACGAGCTGAAATCAGAGTCTCCAACTCGCTGGCCGAACCTACAATATCCACAGGTTCAATATTTTCCACCAATTTAGGATCAAGATTCTCATCATTCTGGGAACGTGTGCGCAAAATATCCGTGTCAAAGATATCGACAGACAAACAATTCCAGCCATCTTTCTTGGGTGTTATAGGACTATGCCAAGGCGCAATTTCCAATCCCAACTGAGTTTTATTGATGAATTGCGTGATCTGTTCGCTGCGCGTCATGGGGTTCTCCTTTGTCTTGTCTTCAACAAAAAACTCATTTCGGACAAAATCCGTCGCTTCGGCAAGGCGGCAGGCCCATTTTGGCCCTTTGTTCATTAAGCTGTTGCAAACCCGGATCTATTGCAGGCGATGCGCTTTTGCTCTTTGAATTCTCCGGTGCGCTAGCGCCTTTTTGAGGGGGATGCGCCGCCGACGGCGCTGATCCCGGACGAGGCACCGATGCTGCGGCCACGGGAGGTGCTGGGGTCATGGGACGATTGCCGCTGAGCACGACTTGAAGATCAAGCGTGACTTTCTGCCCACTCTGATCAATCGTCGCACTGTTGGGTTTGGCGGAATCGAGCGCCAGGCCGTCTTTGGTCTTTTCGCCCGTTTTCAGCCGTTCGGTTTTGCCGGTTTTGGCATCGCGCAGCAATACGACTGACTCTTTTGAGGTTTGCGCTATGCCGGTGAGCTCAAATTGCTGCGGCGGGGCGGCAGTTGCCGTTGCCTCCTGTTTGGCGGGGGTGCGTGAGGCCACGAACAGGGGCTGCTCGGTAATGGGCGAATAGCTTGACAGCGTTTGCAGCTGAAACGGCGGCTCAAGCTTCAATGCGGGAGGCGTGGCCGATGAGCGGGTTTTGAGGGCCAAAACACTGTCTCGCAGGGCGATGCCCTGCTGCGCCTCATAGGCCAGAAGACCGACGAGTGCCGCCGCGCCAATCAGCAAGAGTGCGCTCAGACGTTTTTGCCCATTGATCTGAAGTGCACTCATGCCGCCCCCTTCTTGCGCACATAGCCGGTGAGATCGAACTGCACCTGAAGTTGCAAGGGGGGTACAGCCGCATTAGGCGGGATGTATGCGTTGATGGAGCGGATGTTGAGGTTGTTGATAAACAGGTAGGGGACGGCGGTTTCTAGGCCGTAGAGCAGCTTTTCCACGCCATCGAGCCCGCCGGTGAGCTGGACGTTGATGCCAACGCGGGTGAGTTGGTCTTCGTCCTTGGGCGGGAGAATGTTCATGCTGAGAAGCTTGCCGCCGTTGGCGTCGATCAGGCGCTTGGCGTCCTCCTGAATTTCGGCAGCAGCAAGGACAGGGTTGGGGTTACGCAGATAGAACCGCGCCGGGTTGAGGCGTTGCAGTTCGAGCATTTGCTGCTGCAGCTTGGGCGCCATGGAAATGATGCGCTGTTCGCGGGTGAGGCGATCGACACGTTGGTCAATGGCCGATTGATAGTGAGCGTTGAGCTGCAGGGCGGGAATGGCCACAGCGGCCACGCCAAGGGCAAACACGGCCAGCAGCAACAGAGGGGCCAGGAGTCGGCTTTGCCTGGGCGTCATGGGAGCCAGGGTGAGGTTCATGGGGTTTTGGGTGCAGAGGGGGCGGATTTAGGCGCGCTGGCGGCGGGCACTTTTGCCGGGTTTGCCGGGTTTGCCGCGCTTGCGGCGGAAACGGGGGCAGAGGCCGCAGCGCTTGCGGGCACAGCAGGCTTGGCGGGTTGCGACGCGACTGGCTGGGGAGGCGCTGCCTTAACGGCAGCGAGCACCTGGGCCTGCGTTGGCACCAGAGAGGCGGTATCGACCTGCGCGCTGAGCTGGAAATGCTCGGTGTTTTCGCCTGCGCCTTTGGTCAGTGGGGCGGTGAAGCTGGCGCCGCTGAGCACGCGGGAATTCTCGATCAAGCCGATGAGCTTGGAGGCCGATCCGGTATCGCCCTGTATCTGCAGGGTGTTGCCGTTGAGATTGAGCTGCTGCACCCAGGTGTCTTTGGGCAGGAGATGGGTGAGTTCATCGAGCAGGAGGATGGCCGATGGTTGGATGCGCTTCTTTTCGCTGAGCAGGTTGTAGGTCTGTTGCACAGCCTGAACGCGGTCGCGGAGTTGTTCGACTTTCTGCGTGGCCCTGTCTGCCTGTTCCACGACAGGAATCAGCTGAATAGATGCCTCGCGCTTGATCCAGATGGGAAACAGAATGGCGGCGACGCCGAGCACGGCCACCAGCGCCAGGAGCGCCATATTGGCTTTGCTCAGACGCAGGCTGCGCTTGGGCCGCGCGGCGTCTGGCAAAAAGTTGAGCGGTGCGACGTTTGGCGAGAGATCGTCTAGCGTGACGGCCGCTGCTGGCTTGAGACCCCCTTGGCGCAGGGTTTGCACAGCCTGATCGACAACCCCGCGCGGCACCACCCCAACCAGCAGGGTGATTTTTCCCAAGGCGGCATCTTTGTGCAGCACACGGTAATCCACATAAACCTGGTCAGCCCGAAACGGGGTGTAGCGATCGATTTCGTATTGAAGGACTGCTCGCAGGTTTTCTTCTGCAGCGAGAGGCAGGGCGATTTCTTTACGCAGCACTTGCCGGGGCGGCAGCGCCAGCAGGTAAGGCTGATCAGGCCGAAGATGGGCCGCCTTGAGCACCGCATGGATGGCCTGCTGTTGCGTGCGAGAGTCGCCTGCCTCCAGGCTTTTGCGAGCGACTTCAACCCAACGCCCGCCCTGATGCCGACGCACCGAGAAAACGCCTTCATCGACGCTGCTCAGGCAGGCCTCGAAGGGGTCGATCTCTCCGGACCGCCATGAGGTCGGCAGAAGCGCTGCTAGTTCAGCGCCCCACCAATTGAGAAAGACGCGCCACTGCACGGAAAGCGTTTGCCGAATATCGACCGAACGAGGGGAGGTTGTTGCCATCAGGGAGTTGGTGAATGCGGGCGGGAGACTTCCGCCAAATGTGGAAGTGTATTGGATCGATTCGCTCAAGAAGTCCTTGACCGCCGAGCTTGCTTGCGGCTTGCAGGCCGCGAATCTGGCGCCGCCTCAGCCTGGGGAGTCGGCCGGGGTCGGTGCCGGGTAAACCTCGCGCCAAGACAGAATCTGATAGGGCTGCGCTGGCTGGCCGGTGATCCGAACAACGGCTTCCCGGGAAAAACCGACCCCGTTGGCCAGGCTTGCTTGGGCAAGCACGCTGACGACACCCGAAAGGGCAGCTACGTTGTAAGTGCCCGCTTGCACCAAGGAAGGGACGGCCTGCTTGGTTTGCCACAGGGCCGCCCGCTGCTGTGCATACGCGCTGGCGATTGCGGGGCTGACTCCTGGCAGAGCTTGCAGCACCGCTTCAGAAGCGATTTGCGTGTTGACGCCTGGCTGCCCGGTGTAAACAGTGACCAAAGGGGCGAGACGCTGGAAGAGCTGCGGCGTCACTCCAGGCACTTGTTGCAGCTCCTCGATACTGCGAAAAGGGCCATGTGCGGCGAGGGCGCCTAGCTGGGGCTGCAAGCCCGCCCCTGTGGGTGGCGGGGCGCGCCAGCCGACCAATGTTTGCGCAAGCAACGCGGCATGATCGGGATCCACGCCGACGGACTGCAGCATGCTGGTGAGAAGGGCCGCAGGTGCGCCGTTGAGGTCAATCTTGCCGGATTCGTCGGTGAGGGTCACGGCGATATCCTGGCCGTCTAGCTGCATCAGGTGCGTCTGCCCATTGGCCTTCCAGGCTGTCGGCGCGGCCTGCCCGCTCAGCAGTTCGAATATGCCACGAGACACTCCACCATCGGCGAGAGACTGCGCCTTGGCTGTTTCGATGGCGTTTGCGGCCATCTGAGTGCTGCTGTGCACACTGTAGGCGAAGCTGCCCGCAATAATGGTGAGCAACACCAAAACCCAGAGCACGAGAATCAGTGCAATGCCGTGCTGCCGGGTTTGGGGGCAAAGAGCCGAATTGTCGGTCATCGCACGTTTGCCGCTGCGGCCATGTCCACGCGCGGCGCCACGACGAGGTCTGGCCAACTGGCGCCTCCATCAAACGCGATTTTCATTTTGATGAGCTGAGGAGCGTTTTGGTTGTCCGGCCAGTCAGGAAGCCAGGTTGCGGGCTGAGTGCTACCCGCAGGTACGCCGTAGTAGGAAAACTCGAGGTGCGACACATGACGCGCCAAAATGACGGGGGCATCGGCGGCTTCATTTTCCGGGTTTGCCAGCGATGGGGAGCCGGCCTTGTCAGTCGGCTCGCGCCACAAGGTGAGTGCCTGCTGGCCCCCTTCTTGCTGCGACAGCCCGAAGGTCAGGACATATAAGCCGCCCTTGGCGGCAGCCTGTGGCATGGGTGCGACAAAACGCAGGCGCTTGGCGCTGCCCTGATAGCCCAGCAAAACCGCTTTCGGGTCTTGAGGATCTTGTTGCAGGCGGTAGGCTGCGGCCTGAGAAATTTCGCGGCGCATGAAGTTCTCGACCAGCTGCATCTGAGAAACTTGGTCGGTAAAGGCGCTGCCCCGATCCCAGCTGCTGGACGCCAGGCGCAAACCGCCGAACAACAGCATGAGCAGCATGCTCAGCAGGAGCAGGGCGATCATCATTTCCAGCAAGGTCAGGCCGCGCTGCATGACGTGGGTCTTTCGCTTCATGAAGTTGGCGGGCCGATCTTGAGGGTCTGAAGGCGAACGGCGCGCGCTGCGTTTGCCTCGCCCCATTTGACGGTGAGGTCAACCTGGTAGAGCGTGGCCAGCCCCCCGGGCGACAGGACAAGCGGGCTGATGCGCGCCGACCAGCGATAGACGTCGTCGATTTCGCCGGAAATCTCGCCCGGCGCCAGCGGCTGCGAAACGCCAATTTCAGCAAGTTTGGACTGTGCGTCGAGCACGGCGCGGGTGTAGTGCTGGCCATCACCGAGGTTGCGCAAGCCCCCAGAAAAAATGTTCAACAGCACACCCAAGGTCAAGGCCAGGATGGCAAAGGCCACGAGCACTTCGAGCAGAGAAAATCCACGCATGGATGGGGGCGAAGGCATTCGGCGAGGCCGCATTTCCGGCCGCAGGGAAGGCCTTGCAAAAACTCTGGAAGGCAACATTTCAGCGCGCGGTTTCATGTTGATCCAGAAGGCGGGCCACGCCGGTCAGCCAGTCGACATTGATGGTGTTTGTCTGCCCATCGAGCGAGACAGCCACCCTGCCTCCCGTGGAACTTCCATCGGGGTAAAAAACGAAAGATCCGAGCTTGCCGTTGTCTTCTACCGCAGCGACAAAAAGCCCGATCTGCAACTTGCCGGGCAATTGAAAAGCTCGCTTGTCGCCAGAAATCTGAAACCTGCGATCATCAACATTGATGGTCAGAGCGGCGGGCTGTCTCGTCACGATGGCTTGCTCGCGCGCCTGTCTCAGCCCGACCAGCAACTCCCGGGTGGCAGCCTTGATCTGCGCGCCAGGCGTACCGGCGGAGATCAGCGGAATGGCCAATCCGGTCATCATGGCCATCAGTATCAGCACCACCAGCAACTCCAGCAGAGTAAAACCGGCGTTGCTGCGCTGCGTGTTTACCAATTTTTTACATCCTCGTTCTCGCCGGTACCGCCCGGCTGCCCATCGGCGCCGTAAGACTCGATGTCGTAAGCGCCGTGTTTGCCTGGGCTGGTGTAGACGAAAGGATGCCCCCAGGGGTCCTTGGGCACGTCGGGGCTCTTGAGATAAGGGCCATGCCAGTTGGTCACACCGGAGGGGTCTTTGATCAGCGCCTCCAGCCCCTGTTGCGTATTGGGATAACTACCGACGTCAAGACGATAAAGGTCGAGAGCAGCTTCAAAATGCTTGATCTGCAGATGCGCCGTCTCGGTTTTGGAGGTGGAGAGGTAATGAATGACCCGCGGAGCAACCAGGCCAGCCAGCAAGCCCAGAATCACGAGGACGACAAGCAGTTCGATCAAGGTGAGACCGCGCATGAGCGCCGCACGTCGTTGTTTGACTAAAACCATTGAAAACTCCTATTAATTCAGCTGAATCTCTCAACTGAAGGCAAGATTGTTGACGCTGAGAATGGCCAACAGAATAGACATGATGATGCCACCGATCATCAGACCCAAAGTAAGAATCAAAATAGGTTCCATCAAGGCCAGCAGGCGCTTGATCGTGGTCTGCGCCTCACGGTCGTAGACGTTGGCGACCTGGATCAAAAGCTCTTTGAGACGCCCAGTTTCTTCGCCCACCATCACCATGTGCACGGCCAGTTTGGGAAACAGGCCGGTCTGCATGAGCGGTTTACCCAGTCCTTTGCCTTCGCGCAAGCTGGCGGTCACTTGGTCAAGACTCTCTCGCAAAACGGCATTGCCGACGGTTTCTTTCGCAATGGACAAGCCCGACAGCAGGGTGACGCCATTCTCAATGAGCGTGCCCAAGGTGCGGGTCAGTCGAGCTACATCCAGCTTGAGAATCATCTCGCCAAACAGGGGAAGCCCGAGAAACCAGCGATCCCAGCGCAGACGGCTCACGGGGTTGCTCAGTTGGGCGCGCATCAGCCAGACAACAGCGGTGACACCGATCAAAATCATCCACCAGTCTTTGCGCACAAAGTTACCGGCAGCAATCACGACCTGCGTGGGCACCGGCAAAGATTTTCCTGCCTGATCAAACATTTGCGTGAACTGCGGCACTACAAACATGAGCAGCAGAAGAACCGACAGCACCGAAACGCAAGCGAGGATGATGGGGTAGATCATGGCCGAGGTGACGGTTTCACGCAATTCCTTGGCGCGCTCCATGAAATCGGTCAAACGGAACAAGACCACATCCAACGCCCCCCCCGCCTCGCCAGCGCGGATCATGTTGAGATAGAAGCGGTCGAACACATTTTTATGTTTTTCCAGGGCAACCGACAAAGGCGCCCCGCTGCGCACCTCTGCCTGAATGCTGGCCAAAAGCTCGGCAACCGGCGCCCGGGAGGCCATGCCAACCATGATGTCGAGACACCGGTCCAAAGGCAATCCAGCGTGGAGCAAAGTCGCCAGTTCGCGGGTAAGTTCCATGACTTCGCCACGGTGAACACGCTTGCTCTGAAACAAACCGCCCGATGACTTTGCTGCAGCTTGTGCACCGGCGTCCGCGGCTGACTCCGTCACACGGATAGGCAAGTGACCCGTGCTTTGCAAGCGCTCGATCACAACGGAATCTGTGCGAGCGTCCATCGTGCCTTCGACGACCTCGCCCGCGCCGGTCACCGCCTTATACGCATAGATCGGCAAATCTCACTCCTCGCGCGTGGCGCGCAAAACTTCTTCCAGGGTGGTCAGACCCGCCGTAACCTTGCGCAAACCATTTTCATACATCGTTTCCATGCCCTGCTCCACCGCGACCCGACGAATTTCCCCGGAGGTGGCATGCGTCATCACCTTTTGGCGCACCGTATCGTTCATCAGCAGCACTTCGACAATACAGCTTCTGCCTATGAAGCCCGTGCCGCCACAAAGTTCGCAGCCTTTAGAGTGGTAGAGCACAGAATCAGGCTCAGGAAGGTAGCGCTGCAGGCCGATTTCTTCGAGGAGTTCCGGTGTTGGGGTGTAGGGTTGGCGGCAGGCCATGCATAAATTGCGCACCAAACGCTGCGCCTGCACCCCGACGATCGTGGAGGTGAGCAGGTAGTCTTCCATCCCCATATCCAACAACCGGTTGATGGTGCTCGCCGCATCATTGGTGTGCAGGGTTGAGAGCACCATATGCCCGGTCAAGGCAGACTGAACAGCAATCTGAGCCGTTTCCAGATCACGAATTTCCCCCACCATGATGACATCGGGGTCTTGTCGGACGATGGAGCGCAGCGCATTGGCGAAAGTCAGTCCGATCTGCGGCTTGACCTGAATTTGATTGATGCCGTCCATCTGGTATTCAACCGGATCCTCGACGGTCAATATTTTTAAATCTGGCTGATTGATCGTTTGCAGCGCGGTATAAAGCGTGGTGGTCTTGCCGCTACCTGTAGGGCCCGTCACGAGCAAAATGCCGTGTGGTTGCATCAACGCTGATTTGAATGCCGACAAATTTTGGGCATCAAAACCCAGACGATCGAAATCCAGCAGCGTTGAGGATTTGTCCAGAATCCGCATGACGACACTTTCCCCGTACAGGGTCGGCACGGTCGAAACTCGCAAATCCGCTTCTTTGCCATGAATCCGCAGTTTGATGCGCCCGTCCTGGGGCAAGCGGCGCTCAGCGATGTCGAGGCTCGCCATGATTTTTATGCGAGAGATGACCGCCGCGGACAACCTCCGGGGAGGCGACTCGACCTCATGAAGGACGCCGTCGATGCGATAGCGAACGATCAGCCGGTTCTCGAAAGGCTCGACATGGATATCAGAGGCCCGCGCTTCCATCGCACGGCTGATGATCAGACTCACCAGACGAATGACAGGCGCCTCGCTTGCCAAATCTTTCAACTGCTGGAGGTCTTCATTGCCTGTATCGTCTTCCAGCATTTCGATATCGCCGACGATCTGATCCATCGACGACTTTCCGGTACCGTAGAGCCGGTCAAATGCGGCCTGCAGTTCACCCGGTGTAGCAAGAACGAAATCGACAGAGCGCCCCGTGGCCAGACCTAGGGATTCCTTCAAAAAAGTGTCAAATGGGTCTGCGACGGCAACCGTCAGGCGTTTGCCGTCTTCCCTCAAAGGCAGCGCGTTGGCGTCGCGAAGGTACCTGTGAGACAGTTGTTGGGCAAAAAGAGGCAGCTCCGGATAATCCGCAGCCTCTGCTACAGGTATGCCGCTTTGTGCGGAGAGCGCCTGAACAAGGTCCACCTCGGTCACAAGGCCTAGCCGCAGAAGGATCTCACCTATGCGCCCAGACCGTTCGTCTTGTTGCAACCGCAAGGCGCGATCGACCTGCGACTGATCGACTTTGCCTTGCTCAATCAGAATTTCGCCCAGACGTTGCTTCACGAAGAATCCATCAATTTCGGGTAACGGGCAACTATAACAGGGCACTGCCGTACGATTTAGCTGCGTCCTCAGCGACACTGCGCAGCACCAAAGCCCGCAAGGAACCGACCTCCATGCCCGCATGGCGCTGCCAGGACGACGCTCCAAAGGACAAAACCCACTTCATCTTCTCACCCGAAATCGAAATGAGTGAACCACAGAACGCGATGACAGCCGAAGAAGCCTTCAATCTTGCGGTGAAACATCAAACGGAAGGTCGACTGGACGAGGCTCGAAGCCTGTATGACAGGCTGCTGGATGCCTTTCCGGGCCATCCTCTGGTTCTGCGGAGTCGTGGCTATCTTGAGATTGGTCGGGGACGCTTTGAACTCGGCAAGCAGGATCTCGAACAAGCGTTGAGCGCAAGCCCCGACTCGAACAGCGATACGGCAATTTTGATGCTCAACTTGGGGGCTGTGTATCTCCATCTGAAGCAGTTGGATCTTGCCGTCAAGGTGCTTGAGCGTTCGGCAAAAATTGATCCCGAACAACCAGAAACCCTCTCAAACTTGGGCGAGGCTTATCGCAGACTGGATCGCTTCGAGGAGGCTGAACGGCATTTTCGTGAGGCGTTGAAGCTGGCTCGGGCCAACAACATCGATGTACGAAAAGTCCGCGGCATTCAATTCAATCTCGCTTTGACTCTAGATAGTGTCGTCACAAGATTTGCAGCCAGAGGGCAAGGCAGCGAATTTGCACGGCGGCAACGAATGAGGCGACGTTTTTCGCGTAGCGCGTGGCGATGCCCCGCCACCGCTTGAGATGCAGGAAGGCGTTCTCGACCAGGTGACGTAGTTTGTAGAGTGCTTTGTCATACGTGCGGGGTTGCTTGCGGTTCTTGCGTGGCGGAATCACGGCTTGCGCGCCTTGCGCTTGGGCATGCGCCACGATGGCGTCACTGTCGTAGCCTTTGTCGGCAAGCAGGTAGTCCATCTTGAACCCGTCCATCAACCGCTCAGCCTCTGCACAATCCGCTCGGGTACCTTCTGTAATAACCGCTCGGAGCGGCAGACCATGCGCATCCACGGCCAGATGTATCTTGGTGTTGAGCCCCCTTTTGTGCGGCTCATCGCCTGATTGCCACCCCGCGCACCCGCTGCGTGCGGATGAACCTTGCAGTGACTGGCATCGATCATGATCCACTCGAAATCGGGCTCATCAATGCACTGCTCCAGGAGCGACTCCCAAATGCCCTTGTCGCGCCAGCGGCAAAAACGCCGATGGGTGTTTTTCCAGCCGCCATATGAGGCGGGCAGGTCTCGCCACGGCGCACCGGTGCGAAGAATCCAGAACACGGCGTTGATGAATTGGCGGTTGTCCCGCGCAACCCCGCCCCAAACTCCCGCTCGTCCAGGCAAGTGGGGTTCGAGCAATTCCCAGTGCCGATCTGATAGATCGTGTCGATGAAGCGTCTCGGGCATCTCAATAGCGCGGTTGGTATGAACAGCGCCATCATGCCACAACTCGTGACGACTCTATCTAGCCCCACGGGTCAAACGCGAGGCCATTGGCAAGATGATCAGCGAGCATCATTTGTCCGAGCGCCGAGCGTGCTGCCTCGTGGGGCTCAGCAGAGATAGCTATCGCCATGCGCCCCAGCAGGATGCGCTCAACACGGCACTGCACGGCAAGATCGTTGAGATCGCGCATGTCCGGCGGCGGTTCGGGTATCGGCGCATCCACGACCTGCTGCGCCCCGCATTTCCGGGCATCAACCATAAGCGGGTGTATCGGCTGTACAGCCAGGCCAACCTGGCTGTGCGCAAGCGCAAGAAGGTCCAGCGCGCGGCGGCCGAGCGCGTGCCGCTGCAACTGGCCAAAACGGTCAACGAGGTGTGGAGCATGGATTTTGTCAGCGACAGTTTGGTAAGCGGCCGACGGTTGAAGTGCCTGACCGTGGCCGACGACTTCAGCCATGAATGTGTGGACATTGCGGTCGACTACGGCATTTCCGGTGCCTACGTGACGCGCCTGCTCGATCAAGCCGCCCAATTTCGCGGCTACCCCGCAGCCGTCCGAACCGACAACGGACCGGAATTCACCAGTCAGGCATTCATGGCCTGGGCCACGAGTCGCGGCGTGCGCCACATCCTGATCGCACCGGGCAAGCCGACGCAGAATGGGTTCATCGAGAGCTTCAACGGCAAGTTCCGCGACGAGTGCCTCAACGAGCAATGGTTCGAGACGCTGCACCAAGCCAGAGTGACCATTGCTGAATGGCGCCGCGACTTCAACGAGGTGCGGCCCCACAGCAGTCTGGGTCGGATACCTCCGGCGCGATTCGCCGAGCAGCATCGCCAGCGCGCTGGCGATGCTGCTCACCCCGCAACCCCCAACGAGGTGAATTAACCTTGCAACCCGGACTCCTGACTTAACGTTGGTACGGCGCGAGGGGGCAGGTCAGAGCGACGCATTGACGCACTGCAGCGTGCGCTGGCGTACAGACATCCGCGCAACGCAGACCTAAAGTCTGTAGCTTCCATGCTTCCTGAAGCTGAATCATTCCGCGATGCAAGCCGCAGGAAGCCGCCTGAGCCAAGAGCCCATTGACATGACCAGACCTCGCACTGCAGCGACCCGCGCTTTTCTTCAAAAATGCGCGGTACTTTTTTCCGGAGCGCCATGGATGCTCAGCGGAGCCCAGGCGCAGATGCCAACCCCGCCGGCCCCTGTGCATGTCGGCAGTCATCTGTGCGGTGGAGTAGGCGATAGCAGTTTGACGCAATTGCAATCAAGGGCTACCGACTACAACCTGGGTTTCTGGATGGTCGGCGGGCCGAGTGGAGCCTATCTGGCGGATGTGCCAATCGAGATCCGGTCCGGCCGCCAGACGGTGGCCAGCTTCACCGCGGATGGCCCCCTGTGCTACGTCAAACTGCCCGGGGGTCGTTACACAGTGACCGGAACGCATAACGGCCAGACCCGCAGCGTCCAGGTGCAGAGCGGAAGCATGAACAACTATTTGCGCTGGTAGGTTTTGCGCCAGCCATCAACCGCAACACGCCGCGTCGCCCGCCATGCCATCAAAAATTCTTGTTCCCCTGGATGCAAGCGAGACCGCACAAGCCGCAGCAGCGCATGCCATCGGCCTGGCGCGGCAGCAATCCGCTGACTTGCGCTTTCTTGCGGTTGTGGACTTCGGCAGCTTCGTTGCCTTTGAGCCCAACGCCATGGCGCAACTGAACAACGATGTCCGGCAGATGCTTGACGGCTGGATGCAGCAGGCCATGGACGTTGGGCTGCACGCCAGCACAGTCATCGCTGAAACCAGCCCCGAGGTTGCGGATATCGCCCATGCCATCGTGGCGGAGGCGCAGTCGTGGGGATCTGATCTGATCGTGTTCGGCAGTCATGGGCACAACGGGCTTCATCATCTGCTCAAGGACAGCGTGACGGATGGTGTCGCTCACCTGAGCAGCATTCCCGTGTTGCGGGTGCAGAAGGCATAAGCCGAGCACATGTGCCGCCCTGCGCCCTGCAGGCATGCAGCAGTTCGCCGACGCTGCGCTTCCGCATTTTTTCGTTTGTGTTTGACGCTGCAGAAGCCTGTCGCCACGTTGGCCTGGCCCTGTGCTTGCTTGAGCGTAGCCAGGATTGATTGCCGCAGCTGGCATTCATGACGGATCCAACTCTCTGGACCGACCGCAATCCTCCGTACAACGCATCCCTTTCAAGGCATTCCACCATGATCCATCTGCGTCTCACATTGGAGTTGAACTACGAGGTGTTCGAGCCTGGTTGCGACTTCATTTTCAATATTCATGCGGCCCATACCGAGCAGCAGTGCGTTCTGGAGGAATATCTGAACCTGAGCCAGAACATTGCCCCCACGGTGGAACTTAACCGTGAAACCGGCAGCCGCATCATGCGGCTGCATGCTGGCGCTGGCGCCTTTCAGGTGCGCTATGGCGCAACGGTTCAATTGCGACACCATGTGGCCAACCCGGCGCAGATTGAAGAAGTTGCGGTGGCACAGTTGCCGGCGGATGTGCTTGGCTTTCTTTATCCCAGTCGCTATTGTCAGTCCGACCGGCTGTACAAATTGGCCATGCGGGAGTTTGGCCAGTTGCCCACTGGTTATCGCCGCGCCAAGGCCATTCGTGACTGGGTTGAGTTTCGCACGACCTTCGCACAAAACACCTCGAACTCCAACACCTCGGCCATCGACACCTTGGTCGCGACCGAAGGGGTGTGCCGCGACTTCGCGCATCTGATGATTGCGCTGTGCCGGGCCAGCAATATCCCGGCACGCTTCACCACAGGCATTGATTACGGCGCCGACCCCATCCTCGGCCCCACGGACTTTCATGCCTATGTGGAGGTCTATCTGGGCGGACGCTGGTACATCTTCGACCCCTCAGGCACCGCCATTCCCATGGGCTTTGTGCGCTTTGGCTCAGGGCGAGACGCCGCAGATGTAGCGTTCGCCACCATCTTCGGCCCGGTGCGCGGCTCCGCGCCCATCATCACCATTGAGGCGATTGCCAACAACGAAGGCCAGCTGATCATCCCCTACCACTGTGCCGAGGCGCTGTCGACAGACGGTTGAACCAACCGCCAGCCCGTCAGCACGTGGTACCGCCAGCGCTTACGGGCTTTTTTGGGCCTCGTTTTGCAGGCTCTGACCAGCTTTTTGGATTTGCTCGCCGGCCTTCGCCGCGCCCTGGTCTATGGCCTTGCCAGCTTTTTCTGCCGGGCCCTCTGGTTTTTGACAGCCGTAGAGCACCACCATCAGAAGGCTGATGGCGACGATTGTTGCGGGCCGTTTGAAAGATCGGTTCATGGCGTTTCCTCGTTGTGGGGGTCTGTCAAACAATATGGCTTACTTGCCGATTTCATGCCCGATCACGCCGCCCACCGCGGCGCCACCGACCGTCCCGATTCCGCTCCCGCCCGACAGCACGGCGCCGCCCACTGCGCCAACGCCCGCACCGATCGCGGTGCTTTTATCCTGCGACGACATCCCCGCACAGCCGCCCAGAGCCAGCAAGAACATGGCAGCGGCAACCGAGGGGAGAATTCTTTGTTTGATGTTCATGATGCGACCTTTTGAATGGGTTGGAAAAAACAGCGCACGTCGCCCCGGTGAGGCGACGCACGCATTGGAGGGGGATCAGGCGCCTGTGCGATGGCCTACAACGCCGCTGCCCAGGATCGATTCCCCTCGCGGCGCGACTCGCCTGTTTACTTCAGGCTCATGTTGTCCTGAACCGCCTTCACGCCGTCCACTTTGCGTGCAAGGGCGACCGCTCTCAGCTCCTCTTCGCGTGTGCCGACAAAGCCGCTGAGTTGCACCACGCCCTTGAAGGTCACCACCTTGATTTCGAACAGCTTGAGCTGCGGGTCGCCAAAAATCGCGGCCTTGACCTTGGTCGTGATGGCCGTGTCGTCAATGTACTGGCCCGTGCTGTCGTGCCGATCTGTGGCCGCACAGCCTGTAAAACTGACCAATGACGCCGCCAGCATGACGGCATAAAGCACTTTGTGGGATCGCATGATGCATTCCTTTGAAATAAACCGAGTGTCCCCGAAGGCGTGTTGCCAAGGGGTGGATGTTTGATGGCGCAATGGCGCAGGCGTATGAACGCTTACATGCGCCCTGTGAGAAAGAGGATCAGCACCACGATCACAATGAAGCCAAGAATGCCGCTGGGAAAGTACCCCCAGCTGCGGCTGTGGGGCCAGCTTGGAAATGCGCCGATCAACATCAGAATCAGGATGATCAGCAGAATGGTGCCTAACGACATGGTCATACTCCTCGTGTGCAGCGATGGGCGTGATGACTCTCGACCGACCGCTTTGCTTCAGGGCTGTGCAAGGTCAGATTGACCCCAGGCTCAGATTGCGGGACCGTCGTCTTTNTACAAGTTCGCACTCATGCCGACCGGCGAGCAGCAGCGTCAGATGCGCCGCTTCGCGGGCTCGTGCCGGTTTGTGTTCAACAAGGCGCTGGCATTGCAGAAGGAACGCTTTGATCGCGGCGAGAAGAAGCTGGGCTACGCCGGCCTGTGCAAGCTGCTCACCAAATGGCGCGACGGCGTAGAGACGCCTTGGCTCTCCGATGCGCCGGTCCACCCGCTGCAACAGACGCTCAAGGACTTGGAGCGGGCGTACACCAACTTCTTCGCCAAACGGGCGGCTTTCCCGCGCTTCAAGAAGAAGGGGCAGAGCGAGAGCTTCCGTTACCCCGATCCCAAGCAGATCAAGCTCGATCAGGGCAACAACCGCCTGTTCCTGCCCAAGCTCGGCTGGCTGCGAGTTCGCTTCAGCCGGGATGTGCTGGGCGCGGTGAGGAATGTCACCGTCAGCCAGTCGGGCGGCAAATGGTTTGTGTCGATCCAGACCGAGCGCGAGGTCGAGCAGCCCGTCCCGCAGGGCGGCGCGGTCGGCATCGACATGGGCATTGCCCGGTTCGCCACGCTCTCGGACGGCACGTTCTACGCGCCGCTGGGCAGCTTCAAGCGGCATGAGGTGAGGCTGCGCAAAGCGCAGCAGGCGATGAGCCGCAAAGTGAAATTCAGCAGCAACTGGAAGAAGGGGAAATCGCGCATCCAGAAGATTCACGCACGCATCGGCAACGCCCGCCGCGACTACCTGCACAAGACCTCGACCGCAATCAGCCAAAACCACGCGATGGTGTGTATCGAGGACTTGCAGGTGAGGAACATGTCCAAGTCGGCGGCGGGGACGGTTGAGAAGCCGGGTCGAAATGTTCGGGCTAAGTCCGGCCTGAACAAAGCTATCCTCGACCAAGGCTGGTTCGAGTTCCGTCGCCAACTGGACTACAAGCTGGCGTGGAACGGCGGCTGGCTTGTTGCCGTGCCGCCGCAGTACACGAGCCGCACCTGCCCGTGTTGTGGCCATGTGTCGGCGGACAACCGCCAGACGCAAGCGCAATTCCTCTGCGTCGCATGCGGCTTCGAGGAAAACGCCGATGTGGTCGGCGCGATCAATGTTCTAAGGGCGGGACACGCCCGGTTCGCCTGTGAAGTGAGCGGTGCAGCAAGGCCGCCAGCAGCAGGAACCCACCGAAGCGACTCAGGAGCGGCCGGGTGTCGAGCCTGAGAGCCGTAGGAATCGCCGCCCTTCCCGCGCAAGCGGTGGCCGCAGGCCAAGGGCGGGGAGGATGTCAAGCAGGAATTGCGATCGGGCAATTCCTCGGGAATCGCTTGGTCGCATTTGCGTCGTAGGGGATTTTTCGGGACATAGCATTTCGCGCATGTTCAAGTCCCCGCTTCACCATCTCAGCGTCATGGCGCTGGCCGAAGGCTCGTCGCTCATCGCTCTGGTGCTGCTGGCCGTGCCGCTGAAGTACGCGGCCGATTGGCCTGTGGGCGTGAAAATCATCGGGCCGATTCACGGCGCCCTGTTCATCTGGGCCACGATCGCACTGGTGGTGACGCTCTCGCGCGGGCAGCTCTCGCCCTTGCGCAGCTTGGGCGTTTTCCTCGCCTCGCTCATTCCGTTTGGCGGTCTGTGGTCGCACCGCATGATGCGTCGCCAACTCGACAAAGCGCCTGCGACAGCAGTCTGAGCGACTGCGATACTGCAGGGCTACTGCAGGATCAATCGCACCGCCCCGCTGTGGGTGAAGGGAATCTGCAGCATCGTCTGGCCGATCTCGGCCGTCCCCTGAATCACGTAGCTCACCGTGCCGTCCGACGGCAGGGTGGCGATGAGGCCGAGTAGCGTCGGGCTGTTGACCTCGACCTGCACCGGAACCTGCGCCTGCTGCTGCGCTGCGATGGTGACGGGCGCGGTGCTCACGCCCTGCGCCACGTCCAGGCCGTTGAACTGGATCTGAAACCGCAGTTTCTGCAGCGGCAGGGCCAGACCCCCGGTGTTGCGAATATTCAGGGTGAGATCGAGGGTGGCGGTTGTGCCTTGCAGGGCGATGCTGTCCACGCTGCGAATCGACACCTCCGGGGCCACGGCGGCTTGCTGAGCCTGCGCAGGCGGCGAGGCGAACAGGGTCGCCGCCCACATCAGTGCGGGCAGCAAACCTCGCCAGTTTCTGATCAGCCGTAGCACCATCAATGCCCCGCGAAATCCACCAGGGTGAACAGCGGCAGGCCTGCATCGCGCAGCAGCTGTGAGCCGCCGAGCTCGGGCAGATCGACGATAGCTGCGCCTTCGATCACGCTGGCGCCTAGCTTTTCGAGCAGACGCTTGCCGGCCATCATGGTGCCGCCGGTGGCGATGAGGTCGTCGATGAGCAGCACGCAATCGCCCGGCCGCACCGCGTCGGTGTGAATCTCCACCGTAGCGCTGCCGTATTCGAGCTCGTACTCCTCGGACACCGTGTCGAAAGGCAGCTTGCCCTTCTTGCGGATGGGCACGAAGCCGATGTTGAGTTCGTAGGCGATAACGGCGCCGAGAATGAAGCCGCGCGCGTCGATGCCCGCCACCACGTCCGGGCGCAGATCGGGGGCCATGTAGCGATGCACGAACTGGTCGATGAGCACGCGGAACACCCGCGGGTTCTGCAGCAGCGGGGTGATGTCGCGGAACTGCACGCCGGGCGACGGCCAGTCAGGCACGGTGCGGATGTGTTGGCGCAGATAGTCGATGACGTTCATGGTGATCCGTTCAACAAACAAAATTCAGGCCGCCGCCTCGTCGCCAAACACGTCGTGGTACGACGCAAACGACGCACCCGACAGCACGGGAAACAGCGCCAGCAGACCGAGGCCGAACGGCAACATGGCCACGATGGAAATGGGCAGCAGCAAAACGGTAAACAAGGTAATGGGCGCCAGATTGGTGAACCCGGCTCGCACCGACAGCTTGACCGCGTTCCACGGACTGACGCCCCCGAGCGCCACCAGCGTATTGACGAACCAGAACGCGACGCTGAACAGATAGAGCGCCAACAGCACCAACAGCAGCAAGGTCATGAGCGAACCCGCCAAGGCGCCCAGACCTGCGGCCATGCCTACGCCCGGGGTCATGACTTTGGCAAACGCGCCAAAACTGGCCAGCCCCAGGCCGAACATCGCGCCCAGCCCCATCACGATCGCCGCGCCGATCACCCCGCCCAGCGCGAGCACCAGCAGGGAGACCAGCAACAGCGGGCCGATGCGGCCGGTCCACCGCTGCGTGGTCGACGACAGCGTACCTTCATTTTGAGGTTCGACCGGCATGCCTTGTGGCGTGATCGTTCGCGCCTGCGCCGCCCGCTTGCGCAGCAGCGCCGCAAAAATCACGCCGAAAGCCAGCAGCGGCAGACTCAGCCATTGCGAAAGCAGCCCGCCCATCGGCAACTCGCCCAATAGCCACAGCAGCACGAGCAGCGCCACGGCCAGGCCCAGCCAGGGCAGCGGCGCCTGCATGAAACTGCGCCAGCCATCCATCCACCAGCGTAGGCCGAATCCGGCGGGAACGCGTCGAAATACGGGGTCTGGAACGATGAGATCGGTGGAGGTCATGGCGGGCCGTGGGGAATGAAGACGGCCCATTATCCGTCGCCGATTTGAAAGCCTACCGAGCGATATCCTCCAGCCGCCGCTGCGTCACCCGCGGCCCCATGATGACGATCACCAGCGCCACGCCGACCATCGCGGCGGCGATGAAAGTGAACACGCCAACGTCGCCCGAGGTCTTGAGCAGATCGGCGATGACGAAGCCGGTGAATACCGCGCTGATGCGGCTGAACGAATAGACGAAACCCACTGCCCGGGCACGGATGCGGGTGGGGTAGAGCTCGCTCTGATAAGCGTGGAAGGCGTAACTCATGATGTTGTTGAAAAACGCCACCGCAATGCCGAACACAATGATCGCGGCCGCCCCTTGCGCATGGGCGAACAGCAGGCCAAACAACGCCACGGCCAGCGCGGGCACGGCGATCAGCCATTTGCGCTCGAAACGGTCGCCGAATGAGGCGCCGATGAGGGACGAAATCGGATAGGCGAAGGCGATGATGAAGGTGTAGAGCAGCGACTTCGGAATGTCCAAGCCCTTGGCGATGAGATAGGTCGGCGCCCAACTGGCAAAGCCGTAATACCCCACCGTCTGCAGAATATTGAACAGGATGAGCATCACCGTACGTTTGCGATAAACACCCTCCCACATCTCGCCCCAGCGCGCCTTGACGTGCTCGACATCGCCCACAAAGCCCTTCGGCTCGGGCAGGGGCTGACCGGTTTCGCGTTCCACCTGCTTTTCGATGCGGCTGAGAATCGCGTCAGCCGCGTGATGACGGCCCTTGTCTTCCAGCCAGCGCGGCGACTCGGGCAGGCGCAGCCGGATGAACCAGATGACGATGGCGCCCAGCGCGCCGATGATGGCCACCCAGCGCCAGCCATCGAGCCCCGCGATCTGATGCGGCACCAGCAGCCATCCCAGGAAGGCGACCACCGGCACCGCGCTGAAGGTGATGAACTGGTTCATAGCGAAATACGTGCCCCGCTTGGCCTGCGGCGCCAGTTCCGAGACATAGGTGTCGATGTTGACCATCTCCAGGCCGATCCCGATGGAGGCGATGAAGCGCCAGATGTCGATATTCATCGCGGTCTGCTGAAATGCCATGATGAGAGTGGCGATGCAATACCAGAGCAAGGCCCAGGTATAGACCGCGCGCCGCCCATACCGATCCGACAGCCAGCTTACGAACAGCGTGCCCACCCACAAACCGAGAAACAGGGCCGCAACAAAGCTGGCAATCCCCTGAAAACCGAACAGCCCCTTGGTGGTCGCGGTGAACACCCCGCTTTTGAACAAACCGGGCGCGATATAAGCGGTCAGAAACAGGTCGTAAAACTCGAACAGCCCGCCCAGCGAGACCAGGATGACCATATTGCGCACGGTCTTCGAGGGAGGGAGGCGGTCGATGCGCGCCGCGATGGTGGGCGCGCCGTGGTGGCCGGGACGGGGGCCTTCAGACGCCTCTGCGCCCAAGGGCGCCGGGATGGTGCTCATGCTTGTCTCCTGTATTTATCCTTCCTCCATGATGGATGGAAAAAACAGGAGACGGGGTGTCGAAATGTGACTTGGGGTGACGCCTTGCTTCAACTGGGCTGCAACACACTGGCGCCGGGCTGTTTGAGCAGTTGCGCCCATTCCTCGAGTTCGCGCGGCTCGCCGAACAGATAGCCCTGCAT
Source organism: Thiomonas sp. OC7 (assembly GCF_900634595.1). Classification (NCBI taxonomy): domain Bacteria; kingdom Pseudomonadati; phylum Pseudomonadota; class Betaproteobacteria; order Burkholderiales; genus Thiomonas; species Thiomonas sp. OC7. The sequence goes on along the minus strand of NZ_LR131953.1, from coordinate 2,327,144 downwards.
GCTTTGCAGGCCCATGCCGTGCAGCGCCTGGGCGCATTCGCGCGTCTCCACGCCCTCGGCGACCACGTTGATCGACAGGCGCCGGGAAATATCGACGAGCCCGCGCACGATTTCTGCGTTGCGCACGTCCTTGGTCACATCCGCCGTGAAGCTGGCCGGAATCTTGATGTCGCTCGGATCGAGAATCTTGAGGTATTCGAACGAGGCGTAGCCCTCGCCGAAATCGTCCATCGCCACCCGCACGCCCGACTTGCGCAGCGACTGCACATTGCGCGCCACACTGGGAAACGCTGGGATGGCGCGGCGCTCGGTCACTTCGACCATCAGGCGCTCGGGCGCCCAGGCGTAGCGCTGCAGGGTGCTGCTGATGTGCTCGATCAGTGCCGGATCGCCGATCTGATCGGCCTCGATATTGACCGAGATGTAGCCGTTCCAGCCCGTCCAGTTGGACAGCACCCGCGCCTCGGAGATGGCTTCTTCCATCACCCAGAAAAACAGCTCGCTGGTCTGTGCAGGGGTCAGTTGCGGCAGAAACATCAGCGGGGAATGCCGCTTCGGCGCATCTTCCGCGCGCCAGCGGAACAACACCTCCAGCCCAATGACCTGCCCCGCCGGGAAACTCACCTGCGGTTGATAAACCAGCGCCGGAGCCCCCGCTCCCGCATGTGCGGCAATCTCAGAAAAAACGTCGCGTTCCACAATGATGGTGCCGCTCAATCGTTGTTGAAAAGTGTTGTTGAAAGGACCAAGCCTGAATATTTCCGGCAGGTTAGCATGGGTTTTGAAACGTTCAAATCCGGACTTACAAATTCCGTGCTCTCTGACAACAACGCGCCCGATCGATGCCAGCGCACGACACCATGACCTCCTCCCGCCAACCCCGCTCGCGTAACGCCACCCTTGTCCAAGCCCTTCCCGGCATCTCGCAAACCGGCCCGAGCTACCGGGTATCGGTTGCCGATGCGCTCGCGCACCAGTTTCTGGTCGAGCTCGATCTGTCCCACCCGGAACCAGCGGGGCAGGAGTTCTGGCTCCCGGTCTGGATTCCCGGCAGCTATCTGGTGCGCGAATTCGCCCGCCATATCTTGCAACTGCAGGCCTGGTGCGGCGACAAACCCATCGCACTACACAAAATCGCCAAGAACCGCTGGCGCGCCGCTCCGTGCAACGGGCCGCTACGGCTGCGCTACTCGGTGTATGCCTTCGATCTCTCGGTACGCACCGCCTACCTCGATACTCAGCGCGGCTTTTTCAACGCCAGCAGCCTGTTGCTCGCAGCCGCTGGGCGCGAGCAACAGCCGCACACCGTCACCCTCGCCTGCCCCGACTTCGCGTCGCACTGGACGGTGGCCACCACCTTGCCCGCGGTTCAATGCGACGCCAACGGCTTCGGCAGCCGACGCGCGGCAAACTACGACGCGCTGATCGACCATCCCGTTGAAATGGGCGAACTGCTGCGGCTGGAGTTCAGCGCGGGCGGGGCCCCACATGCCATGGTCATCGCCCTGGGCAATCGGCTGCACGACACCGTGGATACCCGGCGGCTGGCGCGCGACCTCAAGCGCATCTGCAGTGCGCAGATCGCCCTGTTCGAGCCCCGCAGCAAGCGCGCACCGTTTGCCGAGTACCTGTTCATGGTCGCACCGACCGCCGAGGGCTACGGCGGGCTGGAACATGCCGACAGCACCGCTCTGATGTGCGCGCGCCGCAGCCTGCCGCACCCGCGCCTGCAAGACACCGACAGCGCCCATAGCGCCCACAACGACTATCGCGACTTTCTCGGCCTGTGCAGCCACGAATACTTCCACGCCTGGAACGTCAAGCGCATCAAGCCGCAGGCCTTCACCCCCTACGACCTTCAAGCCGAAAACCCCACCACCCTGCTTTGGCTGTTCGAGGGCTTCACCGCGTATTACGACGATCTGATGGTGTTGCGCGCGGAGCTGATCACGCCGCAGCAATACCTCGACGGTCTGGCCCGCACCCTCGGCGCGGTGCTGCGCACACCCGGGCGCCAGGTTCAAAGCGTGGCCGAGGCCAGCTTCGATGCCTGGACCAAGTATTACCGCCCCGATGAAAACACCGCCAACGCCACGGTGAGCTACTACCAGCTCGGCGCGCTGGTCGCCTTGTCCATCGACCTGCGGCTGCGCCGCGAAAGCGCGGCCACGCTGGACGACGTGATGCGTCTGCTGTGGACGCGCTATGGCCGCGCCGACGCGCCGCTGCGCGCCGAAGGCGTGGCCGAAGACGCCCTGCCCGCGCTGCTCAAGGAAGTGAGCGGCCTCGACTGGCGCGCCTTCTTCCGCCGCCATGTTCACGGCACTGAACTGCCCCCGGTCAAGACGCAGTTCGCTGATTTCGGCATTCAATGGGCCTCGCAAGAAGACACTCCGCTCGACGCGCTGGGGCTGGCTGCGCAGGAACAGGCGGGCGGCTGGCTCACCGTGCAGCGCGTGCGCAACGGCGGCTGGGCCGAACGCGCCGGGCTGGCCGCTGGCGATCTGCTGCTCATGCTGGACGGCGAGCGGGCGCGCAAAGCCGTGATCGAGCGCCGCCATGCACAGGCCCGAGCGGGCGATGTGTGGCGTCTCACCTGGCTGCGGCAAGACCTGGAGCAGCACAGCGAAACGCCTTGGTTTGCGCTGCCCGACAGCCGCGTGCAACTGCGGCTAGCCGACAAGCCGCGCCCCGCGCAGCGCCAACGTCTGAGCGCCTGGATGGGCACCGCACTGTGACGCACAATGCCCTTGAATGACCCTTTAGGAGATGCCCATGGAGACCCCTGACGACGCCGTCATCCTCACCGAAACCCGAGGCCACGTCGGCCTCATCACCCTCAATCGACCCAAGCAACTCAACGCCCTGAACGACGCCCTGATGGACGCGCTGGGCGCCGCGCTCAGAGCGTTTGACGCTGATCCGGCCATCGGCTGCATGGTCGTCACCGGCAGCGACAAGGCTTTCGCCGCCGGGGCCGACATCACCGCCATGGCGAAAAAGACCTTTCCCGCCAGCTACGCGGAGGACTTCATCACCCGCAACTGGGAAGCGATGATGCAGATTCGCAAGCCGGTGATTGCGGCGGTGCGCGGCTTCGCGCTGGGCGGGGGCTGCGAGCTGGCGATGATGTGCGATCTCATCGTCGCCGCCGACAACGCCCAGTTCGGCCAGCCCGAAATCAAGCTCGGCATCATTCCCGGCGCCGGCGGCACCCAGCGGCTGACGCGCGCCGTGGGCAAAGCCAAGGCCATGGATCTGATCCTCACCGGCCGGATGATGGACGCGCTCGAGGCCGAGCGCAGCGGCCTGGTCGCCCGGGTCGTGCCGCTGCAGCAGACACTCGATGAGGCCGTGGCGATGGCCGAAACCATTTCCAGCTTCTCGCAGGCTTCGGTGCTCATGGCCAAGGAAAGCGTGAACCGCGCGTTTGAATCGTCGCTGTCCGAAGGGTTGCGTTTCGAGCGTCGGCTGTTTCAGTCGCTGTTCGCTACGGCCGACCAGAAGGAGGGTATGGCGGCTTTCCTGGAAAAACGAAAACCGCTTTTCACGAACAAATGATGCGCTATACTGCGCGGCTTGTTTGCGTGTTGGCGCTTTAGCTCAGTCGGTTAGAGCGACGGAATCATAATCCGCAGGTCCGGGGTTCGAGTCCCTGAAGCGCCACCATAGTTTTCCAGCCCACATCGTTTTTTTCGTAGGCTTCTCGTTTGCACCCTTCGCGCCGAATTCGTGGGCGCTGATCCAAGCCCATGCGTTGTTGCCTGGGCTTTTTTGTTTTGCGCGCCAAGCGAACCGCTGAACCGTTGTTTGTCCAAGGAGTCGGCCATGAAACTTCAACCGTTGCTGCGTCGGATGGCCCTTGGGGCGGCGCTGTGTCTGGGCAGCCTGGGCGCGGCTCACGCGCAGATGAACTACCCGATGGGCAGCCTGCAGGGCCTAGCGACGTTCGGCGCGTTTCCGAACGTCAGCATCAACTGCACCGATTACACCCTCGGCCCAGGCGCGCGGGTGATCAGCCCGCTAAACCGCATCATTCCCCGCGACCAGCTCAACGGGCTGCAGGCCCCGGTGGTGTTTCAGACCGACGCGATGGGCAATGTGTTTCGCGTGTGGCTGGTGAGCGACTCCACGGCCAGCCAGCTTGAGTTGCCCAAGGCGCCGGGGCAGTGCGGGCTGTTTTTCAGCAATTGACGGACGCTTCAATCGTGACGAAAAAAGTCTTTATCAAGACGTTCGGCTGCCAGATGAACGAGTACGACTCGGCCAAGATGGCCGACGTGCTCAGCGCGGCTGAGGGTTATGAACCTGCGGCAACTCCGCAGGAAGCCGATCTCATTTTGCTCAACACCTGCTCCATTCGCGAAAAGGCGCAGGAAAAAGTGTTCAGCGATCTGGGACGCCTGCGCGAGCTCAAGGCCGACAAGCCGAATCTGCTGATCGGCGTGGGCGGCTGTGTGGCGAGCCAGGAAGGCGAGGCCATCGTCAAGCGCGCGCCTTATGTCGATCTGGTGTTTGGCCCGCAAACGCTGCACCGGCTGCCGCAGCTCATTGCGCAGCGCCAGGCGCTCGGGCGTGCGCAGGTCGACATCAGCTTTCCGGAAATCGAAAAATTCGACCACCTGCCGCCCGCACGGGTGGAGGGCCCAAGCGCCTTCGTCTCCATCATGGAAGGCTGCAGCAAGTATTGCAGCTATTGCGTGGTGCCCTACACCCGCGGTGAGGAAGTCTCGCGCCCCCTGGTCGACGTGCTCACCGAAGTGGCCGAGCTGGCCTCGCTGGGCGTGCGCGAAGTGACGCTGCTGGGCCAGAACGTCAACGCCTGGCTGGGCTCGGGAGAGGGCGAAGATTTCGCCTTTCTGCTGGAATGCGTGGCCGAGATCGACGGCATCGAACGCATCCGCTACACCACCAGCCATCCGAAGGAATTCACCCAGCGGCTGATCGATGCCTACGGCCGTATTCCCAAACTGGTCAACCATGTGCACCTGCCGGTGCAGCATGGCAGCGACCGCATTCTGGCGGCGATGAAGCGCGGCTATACCGCGCTGGAGTTCAAGAGCATCGTGCGGCGGCTGCGCGCGGTGCGGCCCGATATCTGCATCGGTTCCGACTTCATCGTCGGCTTTCCGGGCGAGACCGAGGCCGACTTCGCGCAGTTGATGAAGCTGATCGAGGACATGCAGTTCGACGCCAGCTTCAGTTTCATTTTCAGCCCGCGCCCCGGCACTCCGGCGGCCAATCTGGCGGATGACACCCCGGCCGACGTCAAGCTCAAGCGCCTGCAGACCTTGCAGGCGCAGATCGAGGCTCAGGCTTCGGCCATCAGCGCCGCCATGGTGGACACGGAGCAGGCCGTGCTCATCGAAGGGCCGAGCAAGAAAGATCCCTCGGAACTGCAGGGCCGCACCGAAAACAACCGCATCGTGCACCTGAAGGCCAACGCGCGCTTGATCGGCCAGATCGTGCCGGTGCGCATCACCACGGCCTACCCGCACTCGCTGCGCGGCGAAGTGTGCGTGGCTGAAGCGGATCAGGCCGCGGCGGTCTGATTCGCTTCAGCCTGTACGCGGCCTACTTGATCATGAGCCGCAAGCTGTCCCAAGCGCGGCCGAACAGACCCGCTTCGGGCACGGCCTTGATGACCTCCAGCGGATAGACCGCCAGCGGCTTGCCGCTCATGCTGACGTCGAGTTGGCCGACGCGTTGCCCGGCCTGCAGCGGCGCCACCAGCGGGTCGGGCCGCACCACCTTGGTCTGAAGGTCTTTGCCCATGCCGCGCGGCACCGAAATGACCACCGGCACCGAGGAGCCCAGTTCCACTTTGTTATCTACGCCCTTCCAGACGGGCGCAGTCAGTACCGGCTTGCCGGGCGAGGCCAGCACGATGTCGTCGAAGTTCTGATAAGCCCAGTTGAGCAGCACCTGGCTCTCCTCGCCGCGGGCCCGCTCGGTGGGTGTGCCCATCACCACGGTAAGCAGCCGGCGCGGGCCGTTGGGAAACTGGCGCAGCGCCGAGGTGATCATGCAATAACCCGCCTCGGAGGTGTAACCCGTTTTCATGCCGTCCACGGAAGGATCGGTGAACAGCAGACTGACGCGGTTGGGCTGGGTGATGTGGTTGTAGGTGAATTCCTTGACCTTGAAATAGCGCGCGTAATCGGCCGGAAAGTCGCGGATGATATGGGTGGCGATGATGGAGAGGTCATACGCCGTGGTGTGGTGGCCGGGGTCGGGCAGGCCCGTCGGGTCCATGAAATGCGTGCCTTTGAGGCCCCACTGCTGCGCCTGGCGGTTCATCATGGCGACGAAGGCGCTCACCGAGCCGCCCACCGTCTGCGCCAGCGTCATCGCGGCGTCATTGCCCGATTGCACGATCATGCCCAACAGCAGGTCGTTGACCGACACCGGCACGCGCGGGTCGATGAACATGCGCGAGCCGCCGGTCTGCCAAGCCTCTTTCGATTCGGTCACCATCTGGTTGAGCTTGATGGAGCCTTCCTTCAAGGCCTTGAAGGTCAAGTAAGCCGTCATCAGCTTGGTCAGCGAAGCCGGTGCCTCCTGAGCGTGGGCATCGTGCTCGGCGAGGATCTGTCCGCTGGTCAGATCGACCACCAGCCAGGCCCGCGCATCGAGCTTGGGCGGCGGAACGGTGGCCAGCATGGCCTGCATCGGCGTGAGGGGAGCGGCTGCGGCACTCGGGGCCGGAGTCGTTGCGGCGGGAGCTGCCGCTGGAGTGGGGGCGGCCTGCGCCAAAGGCGACAGCGCGAGCAGACAGGCCGCGCTGCAGGCGGCGACAAACGATTGAACGGACATAGGCGAATCCTGAGACTCAAAACAGAAAACCGACACCCTAGCAGCCCGAGGGCGTGACAGGGGTGACGAAGTTTTGCCGCGCACGCTGGATCTCGCGGCAGAGGGTCAGAGCGCGGGGCGGCGAGAAGGTTCGCAAGAACGAAAAAACAAAGGCGCGTTTCAGACGCGCGTGCTGCTGGCGCTCTGAGAAACTCGCCGGGCCGCCCCAAGAGTTTCTCACCCCCCTCGGGGGGCCTGGCGCGCAGCGACAGGTCTTGGGGGCGCTTAGGGGTTTTGTGCCCCATGCCACTGACAGACCCAGTCGCGCAGGGGCAGCAGCAGGCCGTGGAAAAAATGCCCCGCGCCCGGAAACACGACCACGGGCAACTGCTGCGGTCGTGCCCAGTCGAGCACGCCGGACAGCGGCACCACATCGTCTAGTTCACCATGCAACACCAGCATGCGCTGTGCGAGCGGCGCGGCGTTGGCCGGCTTGATCTGCGGCACGTCGAAACGGGTGACGGCCGTGCCCACTAAAGTGAGATGCTGCAAGGTGGCGCCCCGCTGCTGCAAGGCCAGCGCACAACGCGCGGCGACGGCGGCGCCGAAGGAAAATCCGGCCAGCGCCAAGGGCAGGGTCTCGCGCTCAAGCCCGGCTTGCTGCGCGACCTGAGGAATGAAGTCGTCGAACACAGCCAGCAGGTCGGCGGTCTCGCCCACGCCATTATCAAACGCTCCGGCCGTGGCGCCCACGCCGCGAAAGTTGGGCCGCACCGCCACGAAACCGAGTTGCAGCCAGGCACGGGCCAGGGTCTGCGCCACTTTGTTGTCGAGCGTGCCGCCGAACAGTGGATGAGGGTGCGCCACCAGCGCCAGCCCGCGGGGTGGCCCCTCGGGCGCATCGACCGCCACTTCGATCGCCCCCGCCGTGCCCTCCACCAGCAGCTTGCGGGTCTGCGCGTTCATTTGCATCGGCCCGGATTACTGATCCGCGTCGGGCGCGTCAGGGAGATCCGGCAGACGCAGACGCTCCACCACCTCGCCACGCAGAAGATGACTTTGCACGATGTCATCGATGTCGCTCTGATCGACATAGGTGTACCAGACGCCTTCGGGATAGACCACGCAGACCGGCCCTTCCTCGCAGCGATCGAGGCACCCCGCCCGGTTGACGCGCACCTTGCCCGCACCCGCCAGCCCCAGCGTCTTGACGGCTGATTTGCAGTGCTCGAACGCAGCCTCCGCCCCGCTGGCGGCGCAGCACGGCCGTGCGGCGCTGGCGTCGCGCTGGTTCAGACAGAAAAAAATGTGGTGTTTGTAGTAGTTCATGATTAACCCAGATTGTCGTGGCGAACGGGCCGCAATGCTCGCGCCATCAAATAGATCAGGGCGGCGAACGGCCATAACCAACTCAGCCACTGCGGCAAACCATACAGCCGGATGAACAGACCCTGACTCCAGGCCTGCAGATTCAGCGCGTAATACGGCCCCGGCCCCGACCCATTGATCCACCCCAGCGCCAGCGCCAGACTGAGCGCGCCGAGCGCGGCGCCCCATCGCGGCGGCAGATACGACAGCGGCAAGCCGATCATCAACCCCAGCGCCACACTGCGCAGGGTGGGCACGGTCGCCCAGGCCAAGGCGTGTTCAGGGCCGAAACTCAAGGCGGCCGACAGGCTGACGGCCAGCAGGCCGGCGAAGGTCAGTGCCAGCGCCAGCCGCAGCCGGGGCGCGCCTGGCCGCAGCAGCGCCGCAAGCAGCAAAAGCGAACCGGCGAGCATGGCCGCGGTGATGCTGCTCTGGCGCAGCCCGCTCATCGGCGAAAAATCCGGCAATCGCAGGCCGCTGTTGACAAACCAAGCCGACAGAATCCGCCAAGTATCGGTATCGAGCGCAGGCTGCAACAGGGTCGGCCCGATCTGCCCGGTGCCGAACAGCACGGCGGCGGGCCAAAGCAGCGCCAGCGGCCATAGCGCCAGCAGCAGCAAGCCGTAGCCCACATGAGGCGCAAACCAGCGTTCCCGCCACAGCCGCAGCAGCGCCGCGAGCCGCAGCCGTGGCAGCAGCCAAACGCAGATCGCGGCGCCCAGCAGACCGCCTAGCGAATTGGTCAGCCAGTCGAGGTTGGACGACACGCGCATGGGCAGAAAAGCCTGCAAGGCTTCCATGCCGAAAGACACGCTGCTGGCCAACGCGCTGGCCGCCAGCCACGATGCCCAGCGCGGCCAACGTGCCGGCAGATTGCGGGCGATGAGATAGCCCAGCGGCAGATAGCCGCCGACATTGATCAGCAAGTCGCTGAAGGTGATGTAGCGCGGCAGCGGCGCGAGCACGAAATCAAACGGCATCAGCCCCTGCCAGCGCCATCCCGAAAAGGGATAGAGGCTGGCATAGACGATCAGCAGCACATAGCCCGCCAGCGCATAACGCATGAAGCGGGAAACCGGGCGCGCACTGTGCGCAGGACGATGCGGCGAAGGCATGAGACAACTTCAGGGCCAGCAAGCGGCGCGCCCGTATAACCGTCAAGGAAACACAGGGCCGCCCCAAGTTTCCTTGTCCCCCTCGGGGGGCGGGCTGGGCCGTCCCCTTCCCGACCTCCCCCACGACGTGGGGGAGGTGAGATCACTCCCTCCCCACTTGTGGGGAGGGTTGGGGTGGGGATTGCCCGGCACTGGGGGCACTCAGAACGGCTTGATGACCACCAGCGGAATGATGATGAACAGAATGATGGTGGGAATTTCGTTAAACCAGCGATACCACTTGTGGCTGCGGGTATTGGTTCCCTGCTCGAACTGGCGCAAGATGCGCTTGCACCAGAACATATAGATCACCAGCAGCACGACCAGCGTGACCTTGGTGTGAATCCAGCCGTTGCCCGGGCCGTGCAGGCCGATGCCGTAATACAGCCACAGCACCAGGCCGAGAATGATGGCCGGCCACATCAGGATGTGGGTGAAGCGGTAGAGTTTGCGGCCCATCATCAGCAGACGCTCGCGCTCGGCGGTGCTGTCAGCGGGCACCATGGCCAGGTTGACGAAAATGCGCGGCAGGTAGAACAGACCGGCGTACCACGCGATCACAAAAATGATGTGCCAGGTCAGCACCCACTGAAAAGCCATCTTGAACTCCCTTTCGCAGACAGAGTCGCAGTGTAAAAGAGCCTTGGCGCAAGCTTGTTGCCAGGGGATAAACGAATATTGCGGGCAAAAAAATCCCCGGCAGTGCTGGCCAGGGATTCAAGCCTTGAAACAAGGCCCCGCTCAGGGAGGAGAAGCGGGGGATGGCACATCTTGCAACGCACCATCCAGTTGAAAAAGATAGCATTCATCGCATCAAGTTCCACTCCATGACAAACCAAAGATGAAAAACTTTGTGAACCTGCCCGGATTTCCCGGCACCCGCATGCGGCGTTTGCGCCGTGACGACTTCAGCCGCCGTCTGGTGCGCGAGCACCGACTGGCAGCGGACGATCTGATCTACCCGGTGTTCATCCTCGATGGCGAGAACCAGCGCCAGAGCGTGGCGTCGATGCCCGGCGTGGAGCGTTTGAGTGTCGATCTGCTGCTGCCGGTGGCCGAGGAATGCGTGAAGCTGGGCATTCCGGTGCTGGCGCTGTTCCCGGTGATCGATCCCAAGCTCAAGACGCCTGACGGCATCGAGGCCACCAACCCCGACGGACTGGTGCCCCGAGCAGTGCGCGCGCTCAAAGCGGCGTTTCCGCAGCTCGGTGTGCTCACCGATGTGGCGCTCGACCCCTACACCTCGCACGGCCAGGACGGTCTGCTCGACGACACCGGCTACATCATGAACGAGCCCACCGTGGCCATGCTGGTGAAGCAGGCGCTGGCGCAGGCCGCCGCCGGAGTGGACATCGTCGCCCCGAGCGACATGATGGACGGCCGCATCGGCGCCATCCGCCAGGCGCTGGAGGCCGACAGCCATATTCACACCCGAATCATGGCCTACAGCGCCAAGTACGCCAGCGCGTTCTACGGCCCTTTCCGCGACGCTGTGGGCTCGGCCGCCAACCTCGGCAAGGCCGACAAAAAGGTCTATCAGATGGACCCGGGCAACTCCGACGAAGCGCTGCGCGAAGTGGCGCTCGACATCGCCGAAGGCGCCGACATGGTGATGGTCAAGCCGGGCATGCCGTATCTGGACATCGTGCGCCGGGTGAAGGACGAGTTCCACATGCCGACCTTCGCTTATCAGGTCAGTGGCGAATACGCCATGCTCAAGGCAGCCGCGCAGAACGGCTGGCTCGATCACGACGCGGTGATGATGGAAAGCCTGCTGGCATTCAAACGCGCGGGGGCCGACGGCATCCTCACCTATTTCGCCGTCGAGGCGGCGCGCAAGTTGCGGCAAGGCTGAGCGCCCGGAGCCGCGCCATGAAAGTCCGAGTCTGGGATTTGCCGCTGCGCCTGTTTCACTGGGCGCTGGCCGCCTGCGTGACCGTTTCCATCGTCACCGGGTTGATCGGCGGCAACGCCATGCAGTACCACTACTGGAGCGGCTACACCTTGATTGCGCTGCTGGTGTTCCGGCTGGTGTGGGGCGTGGCGGGCAGCCGTCACGCGCGGTTCTGGAACTTCGTGCACGGCCCCCGCGCCATTTGGCGCTATGTGCGCGGCGACGATCCGCGGCCCGAACATCTGCGCCTGGGTCACAACCCGCTGGGCAGTCTGTCGGTGCTGGCGCTGCTCACCGTGGTCGCGCTGCAGGTCATCAGCGGGCTGTTTGCGAACGACGAAATTTTCAACCAAGGCCCGCTGGCCAATTATGTGAGCGACCGCACCAGCGCGATTTTCACCTTCTATCACACCACCATCGGCCAGCCGCTGATCTACGCCCTCGTCGGCCTGCACCTCGCGGCCATTGCCTATTACGCCATTTTCAAACGCGAAAACCTGGTGCGCCCCATGCTCACCGGCGATATCGACACCGTGGCCGGCGTGACGCCCGCGCGCGACACCTGGGGGCTGCGCCTACTGGCGCTGGTCATCGTGGCGGCCGGTGGCGTGCTGGCGTGGTGGGTTTCCACCCTGGGTAGCGTGGGCGGCTATTGAAGTCATCGATTGAGCGGCCAGCGCCCGATGACGTCGTAACGCCCGGTGCCCAGCACGGAGTGCACCAGCGCGAAGCCGCGAACCGTCCAGTGCAGCGGCGGGAAAGTGATCGGCGGCTGCGTAGCCTGCGCCCGCCGCGCCAGCGTGACATGCGGTGCGAAGGCGCGAGCGTCGAACGGCAGACCGCGCTGGCCGACCTGCTCCGCCAGCGCGGCGCGCAACGACAGCAATTCCGCCGGGGGCTGCGACGGCGTGAGGTGCGCGATGCCGCCGTGGCGCCACACCGCTGCCCGGTCGAGCGTGAGCGCGAAATCGGCCCAGTTGCGCGCAACCCGTTCGCCCACCTCCAGCAGTGTCGTCACCCGGTCTGCGGGCACCCCATCCATGAACAACACGGTGAGATGCAGTTTGGCCGCAGCCGCCGGTCGCGCGGGCGGCGCCCACTGCCAAAGCGTCTGATGCTCGGCGATATGTCGGCGCAACGCCTGCCCCGGCCAGAGCGCGAAAAACAGCCGCAGCGCAGCGGGTGGCTCAGGCGGGGGATCGAGCGGCCTGTCAATCATGGAGCTTGACCTGTCTGAATGGGGGAATAGCGGCTTGCGCTAAGTTTCGTTTCTACATGCTATTGAACCTCCTGCCATGCCAAGCCGCCACGCCCCTACCCCGCCGTCTTCGTCTCCAGATACCACCCGCAGGCGTCTGAACCTCGCACTCGGCCTGGCCGCTGGCGGGCCGCTCTGGCTCGGGAGTCTGGCGGCGCAGGCCGCCGCCTTGCCGCCGCTGCCGCGCTACACCCAGCCAGTCGAGGCCCATTCACCGCTGGTCGGGCGCATTCTGCAAAGCGGCCAGCAATTCATCGCCCCGCAACAACTGGTGAGCGAATGCGCACACGCCGTGCTGTGCATGCTGGGCGAGCAGCACGATCACCCCGATCATCACGCGGTGCAGGCCTGGATCATTACCGCCCTGGCCCAGCGCGGCGATTTGGCCGCCGTCGCCCTGGAAATGGCGGATGCCGGACAGCGTTTCGACGGCCCGCGCGACGCGCCTGAAGCCGTGGTGCGCGAGCGGCTGCACTGGAACGAAGACGGTTGGCCGTGGAAGCTGTACGCCGCGCCGGTGATGGTCGCCGTACGCGCCGGGGTGCCGGTGGTCGGCGTCAACCTGCCGCAAGATGCGATGCGCCCCGCCATGCAGCAGGCCCGTTGGGACGCCAGCGTGCCGCCTGCGGTGCGCCAACGCATTCTCGACGACGTGGCCGAAAGCCACTGCGGCCTACTGCCCGCCTCGCAGCTGCCGGCGATGGCACGCATCCAGTTCGCCCGCGACGACAGCATGGCCGCGCACAGCCTGGCGCTGGCGCGGCCGGGCAAGACCGTGGTGCTGCTCACCGGCAGCTTCCACGCCAACCGCACTCTCGGCATCGCGCTGCATCTGGCAGCGCATGCGGCGCAGACCCCGCCGGGGGTGGCGCAGCCGCTTGCGGTGTTCAGCCTGCTGCTGCAAGGCCTGGCGCCCGATACGCAGGCCGAGCTCCCAGCGGGCTATGACGCGGTGTGGTTCACCCCCGGCACCCCGCCGATCGACCACTGCGCCGAACTGCGGCGAATGATGCAGGGCGAGAAGCCATCGGGCCAGCCAAAACCCTAAAACGTCTTGCGGCGCAGCGTTCGCCGCCGGGTCAGGCCCGCCGCTGCACCGCCTGCAGGATGCCTTGCAACAAGGCCACCGGGCTGGGCGGACAGCCGGGCACGGTGACGTCCACCGGCAGCACCTCGGCCACCCGGCCACAGACCGCATAGCCCTCGCAGTGAATACCGCAGCCCGCAGCGCAATCGCCTGCGGCGACCACCAGCCTGGGTTCGGGCATGGCGTCATAGGTGCGGCGCAGCGCCAGCTCCATATAGCGCGACACCGGGCCGGTGACGAGCAGCAGGTCGGCGTGGCGCGGGCTGGCGACGAAATGCACCCCCAGACCTTCGATGTTGTAGTAGGGATTGGACAGGGCGTTGATCTCCAGTTCGCAGCCGTTGCACGAACCGGCATCGACCACGCGGATGGCCAGCGCCCGCCCGATCAGATGCAACAGATCAGCCGAAATGCGCTGCACTGCGGCGTCGGGCGGTGCTGGCAAGGACGAGATTTGCGGAGCCTCACTGATGCGGCCCACGCGGGCGATTTGTCGCAGGGTCTTCCACATGGCGGCCTCAGAGATCGTGTCCGGAATAGGACAGATTGAAGGATTTATTGATCAGCGGAAAGTCGGGGACGATGTCGCCGATCACCGCCCATTCGATGGCCGGCCAGTTCTGCCACGACGGATCGTGCGGGTGGCAGCGGGCGATGCGCCCCTGCGAGTCGGCCTCCAGCACGATGCACTGCGGCCCGCGCCAGCCCTCCACCAGCCCCAGCGCCAGACCGGGGGCCACGGTTTGCGGCCAATCTGCCCGCACGCTGCCGCCGGGCAGGCTGGCCAGCAGGTCGCCGCACAGCCGCAGGCTGGTGAACACTTCGGCAAATCGCACCGCCACGCGCGCGCCGACGTCGCCCTCCTGCGCCTGCGCCGCCTCCACGCCCAGCGCGGCGTAGGGCGCAAAGCCCGCAGCGGTGCGCAAATCCAGCGCCTGCCCGCTGGCGCGCCCGGCCAAGCCGATCATGCCCAGCCGCGCCGCCAGCTCGGGCAAGACCCGGCCCGTGGTCTTGAAGCGGTCTTGCAGACCTTCGTGCTGATCCAGGATGTCCTTGAGCCGCCGCACTTCCCCGCCGAGCAACACCCCCTGGTTGTGCAGCATGGCCACGGCGTCGGCGTCCAGATCGAGCCCCACGCCGCCGGGCTGCACCGCGTCCATCGGATAGCGTGCTCCGAACGCCCGCACGTTGAGCCGCAACACGTCTTCCTTCAAGCGGCCGAACTGCGCCAGCGCAAAGCCGAAGCCGCCATCGTTGGCAATAGCGCCGATGTCGCCCAGATGATTGGCCAGGCGCTCGCGTTCAAGCAGCAACGCGCGCAGATGAAGCGCGCGCGGCGGTGGCTGCACCCCGGCCAGCGTCTCGCAGGCCATGCAATACGCCCAGGCATTGGCCACGGCGCTGTCGCCGCTCAGCCGCGCAGCCAGTCGCACGCCATCGTGCAGCGTCATGCCTTCGAAGCGCTTTTCCACTCCCTTGTGGGTGAAACCAAAGCGTTCTTCCAGCCGCAGAATTTTTTCGCCGACGATGGAAAAGCGCCACTGCCCCGGCTCGATCACCCCAGCGTGCACCGGCCCGACCGCTACTTCGTGCACGCCGTCGCCATCGACCAGGACGAAGGCGTAGTGTTCGGCCTGCGGCTGGCCGCAGGGCGTCGGCGGCAGGGCGGCATCGTGCCGCAGCGGATAGACGTCGGCGCCCCAGGCGGTGTGACGCAGCCAGGGGCGCGGGTCCATGCCCTGCGCCTGCACCCCCAGCAGGTCGCGCAGGGCGCGCTGCAGGCGGTCGGCCACGGGAAATTCGGCGTGCAGCCCAGGGTAATGCGTCACCCCCGAAGCCAGATCGAGCTGCAGCAGCGACAAGCCCTGCTCCTCCAGCCAGCAGGCATACAGCGACATGCCGCCAGACGACGCATCGCGCGCGTCCTTGCCCCACAGGGTGAGCAGCCGAGCGCCGCGCGCGGCCGCCGCCTGAATCTGGGCGGACCAGCCCAGCGCATCCACGCGGTGATGTTCGATGAGAAGAATGGCGCAGCGGGCTTGCATGGCTCAACCCCCGATCATCGCCGCTGCGGTGTGCCACCAGGACACCAGGAATTGCGGCATCCACAGCCCGAGCAGCAACACCAGCGCCAGATGCACGAACACCGGCACCATATTGGGCGCATGCGAGAGTTCACGCAGGTTGCTGCGGCCAAACACCATGCCCTGCCCACGCAAAAACAAGGCGCCGAAGGCCACGCCCAGCCCGAGCAGCAAAATGGGCGTGGCCCAGGGCTGCTGCTGCATCGCCGTGGTGAGAATGAGAAATTCACTGGCGAACACGGAAAACGGCGGCATGCCCGCGATCGCCAGCACACCGATCATCAAACCCCAGCCCAGCGCCGGCGATTGCTCGCGCAGCCCTTGGATGTCCTCGATGCGCTGGCTGTGCGCTTTTTGCGACGCGTGGCCGGTGGTGTAGAAAATGGCGCTCTTAGTCAGCGCGTGGCCGGTCATGTGCAGCAGCGCGGCGAAGTTGGCCAGCGGCCCGCCCATGCCGAAAGCAAAAGTGATGATGCCCATGTGTTCGATGGAGGAGTAGGCGAACATGCGCTTGACGTCTTTTTGCCGCCACAGCAGGAACGCGCCGACCAGCACCGAGAACAGGCCGAAAACCATGAGCATCTGCCCCGGCCATGCGGCGTGCAAGCTGCCCTCGACCAGCACCTTGCTACGCATGACCGCATACAGCGCCACATTGAGCAACAGGCCCGACAGCACCGCCGACACCGGCGTGGGCCCCTCGGCGTGCGCATCGGGCAGCCAGCTATGCAAAGGAGCTAAGCCGACCTTGGTGCCGTAGCCCACCAGCAAAAAGACGAAGGCGATGCCGATGATGCCCGGCTCCAGTCGGCCTTTGACTGCATCGAGCTGCGTCCACAGCAACGCGTTCATACCCGCGTGGCCCAGCACCCGCTCCGCCGCGAAATACAGCAGCACGGTGCCGAACAGCGCCAGCGCGATACCCACACCGCACAGGATGAAGTATTTCCACGCCGCCTCCAGGCTGGCCTTGGTACGGTAGAGCGAAACCAGCAGCACGGTGGTCAGCGTGGCTGCTTCCATCGCCACCCAGAGCAGGCCGAGATTGTTGGTGGTCAGCGCCAGCAGCATGGTGAACATGAAGGCCTGGTACATGCTGTGATAGAGCCGCAGACGCGCCGCAGTCAGTCGCCCGCGGTCTTGCTCAATGCGCATATAGGGCCGGGAAAACGCCGCCGTGGTCATGCCGACAAAGGCAGTGAGCGTCACCAGAAACACATTGAACGGATCGATGAAAAACTGCTCGGCAAACACCAGCATCGGCCCCTGAAAAATGACCCGCGCCGTCAACACGCAGGCGGCGACGAAGGTGGCGGCGCTGAAGGCCAGATTGATCCACGGAGCGAAGCCGCGCTGGCCGACGAGAGCCAGCACCGCAGCGCCGAGCAGGGGGATCGCGAGGACGATGAGCAGTTCCATTCAGTCCTCTTTGAGTGATTCCATGTTTTGCAGATCCAGGCTGTCGAACTGTTCCCGAATCTGGAAGAAAAAAATTCCCAGGATGAACACGCCGACCAGCACGTCCAGGCCGATGCCCAGCTCCACCACCATGGGCATGCCCTGCGTGGCGCTGGTGGCCGCGAACAGCAGGCCGTTTTCCATGGCCAGAAAACCCACCACTTGCGCCACGGCCTTGCGCCGCACGATCATCATCAGGAAAGCCAGCAGCACCAGCGCCAGCGCGATGCCCAGGGTGCCGCGCATGGCCTCGCCAGCGAAGCGGGAAATGGGCTGCGCCAGAACAAAAGAAAAAATCACCAGCACGATGCCGATGAGCTGCAGGGTGGGAATGTTCACCAGGGTTTCGGTGTCCCATTCGGCGTGCAGGCGGCGGATCAGCTTGTGCAGCACCAACGGCAGCACGATGACTTTGAGCAGCAGGGTGAGCGCGGCAGACTGATAGAGCTCGGCATCGCCCGTCGAGTAGGCCACCACGACGGTGCTGGCCACGAGCAAAGCACCCTGGGCCGCGAACAGATTGACCAGATTGACCACTCGGCGCTGCGCCAGCATGGCGAAAGACAGAAGCAACAGCAAGGCGGCGATCAGGTGGATGAGCTGGGTGCTCAGCGGCAGAGCGGGCAGGCCGGAAACGGACAACGCAGCGGCTGAAGACGCAGAGGAAACCGCAGACGAAACCGCTGAAGACGCGGTCGAGAAGGCCGCGGCTGCGGAGGCGGAAACGAGCGGAGCGAGAACGGTCATGGCATCAAGCTCAATGCGAAAGCATCAGCCGCACCAGCAGGCCGAGCACGGCGAGCAAAAATGCGGTGCCGAGAAATTCGGGGTCGCGGAAGATGCGCAGCTTGGCGCTGAGGGTTTCGATCAGCGCGATGCCGAAACCGGCGGCCGCCAGCTTGAGCAGCAGCGGCGGCAGCGCGGCGAGCAGCCACATCACGCCGTCGGCGTGGTTCGCCATGCCCCAGGGCAGAAACAGCGCGAAGCCGATGCAGACATAGTTGAACAGCTTGAGACTGCTGGCCCACTCCACCAGCGCCAGATGCCGCGCGGAATATTCGAGCACCATGGCCTCGTGGATCATGGTGAGTTCAAGGTGGGTGGTGGGGTTGTCCACCGGAATGCGCGCGTTCTCCGCCAACAGCACCATGATGAAGGCCACGGCGGCGAACGCCAGACTGGCATGCAGCGCCAGGTGCTGCGATTGCAGGTATTCGGCAATCGTCGGCAACAGGGTGCTGCCCGAGATCAGCGACGAGGTGAACACCACCATCAGCAGCGCGGGCTCGGCGAGAAAACCCACCATCATGTCGCGCCGTGCGCCCATGCTGCCGAAGGCGGTGCCGATGTCCATGCCGGCCAGGGCGGTGAACACCCGCGCCAGCGCAAACAGTCCCACCAGCGCAATGACGTCGGCCGCCTGCGCAAACGGCAGATCGGTGGACAGCGAGGGGATGATGGCCGCAGCCACCACCATGATGCCCATCAGCAAATACGGCACGACGCGAAACAGCGCCGTGGCCTCGTGCGCCAGCACCGCGTCCTTGCGCAGCAGCTTGGCGATGCGCGCATACGGCTGCCAGATGGGCGGCGCGCTGCGGTTGGACAGCCAGGCGCGGCACTGCGTCACCCAGCCGGACAGCAGCGGCGCCAGCAACACCGAGACGGCCACGGCCAGAAACTGGGTCAACAGCGGGGTCAGCAAGGCGGAATCCTTCATCGCACCACCACCATCAGCAACACCAGCAGGGTGAGGAAGCTGTAGAGCAGATAGACCGAAATCCGTCCCTGCTGAATCTTCCCGACCTGCCGCGCCAACCACAGCACCGCTTGCGCCGCCGGCGTGTAAAACTGCGGCCAGAAGCGGTCTTCCACCGACACGCGGTAGCGCGGCTCGGCGTCATCCGGGCGCGGCAGTTCGACCCGCATCAGGAAGAACGGGCTGAACACCCGGCGGATCGGCTGGCCGAAACCCTCGGCGCTGTCTTGCATGCGCCCGGTCAAGCCCGGCGCGCCGCAATCCCACGGCGCGGCGCGGCGCACACGCCCCGCATAGACGCGGTGGGTCAACAAGCCCGTCAAGCCGACGACCAGCAGACCGACGAGCAGAATCGCCACAGGGCTGTACGACGCCCGATCCGGCGACAGCGGCACCAGCCAGAACCAATTGCCCATAGACGCATCACCCGCTTGCGCCAGCGGCTTGCCCAGCAACATCAGGTTGACCCGGTCGATCGCCTGCAGCACCCAAGTCGGAATCAGGCCCAGCAGCACGCAGCCCGCGGCCAGCCACAGCAGCCCGATGCGCTCCAGCCAGCCGACATCGTGCGCTTGCTCGAGTTGCGGCTCGCGTGCGCGGCCGAGAAAAATCACGCCATAGAACTTCACCATGACATACGCCGCCAGCGCCGCAGTCAGCACCAGCATGGCCGCACCCAGCGGGATGAGCAGATTGAAAAACGGTTCGGGAATCTGCGGCGTGAACAGAAACGACTGCAACAACAGCCATTCGGCGACAAAGCCATTGAGCGGCGGCAGCCCGGCAATCGCCAGCGTGCCGATCAACGCCGTCCAGCCCACCCAGGGCATGGTGCGCAACAAGCCGCCGAGTTTTCCCAGACTGCGCTGGTGGGTGGCATGGAGCACTGAGCCGGTGGTCAGGAACAGCAGGCTCTTGAAAAAGGCATGGTTGAGCAGGTGGTACAGCATGGCGGCGAGCGCCAGCGCCGCAAACACCGCCAGCCCGACCCCGTGAAACACCAGCGCCAGGCCAAGAGCGGCGAAGGCAATGCCGATATTCTCGATGGACGAATAGGCCAGAAGCCGCTTCATATCGGTCTGCACTGCGGCGAACAGCACACCGAACAAGGCGCCGAACAGCCCTAGCGCCAGCAGCGGCACGCCCCACCACCACAGCGGCGCATGCAGCAGATCGAAGCTCACCCGCAGCAGGCCGTAGAGCGCGGTCTTGAGCATCACCCCGCTCATCAAGGCCGAAACCGGCGAAGGTGCAGCCGGGTGCGCCTCGGGCAGCCAGATGTGCAAAGGAACCAGGCCAGCCTTGGCACCAAAGCCGATGACCGCCAGACCGAAGGCCACGCTGGCCCAGGCCGGACTCAAGTGCGCGTGGCGCATCGCCTCGAACGTCAGGCTGGCAATGCCGCCCTGCATCATCACACCGAAGCACAACAGCAGGGCGATGGCCCCCAGATGCGCCAGCAGCAGATACACATAACCGGCGCTACGGATTTCCGCCATGCGGTGCTGGGAAATCACCAGGAAGTACGACGCCATGGCCATGACTTCCCACGCCAGCATGAAGCTGTAGGCATCGGCCGCGAGCACCACCATGCACATCGCCGCCAGAAACACGTGGTACTGCATACCCAGCAGCCCCGGCGCCGTGCCCTCGCCCTCGCGGAAATAGCCCGAGGCGAAGGTGGAAATGCCGACGGTCGATGCGCCCAGCAGGAACAGGAAGAACCCCGACAGCGCGTCCAGCCGCAAATGCAGCGGCAGCCCCGGCAGGCCGATGGGCAACACCAGCGATTGCGGCGCAGCAAACAGCGCCAGCAGCCCGACTGCGGCCATCACCAGACTGCCCAACGCGCCC
Source organism: Thiomonas sp. OC7 (assembly GCF_900634595.1). Lineage (NCBI taxonomy): Bacteria > Pseudomonadati > Pseudomonadota > Betaproteobacteria > Burkholderiales > Thiomonas > Thiomonas sp. OC7. The sequence goes on along the minus strand of NZ_LR131953.1, from coordinate 2,306,433 downwards.
AGCGGAAAAATCACCCGCGCCACCCAGCGCGTGGAACGCGGCGAAATGAAACCGGCCAACCCCATGCACACCCAAGCCGCCACCACACCCAGGGCGATGGGAAGAAGATCGGACGCGTTCATACGGGAGTTGCGTGAAAATGAGATTCACATAAGATGTGTGCTAAATGCTAATCTCATTTCCATAAAAATGGAACAACGTACCAGCCGCCTCACTGTCTTGATCGACCCGCAGAAGAAGGAGTTGTTCGAGCGCCTGTGCGCGCGCGAGGACCAGACGCCGTCGCAAGTGGTCCGACGCCTGATCCGCGACTACATCGAGTTCAAGCTCGGGCGGCCCTGGCAGCCGGGCGAATCCATCGACGAGGCGCTCAAGCGCTGAGCCTCTGCCGATGCAAAGCGCCGCTGCAAAACCGCAATAGGCTGCGCTGCTCCGCCGCAACAATCTCCCGCATGAAATCTCAGCAAAATCGAGGTGAGTCGTTCTTTTGGTGGGAAGGCGACACGCTGGTGGTCAACATTCTGGGAAAGCCCAGCGCAGGGGTCGATGCCATCGGCAAGCCCAAGGGGCCGCAACTCAAGGTGAGTGTGACGGCAGCGCCACGCGCTGGCCGCGCGACCGATCACATGGTGCGCTTCCTTGCCAAGGAGTTCGGCGTGCCGACCTCGGCCATCGAAGTGGTGTTCGGGCGCATGAATGTCAACAAGCAGTTGCGCATTCATGCCCCACAAAAACTTCCCGCTGTATTCCAGCAAACCAGCCTGCTGGATTGACGCACCTAGCTTGATGCGTCTGGCCACGCGCCGGGGTTCAGCCTGCGATGCGATTGACCAGGAGGATCAACCGCCAGCACTCTCGCCTTGCTGCTTGAACAGCCTCGACGCCGCGGCGACTTGCGTCAACGCGGGCAGCAATGCGGCGGCAGCAGCGGCGTCCAGGTGCTGGGGGAGGCGCATAGCACTCTGCCTGCGCATTTCAGCGATCGTGGACGCCTGTTTCAGTCTGATCGTGGACGGCGTTTCAGCGCGATCGTGGACGCGCGTGGGGTGCGCGCAAGCGATGGGTTGGACTGTATCTCAAACGTCCACGATCAGCCTGAAACGGTTCTTGCGAAGCGGTTGGTGAGGGGATTCTTTGCAGGCTTATCCACGGCGGCGGACGGCGCTTGCGACGGACCGGCCGCCGCGGTGGATAAGGCGTGTTCGGCGCAGCGGTGGCGGAGGTTCTGGGGGGTCATTGATCTTTATCCTTCTCGCGCAGCGATGGGCCTTTGAGCTCGATTTTGTGGCTGCTGTGCACGATGCGGTCGAGAATGGCGTCAGCCAGCGTGGGGTCGTCGAGGTAGGCATGCCAAGCTTTCACTGGAAGCNCGCCGCCGGCCAGGTTGGCGACAAGGTGACGGTCGAGGCCGCGGCTGGCGCGCCAGTTGATGTCCTCCACGCAGGCCGCGGAGACTTTGAGCCGGGCGGCCTTGAGCAGGCGCTGCAGGCGGCGGTCGTCCCGCCAGGCGATCTCGCTTTGCACGAGCAGCGTGAGCCGCTCATCGAAGCCCAGGGCGGCGGCTGTCGAGCGGCTGGCCTGCTCCGTCAGGGCGTGGACCATGCCGTCCAGGCGCAGCGCGCGCAGTTGGTTGAGGGTGTGTTCATTGAGCATCGTGCTTCTCCTTCAGTGGTAGTAATCGGCGCCGCGCACGTTCTCGTGCTCGGGCAAGGCGGTGGACGCCGTCGTGGGGGGATAGGCGTGCTGGCGATCGAGCCCGCTCTTGAGAATCGAGGCCACGCTGCGGTAAGTGGGCGAGCGGATCGCCAGCGCCCTGGCGCAGGCGGCTTCCAGGCGCGCCGGGGTGTACTCGCGCGCCAGGCGCTTGAGGCCCAGGCAGGCGCGGTAGCCCTGCTCGGGATGTGGTCGGTTCTCCAGTTGCCAGGCCACCACGCCGGCGGTGGCCCCGCCGATGCGCTGGCCCCACGCGATGAGCTTGGCCGGGGTCCACTCCAGGTGCGCGCGGTGCGAGGCCGGCATGTGCTCGGGCGTGGTGGAGTGCTGACCCCGCCGGGCGTTCAGGGCATGGCAGGCCACGCGCTGGTTGGCGTGGAAGATCTCCAGTAACCCGGCGCCCGCGCGCATCTCCACCGTGGCGCCCACCAGGCGGTGCGGGACACTGTAGTAATGGCCTTCGAACTCGACGTGGTAGTCGACGTTGACCTTGGCTTGCTTCCAACGCCCGACCGCATAGCGCGTGGGCGGCAGGGGCGAGAGTGCCGGGGCGTCGAGCAACAGGAAGGCGTCGCGGCGGCAGCCAGGCAGCTTCTGGAACGGGCGCAGGTTCAGATCGGCCATGAGCGCAGCGATCGCCGCGTTGAGCTCGACCAGGCTGAAGAAGCGGCGGTTGCGCAGCCGCGCCAGAATCCACCTCTCGACCAGGAGCACCGCGCCCTCGACCTTGGGTTTGTCTCTCGGGTGCGCCGGGCGTGCGGCCAGCAGCGCACAGCCGTCATGGCGGGCGAACTCCTCGTACGTGCGGTTGGGCAGCGGGTCGTAGGTGTCGGGATGTTTGATCAGCGCGCGCGCCTGGTCGGGCACGATCAGCCGCGGCACGCCGCCGAAGAACTCCAGCGCCTGCACCTGCGCGCCGATCCAGTCGGCGGTGGTCTGGCGCGGCGTGGCGCAGGCGTAGGTGTAGCTCGACGCCCCCAGCGTGGCCACGAAGATCTGCGCGGCGCTGATCTCGCCGGTGGTCGGGTCGGTGATCGGCACGGTCTGCCCGGCGTAGTCGACGAACAGCTTCTCGCCCGCCTCATGCACCTGGCGCATGGAGCGCTTGAGGCGCTGCGCCCACGCGCGGTACTTGATGCAAAAACTCGTGTACTTGTAGGCCTGCGCGTTACCGCGGGCGTACTCCTCCCACAGCAGCATCAGGGTCACGCCGGGGCGTTTGAGCTCCTGGTGAATGACCGCGAAATCGGGGGCGAGCTGATCGCTGGCGCGCGGCACCGGCGGGCGGTACAGCCGCCCCTGCAACTCGACGTCGGTCAGCGTCTGGGCCACCGCCCAGTCCACCCCGGCCGCCCGGGCCAGCGACACGTACTTGCCCACCGCGCTCTTGGACAGCTTGAGCGCGCGGGCCACTTCGCTATAGGTCAACCCAACCTGCAGGTGCAGGCGCAATGCTTCTCGGATCTGGCGCATCGTGATTCTGGTTGTGGGCATCGGCTTCGATCAAAAAATCGACCAGCCTAGACCGCCTAGGAAATCACTTGCCGCCACCCCCAATCGTCCACGATGACGCTGAAACAGCGTCCACGATCAGGCTGAAACGCCGTCCACGATCCCGCTGAAATGCCGTCCACGATCAGCCTGAAATGCCGTCCACGATGGGCTGAAATACGCACTCTGCCGTATCTGCTCAAAACCCAGGCCCTTGCGTGCAAAGACGATGCTGTTGCATCCGTCTTTGTCATCCACCACCAGCACGGAGTCGCCAAAGCTGCGCCGGATGCGGTCCAAGTGGATGGCGTAGTGCTCGTGGCTGGATTGCAAATTGACCACCATGATGCCGCCCGGGCGCAGCAGCGCGCATCCATCATCGTAAAAACGCTGGGAACACAGGCTCTGCGGCAGGCCCTCGCTGTCGTAGCCGTCGACCATCAGGATGTCGCAGGCTGACGCGCTGGTGCGCACATATTGCGCGCCATCGGCCCGCACGACGCTGAACCGATCGTCGTCGGAGGGGATATGAAACTCATCGCGCAGGGCAATGACATGCGGATTGATCTCGACCACCAGGATGCGGGTCTGCGGCAGGTGGCGATAGCAGAATTTGGCCAGCGATCCCCCGCCCAGGCCAATCATGGTGATGTTTTGCGGTTCTGCCATGAACAGCAAAAATCCCATCATCATGCGCGTGTACTCCAAGTCCAACGCATCGGGGTCTCGAAGTCGCATGCTGCTTTGCACTTCGCAAATGGAGAAGTGCAAAGCCTTGGAATGCAGAGTGTCGTAGACAAAGGGCCTGACGTGGTGTGTTGACTCTTGGGATTCGGGCATGGATGGCGGCAAGGGATGAGCCACAGACGGATGTCAGTCAGCGTTTCGTTTCATGATCCTGCCCGTGACGCAGGCGGAAAACGGCAGATGCCGAACCGTTTGTATGGGCATGAAAATCACATGGTATGTGCGTTCAATACGCATGTCATGCAAGTTTCAGGGAGGATATCTCCTTGCGCCAAGCGGCCCGTGAAACTTCCCCAGGGTGAGCCCCGATCGGTTTGCGGGCATGAACCAACGGCCTGATCGACCAGCGACAATGCGCCAACAGGCTGTCGGACGACCGCCGGACGTGCTGATCGCGAGCTGAAATAGGACGATGAGGGGCGATGAGGGAGCTGCGCGGCATTCTGCGCAACGGCTTTCGCCCCATCGCGTCGTCTGTGAACCCGCAACTCCGCCGCCACCAGACATTCCCACAGCTCTTTTTCCGCTTCACGTCCCAAGCCCGGCAGACTTTTCATGGATTTCCTCGTTCTCCTTCTCGGCGGCGCCGTGCTCGGCCTCGCTGGCGTGTTCGTGCGTCTGGCCGACACCACCGCCAGCCTCGGCCCGTTTGCCAGCGCCTTCTGGCGCATGGCCGTGGCCGCGCCGTTTTTGCTGGCCTGGGCCGCGGTGCAATGGCAACTGCAGCGCAAGGCCCGCCCGGTTTCGGCCAGCCCCGCGCCTGGGCAAAATCCGCAATGGTTCAGCAAGCGCGCGGCACCGCCCGCCCCGCTGGCGCACTGGCCGACCTGGGGACTGGCGCTGTTTGCCGCGGCCATGTTCGCGCTCGATTTGGTGTTCTTCCACCTCGCGGTGACCTGGACTGCCGTGGGCAACGCCACGCTGGAATCGAACTTCGCTCCCGTGCTCATCACCCTGGCTTTCTGGATCATCACCCGCAACGCGCCGCAGCCGGTGTTTCTCGCCGGGTTGGCCGCCGCACTGGGCGGCGCGGCCCTGATGATTGGCCCCAACTTCGGCCACAGCCGCGCGCTGCTGGGCGATGCCAGCGGACTGGTGTCCGCCGTGTTTTACGCGGCATATCAGGTGGGCATTCAGCAGGCGCGGCAGCGTCTGTCCACCGCGCCGCTGATGGCCGTCGTCACCCTGCTCGCCGCCGTGGTGCTCTGGCCTTTCGCCCTCGCCGAGGGGCGGATGTGGCCGACTGCAGCCATCGGTTGGGTGTGGGTGCTCGGGCTGGCGCTGCTGGTGCAGATCGGCGGTCAGGTGGTCATCGCCTACGCGGTACGCCGACTCAACCCGGCGCTCTCATCCGTGGGCCTGCTGGTGCAACCGGCCATGGCGGTGGTGTATGCGTGGATTCTGCTGGGCGAGGCGCTGACCGCCGGTCAACTGCTGGGCGCGGGGCTGGTGCTGAGCGGGATTTATCTGGCGCGCAAAGGAATGTGAGCGGGAATGTGAGCGCCCGTCATCCCCTCGCAAACCCTTATTTCCCGCCTGGCGGCTTGGGCGCTTTGGCGATTTCAGCCGGTGTGCAGTTACCCAACGACACGAGGCAATACCGCACGTCCTTGGGCGCGCCGCCCTTGGGCCAGTCGTAGATGGCGGCCGGGAAATCAGGCCGGGGCTGGTGCGAGAAGTAATCCGCAACGTCCACCGCATCCTGATCGCTCATGCGACCGACACCCGTTGGCGGATGCAGACTGTCGGCCACCGGCATGGCGCCTTTGACGAAACCGGCTGCGGTGTAGGTACGCGCCATGCCCGCGCCGATGTTGAACGAATCCGGCCCCCACAGCGGCGGGAAGACATACTCGCCTTTGGCGTTCTTGCTCCCCTCGCCGTCAATGCCATGACAGGCGGCGCAGCGCTCGGCGTAGATCGCCTTGCCGCGCACGGGGTCAGGCTTGATCGAAGTGCTGATTTTGTACAGGGCGGCACCCTTGACCTTGGCGTCGGCAGGAACGTCTTTGGCCATCCAGGCCATGAAGGCGAGCATGGCCTTCAGTTCTGGGGAATTTTTGGGGATGGGCTTGCCGTTCATCGACCGCATCATGCAACCGTTGATGCGGTCCGCCATGCTCACCACCCGGGCAGCCCGAGGGTTGTACATGGGGTAGAGCGCGTTCTGACCCACAAAGGCCGAGGAGTGGGGCACGAAGCCGCCGCCAAGGTGGCAGCTCGTGCAATTCATCGCCGCGCCGACATTGTTGGGCAGCAGCTTCTTGGTCTGCGTCATCAGGCGATAGCCGTAGAGGATTTCCGCGCCGTTGGGCTCATGCGCCAGCGAAGCGAGATCGGGCGCCTTGAAGGGCACTTCGTGCGTCGGCTTGGGTTTGGCGACCAAAGCCGGTGCGGCTGCAGCGGGTGAGGAGGCGGTTTGGGCCATTGTTGGCTGGGCCGCAAGGCCCGCCAGCATGCACGCTGCCAGCAGGCCGCGCATCGAGAGGTTGGCGCGTGGATGGGTTTTGGTTTTGCTGTTTTGCATGATGGTCTCCCTCAATGGGTTTTGGCGATGTCTGACCGGACTTTCGCCACTTCGCTGGCGCTGACCGCCGCCCCGCTATTGCCCCAGCCGCTGCGCACGAAGGTGGCGATGTCGGCCACTTGCTGGTCGCTGAGCACACCCGCGAAGGCTGGCATGGTGAACGGATGAACGCCTTTGACCTCAGCGGTCTTTCCCCCCGCCAGAATCACATGGATCGAGTTGAGTGCATCACGCGACTCCACCGTAGGGTTGCCCGCCATGGCCGGAAACACGCCTGCGGCGCCTGCTCCATCGTTCTGGTGGCAAACCGCGCAATACTGCGCATAGGCCAGAGAGCCCGCGGAATGCAGGTCGGGTTGCGGCACGGGTGCGACCGGCTGCGGCGCCTTGGGCTTGTTCGGGTCGGCAGGCAATGATTTGAGATAAATCGCCACTGCCTGCAGATCGGCGTCGGTCCAGTACTGCGAGCTGTGGTGGATGACCTCGGTCATGCTGCCCACCGCCGCGCCGCTGCTGTTGCGCCCGGTCTTGAGCAGTTGCACGATGTCGGCCACGCTCCAGTTCCCCAGACCGCCCACGTCATTGCCGCGCAGATTCCTGGCGTACCAGCTTTCAATTTTTGCGCCCGAGAGAAATAGCGAGCCGTTTGCACCGCTGGCGCTCAAGGCCTTTTCCTGCATGCCGATGCCGCGCGGGGTGTGGCAGGCGCCGCAGTGACCCAGACCCTCCGTTAGATAAGCGCCGCGATTCCATTGCGCGCCTTGTTTCGGGTCGGGCCGATAGACGTGATCCTCAGAGACGTACATCCAGTTCCAGATCGCCAACGGCCAGCGTATGGTCAACGGCCAGATCATGGTGGGCGGCTTGTTGGGCTGCGCCACAGGCTTCACGCCCTGCATGAAATAGGCGTAAAGCGCCTTCATGTCTTCGGGCGTGACTTTGGCATATGACGGATAGGGCATGGCCGGATAAAGATATTTCCCGCCGGGCGCGACCCCATGACGCACTGCACGATCAAAATCCTCTAAAGAGTATTTACCGATGCCATAAGTCGGGTCGGGGGTGATATTGCTCGAATAAATCGTGCCCACCGGCAGCGGCATGGGAAAACCGCCCGCAAACGGCTTTCCGCCCTGTACCGCGTGACAGGCGATACAGTCTCCGACCTTGGCCACATAAGCGCCCCGTTCGATTTCCTGCTGTGAAAACTGAGGAGCGGCCTGCGCCAAGCCGACTGCGCCGAATATCAATAGAAACCCAGATAAATAATGAAAACCGGATTTTTTATTTGTGACTTTCATGTGACCACCTCCATATATCCCGCATTTTGTGCAATGCAGCAGTTATGGAGGTAGCTTAATGCGGCGTCCCTTTATTTTTTTGATTCAGCGCAAGAGATGTAAGGGTTGTAACTTTTAACGATGCTGCGGCGCAGCGGGCGGGGCGATGGCGCCCTCGCTGGGCAGCAGATCGGAGCCGAGCACTTCGCGTTCGTCGAACACGAAGCAGCCGCCCTGGTAGTGCGCGGCGCCAACTTGCTCGAAGTATTTGAGGATGCCGCCTTCGAGCTGATAGACGTGCTCGATGCCGCAGTCTTGCATCAGCAACGCGGCCTTTTCGCAACGGATGCCGCCAGTGCAGAAGGTCACCACGGTCTGCCCGGCGAAGTCGGCGGCGTGGTCTTCGACGGCGGGGGCGAATTCGCTGAATTTGCCGATGCGAAAGTCCACGCAGCCGGCAAAGCTGCCGAGATCGCGCTCGAAAGCATTGCGGGTGTCGAGCAGCACGACCGGGCGGCCTTCGTCATCGCATCCGGCGTCGAGCCAGGCCCGCAGGCGCTCGGGCGTCACCGCGGGGGCGCGCCCGGCTTCGGGGCGGATCTGCGGGCGGTTCAGGGTGATGATCTCGCACTTGATTTTCACCTTCATGCGCTTGAAGGGCTGAGTTGCAGAGAGAGATTCCTTCGGGCAGAGGTCGGCCAGCCGGGCGTCGGCGCGCAAGGTGGCCATGATGGCGTCGATGGCGCCGCGCGATCCGGCGAGAAACAGGTTGATGCCCTCGGGCGCGAGCAGGATGGTGCCCTTGATCTGCAGCGCCTCGCACTGCGCCGCCAGCCGCGCCTGCAGCGCGGGCAGGTCGTCGAGGCCGACGAACTTGTAGCAGGAGATATTCACCACGGCGGGCGTGGCGCAAGGAGGTGATGTCATCATGGTGAGGAATTATCCGGCTGTGCCATCATCCGCCCTGCAACCCGACCGCCGACCATGCCCCAATCCGCCCGCCCCAACCAATTCGCCCTGCTCGGCCAGCGCCGTTTCGCGCCGTTTTTCTGGACGCAGTTCGGCGGTGCGGGCAACGACAACCTGTTCAAGTTCGCCTTCACGGTGATGGTGGCTTACCGGGCCGAGGCCGCATCAGCCTTGTCCACCGGGCTGATGGTCAACCTCATCGCCGCGCTTTACATCCTGCCCTTCGTGCTGTTTTCCGCCACCAGCGGGCAACTGGCCGACAAGTACGACAAAGCGGTGCTGATGCGCCGCGTGAAGACGCTGGAAATCGCCATCATGGCGCTGGCGCTGTGGGGTTTCGTCACCGCCAACGTGCCCGCGTTGCTGGCCTGCGCCTTTGGCATGGGCCTGCATTCCACCCTGTTCGGCCCGGCCAAATACGCCTATCTGCCGCAGCATGTGAACAACGCCGAACTCACCGGCGCCAATGGCATGACCGAGATGGGCACCTTCGTGGCCATTCTGCTGGGCAATCTGGCCGGTGGCCTGGTGATGACCTTTGACCGCGGCCCGCTGATCGCCGGGCTGGCCTGCGTGGCCGTGGCGCTGCTGGGCTGGACGGCGGCACGATTCATTCCGCCCACCGCCGCGGTGGACCCGCAGTTGCGCATCAACTGGAACCCGTTCACCGAAACCGCGCGCAATCTGCGGCTGGCCGCCGCCGACCGCACGGTGCTGCAGGCGCTGCTGGCGATTTCGTGGATGTGGTTTTACGGCGTGGCGTTTCTCACCCAGTTTCCGGTGTTCGCCAAGGATGTGCTCGGCGGCAACGAGGCGGTAGCCTCGCTGTTGCTGGCGGTGTTTTCCATCGGCATCGCGCTGGGCTCGGTGGCTTGCGAATGGCTGGCGCGCGGGCGGGTGGAGATCGGCCTGGTGCCGCTAGGCGCCATCGGCATGACGGCGTTCGGCATCGATCTGTATTTCGCCACGCTGCACCTGCCGCACGAAGCCGTGCTGCAAGACGTGCTGCCCTTCGTGCGCGATCCGGCACACTGGCGGGTGATGCTCGACCTGTTTCTGCTCTCGGCCAGCGCCGGGATTTACAGCGTGCCGCTCTACGCCCTGATCCAGCACCACACCCCGGCCACGCATCGTTCGCGGGTGATTGCGGCCAACAACATTCTCAACGCGATTTACATGGTGGTGTGCTCGGGTTATTGCGCGGCGCTGCTGGTGGCCGGGGTGAGCGTGCCCGCGCTGCTGCTGAGCGTGGCGCTGCTCAATGCAGTGGCCGCGCTCTGGCTGATCTGGCGCCAGCCGCTGTACGGCCAGCGCTTTCTGGCCTGGGCGCGGCAAAGGGCGTGATCAAACAGGTTTGACCGACTGTGCGAACATGCCGGAGTTTTTTCCGCATCACGCATGGCTTCCACACCTCCGTCCCACGATCCGCCGCTGTCTGTCAACCAGTTCAAGCTGCTGGGCCAGCGCCGATTCGCGCCGTTTTTCTGGACGCAGTTCACCAATGCGGGCAATGACAACCTGCTGAAGTTCGCCTTCACCATGCTGGTGACCTACCGCGCCGAGGCGCAGACCGGGCTGCCCGCAGGGCTGATGGTCAACCTGATCGCCGCGCTGTATGTGCTGCCCTTCGTGCTGCTATCGGCCACTGCCGGACAACTGGCGGACAAGTGCGACATGGGCGTCATCATGCGGCGCATCAAGACCTTCGAGATTGTCATCATGCTCGCGGCGCTGTGGGGCTTCATTACGGTGAACGTGCCGCTGCTGTTGCTGTGCGTGCTGGGCATGGGGCTGCATTCCACCCTGTTCGGGCCGGTGAAGTTCGCCTATCTGCCGCGCCACCTGCACACGGCCGAGCTCACCGGCGGCAACGGCATGACCGAAATGGGCGGCTTTGTCGCCATTCTGCTGGGCAGCATGATTGGCGGGGTGCTGATGACCTATCCGCAAGGGCCGGTGTTTGCCGGGGTGGCCTGTCTTGTCGTCGCATTAGCCGGCTGGACGATGGCGCGCTTTGTGCCGCGCACCCCGCCGCTGTGCAGCGACACCCGCATCAACTGGAATCCGTTCAGCGCAACGGCGCGCAGCCTCAGGCTCGCAGCGGCCGACCGCCCCGTACTGGTCGCGCTGATCGCCATTGCCTGGATGTGGTTCTACGGCGTGGCCTTCCTCACCCAGTTTCCGATCTTCACCCGCGAGGTGGTGCACGGCAGCGAAGCGGTGGCGTCGCTGCTGCTGGTGATTTTCGCCGTGGGCATCGGCCTGGGCTCGGTGGCCTGCGAGTGGATGGCGCATGGCCGGGTGGAAATCGGCCTGGTGCTGGTCGGCGCCATCGGCATGTCGGTGTTCGGCATCGATCTCTACTTCGCCACCCAGAATCTGCCACACAACGGGCAGCTGCAAACCCTCACCCTGTTTCTGCGCGAAGGCGAGCACTGGCGGCTGATGGTCGATCTGCTGCTGGTTTCGGCCAGCGCCGGGATTTACAGCGTGCCGCTTTATGCCTTCATTCAGCACCGCGTGGCCGAAACCCACCGCGCTCGCGTAATCGCTGCCAGCAATATGCTCAACGCCCTGTTCATGATTGCCTGCGCGGCGTATTGCGCCGTGTTGCTCACCGCAGGCGTGGGCGTGCCGATGCTGCTACTCACCGTGGCCGTGTTCAACGCCCTGGTGGTGGCCTGGTTGGTGCGAACGCAGCCGGTGTACGGGCGGCGCTTCGTCGCCTGGGTGCTGCGCCGGAAAATGGCGGCGGGTTCTTGAGCGCCCGCTGATCTGCTCGGCTGATTTTCATTTCAACCACGGATCCCATTCCAACCCTATAGTCTTTAGTAAGGTGTAAAGTTTGCCTCTCCACCGTACCCGCCCGCGCCGCACCATGCCGATCCCCCAAGCCCGCTTTGAATCGTCCCAGCTCACCATTGGCGAGTTGGCGCAGCGTGCGCAACTGGGCGCGGAAACGCTGCGTTACTACGAACGTCTGGGACTGCTGGCTCCTACGCAGCGCACCGCCAGCGGCTACCGGCTGTACGCGCCGCAGGCCATCGAGCGGCTCGATTTCATCCGTCGGGCGCAGGCGCTGGGGTTTTCGCTGGCGCAGATCGGCGAGCTTCTGGCGCTGCACGCCCGGCCCGAGGCCGATATGGGCGCGGTGCGCACCCTCGTCGCGCAACGAGTGGCCGAGATCGACGCCAAGATGGACGATCTGCAGCGCATGAAAAAAGGTCTGCAGACCCTGCTCGACGCCTGCCCCGGCCACGGCCCCACGGCGCAGTGCCCCATTCTCGGCGCCTTACGAAATGGAGAGCCGACATGAAAGCGCCTACCTCCCCCGCACCAGACTTGGCCGCTTGCCCGGTGGATCTGTCCGATGCGCCGACGCCAGAGCCATCCGGCAAGGCCCCGGCCGCGGGCCAGACCCTGCGGCTCGATGTGGGCGGCATGACCTGTGCCTCATGCAGCGCTCGGGTGGAACGCGCCCTGCGCAAGCTTCCCGGCGTACAAGCCGCCAGCGTCAACCTCGCCACCACGCAGGCCGAGGTGACATACGACCCGCAAGCCGCCACGCCGCAAGCCATTGCCGATGCGGTGAGCGCTGCGGGCTACACCCCGATGGTCGCCGAAACCGCGCTGGACGTGGAAGGCATGACCTGCGCCTCCTGCGTCGGCCGGGTGGAGCGCGCGCTGCGCAAGCAGCCCGGCGTGCTGTCGGCCACGGTGAATCTGGCGGTCAACCGCGCGCAGGTGCGTTATCTGCCCGCCATGCTCGACGCCCAGGCGCTGGCGCAGGCCGTGGTGGATGCGGGCTACGGCGCCCGTCTAGTGCAAGAGGGCGATGCCGCCGCCGAAAACGCCAGCGCGGCCGCCCACGCCCGCAATCTGGCGCGCATGCGGCGCGGCTTGCTCCTCGCTGCCGCGCTGGCGCTGCCCGTGCTGCTGCTGTCGATGTTGCCCATGCTCTGGCCCGCACTCGACGCCGCGCTGCTGCGTGCCTCACCCGTTCCGCGTTTTTGGGACTGGGTGCAGTTCGTCTTCACCAGCGCCGTGCTGTTCGGCCCCGGACGGCGGTTCTTCCGCACCGGCGCCATCGCCTACCGCCATCTCTCGCCCGACATGAATTCGCTGGTCGCCACCGGCACCGGCGCGGCATGGGCTTACAGCACGCTGGTGCTGCTGGTGCCGCAATGGTTTGCCGCCGAGTCGCGGCATGTGTATTTCGATTCCGCCGCGGTGGTGGTGGCGGTGATTCTGGCGGGCAAGTATCTGGAAGAACTGGCCAAGGGCCGCGCTTCCACCGCCATCCACAAACTGCTCGGGCTGCAGGCCAAGCAGGCCACCCGTCTTGACGCACAAGGCGCAGAGCAACAAGTCAGCCTCGCCGCGCTGCACATCGGCGACCGCGTGCTGGTTCGCCCCGGCGAGCGCATCCCGGTGGACGGCAGCGTGATCGAAGGCGACAGCCATGTGGACGAATCCATGCTCACCGGCGAGGCCGTGCCGGTGCGCCGCAAGCCGGGCGACCGGGTGGTGGGCGGCACGGTCAACGCCGAAGGCCGGTTGGTGATCGAAGCCACCGCGCTGGGCAAGGACACCGTGCTGTCGCAGATCGTGCGGCTGGTGGAAAGCGCGCAGACCGGCAAGCTGCCGGTGCAGCGCGTGGCCGACCGGGTGGTGGCCGTGTTCACCCCCGTGGTGCTGCTGATCGCCGCCGCCAGCTTCGCCACGTGGCTGGCGCTCACCGGTGACGTGAGCGCGGCTCTGGTGGCCGCAGTCGCCGTGCTGGTGGTGGCCTGCCCCTGCGCCATGGGTCTCGCTACCCCGGCGGCCATTCTGGTGGGCAGCAGCCGCGCGGCCGAAATGGGCGTGCTGTTCCGCAAGGGCGAAGCGCTGGAAGCGCTGTCCCGCATCGACACCGTTCTGCTCGACAAAACCGGCACCGTGACTCTGGGCAAACCCGCGCTCACCGCGCTGCACAGCACGCTGGATGACACCGCGGCGCTGCGACTCGCCGCCGCGCTGGAAGCCGACTCCGAGCACCCCCTGGCCCGCGCCGTGCGCGACGCCGCCGCGCAACGCGGCCTGACCCCGCCCGCCGTGCAGAACTTCGCCGCCATTCCCGGCTACGGCGTGCGTGCCACCCTCGACGGTCACACCCTGCTGCTGGGCGCGCGGCGGCTGATGGAGCGCGAAGGCATCGCGCTGAATACCCTGGGCGAGCAGGCCGACGCGCTCGAAGCCCAAGGCCAGACCGCGGTGTTTCTGGCGCAAGATCAGAAGTGCATCGCCGTGCTGGGCATATCCGATCCTCTCAAGCCCGAGGCCGTCGCCGTGGTGCAGGCGCTACGCCAGCGCGGCCTGGCCATCGCCCTGGTCACCGGCGACGCCCGGCGCACCGCGCAGGCCGTGGCCGATGCGCTGGGCATTCAGGACGCCCCCGCCGCCGAGCCGCCTCAAGGCGGGGGCAGCCCCCTCGGGGGGCAGCGAGCGCATGCGAGCGTGGGGGTCTTCGTCCATGCCGAAGTCTTGCCGCAAGACAAGGCCCGCGTGGTCGCCGAACTGCAGGCGCAGGGGCGGCGCGTGGCCTTCGTCGGCGAAGGGCTGAACGACGGCCCCGCACTCGCCCAGGCCGATGTGGGCCTGGCGCTGGCCAGCGGCACCGACGTCGCCATCGAAGCCGCCGATGTCAGCCTGACTCGCGGCGATCTCGCCGCGCTGCCCAGCGCCATCGACACCGCCCGCAGCACCCTGCGCACCATCCACGGCAATCTGTTCTGGGCGTTTGCCTACAACATCGTGCTCATTCCCCTGGCCGCTGGAATCGCCGCGCCCTGGGGCGTGCACCTGCACCCCATGCTGGCCGGAGTGGCCATGGGGCTGTCGTCGGTCTTCGTGCTCGGCAACAGCCTGCGCCTCAAACGCCTTTCCCCCTGGCAAGCGCCAGTCTCTAGGCCAGCCGCACAATCCCCCGCACTCTCTCCCCTGACTCACACCCCCTGAAAGGATGTTTGAAATGCCCTCCATCGTGTTTTCCGCCCAAGCCTGCTGCGCCTTCGACGACGCCATCACCCGCACCACCGAGGCGCTAAAAGCGCAGGGTTTCGGCATCATCAGCGACATCGATGTCTCGGCCACCCTCAAGGCCAAGCTCGGCGTCGACAGGCCGCCCTATCGCATCCTCGGCGCCTGTGCGCCGGGCTATGCCATGAAAGCGCTCGACTTCGATCCGCACATCGGCGCGCTGCTGCCCTGCAATGTGGTAGTGCGTGAAGACGTGACCAATCAGCAGATCGTGGTCGACTTCATGAACCCCACCTCGGTGCTCGGCCTGATCGACAAACCCGAAGTGCACGCCATTGCCAAGGAAGTCTGCGAAAAGCTGATGAAGGTACGCGACGCCCTCGCCCAACCCGCCTGATCTCTAGCCACCACAATAGGAGAAAAACTCATGAACACCGTGCAACTTCAAGTCACCGGCATGACCTGTGGTCACTGCGTCGCCGCCGTGACCAAGGCGCTCAAATCCGTCCCTGGCACGCAGGACGCGCAGGTCGATCTGGCCAGCGGCCGCGCCACTGTGCAGGGTAGCGCCGCGCCCGAAGCGTTGGCCAAGGCTGTCGCCGATGAGGGCTACGGGGTGACGCTCAAGGATTGAATCCTCGCCTCACCGCTTACCGCAGCATCGGCCACAGCGTGGCGAGCAACAGCGCCGCCATGCTCAGGTTGAACACCTTGACGCGCCGTTGTTCAGTCAACAAATGACGCAGCTTGGCGCCCCCCAGCGCCCAGACGCTGATGGTCGGCAAATTGATCAGGCTGAACAGCGCGGCTACCGCCAGCACCAGCGAGAAATCGTTGCCTGAACCCGGCACATAGATCGAGAACACGCTGAGCGCCATCAGCCACAGCTTGGGGTTGACCCACTGGAACGCGAAGGCGCCGACGTAGCGCATGGGGCGTGCCGCGCGCGCTGCAGAGCCGTTTGGCGGCGACGCGCTGGCAATGCGCCAGGCCAGATAGAGCATGTAGCCCGCGCCGATCCATTTCATGGCGACTTCGGCCCAGGGCCAAAGGGAAAAGAGTTCCGCCAGCCCCAGACCCACGCTGACCAGCAGAATCAGCGCGCCGGAGCTGATTCCCAGCAGATGGGGAATCGACGCCCGAAAGCCAAAATTCGCACCAGACGCCAGCAGCATCAAATTGTTCGGCCCCGGCGTGACGGAGGTGACAAAGGCGAACAGCGCCAGGGCAGGAAGGTTGCTATTCAACATGGCTTTTTGCGCAACGCGGACATTGCCTAATTTTGGGTGGACGATGCCCTCACTGTAGGCAGTGCCACGCCAAAAAAACAGATGCAGCATGCTGCCATCTGTACCGGCACAAAATAAATTTTCTGCAATCTGTATTGGCTAAATCGCCCGCCCTCTGTACGGTGTGGCGCACGTCAATCTCTGCCATCATGCGGGCATGAACTCCGATCCTGACACCCCGCTCTACCTCACCCTTGCCGAGCGGCTGGCCGGGCTGGCTGCGTCGGGCTCGCTGCGACCGGGTGCGCGACTGCCGTCGGTTCGCGCCTTGTCGGAGCAACAGGGCGTTTCCGTGTCCACCGCGGTGCAGGCTTACCGCACGCTGGAAGATCGCGGCGTGATCGAGGCGCGTCCAAAGTCTGGCTTTTTCGTGCGACGTGCGCGCAACCTGCCGCCTGTGCCCGCCACCACGCGCCCTCCCGCGCGAGCCGTCGCGGTGGAAACCAACGCCATTGCCGACGCCGTACTCGACGCTGCGGGCGACCCGGCCTACACGTCGCTTGGCGCCGCCACCGCCAGCGAAGACCTTTACGCGGTCGAGCGGGTGCGCCGGGCCCTCGCGCGCAGCGCACAACGGCACGCAAGCAGTCTTGGCGTCTATGCCACAGCGCCGGGCATTGCGCCGCTGCGGCAAGCCATCTCGCGCCGCGCACTGGAGCTGGGCTGCAATCTGGATCACCGCAACGTCGTCGTCACCAATGGCTGCATGGAGGCCATCACCCTGTGTCTGCGCGCGGTCACGCAGCCGGGCGATGTCATCGCCATTGAATCGCCGACTTACTTTGGCTTTCTGCGCGCCATGCAGGTCTTGGGTCTGCGCGCGGTGGAAATTCCCATGCAGCCCGGCATTGGGCTCTCGCTCGAAGCCCTGGAGGTCGCGCTGGACACGCAGCCGATCAAGGCGGTCGTCGCCGTGCCGACGCTCTCCAACCCTCTGGGCACCATCATGCCCGTGGCGAGCAAAAAACGTCTGGCGGAACTGCTGGAACAGCGCGGTATTCCCTTGATCGAAGATGTGATCTGCAACGACCTCGCCCCCACCGAGGAAGACCGACGCGCCGTGCGTTCATTCGACCGCAGCGGCAATGTGATGATCTGCGGCTCGTTCGGCAAAACCCTGGCGCCGGGCCTACGCGGCATCGGCTGGGTGGACGCGGGACGCTGGAGCGGACAGGTCGCCAACCTCAAACGCGCCCTCAGCGGCGGCGGCAGCGCCGTGATCGAGTGGGCCGTGGCCGAGCTGCTCGAACAAGGCGGCTACGACCAGAGTCTGCGTCAACTGCGGCGCAGCTTCGCCGACCAGATCCACATCGCCCGCCAGATCATCGCTGCTGCATTCCCGCCGGGTTCGCGGGCGACCGACCCCGCCGGAGGCTTCATCCTCTGGATCGAACTGCCCAAGTCCGTCGATGCGGTCGCGCTCTATCAACGCTGCATCGAACAACGCATCGTCATCGTCCCCGGAACGCTGTTCACCACCTCCACCCGATATCGCAACTGCCTGCGGCTCAACGTCGGCGGACGCTGGACAGCCGAGCGGGAAGAAGCCTTGCACGCGGTCGGACGCATGGCAACGCAACTGGCTGCCGGTTAAGAGAACCTCCGAGCCGTCAACGCGTTCGACCGATCACACCCCGCGCGCCCGGTCGGCGTGGAACTGAGCGACGAAGGACTCGAAAGCCTCGGCGTCGAGCGCGGTGCGCATGCCGCGCATGAGTTGCAGGTAGTAGTGCAGGTTGTGCGTGGTGGCCAGCATGCCGAACAGCATTTCGCCGCAGCGGTCGAGATGGTGCAGGTAGGCGCGCGAGAACTGTCGGCAGGTGGCGCAGGTGCAGGTGTCGTCAATCGGGCGTTCGTCCTGCTTGAAGCGGGCGTTGCGGATGCGCAGATCGCCGAAGCGGGTGAACAGATGGCCGTTGCGCGCATTGCGCGTGGGCATGACGCAATCGAACAGGTCGATGCCCGCGCTCACGCCATCGACCAGATCTTCGGGCGTGCCCACGCCCATGAGGTAGCGCGGCTTGTGGGCGGGCAGGCGGGGGGCGGTGTGGCGCAGCAAGCGCAGCATGTCGTCTTTCGGCTCGCCCACGCTCAGGCCGCCGATGGCGTAGCCGGGCAGATCGAGCGCGGCGAGGCCGTCGAGCGAGGCGTCGCGCAGCGGCTCGAACATGCCGCCCTGCACGATGCCGAACAGAGCGTTGGGGTTTTCCAGCCGCGCGAATTCGGTCTTGCAGCGCGCGGCCCAGCGCAGCGACAGTTCCATCGATTCGCGCGCCTCTGCTTCGGTCGTGATGTGTTTTTGCCCGGCGCGATCGACGTCGTAAGGCGTGCATTCGTCGAACTGCATGACGATGTCGGAGCCCAGCACGGTCTGAATCTGCATGCTCACCTCGGGGGTGAGGAACAGCTTGTCGCCGTTCACTGGTGAGGCGAAACGCACGCCTTCCTCGCTGATCTTGCGCATCGCCCCCAGGCTCCACACCTGAAAGCCGCCGCTGTCGGTGAGGATGGGCGCGTCCCAGCCGATGAAGCGGTGCAGGCCGCCGAACTGCCGCACCACGTCGAGCCCCGGGCGCAGCCAGAGGTGAAAGGTGTTGCCCAGAATGATCTGCGCGCCCGCCGTTTTCAGGCCATCGGGCGTGATGCCTTTAACGGTGCCGTAAGTCCCCACCGGCATGAACTGCGGGGTGTCGATGACACCGTGATTGAGGGTGAGCGTGCCGCGGCGGGCCTGGCCTGCGGTGTGGTGAACGGTGAATTGCAGCATGGGCGACATTGTTTCAGACTTGCCGTGGCGCGCATCGTCCGATCCGCTAACCTATGCACGCCATGACTGCCCCTTCAACCGCCGACGCCCCCGCCACCCTGGACTGGATGGCGCAGGAGGACGCGCCTGAGCGGCGCGTGTGCCGCCTGCAGGGCGCGTGGAATGCGCAAGGTCTGGCGCGCGAGCCGAACACCCATCTGCCCGCAGGCACGCGGCACGTCACCCTCGACGCCAGCGCCACCACACTCGACACACCCGGCGCGCTGCTGCTGGTGCGCAGCATGGCGCAGTGGCAAAGCGCCGGGGCCACGGTGGACGCAAGCGGCCTGAGCCCGCCGCAGCAGCAGTTGCTCGATCTGGTGCGCCAGCGCGCGCTGGCGTTGCCGCCGGCCGCGCGCCGCCTCGGCTTGCTGGGCGACATCGGCCGCGCCACGCTCATTGCGCTGGACGAACTGCGCGCGCTGCTGGCCTTCGTCGGCGAACTGGTGTGGCGTGGTGCGCCGCTGCTGCTGCAACCCTGGCGCGTGCGCTGGCGCGAAGTCATTCACGAAATCGACGCGGCGGGGCTGCGCGCCATCGGCATCATCGGCCTGCTGTCTTTTCTCATCGGCATGGTCATGGCGTATCAGGCCGGGGCCACGCTGGCGACCTATGGCGCCAACATTCTCATTGTCAATCTGGTGTCCATCATCACCCTGCGCGAACTCGGGCCTCTGCTCACCGCCATTCTGGTGGCCGGGCGCACCGGCTCGTCGTACACCGCGCAGATCGGCACCATGCGCATCACCGAAGAGGTGGATGCGCTGCGCGCGCTCGGGCTGTCGCCCTTTGAGATGCTGGTGCTGCCCAAGGTCATCGCCCTGGTCATCACCCTGCCTCTGCTGGCGCTGTTTGCCGACGTGATGGGGCTGGCGGGCGGTGGGGTCGTGGCTGCGGTCGGCTATGGCGTGCCGCTGAGCGAATACGTCGCGCGCATTCCGCAAGTGGTGGGGCTCAAGACCCTGGTGCTCGGCCTGGTGAAAGCGCCGGTTTTCGCCGTGGTCATCGCCCTGGTGGGCTGCATGCAGGGCCTGCGCGTTGCGGGCAGCGCGGCAGCGGTGGGGCGCGCCACCACGGTGAGCGTGGTGCAGGCCATCTTTCTGGTGATCGTGATCGACGCCAGTTTTTCGGTGCTCTACAACCTGCTGCACCTATGAACGCAGCCGATCTGGTCATCGACGCGCAAGGCATCGTCAACCGTTTCGGCGACGTGGTGGTGCACGAGGGCCTGAACCTGGCCGTGCCGCGCGGCGCCATCATGGCGCTGGTGGGTGGCTCGGGCTCGGGCAAGACGGTGCTGGTGCGCAGCCTGCTCTTGCTGCGCGCACCCAGCGGCGGCACGCTCAAGCTGTTCGGCCAGGACGCGCTGGCCGCAAGCGACGCGCAGCGGCAAGCGCTGCGCCAGCGCATCGGCGTGCTGTTCCAAGGCGGCGCGCTATTCACCGGCCTGACCGTGCTGGAAAACGTGCTGCTGCCGCTGCGCGAGCAAGGCTTGGTCGACAAACGCCTGCTGCCCGAACTGGGCATGCTCAAGATCGGTCTGGCCGGGCTGCCCGCCGATGCGGCGCACAAATATCCGGCTGAACTCTCGGGCGGCATGGTCAAGCGCGCGGCGCTAGCCCGCGCGCTGGCGCTCGACCCGGAGTTGCTGGTGCTCGACGAGCCGACCTCGGGCCTCGACCCGATCGGCGGCGCGGCGTTCGACCAGCTCATCCGCGAGCTACGCGACCTGCTGGGGCTGACTATTCTGCAAGTCACGCACGATCTCGATTCGATCTGGCACGGCAGCGACACGGTGGCGTTTCTCGCCCGCAAAAAAATGCTGGCGGTCGGCCCCGCTGCAGAACTGGCGCAGCGCGACGAGCCCGAGCTGGTCGCCTATTTCCGCGGCAGCCGTTCGGCCGCCTATTTGCATGAAATGACGCACGAAACGACTTCACGGGGTTGATCGCATGGAATCCAAAGTCAATTACACCGCCGTCGGCCTGTTCGTGGTGCTGCTGGGCGCGCTGCTCGGCGGCCTGGGCTGGTGGCTGGCCACCGGCGGCAAGCAGACCGCCACCCGGCCGTATCTGATCTACGCCACCGACAACGTCAGCGGCCTGAAAACCGACAGCAATGTGCTCTACCGCGGCGTCACCGTGGGCAAGGTCGCAAGCATCGAGATCGATCCGAAAAACCCGGCCCTCATCCGCATCAAGGTCGAGATCGACAGCGCGGTGCCGGTGCGCAACGACACCGTGGCGCAGCTCAGTCCGCTGGGCGTCACCGGGCTGTCGGCGGTGAACCTGATCGGCGGCGCCTCGTCGACACCACTGCCCACCCCGCCCGGCGAGCCTGACCCGGTCATTCCCTACAAGCCCTCGGTGTTCACCCAGATCGAGGGCGGCATCAACGACGCGGCCATCACCCTGGCGCGTATCAGCCAGCGGGTGGACGCGCTGCTCAGCCCGGCCAATGTGCAGTCGATCAGCGACACGCTGCGCAATCTGCAGACCCTCTCCGCCTCTCTGGCGGCCAATCAGAACAATATCAATCAGATGTTTGCCAACGCCCGCCAGACCAGCGCCAATCTGTCGCAGATGAGTGCGCAAGGCAGCGCGCTCATGCAGCAAAGCCAGGCGCTGGTGAAGCGGCTCGATGGCGTGTCGGCCCAGCTTGGCGGCTTGATGCCGCAGATCGGCGCCGCCGCCAACAGCGTTGCCCAGGCCGGCGACACCACCACCGCTTTCACCCAGGCTGGCGTGCAGGCCATGACTCAGCTTCAGACCCGCACCCTGCCCGAAGTGGACGCGCTGGCGCGCAATCTGCAGCAGCTCAGCAGCCAGCTCGGCGCGCTGACCGAAAACCTCAAAGCCAACCCCAGCCAATTGCTGTACGGCCCGGCCTTGCCGCCGCCGGGCCCGGGAGAAAAACCATGACCGTCTCTTTTGTTTTGCGGCTGCGCCGCGCCGCCCTGGCCGCTTTGCTGGGCCTGGCCAGCCTGACCCTGGCCGCCTGCGCCCTGCCCGTCAACCGTGCGCCGGTGCAGCAAACCTACCGCCTGACCACCACTGAGATCCGCACCGCGCCGCTGCCGCAAGCCACGGTGATTCAACTCCTGCCGGTCCGCGCCGCTGCCGGATTTCAGTCGCCCGCCATGATGTACAGCCGCAGCCCCGACACGCTGGAACCCTACCGCGACAGCCGCTGGCTCGCTCCGCCGGCCCAGCTGGTGGGCGAAGCCATCGACCGCACCCTGAGCCGCCAGCCGTGGGTCAGCGCCGTGCAACAGCAGGCCGTGCTGGTGAACGCACCGTGGACGCTGCACTGCAAGCTGAACCGGCTGGAGCACGATGTGCATGCGAATCAGGGCACCGTGCACTTGGATCTGGTGTGCGATCTGGCGAACCAGCGCACCAGCCGCATTGCCGCGCATTGGCATTTCGACGGCCGCCAGACCATCGCGGTGAACGACGCCGCGCACTTCGCACAGGGTGCACAGACCCTGCTGGATCAGGCGCTCAAAAACATCGTCGAACACACCCGCGCCGCCGTGGCGGCAGCGCAGTCCTGAAGCATCTAAGACATCAGCACTCTTCGCGTTCACTCCAGGCCACGGCCTCGAAGTCGCTCAGGCTCAGGTATTGCGGCACATACTCGCCGTGATGCCGCTGCAGGTGGCGGAAAAACGCGCGCAGATGATTGCGCGAGCCGCGCTCCAGGTCGTCGTAAACCGCCAGAATTTCCGGCTGACGGGCGCGGCTGCGCGCTTCGACCAGATCAAAAATATCCAACTCTTCGATCAGCAGCCCAACCTTGATGGCGTCGAGCTCGCTGCGCAGGCCGCGTTCCACCAACTGGTTGTACAAGCTCTGAAAGTCGGGCGTGCGAAACTCGCCCACCGCCAAACCTTGCGCCGGGTCAGGCAGGTCGTAATGCGTTAGCAGCGCGGCAATAGCATCCATATGCGCCTGCTCGGCGCCGCTGATGTTGACCAAAGGCCGCAGCGCCCAACGCTCGCCGAGCTGCAGATAGACATCGCGGGCGATTTTCTCTTCTTCGCGCATGTGCAGCAGGTCATGCTCTTCCTCGGCGCTGAGCGCTTGGGCGGTGTGCGACTGAATGCGCTGGCGAATAGCCGCCATATGCTCGGTGCGGTGTTGATGCCGGTCCTGCATGAACCGGGGGGAGAGGATTTGTTCCATGATGGCGTCCAGTCTGAAATGGTTTTTCATTCTGGGCGCATGACGCCAGCATGGGTTTGAGTCAGCGCAAATCCTGACGGGTCAGCCACATGGCATCTCCGTAGCTGAAAAACCGGTAGCGCTGGGCTATGGCATGGGCGTAAGCCGCGCGTATCGTCTCCATGCCAGCAAAGGCAGACACCAGCATCAGCAAGGTGGATTTGGGCAAATGAAAATTGGTCAGCAGCGCGTCCACCACGCGAAAGCGATATCCCGGCGTGACGAACAGCGCGGTGTCGCGGGCACCCGGCAGCACGGCGCCGTCTGGCGCCCCGGCCGCTTCCGCCGCCAGCGCGGCCGATTCGAGCGCACGCATGGCCGTCGTGCCCACCGCAACCACCCGCGGGGCGGCGTGCATCTGGCCTGCCGCGCGCGCCTGCGCTTGCCGCATCCGTACTTTGGCAATCGCTTGCGCGGTCGCCTCGGGCACGGTGTACCACTCGCTGTGCATCTGGTGCTGCCGCAGATCGTTCACCCGCACCGGCTGAAACGTGCCCGCTCCCACGTGCAGGGTGACGGCTGCGCGCTGCGCGCCCATCGCGTCGATTTTCGCCAGGATGGCCTCGTCGAAGTGCAGCCCCGCCGTGGGCGCCGCCACCGAGCCGGGGTGCTGCGCATACACCGTCTGGTAGCGCCGCACATCGTCACTACCCGGCGCGTGGGTGATGTAGGGCGGCAAGGGTACTGCGCCGTACTGCTGCAACAAGGCCAGAGGCTCGGCTGGAAACTCCAGTTCGAACAGGCCGCCATCCGGCCCGGCCCGGCCCACGGTCGTCACGGCGAAAAGCGGTGCCGATGCGTGCGGCTCGTCGCCTGCCGCGGCATCGGGTCGAGCCGCGCCCAGCGACAACACCTGGCCCGGCTTGGGCGATTTGCTCGCCCGCACATGCGCCCAGACCCGGTTGTCCGCCCGCACCCGCTCCACCAGCACTTCCACCGCGCCGCCCAAAGCGGCCCCGGCTTCCCGCGCCGCCTTGAAGCCCCACAGCCGCGCAGGAATCACCCGGGTGTCGTTGAACACCACCAGATCGCCTGCGCGCAGCAGACCGGGCAAGTCGCGAAACCCACGGTCGATCAGCGCCGGCGGACTGCCCGCATCGAGCAGGCGACTGTCGCTGCGCCGCGGCGGCGGATGCTGGGCGATCAGTTCGGGCGGCAGATGAAAGTCGAAATCGTCTGCGGTGAGGCCGGGCGACATCGCGCCCGACTCGACCGCGGAGCCACGGGAAAGGGAAACAGTCATCAGTAGGAATGAGTTTGAAGCTAGGTTGGAGCCAAGTAGCCGGTTGCGCCCGCCGACTCGCCGCGCGCCGGGCGGTTCAAGCGCGCACGCGCCGCAGCAGATCGAGCAGCCCGGAAGGCAGCATGATCTTAAACAAGGTGCGCAGCGTTTGCCCCCTGAAGGTGTGATAGACAAAGACGCTGCTGGCCAGCAGACCGAAAGCCGCCTCGGGCTGAAGCTCGGCCAGCATGTCGGCCGCGCTGAGGCTGAGCGCCCCCAGGTGACGCAGCGAACGGCGATCACGGCGCTGGCCGGGTTGGCTGTCGCGCGCATAGATTTTCTTGGCCACCGCAAGTGAATCCAGCGCCGTGCGTGGGCTGGAGGAAATCTGGGTGGGGCTGCGGCGGTAATCGAGCAAGGGAATGTCGAGATGCGCCACGGGCCCGGCTCGCGCCACGCGCACGAACCATTCCCACTCGCAGACGATCTTGATCTCGGGATCGAACATTCCGGCGCGCTGCAGTGCGTCCCGGCGGAACATCACCGTGGGGGGATGGATGAAATTGCCTTGCACCAGTTCGTCGTAAACCACTCCCCAGTAAACCGCGATAGAGGCTTGGCCGTTCTGCCGCGCGGTCTCCTCCGGTAGCAAGGCAAAAGTTTCTGCCTGCGGATACCGCGCCCTCAGGCCGCCCCGTTGCGGGCTACAGCGGGAGTAATAGACGCCGCAGTAGGAGGCGGGCGCCAGGGGCCCGGTTTGGTCGAAGGCGCTGAAATCGGAACTGCAGAGCAGGATGTCGGGGTGCGACTGTAGGTAGCGCAGTTCAATCGCGATGCGATCCGGACGGCACAAATCGTCGGCATCGAGCAGCGCGATGAAGTCGCCCCGAGCCGCCTGCACGCTCGCATTCCTCGCCGCGCCTATGCCCGCATTGGTCTGCCGGATCGTCCGCACCCGCCCTGCATAAGCCTCCAGAACTTCCGCCGTGCCATCGGTGGATCCATCGTCCACGACCACGATGTCGAGATTTCGGTGCGTCTGGGCGAACAGGCTGTCGAGGGTTTGCGCAAGGGTGTTGCGGGCGTTGTACGCCGGGATGACCACGGAAACCAAGGCTTCCGGGTCGGTAGTCCCTGACCTGCTCGAATCGGCGTTCATGGGCTCGGCTACTCGGCTACGGGGTGTGCGGTGAGCTTCGTTTCCGCAACGCCCATGTCCTCGGCAGGTGCTGCCGAAGCGCGGTTTGCAGCAAACCTGGCCTTGACGCGGTAAAGCCAGTGAATCAAGCCTGGGCGGTGAACTCGCAAGCCAAAAGTCTCGCGGGTTTGTTGAAAGTAGTGCCGCTTGTGGTCGTAGTCGCCTTTGAGCATGTCGAAGCGCGTGCAACGTTCCCCGATCGCCGCTTCGATGACATACCCCATGAGCACTTCCCCAGGGCTGAACGCAAGGTGCTGAGGATCGAATCCAGCCTGAAAGTAGTAGAGCGTCGCGCCATGACGAAAGCCGTAGAACATGGCAATGGTCTGCCCATTCATCTCCAGCCCGTACAGGCGCAACCGGCCTTGCGCCAGAAGGGCATGCATGAGGGCGCGATGGAATTCAAGGTACTGCGGCGAGGTGAAACTGAGTTCTTCGGTACGCCCTTGCCAGCGCAGCCGATGCAACTCGGCGAGCCGCTCAAACGCCCAATCGATTTGCGCGTCTTGTTGGATCTGAAAAAAACGCGCTTCTGGCTGCGCTTCAAATTTTCGGCGCTTCCGACCTAAAACCTCACGTCGATTTCGGCTGAGTCCTTTGCGATAACTTTCCCAGTCCGGCGGCAAATCGCCGTAGATGATGCGGTTCACCGGCGTGCGCTCAATCGAGCCTGAAATCTGTGTGCTTTGCTGCGTCCAGCAAGCCAGCAAGGCCGAATCGGCGGGCAGATCGACGAGATCGAGCAACTGCCAACCGGACACGTTGTTCAGCACATGATCGACAAACGCTCTGGCAACGGCCTGTTCGTGGGCCGGATCGAACAACATGCCCAGATCGTCGGGCGCGGTATCGCCTCCGGAGCCGATGGGCCTGAGCTTACGCACGCGCAGGATCTTGAAGGCGCGGTGCGTTTCCAGATACAGCGGAAAAATGCCCACGGCCTGACCGCCAAAACGCGCCACCAGAATCCGCAGTTCTCGTCCCTCCCCATACTGCGACCACCACAGACGCTGCCAATCCCAGCTGAGAAACAGACTGTTGCGCGGGGTCAGGCCCTCGATGGCGCGCCACTCGGGCTCTAGGGCGTCGAAGGCCGGCGTCGTGGTGATGAGTTCAATTTGCATGGATCAGGCCTGGCACGAAGCGGGGCGGCAATGCGCGAATTCAAGTCTCTCAGGCCCAAGGCCGGTGCATGCGCCAGGCCAGTAGGGGAAGATGCGATGTCACAGGAATGCGCGGAATTGCGATTGGATCGACCTCTGCCGACACCATGCCCTCTTCGGTCGTCACGGCCGCGCGGTAGATCGACCGGGCGACCTTCCGCACTCGCTCATCCGTCGAACCGTTGGGGTAGCAAAACCAATCGACCCTTCGGCCCAGCTCTGTCTCGAGTCGCTCACGGCTGTCGTGCAACTCGTGCTGGATTTCATCTTCCGTCAGCGTGGGCAGGATGGGGTGGGTCATGGTGTGCGAACCTATCGTCAGGCAGCCGCGGTCACAGGCGCGCACCTCATCCCAGCTCATCATGTCGTAAGCCTCGTGCTCTGCAGGGATGGGCACGAAGCGCGGCGTGCAATCGCGCAGAACGTCCTGCGCATGTTGTCTTTGCGGCAGGGACAGAGTTTTCATCCAGGCAATGAAGCCTTCGAGGTGATGCGCAGGCGAATTCAAGGTCCGCGCACACTCCATCAGCCCTTCATTTGATAAACGCTTCAACCGGGCGCGCGCCTCGTGGTTCCACATCCACTGCCTGGCATCCACCAGGCCAGGGCAGACAAAAATCGTGGCCGGTATCTCAAGTTGCTCGAGGATGGGGCGGGCGATGCGGTACTGATTGCACAGGCCGTCGTCGAAGGTGATGGCGAGCTGGCTGCGGCCGGCCCCAGCGGGCGCGGGCACACCGTCCAGAATCTCTCGAACCATGAGATCGAGCGGCACGATGGCATAGCGTTGCTTCAGCCACGACATCACGCGGTGGAAATCTCCCGGAGGCATCGTGCTTCCACCCACGCCGTGCAGCATGAGGATGCGGCGCACAGGATGGCGATGCGCTAGCCAGTGCGACACCCCACTGCCGAGCGCCACCGCTAAAGCGGAGGTGCGCGCGTAGCTTTTGAGTGCGCTTGGAGCCGTGGGAGGGGAATCAGCCATGCGATTCTGGAAAGTTGCTGTACAGATTGTCTTAAGCCCAAAAAGGGCTCGAAATCGTTAAAACCACTATACAAATAATTACGACTGTGAAGAAACCCGCCCCCCTGAATGAATGGCGGGATAAGTACGCCCTTCACCAAGGCTAGGTCGTACGTACGAAAGAACGGCACAAACACGGGAACAGTGGGCCATCGTTTCATACAACACCCGATAAAAACAGGAAATAAGTCACCAACTTGCGTCTTACAGTGGAACCCTGCCGAACCTTCAACCATTTGAACGGCACATCAGCAAGGCGCCAATCCGGCCTTTGCCTAGTTTTACTCAATCAATCGTATTGGAACTTTAAATTGTTCTTTTCAATTATTGCGGCCTAAGCTGCAACGGTCGCATCAAGCACCTTGAAGCGATGACAACCTCAAGGAGTCAACCATGTCGAACGATTTGAAATGCCCGGTGGCGCACAGCACCCAGACCAAGACTGTCGTCGGGGCGATGGGCAACGCCAATTGGTGGCCCAACCAGCTCAACCTCAAAATGCTGCACCAGCACGCGCCAGCGTCCAATCCGATGGGCGAGGCGTTCAACTACGCCGAAGAGTTCAAGACCCTCGATCTCGACGCCGTGGTCAAAGACCTCAAGGCGCTGATGACCGACTCGCAGGACTGGTGGCCTGCGGACTACGGGCACTACGGCCCGCTGTTCATCCGCATGGCTTGGCACGGCGCGGGCACTTACCGCATTGGCGACGGGCGCGGCGGCGCGGGCAGCGGCTATCAGCGGTTCGCGCCGCTCAATAGTTGGCCCGACAACGTCAATCTCGACAAGGCGCGTCGTCTGCTGTGGCCGATCAAGCAGAAGTACGGCCGCAAGCTGTCGTGGGCCGATCTGTACATTCTCGCGGGTAATGCGGCCCTCGAATCGATGGGTTTCAAAACCTTTGGTTTCGGCGGCGGGCGCGCCGATGTGTACGAGCCGGAGGAAGACACCTATTGGGGTTCGGAGAACACCTGGCTGGGCGATACGCGCCACGGCACGCAGCAAGCCGATCTCGAAAACCCGCTCGCCGCCGTGCAGATGGGGCTGATTTACGTCAACCCGGAAGGGCCGGGCGGCAAGCCCGATCCGCTGGCTTCGGCGCAGATGGTGCGTGAAACCTTCGCGCGCATGGCCATGAACGACGAAGAGACCGTGGCGCTCACCGCGGGCGGTCACACCTTCGGCAAATGCCACGGCGCCGGGCCTGCCACGCATGTCGGGCCAGCGCCCGAGGCGGCCCCAGTGGAGGAGATGGGACTGGGCTGGATCAGCAGCTACAAGAGCGGTAAGGGCGGCGACCAGATCGGCAGCGGACTGGAGGGCTCCTGGACGCCCACGCCGACGCAGTGGGACATGAGCTACTTCGAAGTGCTGTTCGGCAATGAATGGGAAAACGTCAAGAGCCCGGCGGGTGCGCATCAATGGGTGCCCAAGCAGAACACCGACAAGAACATGGCCCCGTCAGCGGCGGATGCGTCGAAGAAGGTGCCCATCCTGATGACCGATGCCGACATGGCCATGCGCGTCGATCCGATCTACGAGAAGATCTCACGCCGCTTCATGGCCAACCCGGACGAGTTCGCCGACGCCTTCGCCCGCGCCTGGTTCAAGCTCACGCACCGCGACATGGGGCCGCGCGCCCGCTACCTCGGCAAGCTCGTGCCCAAGGAAGAGCTGATCTGGCAAGACCCGGTGCCTGCGGTCGATCATCCGCTGATCGACGCGGCAGACATTGCGGCGCTCAAGGCCAAATTGCTCGCCTCCGGCCTGTCCATCCCCCAACTGGTCGGCACCGCTTGGGCCTCGGCCTCCACCTTCCGCGGCAGCGACAAGCGCGGCGGCGCCAACGGCGCGCGCATCCGCCTCGCACCGCAGAAAGACTGGGAAGCCAACCAACCCGCCGAGCTGGCCAAGGTGCTGTCCAAGCTCGAAGCCCTCCAGGCCGAGTTCAACGCGCAGGCCGCGGGTGGCAAAAAAGTGTCGCTGGCCGACCTGATCGTGCTGGGCGGTTGCGCCGGGGTGGAAGCGGCGGCGAAGAAGGGCGGGATCGACGTCGAGGTGCCGTTCTCACCCGGCCGCACCGACGCCACGCAGGAACAAACCGATGTGGCGTCGTTCGCCGTGCTCGAACCCAAGGCCGACGGCTTCCGCAACTACACCCGCAAGGGCTATGCCGGTTATGCCGCTGAATTGCTGGTCGACCGGGCGCAGTTGATGAACCTGAGCGCGCCCGAGATGACGGTGCTGATCGGCGGCATGCGCGCGCTGAACACCAACGTCGGAGAGTCGCACCACGGCCTGTTCACCCAGCGAGCGGAAACCCTGAGCAACGACTTTTTCGTCAACCTGCTCGACATGGGCACGAAGTGGGAGCGCACCGCAACCGAAGGCGTGATGGAGGGCCGCGACCGCAAGACCGGGGCGCTGAAGTGGACGG
Source organism: Thiomonas sp. OC7 (assembly GCF_900634595.1). Taxonomy (NCBI): domain Bacteria; kingdom Pseudomonadati; phylum Pseudomonadota; class Betaproteobacteria; order Burkholderiales; genus Thiomonas; species Thiomonas sp. OC7. The sequence continues at coordinate 2,276,320 of NZ_LR131953.1, read as the reverse complement.
CCACCACGGTCGATCTCATGTTCGGCTCAAACGCCCAGCTTCGCGCCATTGCCGAGGTGTATGCCGGCAGCGATGCGCAGCAGAAGTTCGCGCACGACTTCGCCGCAGCCTTTGGCAAGGTGATGAATCTGGATCGATTCGACCTGGCCTGAACCTTGAGGAAGCCGGTCGAGGCGCAAGCCGAGACCGGCTTGGCTGGACTTCGCCGGGAAGGTTTTTATCCCGGCTTTTTTGTGCGCGTGCGCAAACCCGCCTCTGCGTCGCGCCAGTTAGCCCGCCGCACAAATGCCGCTCTTTCAACCCAGATTTTCCATGGGGACACGGGTTGATGGCGCGGCGGGTTGGGGATGGATTTGGCCCTGCGTGACAAGCCCATCGCCATCGCTATGGGCGCGAAGCGCGGGGGCGAAGACGCCCCAAACCGCCCGCCAGCGCCCGTGTAGGGGCGAAGCCCCGCCTGATGGAAGATCTGGGTTCAAGGTGAGTAAACTGCGCAGCCCGCTGCATCGCGTGCAGCACTGCGGCAATCTCACTTTTGTTCATGATGTCCCCTCTACACGGCACGCTCGGCATTGATTTCGGCACCTCCAATTCGGCGGTGTCTTGGGCGGAGCCACACGGACTGTCGCGTCTGATTCCGTTGGAGGGCGAAGCGCTGGCCATGCCCACGGCCGTGTTCTTCAACGCGGAAGACCACCGCACGCACTTCGGGCGCGACGCCGTGAGGCAATACCTCAGCGGCTCGGAAGGGCGGCTGATGCGTTCGCTCAAAAGCCTGCTGGGCAGCCCGCTGCTGCTGGAGAAGACGGAAGCCAACCACCAGCAGGTCAGCTTTCAGGACATCGTGGCGACCTTCCTTGCCGAGTTGCGCCAACGTGCGGCGCAGGCGCTGGGCCGCGCGCCCACGCGGGTGGTCATGGGCCGACCGGTGCACTTTGTCGACGACAACCCGCAGCGCGACGCGCAAGCGCAGCGCTCGTTGCACGAGGCTGCCCTGGCGGTGGGGTTCGAGCAGGTGACGTTTCAACTGGAGCCGATTGCGGCGGCGCTCGACTACGAGCGCCGTCTGTCGCGCGAGAGTCTGGTGCTGGTGGTCGATGTGGGCGGCGGCACGTCCGACTTCACCGTGGTGCGACTGGGCCCGCAGCGCAGTGCGCAAGCCGACCGCAGCGCCGACGTGCTCGCCACTTCCGGGGTGCACATCGGCGGGACCGATTTCGACCACAAGCTCAGTCTGGAGCGGGCCATGCCCCTGCTGGGCTACCGCCACCTGGGACCGCAGCAGCGCGAGGTGCCCAGCCGCGTGTTTTTCGATCTCTCGACCTGGCACCTGATCCAGTGGCTGTATCTGCCGCGCGCGCTGAGCCAGGCGCAGGCGCTGCGCGAAGACTATGCCGAGCCCCAACTGCACGAGCGACTGATGACGGTGCTGCGCCACCGCGAGGGGCACCGGCTGGCGCATGAGGTCGAGCAGGCCAAGATCCGCTGCTCGCAGGACGATGCCGATACGGCCATCACGCTATCGTTCATCGAGAGGGGGCTGCAGGCTTCACTCACCCCTGCCGATCTACGCGATCATCTGGCGGATTTGCTGTCGCGTACCGTAGCCTGCGCCCGCGAATGTGTGCAGCGCGCGGGCCTGGGCGACGGCGCGCTCGATGCGATCTACCTCACCGGCGGGTCGAGCGCGCTGCGCCCGTTTCAGCGCGCACTGCAGGCCGAGTTCGACGGCGTGGAGCTGGTGGTCGGTGACCTGTTCGGCGGCGTGGCCTCGGGCCTGGCGTACAGCCGCGGTTGATTCGTTGCGCAATCGGCGCGCCTGCGCGCGGTTCCGCCGGTAAAAAGGCGGGTGCGTAGGACATTGCGAAAAACAGGCTGCGCTGTGACATTTTCCCGAGACGCCTGCCGCCGAGTTCGGGAACAATGTTTACATTTCCCTCATGAGAAAACGCCGGGCCGCCCCAAGCTTTCTCATCCCCCTCGGGGGGGCCTGCCGCGAACGCGGCAGGTCTGGGGGCGCTCTCAGCCGCCTGATTTTTGCCGTTGCGCACATGACCCCCTGGCCTCGCCGCAGTCTTGAGCCCCGTTCTGCCACCAGCGGCAGCGAGTCGGCACGCCTGACCGGCGAAGCCACGCCACCCATCGGTCGGCTCGGCCTGTTTCTGCGCAGACAGGACGAGCACGCCTATGTGCATGATCTCTGGCCCGATATCGCCGCGCGGTTGCGCCTGCTCGGGCTGTTGGGCGGTCTGGTGTGTTTGCTAGGCAGCATCGTCGACTGGACCCAGCTGCACGATAGCGCCCCGTTCTTTTGGCTGCTGGCCGTGCGGCTGGCCGTGTTGGCGCTGGGCCTGTATCTCTGGCGCGTGGCGCGACCCGGCGCTGTCGCGCGTCCGGCGCAATTGCGCACGGCGCTGATTCTGTTTGAACTCGGAGCCATCGTCGCCTTGCGTCTGGTCAATTTGGGCTATGGCGAGTTCTCACCCTATCAGGGACTGACCGGCCTGCTCATAGTGGCGTCGGCTTATGCCTTCGTGCCCATGCTCAGCCCGGTCAACTTCTGGCTGTTGCCCCTGGGTACCGCCAGCCTGTTCATTCAGGCCTACGGGTGGCATCACGCCTCGTGGCGCGACCTGAGCGCGCTGCTGGTCATCGCGCTGTATGTGCACATTCTGGGGTGGATGACTGCCGCCCACAACGCCCGCTCCGGCCGCCTGCTCTGGCTCGAGCGCCAGCGGCTGGAAAAAGAAATGCGGGAGCGCCGCACCGCCGAGAGCAATCTGCGCCATCTGTTCGAGGTCTGCCCGGTGCCGCTGGTCCTGAGCCAGCAAGACAACGGCTCGGTGTTGCGATTCAACCGCGCCGCTCAGGCCCTGCTCGACCCGGAACGGCGCCACACTGAACCGGGCTCTGCCTATGCCTCGAATTTTTACGCAGACTCGCGTACTCGCAGCGCCGTGACCGATGCGCTGAAAGCACGCGGCGAAGCGGGCCCTGTGGATGTGCGCATGCTCACCTCCAGCGGCAATCACATCCACGTCATGCTGGCCGCCAGCAGCCTGCGCTACGACAACAAGGCCGCGGTGCTCACCAGCCTGGTGGAAATCACCGACCGCAAGCAGCGCGAGCAGGCGCTCACCCGCATGACCCAGACCGACGCGCTGACCGGGCTCTACAACCGCCGCGGCTTTTTTGAGCGCGCCAATGCCTTGCTGCAGTCAGCCCGCGACCAGGCGCCCAGTCTGCTGCTGATCGACGCCGACCACTTCAAGCGCGTCAACGACACGCACGGTCACGCCGTGGGCGATACCGTGCTGGTGCAGTTGGCCAATCGCATGAACGCCGCGCTGCGCGAGGGCGACGTGATCGGGCGGATCGGCGGCGAGGAGTTCGCCGTCTTTCTGCCCGCCACTAGCCTGGAAAACGCGTATGAACTGGCTGATCGCATCCGCCTGTCGGTGTCGCGACATGCGCTGCGCATCCAGGGGCTGCGGGTGCCGATGACGCTGAGTATCGGCGTCACCGTTCTGCAGCCTGGCGAGAGCACTCTGGAAGCCGCGCTGGGCCGCGCCGATACGGCCATGTACCAGGCCAAACAAAACGGCCGCAACCGGGTGGAGCTGGCGGCGGCCTCGGTTTTGTAGGCGTCCGGCGCTGCTGAGCGCCCGAGGGGCGACCCGGCGTTTGCTCATGCGCTGATGCAAACCTGAGGGATTGAGCGGCAAGACGCGCGATCGAGGCTGGTTTGAAGCAGCGTCATTCGCCGCCTTGACGGCAAAACACCGCCGTCCCTTATGCGTGCAGACCCAACTCACTTCCTTCTATGCTGGGCGCTGGGCGATTTTTCGAGGGAATGCATCATGGAGAGCAAGCAGAGGAAGGCGGCGTTGCTGACGGTGTTCGCGCTGGTTCTGGCGCTGGTGTGGTGGCGTCCGCTGCAAGCCACGGCGCAACGGTCTGTCGAGTCGGGACTGCAGCGCGCGCTGGTGACGTTTGCTTCGGCGCGGGCGCTCAACGGCGTGCTCAGCGTGGCCAAGAGTGCGTCGGTGAGTTTTCAGATCGGCGCGGGCGCTTCGGTGCAGCCGGGCGCGGCACTCGACCCGCTGGACGATCTGGTCGAGCAGTTTTCCAGTGTCATGCTCGTGGCGACTTTGTCGTTTGCCATGCAGCAAGTGCTGATCGCGGTGTTCAGCGCCTGGCCGCTGGCGGTGGTGCTCTCCGCCTTGTTTCTGGCCTGGGCTGTGCTGGTGCTGAGAGAGCGCCGCGCACCGCCCTGGCTGGCGCGGCTGTCGGTTGGCCTGTTGGTGCTGAGCCTGAGCGTGCCCGCCGCCTCGCTGGCCAGCGAGCTGACCTATTCGCTGCTGATGGCGCGCGACTACGCCGCCGCTCAAGAGCAGGTCAGCCTGTCCACCCCCGCAGCCTCTGAAGCGCAGACGGCGGCGCAGGCTGACGGCGGGGCCTTGGACAAGCTCAGACAACTGTGGTCGCAGACGCAGGACATCGGCCAGCAGGTACAGGCGCTGCAGGCCAAGGCGAGCGGTATCGTGTCGCACCTCATCACCCTGGCGGCCGTCTTTTTGATACAGACCGTGGTGCTGCCCCTGCTGTTTTTCTGGGGGCTGCTGCGGCTTTATCGGCTGCTGCTGGGAAGAACGTGGCCGGGCCGGGCGCCCGCCGTAAGATGATTTGCCCCTGATTGATTTCTCCTGCAAGGAAAACCCATGGCCTCCTCCAAACCCGCATTTCAATGGGACGATGCGCTGCAGCTCGACGCCCAGCTCAGCGCCGACGAACGGGCGGTGCGCGACGCCGCGCAGGCGTATTGCCAAGACCAGCTCGTGCCGCGGGTGCTGAGCGCCTTCCGCCATGAAACCACCGACCCGACGATCTTCCGCGAAATGGGAGCGCTCGGCCTGCTCGGCCCGACGATTCCCGAGGCCTATGGCGGCGCCGGGCTGAACTATGTAGGTTACGGGCTGATCGCGCGCGAGGTCGAGCGGGTCGATTCGGGCTATCGCTCGATGATGAGTGTGCAGAGCTCGCTGGTCATGCTGCCGATCTTCGCCTTCGGCTCCGAAGCGATGAAGCAGAAGTATCTGCCCAAGCTGGCCCGCGGCGAATGGATCGGCTGCTTCGGGCTGACCGAACCCGATCACGGCTCCGACCCCGGCGGCATGAGCACGCGCGCCCGTGCCGTGCCCGGCGGCTATGCGCTCACTGGCAACAAGATGTGGATCAGCAATAGCCCGATCGCCGATGTGTTCGTGGTCTGGGCCAAGGACGACGCGGGCGAGATTCGCGGCTTCGTGCTCGACAAGGGGGCAAAGGGGCTGAGCGCACCGGCCCTACACGGCAAGGTCGGCCTGCGTACCTCGATCACCGGCGAGATTGTGATGGACCAGGTGTTCTGTCCCGAAGAAAACGCCTTTCCCACGGTGCGCGGGCTCAAAGGCCCTTTCACCTGCCTGAACAGCGCGCGCTACGGCATCGCCTGGGGGGCGATGGGCGCGGCGGAAGACTGCTACGCCCGTGCGCGGCAGTATGTGCTCGACCGCAAGCAGTTCGGCCGTCCGCTGGCGGCCAATCAGCTCGTGCAGAAAAAGCTGGCCGACATGGCGACCGACATCAGCCTCGGGCTGCAGGGCGTGCTGCGCCTGGGGCGCATGAAGGACGAAGGCACGGCGGCGCCCGAAGTCACCTCGCTGCTCAAACGCAACAACTGCGGCAAGGCGCTCGACATCGCCCGCACCGCGCGCGACATGCTCGGCGGCAATGGCATTTCAGACGAGTTCGGCGTGGCCCGCCATCTGGTGAATCTCGAAGTGGTCAACACCTACGAGGGCACGCACGACATCCACGCCCTCATTCTCGGCCGGGCGATCACGGGCATCGCGGCGTTCTGAGTCTCACGCCACCGTCCGCGACGCGGCGCATTCCCGCTCAGGCGGCGACAAACTCCCAAGCGTCCATGCTGAGGTTGCCGTAGTGCACGCCCCCGACATGATGACGCGGCGTGGCGCCTTCGCCAGCGGCGCCCAGCGCCCAGAACAGCGGCAGCAGATGCTCGTCGGTGGGGTGCGCGCGTGCCGCATGCGGCGCTCTGCGGCGGTAGTCGAGCAGCGCCGGGGTGTCGCCGCGGTCGATCATGCCGCGCATCCATTCGACGAAAGCCTGCACGTAGGCGGCCGGTGGATCGTCGGTGCGGGCGGACGGGTGAAACTCGTGCAGATTGTGCGTCAGGCTGCCAGTGCCGAACAGCAAGACGCCTTGCTCGGTCAGCGGCGCCAGCGCCGCGCCCAGGCTATAGGCGAGCGCGGCGTCGAGCGGCCAGGGCATGGCCAGCGGCATCACCGGAATATCCGCCTGCGGAAGCATCAGCCGCAGCGGTGACCAGACGCCGTGATCGAGCCCGCGCTGCGGGTCTTCGTGCACGCCCCAGCCAGCTTCGCGCAACAGTGCTTCTATCCGCGCAGCCCACTGCGGCGCACCGGGCGCGGGGTATTGCAGGGCATAGAGCGCGCGGTCGAAACCGCCGAAGTCGTGCAGGGTCGAAGGCCGCGTGCTGGTGCCCAGAATGGGCTGCCGCGCCATCCAGTGCGGCGAAAAAGCGAGGATGATCGCGGGCCGCGGCAGCGCCTGCCCGAGCGCCTGGAGCATCGGCCCGGCGCTGCCCGGCTCCAGCGGCAGCATGGGCGAGCCGTGAGAGACAAACAACGTGGGCATGCGCTGATCGGGCATGTTCAGCTCCTCTCAAGGAAACGCCGGGCCACCCCAAGTTTCCTTGTCCACCTCGCAGCTTGCAAGCTGCTCGGATTCGGCTCCGTCCAAGCTGCCGCAGGGCAGCTTGGAGCCGCGGGCCTCATCCCCCGCGGGGGGCGGGCTGGGCGCAGACCGGCCCTGGGGGCAATCATGATGGGGTGCGCACGCCTTCGATCTCCACGCGCACTTTCACCTCATGGCTCAGGCCAGCGGCGAAAGCGGTCATGCCGTAGTCCATGCGATTGATCGTGGTGGTGGCGACGAAGCCGCTGAGATAACCGCCCCAGGGTTTGGGCAGATAGGCCACATCGCCCGCGCCTTCCAGCGTTACCTCGAAGGTCGCCGGGTGGGTTACGCCGCGCAGGGTGAGGTTGCCGTAGAGCTTGCCGTGGGTCTTGTTCTGCGGCACATAGCGCGTGCCGACGAAGCGGATGTCGGGGTTCGCAGCGGCGTCGAAAAACGGCGCGGCCAGCAGATCGGTGTTGCGTTGCGACAGGAAGGTGTCCAGACTCTGGGCGGGGATGACGATGTCGGCCTTGTCTTTGGCGGGGTTCGCAGGGTCGAAGGTGTAGCTGCCAGTCACCCGTTTGAACACCCCGGTGAAGCGCCCGACACCCGCGTGGCCGATGGTGAACTGCACCCCGGAATGATCGGGATCGACGCGGTAACTCCCCGCTGGATCGGCATGCTTGTGAACATAGGCCTGCGGCGCCGTTGTTTCGGCGGCCCAGGCCGGTGCGGCGCAGAGCGCCATGGCCACGGCGGTTGAAAGCGCGGGGGCCAGAAGTGAGCGGGAGCTTGAACGAAACATGGTGAAGTCCTTTCAGAGAGAGCGGTGTGCGGTGAGTGGGTTGTGTCAGTTGTTATTGGGGAGAAACGACCAGATGCACCTGCACCGCAATGGCAGCGGCCACCACGCTGGTGTCGGCCCACGAGCCGGTGCCCAGGCCGAAGGCGGTGCGGTCGAGTTTGAAGGCGGCGTCCATGATCAGGTCTTTGCCGTCGGGGTGGGTGCTCACCTGCACGCGCAGCGGCTGGCTGTGGCCCTTCACGCTGAAAGTGCCGTTGAGCCAGTAGTGTCCCGGTCCGTCGGGGGTGAAATGGGTGGAGACGAAACGGGCCTGCGGATCGGCTTTGGCCGCCAGCCAGTCGGCCCCGGCGAGCAGGGCGTTGGTCTGGGCGCTGCCCGCGTCCACGCTGGCCGACTGCACCGCAACCTCGACGTGCGACTTGGCGAGGTCGCCCGGCATGAAGTCGATCTGCGCGGTCACGGTTTTGAAGTGACCTTTCATCGGCACGCCCATCTGGGTGGCGCTGAAGCTCACGCTCGACGCGGGCAAAACGTGGGTGTAGGCCGCAGCGGGAACGGGCTGCGCCCAGGCTGTTGCGCAGATGGATAACGCGCTGGCGGCGGCGCACAGCGTTTTGATCGAGAGATGCGACATGATTGATTTCCTTTTCCAAAAAGAGCGCACGCGGAGTGGCGAGTCTTGAGCCCATCAGCGACGCAAACGCGGCAACAGACGCGGCAGCATGCGCAGCAGCACGCCGTCGTGATCGATGAACTGGTGCTTGAGCGCCGCGGCAATATGCACGGCAACCAAGGCGGCCAGGGTGTAGTTCAGCGTGGCGTGCACCAGTTCGAGCAGATGCGCCATCGCCGGGTTGGCGGGCAGCAGATTGGGCAGCTTCCACACGCCCCACCACACCACGGGCACACCGGCCGCCGAGCTCAGCGCCCAGCCGCTGAGCGGTATGCAAAGAATCAGTAAATAGAGCAGTTCGTGCATCAGGGCCGCGGCCGCCTGCTGCCAGGGCGGAATGTCGCCGGGCAGCGGCGGCGGGCGATGCGTGAGCCGCCAACCGATGCGCAGCACCACCAACAGCAGCACGGTGATACCGAACCATTTGTGCCACGAATACAACTCGATTTTGCGCACCGAAAGCGGCAGCCCGTGCATATAAAGCCCCAGCGGAAAGAGGCCGAAAATCAACAGGGCGATCAGCCAATGCAGCAACTGTGCGGGCAGGGTGTAGCGGGCCACTTCGGCAGCCGGGGTGGAGTTCATGTCGCACCCTCCTGAGTACCCGCGTGAGCGCCCGCCTGCTCCAGCGCCTGCCGCAGGCTGTGCAAGGCCTGCTGCGAGGCGGCCAGCTCTGCAGCGCTCAGTTTTGAGAACGCCTGCGCCAGATGCGCCCCATGCGCAGGAAACACTTGCTCGAACACTTTCTGTCCCCGCGACGTCAGCCGCACGATCTGCCCACGGCCATCGCTCGGATCGGGCAGACGCTGCACCAAGCCCTTGGCCAGCAGGCGATCGACCACGCCGGTCAGCGTGCCTTTGGTGATGAGGGTCTTGTCGCCCAACTGCTTGGGGTTCATGCCCTCGGTGTTACCCAGCGTGGCCACCACGTCGAATTGCGCCGGGGTCAACCCGAGGCTTTGCACATGCGCGGCGGAGTAACGCTCGAACGCCTGATAGGTGCGCACGAGTTCGCGCAGCAAGGGCAGAAAGGGGGGCGGGGAAGTCACACTGCAACTCGGAAGCAGAACATGCGGCGCATCTTAGTTCTGATTAGAACTATCTCTGCGCGCAGGGTCATTGCGGCCTCCGCCAAGGCGGCGGGGCAAGGTGCCGCGAGAAAATTTCAGCCGTGCAGGCGTTCGCTGCCGGGGTCGATCTGCGGGCCGCGATAGAGGAAATCGCTGATGTGCACCGTGACCTGCTCGGGCGTGATCAGCACCACGCCGTAGCCCGGCGCTTCGTGGGTAAACAGATCGGTTTCCGTGAGGAAGTCGAGGCCCGACTGATGCGCCGTGGCCGGCAGGGTGGAGAAAGGAATGCCATGCCAGCTGCCGGAAATGGGGCGGTGGATGTGACCGAAGAACAGATGGCGGATGTGGCCATACTCCCGCAGCAAAGCGCCGAAAGCCAAGGCGTCATCGGCCACGAGGTTGATCTCGTCGAAGGCGGCGATGCCCACGCCAAACGGCGGATGGTGCATGAACAGGAAGACCGGCGCTGCGTCAGCCTGCGCACGATCGAGCTGCGCGCGCAGCCACTCAACGCGACCGGCATCGAAATAGCCCGCGGATGGGCGCCGCTGATCGGCGTCGCCCAGCACCGTATCGAGCAGGATGAAGCGGCCGACCGAGGTGTCGTGCGTCCACTGCACAAAACCGTTTTCGTCCACCGGCACTTCGGGAAACGCGGCGCGAAAACGGCCCCGGTGATCGTGGTTGCCGATCAGCGGCAGCACCGGCATGGGCAGCAACTCCAGGCCGTCGCGCAGACTGGCGTATGCCGCCGCCTCGCCCCAGTGTGTGAGGTCGCCGGTGACCACGCACAGCTCGGCGTCGGCATGCTGGTGCGCAATGTGCTCGACCGCCGCCTGCAACCGCGCCAGCGGGTCGATACCGTAGAGACTGCGGCCCGGCGTGGTGAGATGGGTGTCGGTGAGGTGAATGAGCTTCATGGCGTGTCCTTCGCGGGCAGCAGGCGCATGGCATCGGCCTGCCAGCCGATGTGCACCCGGCTGCCGATGGGCAGTTGCTGCGCGGCGCTGGTGGACAGGTCGGACAGCAAACGCTCGCCGCTGTCGAGATCGACGCGCAAGCGCGTAACGGCGCCGAAGAAGGTGCTTTCGCGCACCGTGCCCTGCAGCACCGCACCGCTCGGCGTACTGCCGTTGAGCGCGTGCAACTGCACATCTTCGGGGCGCAGGTAAAGATGCAGTTCCTCGCTCACCAGACCGCGCGCGCGCGGCGCCTGCAGCGGCTTGTCCATCACAGAAATCATGCCCTGCCCGGCATCGAGCAGACGCGCGGGCAGGCGGCTGGAAATGCCGATGAACTGGGCGACGAAAGGATGCTCCGGCTCCTGATAAATCGCCGCTGGCGCGCCGACCTGCACCATGCGACCCTCGAACATCACCGCCACGCGGTCGGAGATGGACAGCGCCTCCTCCTGATCGTGGGTGACGAACACGGTGGTGATGCCGGTCTCGCGCTGAATGCGGCGAATCTCCTCGCGCAACTGCACCCGCACCTTGGCGTCGAGCGCCGACAAAGGTTCGTCGAGCAACAACAGTGTGGGCTGGATGGCCAGGGCGCGCGCCAGCGCCACGCGCTGCTGTTGGCCACCGGAGAGCTGGTGCGGGTACTTGTCGGCATGGGCCGACAGGCCTACGAGTTCGAGCATCTCGCCCACGCGGCGAGCTTGCTCGGCAGCGTCGATTTTGCGTACCCGCAAGCCGAAGCGCACGTTCTCCGCCGCGGTCATATTGGGAAACAGGCTGTACGCCTGAAACACCATGCCGAACTGGCGCTGATTGGCGGGCAGCGCGGTGATGTCGCGCCCGTCCACCCGCACACTGCCGCGCTCGGGGTGCTCGAACCCCGCGATGATGCGCAGCAGCGTGGTCTTGCCGCAGCCCGAGGGACCGAGCAGCGAGACAAACTCGCCGCTGCTCAGATTCAGGGAAATGTCGTGCAGCACGGTGCGGTTGCCGTAAAGCTTGGCCACCCCGTTGATTTCAAGCGTCGCCATCAGTGCGCGCCTCCGAGTTGCGCCTGGCCTTTGCCGCGCCCCGACAGCAGCACGCCCAGCATCGCCAGCCAGGTGATGACAAAGCTCAGCAGAGTGAGTGCCGCCGCCTCGGTGGCCGAGGTCTGGCCGACGTAGTTGATATAGACCGCGAAGGTGTTGAACAGCAGCACATTCGCAAAAGTGAACTCGCCCATGACGATGGCGATGGTGAGCAGCGCCGCACCCGCCAGCGCACTGGCGAGATTGGGCACCAGCACCCGCAGCAAGAAAGTGCCCCAACCTGCGCCCAGGCTGTGCGAAGCCTCGGTGAGGGTGCGCAAATCGAGCGCGCGCATGCCCACATCCAGCGCCCGGTAGGTGTAGGGCAGCGCCAGAATGACGTAAGGCACCACCAGATAGTTGGGCGTGCCGACGAACCAGTCCGGCCCATGAAACAGCGCGGTGAGCCCGGCCACCAGCACGATGGGCGGCACGACGAAAGGCAGCACCGAAATGAAGTCGAATAGCGGCTTCATGCGCGGCGCGCGCAGGTGCATCCAGAACACCGCGGGCACCAGCACCACCAGACTGAGCGCGATGGTTTCCAGCGCCAGCCGCAGAGACAGCCACAGGCTGTTCCACATCTCGCTCTGGCGCACCAGACTCGCATAGGCGCTGAGGCCGTAACGGTCACCGCCTTCCCAGAAGCTGAACACGCCGGTAGCGAACAAGGGCAGCGCGAAATACAGCCCGACGATGAGCAATAACGCCATGCCCGAAACTGGAAGTCGTTGACGAACAGATGCGTTCATCGTCCTCTCCAGCGATTGGCGCGGCGGGCCACCAGCGCGTACAGCAACATCACCACCACCATCACCGCGATCATGCCCAGCGCCAGCGCAGCGCCGGCTTGCGGCTCCAGCATGACGTTGCCCGACAGCACATTGCTGATTTCGATGGGCACCAGGCCGATATTGCCCGAAGTCAGCGCGTAAGGCGTGGCGTAGGCCGAAAACGAATTGCCGAACAGCAGCAGGTAGGCCGACAGCAGCGACGGCAACAGAATCGGCAGGCCCACATGCCGCCAGTACACCCAGGTGCGCGCACCGAGGCTTTCCGCGGCCTCGCGCCATTCGCGCCGCAGCCCTTCGATGGCCGGGATGATGACAATGATCATCAGCGGAATCTGAAAGTAGCCATACACCAGAATCAAGCCACTCATCGAGTAGAGATTGAAGCCCGAGGCGTACAGGTCGATCCCTAGGCTTTTCAGCCAGACCGTCACCATGCCCAGACTGCCCAGGGTGGCGATGAAGGCAAACGCCAGCGGCACCCCGGCGAAGTTCGCCGCCACCGCGCTGAACGAGGTGAGCAGAGAACGCAGCCCCTTGGGCGCCTTGGGGTGCAAAATGAAATAGGCCGCCAGACCGCCGAACACCAGACCGACTGCAGCCGAGACCGCCGAGAGCACGATGGAGTTGGAAAACGCCTGCACCGTCTGCGGCTGCGCCAGCTCGGCGATGTAGCGCAGCGTCAGGCCGTGCGGGTCGATGAGCGCCTGCGCCAGCAAGCGCAGCGCGGGCAGCAGCAGGAACACCAGCACATAAAGCAGAAAGGGGCCGATGAACAGCACCGTGCCCCAATGTCGGCCCAGCCAGCCCGGCAGGCGCACCGAGCGGCTGGCGATTGACGCCCTGTCAGACGCCATACCCGCCGGTGCATCAGATGCCTGCCGCATTACACCTTGACCATCTTGGCCCAGTCAGCCTTGAGCACGCCTTGCGCCTTTTCGGTCTGCGCCTTGTCGGCGAACACGACTTCTTTGTAGGCCGCGGCCGGGGGCAGCTCAGCCATGAGCGACTGCGGAATCACGCCGCGGGCCACCATGTCGTTGAAGCGCGCCGGGTGCGCATAACCTTCGAGGTAGATGAGCTGACCCGCGTCGGACATCAGGAACTCTTCCCACAGTTGCGCTGCCTTCAGGTTGGGGGCGAACTTGCTGATGGCCTGGCAGTAGTAGCCGCCATAGGGCTTGCCGTCCGTCGGGATGATGGTGTCGATCTTGACCTTGTCGGCCTCTTTCTTGGCCTGAGCGATGTTGAGATAGTCCCAGTTGACGACGATGGGCGTCTGGCCCGAAACCAGGCTGGCCGAAGTGGCATCGGACGGGTTGAAGTTACCGGCCTTGGCCAGCTTGGCGAAGAACTCCACGCCGGGCAGCATATTGTCGAGCGAGCCGCCGTTGGCCAGCGACGCCGCAAACACCCCGGCGAACGCAGCACCTGCGCCCAACGGGCTGCCGTTGAGCGCCACCATGCCCTTGTATTCGGGCTTGAGCAGATCGGCCCAGGTTTGCGGCGCGTTCTTCACCACATTGCGGTTCACGCCGAACGACACCACGCCGAAGTAGTCGCCCCACCACAGGCCACCGGCATCTTTCATGTTGTCGGGAACGCTCGCCCAGGTCGCCACCTTGTAGGGCTGGAACAGCCCTTCCTGCACCCCGGCCAGCGCGAAGGCGGGGCCGACATCCACCACGTCCGGGCCGCGGCTCTGGCCTTTGAGCGATTTGATCGCCTGCAGCTCCTGCGCCGAGCTGGCGTCCGGCGAGGCGCTGTTGACCTTGATGCCGTACATCTTGGAGAACTCGGCAATCATCTTGCCGTAATTAGCCCAGTCCGGCGGCAGCGCGATGACATTGAGCTTGCCTTCGGCCTTGGCTGCGGCGATCAGCCCCTTGTTCGTCGGCGCGGCGGCAGCGGCAAACGCGTTGCCGACAAAACCCGGAATGAGGGCCGAACCCAGGCTGGCGCCCGCAGCACCGGCAGTGAGTTTGAGGAAATGACGGCGAGTATCGTGCGAACGTTTGGTCATGAGTGACTCCAAGTTATAGGCAAAGAAAACAACGGAGCGTAAGGCCGGGAAGTGACGAATTGATGACGTTTATTTTGCTGCAAAAAACCGCTTTAGCCCATTCATTTCGCCGCTGGCGACCCGACGAGCCAGCCGTGCGTCACCTCGACCCGCACCTCGCTGCCAGGCGCCAGCCGCTGGACGTGATCGCACAGCAAGCGGCTTTCGGGCGCACCGAACAAGGCCAGTTCCAGCTCATGATCCTGCCCTCGGTAACGATGCCGCATGACAAGGGCATTTGCGGCTCCTTCAGTCAGACGCACTGCGGCTGGCCGCACCAGTGCCAGCCCGCTGATGCCATCAGCCAGGTGCGAGAACTGCGCTGCGTCCACGGGAAAGCACAGGCCAGCGCAGCGCGCAAGGCCCCCCGGGCCGGTTTGCACGGGCAGAATCCGCCCACGCCCGATGAATCCCGCCACGAAGCGCGACTGCGGCTGTTCGTGCAGATCCTGCGGAGTGCCGACCTGTTCCAACCGTCCGCCATTGAGCACGGCGATGCGGTCGGCCAGCGCCATGGCCTCGTGCTGATCGTGGGTCACGTAGATCTGCGTGCCGCCTAAAGCGGCGTGAAAGTCGCGCAGCGCGTCCATCATCTGATCGCGCAAGTGCACGTCGAGGCTGGCCAACGGTTCGTCGAGCAAAGTGAGTCGCGGGCGCTGCACAAGACAGCGCGCCAACGCCACACGCTGCCGCTGTCCACCGGAGAGCTGATCAGGCCGCTTGGAGGCATATGCCGCGAGCCCCATTTGCTCCAACGCAGCGCCCACCTGTTGCATCCGCTGCGCGCTCGGCAACTTCTTGACCCGCAGCGGATAGGCGATGTTCTCCGCCACGCTCAGGTGCGGCCATAGTGCGTAGCTCTGGAACACGATGCCCACGTCGCGCCGCTCTGCGGGCACGCTGCGCTGCGCATCGGCGATCACCGCGTCATCGAATTGGATGACCCCCTCGCTGGGCGACTCGAACCCGGCCAGCAGACGCAGCAAAGTCGTCTTGCCGCAGCCCGACGGGCCGAGCAGCGCCAGAAACTCGCCGCTGCGGATGTCGAGATCGATTTGATTGAGCGCCGTGGCGCCTTGTGAAAAGCGCTTGCTCAAGGCGCGCAGGGAAATTGCCGTCATGCGGCGCATGCTAGGCGACGAACATGGCAGTCTGTTGACACATGACGGTCATGTTGCGCGGATAGCTTCACGGCTTTGTTAGACCACCCAAGACTCGCATCATGCAATACACAACACGTTCACACATCCTCCTCAATGCTCGCCGCCGCCAGGTTCTCACCACCGGGCTTGGCCTTGGGCTGAGTGCCTTTTCGCTGGGCATCGCCCGTGCCAATACCGCCGTCAAGGGCGATCTGGTGCTCTACACCAGCCAGCTTTTGCAGGATGCGCAACAAACCGTGGCCGCGTTCGAGCAGACCCATCCCCATGTCAAAGTGCGCTGGGTGCGCGATGGCACCACGCAGCTGCTGACCAAGCTGCGCGCCGAGTTCGCCGCCGGTGCGCCGCAGCCCGATGTGCTGCTCATCGCCGACGAGCTGGCGATGGCCGGACTCAAACGCGAAGACCGTCTACAGCCCTACAAGGATGCGCCTTTCGAGGGCTTTCCCGCTTCGTTGCGCGAGCCCGGCGGATATTGGTATGGCACCAAACTCATTACCACTGGCATTGCCTACAACACCGCAGCAAAGATGGTGCCCAAGCGCTGGTGGGATTTACAGCAACCCGAGGCTATGGGACAGATCGATATGCCCAGCCCGCTTTACTCCGGCGCGGCGATGGTCATGGTCGAGGCTTTCACGCAGCATCCCAACCTCGGCTGGAAGTATTACGACATGCTCGCCAAACAAAAAGCCATCGCCCAGGGCGGCAACGGCGGTGTGTTCAAAAACGTCTCCAGCGGCGCCAAGCTCTACGCCGCGCTGGTGGACTTTCTCGCCATCCGCTCCGAGCAGAAGGGCGCGCCGATCCGCTTCGTCTTTCCAGAAGAAGGGGTGTCTGCCGTCACCGAGCCGGTGGCCGTGCTCAAGACCGCGCGCAATGTCGATGCCGCGCGCGCCTTTGTCGATTTCTGCCTCTCGGCGCCGGGCCAGGAACTCGTCGCCCGCCAGGGCATGATGCCGGCCCGTGCGGGCATCACCCCGCCACTCGGATTCCCCAAGCTCGGCAGCTTCAAGCTGCTCAACGTGGACGCCGACCGCGCGCTCGACACCGTCGAAGCCGACAAAAAACGCTTCAGCGCCCTGTTCGTCTGATGCGTTTTTCCGTCTGGATGCGCGCCCACCGGCGCCTCCAGTGGCGCGCTGAAACCGCGCTCGCTCTGGGCGTGGGCGCGGTTTTGACAGCCCTGGTCGCGCTTCCCCTGTTGCGCATCGGCCAGCAAGCGCTCTGGGCCGATGGCAGCTGGCGGCTGGCTGCCGCTTGGACACGGCTCATCGCCCCCGACACGCTTCAGGCCACAGTCAACAGTCTGATCGTCTCGCTCGGCGGCACGGCGGTGGCCGTGGTCTTCGGCACGGCCTATGCGCTGCTCGTTGGCCTCACCGACCTGCGCGGTAAACGCGGCCTGATCTTTCTGCTGCTGTTGCCGCTGATGATTCCGCCGCAGATCACCGCCATGAGCTGGGCGCAATTGCTCGGGCCGGGCAGCGCGCTGCTCAAGCCCCTGGGCCTCGCTCCGGCGCCAGGGTCGTCCAATCCGATGTACGGTCTGGCGGGCATCACCCTGCTGCTCGGCCTACAGCAAACGCCGCTGGTATTCCTGGCCCTGCGGCCCGGTGTGTCCAGTCTGCCGAGCGACCTCATCGAAGCCGCGCAAAGCGCAGGCGCCTGCTCCTTGTGGCGGCTGCGCACCGTGCTGCTTCCGGTGCTGATGCCGGGCGTGCTGGCGGGTGCGGCGCTGAGCTTCGTCTCCTGTCTCGACAACTTCGGCATTCCCGCATTGCTGGGCACGCCGGTGGGCTACACCGTACTGTCCACCCTCATCTACCAGAAGCTCTCGGGCTTCGGCCTGTCGGTGCTGTCCGACGTGGCGCAGCTCAGCCTGCTCGCTGCGGCTCTGGCCCTGCTCGGCCTGGGCGCACAGGGGCTGCTGCAGCGACGCTGGCAGGGGCATCTCAGCGGCGCGTCCAGTCCTTATTGCATCACACTCGGGCGCTGGAAAACGACCTTGACCGCGGCCGCCTGGGCGCTGCTCATCGCCGTACTCATCACCCCGGCGCTGGCTTTGCTCGCCACCTCGCTGGTCTCGATCTACGGTCTGCCGCTAACGCCCAAGACCCTGACCTGGGCACACTACCAAAGCCTGCTCGGTGACGATATGGTGCGCACCGCCTTGCGCAACAGCCTGTGGCTGGCCGGATGGGCCGCGGCACTGACCGCCGCCATCGCCCTGCCCGTGGGATATCTGGTGGTATGGGACAAAGGACGCGTTACCGCCGCGCTGGCAGCGCTGGCCGATCTGCCCTTCGCGCTGCCCGGAGCGGTGGTCGCCGTGGCCGCCATTCTCATGCTGCTGCCGCCGCTGCCGGTGCTGCACATCAGCCTTTACAGCTCGCTGTGGATCATTCTCTACGCCTATCTGCTGCGCTTTCTCACTCTGGCCATCAAGCCGGTGGTGGCCGGGCTATCGCGGCTTGACCCAGCACTCAACGACGCCGCACGCAGTTGCGGCGCCGGGCTGTTCATGCGCCTGCGCACCATCGTCTGGCCACTAGCTGCGCCTCTGCTGCTGGGCGGCGGCATTCTGGTTTTTCTCATGGCGCTGAACGAACTCACCGTCTCTGCCCTGTTGTGGTCGTCCGGCTCTGAAACCCTCGGCGTGCTCATCTACAACTTCGAGGAAGGTGGCTCTACCGGCGCCGCCGCCGCGCTGTCGGTGCTCACCATCGTGGCCGTGCTCGGACTGCTTGGCGTCTTGCAGACGCTTTCCAGGCGGCTACCCAAAGGGTCTCTGCCGTGGGCCTGATGCTCGCTCCCAGCTACTTTCAATGTGACGTCATTCAGATGTCACAAGAGTTTCCTAGCCTTGCATCATGCTTTCTATTTCTGTGCAGGGGCTGACCAAGCGGTTTCCCAATCACCTGGCGACGGATGACCTCAGTCTCGACATCGAAGAGGGGCAGTTCGTCGTCGTGCTCGGCCCTTCGGGCTGCGGCAAGACCACGCTGCTACGGCTGATTGCCGGGTTCGAGCAGGCCGACGCCGGGCGCATTCATCTGCATGGGCGCGAGGTCACCCAATTGCCGCCCGGGGCCCGCGATCTGGGCATGGTGTTCCAGAGCTACGCGCTGTTTCCCCATCTGAGCGTGGCGGACAACCTGCAGTTCGGACTGCAACTGCGCCGCGTGTCTGCTGCCGAGCGCAAGCAGCGTCTGGAGCAGACCAGTGCTTTGCTGGGGCTCGATCAGCTGCTTTCGCGCAAACCTGCTCAGCTCTCGGGCGGACAGCAGCAGCGGGTGGCGCTGGGCCGCGCCATCATCGGCGGGCGCCGCATCATCCTGATGGACGAGCCGCTGTCGAATCTGGACGCCAAGCTGCGGCAGGACATGCGGCGTGAAATCAAGGCGCTTGCGGTGAAGCTGGGCATCACCGTGGTCTATGTCACGCACGATCAGGCCGAGGCGCTGAGCATGGGCGATGTAGTGGTGGTCATGCACGAAGCGCGCATCGTGCAGGTGGCCGTGCCTGCGACCTTGTACGAGCGGCCGAACAGCCTTTTTGTCGCACGCTTCATCGGCTCGCCGCCGATGAATCTGCTGCCGCTCGAACCCAGCGCGCATGGGCTGCGCATCGCAGGCACGCAGCAGCCCGTCATGCTGCCCGCCGTGCAGCCAGTCATGCCAATCGACAGCAGCGCCAGCCTCACCCTGGGCATCCGCCCCGAGCATCTGTGGGCCAACCCCGCCGCGCATCATCCCCAGTTGCTGATGCGCGTCGATTCAGTGGAATACCAAGGTTCCGACAGCATCGTCAACGGCCATTTGGGCCCTCACGCCCTTGCCGCCCGCCTGCCCGGTCGGGCGCAGTACGCCGCAGGCCAGACCCTGCCACTGGGCTGGAGCCCGCAAGACCTCTGCCTGTTCGACCCACAAAGCGGCAAACGCCTCGACCTCGCCGCACCCACCGATTTTCTCCACCGTTCACAAACTCAAGAGGATGCACCATGCAACGTCGTGATTTCCTGAAGGCTTCGGCCCTTCCCCTGTTCAGCGCGTCGGTACTGCCATCGGCGCGCGCCGCCCAAGTCATCGAACTGCCGATGTACTACCCCGTCGCCGTGGGCGGGCCGATCGCCAAGATTCTCGATGGCTACGCCGAGCAGTTCCACAAGGCCAACCCGGACGTGGTCGTCAAGCCCATCTACACCGGCAGCTATCAAGACACCATCACCAAAACACTGACCGCGCTGCGCAGCGGCGGCGGCAGCGCGCCGAAGATGGCCGTTGCGCTCGCGGTGGATGTGTTCACCCTGTTCGACCAGGGCGTGCTGGTTTCTGCGGAAGACCTCGCTGGCGGCGACAAGGGCTGGCTCAAGAGTTTTTATCCCGCTTTTCTGGCCAACTCGCAGGTCGCAGGCAAGACCTGGAGCGTGCCCTTCCAGCGCTCGACACCCGTGCTGTACTGGAACAAGGCCGCCTTCAAGGCCGTGGGTTTGAACCCCGACAAGGCGCCGGAAAACTGGGACGAGATGCGCGACATGGCCCGACGCCTGACCAAACTGCACAACCCCGTCAGCCCGACCGATTGGGGCCTGCAAATTCCGACCTCCGGCTTTCCCTACTGGTTGTTTCAGGGACTGTCCATCGAAAACGGTCAGGCGCGCCTGGCCTCGCCCGATGGCAAAACCACTTATTTCGACGCACCTGAAACCATCGGCGCACTCGACTATCTGGTCAAACTCTCGCGCACCGACAAGGTCATGCCCGAGGGCATCATCAACTGGGGCACGACGCCGCAAGACTTTTTCCAGCACCGCTGCGCCATGATGTGGACCACCACCGGCAACCTCACCAACGTCAAAGCCAACGCCAAGTTCGACTTTGGCGTGGCCATGCTGCCGCAGCACAAGCGCCGCGGCGCGCCCACGGGCGGCGGCAACCTCTATGTCTTCAACAACACCACCGAGGCCGAGCGCGCCGCTGCCCTGCGCTTCATCCGCTGGGTGACTTCGCCGGAAATGGCGGCAGACTGGGGCATCCAGACCGGTTATGTGGCCACCAGCCCGGCGGCCTGGGAGACGCCGCGCCTGAAGGAATACGTCGCCGGTTTCCCGCAAGCCGCCGTCGCCCGCGACCAACTGAAATACGCCGAGCCCGAGTTGTCCACGCACGACAACCAGCGGGTTACCAAAGTGTTCAACGACGGGCTGGAAGCGGCCATCACCGCGCAGAAAACCCCGGCGGCTGCGCTCAAGGAGGCGCAGGCCACGGCCGAAGGCATCCTGCGCCGTTATCGCAACAGTTGATCGTCCCCAACGCGCTGCGGCCGCCGCGTCGTGCCGCCGCGCTGTTTTGTTCCCTTCCAAGATGCTCAACCCTAAGCAAGGCGCTCGCCGCGCCTGGCGCCAAACCCTGCTCGCCTGGGCCTTGCTCGCGCCGGCTCTGCTGCTGCTGACCACGTTCACCCTCTACCCGGCTCTCTCCACGCTTTGGCAGAGCGTGATGTCCACGCCCAGCGGCCAGCAACCCACCCAATTCGTGGGCACGCGGCATTTCGCCCAGATGCTCGCTGACCCGGTATTTCGCCAGGTCATGCGCAACAACCTGCTTTATGCCCTCGTCTCCATTCCCGCTTCGATTGCGCTCGCGCTGCTGATGGCGCTGTTGATGAATGCGCGCATTCCCGGCCGGGCGCTGGCGCGCATGGCTTACTTCACCCCCACGGTGCTGCCGCTGGTGGCCGCCGCGAACATCTGGCTGTTTTTCTACACCCCCGGCTATGGCCTGCTCGACCAGTTCATGCATGGGCTCGGCCTGCCCGGCCGCAACTGGCTGGGCGAGCCCGCCACAGCGCTGTGGGCGGTCACGGTAGTCGCCGTGTGGAAGCAGGCGGGGTTTTTCATGATCTTCTATCTGGCCGCGCTGCAAAACATTCCCCAGCACCTGATCGATGCCGCCCGCATCGAAGGCGCGTCGGCCTGGCAGGTGTTCCACCGCGTCACCCTGCCGCTCATCGGGCCGACCACCTTGTTCATTTTGATCAACGCCGTCATCGGCGCCTTCAGCCTGGTGGACGCGCTGTTCGTGCTCACCAACGGCGGCCCCGACAACAGCAGCAATCTGCTGCTGTATTACATCTACCAAAACGCCTTCCAGTATTGGGACACCGGCTACGCCGCCGCACTCACGGTGGTGCTCATCGCCATCCTCGGGCTGGCGTCGTGGGTGCAGTTCGCCAGCATGGGCCGTCGCACGCACTACCAATGAAGCCCGCCACCTCTTTGCTGACTCTCAGCGCCTGGGCGCTTGCGCTGTTGTGGATCATGCCCCTGCTGTTTGCGCTATGGGCCGCCTTTCATCAGGCCGCCGATGTCGCGCACTTCAGCTTGCTGGCGCCCCTGACCCTCGACAACTTCGCCCGCGCCTGGAAAGCCGCACCGTTCGCACGCTATTTTCTCAACACCTTCCTTGTCGTCACGCTCATTCTGGCCGCCCAACTTGTGGTGTGCGTGCTGGCGGCCTACGCCTTTGCCCGCTACCGCTTCGCCGGGCGCAGCCTGCTGTTCGCGCTGGTCATGGTGCAACTGCTGGTCATGCCCAATATGCTCATCGTTGAGAACTACCACACCATGGCGCAGCTCGGCCTGATCAACCACCTGCTCGCCATCGGCCTGCCCTACTTCGCCTCTGCGTTTGGCATCTTTCTGCTGCGCCAGATTTTTTTAAGCGTGCCGCATGAACTGGTCGATGCCGCCAGCATCGAGGGCGCTGGCCCGCTGGCCGTGCTCTGGCATGTCTATCTGCCGCTGGCCCGGCCAGTGCTCGTGGCCTATGGCCTGGTGTCGGTGAGCTATCACTGGAACGACTTTCTCTGGCCCCTGATCGTCACCAACTCGCCCGACAGCCGCGTGCTGACTGTCGGTTTGCAGGTGTTCTCCACCGCAGATCAGGGGGTGGACTGGCCCCTCATCAGCACCGCCGCACTGATGACCTCGGCCCCGCTATTGGTCGCCTTCTTGCTGTTTCAACGGCACTTTGTGCAGAGCTTCATGCGCGCAGGCATTCGATAGTTTTGAAACATATCGGTACATATCGGCTAGCCCAAAAAAGTGTCATTTTGGTGACATCAAAAAAACGTCGCTAAACTGCGACTACAGCGCAAAATAACAATTTTGTCATTATCGGAAAAAAATCTGTTTCTATATTTCATTCCAGCCTCTCCAGGGCGATTGTGAACGAACCTGTTTCGTCAGCAATATTTAGAGGGGTGAGACGCAAGTCTCACCCCAATTTTTTCCTACAGGAGAACCGAATGAAAAAGACACTCATGGCCGCGGCACTCGCCGGCCTGTTTTCCGGCGCCGCATTTGCAGCCGATAGCGTGACACTCTATGGCACGATGGACTTGGGTATTGCGCATTATGACAATGGCGGCTCGTCGACCGTCACCAATATGTCGCAAGGCGGCGTGAGCAACTCGCGCATTGGCCTGAAAGGCAAAGAAGATCTGGGCGGCGGATTAAACGCTATTTTCCAGCTTGAAACCGGTATTTGCGCACAAGGCGGCCCGCTGACCAGCGGCGGCTATTGCTCCGGCGGCGGCTTCTTCCAGCGCCAGTCGTGGGTCGGATTGCAAGGTGGTTTCGGCACCCTGCGCCTGGGCCGTTACTACACCTATTCCGACCTCGACCTGTATGACTTCGACCCGTTCACCGACAACACGGTGGCTGGGGTGGGCAACCTGCCGGAAAAGTGGATTCCGGTGCGCTTCAGCCAGTCGATCACCTATGACAGCCCCTCGTTCAGCGGGTTCGACATCGGCGCGCAACTGGCTTTCGGTGACGGCTCCGGCCTGACCTCCAGCACCGCTTCGAAGACCATCGGCGGCTATGGCCTGCGTGCCCGCTACCTGAGCGGCCCGGTGCGCGTCAGTCTGGAAACCACGCGCGTCAATGACATCAATGGCAATGCCACGGTCAAGGATATGCGTGTTTCTGGCGCATATAACTTCGGCATCCTGTCACTGAGCGCGCTTTACGGCCAGAATAGCCCGGACAGCGCCGTCATCACCCCGACGGCGTCTGGAAAAATATTCAAAACCAAGTATTTCATGGTGGGTGCGTCGGTTCCCGTCGGCCCGGGCAACATTCTGGCATCTTATACCCAGATCAAGAACGATACGGTGGCCAACGCGGGCGCAAAACAGATCGGCCTTGGTTATTGGTATAACCTGTCGAAGCGCACCATGCTGTATGCCAATTATTCGCGCATCAGCAACGACGCCAATGCGCTGTATACGGTTGGCATCGGCAATGATGCCCCAATGGGCCCGAACGGATCGACCTCTTCCGGCCTGATGTTTGGCATGAAGCACACCTTTTAATTCATTCCTTTTGAATCAGACTTGATAATCCTGGCGGCAACCCCGCCAGGATTATCTATTGGAGAGAAAAATGAATAAAACCCAGTTTCTCGCCGGTGTGACTGTCACATTGGCTTGCGGCCTGAGCAGCGTCGGCATCACCAGCGCGCACGCTGCCGAGCGCGTCAAAATTCAGTTCTGGAACGCCATGAGCGGCGAGCTGGGCAAGACGGTGCAGCATGTGGTGGACGAATTCAACGCCTCGCAAACGCAGTACGAGGTAGTCTCGGTCAACAAGGGCAGCTATCCCGACACCATGATGTCAGCGGTAGCCGCCTTCCGCGCCAAGAATCCGCCCGACATCGTGCAAGTGTTCGATGTGGGCACGGCCACCATGATGGCGGCCAAGGGCGCCTATGTGCCGGTTTATGAGCTGATGGCCAAAGAGGGCATTCCCTTCTCCACCAGCCAGTTCATCGGCGGCGCGGCGAGCTACTACTCCAATGCGCAGGGCAAGCTGGTGTCCATGCCGTTCAATTCGTCCACGCCAGTGCTTTACTACAACAAGGATTTGCTGGCCAAGGCCGGCATGCAGCCGCCCAAGACCTGGCAGGAAATGGGTGAAGTGGGCCAGAAACTCAAGGCCGCGGGCGTGAAGTGCGGCTTTACCACCGGCTGGCCGGACTGGGTGCAATTCGAGCAGTTCTCGCTCTGGAACGGCATTCCCTACGCCACGCAGGACAACGGCTTCAAGTCGTACAAGAACGTCAAGCTGCTGGTCAACGACAAGCCCTATGTGCAGCATGTCGCCGATCTGGTGCAATGGTCGAAGGACGGCATTTTCAAATATGCCGGCGCCGCCAGCACTAACGCCACACCGCTGTTCAACAGTGGCGAATGCGCCATGTACATGGACAGCTCGGCGTCCTTCGCCGCGGTCAACGCCGGAGCCAAGTTCCCGTTCGGCATCGCCCCCATGCCTTACGACGCCAACCTGAAAACCGCGCCGCAGAACACTGCCGTGGGCGGCGCCTCGCTGTGGGTGATGAAGGGCGTTCCCGCCGATCATTACCCCGGCATTGCCAAGTTCCTCGACTTCCTCGGCTCCGCCAAAACCCAGTCGTACTGGGCGAAGAAGACGGGCTATGTGCCTGTGACCAATGCGGGCCTGGGCCTGCTCAAGGCCGAGGGCTATTACGAGAAGAACCCGGGTGCGATGGTGGCCATTCAGGAACTGACCAACAAGCCGCCCAAGCCGTTCACCATGGGCATCCGCCTGGGCTATATGCCGCAGATCCGCGACAACATCCGCGCTGAACTGGAAGACGCGCTGGCCGGCAAGAAGACCCCGCAGCAAGCCATGGACGCCGTGGTGAGCAAGGGTGACAAGCTGCTGGCGCAATTCGGCCAGACCTCGGGTCAGTAAAACGTGACCGCATCACGCACAGGCGCGGCTTCGGGCATGCGCAAGCGCCCGAAGCCGCGCAGGGTCGTGGATGCGGCGCCGTTTCCGCACCGCGTTCTGCCTTATTTTCTGATCGCCCCGCAGCTCGCGGTGACGGTGCTCTTTTTCGTCTGGCCCGCGCTGCAGGCGCTCTCGGGAGCGTTCTACCAGGCCGATCCGTTCGGTCTGAGCCAGCAGTTCGTTGGCCTGAGCAATTTCGTCACACTGTTCGAAGAGCACAGCTACCTGCGCGCCCTCCGGGTGACCGCGATCTACGCCATCACTGCCACCGTGCTGGCGATGG
Source organism: Thiomonas sp. OC7 (assembly GCF_900634595.1). Lineage (NCBI taxonomy): Bacteria > Pseudomonadati > Pseudomonadota > Betaproteobacteria > Burkholderiales > Thiomonas > Thiomonas sp. OC7. Next base: position 2,250,850 of record NZ_LR131953.1, on the reverse strand, counting down.
GATTGGGGCTGCTGCTGGCGGTGTTGACCGACAGCCTGACGCGGGCGCGCGGCGTGTACCGCACGCTGTTCATCTGGCCCTATGCGGTCGCTCCCGCCATCACCGGTTCGCTTTGGGTGTTCATGTTTTCGCCGCAAGTGGGCGCGGGCGCGCAAGTGCTGCAGGCCCTCGGGGTGAACTGGAACTACATCCTCGACGGCGATCAGGCCTTGCTGCTGGTGATTGCCATGACGGCCTGGCAGCAGATCGCCTACAACTTTCTGTTTTTCACCGCCGGCTTGCAGGCCATTCCCGCCTCGCTGCTCGAAGCGGCCTCGCTCGATGGCGCCGGGCCGGTGCGCCGCTTCTGGACCATCGTGTTTCCGCTGCTGGCGCCCACCAGCTTTTTTCTGCTGGTGATGAACAGCGTGTTCATTCTGTTCGACACCTTCGGACTGATCAACATCGTGACCAAAGGCGGGCCGGGCGAGTCCACGCAAACCCTGGTTTACAAGCTTTATCAAGACGGATTCCAAAACCTCAACCTCGGCTCCGCAGCCGCGCAATCGGTGGTGCTGATGCTGCTGGTCGCTGTACTGACCATCGTGCAGTTTCGTTACATCGGCAGGAAGGTGCATTACCAATGAAGGTTGGTCTGCTGCAGTCGGCAGGACTGCGCCACGCCGTGCTCATCGCCATGGCGGTAATCGTCGCGCTGCCGCTGTATCTGGCGGTGGTCGCCGCCAGCCACACCCCGCAAGAGCTGCTCGGGCACTTTCCGCTGCTGCCTGGCGGCAAATTATTTGACAACCTCGGCGAGGTGCTGACCAAGGGCCTGCCCGGCACCATTCCCGTCTGGCGCATGCTGCTCAACAGCTTCATCATGGCGCTGGGTATCACCGTGGGCAAGCTGTTCATCTCCATTCTTTCGGCTTATGCGGTGGTGTACTTCCGCTTTCCGCTGCGCATGGCGGCGTTCTGGCTGATTTTCTTCACCCTGATGATGCCCATCGAGGTGCGCTTTTTCCCTACCTATCAGATCTCGGCGAATCTGCACCTGCTCAACAGCTACAGCGGCCTGATCTTCCCACTCATCGCCTCGGCCACGGCTACCTTTCTGTTCCGCCAGTTTTTCATGACCCTGCCGCGCAGCCTGGCCGACGCCGCACGCATCGACGGCGCCGGGCCGATCCGCTTTTTTCTCGACATGGTGCTGCCGCTGTCGCGCACCAATATCGCCGCGCTGTTCGTGCTGGTTTTCGTCTACGGCTGGAACCAGTATCTCTGGCCGCTGCTCACCACCACAGACGCCAGCTACACCACGGTGGTCATGGGCATGCAGGGCATGATCAATGCGGGGGCCGCGTTCGCGCTGCCGCGCTGGGATCTGATCATGGCCACTGCCTTGCTCGCGCTGCTGCCGCCCGTGATCGTGGTGCTGCTGATGCAGCGCTGGTTCATCAAGGGCCTGACCGATTCCGACAAATAAGCACCATGGCCACCCTCGTTCTCAAGCACGTCACCAAACGCTTCGGTGACACCACCGCCCTGCAGCCCTCTTCTCTCGATGTGCCCGACGGCGAATTCGTCGTGCTGGTCGGCCCCTCGGGCTGCGGCAAGACCACGCTACTGCGCATGATTGCGGGGCTTGAAACCCCCAGCGATGGCGACATTCTGATTGGCGACAGACGCGTCAACGACCTCGAACCCAGCGCGCGCGACATCGCCATGGTGTTCCAGAACTACGCGCTTTATCCGCACATGAAGGTGCGCGACAACCTCACTTACGGCCTGCGCCTGCGCGGCGCCAGCAAGGAAGAAACCGACCGCCGGGTGCAATGGGCTGCCGATCTGCTCGGCCTGAGCGAACTGCTCGACCGCAAGCCCTCGGCGCTCTCCGGCGGGCAGCGCCAGCGCGTCGCCATGGGCCGGGCCATCGTGCGCGAGCCCCAACTCTTCCTGTTCGACGAGCCGCTGTCCAACCTCGACGCCCGCTTGCGCAACCATATGCGGGTGGAGATCAAGCAGCTGCACCAGCGACTGAAAACCACCACGGTGTTCGTCACGCATGACCAGGTCGAAGCGATGACGCTCGCCCAGCGCGTAGTGGTGATGAACCAGGGCCGCATCGAGCAAGTGGGCACGCCGGGGGAGGTTTATGCGCGGCCGTCGAGCGTGTTCGTCGCCGGGTTTCTCGGCGCGCCGGGCATGAACCTGTTCGACGCCGAACTCGGCGCCGACAACAAGACGCTGCACATCGCCCAAGCCGCGCCGCTGCACTTGAACTCGGCACTGAGCATTCAGCAACGCGAGCTGGTCGTGGGCATTCGCCCCGAAGCCCTCGCGCCCGATCCGCAGGGCGCGTGGCAAATGGACATCATGCTGCGCGAAGCGCTCGGCGCCGAAGCCATGCTGCACGGCATGATCGGCGCTCAGCCCTGCGTGGTGCGGGTCGCGGGCGACGCGCCCTGGCAGGAAGGACAGCGCATGGGATTGCGCATCGACCCCGCCACGCTGCACGTATTCGATCGCGCCACCGGCACGCGCATCGCAGCCTGAAGTTCACGCTTCGAGGCCGCCCCTCCTACCATGTCGGCATGAACAGCGCTGCTATTTCTTCGCCCCCGCCCGGTATCGCCTGCGACGTGCTGGTCGTCGGCGGCGGCATCAATGGGGCGGGCATCGCGCGCGATCTGGCCGGGCGCGGCCTCAAGGTGGTGCTGTGCGAACGCGACGACCTTGCGGCGCACACTTCCTCGTCCTCCACCAAGCTGATTCACGGCGGTCTGCGCTATCTCGAGTATTACGAATTCGGCCTGGTGCGCAAGGCTTTACAGGAGCGTGAAGTGCTGCTGCGCAGCGCGCCACATCTGATGTGGCCGCTGCGCTTTGTCATGCCGCACGCACCGGCCATGCGCCCGGCCTGGCTGATTCGCGCCGGGCTGTTTCTCTACGACCATCTGGCGCGGCGCGAGTGGCTGCCGGGCTCAAGCAGCATCGATCTGCGCACCCATACCGCGGGCGCCCCGCTGAAGGCCGAATACACCCGCGGCTTCATATACTCCGACGGCTGGGTGGACGACGCCCGGCTGGTGACCCTGTGCGCTGTGGACGCGGCGGAACATGGCGCCACCGTGCTGACCCGCACCGCCTGCACTTCCGCCACGCGCCACGGCACGGGCTGGCAAGCCACGCTGCGCGATGCCGCGGGTGGCGAGCAGCGGGTGAGCGCCCGCGCCCTGGTCAACGCGGCAGGCCCGTGGGCCGAGCAACTGCTCAAGCGCAAGGTGCACAACGCCGACGGGCAGCCGCCACATGAGCGCCGCTCGCTGCGGCTGGTGCGCGGCAGCCACATCGTCGTGCCGCGCCTGTTCGATCATCCACACGCCTACATCTTTCAGGCGGACGATGGCCGCATCGTGTTCGCCATTCCCTACGAGCGCGACTTCACCCTGATCGGCACCACCGACGTCGAAGTGCCCGACCCCAGCGGCGCCGAGACTTGCAGCGAGGCCGAAGCCGCCTACCTCTGTGCCGAAGTCAACCGCTACTTCCGCACCGAGTTGCGGCCCGAGCAGACCGTCTGGCGCTACGCCGGCGTGCGCCCCCTGCTCGAAGATCACGCGGGCGATGCCAAGGCCGCGACCCGTGACTACAAGCTCGAACTCGACCGCGAGGGTACGCCGCTGCTCACCGTGTGGGGCGGCAAGATCACCACCTTCCGCAAACTCGCCGAACAGGCCGCCGACCAGCTCTGCGCCGCCCTCGGCGAATCGCGCCCCGCGTGGACGCACGACGCCTTTCTTCCCGGTGGCGATCTGTCGGGCTGGATCGGCCCCGCACAGCGCCCCGACACCGACTTCGCCCGTTTTGTTCAAGTCGTGCAGCAACGCTACCCGTGGCTGCCGCCCGACCTAGCGCAGCGTCTGGCCCGCGCCTACGGCAGCCGCATCGACCGCGTGCTGCAAACCACAGGTGGGCAAAGCGCGGCACGCCTGCAAGACCTCGGCGCCGAGATCGCCCCCGGTTTGTTCGAGGCCGAGCTGCGTTATTTGCTCGACACCGAATGGGCCGCCAGCGCCGACGATGTGCTCTGGCGCCGCAGCAAACTCGGTTTGCACCTGCTCGCTGCCCAAGCGGCCTCGCCCCAGTCTCAAGCCGTATCCGACTGGTTCGCCAGCCGCTGATTACGCGCTGCGCCGTCGCGCGGGCAAATACCCGGCTGGGTATAGGGGCAACACGTCTCGTTACCCCTTGCGCTTGATCTAAGTCAGACAATTTCTTCGACTTTCAGAATTTCCTGAAACTTCGATCAAACCACTTATGCAACTCCCGGAACTCACCCAGCGCTTCGTGCTGCACTTTGGCGAAATGGGCAGCCGCTGGGGCATCAACCGCACCGTCGGCCAGATTTATGCACTGCTGTTCGTCAGCGAGCGCCCGCTCAATGCCGATGAAATCGCCGCCGCGCTCGATTTTTCGCGCTCCAACGTCAGCATGGGGCTCAAGGAGTTGGGCGCCTGGAACCTGGTGCGCATGCAGCACCTGCCCGGCGACCGGCGCGATTATTTCTCTGCGCCCGAAGACGTGTGGGCTATTTTCCGCACCCTGGCCGAAGAACGCCGCAAGCGCGAAATCGACCCCACCCTGTCCATGCTGCGCGACGCCCTGCTGTCTCAGCCCGAGGGCGCCTCCGAGCAATACGCGCAGCAGCGCATGCGCGAAATGCACGATCTCATCGAACTGGCCACGCAGTGGTTCGACGATATTCAGCGCATGCCCAGCGAAGACGTGCGCCAGCTCATGCAACTGGGCGGCGCGGTGCAAAAGCTCATCGCCCTCAAAAGCCGTGTCAAGCAGGTGGCCACGCGCAGGCGGGGCGACAAAGCCGCCGCGCTGCAAGTGGTGGAGAACTGAGATGTGCAACGTCGCCTGCTGGACCTTGCGCATTGACCTGCCGCCGCCGCAGGGCGTCACCCCGCTGTAACGCTTCCCGCTTATCGTTGGCTCAACCTGCCGCCCTGCGCGGCCCGGCACGCCAACCGACATCCCACCGCTTCAGGAGTGCATCATGGATTGGCTTCAAAACCCCGAGTTCCTCGCTCGGGTGCAGTTCGGCTTCATTGCGATGTTCCACATCATGTGGCCGCCGCTCACCATCGGGCTGGCGTTGGTGCTGTTCGGCATGGAAGCCGCGTGGGTGAAGACCAAAAACGTCTTCTACTTCCACCAGGTCAAGTTCTGGACCAAGCTGTTCCTGATCAATTTTGGCGTCGGCGTCATCAGCGGCATTCCGATGGAGTTTTCCTTCGGCACCAACTGGGGGCCGTTCTCCACCTCGGCCGGCGACTTCATGGGCAACATTCTCGGCTTCGAGACGGCGATGGCCTTCATGCTCGAAGCCGGTTTTCTCGGCATCATGCTGTTCGGCTGGGGCCGCGTCGGCCCCAAGATGCACCTGTTCGCCACCAGCATGGTGGCCTTTGGCAGCACCTTGTCGGCCTTCTGGATCATGGTGGCCAATTCGTGGATGCAAACGCCCGCCGGGGTGAAGCTGGTGGACGGCAAGTTCGCCATCACCAACTGGTATGACGCGGTGTTCAACCCCGATCTGCCCTATGGCTTCGGCCACATGTTCACCGCTGCGATCGAGCTCAGCCTGGTCGTCATGGCCGGGGTGAGCGCGTATTACCTGCTCAAAAAACGCCATGTCGATTTCTTCCGTCCGGCGTTCAAGTGGGCGGTGATCTCGTTGTTCATCGTCGCACCGCTGCAGATTTTTATTGGCGATTCTGCGGGGAGCTCGCTGGCCGAGACTCAACCTGCCAAGCTCGCCGCCATCGAGGCGCACTGGCATACCAACAAGCCCGGCGAGGGCGCGCCGTGGGCGCTGCTGGCTATTCCTAACCAGAAAGAACAGAAGAACGACTGGGCGCTGGAAATTCCCGATGGTCTGAGCATGATCGTGACCAAAACGATGACGGGCAAAGTCGTTGGCCTGGATCACTTCAAGCCACAAGACCAGCCGCCAGTGTGGATTCCGTTCTATGGCTTCCGCGTCATGGTGGCCGCCGGGGTGTTTGTCGCCTTCATGGCCTTCTGGACGCTGTGGATGCTGTGGCGCAAACGTGAGCGCATGACTGCGCCGCGTATCAGCGAAAACAAATGGCTGCTGCGTGGCTGGCTGCTCGCGGTACCCGCCATCTACGCCGCGGTTGAAGCCGGCTGGATGACCCGCGAAGTGGGCCGCCAGCCGTGGATCGTCTACGGCATGATGCGCACCAGCCAGGGCGTGAGCAACCTGCCGGCCGACACCGTGCTGTGGTCACTCGCCATGTATATGCTGTTCTACGGCGTGATAGGCGTCACCGCCTTCGTCTTTGCCGCACGCATGATCCGCAAAGGCCCGAGCTTCGAAGACCCGCCCGCCGCGCCCGGCCAAGGCGGCAAGCCGGAACACGCTGCTGCGCCCAAGCACGTCCCCTTCACCCCGCCTGTCGCACCGATTGCGCCTGCCTCGGTCAGCGCCAAGCTCGCGGTGAAAGGAGGGCAGTGAGATGGACTTCGGCAACCCGCAGGAACTGCATCACGTTCTAGCCACCGTTTGGTTCCTCATCATCGGCCTGTTCATGGTGTTTTATGTGGTGCTCGACGGTTTCGACCTCGGCGTGGGGGTGCTCTCGCTGTTCGTCGGCGAGCGCCGCCGCAAGGTGATGATGGCCAGCCTGGGCAGCATCTGGGACGCCAACGAGACCTGGTTGGTGGTCATCGGCGGCACGCTGTTCGGCGCCTTTCCGCTGGCCTACGGCACCGTGCTGCACGGGCTCTATATCCCCATCATCCTCATGCTGCTGGGCTTTATGTTGCGCGGCGTGTCGTTCGAGTTTCACGAGCTCTCCGAGCGCAAAGCCTTCTGGGGCGCCATGTTCGGCGTCGGCAGCCTGCTGGCCACCATCGCCCAGGGGTTCGCGCTCGGTGGCTTGCTCAATGGCGTGAAGGTGGTGAACGGCGTGTACGTGGGCAGCGTGTGGGAATGGCTCTCGCCCTTCAGCGTCATCGTGGTGCTGGGCGTGGTGGCCGGTTACGCCATGCTCGGTTCGACCTACCTCATCATCAAGACCAAAGACGACATTCAGGCCGGGTGCTACCAGCGCGGCCAGCTGCTCGCCTGGATCATGCTCGCCGTCGGCGCCTTGGTCACAGTCTGGACGCCGCTGCAATTTCCGCAGATCTTCGCCCGCTGGCTCACCACCCCGAACATCTACTTCTTCGCCGTGCTGCCCGCGCTGGCCTTACTCAGCTTCGTCATGCTGCTGCGCGCCCTCAAGCGGCAGGCCGAAGTGGCGCCTTTTGTCTGGACCATGCTGATCTTCCTGTTCTCTTTCGCCGGCCTGGCCGCCACTTGGTATCCGTACATCGTGCCCGGCTCGCTCACCATCGACCAGGCCGCATCAGACAGCGGCACACTGGTGTTCATGCTCATCGGCATCGGCATGCTCATCCCGGTGATGATTACCTACAACGTCTATCAATACATCGTCTTTCGCGGAAAAATCGACCCGGACGCGGAGCACGCATATTGAGCAAGCCACTTCCGGGTCAACCGGACTTGAAAACCGTTCGGGGTTGGGTTGGCCGTATTCACGCCAAATGCTATTGATCTAGATCTGCCCCTCAGCTTTTTCCTAACGTCTGACGTGAGGGGTGGGCAAAGCCGCGAAGCTGCGAAGGGTATCTGCAAGCGCAGCTTGCAGACTGTCACCCTCGACGAAATTATTAGGCTGGGGCATAGATACCTTCAATAGCATGATCTGGTATCCATGTTTCATATTGACCTGGAGTTCCGAATTTTCGAATAACCAGATAGCCCATAAAGATATAGCCGTGACGTGGAGGCGCCTTCGTGTTGCTGCTTTGAGCCATGCGTGCGTATCTCTATGCATATTCGGAATTGCTCATTTGGGTGGCTCTCACGAATTTTCCGTAGCGTAAAGCAACCTCCGAATCAGTCGCACGAAATTCAAGCAGACTGCTGGCATCAACAAATGGACGATTAAAGTCATACCCAGACATCTCGGTATTTCCACTGAGTTTACCTAACGATCAAGCTGTGCGGCTCAAACGAAGCGCAGCGTAGTATGCGTCCGAACAATCGACTTATTATACGTTTTGTAGCTGCTTGAGCTGAACGCCATCTTTATTCACCCATGCTGTTAACCCATTGGCACTACCACCATGAATCGTTGCCGCTGCGGAACTCGGACTTGTGAATTCAACATCTTTCACGAAAACGTATGCGCCGTCTTTTGCGACGAGCGCACCCTCTTCAATAAGTTTATTCCGCTGCGCCAGCACGCTTGGCCATTTTTGGGCAGAAGCCCGCTCTTCCAAAACCGCCTGAGATCCTTCAAGTACAACAATTCCATTTGGAGTCAAATAGCCTGTGGCGGTTAGCCCTTTAATGTTACAACTAAGCAGTTCCCTCTCCTGCTTACTATGCGCAGTAGATGACGTTTTATCTAAGAACGCCTCAACTCCGAGAACTGGAAGAACTTGCTGCATTTTTTCTAGAAATACCTCCATATCTTCGCGATCTGACTCTGGAAGTCTTGCTCCGCTACCTTGACCGTTCATGACAATAGCCCGTTCTGTTGCTCGCGCGATATTAATCAATTTCCCTTCGAGATACTTTATATGAGCCTTAGTAAGGTTCTCATCTTTCGTAACAAAGAATGTAATGTTGTTCCAGAAATCTCTCGATAGATGCGATTTAACGCGATCCTTGATGCACTCGGCTTCACCGATATAGATTGCGCTCCTATTAGTTTCTGGGTCGGTTCCAGTTAGAAAGTAGACGCCAGACCCAATTGACTCCTCGCGCTCTAACACTTTTTCAAACTCACTCCTTGGTCCAGAAACAGCCTTTCCAGTCCAATTTGATAGCTCAGCAGTTCGCAGCCTCTTCGGATCGCCGTATGCAAGAAATATTTTAAGAGTAGCTGTTGGCACGAATTATTCCTACGTATAACTTAATGTAGATCATCGGATAAATTGGAAATCCGATGTTATTCGACATAATATCCTATGCGCATCACCCTTGCCCTGAGATGGCCGACCCTCTGGAAGCCGCTTGACAACTGGCCTGCGGGCTATGTTTTGTTTATAAAAACAGCAGTCAAAATCGTAATGAACCCGGTCGCCTATCCTCCCAAGTCCCCACGCCTACGCGATCAATTGAGCATGGTCATGCGGTCCAGGCACGAGTGGCTGAGGAGTACAAATGCAACACCCACGGGACATGTGCGCTGCGGAGATACAACTAGCCCGCTGGACCGACTACTCGCCAACTGAATCCCTGGGCATTCTGCGTCTGCGCAAACAAAAAACCCGCACAAGGCGGGTTTTTTGTTTGCAGCAAAGCGAGAAAAAGTATCAGCGCTTGGAGAACTGCTTGGCGCGACGGGCGCCGCGCAGGCCCACTTTTTTCCGTTCCACTTCGCGGGCGTCGCGGGTGACGAAGCCTGCCTTGGAGAGCGCGGGTTTGAGGGTGGCCTCGTAGTCGATCAGCGCGCGGGTGATGCCGTGACGCACCGCACCGGCCTGGCCGGTTTCGCCGCCGCCGTGGACGTTGATCTTGATGTCGAAGCTCTCGACGTTCTCGGTGAGAACGAGGGGTTGCTTGACGATCATGATGGAGGTCTGACGGCCGAAATACTGCTCGACGTCTTTCCCGTTGACCGTGATTTTGCCGGTGCCCTTCTTAATGAAGACGCGGGCCACGGAGCTTTTGCGACGGCCTGTGCCGTAATTCCAGTTTCCGATCATCGCCTGTCCTTAGATGTCGAGAGTCTTGGGCTGTTGGGCGCTGTGCGGATGCTCTGCACCCCCATAGACCTTGAGCTTCTTGATCATGGCGTAACCGAGCGGGCCTTTGGGCAGCATGCCCTTGACTGCCAGTTCCAGCGCACGGCCGGGGTGACGCGCCTGCATATCCTTGAATTTGGTGGCGTAGATGCCGCCTGGATAGCCGGTGTGACGGTAGTAGGTCTTGTCGTTGGCTTTGTTGCCGGTCACACGAATTTTGGAGGTGTTGACGACAATGATGAAGTCACCGGTATCGACGTGCGGGGTGTAGATGGGTTTGTGTTTGCCACGCAGACGGAGGGCCACTTCGCTGGCGACCCGACCGAGAACCTTGTTCTCTGCGTCAATCACGAACCACTCATGCACGACTTCGGCCGGTTTGGCGCTGAAGGTTTTCATGGTTGTTCCTATGAACGATGTTTGAGCGAGATATGAATGAGCCCACCAGTGATGTGCGGCAGCGGGCCTCAATGTCGAGATGTTCTTCAAAGTTGAGACGCTCTGCCCCGCGCCCGCCGGCATGGGTTTTCTGGCCCCCGCTCGAAGCCAAACGCGCCATTATAGACAGGTCAGCGGGTTTGTCACTGGCAAGTGCTTGATTTTCAGGCGTGTTGTGGCGGCAAGGGCGCGGCGATGTCCCTGTTCCTTGTATTTGCAGGAGCAGCGCCTAAACTATATGACCTATGCTGCATTGCAGCAATCTTGCTTCTATTCGATATGACTCAGCCTCCCGAGACCGCCCCCTTGCAAGCCACTGGCAGCGCGTCGGCCGCCCCGCCTCGCGATCGGCGTCTGTCCGCGCCGATCATCCCGATTCGCCCGATCGGGCCGGAACATCGCGAGCAGTTGCTGCGGCATTTTCTGGCGCTGGGGCCGGATGATCGCTATCTGCGCTTTGGCTACGCCGCGAGCGACGAGCGCGTGCGTCTTTACGTCGATTCCATCCGCTTCGAATCGGACGAGATTTTTGGCGTGTTCAACCGCAAGCTGGAGTTGCTGGCGGTGGCGCATATCGCCATCGAACCGGGGCAGACGGAGCGGGCGGAGTTTGGCGTCTCGGTGCTGCCCAAAGGCCGCGGGCTGGGCATCGGCACGCGCTTGTTTGCACGCGCGGCGGTGGACGCGCGCAACCGCGGGCTGCGAGTGCTTTACATGCAGTGCCTGAGCAGCAATGCCGCGATGCTCAAAATCGCGCGCCGGGCCGGCATGAAAGTGCATAACGAGGGCGGCGAAACCGAGGCGTATCTAGAGCTGCCGGAAGACAACTACCAGAGCCACTTCAATGCGCTGATGGAAAACCAGACCGGCCAGATCGACTACTGGGTGAAGGCGGCGATGCGCCAATGGCGTTGTTTCTGGCTGTTCGGTCGCTGCAGCGACACGGCCTGAACCGACCTCACGGCAGCCAGCGGGCGACGGCCAGGGTGCGCCAGCCATTGAACTGCTGCCACACGGCCATGGTGCTCCCCACCGCATCGACGGCCAGCGCGGGAAAGCTGGCCTGTACCGTAGCGCTCGGGTCGGACAAGGTCTGCGGCGCCTGCCAGCGATGCTCGGCTGGGTTGTAGCGCGCGGTCTGCACCTGCATGCCGCCGGGCCCGTCTTGATACCAGGCGCAACGCACATTGCCCGCCGCATCGGTCACCAACACCGGGTTGCCCGCGCTGCGCAGCGCGGGGTCGTCGATCTGCTGCGGCGGCGACCAGCGAGCCGAGGCGGTATCTGCGGCGGCATCGCGCCGGGCGGCGAGTATGGCGTAGCGCACCAGCCCACCCTGCGCCGACTTGGCCTGCTCCCACACCAGCGTGAGATCGCCTGCGGCATCGGCGGTGAGCGCGGGCGAAAGCGCCGGGCCGGTGAAGGCCGTGCTGTGCTGAATCTGCGGCGCGCTCCAGCGGAACGCAGCGCCGCTGCCCTCGGGCAGAAGCTGGCTGACGGCAATGCGCCGCATCGCATCCCGGCCCTGCACCCATGCGGCGACGATGGCCTCTTGCGGTGTAGCCGTGAGCGCAGGGCTTGTGGCGGCGATGCCCTCTGCGCTGAGGCGCCGTGGCGCACCCCACGACTGGCCGGAAGGCTGCAACGCCGCGGCAAACACCGCCTCGCGCCCGGAAGTCCCCTGCTGCCATGCGGCTACCACCCGCCCTTGCGGCGTGGCGGCGATCACCGGGTTGTAGGCATTGGCAGGGCCGCGATCAACGGGCTGCGCGGGCAGCCAGCGCAGCGCCGCCTGCTGCCAATGGGCTGCATAAATGGCGGTGTGATGGCCGTCGGGCTGCTGCCAGACCACGGTGACATTGCCCGCGGCGTCGGCGGCGAGTTGGGGATTGGTGGCGTTGCCGGGCAGCGCGGGTTGATCGAGCCGCTGCGGGGCCTGCCACGCGCCGCCATCGCTGCGCGCCGCAAATATGGCGTTGCGACCGTCTACTGCCTGAAACCACACGACGGTGAGGCGCCCCTGGCGATCCGCCGTGATGGCGGGAATGCTCGACGCCCCGGCTTGCGGCCCTTGCAGGTCGATGGCTTGCGGGCGGCTCCAGACCTGCGTGTCCGGGTTGAAGCGCGTGGCCAGAATGGCGCGGCGGCCCGCATCGTCCTGAAACCACACCGCGACAAAGCCACCGTCGGCCGTTGCCGCCACCTGCGTACCGCTGACGGGCAGATCGACTTTGTGCGCGGTGTGGCTGTCGTCGATCTGCACGGGCGCACTCCATGCGCTGCACGCGGTGGTGAAGCGGCTGCGCACGCGCTCTGGCGCGTTCAGCAAGAGGGTGTAGGTGGTGCAGCCGACCAAGGGCACAGAGGGCTCGAACACTGCGCGGTCGCCCGAGGTGCGCACCAGGCCACGAACCGCAGTCCCGTCCGGGGCGAGCAACAGCAAGCGGTCTGCCGTGATGGCGGCCGCCTGCGCGGGGGCGGCGAAGCGAAACCCGGGCGCTACTGTGCGGGCCACATCGCTGGCGCCGTAGGCTGGCAAGGGCTCGGGTGCGCTTTGCGCGTTCACCGTACCCGCAACGGCGCACAGCGCCACGATGACCGCGAACTTCTTGACCCAGCGCCTGCGCATCACAGCCTCCCCATGAACTTCATCAGCCAGCGGGTACGCGGCCCGTAGGGCGGCGCGGCCAGGCCGACGCCAGAGAACCGCGTCTGAAACAGCACGGGCTTGAGTTTGCTGAAGGTATCGAATCCCCAGCGGCCGTGATAGCTGCCCATGCCGGACGCCCCAACGCCGCCAAAGGGCAACTCGTCTTGCGCAAAGTGCAGCAAGGTATCGTTGACCGTCACGCCGCCAGCATGGGTGTGCAGCAGGGCATCGGCGGTGCGCTGGCGGTCATGGTCGAACCAGTACAGCGCCAGCGGGCGCGGCTGGCTGCGTATGTGGGCCAGCGCCTGTGCCAGATCGTCATAGGCCACCACGGGCAGCAGCGGGCCGAAGATTTCTTCGTTCATCAAGCGCACCGAGGCCGGGGCGTCGCACACCAGCGCAGGCGCGAGCCGGTGACGCAGATCGTCGGCCTGCACGCCGTCGAACAGGGCATGCACCTGCGCCCCGGCGGCGCGAGCTTCGCCCAGTAGCCCGAGCAGACGGCTGTATTGGCGATGGTCGATGATGCTGGTGTAGTCGGGGCTGCGCAGGCCGTCAGGATAGAGTTTTTGCGCCGCGGCGCGGCAGGCGGCAACCCAGTCAGACTGTTGCGCGCGCGGCACGAGCACATAGTCGGGCGCGATGCAGGTCTGCCCGGCGTTGAGCAGCTTGCCGTAGAGGATGCGCTGGGCCGCGTGCGCCAGGTCGTAGCCCGGCGTGATGACGGCGGGCGATTTGCCGCCGAGTTCCAGCGTGACGGGAGTGAGGTTGGCCGCCGCCGCCGCCATGACGCGCTTGCCCACCCCGGTGGAGCCGGTGAACAGCAGGTGGTCGAACGGCAATGCGCTGAAAGCGGCGCCGATTTCTGCATCGCCCTGCACCACCGCCACTTCGTCAGGCGCAAAGGTTTGCCCGGCCCACTGCGCGAACACCGCGTTGAACGTGGGCGTGAACTCGGAGAGCTTGACCATCGCCCGGTTGCCCGCAGCCAGCGCCGCCGTCAGCGGCGCCACGGCCAGCACCAGCGGGTAGTTCCACGGCGCAATGACGCCCACCACGCCCAGCGGTTGGGGCAGCACTCGCGCCCGGGCGGGAAAAAACCAGCGTGAAACGGGGGCGGCGCGCGGACGCATCCAGCCTTTGCCGTGCTTGAGCGCATCGGCGATGCCCGTCAGGCTGGGCACGAGTTCGAGCATCCCGGTTTCGGGCGGCGGGCGGCCGCCGAAATCGGCATCGATGGCCTCGGCGAACTCGGCCGCATGAGTGCGCAGCAAGGCCTGCAGTCGTCGCAGGCGGTCGCGTCGCAGCGTCCAGTCGGGATAGGGCGCGGCGTCGAACGCCGCTCGCAGCACGCTGAAAGTCTGCTGGAGTGAAGCGGCGAAATCAGGGGCGCGATCCATGGCTTTGGCGGCAAACTGAACATGCAGCGAAGCATGGTAAGTCGGATGCCGCCAGCATGAAAAATTGGTTTGCCATGCCCCGCCCGACAAAACCCCTTCGCTGAATCGGGTATCAAAAAACAACTCAGGCAGTATTTGCCTAAGCAATAAACTGCATGGCATGAATTCTTCCACCCCCACTCCCACGACCGCGCCGCGTTTCTACGACGGTTCAGAGTATGCCAAGGACAACTCGGTCGGCTTTCTGATGAAAGTCGCGCTGGCGGTGCTGGTGCGCAATCTGGAACATCAACTGCAGGCGCTCGACCTCACCGGCTCGCAATGGCATCCGCTACTTCATGTGCACCAAGGCTGCGACACCGTGGCCGCCTGCGCCCGCGAAATGCAGACCGACGCCGGCGCCATGACCCGCATGCTCGACCGCCTCGAAGCCAAGGGCCTGTTGGTGCGCGAGCGCAGTTGCAGCGACCGCCGCGTGGTCAACCTCTCGCTTACCCCGCGCGGCAGCGAGGTGGCGGCGCAAATTCCGCATGTGCTCTCCGAAGTGCTCAACGAACATCTGCGCGGCTTCAGCCCCAAGGAGTTTGCCCAGTTGCTCGACCTGTTGCGGCGCTTCATCGCCAATGGCGAGGCGCTGGCCGAAGCCAACAAGGCCGCCCCCGGCCCGCAACTGGTGGTGCAGGAACGCGACCCCGAAGAAAACAACGACAACAACCCCTCCTGACCCGTTCTCATCATGCTCAACAGACCTTTCGTTCGCTCCGCCGCGCTGGCCGCGCCGCTCTTGGCCGCCCTGCTGCTGGCGGGCTGCGCCAGCACCGAAGGCATCGCGCCCACGGCCCAGCTCACTCGTCCGCAGCAACTCGGCTTGCAGCCGGTGCAGACCGCCTTTCCTAAGGCCGACTGGTGGGCCGACTTTCACGATCCTGAACTCGACCGCCTGATCGCCACCGCCCTGGCCGACAACCCCAGCCTGCAAGTCGCGCAGGCGCGGCTCGAACAGGCCCGTGCGCAGGTGCAGGGCGCGGGCAGCGCGCTCAAGCCCAAGCTGGGCGCCGCGGTGAGCTCCACTCGCCAGCAGTTCAGCAACAACTACATCTACGGCCCCTACGGCAGCAACTGGTATTACGACAATTCGGCGCTGCTGCAAGGCAGCTGGGAGCTGGACTTTTTCGGCAAGAACCGGCAGACGCTGCAAGCCGCCATCGGCGAAGCCCACGCCGCCGCGGCGCAGGAGCAGGCCGCGCGGGTGCTGCTCGCCGCCAACGTAGCCAGCGCTTATGTGAACCTTGCGCGACTGATCGCCATCCAGAACGTGCTGCAGCAAACCCTGCAGCAGCGCGAGCACATGCTCAAACTGGTGCAGGACCGTGTGCGCGCCGGTCTGGAAACCACGGTGCAGGAGAAGCAGGCGCTGGCCGAAGTGCCGCAAATCCGTCTGCAGCTCGACCAGACTGCGGTGCAGATCACGCAGGCGCGCAACCTGCTGGCCGCGCTCACCGGCCAGGGCCCGCAGGCCACGGCCAAGCTCGCCCCGCAGCTCGCCACCCTGCCAACCCTGAACCTGCCCGACACGCTACCCGCCTCGCTGATCGGCCGCCGCGCCGACATCGTCGCTGCGCGCTGGCAGGTGGAAGCCGCGCTGCACGGCGTGAAAGCGGCTCGCGCAGCGTTCTATCCCGACGTCAACCTCACGGCGTTCGCCGGGTTCTCTGCGCTGGGCTTCAGCCAATGGCTGACCGGCGGCAGCCAGACCTTGGGCGTCGGCCCCGCGCTCACCCTGCCGATCTTCGAGGGCGGCGCGCTGCGCGCCCAGCTTCGCGGCAAATCGGCGCAGGCGGACGCCGCCATCGCGCAATACAACGGCACGCTGGTGGACGCAGTGCATGAGGTCGCCGACGCCATCGCGGCGCGGCAATCCATCGGTCAGCAGATCGCGCAACAGCAGCAGGCGCTCGATGCCGCGCAGGACGCGCTGCGCCTGGTCGATCAGCGCTACAAGGCCGGGCTGTCGAACTACCTCACCGTGCTCACGGTTCAGTCGAGTGTGCTCAAGCTGCAGCAGGCCGGAGTGGATTTGAAAGCGCAGGCGCTGGCCGACGACGTGGCGCTGATCCGCGCCCTGGGCGGGGGCTACGACGCGCCGAAGGTGCCCGCGCAGGTTCCAGCGAAATCCTCCTGACCCACGCTTTGACTTCTCCTTCTAAAAACGAATCGAATCCCAACGGAGTGCATCCATGAGTACCCCAGACAACAACAAAACAGAAGGCGCGGCCCAGCCCGCCGAAAATGGCAACGGCAATGGCAACGGCAAGGCCGCCAAGCGGCGGCGGCTGATGCTGCTGGCCATCAGCTTTTTCGTCATCGTCGGCGCCGTCTATGGCGGGTATCACTATTGGGAATCCCTGCGCTACGCCTACACCGATGACGCCTATGTGCAGGGCAATCTGGTGCAGGTCACGCCGCAGGTGGGCGGCACGGTGACCGCCATCGACGCCGACGATACCCAGCTGGTCAAGTCCGGCCAGCCGCTGGTGCAGCTCGACGGCGCCGACACCCATGTGGCGTTGCAACAGGCCGAGGCCCTGCTGGCGCAGGCGGTGCGTCAGGTGCGGGTGAGCTTTGCCAACAACGGCACCCTGGCTGCCCAGGTAGCCGTGCGGCAGACCGATGTCAGCGTCGCGCAGGCCAATGTGGCCAAGGCCCAGGACGCGCTGCGCCGCCGCCAGGAGCTGGCGGGTACCGGCGCGGTGGGCGCTGAGGAACTGCGGCAGGCACAGATTGCCTTGCAGGCTGCCCAAGCCACGTTGACCACCGCGCAGGCCGGGGTGAAGGCCGCGCAGGAGCAACTCGCCGCCAGCGAAGCGCTGACCGCGGGCACGGTCATCGCCAACAACCCCTCGGTCAAGCTGGCCGCGGCCAAGCTGCGCGAGGCCTATCTGGCGTATGAACGCACCACCATTCCGGCGCCGGTCAGCGGCGTAGTGGCGCGACGCACGGTGCAGCTCGGCCAGCGCGTGGCGCCCGGCCAGCCGCTGATGTGGGTAGTGCCGTTGAACGATGTGTGGATCGATGCCAATCTGAAGGAAACCCAGCTGCGCGACGTGCGCATCGGCCAAAAGGCCACGGTGACCGCAGACACCTATGGCGGCAGCTTCACCTACACCGGCCATGTGGTCGGACTGTCGGCGGGCACGGGTGCGGCGTTCTCGCTGTTGCCCGCGCAGAACGCCACGGGCAACTGGATCAAGGTGGTGCAGCGCCTGCCGGTGCGCGTGGCGCTCGATCCCAAGCAAGTCGCCAGCCACCCGCTGCGCGTGGGCATGTCCACCGAAGTGACCATCGACATCAGCGACCACAAAGGCCCGCTGGTCATGGACGAGCCGCCCACCAAGCCCGCCGCCCGCACCGACGTTTACGCCGCGGACTGGCAGAAGGCCGACGCCCTGGTGAACGCCATCATCGCCGCCAACGCCGGCGGCAAGCGCTAAAGAGGCCAACATGAAACAGCCCCCTCGCTCGCTTTGCTCGCTGCCCCCCACGGGGGGTGTCAGCTCCTTCGGAACGGCCGTGCGGAGCAAGATGAAACGACCCCCTCGCTCGCTTCGCTCGCTGCCCCCCACGGGGGGTGTCAGCTCCTTCGGAACGGCCGTGCGGAGCTGACATGGCCACTACGCAAGAAATTGAAGAAAGCGCGGCCGGCGCTTTGCCGAGTCCGGCACCCGCCAAAGGCACGCCGACGCACATGACGCCCTTGACCGGCAGCGCGCTGGTGCTGGGCACCATCGCCCTGTCGCTGGCGACCTTTATGAACGTGCTCGACACCTCGATCGCCAACGTGTCGATTCCCGCCATCGCGGGCGACCTGGGGGTGAGTTCGTCGCAAGGCACCTGGGTCATCACCTCGTTCGGCGTGGCCAACGCCATCGCCGTGCCGCTCACCGGCTTTCTCACCCAACGCTTTGGCGCGGTCAAGGTATTTCTCATCAGCATTCTGCTGTTCACCCTGTTCTCGTTTTTGTGCGGACAGGCACCGAGCATCGAAATTCTCATCCTGTTCCGCGTGCTGCAGGGCGCCAGCGCCGGACCGATGATTCCGCTCTCACAAACCCTGCTGCTCTCCAGCTACAAACCCGCGCGTGCCGGCATGGCCATCGCCATGTGGTCGATGACCACGCTGATCGCCCCCATCATGGGGCCGCTGCTCGGCGGCTGGATCACCGACAACATCTCCTGGCCGTGGATTTTCTATATCAACGTGCCCGTGGGTCTGCTGGCCGCGACGGTCACTGCGTCGATCTACCTGCGACGCGAAACGCCCATCCGCAAGCTGCCGATCGACTGGACCGGGCTGGGGCTGTTGGTCATCTGGGTGGGCTCGCTGCAGATCATGCTCGACAAGGGGCAGGAACTCGACTGGTTTTCCAGCCCGGTCATCATCGCGCTGGCCGCCGCGGCCGTGGTGGGTTTCGTGCTGTTCCTGATCTGGGAAATCTACGACGAGCATCCGGTAGTCGACCTGACCCTGTTCAAGATTCCGACCTTCACCATCGGCACCATCCTGCTGGCGCTGGCCTACGGCATGTTCTTCGGCAGCCTGGTGCTGCTGCCGCTGTGGCTGCAGGAGTTCATCGGCTACACCGCCACCGACGCGGGCGAGGTGCTGGCCTGGGTGGGCTTGTTCGCGCTGATTCTCTCGCCCATTATCGGGCGCTATCTGCCCGTGCTCGATTCGCGCTGGGTCACCACGTTTTCCTTCCTGGTGTTCGCCATCGTGTTCTATATGCGCTCGCAGTTCACCACGGGCGACAGCTATTGGGAATACTCCATCCCCACGGTGATTCAGGGCATCGCGACGGCGACTTTCTTCATCCCGCTGCTGGGCATCATCCTCGGCGGATTGCCGTCACACCGCATCGCGGCGGCGTCGGGGCTATCGAACTTCGCGCGCATCACCGCAGGTTCGTTCGGCACCTCGATCTACACCACCTTGTGGACCGACCGCGCCGATCTGCACCATGAACAACTGGTCACGCACATCTACGCGGGCAGTCCGGTGGTCGAGCCCGTACTGCACGGCATGCAATCTCAGGGCTTCAGTTATGAGCAGGCTTTGGGTGTGATCAACCGCCTGATCGACCAACAGGCGTACACCCTCGCTGTGGACGACATGTTCCGCCTCAGCGCCTGGCTGTTTGTCGCCATGATCGCGCTGGTCTGGTTCATCAAACCCTCCAAGAGCAGCGCCGGCGGTGAGGCCGCAGCAGGCGCGCACTAAAAACATCTTTTCTCAAGAACCCCAAAGAGGTCTGCGATGCAAAACCCAACTTCTCAAAATTCCCATCGGCCCAAGCAAGGGGCGAAGCGGCCCGGGCTCACCACGGCGGCGCTGCGCCGCGCGGCCCTCGCCGCCGCCCTGCTGTTCACCACGGGGCTGGGGTCGGCGCAGGCCACCGAGCTTTCCGCGCTCTGGGGTATCGACAAGGGCCACAGCTACAGCAATGCAACGCTGGCCCTTCAATCCGGCCCGCTGTGGCAACACGATTTCGCGCATAGCCGCCTCGACGTGGTGCTCGAAGCCTCGTTGGGACAAGTGAGCAGCTCGGAAGGCCCCGGCAGCCGTCACCTCACCCACCTCGGGCTCACGCCCTTTGCGCGCTGGTGGTTTGCGCCGCAGACGGCCATGGAATTCGGCATCGGCGCCAACCTGTTTTCGGGCACGACCCTCGGTGCCAAGCGAATCTCCACCGCCTACCAGTTCGGCGATTCCATCGGCCTGCTGCATCGCTTCGCGGGCACGCCTTGGACGCTGGGCGCGCGCCTCACCCATTACTCCAACGCCGACATCAAGCGCCCCAACCCGGGGCAGGACTATGTGCAACTGCGGGTGGGCTACAGCTTCAACTGAACCTCACGCGGGTCGGCGAAGGGCTGCGGCACAATGCGGGCACCATGCTCGACAACCCGCCCGAACCCACCCGCATCATCGCCATCCGTCATGGTGAAACCGACTGGAACGCCGCTTCGCGCATCCAGGGTCATACCGATATTGCGCTGAACGCGCGCGGGCTGGAGCAGGCCCGGCTGGCCGCCCGCGCCTTGGCCGAGGAGCCCTTGGCCGCCGTGTACGCCAGCGATCTGCAACGGGCCTGGCAGACGGCGGAAGCGATTGCCGCGCCGCACGGCCTGAGCGTCATACGCGACCCCGGCCTGCGCGAGCGCTGCTTCGGCGCGTTCGAGGGCTACAGCTTTGCCGCGCTGGAGCCGCTGCACCCCGAACTGTGCGCCCGCTGGCGTCACCGCGATCCGGCCTTCGCCGCCCCCGGCGGAGAAACCCTGCGCGACTTCGCCGACCGCGCCCAGACTGCCTTGCGGCGCATTGCCGCGCGCCATCCCGGCCAGCTCATCGTCGTCGCCGTGCATGGCGGCGTGCTCGACGCCTTCTACCGCGCCGCCACCGGGCAGGAACTGCAGGCGCCGCGCAGCTTCGAACTGCGCAATGCCGCGCTCAACCGCCTGCTCTACGCCCAGGGCCAGCTCACCCTGGTGGGTTGGGGCGATACTGCGCATCTCGATCGCAGCCTGAATGAAGGCGTGCAATAGTGGCAGCTTCACCGTTTTTTCTGCGCTGAATCCATCATGAAAAGGGTCACGAGTCGTTAGACTGCAGCTTTTGCTCCCTTTCGCTCTACCACGCCATGGCTGCTGCTCGTACCCACCTGTTTTCATCTCTCTTGGGGCTCACCCTTGCACTGAGCAGCCTTTCGGCCCAGGCCGGGCTGGGCCGTCCGTTGTCAGAAGCGGCCCAGGACGGTAATCCGGTGAGTCAGGTGCAACGTGTCGCGGCGCAGGCGACGTCTGGCCCGACTGCAACCCGCAATGCGTCGGCCGTTCAATCGCAAACCGTGCAAACGCCGCAGGGCGTGACGGTCACGGAATATGCCAACGCGGCGGGCACGGTGTTCGCCATCACCTGGAAAGGGTCGTTCAAGCCCAATCTGCAACAACTGCTCGGCAGCTATTTCGCCCCCTACGTCCACGCTGCCCAGACGCAAACGCAGCAGCTCAATGTCTCGCAGGTGGCGGGCAGCGACATCGTCGTGCACAGCGCGGGCCGCATGCGCGGCTTTCTTGGCGTGGCTTGGGTGCCCTCGCTGGTTCCTGCCGGCTTCGACCCCGCCAGCCTTCAGCCCTGAGGCTGCGCCGCCATGTTGACCGGACTGCGCTTCTGGCGCCTTAGCCGCCGCTGGATGCGTCTGGCCGCCCCCGCTGCGCTGGCTGGCCTGCTATTGACCGGCTGCGGAGGCGGCGGCAGCAGCGCGCCACCATCGCCCCAACCTGTCACCCTGAGCAGCCCCGCAACGGGCAGCAATGTGGCGGCGGTCAGCATTCGCCAGCTCCAGAGCGCCCCCAGCATCACGGCGAACACGCCCTATGTCGATGTGAAGGTCTGCGATGCCAGCGGCAACTGCCAGACCATTCCAGACGTGATGGTGGATACCGGCTCGGCGGGGCTGCGGCTTTTTGCCAACAAGGTCGCACTCAATCTCCCTGGCATTGCCTCGGGCGGCGGCACGCTGGCCGCCTGCGCCCAGTTCGCCTCGGGCTATGCCTGGGGCAGCATGCACCTGGCCACGGTGCAGATCGGCGGCGAGGTCAC
Organism: Thiomonas sp. OC7; assembly: GCF_900634595.1. NCBI lineage: Bacteria > Pseudomonadati > Pseudomonadota > Betaproteobacteria > Burkholderiales > Thiomonas > Thiomonas sp. OC7. The sequence goes on along the minus strand of NZ_LR131953.1, from coordinate 2,228,859 downwards.
GACCACGGCCATCCCCGTTCAGTTCATGAACGACCCCACCCTACCCGCCGCGCCTTCGACCTGCGCCGCACAGGGCATCGACTTCGCCACCCGCTTCGCCCCGGTGGCCAACGGCATTCTGGGCATCAGCAATTTCATTCACGACTGCGGCGCAGGCTGCACTGCGGCCACACCAGCCACCGACCGCCCTGCGATGTATTACCGCTGCGCGAACGGCGCTTGCAGCCAGACCAGCGCCGAACTTTCGCAACAGGGCACCAACCCCATTTCCGCGTTTGCCGTGGACAATAACGGCAGCATCCTGAACCTGCCCGCCGTGGCGCCCGGTGGCGCTGCCAGCGCGACCGGCACGCTGGTGTTCGGCATCGGCACGCAATCCAACAACGAGCTGCCCGCGGGCGCCGAAATTTTCCCCATCGGGCAGGACGCTTACATCGACGGTCGCATCGATGGCGTGATGGGCCGCGGCTTCATCGACAGCGGCTCCAACGGCTACTTTCTCGACCTCGACCCCAGCGTCACCCGCTGCACACCCAACGCCGCATTCAGCTGGTACTGCCCCAGCAGCCCGGTTGCGCTCACCGTTCAGCTCAGCGGCGCCTCCAGCGCGCAGACCCTGGTCATCGGCAATGCGCAGACCATGTTCGACCAACAGTTCACCGCCCTGCCCGCTCTGGGCGGCACCGCCGCCATCGCCCAGTTCGCCGATCTCGGCCTGCCCTTTTTCTACGGTCGTCCCATCGCCACCGGGTTGGAGGACAGCAGCAACGCCAACGCGCCCTACGGCTACTGGGCGTTCTGAACCCGATGGACACTGTCATCTGAGCTGCGGTTCAATGCTTCGGCGATGACCCCCGACTTGTATTTGACCTAGCCCCGAGGCCGCAACCATGCCGCAAACAAGCCGATCCGCCTTTTTCCGCGCAGCATCTGTCATCGCCGCTTTGAGCACAGCGCTGTTGCTCGCGGCTTGCGGAGGAGGCGGTGGAAATACGACATCCAGCGCGACGCCTAGCCCGACGCCCAGCACGCCGTCCGATACGGCGCCCCCCAGCAATGTTTCGATGGCCTACAACGAAGTCGCCGTCAGCATTCGCCAACTCGGCAGCAACACCACCACGCTCACGGCGAACACGCCTTACGTCACCGTCACGGTCTGCGCGCCAGGCGGCAGTCCTTGCCAGTCCATCCCGGACGTGCTGGTGGACACCGGCTCGCAGGGGCTGCGGCTGTTTTCCGCTGCACTCAACAGCACTCAGCTGAGTGCGCTACCCCAAATCACCAACGGCAGCTCCACCTTGGCGGCCTGCGCGCAGTTCGCCTCGGGCTATGCCTGGGGCAGCATGCGGCGGGCCATCGTGCAGATCGGGGGTGAGGCCACCACGACCGCGATCCCGATCCAGATCATGGATGACGCCGCGCTGCCCGCCGCGCCCAGCAATTGCAGCGGCACGGGCGGGGTCGATTTCGCCAGCAATTTTTACGGCATCGCCAACGGCATTCTGGGTGTGAGCAATTTGAAGTACGACTGCGGCAGCGCCTGCGCGCAAAGCGCCAAACCGGGGGTGTATTTCGCCTGCACCGGCAGCACCTGCACGGGGACGACAGTGGACACTTCGCTGCAAGGCATCAACCCCATCGCGGCATTCGCCACGGACAACAACGGCAGCATCCTCGCCCTGCCCGGCGTGCCGCTGCCCCTTGGCGCGCCCAGCGCAAACGGAACGCTGATTTTCGGCATCAATACGCAGGCCAACAACACGCTGAGCGGCGCGCAGCTTTATCCGCTCGACAGTGCGGGCAATCTGTCTCTGACCCTGAACGGAACGGCGATGTCGGGCTTTGTCGACAGCGGCTCCAACGGTTATTACCTGGCGCTCAGCGGCGTGCCGACCTGCTCGCAGACCTCAAGCTTTTACTGCCCTTCGCAGGCGTTCAGCTTGGCGGCCAGTCTGCAGTTGGCTGACCGCTCCTATGGGCCGGCGCAGAACATCGTGATCGGCAATGCGCAAGAGATGTTCCAGACGCAAAACGCCGCCCTGCCCGCGTTGGGCGGAACGGCGGCCATTCCGGGTTTCGTGGATCTGGGGCTGCCGTTTTTCTACGGCCGTTCAATCGCCACGGGCCTGGAAGGCACCAACGCCAGCGCGCCGAACGGCTATCTGGCGTATTGATCTCGCCGGACCTCAGCCGCCGAACAGATCGCCGCCCGGGCGCTGCGGCGCGGCCAGGCCGAGATGGGCGTAGGTCGCCGCAGTGGCGATGCGCCCGCGCGGGGTGCGTTGCAAATAGCCCTGCTGGATGAGGTAGGGTTCGATCACGTCTTCGATGGTGTCGCGCTCTTCACCAATGGCCGCGGCCAGATTGTCCAGCCCCACCGGCCCGCCGTCGAAACGGTGCACCACCGCTTCGAGCAGCTTGCGATCCATCACGTCGAAACCCAGCGAATCGACGTCGAGCATGCGCAGTGCGGCATCGGCCACTTCGGCGCTGATTCTCCCGGCGGCTTTCATGTCAGCATAGTCACGCACCCGGCGCAGCAGGCGGTTGGCGATGCGCGGCGTGCCGCGGGCGCGGCGGGCAATCTCGACCGCGCCGTCCGGGTCGATGACCGCACCGAGCAACTTGGCAGAGCGCAGCACGATGCGAGTCAGTTCCTCGGCGGTATAAAACTCCAGCCGGGCGACGATGCCGAAACGGTCGCGCAAGGGGTTGGTCAACATGCCCGCGCGCGTGGTGGCGCCGACCAGGGTGAAGGGCTGCAGGTCGATTTTCACACTGCGCGCGCCCGGCCCTTCGCCGATCAGAATGTCGATCTGATAATCCTCCAGCGCCGGATACAGAATCTCCTCGACCACCGGCGAGAGGCGGTGAATCTCGTCGATGAACAGCACGTCGTTGCGCTCCAGATTGGTCAGTAACGCGGCCAGATCGCCCGCGCGTTCGAGCACCGGGCCGGAGGTCGAACGCAGGTTGACGCCCATTTCCCGCGCCACGATGTGCGCCAGCGTGGTCTTGCCCAGACCCGGCGGGCCGAACAGCAGCACGTGGTCGAGGGCTTCTTCGCGCTTGCGCGCCGCGCCGATGAAAATGTCGAGCTGCTCGCGCACCCGCGCCTGGCCGACATAGTCGTCGAGCTGCTGCGGGCGCAGCGCACGCTCGGCCACGGCCTCCTGCGGCGACACGGCCGCAGCATCGATCACCCGCGCGGGGCTGGCAGCAAAGGCATCAGGTTGTATGGGCACGGCAGGCGGCGCGAAGAACTGGAAATCCGCACAGCATAGATCAACCGCGCAGCAGCGCTTCTTCCGCCACGGCCAGCGCATCAGGCAGGCCGGAAAGCACCACGGTATCGCCCTCTTGCAGCAGCAGGGTGGGAGCGGGTTTGAGCACCTGACCGTTGCTGCGCCGCACCTGCGTGACGCGCGCGCCCTCGCGGCTGACCGCACGCAGCATCTGCCCCACCGCGGCGGCTTCGGCGGTAAGGGTGATCGATTGCAGACGCGGCTGATCGGCGTCTTCCAGCGAGGCATCGTCGCTGCCGTGGAACCAGTCGCGCAGCAGGCCGTAGCGCTGCGCACGCGCATGCCGCACCCGTTTGAGCACGCGCGGCAGCGGCACGCCCACCAGAGCCAGAGTGTGAGAGGCCAGCATCAGCGAGCCTTCGAGAATTTCGGGCACCACCTCGGCAGCGCCAGCCTGGCGCAACTCTTCCAGCGGGCCATCGTCCATGGTGCGCACCACCACCGGCACATGCGGCGCATGCTCGCGCATGAGATGCAAGATGCGCAGCGCCGAATGCGTCTCGACATAGGTGATGACCAGCGCACTCGCCCGCTGCAAGCCGGCCGCCTGCAGCGTGGCCAGCCGGGTGGAGTCGCCGTACACCACGTTCTGCCCGGCGGCCTTGGTCTGCGCCACCCGGTCGGGATCGAGGTCGAGCGCAAGGTGCGCAATGTGCTCGGTATCGAGCAGACGCGCCAGATTCTGCCCGCAGCGGCCGAAGCCGCAGATGATGACGTGGTTCTGCGCCTTGATGGAACTACGCGCGATATTGGTGAGCTGCAGCGAGGCAAGCATCCAGTCCGCCGATGACACCTTCAGCACGATGCGGTCGATGTACTGCCCCAGCAGAGGGGTGTAGAGCATGGAAATGACCATGGCCGCCAACACCGGATTGAGCACCTCGGGCGGAATGAGCTTGTTGCCCGACGCGATATTGAGCAGCACGATACCGAATTCACCCGCCGGCGCCAGCCACAGCGCCACCCGCAGGCTCAGCCCCGGCGGCGTTTTTCGCAGACGCTCGATGCCGAACACCAGCGCCGCCTTGACCAGCGGCGGTAGCACGGCCAGCAGCAGCACCAGCCACCACTGCGCCAGCACCAGCCGCCAGTCGAGCAGCATGCCGATGGTGATGAAAAACAGCCCGAGCAGCACGTCGCGGAAGGGGCGAATATCCGCCTCCACCTGCGCCTTGTAGGGCGTTTCGGCAATGAGCATGCCGGCCAGAAATGCGCCCAGCGCCAGCGACAGCCCGGCCAGCTCGGTGATCCAGGCCAGCCCCAAGGTGAGCAGCAGCAGATTGAGCATGAACAGCTCATCGGACTTGCGCTTGACCACGATGCGCAGCCAAGGCTGCAGCAAGCGCCCGCCTGCCAGCAAAATGACCGCCAGCACCAGCACCGCCTTGATGGCAGCAAACAGCAGCAGCCGCGGCAGATCGGCGCTGTGCGAAGCCAGCGCTGGAATCAGGATCAGCAGGGGCACCACCGCCAGATCCTGAAACAGCAGCACACCGATGATGTGGCGACCATGCTCCGAGTCGAGTTCAATTTTTTCCGCCAGCAGCTTGACCACGATGGCCGTGGACGACATGGCGAACGCGCCGCCGATGGCAATGCCCGCCGCAATCGCTTGCGACCAGAACTTTGGCATGAACCCGGCAAACGCCAAACTGGCCAACAGCGCCACCGCCAGGGTCGAGAGCATTTGCGCCGCGCCCAGCCCGAACACCAGCGACCGCATGGCCTTGAGCTGGCCCAGGCTGAATTCCAGGCCAATGGAAAACATCAAGAACACCACGCCGAATTCAGCCAGATGCTGCAACCCGGCGGTGTCTCCAGCCAGCGCCAGGGTGTTGGGGCCGATGACCACGCCTACTGCCAGATAGCCGAGCATGGGCGGCATGGACATGGCGCGAAACACAGCCACACCGATCACTGCGGCAACGAGGTAAAGCAGGGTGAGTTCGAGGCCGGTCATCGTGGAGAAAAAGGGCTGGCGAAAATTTTGTATCTACCCGGCGCAGCATAAGTCATGCCCAAGTTCCCAGGTAGTGTCTCAGTTTGAATTTGGCCGCACTTGACGCTGGAGCACAGCCTGCTAGGCTTGAAAGCATCATGAAGACACGTACAGGAAAGAAGCTCGACCTTAACCAGCTTGCCAAGCGCATCGTTGATGAAGCTACTGGCGCGATCGAAAAAGCCGTCGATTCGCCAAAGACTTTGGCTGGTCGGGCTGGTGGGAAAAAGGGCGGGAGAGCTAGAGCCGCATCACTGACGGCAGAACAGCGCGTGGAGATTGCCACTGTTGCAGCCCAAGCCAGGTGGAAGAAGACTTAGGCTGCCTGCACTTCTTCGTCATCTGTCGGCGCGTTCCGCTTCAACATCACGTCGAACTCAAAGTCCAGTGGGATCTGAATCTGCTCATCGTTTGGATGCATTCGGTTCCAACGGAGAGCGTCATCTGACAATGAGACGGCATCTCCAACCATCTGTTCCCGGCGCTGCATAAGGCCCTTGTGCGCAATCGGTCTAGGTGCGTCATCAAGCGTATGCCACAGGGTCATCTGATCCTTGCCGCTCCATGTTGTGACGGCGAAATTCACGCGAAACGGCCTGCCCGTCACCTCATCCTTGCCTGTTTCTTCACGCGCGGCTGCTGAGAACAATTCAGCCAAAAGCGCCACCGGCGTCTTTGGCGTTGGCGGTTTCATGCCAAGCTGAATCGCGAACTCTGCGACATCATGCATATCACAGGATTGCTTGCCTGTTTCTTGACGATATAGGCGAATGATTGCCTGCCGTTGTTGAGCTTTTGTCTGCACTTTCAGATTCCTTCACATGCCAACCGGAGCTACATCACCCCAACCATCAACAGCGGCCCCCGGCGCAACCACCGATCTAATTTTCACCAAGTGATCTCTGAATCTGTCATAGCGGCCAGTGCGGTGCTGAAGTTGTCCAGCAACGAGCCCAGGATGAACCCTCAGAGCAGCAGCCAAGCTAAGAATGTCGCGCTCCGAGAAGACAGGGGCCTTGCGCGCGATAAATGCATCCATCATCTTTTTTGGTATGCAGAACTCAGCCGCAGCGCTGTTGGCTACACGCTCGTCTTCTGGAACATCAGCCCCAGTGCCAGCTTTTTCGCCCTCTAGCGCTGCATCAATGGCGATTTGATGTTTGCCATGCCCCTGGGCGACGTGCTCAAGCTCATGCCGAAGGACAAACCAGAAATTGTCTATGCGGTCATGCCTGAATGACATGCCAATTACTGGTGCCGCGTCATCCAGCCAGAAGCAGACGCCATCAATTTTTGCTCCGGGAAGCGACTCAACAATCACAAACCTAATGCCCGCCTCAGCCAAGATGCGAGGCACCTTCCTTGCCTCTTCCGCTGACAGCACCAGCAGCTTCAATTGCTCAATAGCTCTACGAACGCCAAACGGCGAATAAGGTCTAACGATCATTTCACTGGCAATTTGCCTGACCCTGTACAGCCATGCCAGCTGAACGGGAGTGGTCTCTTCTGACACGGCTGTTTTCTTCGCGGCATGAGGCAAAACCTCAATTTCATTGACGGAAGCAACACCAAAAAAACTTGTGAGAGCAGCCTCTACTTTGGGCATATCCCGCACGTCTTCTACGTTCAGCCACCCTCTCTTGATCATCTCTGAGACGGGAAGACCGCCGAACAATTGCGCGCGTGTCGCCCGCCCAGGGTTGGGCCGACTGACAAGTCGGGCGCGGGCTAGGTCATAGTCTTTTTGAAGCACCAAAAATTGCTCCGCAGGAACGCTGAAGACTTCTTCAAACGTGATCGCAATCTCAGCGGTTATGGCCTGTTTGCCGGAGATTAGCTTGTTCAATGTGGACTCACTCATGTCGAGCACGGTGGACAGCACGCGCTGCGTCCACCCGCGCTCAGATAGCAACGCTTCAATCAACTGGCCCGGGGTCTTGTACATCTCGTTCATGGTGAAATCATTGTATAGCGAAATTTCGCTTTTTCGCAAACTGAACGAAATGCTTGACTTTAACCAAGGTATGCGTAAAATTCAAACTGAACGAAATGCATAGGTAAAGCATGAACCGCATCCCCATCGAAAAGCGCGCCCAGATCATCAACCTGCTGGTTGAGGGCATGTCGATGCGTGCGGTGTCTCGTGTGGCGGATGTGTCGATCAACACCGTGACCAAGCTCTTGGAAGACGTGGGTGCGGCCTGCAATGACTTCCAATCGCGTACCCTTAACAAGCTGCCTTGCAAGCGCGTTGAGTGCGATGAAATCTGGGCCTTCTGCTACGCCAAGGAAAAGAACGTAGCCCCCGAAGACAAGGGTGTTTTTGGCTATGGCGATGTCTACACATGGACGGCCCTGTGCGCCGATACCAAGTTGATTGCATCCTTCATGGTAGGCAAGCGCGATGCGGACTACGCCCACGACTTCATGAACGACCTGGCCGGGCGCTTGGCTAACCGCGTGCAACTGACCACGGACGGCCACAAGCCTTACCTACAAGCCGTTGAAGACGCCTTTGGCGCTGCAATCGACTATGCAATGCTGGTCAAGCATTACGGGGCTGGCTCTATGACCGATCAGCGCCGATACAGCCCGTCAGAGTTCATCAGCGCCGAGGTCCGCCCCATTGTTGGTGATCCCGACAAGGCAAAAGTATCAACCAGCTACGTAGAGCGCCAGAACCTGACCATGCGCATGAGCATGCGTCGATTCACCCGCCTGACCAATGGCTTCAGCAAGAAGATCGAGAACCTTGAGCACGCAGTGTCGCTGCACTTCATGCACTACAACTTTGCCCGTATTCACAAGTCTCTTCGCGTGACGCCAGCCATGGCGGCAGGCATCAGCGATCATGTCTGGACTATCGAAGAAATCTGCGACTTGGCACCGGAGCCAGAAGCCAAGAAACGCGGCCCCTACAAGAAGAAAGTTGATTGATTTTCAAACTGAGACACTACCAGTTCCCAACGTGGATCACACGTCGAGCCAGAAACCAATTACAATAAGCGCCGTAGTAACGCAAAAGTAGGTCGTTTTGAAGAAGATCGTCGAAACCCAATCCGTCTGCCCTGCAGCGGTTTGCGGCCTGATTGAATTCCCCAAGTGATTTCTGGCGTGTTTCTGCACTGCGCTGGCATGTTGCTGCGCAGCTCATTCACTTTTTAGGAACTCAAAAATGGCTATGCAAACTGGCGCCGTCAAATGGTTTAACGAAAGCAAGGGCTTTGGCTTTATCGCCCAGGACGGCGGCGATGCCGATCTGTTCGTGCATTTCAGCGAAATTCAAGGCAATGGCTTCAAGACCCTGGCTGAAAACCAGCGCGTGCAATTCGAAGTCAAGCAAGGCCCCAAGGGCCTGCAGGCTTCGAACGTGACGCCGCTGTGATCATGATCTGATCCCGCAAGGGCTCAAACAAAAAACCGCAGCCTTGGCTGCGGTTTTTTTATTCCCGATGCGGGACAATGCACACAACAAGGAGCGTCATCATGCCCAAAGGTCAGCAACGGACGAACAAGGAAGTCAAAAAACCCAAGGCGGACAAATCTCCGCCCAAACCAATTTCGCCAGATGCGGTGCGGCCGGAAATCGTCACCTTCGTGCCGGATCGTCACAAGAAAAAATGAGCGCCACGCCCGGTTGGGCGTTCTCTTTTCAGGGCGCGGGCTTGAGGCTCAGAATCCACTTCGCCAGATCGAGCGCCTGATGCGGGTTCAGGTAGCCGTCCGGGGCGTAAGCGGGCATCGGAATCACGCCCCATGTGCCTTGATGGCCGTTGAGAATCGCGTCTTGCAGAATGGCCGCGGCGTTCGGGTTGTGAGCGTAACGTTGCGCCACTGCGGTGTAAGCCGGACCGACCTTCTTGTGGTTGATGGCGTGGCACGAAAAACAGCCCTGCGACTCGGCCAGTTTTTGCATATCGGAAGCGGAGGCGGCCCACGCGACGTCAACCGCTCCCCAGGCGAGCGCGCCGCCGATGACGATTCGACGCAGCCCAATCACTTGAATTGCTGCCCCATGGTGGCGCCCTTGGAGAGCTGGGTGAGATAGGCCACGAGGTCGATCATTTCCGGGCTGTTATACGCCGGGGGCTTGCCGACGATGCCAGCGCGCACGCAATGCACAATCTGCCGCTCCAGGGTGTAGACCGCGTGCTTCTTGGCCTTGAATTTCGGATAGTTGGCCGCTGCGCCGATCAGACTGGGCAGATGGGCGCCCGCCGGGGTCGTGCCCTCGGTTTTGCCGCCGTCCGTGTGGCAGGCGGCGCAGGTCATGAGATGGCTGCTGAAGGCGTTGGTCGGCACCCAGGTCTGCTTGGTGCCGAAGGTGTCGTTGGCGAAAATTTGCGCGCCTTGCGCTGCGGCCTCGTCGATCGATGAGACTTTGGCCGTGGCGGTGAACTTGCCCGCCGGTGCGGTCGCGGCAAAGGCCGAGCCTGCTGACAGCGCCAAGGCGGTCATGCAGAGTGCGGGAATGAGCGATTTTGATGAACGCTTCAGTTGGAACATCGTTGTCTCCTCGCGCGGTTGCGCAGTTGCGTTTTTTGATTGTGCTGCGACTGCAAGCCGGTAGCGGTGAGAAGATGTGACAAGGTGCTTGCAGAGGTGTGCGCGGTGTCATCCAAACCCAGAACATGCGCTGCTAATCTTTGCGCATTCCGGCCATCAGCGAGCGCCCGTGCCCCTTCCCGAACATCCTCATGAGAAAACGCCGGGCAGCCCCCAGTTTTCTTGCCCACCTGGCGGCTTGCAAGCCGCTCGGGAGGCGGCCGCTGCAAAGCGGTGGCCTGGGGGCGCTCTCTGGCATGCCCGCGAAGCGACTGACGCGCTGGCTGCCTTGCAAAGCGATGCGCAGCGCGGCCTGAGCGCGGACGAAGCCAGGCGGCGCCTGCGCGAGCAGGGCCCCAATAGCCTGCCCGCCCCGCCCCGGCGTGGCCCTTTGCTCCGCTTCGCGCTGCAATTTCACAATCCGCTGATTTATGTGTTGCTCGCCGCAGGTTGGGTCACTTTGCTGCTGCGCGACTATGTGGACACCGCGGTCATCTTGGGAGTGGTGCTGATCAACGCCGTGATCGGCTTTGTGCAGGAGGGAAAGGCTGAACAAGCGCTGGCCGCGGTGCGCGCCATGCTCGCCAGCCGGGCCACCGTGCTGCGCGACGGGGTGTATGCCGAGTGCGACGCGGCCGAGCTGGTGCCCGGTGACCTGGTATTGCTGGAATCCGGCGCCCGGGTTCCAGCCGACTTGCGCTTGCTGCAGGTCAAAAACCTGCGCATCGGCGAATCTGCGCTGACGGGCGAATCCGTGGCCACCGAGAAGGACACCGCCGCAGTAGACCAGGCAACGCCCGTGGCGGAACGCCGCTGCATGGCCTACGCCGGAACCGTAGTGCGATACGGCCAGGGGCGGGGTGTGGTGGTGGAAACCGGGCGCACGACGGAAATCGGCCGCATCGGCGACATGGTGCGCGAGGCCGCCGTGCTGGAAACCCCGCTGACGCGCCGCCTCGACCGCTTCTCGCGCCAGATCACCTGGGTGATTCTGCTGTTGAGCGCCCTGACCTTCGCCTTTGGGGTTGCCGTGCGGCACATGCCCATGTTCGACGTGTTTCTCGCCGTGGTCGGGCTCGCGGTTGCGGCGATTCCCGAGGGCCTGCCGGCCATCGTCACCATCGTGCTGGCGATCGGCACGCGCAATATGGCGCGTCAGCGCGCCGTGCTGCGTCGCCTTCCCGCCGTCGAAACCCTGGGCTCGGTCACCGTGATCTGCACCGACAAAACCGGCACGCTCACCCGCAACGAAATGACCGCGGTGCGGGTCATGCTGACGGGATGCGAACTCGCCGTCAGCGGCGCGGGCTACGCGCCGATTGGCGTGTTCACTTCCGCGGGCAAGCCGATCCATCCGGCGCAGCATGACCCGCTGCAGGCGCTTGCCACCTGCGCCTTGCTGTGCAACGACGCGCAATTGCAGCAAGATGCGCAGCAGCAATGGCAACTCGTCGGCGATCCCACCGAGGGCGCGCTGCTGGCGCTGGCCTACAAAGCCGGTCTCGACGGGGCGGCGCTGCGCGCGCAGTTTCCGCGGGTCGATGCCATCCCCTTCGAATCCGAACTGCGCTACATGGCCACGCTGCATCGCGACCCCCAGGGCAAGGCGTTCATTCTGCTCAAGGGCGCGCCGGAACAGGTACTGGCCTTGTGCACGCTGGAAGCGAATGGCGCGCCGGTGGTGCAGTCCGACTGGCTCGCGGCCATCGAGCGGGCAGCGCAATCGGGCTTGCGCGTGCTGGCGCTGGCACGCTGCGAAGCCGCCTCAGATATGGCGCAACTCACCGTCGCCGACATCACGCCGCGGTTCACCCTGCTGGGCCTGGCGGGCCTGATCGATCCGCCGCGCGATGAGGCCGTTGCCGCAGTGGCCGAGTGCCAGCGGGCCGGACTGCGGGTGAAAATGATCACCGGCGACCACGCCGCAACCGCCGCAGCCATCGGTGCGCAGATCGGGCTGAATGCCACGTTGCCGCTCGACGGCGCACGCATCGACCCACTCGATGAGGCCGCCTTGCGCCGCGCCTTGCTCCAGACCGACGTCATCGCCCGCGCCAGCCCGGAACACAAACTCCGGCTGGTGCGCGCGCTGCAGGCCGACGGCGAACTCGTCGCCATGACCGGCGACGGCGTGAACGACGCCCCGGCGCTCAAGGCCGCCGACATCGGCGTGGCGATGGGGCGGCGAGGCACAGACGCCGCGCGCGAGGCCGCCGATCTGGTGCTCACCGATGACAACTTCGCCACCATCGTCCGCGCCGTGCGCGAAGGCCGCGCGGTATTCGACAACATCAAGAAGTCGCTGCTATTCATCCTGCCGACGAATATCGGCGAGGCTGGCGTGATTTTGTTCGCCCTGCTGGCGGGTCTGGCCCTGCCGGTCACCGCCAGCCAGATCCTGTGGGTGAACATGGTCTCCGCGGTCACGCTGTCGCTGGCGCTGGCCTTCGAGCCGCCCGAAATCGACGTCATGCAGCGGCCGCCGCGCTCACCCGCCGAGCCGCTGATCACCCGCTCCATGCTGGTGCGCATCGGGTTCGTCAGCCTGCTGATGGGCGCAACAACCTTCGGTATTTTCGAATGGGAACTGGCGCGCGGCAGCAGCCTTGAGCTTGCACGCACCGCAGCGGTCAATATGCTGGCCTTCGCCGAACTGGCCTATCTGTTTCAGGTGCGCAGCTACACCGCCTCGGCGCTGCATCGCACCCTGTTGCACGGCAATCCGGTGGCGCTGGCGGTGGCCATTCTGCTGGTGCTGCTGCAGCTGGCGTTCACCTACGCGCCGCCGCTGCAGTCACTGCTCGGCGGCGCGGCGCTGCCGCCGTCGTCGTGGGCAATGATCCTGGGGCTGAGCCTGGCGGTGTTTTCCGCCATCGAGATCGAAAAGGGGCTGTGGCGGCGAATGGGCCTGCAGCGCATGTGACGGCGCATCCGTGGCGGGGGCCGACCCCGCCGCAGCAAACCGCATTCTCGACGGCGGCGCGAGAGAGTTCACAGCCGCTGCATCACCGCGCCGAAGTCGGCGGCCTTGGCGTTGTACAGGCTGGAGGTCACGAGCACGTCCACGCCGCTGGCGGCAAACGCCGCGGCGTTGTCGGGGCGGATGCCGCCAGCGGCGTTGATGGTCAGCCGCGGCTGCAGCGCGCGCAGTTGCGGCACGAGCGCGGTCAGTTGCTCGGGCGACATTTTGTCGAGCTGCACGCCGTCCGCCCCGGCGCGGGCGGCGACCAGCGCGTCGTCGGCGCTTTCGGCCTCGATGAGCACGAATTTCTCCGGGCTGTGCGCCTTGGCGCGCGCCACCAGTTGCGCCGCATCCAGATCAGGCAGAAAGGCGCGGTGCTGGGCGAACACCAAAATGGTTTCCGACAGCCCGGCGCGGTGCACCATGCCGCCGCCGCACAGCACGGCGTAGTGCTGCAGCTTGCGCGCTCCGGGATGCGCCTTGCGCGTGCCCGCCACCTGAATGCGCGGATTGCCCGCGCGCGCGGCATCGACCATCTGCCGCGTGGCGCTGGCGATGCCGCCCAGATATTCGAGCAGGTTCATGCCCTGTTTCCAGGCCATGTGCAGCGCGTGCGCGTTGCCGTGCAGCCGCAGCACCGCCTGCCCCGGCGCAGTAGCGTCGCCATCGGCCGCGAGCGGCTCGGGGCGCAAACCCAGCGATTGCGCCAGGCGCAGCAGCGGCGCCAGGCCCGCGAGCACGCCGGGCTGGCGTGCGCAGTAGGTGAGGCTGCCGGGCACGTCGGGCAGCGCCAGCGCCCGCGTGGTTTCGTCGTGCAGCGGCAGGTCTTCGAGAATGAGCTGATCGATATCAGCCTGGGTGAAGTACATCATGTTTGGCAAGCTCCTTGTTTTGCAGCAGACGCACGGCAACGAACAGCACCAGGCTGAACCCGCCCAGCAAGGCGCTGAGCCAGGCCGCCTGGGCGTAGTCGCCCGTGGTCACGGTGTTGAAAATCGCCAGCGACAGGGTTTCGGTGCGGCCGAGGATGTTGCCGCCGAGCATGAGCGATATCCCCACCTCGCCCATGCCGCGCGCCAGCGCCAGCAGCAGCCCGCCGAGCAAGGCGGGCAAGGCAATCGGCAGGTGCATGGTGAGGTACACATTGACCGGCTCGCGCCCCAGGGTGAGCGCCACCTCGTGCCACACGCGGGGGTGCGTCTGCAGCGCGGTCTGCAGGGTCTTGACCGCCAGCGGCAGCCCGGCGACGAACGCCGCCAGCAGCAGCCCCGGAAAGGTGAACACGAAATCCACGCCGACGAGCTGCAGCGCGCGCCCGAGCAGGCTCTCGCGCCCCAGCAGCCACAGCAGGGCAAAGCCGATGACCACCGGCGGAAACACCAGCGGGATGGTGATCAGCGCGTCCAACCAAGCCGGTCGGCGCAGACCGAACTGCAGCGCGTAACCCAACAGCACAGCGGCCGCGGCGTAAGCGGGCAGCGCCAGCAGGGCGATTTGCACACTCAGCCACAGCGCTTTGACCGCATCCGGGGTGAGGACGGGCATGCGGCAAGGCTCACAGCCCGGCGCGGCGCAAAATCTCCTGCGCATGCACGCCTTGCAGGAACTGCGCAAAGCGGGCGCGGCTGGCCGCGGTTTCGGGCTGCGCCGTCTCCGCGGGGAATGCGGCGACGATGTCGATCGGCGCATAGCTATCCGCCCCCGGCTGGAGTTCGAGGTAGCCGCCGAGCTGCCCCTTGACCGCCAGCACCTCGGTAAGGTTGAGAAAACCGGCGTCGATCTGCCCCGAGGTGAGGTAGGCGCTGACCTGCGGCACGGTCTGCACGATTTTGAGCTTGTCCTGCAGCGGCGCCCACAGGCCCTTGGCCTTGAGCCATTGCTCGGCGGCTCGGCCGTAAATCGCTTGCTGCGGGTTGGGCAGGGTGATGGACTGCATCTCGGGCAGGTCGCGCACCGGGTCGGTGATCGGGTCGGGGCTGCGCCGGCCCAGCAGCTTGCGCCGCCACGCCAGCACCAGCTTGCCCTGACCGAGGGTTTGGCGCTGCGGCAGGCTCAGGTCTTTGGCGTGGTCGATGAAGTCGGCGTCGCCGATCAGCACGTCCACCCGCCCGCTGGCGCGCGCCTGCGCGAAGATTTGCTGCAGATTGCCGTAGCTGCGCTCGACCGGGATCCCGGTTTCACGGGTGAAGTCGGCGCACAGCGCCTCGACCGGACGCTTGTAACCGGCGCCAGCCATGAGCAGCAGCCCGGCGGGATCGGCAGCCAGTGCGCGCGCCGCGGGCAGCAGCGCCATCAAACCGCCGAGAGCGAGGCGGCGACGGGTGAGCAAAACGGTTTGCATGACAAACTTTCCTTGTGGTGTTCAGGTGGAACGACGGTGGCGAAACACTTTCCACGCCGAGACCGCCAGAATCAGCGCCAGCAGCAGGCCGAGGCCGTCGGTGGGCACGACGCCCAGCAGCAGCCCGCCCAGCAACGCACCGAGCAAGGAGCCTGCGGCCATGCTCAACAGCAGCGCGCGATGGGTGCGCAGCACGGCGAACGCCGCGCTTTCGCGGTAGCGGGCAAATCCCACGATCATGGTCGGCAGCGACACCAGCAGCGACAGGCTGCCCGCGAGCTTGAGGTCCAGCCCCCACAGCAGCACGATGGTCGGAATCAGCAGCTCGCCCCCGGCCACGCCCATCACCGCGGCGAATAGGCCGATCACTAGCCCGGCGGCGATGCCCAGCGCTGCATGCCCCCAGGGCGACAGAATCTGTGCGAGATTGGGCAAGGCGCGCAGGCCGAACACCTGCTCGGCCGCCATGGTGCAGGCCAGCAGAATGAGCAGCACCAGCAGCACGCCATCGAGCGTCTTGTGCGGCAAGCGCATCGCCCAGCCCGCGGCCCACCAGGCACCGAGCAGACTGCCCGCCAACAGGTTGAGCACCACGGGCCAATGCGGCAGCAAAACCGCCAGCGGCACGGCGTGCAGCCGGGCGACGATCGCCACGCCCACCACCAGCAGCGACAACGCCTTGTTGGCGATCACCGCCTGCAGCGTCGCCAGACAGAACAGCCCGACCAGCACCGGCAGACGAAACTCCGCCCCGCCCAGACCGACCAGGCCGCCGAGCAGCCCGATGGCCAGCGCGGTGAAAAAGCCACGGACGGCACAGGCCGTATCGCAGGCCGTGGGGCAGGGGGCGGTGACCGACGAAGACGCGTTCATGTCATCGCTCCACCGAGGCGGCCTTGATGAGAGCGATCACAGCCTCGTCTTCGGCGAGACGCAGCGCATCGCGGGCGCGCATGGTGATTTCGCTCCACAGCCCCTGGCCGTCGGCCAGACACAGCCGCACCAGACTATGCCCAGGGCGGCTTGCGGCGAAGCCGCAAATGCGCGCGGGCAGGTGGTTGAGCATGCTGATGTCGGTGGGCACGCTGCGCGCCAGCGTCACGTCGCGAGCGTAGATGCGTAGCCGCACCCGCCCCGGCTCGGCGGCGGCAGGAAAGGTCAGCAGGCTGCCGTCGATGCGCAGTTGCGCCAGACCTTCGGCCAGCGGCGTGGCCTCACCTTCGAGCACCGCCACCGGGCCGAGCCGGTCGAACAAGGGCGAGTCGGCGCGCATCAGCGCCTCGGTCAGCGGCTCGATGCGCAGGATGCGCCCGTCCTGCATGAACACCACGCGTTGCGCCAGACGCTCGATTTCTTCCGGCGCGTGGCTGACCAGCACCATGGGCAAGCGCTGCGTGCGAGCGATCTGGCCGATGAGTTCGAGCAATTCGTCCTTGGCTTTCCAGTCGAGCGCGGCCAAGGGCTCGTCGAGCAGCAGCAGCCGCGGGCGCGACAGCAAGGCGCGGGCGATTGCCACTCGCTGCTTCTCACCGCCCGATAGCGCGGCGATGCGGCGGTCGAGCAGATGAGCGATGCCGACTTCGGTGGCGACCTGGTCGATCGCCGCAGGCGCCTCGCCTTTCGGCGCGCGGCTTGCCGCAAACTGCAGATTGCCGCGCACGGAAAGATGCGGGAACAGCGCCGCGTCCTGGAATACATAGCCCACGTCGCGCTGCGGCGCCGGGGTCTGCCGCCGCCCGTCCAGCCAAAGCGCCTCGCCGACGCGCAGCGTGCCGCTGGCGCGCGGGATCAGCCCGGCGATAGCGCGCAGCAGGGTGCTTTTGCCACAGCCGGAGCGGCCGAACAAGGCGGTGATGCCGTCGAGCGGCCAGGAAAAATCACCCGTCTGCAGGCTGAAGGCACCTAGCCGCGCCTGCACATTGCCGCTGACCGCTGCGGTAGACCCGCGCCCCGACATCAGCCGTGCTCCTTGTTGCCGTGGCGGTACAGGCCATAGACGATGGTCAGCACGATGACGGCAAACACCAGCATCAGCGCCGAGAGCATGTGCGCCTGGGCGTACTCCATCGCCTCGACATGGTTGTAGATGTCGATCGACACCACGCGCGTCTTGCCCGGAATATTGCCTCCCACCATGAGCACCACGCCGAACTCACCCACGGTGTGCGCAAAGGTCAGGGTGAGCGCGACGATCAGCCCGCCGCGCGACAGCGGCAGCACCACGTTGAAAAACCGGTCCCACCAACCGGCGCGCAGGGTGGCGGCGGCGTCGAGCAGGTTGCGCGGCAAGCTCTCGAACGCGCGCAGCAGCGGTTGCACCATGAAGGGCAACGAATACACCACCGAGCCGATGATCAGGCCGATTTTGTTGAAGGTGAGCTGGCCTTCATAGCCGAGGCTGTGCAGGGTTTGCGTCACCCAGCCCTGCGGATTGAGAAAGACCAATAGATAAAACCCCAAGACCACCGGCGGCAGCACCAGCGGCAAGGCCACCACCGCCTCGACCACGGCGCGCAGCGGCGAGCGCCAGTTCGCCAGCCACCAGGCCAGCGCCATGCCGGGAACCAGCAGGATGGCAGTGGCGATGCTGGCGACCTGCAACGTCAGCCACAGCGGGCCGAGATCGAGCAGATGGCCGAACAGGGTCATCGTGCGCCGCCCGTCAGCGCGGGATGGTGTAACCGTATTTCTCGATCACCGTGCGCGCTTCAGGCCCACGCAAAAAGTCGAGATAGGCCTTGGCCACGGCCTTGTTTTCACCGGGCTTGAGCAGGATGGCGCTTTGGTCGATGGGCGCGTAGTCCGCCTGCGGCACCACCCACCACTGCCCCTTGCCTGCGCCGATAGCCTGCGACAGCGCGACAAAGCCCGCCTGCGCATTGCCGGTGGCGACGAAGTCGAAGGTCTGGCCGATGTTCGACCCTTCGACGATCTTCGGTTTGAGCGCGTCATATACGCCCATTTTTTTCATCGCCTCGATCGCCGCTGTGCCGTAGGGCGCGGTCTTGGGGTTGGCGATGGATACATGCGCGAAATCGCCCTTGCGCAGGATTTGCTCGCCCTGTTCCTTTACCGGCAGCGTGGTGCTGTAGAGCACGAGCGTGCCACGCGCATAGACGAAATTGCTCGACGCCAAGGCCAGACCGTTTTTGGCTAGCGCGGGCGCGGTGGTGTCGTCAGCCGCCAGCAGGATGTCGAATGGCGCGCCGTTGCGAATCTGCGCGGCAAATTGCCCAGTGGCGCCGAAGGCGTACTTCACCTCGTCGCCGGTCTTGGCCTTGAACGCCGCGCCGATTTCCTCGGCGGGCTTTTTGAAGTTGGCCGCCACCGCCACGGTGAGGGTTTCGGCCTGCGCGCTTGCCGCCAGCGCGAAAGGCAACACGAGCGCGAGCCCAGCTCGGCGCAGGATTCGGACAAATCGGCTCATACGGATCTCCGTCAGATTTGGTTACAGGGGCATAAAGGGGCATAAAAAAAGCGGCCCCGGGATGACCCCGAGGCCGACAAGCGAGATGGGACGTTTAGTCCACCCCGAGGATGACATGGGTGGCCTTGATGAGCGCGCATGCGGCGTCGCCCACCTTCAGGCCGAGTGTTTTTTCACTGCCGGTGGTGATCATCACCACCAGTTCGGCGCCGCCCTTGAGGCTGAGCACCACTTCGGTGTTCACCGCGCCGGTGGTGATCGCCTTGACCGTGCCGCACAGGGTGTTGCGCGCCGAGGTGGCCGGGGCGGCGCCTTTGACGAGGATGGGCCACGAGGCCTTGACCAGCGCCCAGGCCGATTTGCCCGCGGCAAGGCCCAGACGATGGGCGCTGTCTTTGGTGACGATGGCCACGAGGTGCTGGCCCTCGCCGAGGTCGAGCACGACTTCGGTGTTGACTGCACCGTCGTGCACCGCATGAACCTTGCCTTGAAGATGATTGCGCGCGCTGGTTTGCATGATGGCTCTCTCCTGATGAAGGGGTGGATGATGTGTTCAGTGTATATGAATGGCTACGACGCTTGAGCTAAAAACCGAACCGATCTTCCCCTTCAGACTGTGGCCAACGCCCAAAATAACAACTCACCACCAACATTTACCCCTACGCCTACTTGCAACCGCCGCGAACATCGCTTGCGACGTTGTATTTTTATGAATATATTGAAAGCCTCGCACAGCTGTCAAGCGCTGAATTGGATGAAGGAGCAAAACCCTGCAAAGACGCACCGCCGCCAGCCTGATTGCAGGATTGGCGGGATCGCCTTGGCTCATCGGCACGGCCCAGGCGGGCAGCGCGCTGGCGCCGCCCGGCATTCAGGCGGCATGCGGCTGCGCGGCGGGCGCGCCAGCAGCGCCGACGACTTGCTCGACGGCCTGCAGCACGCCGTGAGCGATGCGCAGCGGCCGCTCGCCCAACCCGAAGCACAGCGCCGGGTCGCCGCGCGGATCGACTTCGACGAGTTTGGTTTTACGCCGCACCGGCACGCCCGAACGGGTCAGCCCGCGCAACACGCCGCGCAGCGGCGCAGGCAGCGGCACGAGCTCGCCCTCTGGCGTGTGCACATGGCCGATCACCTCGCCTGCCTCGACCGCCTGGCCGATCCGCAAAGGGGTTTCGAACACCCCGTCCTGCGGGGCGTAAACCAGGCGCTCGCGCCCCGCGCCGAGGATGGGCCGCGGCTCTCCGGCGAGCGCCCGGGCCGAGCCGACGTGCAGCACCCGCCCCAGTTCATCGCCCCAGGCCGACTCGATCACCACATCGGCGTTATAGCCCACGGTATATCCTGGACCAATGCCGACCGCAGTCGCAGCACCGCCGCACAGCGCGCGTAGATCAGGCTGCGCCGCGGCGTGTTTGCGCAGCCGCGCATCGACCAGAACCTGCGCGCCGAGCTGGCGCAGCCACAGCGGCAGGTCGGGTGCGACCACCAGCGGCAGCCAGATGCGGCGGGCAAAGGCGAGCGCCGCATCCGCCGGGTAAAACACCCGCACCGCGCTGAGATGATCGAGCACCGCGATGCCGTCGAACACCGCATCCACCCAGCACATGCCACGCCACGGGGACGTGGGCTGTTCCGCCTCGACCAGCAACACGGCGTAGCCCTGGCGGAACAAAACATGCGCCACGGCAGAGCCCACATCCCCTGCGCCAAGAACCACGATGCAAGCTGCCTGCCAGCGAGGGGCAGGCACAGGTTTGACAGGGAACAATTCTGCAGCGGACATGGCAAAGGATGTGGCAGGCCAAGGGGAATTCGTTATATCTTATTGAATATCTCGAAACCCGCCATGATTTTTTATTGGAGACCCTGATGCCCCGCTCTCGCCCCGCCCGCCGTCAGCGACCACTGCAACCTGTCCGCCCCTCTTTGATGCCGCTGCTGCCGCTGCTCGCGGCCCTGCATGCCGCAAGCGCCGCAGCGCAAACCCCGCAGGCCGCGCAACCGGTGTTCCAGCTTGGCGAGGTCGATGTGCAGGCCCCCGCCGTGTCCAAGCCCGCGCCGGGCGGCACGAGCAGCAATGTGGTGACGCAGCAGCAAATGCTCGACCGTGGCGCGCTCAATGTGGGCGAGGCGCTGGGCGATCTGCCCGGCGTCACCCCGGTGACGCTCGGCCAGCGCGGCGAGACGCAGGTGAACATCCGCGGCTTCGACTCGCGGCAGATCACCCTCAACATCGACGGCATTCCGATTTATGTGCCCTACGACGGCAATGTGGACTTGAGTCGGCTGCTGACGCCCGGCCTGTCCGAAATCGTCGTGACCAAAGGGCTGGGCTCCTTGATGTACGGGCCGAACAATATGGGCGGCTCGATCAACCTCATCACCCAGGCGCCGCGCAAAAAGCTCGAAGGCAGCATCACCGGCGGCCTCACCGCCAACCAGCACCGGCTGTACGGCAACGATCTGTCGGTGCAATTGGGCAGCCGTATCGACAGCCGCTGGTATGTGCAGGGCGGCGTGGCCAGCGCCAATCGCGACGGTTTTCCGCTGTCTACAGCGTTCAAGCCGGTGGCGGCGCAGCCGGGGGGCGACCGGCTCAACGCCGCCAGCCACGACATCAACGCCAACCTGAAAGTGGGCTTCACCCCCAACGCCACCGACGACTATGCGCTGGGCCTCTACACCGTCAACTCCAACAAAGATTCGCCGCCTTACACCGGCAACACCAAGGTCACCGGCCAACCGGTGCGCTACTGGCAGTGGCCGCAGTGGAACAAGCAGAGCTATTACTACATCGGCAACACCGCCCTCGGCGCGGGTTACCTCAAGACCCGGCTCTACCACGACACCTTCGACAACGAACTGATCTCGTTCGACAACGCCCGCTACGACTCGACCCAAAAACCTTACGCCTTCAATAGCCAGTACCGCGATTTTTCCAACGGCGCCACGGTCGAACTCGGCCAGCCGTTGGGCACGCAGAACTTCCTCAAACTCGGACTGTTCTACAAGCAAGACGTGCACCGCGAGTCCAACCTCGCCACCCAGGCGCAGCCTTACCAGACGCCGTGGCTGCATTTCGAGGCGCACACCTACGCACTGGGCTTCGAGAATGCCTACAAGCCCACAGCGGCGGACACCCTCACCTTCGGCTACCGCCGCGACGAGCACCGCTTCGATCAGGCCGAGCAATACACCAACAAGGCGCAGACCCAGATCGGGCCGATGCCCACCAGCCCGCGCGTGGGGGCGAACAATGCGCAAATCGTCTGGCGGCACAAACTCTCGGCGCACACCGAGTTGCGCGCGGGCATCGGGCGGAAGACCCGTTTTCCCAGCATCAAGGAGGTGTATTCCTACCGCCTGGGCCAGGCCATCCCCAATCCGGCGCTGGGGCCGGAACAAGCACTCAACCGTGAAGTCGGCGTCTCCGGGGTGATGCTGGGCGGGGTGAAGTATGACGCCGCGGTGTATTGGGATTCGATCAAAGACGCGATCGAGAGTGTCGCCACCTCCACCCCCGGCATCAGCCAGGCGCAAAACGTCGGCACGGCGACCAACAAAGGGCTGGACTTGAGCGTGCAGGCGCCGATCGGCAACGCCTGGATCACCTCGGTGGCGTATAGCTATCTCGACGCCACGCTGGGCGCGCCTGGACTCGTCGCCACCAACGCGCCGCGCCACTGGGCCGATCTGGGCGTGTCGTGGCTGCCCGGCGACGCCACCACCCTGTCGGCGCATGTGCAAGCGGCCAGCAGCCGCCAGACCACGACCGACGGCAAGCAGCCGGTGGCCGGGTTCGCCGTGGTCAACCTGCGCTGGACGCAACGCCTGGCCCCGCGGCTGACGCTCTACACCAATCTGAACAACGCCTTCGACCGCAACTATCAATTGAGCGAGGGCTTCCCCATGCCCGGACGCGAGCTGCGGGTGCAACTGCAGTACAAGCTATGAGGCGATTTCTCGCTCGGCTGCGCGCTCCTTTGCTCGGCGCCGCGCTCCTGCTGCACGGCGCGTTCGCGCTGGCGCAAACGCCTGCGGCCTGCCCCAGCGCCAAGAGCGGCCCGGTGTATGGCAGCAGCCCGGTCAACAATTACTTGCTGCTGGCGCTGGCGCCCGAACGCATGGCGGGGCTGAACTTTCCCTGGAGCAAGCAGGCGGCGCAGATTCTGCCGCGACAGGTGCTCGATCTGCCGGTGCTCGGCGGCTGGTTCGGCCAGGGCAAGACGGCCAACCTGGAGCAAGTGTTGCGCGTGCATCCCACGCTGGCGCTGGTGTCCGGGGCGACGGTGGGTGCGCAGGCCAGCACGGCAGCCATGCGCAAGCTCGGGCTGCCCATCTGCCCGGTGCGGCTCGACAGCCTGACGGATTACCCCGCGGCCTTCCGGGAGGTAGGGCAGGCGCTGGGGATCGCCGCGCGCGGCAAAGCGCTGGCCGCCGACGCGCAGACCACGCTGGACGATCTGGCCGCGCTGCGCCAGCGCGTGTCGCGGCAGCCGCCCGTGCGCATCTATTACGCCGAAGGCGAAGACGGCCTGGCCAGCGAATGCCCCGGCTCGATCCATGCCGAGGTCATCACCGCCATCGGCGCGCACAACGCCTTGCACTGCACCGACGGCAGCCGCTTCGGCATGGTGCGGGTGAGTTTCGAGCAAATCCTGGCCGCAGACCCCGACTGGATCCTCACCCAAGACGGCCCGGCGATGCGCGCCATCCAGACCGAGCCACGCTGGAGGCTGCTGCGCGCGGTGCGCGAAGGCCATGTGCTGTTCGCGCCGCAAGTGCCGTTTCGCTGGATCGACCGGCCGCCGTCGTTCATGCGGCTGCAGGCCGCGCCCTGGCTGGCGAGCCGGATTTTCCCGGCAGACTACCGCGCGGTGTTCAAGACTCCGATCGACGCCCGCACCGAGGCGTTTTTCGCGCTGTACTTCAAGCGCACGCTTTCCGCCGCGCAAGCGCGCGCCATTCTGGCGCCCGACCCCGCCGACTTTCCCACCAAGTATTGACCCGCCATGCCTGCCTCCCCCCTGCCGCAAATCGGCATGATGCTGCACATGCAGCCCGCCGCGAACGAGCCTATCCCCGCTTTTTTCCAGCAGCGCGCCGCCCTGGTGCAGGAGATCGAGCAGATCGGCGTGCAGGCGGTGTGGGTCACCGAACACCACTTCGACCCGCAAAGCCTGAGCGCCTCGCCGCTGCTGCTGCTGGCCCACTGGGCGGCGCGGACGCAGCGCATCCAGCTCGGCGTCGCCGCGGTGTTGCCCGCAGGCCGCAACCCCTCGCTGCTGGCCGAGGAAATCGCGCTGCTGTCCAACCTGGCGCCCGGGCGCATTGCCATCGGCTTTGCCAAAGGCGGGCCGTTCGAGGCGCAAAAGCGCGCTTTCGGCTGGGGCAGCGATGCGGCGCGCGTACAGATGCGCGAGGTGGTGGACGCCTTACTCGACCGGCTGCACCCCCAGTCGGTCGATTACCGCGGCGAAGCCGTGCTGCAACCCCCGGCGCAACTCCCGCTGCCCCTGTTCGTCGCCAGCCGCGAGCCCGACACCCTGGCTTGGGCGGCTTCGCGCGGGCTGGGCTGGATGAGCGCGCAGTTCTGGCCGCTGGAAACCTACGACGCCCAGGCCATCAACTGGGGCATCGTCGCACAACGTCCGGCCGACGCGCTGCTGTCGCGCGGGCTGTGGATCGATGAGGATGGCGACGCCGCCAGACGCCATGCCCTGGCGTGGCTGGCCGCCTTTCGGCGCAACAAGCAATCTCAATGGAAGGTCGGCTTTCGCGGCCCCATGGCCGAGATGGACGAGAGCGAAAGTCTGGCGCGCGCCATCGTCGGCACGCCCGAGGAATGCGCCCGGCAGCTCACCGACCTGCTGGCGCAACGCGCGGTGCCGCGCCTGGCATTCAACCCGCTCGACGACCGCCCTGAGCGCCAGCTCGAGCAGATGCAGCGGCTGTTGCGTCAGGTTTTGCCTCTTGTGTCGTCATCCTTAGCCGCGCCCCAGCCGACGTCTTGGCCTGCGTCTTTGTCCGCCGCGTGTGCCGCGCCGCATCGGGCAGACGCCGCATTGCCCGGCCGTCCATGAAAGGCCGCTTCGGGTTGCTGGGCTCGGCCTTGTTGCTCTGCGCCGTGACCTCCTTGCTGCTCGGGCGCTATCAGCCCTCGCCGCTCGAGGCGGCCATGCGCCTGTGGCAAGGCCTTGCAGGCCATCCTTCCGAGCTGTGGACGGTGATCGTGGAGCTGCGCGCGCCGCGCATCGTCGCGGCCATGTGCATCGGCGCCGCGCTGTCCGCCTCGGGCGCGGCCTACCAGGCGCTGTTTCGCAATCCGCTGGCCTCGCCGGAAGTGCTCGGCGGTTTGGCCGGAGCCGCATTCGGCGCGGCACTGGGCATCCTGCTCGGTCACAGCCTTTGGCAGGTTCAGCTTTCCAGCTTTATCTTTGGGCTGATGGCCGTGGGCATGACCCTGCTGCTCGCCCGCCTGGTCGGCATCCATGGCATTGTGGTGCTGCTGTTGGCGGGCTTGATCACCGGCGCGTTTTTCACCGCCCTGCTGTCCACCGCCAAGTACGTCGCCGACCCGTACGACAAGCTGCCCGCCATCACCTATTGGCTGATGGGCACGCTCTCCAGCGTGTCGGCGCACAGCGTGTGGCTCACCGCCCCGCTGATGGCGCTGGCCACCGCCGCCCTCATCGGCCTGGGCCATGCGCTCAACGTGCTGAGCATGGGCGACGAGGAAGCGACCACGCTGGGCGTGCCGGTGCGCGCCACGCGCGCCTGGGTCATCGCCCTGGCCACCTTGCTGGGCACGCTGTCAGTGACTCTGGCCGGGATGATCGCCTGGGTCGGCTTGCTGATTCCGCAAATCGCCCGGCTGATCTGGGGCGCGGACAACCGCCGCGTATTGCCCGCCTCTGCCTTGCTGGGGGCGCTCTACCTTTTGCTGCTCGACGACGTGGCGCGCACGGCGTTCACCGTGGAGTTGCCGCTAGGCGTTCTCACGGCCTTGGTCGGGCTGCCGCTTCTCGCCGTGGTGCTGCGACGCGCCGCCGTGAGCTGGGCCGATTGAGGAGCCGAAGATGATCGACGCACAACAACTGCACATCCGCTATGGACATGAAGAGATCGTCAAGGGCGTGCAGCTGCGCCTTGCCCCGGGAGAGACGCTGGCGTTGCTCGGCCCCAACGGCTGCGGCAAAACCACCTTGCTCAAAGCCCTGTGCGCGATTCATGCGCCGCATGCTGGGTCGGTGCAAGTCGATGGTCAAGACCTCTTCACCCTGTCCGCTCCCGAGCGTGCCCGCCGCATTGCCTATGTGCCGCAGCAGCACCGGCTGGTGTTCGCCTACAGCGTCATCGACGTGGTGATGATGGGGCGGCTGGCCAGCCGCGGGCTGATCGCCCGGCCCGCAGCCGACGACTTCGCCGCCGTGCACGCCATCCTGCACCGGCTCGGCCTGCAAGCCCTGGCCACACGCAGCTACGCGGCGCTGTCAGGCGGGCAGCGTCAGCAAGTCTTGATCGCCCGCGCGCTGGCACAGGACGCTCCCTACCTGCTACTCGACGAACCTGCCAGCAGCCTGGATTACGGCAATCAGTTGCGCCTACTCGAACTGCTCGGGCAGTTGCGCGACGACGGGCGGGCCGTGCTGTTCACCACCCATCATCCTGATCACGCCTTTGTCGTGGCCTCGCGCGTCATTCTGATGCAGGCAGGCCGCTTCATCGCCCAGGGCAACCCGGCGCAATGCATCGACCGCGAGCAACTCGCCCGGCTCTACGGTCTGGCCCCGGATCATCTGGAACGCACCCTGCTGGCGCCGCACTGGTCAACGCACGGGGCGATGGGCTGAATCCGTTTGGGGATGCTCCTATACTTGCCCACGCGCCGATTTGCCCTGGGCTTGCGGGCGCGTAACAAATACCGCTAAAACAGCGCAGACCACCGGCGGTTTTCGCTGCATTGCCAGCGCCGCCGGTTTGTTTTTTCAGGAACACCCATGAGTGCTTCGCCCTCAGCCCTCGGTGACGTCACGCCGCAGCGCATGGCGTTCGAGCAGCCGCTGCCGCTTCAAAGCGGCGCGCAACTGCCCGCCTACGAGTTGATGTATGAAACCTACGGCACGCTCAACGCCGAGCGCAGCAACGCCGTGCTGGTGTGTCATGCGCTCAACGCCAGCCATCACGCCGCCGGCACGCATGCAGGCAACCCCAAGAGCGTAGGCTGGTGGGACAACCTGATCGGCCCCGGCAAACCGCTCGACACCGAGCGCTTTTTCGTCTTGTGCGCCAACAATCCCGGTTCGTGCTTCGGCTCCACCGGCCCGATGAGCCTCGACCCCGCCACTGGCCAGCCTTGGGGCAGCCGTTTCCCCGTGGTGACGGTCGAAGATTGGGTCGATGCGCAGGCGCGGTTGCTCGACCGGCTGGGCATCGAGCGCCTGGCTGCGGTCATCGGCGGCAGCCTGGGCGGCATGCAGGCGCTGAGCTGGACGCTGCGCCATCCAGGCCGCGTGGCCCACTGCGCGGCTATCGCCACAGCGCCCAGTCTTTCGGCGCAGAACATCGCCTTCAACGAGGTGGCGCGCCGCGCCATCATCACCGACCCCGACTTTCACGGCGGCGACTACTACGCCCACGGCGTCGTGCCCAAGCAAGGTCTGGCGGTGGCGCGCATGATCGGGCACATCACCTATCTCAGCGACGACGCCATGGCCGCCAAATTCGGCCGTGCGCTGCGCAATGGCGCTCTGGGCTACGGCTTTGGCGTGGACTTCGAGATCGAGAGCTATCTGCGCTACCAGGGCGACAAATTCAGCGGCTATTTCGACGCCAACTCCTATCTGCTCATCACCCGCGCGCTCGACTATTTCGACCCGGCGCGCGCCACCGGCGGCGATCTGGCGCAGGGGCTGGCGGCGGCGCAGGCGCGCTTTCTGCTGGTGAGCTTCACCACCGACTGGCGCTTCTCGCCCCAGCGCTCGCGCGAAATCGTGCAAGCGCTGGTGACCAACCGCCGCGCTGTGACCTACGCGGAAGTCGATGCCCCGCAGGGCCATGACGCCTTCCTCATGGATCACCCGCACTACCACGGCGTGGTGCGCGCCTGGTTCGACCGCATCGCGCAGGAGCTTTCCAAATGACCACTCCCCTGAGCGTGATTGCCGATCTGGTGCCGCATGGCAGCCGCGTGCTCGATCTGGGCTGCGGCGATGGCCGCATGCTGGCGCATCTGCGCGACACCCGCCGCTGCACCGGGCTGGGCGTGGAAATCAGCCCTGAAAAATTGATCGCCGCCGCCGAAAAAGGCGTGGACGTGCTGCAACTCGACCTGGAGCAGGGCCTGTCGATGTTCGGCGATGGCAGCTTCGACGTGGTGCTGCAGATCGACACCCTGCCCAATATCCGCCACACCGAAAACGCGCTGCGCGAAACCGCGCGCGTGGGTCGGCTGGGCATCCTCAGCTTCGCCAATTTCGCCCACTGGAGCATCCGCCTGCAAATCCTGACGGGCCGTCTGCCGGTGACGCCCGAGCTGCCCTACGAGTGGTACAACACGCCGAACCTGCGCGTGGCCACCTATGCCGACTTCGAGCGCCTGGCGGCGCACTGCGGGCTGAAGATGATCGACGCCTTCGGCATCCGCAACGGCCGCCGCATCACCTTCGCTCCCGGGCTGCTGGCAACGGAAGCGGTGTTTTGTGTGCAGGGCGCGTAACAGCCTGACGAGGCTTGCCCCCGCCAGACGCTGACAGCTCTACGCCCTCTTGTAACTCGGCAGTTCGATCACATAAGTGTCTACCGCCGCATCCGGATTGAGCACCGGGTTGCTCGGGTCGCCGTTCCCCCAATCGCTCTGGAACAACACGCGCGTGCCGCTAGTGCTGAGCGTCACATTGGTCTGGGCCCAGTAGTTGCTTTGCGGGGCGTTGCTGTAATTCCCGGTGCTGCGATGGTGGGCAAAGCGGTACGTCAGCCCGGAGGTCAGGCTGGTGAGCATGATCTCCTGATCCAGCAGGGTGGTCGGATTGGCGGTCGGGCCGCTGTTGTCAGTGCCATAAATGTCGCCCGTCATGCCCGTCGCAATCCACATCGGGTTTTGCCAAGCCGTCGAACCGGTCAGGCTGCCAGTCGTGGGGTAGCCAAAGGCAGGAGAACTGGACTCACCCACCAAATTCTGGATGGCCCCCGTATTCAGGTCAGCGACGATGACATTGCCATTACCCCCCGTGGGGCGGTTGAACTGCGAGCCGACCAGCATGTCGTGGCCTGCGGCATTCATGGCCGTGTCGCAATGTTCATACGCATCGAAATTGACGGTTCGAACGTATTTGCCGTTGATGTCGAGAATGAACACACGCCCGGTCTGGCTATTCTGCGAGGCCGGATCGGGCGCGACCCAGCCCTGCCCCGACAGCAAGGGAAACGGCGTCGTGCCGCGCGCCTGCCCTTGTGCCACGTACTGTGTGTCGTAGAACACCATTTGCTTGGTCGTTTGGTTGAAACCGAACACATTTAACGCAAGTTGTCCATTGATATTCGGGATGCCCCCCGCACCCAGCCCCCAAATGCGCTCGCCTTTTGCGTTGATGCCTAACGCGAACGGGTAACCGCAGCGTACCGGGCCGGTGCGCGGCCAGCCCGCTGGCAGATTATCCAGAAAGCTGTACTCCACCGTCTTGACACCCGTCTCTACGTTGATCGCGGTGAGATCAGCGTGCATGGTGCTGCCGACTGAATGGTTATCGATGTAATAGAGAGTAGCTGGATCCTGGTGATCCCAATAAAACTGCTCAACATCTCCGGGATTGATGTCTATAAATTTTATAAACGCATAGGTCGTGCCGTTATACATGGCCCAGCCTTGCTGACCTCCTGACTGCATGGTCGAACCCGGCACATACAGAATGAAGCGCGTCTCATCGCTGTTCCAGGCCATGGCCGTAGGATAGGCCGGCGCGGCGCAGAGGTTTTTGAAATCAGAAACACAATCAGTGATTCGGGTAATCCGTGTGCCGAAATCCGGATCCAGCACAGTCTGCCCCTTTGCTGGCTTGGCCAGCTTGCTGTAGGGCATACGCTTCAGGCCGTAATTCTGAAGCCCGGCCGACAAATCAATCCCGGCAACAACAGGCACAGGATTCAAATCCGTAGGAGAGCTCCCTCCAGGCACTTCAGCCACTGGGGCTGCTGGAGTACCGCCCCCACCCCCGCCACAAGCAGACAAAGCGCCAACAGCAGGAAGGGAAAGTAAAGATTTCTGAATGAATCGACGACGGGAAGGCAACATTTTCAATCTCCCAGAAAAACCGAATACGGATCAAAATCCTCGCGGCAGCCACACTTCAACACCCCGATCAGGGGGCATTTTCAGAGCGCTCAGATGCACCAGAGCCGTGCAGGATGGCAGGACGGGTCAAACGCATGCCAAGAAGAAAATCTTTGGCTGGCGCTTCCCAGTAGCGATAAATAGCTAGAGAAATCAGAATCAGAACCCCCACTAAAGTCGGTGCAAGCAGCACGCTGAGCAGCGGAGATTCCGGACCGAATGCATTGCGTGCAATATCGAGAATGGCGACTCCGATGTATTGGTGCAATAAATATAGGCTGTAACTGGCCACCCCAATCGCCGCGAGCGGCGGATAGCCCAACCAGGCCACCCAGGCGGGGCGTTTCATCATCGCCAAAAAAACAAAAAAACTAAATGCAAGAGCAAGATAAGGCGCGATGGTTCCGATATGCGTCCCCAACCTGAGCACCGCAATGGCGACAACCGACTCAACTAGTAACACCCAGGCCATTCGGCTGCTGGCATCTGCGTAAAGTGCATAAAACCCAATGCCAGCCACAAACCAAGGCAAGGCGCCAATAACAAAAATAAAATCGATTGCCCAGAGATGATGGAAGTCTAGCGCCCGAGCCAGCACATAAAATATCACCAAACCGCCAAACGCCGACGCCACAGACCTAAAGAACAACCGAGAACCTACCAAAAAATAAATGACACTGATCCAAAAATAAAACTTGACCTCGACAAAAAGAGACCAATATGCCCCATCAACCGCTTTGAAAGGCACGTCAAAAATCTTACTCCAGATGATCGGATCACTGAATGTCAGGCTCGGAATAAAATCTCTGACCCGAGGAATGAAAATATTTTGCGGCAGTAAATGCAGAATGAAAAAAGACAACACCGAACAAATCAACATGGTTGGAAACAGGCGCGCAAACCGCTTCCAGAAAAAATGACCTATTGTGCGACACCTGAATAGGGTCATGCTGATCACAAACCCCGATATCACAAAAAATATCTGCACCCCTAGATCGCCATACTCAAACAACCAGAAGTGCGCTCCAAAACCCCCGTATGGGTAGAAATTATCCGGAGCGACTGGCGGCGTCCACCGGACAAAATAGTGATATCCCATCACCAATAGAATGGCTATGGCCCTTAATCCATCCAATACCTTGAGGCGATGCCGTTCTTCCATTAGTGGCCATTTGAAAAGAGGTTGAGTGATTCGAGCGGCGCTGCCATATAAAAAAAGGCACGCCCGAAGCGTGCCGCATCATAGGACTGCAGTGCATCGATGCCCACCCCGCACTGAGCGGGGTGGGGTCACTCTCGCTCCCTCAATTAGGCTTGTAGGCGGGCAACTCGATCACGTAGGTGTCCACCGGCGCATTCGGGTTGATCACTGGGCTCTTCGGATTGGCGTTGCCCCAGTCGCTCTGCACTAGTATGCGGGTGCCGCTCGGACTTGGGGTGACGTTGGTCTGCGCCCAATAGTTGTTCACCGGTGCATTGCTGTAATGACCTGTGCTGCGGTGGTGCGCCACGCGGAACACGACACCCGTGTCCACATTGGCGATGGAAATTTCCTGGTCGATGTAGGTCTGCGGGTTCGCCACCGGGGCGTTGTTGCTGCCGTTGTCTGCGGTACTGCCGTAGGGTGAACCGGTCACTCCCATCGCCACCCAGCCCGGCACCTTCCAGGCGCCCGAACTGATGAGGGTGCTGGTGCGGGGGTAGCCGTCGCCCTTGGACGTGCCGATCACCGTGGACACGGCGCCGGTCGCCAGATTCGCCACCATCAGATTGCCGCTGCCTGACGGGCCGTCGTATTGCGTGCCCACGAGCAGGTCTTCGCCCTTGGCGTTGACCGAACTGTCCAGGTGTTCGATGGCGTCGAACTGCACGGTGCGCACGATATTGCCGTTCAGGTCGAAAACGACGGTCGTGTGGTTCGCCCAATCGGGCCAAGCCCAGCCCTTACCGCTTTTGAGCGGGAAAGGCGTGGTGCCGCGCGCCTGCGCCACGGGAATGCCGCTATAGCGTGTGACTTTGCCGGTCTTGGCATTGAAGCCAAAGGCGTTGAGGCCGAGCTGGCCACTGACGTTCGGAATGCCGCCTGCGCCCAGCCCCCACAACTCCAGATCACCGCCTGAATAGAACGGATACCCGGCTCGCACTGGGCCGGTCGTCGGCCAACCCTGCGCTTTCACATCTGGCATGAAGTCGTGCAACACCGTCTGCACGCCGGTTTCGACGTTGATTTCCATCATTTTCATGATGATCTGGCCACCGTTTTCACGGTTGTCTATATAGACCAGTTTGGTCGGGTCGGAATGACTCCAGTAGAACTGCTCGATATCGGGAGGATTGATCGGCAGGAATTTGATGAAGGCGTAGGTCTTGCCGTCAAACATTGCCCAGCCCTGCTTGCCACCGCTCTGCGCGCCAGTGACATACAAAACAAAGCGCGATTCGTTGCAATTCCAGCCCTGCGTGGTCGGGTAGGCGGGCATCGCCACATTCGCTTTGAAGTCAGCCAAGGCGTCCGTCACGCGGACGATATGGGTACCCGGGAAATCGGGGTCTTGTACGCGAGCTCCCTTGGCAGGCTTAGCCAAATAGGAAAAGGGACGAAGGTTCTTTCCGTAGTCGACCAAACCGCTGGTCAGAGTGACACTGGGAGTGGCGCAGGTCGCCGACACCGGAGTCGGAGTCGGAGTCGGAGTCGGAGTCGGAGTCGGCGTCGGCGTCGGCGTCGGGGTCGGGGTCGGGGTCGGGGTCGGGGTCGGGGTCGGGGTCGGGGTCGGGGTCGGGGTCGGGGTCGGGGTCGGGGTCGGCTCCTGCGGTGCGTTATTCGCACTGCCGCCGGTGATCGTGGGCTGCGGACTGGCGATCGCTGCCGTGCCAGTCCCTGCATTCGGATTATTGGCGGCAGCAAGATCCGTCGTGCCACCGCCACCGCAGCCCGCAAGACTCACCGAAGCCACCAGAGCAAGAGTTCCCGCTTTTAAAAAGAATGAATTCATGACTACTTCCTCACTATGACGCCAGCCGTGCACCCATTGCGACCACACGATCAAGCCCCTCTCAAGATGAGACTGTTTCGATTCATGACACTCGAAACCGCCCCCGCAATACAACGCAAAACAAAGGCACTGTTTGTTACATATAGGGTGCACTAAAACCTTCGCCTCATGTCCTGATCACCCCCCCCCCCTCGACGAGGCCTAGGCCTGCGACTCGTCAGACCCCAAAATATGCTCATTAGGGAGTGTGAATTGTCGAGTTTTCCCTAAGCTGAATCGATCAGCGCGCTCTGACTTGCGTATCGGAATTTGCTGGTTTTTTTGTCAGAATTTTCTGATAACCTTGGACTGCCACCCAAAAGTACGTTGAATTCTCTAGGCGAGACCAGATTTCACAACCCGAATGCTGTGATCTCGCACTATTTTCGAACCACCGCATCTTATGCCAAGCTCATGTTGCCGCAGCGCCACATCCATGAAACACCCGATCACTTGGCCGACTTGGCAAGCGATGCCGATCTGACGCATGGCGCAAGGCCGGCGCCGGAGGGTTTCACAGACCTGCGTGCGCTCGTTGACCAGCTCCCGGGTTTTGTGTTCCGCCTGCGCCATGACGGCGGGCAATTGCGGTTCGACTTTGCTAGCGCCTGTTGCCTGCCGGTTTGTGGCGTTCAGGCCACTGATTTGCAGCACTCCGCGCAGCACCTTCTGAACCAGATCGACCCCTTGGATCTCGCGCCGTTTCATGAGGCGCTGCAGGCCAGCGTCGCCTCCGGCTTCTGGAACTGGGAAGGGCGTCTGCATACGCCGCATGGGCTCAAGTGGGTGAATGTGCGGGCGCGCACGCGCAGCATCAACGCCTTCGCGGCCGAATCCACCGGCATCATGCTCAACGTCACGCAGAGTCATCTGCGCGAATCGCAGTTGCTCAATCTCTCCAGCGACCTGCGGCGGATCGCCTCGCATCTGGAGTCGGTGCGCGAGGCAGAGCGGGCCCGCATGGCGCGCGACCTTCATGACGATCTGGGTCAGGTGCTCACGGCCTTGCAGATGGATGTGGCGCTGCTGCGCAAGCAGTTTGGCGCCGCGCAGGCGCCGGAGTTGTTTGGCAACATCGACAAGCTCATTCACGCCGCGGCAGAGGCGGGTCGGCGGGTTGCGTCCGAATTGCGGCCCAGCGTGCTCGACCTGGGGCTGAAGGCCGCGCTTCGCTGGATGTCCGAGCAATACGCCCAACGCTACGACATTCGGGTGTCAACCGAGCTGAGCTACAAAAGCGAGGTCGGCGAACTGATCGCCACGGAGCTGTTTCGCATCGCGCAGGAGGGCTTGACGAACGTGGTGCGCCACGCGCGGGCGCGTCAGGCCTGGGTACGCTGTGTCGATGTGGAGGCCCATCAGATCTGCATTTCAGTCGAGGATGACGGTATCGGCTACACGCCGCAAGAGCCCCCGGCCAGCCGCCCCTCGCTGGGTCTGCGGGGCATGCGCGAACGCGCCGCAGTCTTCGGCGGCAGCTTTCAACTCGACCAGTCGCCGCGGGGAGGTGTGCGCGTACAGGTGTGCATGCCACTGGGGCCTACGCTGTCGAGCGATGACGCGGGCGCTGCCCAACCCCAGCCATCCGCAGGAGACGCCCTTGGATGAGTTGCGCGTGCTCATCATCGACGACCATGCGCTGCTGGGCGAGAGCTTGGCGCGCTTTCTCGGCTCCAACGACATGCAGGCGGTCTGGTGCGGCGATCTCGCCCGCGCCATGCAATCCGTCCGCGATCAGTCGTGGAGCGTGGTGCTGCTCGATCTGTCCATGCCCCAGGGCAACGGACTCGATCTGCTCAAACGCATCAAGCTCATGCACCCAGACCTGCCGGTGCTGATTCTGAGCATGCACCCCGAGCAGCAATTTGCGCTGCGCGCGCTGCGCGGCGGCGCGGCAGGCTATCTCACCAAGGGTTGCAGCCCCGACGTGCTGGTCGAGGCCATTCAAAAGGTCGTGCACGGCGGACGTTACCTCACACCCGGCGTGGCGGAGCAGTTGGCCAACTATATGAACGAGGGCGAGGCGGCGGAAGAACCCCACGCCCGTCTTTCCGACCGGGAGATGCAGGTGTTCATGCGGCTGGTCGAAGGCAAATCGGTCAATCAGGTCGCCGACGAATTGCACATCAGCTGCAAAACGGTGAGCACGCACAAGACGCGGCTGATGCACAAACTCGCCCTCGACAACGACGCCGATCTGGTGCGCTACGCCATGCATCAGGGCATCGTGAGCTGAACCGCCGCCCCCCTCGGGGGGATCTGACGCGCAGCGGCAGGTCTGGCGGCGCTATCAGACAGAACGCGCCGCGGTTTTTATACTGCCGCTGATGCACACCCCCTACTCGCCTGAGCGCGCGGTTCAACTCGCGCGCGACACCCTGGATATCGAAGCCCGCGCCCTGCTTTCCCTTCGTGAGCGC
Organism: Thiomonas sp. OC7; assembly: GCF_900634595.1. Lineage (NCBI taxonomy): Bacteria > Pseudomonadati > Pseudomonadota > Betaproteobacteria > Burkholderiales > Thiomonas > Thiomonas sp. OC7. The sequence continues at coordinate 2,193,499 of NZ_LR131953.1, read as the reverse complement.
CTGGCCGCGCCGCCGCTGTCGAGCGCATTTGCGCAGGCGGTGCAGTGCATCCTGCAGAGTCCCGGCCGCGTGGTGGTGTCGGGCATGGGCAAGTCGGGGCATGTGGGCCGAAAAATCGCGGCGACCTTCGCCTCCACCGGCACGCCGGCTTATTTCGTGCACCCGGCCGAGGCCAGCCATGGCGACCTCGGCATGGTGACGCGCGACGATGTGTTCCTCGCCCTGTCCAACTCCGGCGAGACCGAAGAACTCACCCGCATCGTGCCGCAGGTCAAGCGCCTGGGCGCCACGCTCATCAGCATGACCGGCCGCACCGACTCCACCCTGGCGCGGCATGCCGACATCCTGCTCGATTGCGCCGTCGAACAAGAAGCCTGCCCGCTCAACCTCGCGCCCACCGCCAGCACCACCGCCCAGCTTGCCCTGGGTGACGCCCTGGCCGTCGCCCTGCTCGACGCCCGCGGCTTCGGCCCCGAAGATTTCGCCCGCACCCATCCCGGCGGCAGCCTGGGGCGCAAACTGCTCACCCATGTAAGCGATGTGATGCGCAGCGCCGAGGCCGTGCCCAGCGTGACGGAAGAGGCGCCGTTCACCGCCGCGCTGATGGAAATCACCCGCAAGGGCCTGGGCATGACCGCCGTGGTCGATGCGCACGGCGTGCTGGCGGGCATCATCACCGACGGCGATCTGCGACGCCTGATCGAAAAGGGCGCCAACCTCAACACCCTGCAAGCGCAGCAGGCCATGCACCCGCAGCCGCACACCATCGGCCCGGACGCGCTCGCCGTCGAAGCGGTGCAACTCATGGAGCAATACCGCATCAACCAATTGCTCGTCGTCGATGCTCAAGGCAAGCCCGTCGGTGCGCTGAACATGCACGACCTGTTCGCCGCCAAAGTGATCTGAGAGGGTGTGAACAAATCCGCCATGAACCCGCCTATCGAAGCCACACCCCGCGACGCCACACCCCGTCTCGCCTTTGAGCCCGAACTCCTACTCGCCGCGCTCGATGTGCGGCTGCTGCTGCTCGACGTGGACGGCGTGCTTACCCCCGGCGACCTGCTCTATGGCGCGCAGGGCGAAGAGCTCAAGCGTTTTTCCACCCTCGATGGTCACGGCCTCAAGCTGTTGATGAGCGCAGGCATCGAGCCCGTCGTCATTTCCGGGCGCGACAGCCCCGCGCTGCGCGCGCGCATCGCCGAACTCGGCCTGCAACACAGCGTGCTGGGCAGCGGCGCCAAGCTGCCCGCCGCCCAGAGCCTGCTCGACCAGCTTGAGCTGAGCTGGAAGCAAGTGGCCATCATCGGCGACGACTGGCCCGATCTCGCCCTGATCGCCCGGGCGGGATTCAGCGCCGCGCCGCCGCAAAGCCACGCCGAAGTGCTGGCCCGCGTGAGCCACATCACCCGCGCCCCCGCCGGGCTCGGCGCGGTGCGCGAAGTCTGCGATCTGCTGCTGATGGCGCGCGGCGCCTACGCCGCCCTGCTGCAGGATGCGCTCGACGGCAAGCCGCACACACCACCGCCGGGCCGCCCTCACGATGCCATCAGCGGCACCCTAGCCGAGCCTGGCGCCGTGCTGCCCAGCGCGCGTTGAAGCCCCTGCCGACATGAGAATCAACCCGCGCCAGTTCTGGCTCCGCCTCAGCGCCTGGACGCCCGTCCTGCTGCTGGCGCTTGCCGCCGCGTTCAGTTGGTGGGTGGCGCAGGTGGTGATGCGCGCCGAGCAAAATCCCCGAATCGGCGCGGCGCATTCCGACCTGCCCGACTATCTGCTGCGCGGATTTTCTGCGGCGAGCTACAACGCCCAGGGACAGCTCAGCGCCGTTTTGCGCGGCACGCAGATGGTGCACCTGCCCGCCTCCGACACCTTCGACATCACGTCGCCGCAGCTGCGCGCGGTCAACCCCCAGGGCATCGTCACCACGGCCAGCGCGCTGCGCGGCCTGTCCAACAAAGACGGCAGCAATGTGCAGCTGCTCGGCCAGGCCGTGGTGGAGCGCAGCGGCGTGCCCCATCAGGCCCCGCTGATCGTGCGCAGCGAGTTTCTCAACATCTTCCCCAACCAGCAGATCGTGCAGTCGAACCGGCCCACGGTGGTGCAGCAGGGGCAGACCGTTTTTTCCGGCAATGCGGTGGATTTCAACGGCATTGCGGGCACTGCATCGCTGCAGGGGCGGGTGAAAGCCGTCATCGTGCCGGGCCAGACCCCGCCGGGAGCCACGCCATGACCGCCGCATCGCCCGCACCCATCGTGCTGCTCACCGGCGCGTCCAGCGGCATCGGCGCAGCGCTGGCTGCGGCTTATGCCGCTCGCGGCTGGCGGCTGGTGTTGATCGCCCGCCGCGCCGAGTTGCTGGAGCAAGTCGCACGCGATGCCCATCTCGACCCGACTGATGCGGCCCGCGTGCGGCTCATCGCCGCCGATGTGCGCGACACCGACCGCCTGCGCCTTGAGGCCGACACCCTGCTGCGCGAATGGGGCTGCCCGCAGGTGGTCATTGCCAATGCGGGCATCAGCCACGGCGTCGATCTGTCGCAAGCCGACGATCTCGACGTGGCCATCGACATCATGGACATCAACTGGGCCGCCGCGCTCGCCACCCTGGCGCCCTTTATCGCGCCGATGCGCGCACGCGGCAGCGGCACCTTGGTGGGTATCGCCAGCGTGGCCGGGATTCGCGGCCTGCCCTGCCACGCCGCCTATTGCGCCAGCAAGGCCGCCCTCATCCGCTCGCTCGAAAGCCTGCGCGTGGAACTGCGGCCCAGCGGCGTGAAAGTCGTCACCCTCAGCCCCGGCTATATCGAAACGCCCATGACGGCGGGCAATCGCTTTCGCATGCCCTTTCTCATTTCACCCGCCGAGTTCGCTCGTCACGCCCTGCCCGCCATCGACGCAGGTCGCGCCTACGTCACCATTCCGTGGCAGATGGGGTGGCTGGGCAAATTCCTGCATGTCGTGCCGCGCGCCGTGTTCGACCATTACGCCGGGCGCTACGGCCGCAAGGCCCGCAAGGACGACTGCGAACCCTGCCAGGCGATGACCCGGCGCAACCGCATGCGTCGCGGCGGCAAATAAGAAGCGCGGGGCCCGTTCACGGGCTACGGCGAGCGCCCACCAGTTCACGCCCGCAAGCAGCAGGCCGGCGACAAATCAGCGTGCTCAGCACGAACACCTGCGGCGGGGCGGAATACCGATTTTCACCGCGCCGTAGACCCACAGCGGAAAAGTCAGCGCCCTATAGCCAGCGCCCCAGCCAGCGCCATCGACGTGCCGTGCCGAGTGTCCTGACCGCTGCGCGGGGCGGGTCGGCGACAATGGCGGTGTCGTGTTGCAGGGAATAAAACTCGGCGCTTCATCTCGCTTGGCCAATCAACTTGCCTGCATCAACGCCTCCCTTCTCCGTGAGAGTTCACGGGGTTGCTTCCAGCCTGGCGAGTCGCTCCAGGCGTGATGTCCTGGCCCAACGGATCAATGACGCACCTCCCGGAGAATGACATGCGCCCAATCGCAGACGACCCGAAGCTCAATCAACTGCTGGCCTCGCTTCCCGATGCGGAATGGTTGCGCTGGAAGCCGCAACTTGAACGGGTGAAGCTTGAACTGGGGCAGGTGCTCTACGAGGCGGGCGGCCTGCAAAGCCACGTTTACTTTCCGACGACCGCCATCGTCTCCCTGTTGTACGTGCTGGAAAACGGCGCCTCCGCCGAAATTGCAGTGGTCGGTCGGGAAGGGCTTGTCGGCGTCTCGCTCTTCATGGGTGGCCAATCCACCACCAACCGTGCGGTGGTGCAAAGTGCAGGCGAGGGGTATCGGCTGCGCGCTTCGGGCATGCAGACTGAATTCAATCGCGCCGGGCCGGTGCTGCATCTGCTGTTGCGCTACACGCAGGCGCTTATCACGCAAATGTCGCAGACTGCCGTGTGCAACCGGCATCATTCGCTGGACCAGCAACTCTGCCGCTGGCTGCTGCTGAGCCTGGACCGGCTTGACGGCAACGATCTGGTCATGACGCAGGAACTCATCTCCAACATGCTCGGGGTTCGCCGCGAAGGGGTCACCGAGGCAGCGCTCAGCCTTCAGCGGGCAGGGTTGATTGACTATGCACGCGGCCGTATCAAGGTGCTCAACCGGGGTGGGCTGGAGCAACGCAGTTGCGAGTGCTACGCGGTGGTGAAGGCGGAGTACGACCGGCTGCTTCCGGCCACGTTGGCCATCTGATCGCCCAGGCCACATCGCGCCCTCGTTGCGCAAAAACTGGCGCACGGCTGCTGGGCGCGCTGATGGTTGATGCAAGCCGGGCCGCACGATCTGCCGATCGCTATGTGCGGCAGCAAACGGACACCGCGAAGATTTGGGCGCATCGTGTCGGCATCGGTTCCAGACGCCACGCACGGCCCGGTCTGGGCTGCATCACGGCATGCGTTGGATGTGCTGTTCACGAAAGCCTTTTTGTTCACCGCTCAGAATGCGCTCATTCAACGCCTGCCTCGCATCGAACAGCGTCGTTTACTGAAGCGATGCGAGCCGGTTGATCTGGTCTTTGCCGCCATGCTGGGCGCGCCAGGCCAGCAGACCGCGCATGCCTACTTCCCAGTCAACGGATATGTCTCGCTGCTGCAGCAGACAGGCGCGCAGGCGCCGCTGGAAGTGGGAATGGTGGGACGCGAAGGCATGCTGGGCGCAGAGCTGGCACTCGGCGTGACGACCACCCCGCTGCTCGCGTTGGTGCGAGGTTCCGGGGCGGCGTGGAGAATCGAGCAAAGTGCGTTGCAAGAGGCGCTGGCGCAAAGCCCGGCGCTGCGTCAGGGTCTGCACCGCTATGTCTATGTGTTGCTGGCGCAACGCGCAGCAGCCGTGTCGTGTCAACGCTTTCATCTGATCGAAGCTCGGCTGGCACGTCAGCTGTTGATGAGCCAGGACCGCGCCCACGCCGACACGTTTCATGTCACGCACGAAGATCTCGCCCAGATGCTGGGCGTTCGGCGTGTTGGCGTGACGGTGGCGGCGGGAGAGTTGCAGCGCAGCGGCTTGATTGCGTACCACCGCGGTGATCTCCGGGTGGTGAATCGCATCGCCCTGCAATCCAGGGCATGCAGCTGCTATGCGCTGGATCAGCGGATTTACGACGCTTCAATGCAAGACAAGGCCCCGGAGCGCGCAGAACCCGACTTCGCGTGAAAAAACGGTCTTGCATGTTCGTTAGCGCACAGACACCTTGCTTGCAGTTCGATACCTTCAGTGCATGCCACGACATCGCAGAAATGCAACGCGATGCCGAAGCGACATGAACCGGGGCAACGGCCCCATCACTTGAAGGATTGAACATGAACTGGGAACGTATCGAAGGCAACTGGAAGCAGATCAAGGGTCAGGCCAAAGCGCAATGGGGCAAGCTCACTGACGATCAGCTGACCGAGATCGACGGCAAACGCGAGCAACTCGCCGGAAAGATCCAGGAGTCCTATGGCATCACCAAGGACGAAGCGGAGCAGCAGCTCGCCGCCTGGCAGAAGCACTGCAAAGACGACGGTCCCGCAATCTGAGCCTGGGGTCAATCTGACCTTGCACAGCCCTGAAGCAAAGCGGTCGGTCGAGAGTCATCACGCCCATCGCTGCACACGAGGAGTATGACCATGTCGTTAGGCACCATTCTGCTGATCATCCTGATTCTGATGTTGATCGGCGCATTTCCAAGCTGGCCCCACAGCCGCAGCTGGGGGTACTTTCCCAGCGGCATTCTTGGCTTCATTGTGATCGTGGTGCTGATCCTCTTTCTCACAGGGCGCATGTAAGCGTTCATACGCCTGCGCCATTGCGCCATCAAACATCCACCCCTTGGCAACACGCCTTCGGGGACACTCGGTTTATTTCAAAGGAATGCATCATGCGATCCCACAAAGTGCTTTATGCCGTCATGCTGGCGGCGTCATTGGTCAGTTTTACAGGCTGTGCGGCCACAGATCGGCACGACAGCACGGGCCAGTACATTGACGACACGGCCATCACGACCAAGGTCAAGGCCGCGATTTTTGGCGACCCGCAGCTCAAGCTGTTCGAAATCAAGGTGGTGACCTTCAAGGGCGTGGTGCAACTCAGCGGCTTTGTCGGCACACGCGAAGAGGAGCTGAGAGCGGTCGCCCTTGCACGCAAAGTGGACGGCGTGAAGGCGGTTCAGGACAACATGAGCCTGAAGTAAACAGGCGAGTCGCGCCGCGAGGGGAATCGATCCTGGGCAGCGGCGTTGTAGGCCATCGCACAGGCGCCTGATCCCCCTCCAATGCGTGCGTCGCCTCACCGGGGCGACGTGCGCTGTTTTTTCCAACCCATTCAAAAGGTCGCATCATGAACATCAAACAAAGAATTCTCCCCTCGGTTGCCGCTGCCATGTTCTTGCTGGCTCTGGGCGGCTGTGCGGGGATGTCGTCGCAGGATAAAAGCACCGCGATCGGTGCGGGCGTTGGCGCAGTGGGCGGCGCCGTGCTGTCGGGCGGGAGCGGAATCGGGACGGTCGGTGGCGCCGCGGTGGGCGGCGTGATCGGGCATGAAATCGGCAAGTAAGCCATATTGTTTGACAGACCCCCACAACGAGGAAACGCCATGAACCGATCTTTCAAACGGCCCGCAACAATCGTCGCCATCAGCCTTCTGATGGTGGTGCTCTACGGCTGTCAAAAACCAGAGGGCCCGGCAGAAAAAGCTGGCAAGGCCATAGACCAGGGCGCGGCGAAGGCCGGCGAGCAAATCCAAAAAGCTGGTCAGAGCCTGCAAAACGAGGCCCAAAAAAGCCCGTAAGCGCTGGCGGTACCACGTGCTGACGGGCTGGCGGTTGGTTCAACCGTCTGTCGACAGCGCCTCGGCACAGTGGTAGGGGATGATCAGCTGGCCTTCGTTGTTGGCAATCGCCTCAATGGTGATGATGGGCGCGGAGCCGCGCACCGGGCCGAAGATGGTGGCGAACGCTACATCTGCGGCGTCTCGCCCTGAGCCAAAGCGCACAAAGCCCATGGGAATGGCGGTGCCTGAGGGGTCGAAGATGTACCAGCGTCCGCCCAGATAGACCTCCACATAGGCATGAAAGTCCGTGGGGCCGAGGATGGGGTCGGCGCCGTAATCAATGCCTGTGGTGAAGCGTGCCGGGATATTGCTGGCCCGGCACAGCGCAATCATCAGATGCGCGAAGTCGCGGCACACCCCTTCGGTCGCGACCAAGGTGTCGATGGCCGAGGTGTTGGAGTTCGAGGTGTTTTGTGCGAAGGTCGTGCGAAACTCAACCCAGTCACGAATGGCCTTGGCGCGGCGATAACCAGTGGGCAACTGGCCAAACTCCCGCATGGCCAATTTGTACAGCCGGTCGGACTGACAATAGCGACTGGGATAAAGAAAGCCAAGCACATCCGCCGGCAACTGTGCCACCGCAACTTCTTCAATCTGCGCCGGGTTGGCCACATGGTGTCGCAATTGAACCGTTGCGCCATAGCGCACCTGAAAGGCGCCAGCGCCAGCATGCAGCCGCATGATGCGGCTGCCGGTTTCACGGTTAAGTTCCACCGTGGGGGCAATGTTCTGGCTCAGGTTCAGATATTCCTCCAGAACGCACTGCTGCTCGGTATGGGCCGCATGAATATTGAAAATGAAGTCGCAACCAGGCTCGAACACCTCGTAGTTCAACTCCAATGTGAGACGCAGATGGATCATGGTGGAATGCCTTGAAAGGGATGCGTTGTACGGAGGATTGCGGTCGGTCCAGAGAGTTGGATCCGTCATGAATGCCAGCTGCGGCAATCAATCCTGGCTACGCTCAAGCAAGCACAGGGCCAGGCCAACGTGGCGACAGGCTTCTGCAGCGTCAAACACAAACGAAAAAATGCGGAAGCGCAGCGTCGGCGAACTGCTGCATGCCTGCAGGGCGCAGGGCGGCACATGTGCTCGGCTTATGCCTTCTGCACCCGCAACACGGGAATGCTGCTCAGGTGAGCGACACCATCCGTCACGCTGTCCTTGAGCAGATGATGAAGCCCGTTGTGCCCATGACTGCCGAACACGATCAGATCAGATCCCCACGACTGCGCCTCCGCCACGATGGCATGGGCGATATCCGCAACCTCGGGGCTGGTTTCAGCGATGACTGTGCTGGCGTGCAGCCCAACGTCCATGGCCTGCTGCATCCAGCCGTCAAGCATCTGCCGGACATCGTTGTTCAGTTGCGCCATGGCGTTGGGCTCAAAGGCAACGAAGCTGCCGAAGTCCACAACCGCAAGAAAGCGCAAGTCAGCGGATTGCTGCCGCGCCAGGCCGATGGCATGCGCTGCTGCGGCTTGTGCGGTCTCGCTTGCATCCAGGGGAACAAGAATTTTTGATGGCATGGCGGGCGACGCGGCGTGTTGCGGTTGATGGCTGGCGCAAAACCTACCAGCGCAAATAGTTGTTCATGCTTCCGCTCTGCACCTGGACGCTGCGGGTCTGGCCGTTATGCGTTCCGGTCACTGTGTAACGACCCCCGGGCAGTTTGACGTAGCACAGGGGGCCATCCGCGGTGAAGCTGGCCACCGTCTGGCGGCCGGACCGGATCTCGATTGGCACATCCGCCAGATAGGCTCCACTCGGCCCGCCGACCATCCAGAAACCCAGGTTGTAGTCGGTAGCCCTTGATTGCAATTGCGTCAAACTGCTATCGCCTACTCCACCGCACAGATGACTGCCGACATGCACAGGGGCCGGCGGGGTTGGCATCTGCGCCTGGGCTCCGCTGAGCATCCATGGCGCTCCGGAAAAAAGTACCGCGCATTTTTGAAGAAAAGCGCGGGTCGCTGCAGTGCGAGGTCTGGTCATGTCAATGGGCTCTTGGCTCAGGCGGCTTCCTGCGGCTTGCATCGCGGAATGATTCAGCTTCAGGAAGCATGGAAGCTACAGACTTTAGGTCTGCGTTGCGCGGATGTCTGTACGCCAGCGCACGCTGCAGTGCGTCAATGCGTCGCTCTGACCTGCCCCCTCGCGCCGTACCAACGTTAAGTCAGGAGTCCGGGTTGCAAGGTTAATTCACCTCGTTGGGGGTTGCGGGGTGAGCAGCATCGCCAGCGCGCTGGCGATGCTGCTCGGCGAATCGCGCCGGAGGTATCCGACCCAGACTGCTGTGGGGCCGCACCTCGTTGAAGTCGCGGCGCCATTCAGCAATGGTCACTCTGGCTTGGTGCAGCGTCTCGAACCATTGCTCGTTGAGGCACTCGTCGCGGAACTTGCCGTTGAAGCTCTCGATGAACCCATTCTGCGTCGGCTTGCCCGGTGCGATCAGGATGTGGCGCACGCCGCGACTCGTGGCCCAGGCCATGAATGCCTGACTGGTGAATTCCGGTCCGTTGTCGGTTCGGACGGCTGCGGGGTAGCCGCGAAATTGGGCGGCTTGATCGAGCAGGCGCGTCACGTAGGCACCGGAAATGCCGTAGTCGACCGCAATGTCCACACATTCATGGCTGAAGTCGTCGGCCACGGTCAGGCACTTCAACCGTCGGCCGTTGGCCAAACTGTCGCTGACAAAATCCATGCTCCACACCTCGTTGACCGTTTTGGCCAGTTGCAGCGGCACGCGCTCGGCCGCCGCGCGCTGGACCTTCTTGCGCTTGCGCACAGCCAGGTTGGCCTGGCTGTACAGCCGATACACCCGCTTATGGTTGATGCCCGGAAATGCGGGGCGCAGCAGGTCGTGGATGCGCCGATACCCGAACCGCCGCCGGACATGCGCGATCTCAACGATCTTGCCGTGCAGTGCCGTGTTGAGCGCATCCTGCTGGGGCGCATGGCGATAGCTATCTCTGCTGAGCCCCACGAGGCAGCACGCTCGGCGCTCGGACAAATGATGCTCGCTGATCATCTTGCCAATGGCCTCGCGTTTGACCCGTGGGGCTAGCGTTTTACCCCGAGAACGCTCTTGAGCGCGTGCATGTCCAGGTGCGCCTCGGCCAGCAGCTTCTTCAGCTTGGCGTTCTCCGACTCCAGTGCACGCAGCCGCGTCGCTTCGGATGCCTCCATGCCGCCGAACTTGGCGCGCCACTTGTAGAACGTCGCGTCGCTGAAGCCGCCGGTGCGGCACACCTCCTTGACCGAAACGCCAGCCTCGGCCTGCCGGAGAAACCCAATGATCTGCTCTTCGCTGAATCGACTCGTCTTCATGTCCATCATTCTCCATCGTGATGGACTCCACGAACTTCACCGTGGTACGGCTGACGGGGGGCAGGTCAGCTCGGGCGAAGCCATTCAAAGCGCTGACGTTCGCTAGCGCACAGACGGCAGACGCCTGGAAGGCTAACTTCATGGTCATGCCTGCGCACTCCGACGCGGCCACAAGGACGCATATGAATCTCCATCTCAGTATTGGCCCGCTGGTTTCCCTGGTTGCCGGTGTCCTGATCCTCGCCATGCCCCGCCTTCTGAACTACATCGTGGCGGTCTACCTGATTCTCATCGGACTCATCGGGATCTTTGGCACTGGCGGCCTGCAGTTGCATTGAACAGCCCGCGCGATGCTGCGCGGCCCAGGATGCTCAATGACCTTATGCCAGCCGTAGCTCGACCTGATGGCTGCGGCCATCGTCCAGCAAAGCGATGCTCGCTGCAGACTGCACCACGCCATCGAGCAGGATCTGGGCTGTGACCTCTGCGGGGTTGGTAGACGACAGCGTCCGCCCGACACGGATGCAATACAGCGTGCTGCCGTAGCGGTAATCCAGCTCAAACCCAGGCCAGTCAGCCGGTAGCACCGGGGCGAGATGCAAGTGTCCGCCCTCGCGGCGCAGGCCGAGCAGTGATTCCACGATCAGGCGGTACATCCAGCCAGCCGAGCCGGTGTACCAGCTCCATCCGCCGCGCCCGACATGCTGCGGGGCGGCGTAGACGTCAGCGGTCATGACATAGGGCTCGACCTTGTAGCGCTCGATGTCGGCGGCGCTGCGCGCGTGGTGCACTGGATTGATCATGTCCAGCAACTCCCAGGCACGGGTGGCGTCGCCGAGTTCGGCGAAGGCCATCGCCGCCCAGACCGCGGCGTGCGTGTACTGGCCGCCGTTCTCGCGCACGCCGGGCACATACCCTTTGATGTAGCCGGGGTCGAGCAGGGTCTGGTCGAACGGTGGGTCGAGCAATTGCACCAGCCCGGCATCGCGGCGCACCAGACGCTGGTCGAGCGCGTCCATCGCCTGCCGCTGGCGGTCTGCATCGGCGGCGCCGGACAGCACGGCCCAGCTCTGCGCGATGGCGTCGATCTGGCATTCCGCACTCCCAACCGAACCCAGCGGCGTGCCATCGTCGAAGTAGGCGCGGCGATACCAGGCGCCATCCCAGCCATGCTGGTCGAGGCTGGCGCGCAGCGCCGCCGCGGCGTCAACGCAGCGCGCAGCGAAGTCGGCGTCGCCGCGCGACTGCGCCAGTGGCACGAAGCGCTGCAGTACCTCATGCAAGAAAAAGCCGAGCCAGACGCTTTCGCCACGGCCGTGGTCGCCCACGCGGTTCATGCCGTCGTTCCAGTCGCCCGTGCCCATCAGCGGCAGGCCGTGCGCGCCGCGCGGCATGCTGTGCTCGATGGCGCGCACGCAATGCTGGTACAGCGACTCCCGCAGCTCCGAGCGTGTGGCACGGTCGTAATAGGCTTCTTCGTCGGCGTTGACGGCGCGGCCTTCGAGGTAGGACGCAGTCTCGTCGAGCACGGTTTGGTCGCCGGTGATCTGCACATAGCGGCTCACGCATAGCGGCAGCCACAGGTAATCGTCGGAGCAGCGGGTGCGCACGCCGCGGCCCAGCGGCGGATGCCACCAGTGCTGCACGTCGCCTTGGCTGAACTGGTGCGCCGCGCATAGCAGCAGATGCTGGCGCACCGCATCGGGCTGGGCGTGGATCATCGCCATGGCGTCCTGCAACTGGTCGCGGAAGCCGATGGCGCCGCCCGACTGGTAGTAGCCGCTGCGCGCGAGAAAGCGGCAGGCGATCACCTGATACAACAGCCAGCCGTTGACCAGCACGTCGAGCGCCGGGTCGGGCGTGCGCACCTGCACCGCGCCCAGCGTGCTGCGCCAGTGCTCGCGTACGGCGTCGAGCGTGGTGGCCGCCGTGCCCAGTCCGCGACAGCGCTGCACCAGCGCGCTGGCGGCCTTGGGGCTCTCGGCCACGCCCAGGCGGAAAATGATTTCTCGCGTGTCGCCCGCGCCCAGATCGAAGGAAATCTGGATGGCCGCGCAGGGGTCCAGCGCCGCGCCGACTTGCCCGGATAACCGCGCGTTGCGCAGCGCCGCCGGGTCGCGCAGGGTGCCGTTGCGGCCGATGAATTCACTGCGGTCGCCGGTCACGCTGCGCGCCGGGTTGTCGACATCGAAAAACGCCACGCGACCGGCGAATTCGGTGTTGTAGGCATTGCGCGCGAACAGGGCACCGGTCACCGGGTCGGACTCGGTGACCACATGCATGGCGGTTTTCTCGCGCAGATCTCCGAGCACCCATTCGACATAGCCGGTGGCCGACAGGCGGCGCGCGCGTCCGGAGACATTGCGCACCTTCAGCACCGAGAACTTCACCGCCGCGTCCAGCGCCACATACACCCACAACTCGGTGCGGATGCCGTCTTCGCTGTGCTCGAACACGCTGTAGCCAAAGCCGTGGCGGGTGCGATATGCGCCTTGGCCACGCCGGGGCAATGGCGTGGGCGACCAGGAATGGCCGCTCTCTTCGTCGCGCACATACAGGGCTTCGCCGCTGGCGTCGGTCACCGGGTCGTTGTGCCAGGGCGTGAGGCGGAATTCGTGCGCGTTCTCGCCCCAGGTGTAGGCGCCGCCGCTCTCCGAGATCACCGTGCCGAACTGCCCATTGGCCAGCACGTTGGCCCACGGCGCGGGGGTGTTCTGTCCCGCCGCCAGGTCGATCACATACTCGCGGCCATCGGCGCTGAAGCCGCCGAAGCGGTTGCCCAGCAGCACAGGTTGGGCGGCCGTGTCAGTCTCCGCGACCACGTTGTCCGCACGCGTCGATTCGGCCAGTCGCGGGCGCGAGGGGATGAAGGCCTCCGGCAGCTTGTGCAGGCGCCGGCGCCCGACCTGCTCGGCCAGCGATCCGCGGCTATCGCTCAAGATCACGCGCGCGGCGGACTGCACCAGAATGCGGTCTTCGTTGGAAATCTGCTGCGCCGGACGCACGAAAATGCCGCCAGGGCGGTCGATCAGACTGGCTTCCACGCCCGATGAAATCAGCCCCATGATCTGATCCTGCAATTGCTGGCGGTAACCGGCGTTGTCCTCGTTCCAGATCACCAAGTCAACCGCCAAGCCTTTGAGGCGCCAGTAGGCGTGCGCCTGCACCAGTTGCCGAACCAGTTCGATGTTCGCCGGGTCGGCAATGTGCAGCAACACGATGGGCAGGTCGCCGGAAATGGCCTGGCCCCATAAGCCCGACTGACCGCGCCGGTTGGCGCGCAGGGTGCCGGCGTCGGCGCGCAGTGATGCATGGGCATAGAGCAGGCAGGATGCCAAGTCTTCGTAGAGCTGCGCATCGACCTGGCTGCTGTTGAGTTGGCGCAGCATCACCTGGCTATGCGTCCACGCGAGGTCGAACACCCGGTCGGCCAGATGACGGTCGCGGAATTTTTCGATGAGTTGCAGGCAGGCGTCGCGGCTGTCGCCCACGCCGGTCACCATGTCCACCAGCGCCGATTGCTCGGGCTCAAGTGTGATACGGCAGCGGATGGCGACGATGGGGTCGAGCACCGAGCCTGCGCTGTTGGACAGGTTGCGGGGACGCTGGCTGATGCTGTCCATCGCCTGCGGATCTGACGTGCTGCGGCCACGGCCAATGAATCGGGCGCGATCGGTTTCGTAAGAAATTTCGTCAATGTGGGCGTCGTGCACAGCCAGAAGATGGCACATCCACGGCACCGCTTCGGCACTTGAGCGTGCACGCCGGGTGCAGACGATGGCCTGCAGCGGGCGCACCAGTTCGGTCTGCACAAACAGCTTGCTGAAGGCCGGGTGCATGGCGTCGGCCAGCGCGGGCGCCAGCACCACTTCGGCATAGGTGGTGATCTCGATCGTGCGGCGGCTGCGGCTGCGGTTGGTCACGCGCAGGCGGCGCAGTTCGACATCGTCTTCCGGCGACACCGCGATCTCGGTGTGGGTGTCGAAGTCTGGTGTGCGTGTGCGGAACTCGGCGCGAGCGTCGGAGAAAATCGCCTCGTAGGACTTGAGCGTGCGGCGAGCCGGGTGATGCGCACTCGACCAGTACGCGGCGCTGCTGACATCGCGCAGATAGCAAAACGTGCCGGCATCATCGCGGCTGATGTCTTCGCGCCAGCGCGTCACCGCCATGTCGCGATGGCGGCTGTAGCCACCGCCCGCACTGCTGACCATGGCGTGATAGCGCCCATTCGAGAGCAGCTGCACGGCGGGCCGGGCGCGGTCCGGATCGGTGAAGACGCGCAAGCTGGTTTCCGCCACGCGCGTGAGCGCCTGCGGCGAAGCAGCGGCGGTGGCATGGCGATATTCCGCCGCGGTTTTTGGCACGCGCTCCTGCAGTAGCAGCAAGGTGGCGCGCAGGCTGGGGTCGGACTCGAAGCGGCGCTGCATCGGGCGCTGCTGCAACAGATGGTCAAGCGCGAGCAGGCTCATACCCTGGTGATGCGCCATGAACGAGCGCACCACGACAGAGTCCTGGCCGCGCGGCAGGCGTGCCGGGGTGTAGTCCACCGCTTCGTACAGGCCGTAGCGGCCTTCCACCCCGGCGTCGGCCAGGCGTTGCAGGTTGACGCAGGCGGCAGCCGGGTCGATCATCAACGCCAGGGCCGAGGCATAGGGCGCCACCACCCGCTCTTCACTCAGGCCGCGTTTGAGGCCCAGCCCCGGCACGCCAAAGGCGCGGTACTGGTAGTTGAACTGCGTGTCCTGCGTGTTGTAGCCCGACTCGGAGACGCCCCAGGGCAGACCCAGCTGTTGGCCGTATTCAATCTGCCGTGCCACTGCGGCCTGGCAGGTCTGATCGAGCAGGGTGCCGGGCACATTGGGCATCACCAGCAGCGGCATCAGATATTCAAACATCGAGCCAGACCACGACAACAACACTGGCTCGCCGCCACTGCTGGTGAGCAAGCGTCCCAGCGCAAACCAGCTGTCCTGCGGCAATTGTTCCTGCGCGATGGCGACAAAGTTGGTGAGCCGCGCTTCCGAGGCCAGCAGGTCGTAAAACCCGGCGTCGAGCCGGCGCTCATCGACGTTGTAGCCAATCGACAGCAAGTCACGCTGACTGTCGTAGAGAAAGCTGTAGTCCATCAGCGCCATGGCACCCGCCTGCTGCGCCAGTTGTTCGATGGTCTGCAGCAGGTCTGCGGCGCGCTGCTGCACAGCGTGCGGCGCGGCGCTGCTGGCCTGCACCAGCTGGCGCAGGGTTGGCATGGCCTGCGCTTCGCCGTCCTGCGGCAATGGCGTCCAGGCCGAAAACGGCTGCAGTGTGGCGCTGGCATCGCGGCATTGCGCGCGCAGCGCCTGCAGCCAGAAGGCGACATCGCTGAGGGTCGTGGCGCCGGCGGCTTCCAACGCATCGGGCGTGGCCGGCTCGGTGTCGAGCGCGAGCGCGTCCGCTGCGGCCAGTAAGCCTTGCAGGCAGGCCACGGCAGCCGCCAGCGTGCGCGGCGGACTGGCCAGCGCAGCGTCGAGGGCCTGGCGGAACGGTGCCAGCGCAGCGCCGCTGTGGTCGCGGTCTTGCAAAGCTTCTTCGAGCAATGCGAGGGTGTCGTCCAGGCCTTGCAGCAGGCGCGCATCGAACAGCGGATCATCCGCCAGCGCCAGCAGGCCGGGGCGCAGGGTCAACAGATGCCCGGCGAGATTGCCGCTGTCCACCGCTGAGATGTAGCGCGGCGCCAGCGGCTGCAGGGTGAGGGTGTCGTACCAGTTGTAGAAATGCCCGCGGTAGCGTTGCAGGCCCTGCAGGGTCTGCAAGGTTTGATCGGTGCGCCGCAACAGCCGACCGATGCCGATGTAACCGAGGTCGTAGGCCGCCAGATTTGCCAGCAGCGCCAGCCCCATATTGGTGGGCGAGGTGCGGTGCGCAACCACCGGGGCCGGTTGCTCCTGAAAATTGTCCGGCGGCAGGCCGTGGTCCAGCGTGCCGACATGGGCTTCGAAAAACGCCCAGGTCTTGCGCGCAAGCCGCCGCAGAAGCCGCTGGGCTTCAGGCGTGGGCATGAAGGTCTGCATGACCGGCGGCTGGCTGATGCGCCAGGCCATGGCGGGCGAGGCCAGCCACAGCAGCAGCAAGGGCGCAGCCACCAGCAGCGCGCCGGGCCGCAGCAGCGCCAACGCGCCCGCGACCAGCAGCCCCAGCAGCGGCCCGATCGCCATCGACTTGAACGTGGCGGCCAGCGTGGTGCTGACGCTGCGCTCCACCGCCTGCGACGGGTTCCACTGCAGCAACAGGCGCCGCGTGACGGCCATGCGCCACAGCGTGCGCACAATGGCGTCGAAGCTGTAGAGCGCCTCATGCGGCAGCCAAGCCAGGGTGAGCAGGACATGCGTGGCATGCTGGCCCATGCTGCGTAGCGCCAGGCGCAGGTGCTGGCCGAGCAGCACGTCACGCGGCTTGATGAACAGATCGAGTTGCAGCGCCAGCAGCGGCGGCACGACCACCACGGCGAGCACAGCCAAGGTCCACGCCGCGGTCTGCGTGATGACAAACCAGCCGAGCAGCAGCAGCGCCAGCAGCGCGGCGGGCACCAGACTGCGTCGCAGGTTGTCAAGGATCTTCCAGCGCGACAAGGCCGACAGCGGGTTGCGCGTGCGCAGGCGCTGTGGCGTACGCACCCAAGGCAGAACCCACGGCAGCAACTGCCAGTCGCCGCGAATCCAGCGATGGCGGCGGTTCACGTCGCTGCCATACCGCGACGGATAGTCTTCGAACAACTGCACGTCGCTGATCAGGCCAGAGCGGGCGAAGCAGCCCTCCACCAGATCGTGGCTGAGGATGCTGTTCTCGGCGAAGCGATTCGCCAGAACTTGCTCGAACGCATCGACGTCGTAAATGCCCTTGCCGATGAACGAGCCTTCGCCGAACAGGTCCTGGTAAAGGTCTGACACCGCACTGGTGTAGGGGTCGATACCGGCGTCGCTGCCGAAGAATCGCGCGTACATCGAGCGCGCCGCGCTGGGCAGGCTGATACCCACGCGCGGTTGCAGGATGGCGTGCCCGGCGATGACGCGCTGCGTGGCGGTGTCGATCACCGGCCGATTGAGCGGGTGCGCCATGGCGCCGATGAACTGGCGCGCGGCGTCGCGCGGCAACTGCGTATCGGTATCCAGGGTGATGACGTACTTGACCTCGGTGAGCACTTCGATGCGGCCCACGATCTGCATAAACCGCGTGCCGCCTGCGCCGCGCAGCAGACCGTTGAGCTCGGTCAGCTTGCCGCGCTTGCGCTCGTAACCCATCCACACCTTGTCGGTCGCATTCCAGCGGCGCGGCCGGTGCAGCAGAAAGAAACGGTCGGCCTGTGCGTCGGGGTGGCTGGCGTTGAGCGCGTCGATGCGCTCGGTGGCCTGTTGCAGCAGCGCCGCGTCGGTCTCCAGCACTTCACTCTGGGCATCGACAAAATCGGTGAGCAGGGCGAAGTGCAGATGCGGGTCGCGATTGGCCAGGAAGCGCACCTCGAGCGCATCGGCCAGGGCCTCCACGTCCTGCGCACTGCTGAGCATGGCTGGAATCACCACCAGGGTGCGCACCTCGGGCGGTAGGCCCGTGGAAAAATCGAGCCGAGGCAGGATGCGCGGCAACACCACGATGGACAGCAGCCAGTTCACCAGGCTGATGGCCAGCTGGCTGCTGATCAACCCCACCGCAACAGCGATAGCCAAGAATTCCCAGCCATGCAGGCCATTGCGCTGCACGACACGCAGAAGAGGCTGCGCCAGCAGAGCCAGCAACAGCAAAACCGAGCCGAGGTACAGGGTGAGGGGCGCGCGCAGGGCGAACCGCCGCAGCGCGTCGCGGGCCGAATCTTGCGCGGCCACACGCTGTTCTAGCGCGGCCAGTCCGCGGTCGATGAGAAAGTAACCGACGTGGCTCTGCGACGGCTGCTCGGTCGCGCCCGGCGCGGTGTGACTCGCCAGATCAACCGCAGCGCGGGCCACTTCGCCTTCACTGCGGGTGGTGCGCTTGGCCAGGCGTTCCACCACATGGCGGTAGTGGTCGCGGGTAGTGAAGTCCATCGCGGCATAGATGCCTGCCGGGTCTTGGCGCAAGACCTGCTCCACATGACTCATGGACTCGACGAAGGTGCGCCAGTCCATGCTGGACAGCGTACGCAGACTGCCGATGCTGTTGCCGATGGTCACCTGATCAGCGGCCTGCTGCTGGGCTTCGAGCTGTACCAGCCGCTCGATGTTGTGCCCGGATTCCGACAGCGCCTGCTCCACCCAGGTCAACGCCAGCGCCAGTGCGGGCCCCTGGCCTTGAAGCCGCCGCGTGAGTTCGGCCACAAAGGAGCAGGCCATGGGCGGACCCGAGCGCGCCATGTCGGCCACGGCGAGCACCACGCTCTTGGGGTCGCTCTCGGCGACTTCGGCCATGCGATCGGCCCACTGCCCGGCCACGTTGCGGTCGCCCCATTCGGCCATCACCCGCACCGCGACCCGGCGCAGATTCTCGATCAGCCCCAGTCGCAGCATGATCGGAACGGCCCACAGCTCGCCCAGCTTGAGCGGCGTCACCGTCTGGTAGGCGGCGACGAAGCGGCGCAGGCTTTCGCCGTCCAGGCGGCCATCGGCGTGGACGATGGTTTCCAGCGCAATGTCATAGACCCGCGGCAGGTTGGCCGAAGGGCCGTTGATCAGCCACGGCAGCTCACGGCTGTAGCCCTTGGGCAGGTCGCGCTGCGCTGTGCGAATCTGCTCCTCGATCAGGTAATCGTTATCGAGCAGCCACTCCGCTGCCGGTGTGATGCGATGCCCCTGGTACACCGCCTGCGTCAGCACCGTGCTGGCATGCGCCAGCGTGTCCGCGTTGTCGGCAAGCCGGGTGAGCAAGGCATTGTTCTGCGGCCGCATGGAGGCCTGATGCCGTGCGGCCAGCACCACGCCATGCTGCTCCATCTGATCGGCGCTGAGCAAATCCGAGCGCAGCACGGGTTCGTCCACCTGTGCCGGGCGAAAGATGGCCGGGCGCAGCAGTCGACTACCCAGTTGCGGCCAATGGGGTTTGGCGTGAAGAGCCCAGAATTTCAAGATGAGAGCACCCCCAGACCTGCCGCATTCGCGTCAGGCCCCCCGAGGGGGATGAGGCCCGCGGCTCCAAGCTGCCCTGCGGCAGCTTGGACGGAGCCGAATCCGAGCAGCTTGCAAGCCGCAAGGTGGACAAGAAAACTTGGGGCGGCCCTACGTTTTCTCATGAGGCGCCGGTGAAGTGACCTCGCGCCACGACGATGAAAGGCGGCCCCGCAACCGGCTTGCAGCGGCCGCACCTGGACGCCGGCTCTCTCAGCCTTCAACGCCGTGCACTGCGTTGCACGCATCGCGTCAGCCTCCATGGTGGGAGCGTTTGCCCGGATTTTTCTTGCGGGTGGACTTGCCGCGCACCAAACTGCGCTTTTGGCCTGTGGCCTTCATCTGCGGAATCGCGGGCTGGCTGTTTGCATCAATGGGGCGGGTGGGAGATTTGCTGGGCATGGCGGGCTTTCGGTTGGATCAACAAGAAGGGCATTGCGCCTGCTGGGACACAGCGCGCAAGGCAGGATGGCGGCGGATCAGTGCTGATCCGCGACTTTTTCAATGATCTGCAGAATCGGTTTGATCAGATCGATCGGCATCGGGAAGATGACCGTGGAATTTTTCTCGGTGCCAATTTCCGACAGCGTTTGCAAATAGCGCAGCTGCATGCCGCCGGGCGCCGACGCCAGAATGGCCGCCGCATTCACCAGCGTCTGCGCGGCCTGGAATTCAGCGTCGGCATGAATCACCTTGGCGCGGCGGTCGCGTTCAGCCTCCGCCTGCTTGGCGATGGCGCGCACCATGTCTTCGGTCAGTTCGATATTTCGGATCTCCACCACGCTGACCTTGATGCCCCAGGCCTCGGTCTGGGCGTCCAGAATGGCCTGAATATCGGCATTGATCTTGCTGCGCTCGGACAGCATTTCATCCAGGTCGTGCTTGCCCAGCACCGCGCGCAAGGTGGTTTGCGCCAGCTTGCTGGTTGCGGAGAAAAAATCTTCCACCTGGATAAAGGCCTTTTCTGGATCGACGATGCGGAAATACAGCACCGCATCCACCTTGACGGACACGTTGTCCCGCGAGATCACGTCCTGCGATGGCACCTCGTGCACCACGGTGCGCAAATCCATTCGGGCCATGCGCTGCAACACGGGGATCACGAGAATCAGCCCGGGCCCTTTGACCCGCTGGAAGCGACCGAGCTGGAACACCACGGCCCGCTGGTATTCGTAGATGATCTTGAGGGACGAGGCCAGAAACAGCGCCAGAACGGCCAGGAGGAGGAACAGTGGAGACTGGATGGGAATGTTGGACATGGCGGCGCTGGCAACTTGAGAAAGTGGCTACCAAGTGGCGCAGAAGCCGTCGAGCCGAACCCTTGCACGGCCAGAGATCAGCTGAATTGCAGGCGCTTTTTTGACGGCTTTTCGAGGATCTGGACCCTCAGCAGAACAGTCGTTCCAAAGAGCGCAGGGCGCTGCCTTGGAACTGTTGTTGCAACGTAGGCCAAAAGCCTTTGCGGGTCTGTACGTTTGCGTACAGACCCGCAAAAAACGCAGATGGCGGATTGCTCACGCTGTGATGGAGAAGTGTTCCGGCGTGCCGGGGTCTGGCCGGCGTTTGTCGATTCAGGCGTTCGCAAAAACGCTGATGCGCAACGGTGATCGCGCGCCCAACGTTCACACAGGCTGGCTCAGGGCGCGGCCTGAAGAAGTCAGCCGGGTCTGGCCTTGCTGGAGCTCAGATCAAAATCGCTCGGCATATTGCGCATATTCCCAAGGGGAAATCTGCGCCAGATCGCTGCACCACTCGAGTGGTTGCAGCGCAGCGATCTACTCCACTGCAATCTGGCTCAGTGCGGACAGATCTTGCGCGCCCTGCGCGGCCCGGGCGTCGGCGATGGATAGCGGGTCGCTCGGTTTGTCCATCGCCGCATCGCGGCCCTGGCACTAGGGCCTGTTAACGCTATTGATGCACCCACGCCGGGGGTCTGGGCGGAGGCAATGCGAGGCGCAGGCCGCGCCGTAGTGTGTTGCACCGCAAGCGGACGGCAACGTGGCAGTGCGCCGCCCAGCCCCCCGGCCCGAAGGGTTGCCCCCAGGCGGGTGCATACATAGCGTGAACAGGCCTTAACCCTTGGCCGCTAGCAGCGACGCTTCGAGGATGTCGAGCGCCTCGGCGAACACGGCGTCTGAAATCGTCAGCGGGAACAGGAAGCGCACCACGTTGTAGTCCACGCCGCAGGTCAGCAGGATGAGGCCGCGCCTGAGCGCCTCGGCCTGCACGGCCTTGGTATAGGCCGCGTCCGGTTTGCCAGAGGCGGGGTCGTTGAACTGCACCGCAATCATGGCGCCCAGGCCGCGCACATCGCTGATCTGCGGCACTTGCGCGCGCAGGCTTTCGAGCCGGGCCTTGAGCTGATCGCCCAGCCGCTGGCCGCGCGCCGGGAGTTGCTCGTCGTGCATCACGTCGATCACGGCGTGCGCGGCGGCCACCGCCATCGGGTTGCCCGCGTAGGTGCCTCCCAGCCCGCCGGGGGCCGGGGCGTCCATGATCTCGGCGCGGCCGGTCACCGCCGACAGCGGCATGCCCGAGGCCAGCGATTTGGCGATGGTCATGAGGTCGGGCAGCACGCCGGTCTGCTCGAAAAAGTGTTCCATCGCGAACAGCTTGCCGGTGCGGCCGAAGCCGGTCTGCACCTCGTCGGCGATGAGCACGATGCCGTGCTGGTCGCACAGCGCGCGCAGCCACTTCACCGCCTCGGCCTGAATGACGTTGAAGCCACCCTCGCCCTGGATCGGCTCGAAGATGATTGCGGCCACGCGCGCGGGCTCGATGTCGGCCTTGAACAGCAGTTCCACCGCCTTTTTCGTCTCGTCGAGGCTGGCGCAGTGGCAGGGAAACGGAGCGTGATAGATCTCGGGCGGAAAGGGGCCGAAGCCGGCCTTGTAGGGCTGCACTTTTCCGGTGAGCGACACGGCAAACAGGCTGCGGCCGTGGAAGGCGCCGCCAAAGGCAATCACCCCTGGGCGCTTGGTGTAGGCGCGGGCAATCTTGATGGCGTTTTCCACCGCCTCAGCGCCGGTGGAGAACAGCGCGGTTTTCTTGGCGTGGCTGCCGGGCGTGAGGGCGTTGAGCTTTTCGGCCAGGCTGACATAGCTTTCATACGGCACGACCTGATAGCAGGTGTGGGTGAAGTGCTGCAGTTGCTCCTGCAGCGCGGCGACGATCTTGGGATGGCGATGGCCGACGTTCATCACCGCGATGCCGCCGGCGAAGTCGATATAGCGCTGGCCTTCGACGTCCCACAGCTCGGCGCCCTCGGCGCGGTCGGCGTAGAAGCTGGCCATCACGCCCACGCCGCGGGGCGTGGCAGCGGCGCGGCGCGCCTGGAGTTGTTCATTCAGTGAGTGGTTCATGGTGTGTCCTTTTCAAAAACTGTCCGGGGTCAGGCCGGATCGATGCGCATCCAGGTAGTTTTGAGTTCGGTGTATTTGTCGAAGGCGTGCAGTGATTTGTCGCGGCCGTTGCCCGACTGCTTGACGCCGCCGAAGGGCGCGGTGATGTCGTCCTCGTCGTACTGGTTGACGTGCACGGTGCCCACCTGCAGCGCGCGAGATACGCGTACCGCGCGGTCGATATTGCGCGACCACACCCCGGCGTGCAGGCCGTAGGCGCTGTCGTTGGCCAGGGCGATGGCCTCGGCTTCGGTCTTGAAGCGAATGACCGCCAGCACCGGGCCGAAGATTTCTTCCTGCGCGATTTTCATGCTGTTTTTCACGCCGTCGAACACCGTCGGGGCGACGTACTGCCCGCCGGTCTCCTGCAGCGCGCGGCAGCCACCGGCCACGCAGCGCGCGCCCTCGTCCACGCCCGACTGGATATAGCCGAGCACGGTCTGCGTCTGGGTTTCATCGACCAACGCGCCGAGCACGGTACTGGCATCCAGCGGGTCGGCCGGGTGGTATTGCGGAGTGAGCGCAGCGAGCTTCTCGACGAAGGCATCGGCAATGCTGTCCTGCACCAGCAGGCGTGAGGGCGCGTTGCAGCTCTCGCCCTGGTTGTAGAACATGCTGCCAATGGCCGTGGCGGCGGCGCGGTCGAGATCGTCGAAGTCGGCGAAGACAATGTTGGCCGACTTGCCACCGAGTTCGTTGTACACGCGCTTCAAGTTGCTGCGGCTGGCATAGTCGAGCATGCGGCGGCCGGTGCGGGTGGAGCCGGTAAAGCCGATGGCGTCCACGTCCATGTGCAGAGCCAGCGCCTCGCCGGCCTCATGGCCGAAGCCCGGCACCACGTTGAACACGCCCTCTGGCAACCCGGCCTCCAGTGCCAGTTCGGCCAGACGCAGCGCGGTGAGCGGCGATTTTTCAGAAGGCTTGAGCACCACGCTGTTGCCCGCGGCCAGCGCGGGCCCCAGCTTCCACGAGGCCATCAGCATGGGGTAGTTCCACGGCACGATGGCACCGACCACGCCGATGGCCTGGCGCGTGATGAGCGCCAACGCGTTGTCACCGGTGGGGGCGATTTCGTCGTAGATTTTGTCCACCGCTTCGCCGAACCACTGCAAGCAGCGCGCGGCGGACGGTACGTCGGTGGACAGGCTGTTCTTGATCGGCTTGCCCATGTCGAGGGTTTCGAGCAACGCGAGTTCGTCGCGCGCGGAGCGCAGTTGCTCGGCGAAAGCCACCATGACTTTCTTGCGCGCAGCGGGCGGCTGGCCAGCCCAGCGGCGGTCATTGAATGCAGCGCGGGCCGAGGCCACGGCGCGGTCGATGTCCGCCGCCTTGCCGCGGGCGACGCGGGCGATCACCTTGCCGTCAACGGGCGAGATGCAGTCGAACAGGCTGCCGTCTGCCGCGTTCCAGCGACGGCCGTCGATCACCATGCGGCCGTCGATACCGCGCTTGAGCAGATCGTCGGCGCGCTGATGCCAGATGCGATTGAAGTTCTCGGTCATGCGAATCTCCTGGGATAAGGTTTAGTTCTTTTTGAGCGCCATGATGGCGTAGTGTTTGCGCACGCGGGTATGGTTTTCCCAGATACCGGTGAAGCCGCCGGGCACGACGAACGCGTCTCCAGCGTGGAATTCCTGCGCCGCGCCGTCGTCTGCGGTGAGCGTCATATGCCCTTCGAGCAGCACGCAGAACTCTTCTTCATGCGGGTCGTAGCGCACCCGCCAAGCGCCGGGCTCGCCCTGCCAGATGCCTGCGGAGAACTGACCGGTGGCGTCGGTGTAGTGATTCCAGGCCAGTTGCTGCGGGTCACCGCGCAGCACCCGGTCGGGCGCTGAAGCGACGGTTTCGGGCGCCACCCCGTTCGTTGTGAAGGCGATGGGATGGTGCATGATGGAGTAGGAAAAAACAGTGAGGCGGCGGGCAAGACACCCGCCGCGAAAGGACAGATCAGAAGCTCACGACCACCGAAGCGGCAAGGAGATTGTTGTCCTTTTTGTAGCTGCCATCCGACACGTTGTAGAAGGTAGCGAGGCTGGAGCGGTCATAGCGATACTCCATCTTCAACGTGGTCGACTCGGTCAGCAGATAGTTCCAGCCCACGGTAAGGGCGTAGCGGTTGGCGCCCTTGTTGGGGTCGACGATAGCCCAGTTGCCCGATCCGTCGTTGACGTAGCCTGGGCCAAAGCCATTGACGCCATTGAAGGTCTGCCCAGCGCCACCGCTGCTGGAATTCATGTAGCCGCCGGCCAGACCGCCGCCGTTGTGCGAGTTGTTCAAGTAGTCGGCGCGCACCAACCCGAGGAAGCGCGGGGTGAAGTTGTAGGTCAACAGCCCCGACAGACCCCACCAACGTGCCTTGCCGTTGTTGTAAGCGGCCTGGGCTTGCTGGCCGAAGCTCGCCTGGCCGTAATAGCCCCAGTTGCCCTGATTCAGGTAGCCGTCCACTTCGAACATCTGGGCCGTTGTCGTTCCGGTCAATGACACTGGCGTTGTGCCATCGGCCAAGTCCACATTCGAATTCGGCAGCTTGCCGACCAAGCCCCAGAAGCCGACTCCCGCACTGTCGTAACCCGGAATGCTGTAGTCCGCCCTGAACACCAGCGCTGGCGCACGACCACCGTCCCCGCCGTAGTAATAGCGTGGCGAGTTGACGTTGGCGATCATGCTCTTCCATTCCCAATCGCCCACGGTCTGGTCAATGCCAACGCCGGTATAGGCAGTGAGCTCAGCAAAATCGAACAGCAGATTATGGGTGATGGTCTTGGTCTGGTTGTCCCAGGTGTATTCATAGCCTTCCCAGTCAGGGATCTGACCGGCGATGATCTTGGTGTCGTTATTCACCGGAATGGACACCGAAGCTTCGTGAATGATGGAGTTGCCATTCATGTTGACGCCAGCGCCACGGTCGGGCGCCAGGGTCAGGTTCCAGCCCACGCCTCCGGCGGTCTTTTTCTGGAACTGGATGTAGGCGCCGCCGAAATACGAGTTGTCGTAGTTGTAGAGCGAGTACGCACTCGGATCGCCATTCGACCGATTCAGGAACACGAATGAACTGGACTGCTGATCCTGGTTGTAGACATAGGCCGGGGCGATCATGCCGCTGATCTTCAGCCCCTTGAAGCCAGACGACTCGGTTTCCTCCTTGATGCCTGACACCTGCACGTCGGCGTGGTTCGCAACCGTCGTGGCTTCATCAGTGGCTTTCTGGTTGTCAGTGATCTGGGTTTGCTGCGCCTTGACCTGCGCTTCGAGTTGCTGCACCTTGGCCTTGAGCGCTTGCAGCTCGTTCAGGATGTCGGCGTTGGTGTCGGCATGAGCCAGTGGGGCAAGCCCCAGGCTGGCCGCCAGCACGGTGAGTTTGAACTTGTTCATCAATGTGTCCTCCAGGTGTTTTTAGATGTTGACAGGGTGCTGCACTTGCTCAGAAAACCGTTCATCCGGCGACGGTTCATCGCCCCTCGGCGGTCATCAATCCGACGCCGAATTCTCTTGCTGGCTGTGGCTCGACATCCAGGCGCAAGGCCTGCGCGGCCTGTTTTGCGCGCTGACGCTCACGACGCGCCATGAGCAGGCTACTCACCGCCACGGCAATGATGACCAGGTAAACGGTAATGGCGCCGACCACATTGATGGTCGGACTCAGACCGAGACGGGCGCGCGAGAAGATCACCACCGGCAAGGTGGTGCTGCCCGGGCCGGAGAGGAAGGCGGAGATCACCACTTCATCGAGCGACAGCGAGAACGCCAGCAGCCAGGCCGACACCAGGGCCTGCGAAATGGACGGCAGGGTGACCAACATGAACACCTGGAAAGGGCGCGCGCCTAGGTCCATGGCGGCTTCCTCGATTGATCGGTCCATTTCCTTCAGGCGCGACTGGATGACCACGGCGGCATAGGAAATGGCCATGACGGTATGGCCGATGAAGATGGTGAAAAACCCCTTCTGCGGAAACCCCATGGCCTTCTGCACCGTCACGAAAAACAACAGCAGTGCCAGCGCGATAACCACGGTCGGCATGACCAGCGGGATGTTGATCATGAAGTTGAGCAGGCTTTTTCCCGCGAAGTGGCGATAGCGCACCAGGGCAAATGCTGCCAATGTGCCCAGCAGCACCGAAGTGGTGGCCGTCGCCAGCGCCACCTTGAGCGACAGAATCAAGCCGCTGATAACTTCATGGTCATGCACCACCGCGCCGTACCACTTGAAGGTCCAGCCGCCCCAGAGGGTGACCATGCGCGAATCGTTGAACGAATACACCACCAGTACCACAATGGGCAGGTAGAGGAACAGGTAGACCAGGATCATCCAGGTCAGGGGCAGCACGGCGGTCTTTTTCATCGCGCGCCCTCCAGGCTCTTGGTCTGGTACTTGTTGAACACCGCAATCGGCAGCAGGATGAGCACGATCATCACAATGGCCACCGCGGAGGCGCGCTGCCAGTCGAGGTTGAGGAAGAACTCATTCCACATCACCCTACCGATGTTGAGCGTGGACGGGCCCGCAAGCAGTTCGGGAATGACGTATTCGCCCACCGCCGGAATGAACACCAGCAGGCTGCCGGCGATGATGCCCGACTTGGACAGCGGCACGGTAACCAGCCAAAAGGTCTTGAACGGCGTGGAGCCCAGATCCGCCGCAGCCTCCACCAGCCGGTGATCCATTTTCACCAGCGTGGCGTAGAGCGGCAGAATCATGAAGGGAATGTAGCCATACACCATGCCGACCATGAACGAAAACTCGGTGAACATCATGCGCAACGGTGTGTGGATGATGCCGACCCACATCAGGAACTGGTTGACCAGGCCGTTGACGTCGAGCAGGTTCTTCCAGGCGTAGATGCGGATGAGGAAAGACGTCCAGAACGGCAGCATGACCAGCATCAGCAGGGCGGGCCGTACTGTGGGCTTGGCACGGGCGATGAAGTAGGAAAACGGATAGCCGATGACCAGACACAGCACTGTGGTCATCAACGCGTACCACAGCGACGACAGATAGGTGATGATGTAGAGGCTGTCGCGCACCAGCGCCATGTAGGGCGAGAAGTGAATGTTTACCTGCAGCGCATCATGCACATAGGTGACGATCGGATCGAAGCCGATACCCAACGCATCGCTTCCCGACACGCTGATCTTGAGCAGGATGAAAAAAGGCGCCAGCAGAAAGGCCAGCAGCCAGATCTGCGGAATGCCGATCACGATCTTGCGGCCCCAGTTGAAGGGCTTGCGCACTTTGCGCGGGGTGGGGGTGTCGCTGTTTGTTGGCATGATGCGTTGGCGCTGTGCCTCAGTCCACGATGACCACAGGCGCGTTATCCGCCCAATGCGCGGTAACCGCGGCCCCCACATCAAACGGATCGGCATGGCGATCGGCGTTGGACACGGTGACGCGAACGCGCCGCTTGCTCGGCAGCAGCAGCTCGTAGGCGGTGTAACTACCCATGTACGAGCGCCCGGACACCGTGCCCTGAAAGGCGTTGTTCGGGTGACTCTGGTGCCCCTCGGTCAGAGTCATTTTTTCCGGACGCAAGGCGATGCCCAGCTCCATGTTGAGCGTGCCGCTGATGCCGTGGCCGATGTAGAACAACGCATCATCGGTCTGCACTTCGCAATGGTCGGGCTCGTCGGTCACCAGCCTGCCGTCGAACATATTGACGTTGCCGATGAAATCGGCGATGAAGCGGGTTTGCGGGTGTTCGTAAATCTCGATGGGGGTGCCGAGTTGAAGAAACTCGCCATCCTTCATCACCGCGATGCGGTCGGCCATGGTCATGGCCTCTTCCTGGTCGTGGGTGACCATCACGCAGGTCACGCCGACCTTGCGCAGAATGTTGACGAGTTCGAGCTGGGTACGCTCGCGCAACTTTTTGTCGAGTGCGGCCAGCGGCTCGTCGAGCAAAAGCAGCTTGGGGCGTTTGGCCAGACTGCGCGCCAAAGCCACGCGCTGTTGCTGGCCGCCGGAGAGCTGGTGCGGCTTGCGCTTGCCGTAGGGCTTGAGCTGCACCAGGTCGAGCATCTGCTCCACGCGGGTAGCGATGTCCGCCTTGGGCATGCCGTCGCGTTTCAGACCGAAGGCGATGTTGTCGAACACGGTCAAGTGCGGAAACAGCGCGTAAGACTGGAACATCATGTTGATCGGCCGCTCATAGGGCGGCAGATCGGTGATGTCCTCGCCCTCCAGATAGATGTGGCCGGAGGTCGGCGTCTCGAAGCCCCCGAGCATGCGCAGCAAGGTGGACTTGCCGCAGCCACTCGATCCGAGCAGGGCAAAAATTTCGCCCTGCTGGATGTCGAGATGAATGTCATTGACCGCGACGACCTCATCGAAGCGACGGGTGATGCCGTCGATGCGCAGGAAGGGTTTTGCACTCGTGGAAGGGGGCGTCACAACGCGAACTCCATCATCGGTCCAACAAGGTTGAGGTATGGGGTGTTGCCGCGCCCCTTCCGACAAAAAACGGAGAGCGCGGCAACAGGGGTCAGATCACAGGCCGGTCTTGAACTTGGTGTATAGACGGGTCACGAGACGACGCTGCTCCGGGGTGTAGACCTTGGGCGGAATCAGCTTGGCCACCATATCGGGCTTGAGGAACACGAAGTCGTTGTCCTTGATCTTGGCATCGACATAGGGCAGCGACGACGGCACCGGGTTGGCGTAGGTCACCGTGTTGGTGTCGGCCGCGGCCACCTTGGGCTCGAGCACGTAGTTCATCCACTTGTAGGCGTTGTCGAGGTTCTTGGCATCGGCGGGAATGGCCATGGTGTCGATGAAGATCACGGCGCCATGCGTGGGCGGGAACACTTCGATGTCCTGCTTGTTTTTTGCCGCCTTGGCGCGCGCCGCGGCAATGCCCATGTCACCCGACCAACCCAGCGACATGCAGATGGAGCCGCCAGCCAGGTCGTTGATGTAGCCCGAGGAAGAGAAGATGCTCACGTCCTTGCGCACCTTCTGCACCATGGCGTAGGCCTTCTCGAAGTCGGCCGGGCTCTGGGTGTCTTGCGGAATGCCGAGATAGTTGAACGCAGCCTCCATGATGTCGCCGCCCGAGTCGAGCATGGAGATGCCGCAGGACTTGATCTTGTCAGCGTAGGTCGGATCAAAAATCAAGGACCAGGGATTGGCCGGCATGGGGGTGTTGCCCAGCACCTTTTTCACCTGGTTGACGTTGATGCCTACCGTGGTGTAGCCCCACATCCAGGGAATGAGGTATTTGTTGCCCGGATCAACCGCAGCGAGCTGCTTCATCAGGCCCGGATCGAGGTTTTTGTAGTTGGGGATCTTGGCTTTGTCGAGCGGATGCAGCAGGCCGCCCTTGATGTCGATGGCCGCCCAGTTCGACGACGGCACCACGATGTCATAGCCGGTATCGCCCGCCACCATTTTGGCGAACAGGGTTTCGTTGGAGTCGAAGGTGTCGTAGCGCACCTTGATGCCGGTGTCCTTCTCGAAACCCGGCACCGTGGTCGGGGCGATGTAGTCGGACCAGTTGTAGATATTGAGCACGCCGGCGGCTTGCGCCGGGGCGGCAGCGCCGAGGGTTAGCGCCGCGGCGCCCGCCAGGCATGCCGCCAGCAGCTTGCGACGGACTGACTTCGTATGCAGTTTTTGTGACATGAAAAACCTCTCAAGTGTGTGTGAAGCCAATTGAAAACAACAGGTGCAGCAGGGTGAGGCTTTGCAATTCCCGTACCAGTATGCCGTGACCGACCGAAACGGAAATGGCGATTTATACCAAGCCCTGCGCACGCAGACCAGCCAGCGTGTCGTCCAGGCTACGGCGAATGCGCCGGATCATCTCGTCGATTTCGACATGCGTCATCACCAGCGGCGGGGCGATGATCATGCGTTCTTCCACGGCGCGCATCACCACGCCGTTCTTGAAGCAGTGGTCGCGGCAGAGGTAGCCCACGCCCAGATCGGCGTCGAACAATGTACGGCTGGCCTTGTCCTTGTAGAGCACCAGTCCAGCCACCATGCCGAGCGAATCGACATCGCCCACCAGGGGATGATCGGCCAGGGTGGCGAATTGCGCCTTCAGGTAAGGCGCGGTGTCTGTGGCCACGCGCTCGACCACGCCCTCGTTGCGCAGCGCGCTGACGTTGGCGATGGCGACGGCGCAGCAGGTCGGATGGCCGGAGTAGGTGAAACCGTGGTTGAAATCGCCGCCCTGCTCGATCAGCACCTTGGCCACACGGTCGCCCACCAGCACCCCGCCCAGCGGCAGGTAGCCCGAAGTCACGCCCTTGGCGAAGGTGATGAGGTCGGGTTTGGAGTTGATGTGCGGGTGTTGGCAGCCGAACCAGTGCCCCAGGCGACCGAAGCCGCAGATGACTTCATCGGAGATCAGCAACAGGCCGTACTTATCGCAGATGCGCTGAATCTCGGGCCAGTAGCTGGCCGGGGGAATGATGACCCCGCCCGCGCCCTGCACCGGCTCGCCGATGAAGGCGGCCACCTTGTCGGCGCCGAGTTCGAGAATCTTGGCCTCCAGCCAGCTTGCAGCGCGCAGACCGAAGTCGAGCGCACTCTCGCCCGGCTGGCCGTGCTGCAGCTGGTAGGGCTGGTCGATGTGGGTGATGCCCGGCAGCGGCAGGTCGCCCTGTTCGTGCATGCCGCTCATGCCGCCCAGCGAGGCGCCGCCCAGCGTGCTGCCGTGATAGGCGTTGTGGCGGCTGATGATCGTCTTGCGCTGCGGCTGGCCCATCAGATCCCAGTAACGGCGCACGAGGCGGATGATGGTGTCGTTGCCTTCGGAGCCCGAGTTGGTGAAGAACACATGGTTGAAACCGGGCGGCGCCACCTGCGGCAGCAGCGCCGCAAGCTCGGTTGCCGGGGCCGTGGTGGTCTTGAAAAAGGCGTTGTAGAACGGCAGGGTCTGCATTTGGTGGGTGGCGGCGTCCACCAGATCCTGACGCCCGTAGCCAAGGTTGACGCACCACAGGCCGGACATACCGTCGATGATTTCGTTGCCCTCCGAGTCCCAGATGCGCACGCCCTCGCCGCGCACGATGACGCGACTGCCCGCGGCGTTCAGGCTCTTGGTGTCGGTGAAGGGATGCAGGTGGTGCGCGGCGTCCTTGGCGCGCAGCGCGGCGGTGTCGAACTGGGGCAGATCATTGGGTTTCATGGGAGTCTCCGTTTCAGGACGATGTTTTCTTAAGGGCACTGCACCGGTCAAACGTGCAACAGCAGGTGCTCGCGCTCCCAGGGGCTGATGACCTTCATGAACTCGGCGTACTCGCTCATCTTCACCGCCTTGTAGATGCCGCAGAAGCGCTTGCCCAGAATGGCTTCGAGTTCGGGCACATCGTCGAGCGCACGCACCGATTCAGACAGGCTTTGCGGCAGCGGAATGGCGTTGGGCGCCGCGTAGGCGTTGGTCTTCATTTCGGGCAGCGGACTGATCTTGTTGACCATACCCAGATAGCCGCAGGCCAGGCTGGCGGCCAGCGCGACATAGGGATTGGCGTCGGCGCCGATCACACGGTTTTCCATGCGGCGGTTTTCCGCATTGGAGAACGGCACGCGGATGCCCACGGTGCGGTTGTCCGCACCCCATTCCACATTGGTCGGCGCGGCCGTATTGCTCACCAGGCGGCGGTAGGAATTGACGTAGGGCGCAAACAGCGCCATGACGTGCGGAATGTATTTCTGCAGGCCGCCGATGTAGTGCAGGAACAGCTCGGACGCGCTGCCGTCGCCGTTACTGAATATGTTCTGCCCGGTCTTGCGATCGACGATGCTCTGGTGCACATGCATGGCGCTGCCGGGTTCGCCCGCCATGGGTTTGGCCATGAAGGTGGCGAACATATTGTGGCGCAGCGCCGCTTCGCGCAGTGTGCGCTTGAAGAAGAACACCTTGTCGGCCAGATCGAGCGGATCGCCATGCAGGAAGTTGATTTCCATCTGCCCGGCGCCGACTTCGTGAATCAGCGTGTCCACGTCGAGGTCCATCGCCTCGCAGTAGTCGTAGATGTCTTCGAACAGCGGATCGAACTCGTTGACCGCGTCGATGCTGTAGTGCTGGCGCGAGGTTTCGGCGCGGCCCGAGCGGCCGATGGGCGGACGCAGCGGCTGGTCGGGATCGTTGTTCTTGGCCACCAGATAAAACTCCAGCTCGGGCGCCACCACCGGGGCCCAGCCCTTGTCGGCGTAAAGCTTGAGCATGTTTTTCAGCACGGTGCGCGGGGCGTAATCCACCGGGTCGCCATCCTTGAAATAGCAGTCGTGGATGACCTGTGCGGTGGGGTCGGTGGCCCAGGGCACGACGCGCGCGGTGCTCGGATCGGGCACCAGATTCATGTCGCGGTCGGTATCGGCGATGAGGGTGTCGATGTGGCTGTCTTCCGGCCAGTTGCCGGTGACGGTGAGGCCGATGATGCTTTCCGGCAGACGCATGCCGCGGTCTTCGGTGAACTTGCTGCGCGGCAGGATCTTGCCGCGCGCCACCCCGGTCAGGTCGGGCACGAGGCATTCGATTTCGGTAATGCGTTGGGCGTTGAGCCAGCCTTCAAGATCGTTGAAGGTCCACTGCTTGCGGTTGTCGCTACTCATGATGTGATTCCAGTTTGCGTTTCAAGGATGGTTCCATCCATCGCCTGCACTTTGAACGCCAAAGGTGCAGGCGCGGTTTGCTCAGGCAGCGCGCGCCAGCGAGTCGTCGCGCTTGCGCGCGGCGAACTGCCGACAGGCGTTGCCGAAAGCGGCATAGATCGCGCGCGACACGGGGTTTTGCGCGGCCTGCCATTCGGGATGCCACTGCACCGCCAGCAGAAAGCCAGCGTCGGTGCGGTGAGCGGGTTGATAGGTGTACGCCTCGACCAGGCCGTCGGGCGCATGCGCCTGCGCCAGCAGATCGGGGGCGAGGGTCTGGATGCCTTGGCCGTGCAGGCTGTTGACCTCCCAGGAGTCGGCGCCAACGATGGCCTGCAGCATGCCGCCGGACACAGCCTGCACGCGGTGCGCGGGGCCGTACTGCCCGGCGACATCCAGCGCGTCGTCTTCACGATGATCATCAAAGCCTTCGGTGTTGTGCACTTCCTGCAGCAGACTGCCGCCGAGCGCGACATTGATTTCCTGAAAGCCGCGGCAGATGCCGAGCACCGGAATGCCGCGCGCAATGGCGGCGCGGATCAGGGGCAGGGTGGTGGCATCGCGCGCCGGGTCGGCTGGCGACTCAGGGTTGCTCAGCGCCTGGCCATAGTGGTGCGGCTCGATATTCGACGGCGAACCGGTGAACACCAGCCCGTCCACATCACCCAGCACCGCATCCAGCGGCAGGTTCGCGCCCATCGAAGGCAGCAGCCAGGGCAACACGCCCGACAGCGGCAGCAGCGGGTCGACATATTTTTGCGTCACCGCATATGTCGGGTGCCCGCCGATCAGCTTCAGATCGGTGGTGACCGCAACGCGAGGCAAGAAGGTGAGGTTGGACATCATCAAAGCTGGATCAAAGGCCCAGGAAACAAGGGTGGAAGCACACAGGCATGTTCCCTGTTTTAGTGCATTGCAACAAGAGGCAGAGCCTGAGGCAGCCGCTCGATTTTCGCCCTGATTTGGTGCGACGCAATAAGGCAAGGCACCATTCTGAATTGGCCTGAAAAACAAAAAATACTAGGGTTTTCCATGACTTAGCGTGATTCTATAGGCTCAATTTACCTGCCAACTGGTACTCTCGGAAGTGCCACTCCCTGCTTTTATCATGGAGCCAGTTTTTACCTGCCGCGCCCAACTCATGCGACCCCTTGCCCTGTCCGAACTCCTGCTCACCGAACTTCAGCGCACCGAAGGCGACGCGGCGGCAGCCCCGCCGCTCAACCGGCGCCTGTATCTCTCGCTGCGCGGCGCCATTCTGGCGGGTCGCATCACCGCCGGGGTGCAACTGCCGTCCACCCGCGATCTGGCGCGCGACCTGAATCTCTCGCGCAATACGGTCATGTCGGCCATCAACCAGCTCACGGCGGAAGGCTACCTCACCGCGCGCCAGGGCAGCGGCACCTTCGTCTCCGACACCCTGCCGGAACTCGGCCCGCTCAGCCCGGCAGTACGCGGACGCAAGCTGGCGCAGGCCGCCAGTGCGAACAGCGGCTCGCCGCGCGAACTCTCGCAGCGCGGCAATCTGCTCACCGCGCAGTCGGGCTCGGCAGACTTTGAGGTGCAGCCGTTCGCGCCCGGCGAGATCGAGTTTGCCGAATTCCCCATTCAGCTCTGGCAAAAGCTGCAGGCCAAGTATTGGCGCAGCCTCGACCGCGACCTGCTCGATTACGGCCAGGAAGGCGGCTATATGCCGCTGCGCGTGGCCATTGCGCAGTACCTCAGCCTGTCGCGCTCGGTGCGGGTGACGCCCGAGCAGGTGCTCATCACCTCGGGCACGCAGCAATCGCTCGATCTGGCCGCGCGCCTGCTCACCGATCACGGCGACGAGGCCTGGGTGGAAGACCCCTGCTACTGGGGCGCGCGCCGGGCGTTGCAGGCCGCCGGGCTGAAGCTCAAGCCGATCGCGGTGGACTTGGAGGGCATGGCGCCGTCAGCCGCCGACTGGCAGCAGGGCAGGCCACGGCTGATCTACGTCACGCCCTCGCATCAATATCCGCTGGGCCATGTGATGAGCCTGCAGCGCCGCCGCGCCCTGCTGCAGTTTGCCGCGCAACAACGCTGCTGGATTTTTGAGGACGATTACGACAGTGAATTCCGCTTCGGCGGCCGTCCCTTCGCCAGCCTGCAGGGGCTGGACGATCATGCCCAGGTGCTCTATTCAGGCACCTTTTCCAAGGTGATGTACCCCGGCATCCGGCTGGGCTATCTGGTGGTTCCGACCGATCTGCTGCCCGCCTTCAACACCGGGCTCTACGACCTGTACCGCCCGGGTCAGCTCATGCTGCAGGCCGCACTGACCGACTTCATCACCGAAGGCCATCTCAACACCCTGATCCGCCGCCTGCGCGTGGCCTACCAGGCGCGGCGCGACGAACTGGCGCGGCGCATTCAGCGCTGTCTGGGCGACCGGGTGCAGATCTCCGGCCAGGAATCCGGCCTGCACCTCTGTTTGCTGTTCAACACACCCGAGGTGGACGACGAAGCCATCGCCCGCGCCGCCGATGCCCAGGGCATGACGGTGCGGCCGTTATCGCGCTATTACCTCGGCGCACCGCAGCGACGCGGGCTGATCCTCGGCTATGCCTACGTCCCCACCGAGCGCGTACCGCCCTGGGCGCAGAAGCTGTGCATGCTCATCCGCAGCCAGCTTCCCGACTAGGGCCTGTTCACGCTATTGGTGCACCCGCGAAAATAGCGTGAGAAGGCCCTGAGCCGCAATCAAGCGGCGTGGGCCACGCCCGCCAATTGTTCCATCCGGGTCTTGTCGTCGCGCAAGGCGGCCGCATCACCCGAAAAGACCATCTCGCCTTCAGACAGCACGTAGGCGCGGTCAGCCAGTTGCAACGCGAGAAAGGCGTTCTGCTCGACCAGCAGCACGGAAATCCCTTCTTCCTTCATGCGTCCCACCGTGCGCATCACCTCCTGCACGATCACAGGCGCCAAACCCTGCGAAGGCTCGTCAAGAATGAGTAGCTTGGGGTTGAGCAGCAGCGCGCGCGCAATGGACAGCATCTCCTGCTCGCCGCCTGAAAGGCGCCCGCCTTTGCTGGTGCGACGTTCATGCAGACGTGGAAAGAGTTGGTACACGCCATCGATATTCCAGCGTCCCGGCGTTTCGTGCACCACCAGCAGGTTTTCGTGCACCGTGAGGTGCCCGAAGATCTTGCGGCCCTCGGGCACATAACCCACGCCCAGGCCCGCAATGCGGTGCGGCGAGGCGCCAGTCATGTCCTTGCCGAAGAATTTGATCTTGCCCTGGCGCGGCGGCGTCAGCCCCATGACCGAGCGCATCGTCGTGGTCTTGCCAGCGCCATTGCGGCCCAGCAGCGCGACGAGTTCGCCTTCGCCCACGGTCATCGACACGCCTTTGAGAATATGGCTTTTGTCGTAGTAGGTATGAATGTTGTCGAGTTCGAGAACGGCGGTCATAAGCGGAAAGTCCTGTGGGGATGTCGGCTTG
The DNA here is from genome assembly GCF_900634595.1 of Thiomonas sp. OC7. Classification (NCBI taxonomy): domain Bacteria; kingdom Pseudomonadati; phylum Pseudomonadota; class Betaproteobacteria; order Burkholderiales; genus Thiomonas; species Thiomonas sp. OC7. Next base: position 2,156,767 of record NZ_LR131953.1, on the reverse strand, counting down.
GGTCAGGGCGGTCAGGCCGCTTGACCCAGATAAGCCGCCTGCACCCTTGCGTTGTTGGCAATTTCATCGGCCGTGCCCTCGGCGAGCAGCGTGCCGTTGTCGAGCACGGTGATGCGATCGGCGATGCCGAACACGATTTCCATGTCATGCTCCACGAACAGCGTGGCGATGCCCTGGTTCTTGTTCAGATCACGGATCAGCGCGGTCATATGGTGCGTCTCTTCATCTCCCATCCCGGCGGTGGGCTCGTCGAGCAGGAGCAGCTTGGGACGGCGGGCCAACGCAATGCCCACCTCGACCACCCTTTGGTCGCCGTGCGACATCTCGCCCGTCACCCGGTCCGCTTTGCCGCTGATCTTCACCAGATGCATCAACTCATCCACCTGATCGTCGATGCGTTTACGCAGGGCGCGCCCCATCCAGGGACGCAAGTTCACGCCCTGCGCCACCTCAACGGCAATGCGCAGGTTTTCATACACCGTGAGCGAGCGGAAGATCTCGGTGATCTGAAACGTGCGGATGATGCCCCGCTTGACCAGTTCTGCCGGGTTGACGGTCTGGATGGGCTTACCGTCAAACAAGATCTGCCCGTCACTGGGCGGGAAGAAGCCGCTGATCAGATTGAACAGCGTGGTCTTGCCCGCGCCGTTGGGGCCAATGACCGCGCGCAACTCTCCGGGCTGCACGTCGATGGAAATGTCAGTCAGCGCCTTGAGTGCGCCAAAGCGGCGCGAGACGTTGTGCAACTGCAGCAAGCTCATGATGCCTTCCCCTTGCGCTGCAAAAACCCCATCACACCCAGCGGGAAAAACAGCACCGACAGCACAAAGATCAGGCCGATGACGGACATCCAGTTGTCAGTCACCGAGCTGGCGTAATCCCGCACCAGCACGAAGATGGCCGCCCCGACCAGTGGCCCCCAGAAGTTGCGCATACCACCCAGCACCGCAATCACCACCAAGTCGCCTGAAAAGGTGTAGTTCAAAGTGTTGGGCGAGGTGAAGTTGTCGAGCAGGGCGTTGAGACCGCCGGCCAGCGCCACGATCAGGCCAGACAGAGCGAAGGAAATCGCCGCATAGCGCTGCACCGGCAGGCCGAGAAAGGTCAGCCGCTTCTGGTTTTCGCGGATGGCCACAAAGGTGTGCCCCAGCGGAGAGTTCAGCACGATCCACAGCACCAGGGCACCCAGCGCGAAGCAGGCCACGACGAGGTAATAAAAGCCCAGAGAGCCCATGGTCCAGTCGAACCCAAACAGATGCAGGGTGTGCCGGGAAAAGCCGGTCAGCCCGTCATAGCCCCCGGTCACGGCCTGCCAGCGAATGGCGATGAAATAAAACATCTGTCCGATCGCAATGGTGATCATGGCGAAGTAGATGCCGCGACGACGCACGGCGATGGGCGCGAGCACGGCGGCCACAACGCCCCCCAGCAAAGTGCCCCCGAGCAGCGCCAACAGCACGTTGTGCGTCATGTACTTGAGCATCAAGCCGACGCCGTAGCTGCCCAGCCCGAAATAGGCGGCATGCCCGAACGACAGGCCGCCGGTATGCCCGAGCAGCAGATTCAGCCCCATGGCGGCCAGGCCGTAGATCAGCACGCGCGAGGCGATGTCGTTGTAGCCGCCGACATAGTGCAGCCAGGCCGGGGCGGTGAGCAGCACCAGCGCCAGAATGCCGGTGCCGAGATGCTGTTTGAGGTTGGAGGTTTGCATGGCAGATCGGGGAGGTGGAGCGGTATAGGCGGGCGTACTCATTCGAACAATCCCTCCTGTCCCATGAGTCCGCGCGGTCGCACCACCAGCATCAGCCCCATGATGAGGTAAATCACCGCCTCACTCGCCGCGGGAAAGTAGGCCGTGGTGATGCCCGAGGCCACCCCGATGAGCAGACCGCCCAGCAGAGAACCCAGCAGAGAACCCACGCCCCCGACCACGATGGCGACAAAGGCCGGCATGAGCAGGCCGTCTCCCATCGTCGGCTCCAGCCCGAGTTGGCCCGCCGCCAGAATGCCGGCCACGCCTGCAAACACGATGCCGATGACAAAGTTCGCGGTGCGCAGCAGGTAAATGTTCACGCCAAGCGCCGATACGGTTTCGAGATCGGCATTGCCGGCGCGGATGCGGATGCCTAGTCGGGTGTAGCGCAGCACGGCGAACAGCACGGCAGTACCCACCAGAGCAACAGCGACAACAAAGAGGCGGTAGCCGGTGAGAAAGAAGTAGGTCTGGCTGAGGGGATGTCCCAGCGATTCCGGTATGGACAGCGGCACCCCGTTGGCGCCCCAGACGGTGCGGATCACGTCCTGCATGATCAGCGCCAGACCGAAGGTCAGCAACAGCGAATACAGCGGATCGCGTTTGTACAGGCGGCGAATGAGAAACACCTCGACCACCAGACCCAGCACCCCGGCGAGCAGTGGCGCAACCGCCAGCGCTCCCCAGAACCCCAGGCTCGGCTCCAGCGTGTACGCAAAGTAGGCCGCCAGCGCCATGAAGGCGCCCTGGGCGAAATTGATGGTGTTGTTCAGCCCGAGTATGAGCGCCAGACCGAGCGCCAGCAGCGCATAGAACGCGCCGGTGATCAGACCGTTGAACGTGTTGAAAATAAGGACGAGATTCAAGGCAATGCCTCCGCAGCAGCAGATGGACAGGCTGCGGACCCGCGCAGCGGCGGGTCCGCAGGCACGCGCAGTGGCGCTTCAGGCGCGCGGAAGCACGCAGCCGGTTTCTGAAGGCGGCAGCGCGATCTTCTCGCCCGGCACGATGCCCGAAACGTCGAACAGGTTCGGATACTTGCCCGTCTGAATCACGTGCCCCGGGAACATGCCCAGCATCAGTTGGTGATCCTGCGGACGGTAGAACACATTGCCGGGCTGCAGCGCGATCTCCGGCGGCAGCACCAAGCCCTCCATTGCCTTGACCACCTTGGCGGTCTCCAGCGACTTGGCTTTTTCGACCGCGAGGCGGATGGCATGCGTGGTGGCAAAACCAAACCATGCGCGCGCCGTCGGATATTCACCTTTGTTGGCTGCGGTGTAACGCTTGACGAAGTCCGCCACATGCGGGGTGTTCGGCTGGTTCCAGTACCACTCCATGGTCCACCAGCCGTAGCGGGCCGCCTCGGGCAATGCCTGCGCCTGCTCCAGCTCGAACAAAGCACCGCCCACGACGATGTCTTTGTTGATGCCGAATTGCGCGATCTGCTTCATGCAGTTGACCTGATCGTTACCGGCCAACAGCAGGCACAGCACGTCGGGCGACTTGGCTTTCACGTCGATCAGATAGGACGAAAAATCGGTCGCCCCCACGGGCACCAGCGCACCGCCCACCACGGAGCCTCCCGCCTTCTTGAGCTGTGTGGTGTAGTCGGCCTGCTCAGACTGGCCAAAGGCGTAGTCAGTGGTCAGGAAGTACCACTTCTTGCCGAATTTCTTGTAGAGCGTCTCGAAGTCGCCGGCCGTCAGCATCCAGGTGGTCGAGCAGGTGCGGAAGGTCGTGGTCTTGCACTCCTTGCCGGTCAGGCTGTCGACGTGGCCGCCGGTACAGACGAAGAGCTTGTCGTGGCGGTTGGCAAACTGCGACACGGCGAGCGAGGCCGCCGAGTTGACCGTGCCCATGAGGAAATCAACCTTGTTCTGGCTCAGCAGACGTGAGGCCTTGTCGACCGCAGTGCCGGGATTGCCTGCGCTGTCTTCCACGAAGATCTGCAGAGGACGTCCCATTACGCCGCCCGCCTTGTTGATCTCCGCTTCAGCGAATTTGGCACCCTTGATTTCGCTCTGCCCGAGCGCTGCAAATGTGCTGGTGATCGGGTCGATCATGCCGATCTTCACTGGCGTCTCGCTAGCACCCCAGCTCGGCACCTGCGTGCCCAGCAAAGCGGCCAAACCTGCCGCGCCGCCCGCCTTGATCAGCGTGCGACGATCCATCTGAACCTGCTCTTTCGAATCTTCCTTGTTCATGCCTGTCTCCTGTTGTGTCAACGAACTGAAATGACGTTTTTTGTGAACCGAGACGACTATAGGGAGGCGACCGGAAAAGAGATAGAGGAGGAACCGGGATGAATTGAAACCTCATGTAACCCGTGTGAGCGAACGTTATAGCGCGGTGAAAAACTTCGCCAAACAACGAGGGTGTACCCGCAGAAATCGCCAGCGGGGCGAAGGTGTTTTGCCTTGAGTTTGGGGAATCACACTCCAACGCCGCAGAGCGGTTAAGCCTTCTTCAAACCAGATCGCGCAGCCGGTACCACAGCATGCCGAGCACCAGCGCGGGGGTGCGCAGCAGGTCGCCGCCGGGGAAGGGTTTGTGGCGCAGGCGGGTGAATAGGTCGAAGCGCTCGGCCTGTCCGGCGATGGCCTCGGCGGCGAGCAGCCCCGCCATGCCGGTCAGCGCCAGACCGTGACCCGAGAAGCCCTGCAGATACAGCACATCCGGGGCGATGCGACCAAAGTCGGGCGCGCGGTTCATGGTGATGTCGACAAAGCCGCCCCAGGCATGGGTGATCTTCACGTCGCTAAGCTGCGGGTACACCGCCAGCATGCTTCGGCGCATGGTGGCGACCAGATCACGCGGGGTGGCGGTGGAATAGCTCACCCGGCCACCGAACAGCAGACGGTCGTCGCCAGTGAGGCGGTAGTAATCGAGGACGAACTGGGTGTCGCACACGCAGGCGCGGTTGCGCACCAGAGACTTCGCGCGCTGCGCCCCGAGCGCTTCGGTGGCGATGATGTAAGTACCCACAGGCATGATGCGCCGGGCCAGCTTGGGCGCCACATCGCCGAGCTGCACATTGCCGGCGAGCAGCACATGGCGCGCGCGCACGCTGCCCCGGGCGGTCTGCACCAGGGCTTTGCCGCCCCCTGCCTGCGCGGCGGGTTTGACGCTCAGCACCGGTGATTGCTCGTGCAGCACCGCCCCGGCGTTGAGAGCGGCGCGGCCGAGTCCCAAGGTGTAGTTGAGCGGGTGCAGGTGGCCGCCGAAATCGTCCAGCACCGCGGCGCAATAGCGTTTGCTGGCGATGAGGCTGCGGGTCTGCTGCGCATCGAAGCTCTGCAGATGGGTGTAGCCGTATTCGCGCCGCATGTGCTCGGCCCAGGCGTGCAGCGCGCGGGCTTTCTTGGGCGTGACCGCCACGCTCATCGCGCCGGGCGTCCAGTCGCAGTCGATGGCGTATTCATCAATGCGACTGCGCATCAGGCGAATGGCGTCGAGCGACATTTCCCAGGCGAAGTGCGCGCTCTTGGCGCCGAGCTGGCGCTCGAACGGCTCCATCTCGCTGGCATAGCCCGCCAGCGCCTGGCCGCCGTTACGGCCCGAAGCGCCCCAGCCGATGTGTCGCCCTTCGAGCAACACCACCTGCATGCCGCGCTTGCGCAGTTCCAGCGCGGCCGAAAGCCCCGCCAGACCGCCGCCGACGATGCACACATCCGCCTGCACCTCGCCCTGCAGGGGCGCATGGCGCGGCGCGGCGTGCGCCGAATCGACGTAATACGAGTTCTCGATCAGGCTCTGCGCCTGTTGTTCCAGCCGCATCATGCGCGGGATCCTTCCGGGTCAGGGGGTGACAGTTTTTTCTGAAGCGAGTCGCGCGCACAGATAAGTCCAGACGCACAGCGCGGCGATATTGGAGGTGAGTTCGGCGTGGTCGTAGGGCGGCGACACTTCCACGCAGTCCATGCCGACAAAAGGCAGCTGCATGGCGCACAACTCTTCGAGTAGCGACAGCACCTGCGCGCTGCTCAAGCCGCCGGGCTCGGGCGTGCCGGTGCCGGGGGCGAAGGCGGGGTCGAGACAGTCGATGTCGAGCGTGACATACACCGGGGCGTTGCTCGCGGCCAGCCGGGCGCGAATATCGGCGGTGATCGGTGCAAGCTGCGACGGGCTCTCCAGGCCGCGCAGTTCGCGCGCTGTGATCACCCGGCCGCCGATGGCGTTGACGTATTCACGCGCCTCGCGCTCGGCGGCTGAGCGGATGCCCACCTGCACAAAACCCTGCGGCACCACCAGCCCTTCCTGCACCGCCTCAAACACCCAGGTGCCGTGCCCCGATGGCTCACCGAAGTGGTCGGTCCAGGTGTCGCAATGCGCATCGAAATGCAGCACCGCCAGCGGCTGGCCATGCACCGCGCGCAAAGCCCGTAGCAAAGACAAGGTGATGGAATGATCGCCACCCAGCCACACCATGTGCTGACGCGCCAAGAGTGTTCGCGCCTGGGCTTCGAGCGCGGCGCGCAGGGTCTCCAGGCTGGTGTTGGGCAGATACAGATCGCCGTGATCGAACAGGTCTGCGGTAGGCGAAAGATCGAAAAACGGGTGCGTCGCATCGCACAGCATCTGGCTGGCCTGGCGGATGGCGTTCGGCCCGAATCGGGCACCGGGGCGGTTGGTCACCGCCCCGTCCCAGGCCACGCCGGCCACGCCGAAGCGGGACGTCGGCGCATTCTCGGCGCTGGCTGCTGCGCCGAGAAACCGTTGCTGCGACAGATAGGCAAAAGCGTGTTGAACCATATTTTTCGAATAAGTGAACGGACTGCGAAGTTCAGTCCACGCCAATGAAGCCCTGCAAGCGGTCTGAACCATATCGACAATTTTTCATGAACGATAGAACCACTTTGCCCACCGCGCGCGGGGCCATTTCGGGGCTTGCCATGCCCCCGCGGGCTTGGCGATACTGCGCGTCGGCCGTTTTCCACAGCGTCTTCCGACGCCCACCGTCATGAGCCCCACAAGCCTTCCCGCCGACCGCGTTGCCCGCTTTCACGCGATCGAGGCCGCCCGCTTCCTGGCCGCGCATCCGCGCTGCGTCGGGCTGCACCAGCAGGCGCAGCGCCACTTTCTGTTCGGCGTGCCCCTGCACTGGATGGCCGATGCGCCTGCGCCCGTGCCGCTCTATGTGGACAAGGCGCAGGGCGCCCGATTGTTCGACGTGGACGGCCACGCCATCATCGACTTTTGTCTTGGCGATACCGGCGCCATGTTCGGCCACAGCCCCGCAGCCATCGCCCGCACCCTGGCGGAATACGGCGCGGATGGCGCCACCACCATGTTGCCGTCCACGGTAGCGCTTGAAGTCGCTGACCTGCTGGAGCAGCGCTTCGGCCTGCCGATGTGGCAGTTCACCGCCACGGCCAGCGATGCCAACCGCTTCGTGCTGCGCTGGGCGCGCGCACTCACCGGGCGCAAGCACATCGTGGTGTTCAACGGCTGCTATCACGGCACAGTCGATGATGTGTTCGTCGATCTCGACGCGCAGGGGGCCGCCCACACCCGTCCCAGCCTGCTGGGTCAGGTCCACGACCTCACCACCTACACCCGCGTGGTCGAGTTCAACGACCTCGACGGCCTGCGGGCCGCGCTGGCCGCAGGCGACGTCGCCTGCGTGCTCACCGAGCCGGTGCTCACCAATATCGGCATGGTCTTGCCCGAGCCCGGTTTTCTCGAAGCCGTGCGCGCGCTCACCCGCGAGCACGACGCATTGCTGGTGATGGACGAGACGCACACCATCTCCTGCGGCCCCGGCGGCTACTGCCGGGCGAACGATCTGCAGCCCGACGTGCTCGTCCTGGGCAAGCCCATCGCCGGGGGTACGCCCGGCGCGGCCTATGGCTTCACAACGCAAGTCGGCGCGCGCATGCAAGCCGTCAAGACCGCATCGCCGCCGGGCCATTCCGGCATCGGCACCACCCTGTCAGCGGGGCTGCTCACCCTGCGACTGATGCGCACCATGCTGGCCGAGGTGATGACCGAGGCCGCCTACGCCCAGATGTTCACCATTGCCAACCGTGTGGCCGACGGGCTGGAACGCGTGATCGCGAACCACGGTTTGCGCTGGACGGTGACGCGCATCGGCGCGCGCTGCGAAGTGCAGTTCGCCCCTCAGCGCCCGCGCAACGGCAGCGAGGCCCGCGCCGCCTTCGACGACGCGCTGGAGCCCGCGCTGCAGCTCGCGCTGCTCAACCGCGGCGTGCTGCTAACCCCCTTCCACAACATGCTGCTGGCCAGCCCGGCGCACACCGAAAGCGACGCGCATGCGCTGATCAGCGCCTTTGACGACGCGCTCAGAGCCCTGAAAAATGCCTGACTTCGGCGAATCTCCGCTTGACACTCTGTTTCGCAGAGTAATAAGCTCTGCGAAACAGAGTGATTCAGGGAGATCGCATGCCATCCATCGCCTCACAGCAGCTCGACAGCATCCACGCCATGCTGGGTGCCGGGCAGCGCAGCCTGCGCCTGGAGTCTCATAGCCTGATTCTGTGGGGGACGAGCTTTGGCGGTCTGGCCCTGGTCAGCAACCACCTGTTGACCGCCGATCAGATCCCCGACGCCGCAACGCGCGCCATGGCCTGGCTGGGACTGATGTCCCTGCTGCTCGGTGCGGTCAGCCTGCTGGACTGGCAGCTCACCCGGCGAGCCAAGCTGGCGCGCGACGAACTATGGTCGTTCATCCATCGCCAGGTGCTCAAGGTGTGGTGGCTGCTGCTGTCGGCCGGCGTGCTGGGCACCTTCGCCACCTTTTTCTTTGGCGGCGCCTACCTCGTCTTCCCCCTTTGGCTGGTGCTCGTCGGCCTGGGTCTGTATGTGCATGGCCTGTTTTCGGAGCAGACGGTCGAGTGGGTCGGCGGTCTGCTCATCGCCCTCGGGGTGTGCTCGGTGCTGTTTCGTCTGGATGCACAGTCCTTGCAGTACCTGGCTGCAGCCGCCTTCGGCCTCGGAATGCCGCTGCTCGCCCTGCTGCAGGGCCAAAGGCATGCAACGTCGACACCGTTTTGGCTGCGCGGCGCCAAGCTGCTGCTCTGGCTGGGCGTGGTGCTTGTCCCGCCGCTGCTGGCACAGCGCCTGGCCGACGCGCAGCAGCCCGCCGCCGCTCCGCTGCAGACTTTGCAGGAATGTGCCCGCAATCCGCTGACGCGGCAGACCGTGCTGCTGCCTGCCGGGCTGTCCATACCGGTGCACGTCGAGGTGTCAGGCGATGCCTTTTCTCCCAGCGCCAGTTCGGTGCTGCCCCTGGTACTCAAACGCCCGGTGGAAGTGCTGGTCGAGCACGGGCGACCGACGGGGCAATGGCGCTACCCCACAGGTCCCTGGCAGCACGAAGGCTATCCAACGGCCCTGCTTATTCCCTGGATGCGCGCCACGCTGCAACCGGGCGTCGGCCCGCAGTTGCAAATCGGGCTGGTGGTGAATATGACCGCACGCGACCCGTCCTGATCCGTCCTCTTTCAACCCCAACTGGAGTTTTTCATGCGAAACCTGCTCTTGCCTCTACTGCTCGCCAGCGCCTCGCTGGCGGCCTGCAGCAGCCTGCCCCCCGGCCCCGCTCCCACGGCGGCCGAAACGTCCAAGTTGCCCGTGGTCACCATTGGTCAGCCGCTACCCAGCGGCGACGCCTATGTGCTGTACTTCCCCGCCGGGACGCCGCTGCCCATCCGCACCGTGGTGGACGGCAGCGCCTTCACCCAGGGCGCCGAATCCACCCTGCACATCGTGCTCAAGCGCGGCATTTATGGCTACCGGCAATACGCCAGCCTGGACGGCCAGCACTGGAGGCCTTGGGACCAGATGCTCAAGACCCAATTCCAGATGCACATCCCCGGCAAGGACGGCAAAGATGCCGCCGTGCTGCACCTCCAGATGGACGCACTGAATCCGCCCGCGCCGTGAGCATCGACGCCCTTGATCCCTTGCTGCACCAGCCGCTGCGCACGCAGATCGCGGCCTATCTGGCTGGTGCGGGACAAGCCACGTTCTCCGACCTCAAGCGCCTGATCGGGGTGTCTGACGGAAACCTCGATGCCCACTTGAAAAAGCTGATCGCCGCAGACTATGTGCAATCTCACAAAACCAGCGACGGACCACGCCCGCAAACCGTCTACTCGCTAACGACTACGGGTCGTGAGGCACTGCTGGCCTATGTGGCCGCGCTGCAGGGCTTGATCGCTTTCGCACAGGTCGAGCCGACCCGCCTGCAAGAGACCGTTAATGCCGCAGCGCAGCCCGCGCAAGGGGTTACTTGAATCGTGCAGATCGGCCCTACAGACCTGCCAAAGCCGCGAAAACAATCAGCCCGTCACGTCAGGGTTTGATGTATTCAAACCCCGCGTGTTCGAGCTGCATGATGCGCAGCACCCCGGCGGGCACGATGACCGCTTGCGGCACCAGTACCGGCAGGTGGCCGAGTTTTTTCGCCATGCCTTCCATGGTGTTGTGGCAAGCGTCGAATTCGATGCCTTCATCGTTCAACGAGGAAATGCGCTTGGCCACCGGGCTGTTCTTGAACAGCATCTTCAGCCCCGGGCCAAAGGCCACCACGACTACGCGCGCATTTTCCTGACCCACGGCGTCGAGAATGTTCTGCGCGTTGTTGAGCACCAGATCCCAGCGGGCGGGTTCATCTTCGCTGACTTGCAACACCACGTCGTATTTGGCGAATGGCAGCTTGTGAATGTAGGTCGGCGCGTCGAACTTGAAGTCGTTCAGCATCGACGGATTGGCCGCCTGTGCCTGCATCAGACCGGCGCCCAGCAGGGCAAAAGCCAGAGTCAGATGGCGCGCGGGACGCATCAGCTTGCGGTGAAGGGGGGTACGAATCATGTTTGTCTCCTCGGTATGGGATGAATATCTTTTATGCTTTTTATCACGCGTTGGCGACGGCATTTGCTTCAGGGTGTATCGCCTGTCACCTGTTGTTGGTCGCCACTTGCCGGCGCACTTTGCGCAGGGCCGCCCGGCACGCGGCCAGCCCTGCACAAGCGAGCGTTCAGAAACTGACCACGGGCAGGCCGCGCTGCTCCCACTCGTTCATGCCGCCAGGAAATTCGCGCAGACCCTTGCGCCCCATGATGCGGTCGATCACGAACCAGGCGCCAGCCGCGTACTGCCCGGTGTTGCAATACACGATGCCCGGAGCGACACGTTGCACGCCGCTACCGGCCAGCACCTTGCGGTAGACGTGCGCAGAGAGAAACCGCCAGGAGCCGTCATCCGCGTTGCGATAAAGCAGTTCGGCCGGCAGGGGAGAGGCGCCGGCCAGTCTTCCGGCAGTCGGCACCACGGGCGTGCGCTCAAGGCCCGCGATCTGAGCCAGCGGACGCGCATCTAGCAGCAGCCCATGCGCACGCTGCGCCGCCTGCACTTCGGCCGTCGTCGCCAGCAGTGCCGGGTTCGGCGCCTGGGCCTTCCACTTGCTGGAACTCATGGGGGCGATGGCGTCGGTATCTACGTCATAACCAGCCGAAGTCCAGGCGTGCATGCCGCCGTTGAGAATCGCAATCTGCTCCTGCGGCACGCCAAATACCTGCAGTTCCCAGGCGAAGAACGCCGCCTCCTGCAGCGAGGTGGCGTCGTCGCCGGTAGGCACGATCACAATGGGCTTGCCCGGCTCCAGTTGCACGGCCTGCATGGTTTCCTCAAACTCCTTGGCTGTGGGCAACATGAAGTCGATCGCCTTGCCGTCGATCACATGCTTTTGTCGCAGGCCCCAGAAGTTGACCGACAGCGCGTCCGGAATATGCCCGCCCACCTCTTCGAGCACTTTCTGCCCATTGACCGTGGCGTACTTGGGATCGTTGGTGAGCGAGCCCAGGCTGTCGCGGATATCGACGATCTGCACCTGCTTCGCGTGGTCGTGCAGCCAGGGCGGCGTCACCAGCGCGCCCGGCAGCACAGCCGCCTGCGCGGCACTCGTCACCGCAGCGAGCGCGAACAGCCACGTTCCTATCCACCCCTTGGGCAAACCCCTTCGAGCGATTTTCATTCGACTCCTCCAGTTGTAATGATGATTGGAGTGCCGATTATTCGCAGGAGCAGCGCAGCAAAAACAGGGATTTCTTTGGCTGACGGATATCGAATTTATGGATGATCCCGCGCGAATCTCCAACTACCGAGTGTTCAACTCTGCACCAGGCGCTTGGATTTGGCGATGGAAAACAGCATGCCCGCGCCGAGCATGAGGGTGATGAGCGCGGTGCCGCCATAGCTGACGAAGGGCAGCGGCACGCCGACCACCGGCAGGATGCCCGACACCATGCCCATGTTGACGAAGGCGTAGATGAAAAAAATCAGCGTGACCGACGCGGCCAGCAGGCGCGAGAACAGCGTGGGCGCGTTGGCGGCGATCATCAGCCCGCGCACGATGAAGAAGGTATAGGCGGCCAGCAGCATGAGATTGCCGGCCAGCCCCCACTCTTCGGCCAGCACCGAGAACACGAAGTCGGTATGCGATTCGGGCACGAAGTTCAGATGCGCCTGGGTGCCGTGCAGATAGCCCTGGCCGAACACCCCGCCGGAGCCGATGGCGATCATGCTCTGGATGATGTTGAAGCCCTTGCCCAGCGGATCGCTCTGCGGGTCGAGCAGCATCATCAGCCGCTGCCGTTGATAGTCGTGCATGAAGTGCCACATCACCGGGGCACTGGCGGCGGCGAGCGCAAACAGCAAGGCGATGACCCGCCACGACAGCCCGGCGAAGAAGATGACGAAGGCCCCGGTGAGCAGCACCAGCAGCGCGGTGCCGAGGTCGGGCTGCTTCATGATGAGACCGACGGGGATGAGCAGCAGCACCGTGGCGATGAAAAAATCCTTCACCCGGATCTGGCCCTCGCGCTTCTGGAAGTACCAGGCCAGCATCAGCGGCACGGCGATTTTCATGATCTCGGACGGCTGCACCACGGTGACGCCCAGATCGAGCCAGCGGCGCGCGCCCTTGCGCACCAGCCCGAACATGGCCGTGGCGATGAGCAGCGCGACGCCAAAGGTGTAGACCGGCACGGCGATCTGCATCAGCCGCTGCGGCGGCACCTGCGCCGCGACGAACAGCACCAGAAAACCGATGCCCAGATTGCGCAGATGATCGTCGAACGGCACATGCGCATCTTGCAGCGCGGAAAACAGCACGATGCAGCCGATGGCCACCAGCCACAGCAGCGCCGCGGCCAGTGGCGCATCGAAGCCGGTGAGATAGGGGCGCACTCGCCGCCAGAGCGGCGGACGGCCGAAGGTCGCACTCATAGCCTCACTCCTTCCGATTCATCACTCACATCGGGCCGGGCGCCGAAGCGGGTGAACAGCGGCGCGCGCAAACCACCCGTGCAGGCGGTGCGCGGATAGTTGCCCACGGCCTCCGCATCGAAGGCGGTGGGCTGGGCGCGTGCCCGAGACGCAGCCGCCGGTGCAGGTGCGGGTTTCGCCGCAACTCCTGCGGCCCCCATCGCGGCGGCTCCAGAAGCAGCTCCAGAAGCAGCGCCCGCCGGGGCGGATGTCGCCGGAACAGGCGGTGGCTTGGCGCCAGGAATGATCGGCACGCCTTCACGCTCGCCCGCGTAGGCAAACTGCACCGGCTGCGGCTTGGCGCCGCTGATCTTCTCGATTTCCTCGTCGGTGGGGTAGAGGCCCAGCAGGTGATAGTCGAGCGCCTTGCGCGCGATGGGCGCGGCCGCAACCCCGCCAAATCCGGCGTTCTCCACAATCATCGCCAGGGCGATCACCGGGTTGTCGGCCGGGGCGTAAACCACATACAGCGCATGGTCGCGCAGATGATGGGCGATGTCCTTGGCGTCATAGGTCTGGTTTTGGCCCACGCTGAACACCTGCGCGGTGCCGGTCTTGCCCGCCGTGGTGTAAGGCGCGCCCTTGAAGGCTTCCGCCGCCGTGCCGCCGGTCTGGTTCACCGCCATCATGCCTCCATGCACCACCTGCCAGTACGCCGGATCGAGGTCGATGCGCTGGGCCACTGGCGCGACCACCGGCGTGAAGCGGCGCGTGCCCATGTCTTCGATCGCACGCACCACGCGCGGCTCGTAGCGCGTGCCCTGATTGGCCAGCGTGGACAGCGCCGTGGCCATCTGCAGCGGGGTGAAGCTGTTGTAGCCCTGGCCGATACCCAGACTGATGGTGTCGCCGGGATACCAGCGCTGCTGCGCCGGGCTGCGAAAGGCCTTGCGCTTCCACTCGCGCGAAGGCAGCACGCCCTTGGCCTCGCCCTTGAGATCGATGCCGGTAGCCTGACCGAAGCCGAACTGCTGCGTCCACTTGGCCATGCCGTCCACGCCCCAATCATGCGCGACCATGTAGAAATACACGTCGCACGACACCTGTATGGCCTTGTGCATGTCGACGATGCCATGCCCGCCTGGCACGTCATCGCGAAAACGGTGTCCGGCGAACATGAAAAAACCGGGGTCGTGAAAGCTCCACTGCGCGGTGCGGATGCCGTCGGTCAGCGCGCCCGTCGCCAGATAAGGTTTGTAAGTCGAGCCCGGCGGAAAGGTGCCGCGCAACACGCGGTTGAGCAGCGGCCGGTCGGGCGAGGTGTTGAGCGCGTCCCAGTTGACCTGATCGATGCCGTCGACGAACAGATTGGGATCGAAGGTGGGCATGGAGACGAAGCTCAGCACTTCACCGTTGCGCGGATCGATGGCCACGCAAGCCCCGCGCCGCTTGCCATAGAGGTCTTCGATGAGCTTTTGCAGGCGGATATCGACTCCGAGCACCAAATTCTGTCCGGGCGTGGCCGCCACGGTCTTGATCTTGCGCACCGGCCGCCCCACGGCATTGACCTCGACTTCCTCATAGCCGGTGATGCCGTGCAGCTGCGTCTCGTAAGCCTGCTCCACGCCCAGCTTGCCGATATGGTCGGTGCCGAGGTAGTTGCTGGCGTCGTCACTGTCGTCGATGCGCTGCTGCTCGGCTTGGTTGATGCGGCCGATATAGCCCAGCAGATGGCAACCCAGCGCGCCCAGCGGATAGTTGCGAAACAGCCTTGCCCGCACATTCACGCCCGGAAAACGAAAGCGCTGCGCCACGAAGCGAGCCACCTCATCATCGCTGAGCTTGTTGAGAATCGGCAGCGACTGAAAGCGCCGCGACTGCCCCAGCAGATTGTTGAAGCGCCGCTCGTCGAACGGCGTGATGGGCACGATGGCCTTGAGCGCATCGATGGTGTCCTGCAATGTGCCCTTGACCTTCGACGGCGTGATTTCCAGCGTGTAAGCCGCGTAGTTGTTGGCCAGGATGATGCCGTTGCGGTCGAGAATCAGCCCGCGCTGCGGCGGAATCGGCACCAGCGCAATGCGGTTGTCCTGCGCCTGGGTCGAAAACTGCCGATGCCGCACCACCTGCAGCCACACCCAGCGACCGATCAGCAGCGCAAAGCTCAGCACCACCACGGCCGCGGCCAGAATCAGACGGCGGCGAAAGCGGAACAGCTCGCGTTCGATGTTGCGCAGCTCGGTCATCGCAAAGAGGCGTAAATAGAGATTGAGCCCGTTGCGGGCGCAAGGTTCAGCACGGTCGCCATCACAAAGGCCGATTGCGGTCGGAATCCGGTGCGCGCCGCTGCGGCGCCAGCAGCAGCCAGGACAACAAGGGCCAAAGCGCCGCCTGCACAACCGGCGCCAGCAAAAATGCCCAGCCTGGAAAGCTGCCGCCGGCCCACATGCCCACCAGCAGCAACAGCACCTGCGTGGCCACGAACAGCGGCAGCACATGCAAAGCCTGCTGCAGCGGCGGAAACCACAGCAGCCGGCGGTGCAGCGTGATGGCGAAATAGCTCAGCACCGTGTAAACCAGCGCATGCTGCCCCAGCACCGAACCCTGCTGCACATCCACCGCCAGCCCCAGCACGAACGCCACGGCCATGCCCACGCGGCGCGGCTGATGCACATTCCAGAACACCAGGGTGAGCGCGACCATATCGGGCATCCAGGCCAGACGGCCCAGCGGCAAAAAGTCGATCAGCAGCGCTATCAGCAGACTCAGCGCGATGAACCAGGGGTTGACCGGCAGCAGCAACACCTCGCGCGCGCCGCCCGCAGGGGCTCGTGCGGAAGGCATGGCGCCCTGATCGGAGCGACGGCGGCGGGGCAGGAAAGACACAGCAGTCAGATCAATGTGAAGCGGCGGCAGCAGGCTTGGGCACCGCCTTGCCCGACTTTTGCACCTGCGGCTCGGTGGCCTTGACCGATGGCCCCGCCACCAGCGGCGTGAGCGGCTGGAGCACCAGCACATGCCGTCCGCCTTCGACATCGGCAAGCGGCGCACACATCACCCGAGCAAACGCGGTATCGCGCTGGCGCGTGACGGCAGTCACCCGCGCCACCCGCAGGCCTGCCGGATAGATGCCGTCCACCCCGCTGGTCACCAGCACATCGCCCACGCGCACATCGGCGGCAGCAGGCATCCAGCGCAGCTCCATGCCGCCCTGGCCCAGCCCCGGCTCGCCGTACACCACGCCGCGTTCGCCAGTACGCTGGTTCTGCACCGGCACCACGGCGTCGCGGTCGGTGATGAGGGTGACTTCGGCGCTCCACGGGTAGTCACGCGTAACTTGGCCGAGCAGCCCGGTTTCGTCGATCACCGGCGAGCCGAGTTCGACGCCCTGCAGGCTGCCGCGGTCGATCACCACGGTGCGGCTGAACGGGTCGCTGGCCTGCGCACTGATCTGCGCCGCCACCGACTTCGGCGGCAGGCTCTGCTGCAACTGGAGCAGACCGCGCAGGCGGTTGTTTTCCAGCCGCAACTGCGCTTCCAACTGGGACTGCAACGACAAGGCCACATTGGCGCGTTGCAAGCGGCTGATTTCAGCTTGCGCCTTGGCCGGCGCTTCAAGATAGCCGCTCAGTTGCCGCGACCAGTCCACCGGCGCCTGAGCCATGCGCTGCAAGGGATAGATCGCCACCGACAGGCCCTGGCGCAGCATGGGCGTGACCTTGAACCGCACATCCAGCGCCATCAGCAAAATGGCCAGCGCGGAGAACAGCACCAGCCGCGTGAGCGCAGAAGGCCCCTGCCGGAAAAACGGCGGAGGTGAACGCTCAAGAGTGCCGTAGGCCATGGGAAAGAGAACAAACGCAGGGCGGAAAAGGATCGAGTCGAAACGGTTCGAATCGAAAGTGCCCGGATCAGGTGCGTGGCGGTATCAGTGAAGCACCCTGGCGCACCCCGGGAAGACCGCCGATCAAAAAACCGCCGCAAAACAACCGCAAAAGGCGCCGATTACTCCGACGTGAAAATGGTGCCCAGCCGATCCATGCGCTCCAGCGCCATGCCGCTGCCGCGGGCCACGCAGGTCAGCGGGTCTTCGGCCACGAGCACCGGCAGGCCGGTTTCTTCGGCCAGCAGGCGGTCGAGGTCGCGCAGCAGCGCACCGCCGCCGGTGAGCATCATGCCGCGCTCGGCGATGTCGGCGCCCAGTTCGGGCGGGGTTTGTTCGAGCGCGTTTTTCACCGCCGAGACGATCTGGTTGAGCGGATCGGTCAGCGCTTCGAGAATTTCATTGCTGGAAATGGTGAAGCTGCGCGGCACGCCTTCGCTTAAGTTTCGGCCCTTGACTTCCATTTCCTTGACCTCGGAGCCAGGAAAGGCCGAGCCGATCTGCTTCTTGATGGCTTCGGCCGTGGGCTCGCCGATCAACATGCCGTAATTGCGGCGGATGTAGTTGATGATGGCCTCGTCGAACTTGTCGCCGCCCACGCGCACACTGCCCTTGTACACCGTGCCGCCCAGCGAAATGACGCCAACTTCTGTGGTGCCGCCGCCGATGTCCACAATCATCGAGCCGGTGGCTTCGCTGACCGGAAGCCCGGCGCCGATGGCCGCAGCCATGGGCTCTTCGATGAGGTACACCTCGCTGGCGCCCGCGCCCAGCGCCGACTCGCGAATGGCGCGGCGCTCGACCTGGGTGCTGCCGCAGGGCACGCAGATGATGATGCGCGGGCTGGGCCGGAACATCCGGGTGTCGTGCGCCATCTTGATGAACTGCTTGAGCATCTGCTCGGTCACCGTGAAGTCGGCGATCACACCGTCTTTCATCGGGCGGATGGCCTCGATATTGCCCGGCACCTTGCCCAGCATCTGCTTGGCTTCTTTGCCCACGGCCTGAATGGTTTTCTTGCCGCTGGGGCCGCCCTCGTGGCGGATGGCGACAACCGACGGCTCGTCGAGCACGATGCCCTTGCCGCGCACATAAATGAGCGTGTTGGCGGTGCCGAGGTCGATAGCCAGATCCGTCGAAAAATACTGCCGGAATGTTCGGAACATGGAATATGGGGGCGCCAACCGCGCGCCCGGCTTTCTGGAGGTGTGTGAAATAAGCAACAAACGGGCTTGATTTTTCGGTCAAATCCCGTGCGCCAAATCGAAGCATCATAACCCATGCATGCGCATAAAATGACGTTTTCCGCACCCATCTGCAGGGGAAGCCCCCCGATCCGCCCGCTCGCCGAGCGGCGTGTTTTGCGTCCCTGTTTTGCGTCCCTGATTGCCGCCTCCCCACCATGTCACTCACTCTTCCCGATATCGACCGCCTGGCGCAACTCGCCCGGCTGGATCTGACCGCCAGCGAGCGCGACCACCTGCTGACCGATCTCAACGCGTTTTTCGCCGTGGTCGAGCAAATGCGTGCGGTCAATACCGACGGCGTCGAGCCGCTGGCGCACCCGCTCTCCGCCGTGCAGGACATGCCGCTGCGCCTGCGCGCCGACGCCGTGACCGAGGGCAATATCCGCGACGCCGCGCTGCGCAACGCGCCCGACGCACAAGACGGCCTGTTCCTCGTGCCGAGGGTGGTCGAATGAGCACATCCCTGACCGATTTCGCCACAGCCGACCTGCGCACCCTGTCCGCCGCGCTGGCCGCCCGGCAAGTGTCCAGCGCTGAGCTCACCCGCGCGGCGCTCGACCGCATCGCCGCCCACGCCGATCTGGGCGCTTTCCTCCACGTCGATGCCGAAGGTGCGCTGCAGGCGGCGCAAGCCGCCGACGCCGCCCGCGCCGCGGGCGACACCCGGCCGCTACTGGGCGTGCCACTGGCGCACAAAGACGTGTTCGTCACCCGCGCCCTCCCAGCCACCGCCGGTTCGCGCATGCTGACCGGTTATGTCAGCCCGTTCGACGCCACCGTGGTCGCCCGTCTGGGCTCGGGCGCTGACGACTTTGCAGGCGCGGGCATGGTCACGGTCGGCAAGACCAATATGGATGAGTTCGCCATGGGCTCGGCCAACGAAAACTCGGCTTACGGCCCGGTGCGCAATCCTTGGGACTTGGCCGCCATTCCCGGCGGCTCCAGCGGCGGCTCGGCCGCGGCGGTGGCCGCAAGGCTCGTCCCCGCCGCCACTGGCACCGACACCGGCGGCTCGATCCGCCAGCCTGCGGCCATGTGCGGCATCACCGGCATCAAACCGACCTACGGCCTGTGCTCGCGCTACGGCATGATCGCCTTCGCCTCCAGCCTCGACCAGGCCGGCCCGATGGCGCAGACCGCGTGGGACTGCGCCGCCCTGCTCACCGCGATGACCGGCTTCGACCCGCGCGACGCCACCAGCGTGCAGCGCGCCGTGCCCGACTATGTCGCCGCGCTCGATCAACCCCTGCCCGGCGCCACCACCGCGCAGCCGCTCAAAGGCCTGCGCATCGGCCTGCCGCGCGAGTACTTCGGCGCGGGCCTGGCCGCCGATGTCGAAGCCGCCGTGCGCGACGCCCTCAAGACGATCGAGAGCCTGGGCGCCACCTTGGTGGACGTCTCGTTGCCGCTGACCGAACTCTCCATTCCGGCCTACTACATCATCGCCCCCGCCGAGGCCAGCTCCAACCTGAGCCGCTTCGACGGCGTGCGTTTCGGCCATCGCACGGCGCAATACAAAGACCTGGCCGAGATGTACGGCAAGAGCCGCGCCGAAGGCTTCGGCCCCGAGGTCAAGCGCCGCATCATGATCGGCGCCTATGTGTTGTCGCACGGCTATTACGACGCCTACTACCTGCAGGCGCAGAAGATCCGCCGCCTCATCGCCGACGATTTCGTCCGCGCCTTCACCCAGTGCGACGTGATCGCCGGGCCGGTGTCGCCCACGGTGGCGTGGAACCGAGGCGAAAAGGCCGACCCGCTGGCCAATTACCTAGCCGACATCTACACCCTCTCGGCCAGTCTGGCCGGGCTGCCGGGCATGAGCGTGCCCGCGGGCTTCGGCGCGGGAGCCAACGCGCGCCGCCCCGTGGGCCTGCAACTCATCGGCCCGCACTTCGCTGAAGAGCGTCTGCTGCAGGTGGCGCATCAGTTCCAGCAGGCGAGCGACTGGCATCGCCGCAGCCCCTTCTGAGCCCGCCGATGGATCTGCACACCTGGCTGACCTTCTTCGCCGCAAGCTGGCTCATCAGCCTCTCGCCCGGTGCGGGCGCGATTTCGTGCATGACCACGGGGCTGCGGCACGGCTGGCGTGTGGGGGTGTGGAACATCCTCGGCCTGCAACTGGGCATCGCCGCCATTCTGGTGGTGGTTGCCGCTGGGCTGGGCGCGCTGCTGGCTGCGAGCGAAACCGCGTTCAGCGTGATCAAGTGGTTCGGCGTGGCTTATTTGCTGTGGCTGGGCATCCAGCAATGGCGTGCCCCGGCGCATGGGCTGGTCGATGCCGACGGCAGCGCAAAAAACACCACGCCGCCCACGCGCGGCCAGCTCGTGCTGCGCGGCTTTCTCATCAACGCCAGCAACCCCAAAGGGCTGGTGTTCATGCTGGCGGTGCTGCCGCAGTTCATCAACCCGGCAGCGCCGCAACTGCCGCAGTATCTGCTGTGCGGGCTGTCGCTGTTCATCACCGACATCGTGGTGATGAACGGCTACACCCTGCTGGCCGCGCGGGTGCTGCGCGCCCTGCGATCAAAGCAGCATCAACTCTGGCTGCAGCGCAGTTTTGGCACCCTGTTCATCGGCGCCGCGCTGCTGCTCTCGGCGTTTCGCCGTTCAAACTAATCAAGGAATCTTGTCATGCAATGGGAAGTGGTCATCGGGCTGGAAACCCACGTTCAGCTCTCCACCCAGTCCAAGATGTTTTCCGCCGCGTCCACCGCGTTCGGCGCCGCGCCCAACACTCAGGCCTGCGCCGTCGATCTGGCGCTGCCCGGCGTGTTGCCGGTGGCCAACCGCGCTGCGGTGGAACGCGCCATCCGCCTCGGTCTGGCTTTAGGCGCCACCATCGCGCCGCGCTCCGTCTTCGCCCGCAAGAACTACTTTTACCCCGATCTGCCCAAGGGCTACCAGATCAGCCAGTACGAGATTCCCGTGGTGCAGGGCGGGGTGGTCGAGTTTCTGGTGGACGGCAAACCGCACCGCCTGCAGCTCACCCGCGCCCACCTCGAAGAAGACGCGGGCAAGTCGCTGCACGAAGCCGGGCTGTTCGACCGCGCGGGCAACGCCGCCAGCGGCATCGACCTCAACCGCGCGGGCACGCCGCTGCTCGAAGTCGTCACCGAGCCCGACATGCGCAGCGCCCGCGAAGCCGCCGAATACGCCCGCGCGCTGCATGCGCTGGTCATGTGGCTGGACATCTGCGACGGCAATCTGCAGGAAGGCTCATTCCGCTGCGACGCCAACGTCTCGGTGCGCCGCCCCGGCGAACCCTTGGGCACGCGCTGCGAAATCAAAAACCTCAACAGCTTTCGCTTCCTCGAAAAAGCCATCGAATTCGAGGTGCGCCGCCAGATCGAACTCATCGAAGACGGCGGCAAGGTGGTGCAGGAAACCCGGCTTTACGACCCCGACAAGGGCGAGACCCGCACCATGCGCACCAAGGAAGACGCGCACGACTACCGCTACTTCCCCGACCCCGACCTGCCGCCGCTGGTCATCTCGCCCGAGTGGATCGAGCGGGTGCGCGCCGACATGCCCGAGCTTCCCGGCCAGATGGCCGCGCGCTTCGTCGCATCCCACGGCCTGAGCCTGGATGCCGCGGCGCAGATGACCCAGCCCCGCGCCCACGCCGCCTACTTCGAGGCCTGCGTGGCCGCAGGCGCCGCGCCCAAACTCGCAGCCAACTGGATCATGGGCGAACTCGCCGCCCAGCTCAACCGCGACGAGCGCGACATCGGCGCCAGCCCCGTGAGCGCCGCGCAACTCGCCGCGCTCACCCGCAAAATCGACGACGGCACCCTGTCGAGCAAGACCGCCAAGGAAGTCTTCGCCGCGCTGTGGGCGGGCGAGCACGGCGGCGATGTGGCCGCCATCATCGACGCCCGCGGCTTGGCGCAGGTCAACGACAGCGCCGCACTGCAAGCCGCCGTCGACGCCGTACTCGCCGCCAACCCGAAGAACGTCGAGGAATACCGCGCCGGCAAGGACAAAGCCCTCAACGCCCTGGTCGGCCAAGTGATGAAAGCCACCGGCGGGCGCGCCAATCCACAGCAGGTCGGTGAGATGCTGAAGAAAGCCGTGGGTTGAGGCTGTTTTGCCTCGGCGTGCTCTTGGTGCGAAAACCAGGGGAGTCAAGTGCTATGAAGCCAGACCTGACCCAAAACTCCCGAAATATGAAGCAAATGGACAATCTGGGTTCAACGCGGAACCACCTGCCTGAGCCAAGCCAGCACACGGCCGCCCCCCCGCGCAGGCGGAAGCGGGGCAGACCGTGTATCGCTGGATACGTTGCGGAAATATGTCAGCTTGCCAGCTGACGCTAGTGTAGTGTTCCATTCTGTTTGGAACTTAAGCGTCTATTCGCGCGAATGACCTTCTGCAGGATGTCGCGAGCGCTCTTGGTCCAGATGAACGGCTTGGGGTTGACGTTGTGATGTGCGACGTATTCGTCGATGGCAGCCACGAGTTCGGGCACGCTGGTGAACACCCCGCGGCGCAGCCGCTCGGTGGTGATGTCGCGGAAGAATCTCTCGACCATGTTCAGCCACGACGCAGAGGTGGGCGTGAAGTGCATGTTGAACCTGGGGTGCTTGGCCAGCCACTCCTGCACAGCCGGGTGCTTGTGTGTGGCGTAGTTGTCGGCGATCAGATGCAGCGTCTTGTCCTTGGGCGTCTCGCGGTCGATCTGGCGCAAGAACTTCAACCATTCAACGTGGGTATGGTGCTGCTGGCACTGGCCGATGACCTGGCCGTCAAGCACGTTGAGTGCGGCAAACAGCGTGGTCGTGCCATTGCGCTTGTAGTCGTGCGTCATGGTGGCCGCACGGCCCCTCTTCATGGGCAAGCCCGGCTGCGTGCGGTCCAGCGCCTGGACCTGGCTCTTCTCGTCACAGCACAGCACCAGCGCATGCTCGGGCGGGGACATGTACAGCCCCACGATGTCTTCGAGCTTCTCGACGAATTTCGGATCGCGCGAGACCTTGAAGCCACGCACGATATGAGGCTTCAGACCGTGCGCCTGCCAATGCCGCATGACAGTGCTCGCACTGACGCCCAGAACCTCACCCATCTTGCGTGTGCTCCAGTGCGTGGCGGTCTCGGGCGTGCTTTGCGTGGTCAGCTCCACCAGCTTGGCTGCGTCCACCTTGACCGGCGGCGCGCCACGTGGCAGGTCGCGCTCGATGCCTTGCAGCCCCGCTTGCAGATAGCGCTCGCGCCAGCGCGCGACCTGCACGCGACCGATACCAAGCTGCTCGGCGATCTCCTTGTTCTGAACGCCCTTGGCGGCCAGCAGCACGATGCGCGCGCGCTGCGCCAGTCGCACGCTGGTGCGCTTGGAACGCGCCAGCCGCGTCAGCTCGCTTTCCTGCTCGGTGGTCAATTCAATCGCCGGGGCAACGCGCACTTGCTCTCTCCAATGCAAACCGTAGTAAAACATTGGAGACAAGCAACTCAATTAAGTTCACTCAAGAATCAAACACTACACTAGGTGGTAGCAGTCGCAGTGGCGGACGTCGCTGCAGTAGAACGGCTCCGTGCGCAAATCTAGTGTAGTGTTCCATTCTGTTTGGAACTTAAGCGTCTATTCGCGCGAATGACCTTCTGCAGGATGTCGCGAGCGCTCTTGGTCCAGATGAACGGCTTGGGGTTGACGTTGTGATGTGCGACGTATTCGTCGATGGCAGCCACGAGTTCGGGCACGCTGGTGAACACCCCGCGGCGCAGCCGCTCGGTGGTGATGTCGCGGAAGAATCTCTCGACCATGTTCAGCCACGACGCAGAGGTGGGCGTGAAGTGCATGTTGAACCTGGGGTGCTTGGCCAGCCACTCCTGCACAGCCGGGTGCTTGTGTGTGGCGTAGTTGTCGGCGATCAGATGCAGCGTCTTGTCCTTGGGCGTCTCGCGGTCGATCTGGCGCAAGAACTTCAACCATTCAACGTGGGTATGGTGCTGCTGGCACTGGCCGATGACCTGGCCGTCAAGCACGTTGAGTGCGGCAAACAGCGTGGTCGTGCCATTGCGCTTGTAGTCGTGCGTCATGGTGGCCGCACGGCCCCTCTTCATGGGCAAGCCCGGCTGCGTGCGGTCCAGCGCCTGGACCTGGCTCTTCTCGTCACAGCACAGCACCAGCGCATGCTCGGGCGGGGACATGTACAGCCCCACGATGTCTTCGAGCTTCTCGACGAATTTCGGATCGCGCGAGACCTTGAAGCCACGCACGATATGAGGCTTCAGACCGTGCGCCTGCCAATGCCGCATGACAGTGCTCGCACTGACGCCCAGAACCTCACCCATCTTGCGTGTGCTCCAGTGCGTGGCGGTCTCGGGCGTGCTTTGCGTGGTCAGCTCCACCAGCTTGGCTGCGTCCACCTTGACCGGCGGCGCGCCACGTGGCAGGTCGCGCTCGATGCCTTGCAGCCCCGCTTGCAGATAGCGCTCGCGCCAGCGCGCGACCTGCACGCGACCGATACCAAGCTGCTCGGCGATCTCCTTGTTCTGAACGCCCTTGGCGGCCAGCAGCACGATGCGCGCGCGCTGCGCCAGTCGCACGCTGGTGCGCTTGGAACGCGCCAGCCGCGTCAGCTCGCTTTCCTGCTCGGTGGTCAATTCAATCGCCGGGGCAACGCGCACTTGCTCTCTCCAATGCAAACCGTAGTAAAACATTGGAGACAAGCAACTCAATTAAGTTCACTCAAGAATCAAACACTACACTAGGCGCCGTTCCTTCGCGTTACCAATATTCTGGAGCGGGACCAGATTCGGGCATGCGTCGATTTGCCCATCATTCCAGACTCGTAAATATGTCTGCCCGGCCGGGCAAGAGACTTGCGTGAACTCTTTGAGAATGCTTTCAAAATTACCAATGCGCAGGCTACGGATCATTGAGCCGTACCGTTCGCGCAGTGCCGCAACGAATGCTTCGTCATCCCCCGACAGCGGCAGGTTCACATTGTTGATTAGCACGAGCTGTTTGCCGCACACATCAAAGATGTTTTCCCGATACCAAGAAAGACCTGACTCCCACAGTTCACGCTCAGGGGGAGAGAGAATGTAGTTCACAAAAAAATCGTCGCCGTCGGCGGCGTCCAGCATGGCCAGCGCATTGCGGTGCCAAGTCCCAAGCGCGCGGTGATCAATCAATTGCCGGTAGTGAAACGTCAGGTTGATGTGGCGAATTCGCGTCAACTGTTCACGGGTCAATTCCAGAAACTCATGAATCGCCACGCCATTAACGTCCAGCGCCACCGCGACGTCCTCATGTTCCAGTAGTCGGGCGAGAAGGCGTTCGCTCTTTCGGTACCCCGCGAAAAAGTCGCCCCGGCCCGAAAAGATGAAAAAAACACGTCCGCCGAGACGATCTTGCACAAAACGGAGGTCGTCGTACGTCAATGATGGCTTGTGCTTGATCACCGGTTCGACCACGCAATAACTGCAATCGAGGTTGCAATGCCCGGACGACGAAGCGAACACGATAGACTCATTCGCCTCGAACTTGAGTCGCATCTCATCATCGGGCAACTCAATCTTCACTTCTTGCATTTCACGCTCTCCTTCTTGTTGAGAACACTAGCAAACTTGGGGCTAGCTGGATAGCATCCAGTCGTTCTACCTGAGTTCGGATCTTAGCCCGTCGCCCTGCCACCCTCATATTTCCGGCCGGCCCCCGCAGCCGATTCCAGCCACTGCCTCGCGGCCTGTGCCAAGATGGCATTCACACCGCCCTCGACGGTCACGGCGCGGTCGCGCAGGCGCTGCGCCAGATCGGCGGGCAGTTTGCAGGTGAGTTGCACCTGCTTGGGCGCACTCTCCTTGGGTTTGGCCTCGGCTTTCGCGGCCACGGCCTTGGCGCCCTGACCGAAGCGCTGCGGGATCGTGCCCGACTTCAGCTTGCCGTCGAGTTTCTTGGCAAGGTGCTTTTCAAGGTCTGTCTTTTTCATGCTCATGGGCTATCCCCGGTGGTGTGGACGGGCATTGTCCTCCACACAGGCCCCCCACCTCGGCGCGGCGCAAGGTGGCCCGAAAGACGAGGCCCTGCGCCTACAAGGTGTTTTTCACCACCCGCCCGTTCTTGATGATGCACTTGAGATGCTGATCGGGTTCGAGCAAGGGCTTGAGCGAGCGCGACACATCGCCATCTACCACCAGCAGATCGGCCCAGGCGCCGGGTTCGATCACCCCCAATTTGGCGCCGAGATAGGGATTGCGCTGACCGGCAAGCGCCAGCAATTCGCCGTTTTGCGAGGTGGCCTGTTTGAGCGCGTCCAGGGGCGAATACCAATTTTCCAGGGCGACCAGCCGCACGGTTTGGTAATGGGTTTTTCCCGGCGCGAACAGAATGTCGCTGCCCCAGCCGGTTTGCACCTTGTGTTTGATCGCCAGTTCGTAGGCCCGGCGCGTTCCGGTGGCGATCTCGTCACTCTTCGCCTGCGAGCCGGGATCGGCCATTGGCGTCGGGGCGGCCTCCGGCAGGAAGGGCTGCAAAGACCACCAGATGCCTTTGTCTGCCATCAGGCGCACGGTGGCCTCGTCGGTCAGCTGGCCGTGTTCGATGACCTTGATGCCAGCCTCGATGCTGCGCTGCATGCCCTTGGGCAGATAGACGTGGGCCATGACGTAAGTGCCCCAATCCTCGGCGGCTTCCACCGCCGCGCGCAGTTCGGGCAGGGTGAACTGCACCGAATCGAGTGGATCGTAGAGCGATGACGCGCCGCCTCCGGCCATGAGCTTGATCTGCGAAGCGCCGCGCAGCAATTGCTCGCGGGTGGCCTTGCGCACACTGTCGGCGCTGTCGGCAATGGCCGACGCGCCCAGGTGTTCGGCATGGCCTACCGCGCTACAGGCCGCGCCCGGCCCGACCTCGTGCAAAAAGCGGAAGTCGCCGTGCCCTGCGGTCTGCGAAATCATGGCGCCACTTGGAAAAATGCGCGGCCCCTGCACCAGTCCTTGGTCGATGGCACTCTTGAGCGCAAACACCGGCCCGCCTGCGTCGCGCACCGTAGTGAAACCTCGCAGCAAGGTGCGCTGCGCCTCAGAACCAGCCGCCAAGTGAATCAGCGCGGGATCGGCCATGAGCAAGTGCTGCATGGACATCGCCGCCATCAGGCTGTGCCAATGCGCATCGATCAGCCCCGGCATGAGCACCCGGCCGCCGCCGTCGATGATCTGCGCACCCTGCGGTGCGCCTTGCCCCTGCGGCTCGACGGCCCGAATCCGCGCGCCTTCGATCACGACTTGCAGGCCTGGCTGCAAGCGGGTTCGCCGACCATCGAAAAGCTGCACATTGCGCAAAACCATAGGCGCTGCAACTGCCGTTGCCGAACCAGAGGGCGCTGGCTGCGCAGAAGCGGCAGGGCTGAGCCCGCCAACGCCTGCAGCCAAAACCAGCGCGCTCTGCAAAAAATCGCGGCGCGAAAATGCCCGCTCAAGTCGTCGCTGCACCTGCGAGGCCTCATCGCCACCGCAGCGGCAATAAAAGGCAGAACGCGGCGAGGTTTGAGCGCCGGGATGGGGAGTGGAAGGTTTGCGCATGGGAGTCCTTCAAATACGCCAGAGCACTTGGCCAGCGGGCTGCTAGATAGTGTCGTCACAAGATTTGCAGCCAGAGGGCAAGGCAGCGAATTTGCACGGCGGCAACGAATGAGGCGACGTTTTTCGCGTAGCGCGTGGCGATGCCCCGCCACCGCTTGAGATGCAGGAAGGCGTTCTCGACCAGGTGACGTAGTTTGTAGAGTGCTTTGTCATACGTGCGGGGTTGCTTGCGGTTCTTGCGTGGCGGAATCACGGCTTGCGCGCCTTGCGCTTGGGCATGCGCCACGATGGCGTCACTGTCGTAGCCTTTGTCGGCAAGCAGGTAGTCCATCTTGAACCCGTCCATCAACCGCTCAGCCTCTGCACAATCCGCTCGGGTACCTTCTGTAATAACCGCTCGGAGCGGCAGACCATGCGCATCCACGGCCAGATGTATCTTGGTGTTGAGCCCCCTTTTGTGCGGCTCATCGCCTGATTGCCACCCCGCGCACCCGCTGCGTGCGGATGAACCTTGCAGTGACTGGCATCGATCATGATCCACTCGAAATCGGGCTCATCAATGCACTGCTCCAGGAGCGACTCCCAAATGCCCTTGTCGCGCCAGCGGCAAAAACGCCGATGGGTGTTTTTCCAGCCGCCATATGAGGCGGGCAGGTCTCGCCACGGCGCACCGGTGCGAAGAATCCAGAACACGGCGTTGATGAATTGGCGGTTGTCCCGCGCAACCCCGCCCCAAACTCCCGCTCGTCCAGGCAAGTGGGGTTCGAGCAATTCCCAGTGCCGATCTGATAGATCGTGTCGATGAAGCGTCTCGGGCATCTCAATAGCGCGGTTGGTATGAACAGCGCCATCATGCCACAACTCGTGACGACTCTATCTAGCCCCACGGGTCAAACGCGAGGCCATTGGCAAGATGATCAGCGAGCATCATTTGTCCGAGCGCCGAGCGTGCTGCCTCGTGGGGCTCAGCAGAGATAGCTATCGCCATGCGCCCCAGCAGGATGCGCTCAACACGGCACTGCACGGCAAGATCGTTGAGATCGCGCATGTCCGGCGGCGGTTCGGGTATCGGCGCATCCACGACCTGCTGCGCCCCGCATTTCCGGGCATCAACCATAAGCGGGTGTATCGGCTGTACAGCCAGGCCAACCTGGCTGTGCGCAAGCGCAAGAAGGTCCAGCGCGCGGCGGCCGAGCGCGTGCCGCTGCAACTGGCCAAAACGGTCAACGAGGTGTGGAGCATGGATTTTGTCAGCGACAGTTTGGTAAGCGGCCGACGGTTGAAGTGCCTGACCGTGGCCGACGACTTCAGCCATGAATGTGTGGACATTGCGGTCGACTACGGCATTTCCGGTGCCTACGTGACGCGCCTGCTCGATCAAGCCGCCCAATTTCGCGGCTACCCCGCAGCCGTCCGAACCGACAACGGACCGGAATTCACCAGTCAGGCATTCATGGCCTGGGCCACGAGTCGCGGCGTGCGCCACATCCTGATCGCACCGGGCAAGCCGACGCAGAATGGGTTCATCGAGAGCTTCAACGGCAAGTTCCGCGACGAGTGCCTCAACGAGCAATGGTTCGAGACGCTGCACCAAGCCAGAGTGACCATTGCTGAATGGCGCCGCGACTTCAACGAGGTGCGGCCCCACAGCAGTCTGGGTCGGATACCTCCGGCGCGATTCGCCGAGCAGCATCGCCAGCGCGCTGGCGATGCTGCTCACCCCGCAACCCCCAACGAGGTGAATTAACCTTGCAACCCGGACTCCTGACTTAACGTTGGTACGGCGCGAGGGGGCAGGTCAAAAATCGCCTCTCATTGACGATGGGTGGCGTTATTCCACGGGCACTTGATGACGTCGATGGCCTGCAATCGGATGACTACTCTGTATATCAAATTGTTGAACCTAGATAGTGTCGTCACAAGATTTGCAGCCAGAGGGCAAGGCAGCGAATTTGCACGGCGGCAACGAATGAGGCGACGTTTTTCGCGTAGCGCGTGGCGATGCCCCGCCACCGCTTGAGATGCAGGAAGGCGTTCTCGACCAGGTGACGTAGTTTGTAGAGTGCTTTGTCATACGTGCGGGGTTGCTTGCGGTTCTTGCGTGGCGGAATCACGGCTTGCGCGCCTTGCGCTTGGGCATGCGCCACGATGGCGTCACTGTCGTAGCCTTTGTCGGCAAGCAGGTAGTCCATCTTGAACCCGTCCATCAACCGCTCAGCCTCTGCACAATCCGCTCGGGTACCTTCTGTAATAACCGCTCGGAGCGGCAGACCATGCGCATCCACGGCCAGATGTATCTTGGTGTTGAGCCCCCTTTTGTGCGGCTCATCGCCTGATTGCCACCCCGCGCACCCGCTGCGTGCGGATGAACCTTGCAGTGACTGGCATCGATCATGATCCACTCGAAATCGGGCTCATCAATGCACTGCTCCAGGAGCGACTCCCAAATGCCCTTGTCGCGCCAGCGGCAAAAACGCCGATGGGTGTTTTTCCAGCCGCCATATGAGGCGGGCAGGTCTCGCCACGGCGCACCGGTGCGAAGAATCCAGAACACGGCGTTGATGAATTGGCGGTTGTCCCGCGCAACCCCGCCCCAAACTCCCGCTCGTCCAGGCAAGTGGGGTTCGAGCAATTCCCAGTGCCGATCTGATAGATCGTGTCGATGAAGCGTCTCGGGCATCTCAATAGCGCGGTTGGTATGAACAGCGCCATCATGCCACAACTCGTGACGACGCTATCTAAGGAACCAGGCGCCATTCGCCCGCGGGCTGGCGGCAGGCCCGCAAACGGGCGGACTTGGCCGGGTCACGCGGGGTGTAGAGCGTCACCCGAAAGGTCTTGCACAACCGCCCTTCATGCGTGTCCGAGGCGATCAACTTGAAACTGCCGCCCGCGCGGCTCTCGGGGTTGCGCCATTCCAGAAGTGTGGCATCGCTGCCCAAAAATGCCGCACCTTCTTCCGATAGCTGGTTGATGTCGGCTTGGCTGAAGCGCTGCAGCGGCGTGTTCTTGAGCACGGGCATCCAGTTATCTGCCCATGCTGTTGAAACCATGGCTACCGTGGCGATCGCCATAAACCACGATTTGTGTCGCATGTGTTGTCTCCTCGTCGTGTGATTCAGCCTAATGCAAACCGCATGAATTGCCAAACTGTAACGGACGTGGTTTCCGGTCCGACAATGCGGGTTCAACTCAATGCAGCTTGATACGCGGCTCGGTGGTGCGAGAGATCATGCGCGCCAGGGTGAGGAAGGCGGTCTTCCAGAAACCGTGCAGGGCGTGCAGGTGCATGCGGTAGAGCAGCCAATAGATGAAGCGGGCGAAATGGCCTTCGATGAACATACTGCCCTTCGATAGACCACCCATGAGATTGCCCACGGTGCTGTGCTCGCCCAGCGACACCAGCGAGCCGAAGTCGCGGTAGTGAAAGGTCAGCAGCGGCTTGCCCTGCAGTTGCCGCGTGATCTGCCGGGCGATGAGGCTGGCCTGCTGGTGCGCGGCCTGGGCGCGCGGCGGCACGTTGCCGGCATGGCCTTCCCAAACGCAGGCGGCGCAGTCGCCCAGCGCGTAGATGGCGTCGTCGCGGCTGGTCTGTAGCGTGGGGCGCACGACCAGTTGGTTGATGCGGTTGGTCTCGAGCCCGTCGATGTCGCGCAGGAAATCCGGGGCCTTGACGCCCGCTGCCCAGACCACCAGTTCGGCGGGAAGAAAGTCGCCGTCGGCGGTGCGCACGCCGGTGGCGGTGACTTCGGTCACGCGCTTGCCGGTATGCATCTGCACGCCGAGTTTGGCCAGTTCGCCCGCGGCTGCGGCCGACAGCCGCTCGGGCAACGCGGGCAGGATGCGGGGCGCGGCCTCGACCAGGCTCAGGCGCACGTCGCGCT
Source organism: Thiomonas sp. OC7 (assembly GCF_900634595.1). Classification (NCBI taxonomy): domain Bacteria; kingdom Pseudomonadati; phylum Pseudomonadota; class Betaproteobacteria; order Burkholderiales; genus Thiomonas; species Thiomonas sp. OC7. The sequence goes on along the minus strand of NZ_LR131953.1, from coordinate 2,125,243 downwards.
CGGGGTCGATGCGGTCCAGGCCATAGGCGGCCAGCACGCGCGTGGAGTTGTGCAGCTCGGCCACCAGCTCCACCCCGGTGGCTCCGGCGCCGATAGCCACGACCTTGAGCTGCTCCGGGCGCAGCGGCTCGACCTGGGTGTTGGCGGCGATGCAGGCATTCACCAGCCTCCGGTGAAAACGCCGGGAGTCTTCGGGCGTGTCCAGCGCAATGGCATGCTCGGCCGCGCCGGGCGTGCCGAAGTCGTTGTTCTGGCTGCCCACGGCGATCACCAAAATGTCGTAGCCGATGCGCCGTCGCGGCACGATTTCGCGCCCGGTCTCATCTAACGTGGGCGCGACCAGCACTTCGCGACGCGCGCGGTCGAGCCCGTCCATGGCGCCGAGCCGGTACTTGAAGTGATGCCAGGTGGATTGGGCGAGGTAGTTCAGCTCGTTGTCGTCGATGCCCAGGGTGCCGGCCGCCGCCTGGTGCAGCAGCGGCTTCCAGAGATGGCTGCGGCCGCGTTCGATCAGCGTGATGTCGGCCTGACGGCGGCGACCCAGGGTGTCGCCCAGCCGGGTGGCCAGCTCCAGCCCGCCGGCGCCTCCTCCGACGATGACAATGCGAGGCAGCGGGGAATCAGTAGAAGTCTGGGACATGATGATGGGTTGTCGGTGCAAGGCCTTATTGGAGACCGGCTTGCGTGCGGGCGCAAGCGGCTGCGCGACCACTAACATGCAGCCTCACGCCGCAGCCCGCTTAACCATCCTTGTCCGGGCGCCCGCGCGGCCTCAACCTGCAAGCCTCACGATGAACGAGAAGTATGACGCCAGCGCGGTGGAAGCCGCCGCGCAAGCCCACTGGCAAAGCACCGACGCCTACCGCGTGCGCGAAGACAAGCCGGGCGAAAAGTTCTACGCCTGCTCCATGCTGCCCTACCCCTCGGGCAAGCTGCACATGGGCCATGTGCGCAACTACACCATCAACGACATGCTCACCCGCCATCTGCGGATGAACGGTCACAACGTGCTCATGCCCATGGGCTGGGACGCCTTCGGTCTGCCCGCCGAAAACGCCGCGATGAAAAACAAGGTGCCCCCGGCGAAGTGGACCTACGACAACATCGCCTATATGAAGCGGCAGATGCAGGCCATGGGTCTGGCGATCGACTGGAGCCGCGAGGTAGCGACCTGCTCGCCCGAGTACTACAAGTGGAACCAGTGGCTGTTCCTCAAGATGCTGGAAAAAGGCATCGCCGAGCGCCGCACCCAAGTGGTGAACTGGGACCCGGTGGACCAGACCGTGCTGGCCAACGAGCAGGTGATCGACGGCCGCGGCTGGCGCAGCGGCGCCGTGGTGGAAAAGCGCGAGATTCCCGGCTACTACCTCAAGATCACCGATTACGCCGAGGAACTGCTGGCCGCCGTGGCCGATCCCGAAGACAAGAACTATCTCTCCGGCTGGCCCGAGCGGGTGCGGCTGATGCAGGAGAACTGGATCGGCAAGCGCGCCGGGGTACGTTTCGCCT